>CBHWDO010000001.1:0-556762 GCA_966112615.1 uncultured bacterium
CGAAGTCTTCACCTCAACTCTTCCCGCTATTTTTCAAGCGGAGTGCAAAGGTAAGTGACATCTATATCTCAGCCAAATTTATTTCAGATTTATTTTTAAAATTTTCTTTCAAAAACCACCATCAATAATATCAGCCAAAAACTTTCAGAGAACTAATTTTTCCAACATTCAAACGACAACATTCTGCTTCAAATTATTTCATTGAAGAAAACATTTTTCACCAGTAAATTATTGCTGATTGTTTGTTGAAGAGCTACCGTTTTTCTCAAACGGGATGCAAAGATAAGAGCAGGTACATTACCCTCCAAACTTATTTCAAACAAATCTCAGAATTTCTTTTTCATCATATGTTACAACACCCTGTTTACATATGCATTACTAATATCAAAATCATCACCGATCCCATTGATCAATACCACTCCAGGCTGCTTGCCCTTTTCAAAACTACCATACCTCCTGTCTATACCCAATGCCCTGGAACCATTAATGGTGGCCCATTTCAGCAACTCGCCTACTGTAAGCCAACTGTTATGCTTCCTGATCGTCTTCATCTCATCCAGTACAGATAAAAAATCATTTGAAGCAAGACTATCCGTTCCTATAACCATTTGCTCACTATAGTCACGCAACAATTTTAAATCAGGTAAATCACCGGTGATATACAAATTTGCATTGGCACAAACACACCAATGAAATTTCTTCCTACCATATATATCAACCTTACTAAGATCCTCTTCTCTTGTCATAACATTATGTACCAATATTACCTGCTCTGCAGTACTTAAATATGGTAATACAATCTCCAAACTTCGTCTATGCTTCAACGTTAGATTGGTGATTTGCATTTGCATCCTTTCATACAATGCACGAAACTCACCACCACCATTTTCCAGCAGCTCATTTTCTGCCTTCGATTCCTGGTTATGGTAACTGATAATTCTCCCCGAAGAAGCTTTGCTGATCATCTCAAATAAAACATCCGACAGGGAATATGGAGCATGCGGAACAATCGCCGCCGGACCAACATTCGCTTCCTGGAATGCCTGCAGAATTTCACCTGCAACACGGAACTTTTGTCCTGCACCGGAAATATCCGTCCCGAAAGTTTCAATGAAATTCCTGAAAAATATCCTGCTCTGCATCTTACAACCAATCGTATCGGTAGTATTACAAATATCCCCAAGGGCTACAATCCCGTTTTTTGCCATTTCCTGTTCAGCCTCCATAATCGACTGTAACACTTTCTCCCTTGGAGAAAACCTTCCTTTTATAATAGCTTCAATGAATCCAGCCATTCCAAGCCCTTTGGGAATTACTCCCTTCATGTGAGAAAGCTCCAGGTGACAGTGAGCATTAATAAATCCGGGCGACAATAACCCTTCAAAATACTGGACATCATCCCCAGCCTGGCTTTTAGGAATAATATCAACTATTTTACCTTTTTCATCCCTTACCAATACATTATCATTCCCGAGAAGCTGAAACCCGGTAAATAAATAGTCTGCACAATACTTTTCGTAGCCCATTGAAGAATTATATGGATTAACTTTGCCCACCCGATTTTCAGCCAATGCTGAAAACCATACAGTTAAGCTGAAGATAAAAGTAATTAATTATGCTAGATAAGCTCGAAGCAATAAAAGCCAGGTTCGATGACCTGGGCGTTGCCCTTACCAACCCGGAGATCGTGAATGACAATAAAAAATTCATGACTACCAGCAAGGAATACCGCAGCCTGGAAAAGATCGTGAAGGCAAGAGAGGAATATATTAAGATCCTTGACGATGTTGAATTCTATAAAGAAGCATTGAACGGGGACGATGAAGAGCTGAGAGACCTGGCAAAAGCAGAGCTACCGGAACTGGAAGAAAAGAAAGAGAAGAAGGAGACGGAAATCCGCCAGTTGCTGATCCCTAAAGATCCACAGGATGATAAAAACGTAATCCTGGAGATAAGGGCCGGTACCGGAGGTGATGAAGCAAGCCTTTTTGCAGGCGATCTGCTGAAAATGTACCTTAAATACTGTGAAAAGAAAGGCTGGAAAACAGCCATTCTGTCGGAAAATGAAGGAACCGTTGGAGGATATAAGGAAGTCAATGTGGAAGTAACAGGTGATGATGTTTACGGTACCCTCAAATTTGAAAGTGGGGTTCACCGGGTACAGAGAGTTCCTGATACAGAAGCAAGTGGCCGTGTCCACACTTCTGCTGCAACCGTTGCAGTAATGCCTGAAGCAGAAGAAGTTGATGTTGAAGTAAAAGAAAGTGATGTAAAGATGGAAACTGCACGAAGCGGTGGTGCGGGAGGACAAAACGTGAACAAGGTAGAAACCAAGGTAATGCTTACCCACCTTCCAACGGGAACGGTGGTAATTTGTCAGACCGAAAGAACCCAGCTTGGAAACCGGGAAAAAGCGATGCAAATGCTTCGTACGAGGCTTTATGAGGAGCAGGTGAGAAAGCAGGAGGAAGAAATTTCCCGCCACAGGAAGTCATTGGTTAGTTCCGGCGACAGAAGTGCCAAGATCAGGACCTATAATTATCCGCAGGGACGTGTTACAGATCACAGGATTGGTTTAACTGTGTACAACCTGGATTCAGTAATGAACGGCGAGATCCAGGAATTCATTGACGCTCTGCAGTTTACAGAGAATTCCGAGAAACTTTCAAAACAGGACTAATAAGAAAGCCACCTACCAAGGTGGCTTTTTTATTCCTTTAATTCTTCTTTAACTAATGGCACCGCACTAATGGCACCTGGTTTGCGTTATATAAAGTAAGAAAATCGTAAAGCAGTCAATTTTCTCATAAGCAGTTAGTTTTGGTTACAGCCCCTGTTTCTACAGGGGCTTTTTTTATGACCGCAGGTAGTTCTTGTCAAATAAAACGAGCAGGATCCCGAAAACAATAGCACCTAAGGAATCCGCATAAATATCCAATACATCAAAATCCCGGTTCGCAACAAAATATTGTTGAACATATTCTAGGGCAATCCCCAGGACGATCGACAAAAAGCAAAACAGCACAACAATCCATTTCCAGTTACGGTATCCCTTCCTGGGAATGAAATAATAACTCCAGAATATGGGAAATAATCCAAACAGTATAAAATGTACGATTTTATCTACATGCTGAATACCCAAATTCACTTTTGGAATTGCAGAGCCTGGAAGCGATAATAAAAAAATGATCAGCAAAGTCCATAAAACCGGTATAAACAGCCTCGAAGAGACATTTCGAAATAAAGCGAACATGGGATGAAAATAAGGAAAATCTTATAGCTGAAACCTAACTATATTTTACCGAGCATATACATGGTACCCTGTGGAACAGGGCTTCCTCCCTTTTTCTCAAGGGTAACAGCAAAGGCCTGGGCGCCTGAAGAAGACTTCATGGAGATAAGAGAATTTCCTGCAATATCGAACACACCCGCATCAACAGGCTTTCCATCAACAATAGCCCAAAGCTGGTATTGCTGATTTTCAGCAGGCTTAGGAAGGTTGTTCACCACCAGAAAAACTTCCGAAGAATTTGACTTATAATAAACCGTTGCAACGCTTGATGGATCAGGGCTTCCCGGCACATTTGAGCCTTGCATTTTGACAGCCTGCACCGAAGGATCCTTCATAATGGAAAGAGTTTTTTCGTACTCATTCAATTTAGTTTGAAGGATGGAATTATTCTTTACCATATCCGACTGTGAGGATACCAGGGCATTGTATTGATTCTTTACTGAACTATATTTATTATAGAAATAAAGATTCAGTGCTATACTTCCTGCAAGTAAAATAAGGGATGCGGCTGCCAGGTATTTTTTGAAAGGAGAAACAACTGGTATACTGATCTCCTTTTCCACAGGCTCCTGGGCAACTACAAGTTTTGGAGTTTTATCTGCCTCAACCTGTAATTCAGCAAAGATCCGGCTTCTGACACTTTTATCGGGCATGACTGCATGAGCAACGGCCTGCTGCTCGAGTGAAAGTTCAAAGGCTTCTCTTGCCTCCAGTAATTGAGGATATTCAGCGCATAGACGCTCGAATTCCGCAGCTTCCTGGGGATCGGCAAGGCCAAGCACATAGGCCTCCACTATTCCCGATGATATGTATTCCTGGATGTTCACTGTAATATCTCTCTAAGTTGCTTTAATGCGTTTCGTATTCTAGTTTTAACGGTACCCAGTGGAATATCCTCTATCTCAGATATTTCTTCATGGGTGTACCCTTTAAAATAGGAAAGTTCCACCAATACCCTATGTTCCTCCTTTAACTTGTCCAACACTTTCTTGAGCCCGATATGATCCACCTGGACCAGCTCATTTGAACTACCCAGGTCGTAACTGTCTTCAATATCTTTCGTTCGCTTCATATTCTGATAGGCACTGGAACGGATAAGATCGATCGAGGCATTTCTTGCGATATTCAGCATCCAGGTAAAAAGTCTGCCTTTTGCGGAATCATACAATTCAATCTTTCTCCAGATATTGACGAAAACATCCTGGAGAACATCATTGGCCAGGTCCATATCATCGACGATCTGGTTGATTATACCCAGGAGTGCTCCTGAATAATTATCATACAGGTATCCAAAAGCCCTGGTATCCCTGCTTTTGAGCAGGGATACCAGCTCTTGTTCAGAATATGTTTGTGTTGTACCCAATTGTAGATAAGGCCCTGGTTAAAGCAGGGTGTGTGATGTTGTTAAACCTACGAAACTGCAGAAAGTTCAGATTTATGCACCTACAAGATTTCCGTAAGCTGCACCGTCCATCAGGGCTTCAACATCAGAAAGATTGTCAACTTTCATTTTGATCATCCAACCTTCACCATAAGGATCGCTATTAACCAGTTCTGGATTTCCATTGAGAGAAGGGTTTACCTCCAGGATGGTTCCTGAAACAGGGAGGAACAGATCTGATACCGTTTTTACAGCTTCAACAGTTCCGAAAACCGAGTTTGCTTCAAGAGCTTTTCCTACAGTTTCAATTTCAACATAAACGATATCGCCCAACTCTCCCTGAGCAAAATCAGTGATTCCTACAGTAGCTACATCTCCATCAATACTGATCCATTCGTGATCCTTTGTGTACTTCAAATTAGCCGGAATATTCATGATCGGTGTTTATTTGATTGCAAATATGTTGAAAATTAGGTAACGGAAAACGGATATTATTTAAATCAGAACCCCTGTCTGTCGAAGTATAATAAAACATGGTCTTTAATAAAGAACTCCTGTTCTATCATATTCAATTCAGGTAATGCCTTTAATTGTCTGAAATGCGGCCAGCCATCCGGATCCTTTCCTTCCAGTACATAATAGCCACTTTCTGCCAACAGGGAACACACTGCAACATGCATCAAATCCTGCTTCTCTTCCTTACTGAACTTCTCTTTCGGTTGACCAAATTCCTGTATCCCTATCAGGAATAATACACTTTCAAGGTCAGGCTTTTTTCCAAATCGCTGGATCAGCTTCTCTTCAAGCTTCCACCATCTTGCCTGTATATCATCATTCGCTTGCATGGCGTAAAGATAAGAGAGTTCATTGGCTCGTTGCTTGAATCCTTCTGTTCCGCTACCTTTGCCGCAAATAAATAGCGAGATGTTACAGATCAGTTTTATCCGGCAGAACACGGAAATGGTGAAAAAAAGTTTGGCGAAAAAGCATTTCCAGAACCTTGCATTGGTTGATGATATTCTCTCGCTTGATGAACAGAGAAAAAAACTCCAGACTTCCTTTGATGAAACCCAGGCAAAGGTTAACAGTACATCTAAAGAAATAGGTATGCTGATGGGTAAAGGTCAGAAGGAGGAAGCAGAATCCCGCAAGGCAGAAGTTGCTTCTCTGAAAGCCAGCCTTGATCCTATCAACCTTGAGCTTGCTGATGTTGAGAAAAAAGTGCACGATGCCCTCATCCAGCTGCCAAACCTTCCGGCGGAAATAGTTCCTGAAGGAAGAACTCCTGCAGAGAATATAAATATCAGGGAAGGAGGCAATCAGCCTGTATTACCATCAGGAGCAGTACCACATTGGGACCTGGCCAAAAAATACAACCTGATCAATTTTGAATTAGGCAATAAACTGACTGGAAGTGGTTTCCCTGTTTATATTGGCAAAGGCGCCCGTTTGCAGAGAGCATTGATCCAGTATTTTCTTGATTATAATACTGCTGCAGGTTATACCGAAGTGCTTCCGCCACACATGGTGAATGCTGCTTCAGCATACGGAACCGGTCAGTTACCGGATAAGGAAGGACAAATGTATCATGCAACAGAAGACGATTTCTACCTGATCCCTACAGCAGAAGTTCCTGTTACCAATATTTACAGGGATGAAATTTTGAAAGAAGCAGATTTCCCAATAATGATGACTGCCTACACTCCATGCTTTCGTCGTGAAGCAGGTAGTTATGGTAAGGATGTAAGAGGCTTGAACCGACTGCATCAGTTTGATAAAGTGGAGATCGTTCAATTGGTGCATCCTGACAAGAGTTATGCAGTTCTGGATGAAATGGTTGCGCATGTTGAAAAGCTTATCCAATCACTGGAATTACCTTACCGTATCCTTCGCTTGTGTGGTGGAGATATGGGATTCGCTTCTGCACTAACTTATGATTTCGAAGTGTATAGTGCAGCCCAGGACAAATGGCTTGAAGTCAGCTCTGTGTCAAACTTTGAATCTTTCCAGACCAACCGGATGAAGATCAGGTTCAAAGGTGCTGATGGCAAAACGCAGCTTGCGCATTCTTTGAATGGAAGTTCCCTTGCTTTACCAAGGATCCTGGCATGTTTGCTGGAAAATAACCAGGCGGCTGATGGAATTCATCTTCCAAAAGTATTACACAGCTACGCCGGTTTCAACTCTATTGCTTAAAGATCTGATTCGTTTATTCATTATTGAAAACCATACCGGGGGCACCAGGGATAATAACATCATCCCTGGGTAGCCGGTGGGCATTTGAGGCGCATTATCATGATGGCGTAATACCTGGTATTTCCTGCTGGCGAGGTAATGATGATCACTATGCCTTGATAATTCAAATAACATGATCCTGCCTAATACATGATCACTATTCCAGCTATGTTCAGGCATGGCCCTTTCATATTTCCCCTGTTGGATCATCTTCCTGGAGAGACCATAATGCTCAATATAATTTACAGTTTCAAGGAGTAGAATTCCCATCAAAGCAGCTCCCAAATAATAAAATATGACAGGATACCCGAATAGCAGGTAAATAACCACAATCCACGCAGCCTGTATTATATGAACCTGGATCATTTCATTGCTTAAAGAAAAAACAGATCTCCCCTTCTTCCTGCAATCATTGTTTGCAATATGCCAGGCACTGAGATAACTGAATATGATTGAACGAAACCAGAATGAATACACCATTTCTCCATATCGTGCACTGCTTGGATCATCAGGGGTTGCGACTCTTTTATGATGTCCTTTATTATGTTCGATAAAGAAATGCATATACAGGGAAGTCATCAGAGAAAACTTTGCAAGCCATTGCTCAAAAGGCTTAACACGATGTCCCAATTCATGGCCTACATTGATCCCGAATGTACCGCATATAAGTCCCATACTTCCTATTCTTCCTATCTTATCAGAAAGAGATAATACAGGATCACTCATCGAATGAAGAAATAAATACAATACTGGGAATTCAAGTATTACTACCGCATACAGGATAAAATCATACAACCGGTTATGTTTGGCCATTTCTTCTTCAGCAAGGGAAAGATTTCGAGGATCAGGTTTAAACAGTAATTCCAGGACTGGAATGATGATCCATGCATAGATCAATGGAATATAACAACTCCATCCATAGGAAGTGAAGGATTGTAAAGCACCCACATAGATAAGCAGGGGGGATAAATATTTAAAGGGATGAATACGCATAGGGGTGGTTGATCTATCAAGTTAATATTTTCCCCTGATTAAACCATCCTGAGACGAAATGGTCTGAGGCCGGCTTAAACCCGCACCCATGCAAATGACAAAGAATAAGCACCTTTTATTTCGTGCAGGATTTGGGCCTATGTGCGAACAACTCAGTTCCCTGGAAACAGTTTCAACAGATGCTGTTTGGAATGCCTTAATTAAAACTTCTTCAAAAACTCCTTCTTCAATTGATGTTGTGGATGATCATATCAAAGGATTGGTGATGGGTTTCGGTGAAGCGGGCAAACAGGTAAGATCTCTGAGTGACGAAGAAAAAAGAATGTTGCGCGTAAAATCAAGAGATGGAATCAGGAATCTGAACATTCAATGGCTAAACCAAATGATCAACTCAGATCAGCAATTAAGAGAGAAAATTTCACTTTTCTGGCATGGACATTTTGCAAGCCGTAACCTTAATATTCTTTACCAGCAGCAATTACTGGAAATTATCCGCACCAATGCACTTGGAAATTTTGCGCAACTGTTAAGATCAGTTAGTAAGTCGGCCTCCATGATCTTCTTCCTGAACAACAATCGTAATGTAAAGGACCAGCCGAATGAAAATTTTGCAAGAGAATTAATGGAACTGTTTACGATGGGCAGGGGCCATTATACTGAACAGGATGTGAAAGAAGCAGCAAGAGCATTCACAGGATGGAATGCAAATTTGAAAGGCGAATTCATCTTCAGAAAATTTCAGCATGATAACGGATCAAAAAAAGTTCTTAATAAGACGGGGAACCTGGATGGTGATGATGTGATCGATATTATTTTATCTAACAGGCAAACAGCAAAATTTATAGCAGGAAAGTTTTACAGCTTCTTCGTCAATGAAACACCAGATAACGAAAAGATCAACTGGCTGGCCGAAAGGTTTTACATCAGTGATTACGAGATCATGCAGCTGGTTAAAGATGTCTTTACTTCCGAATGGTTCTATAATCAAAAAAATATTGGCAACAAGATCAAATCACCTATTGAATTGATTGCCGGGATCAGGCGAATGCTTCCAATGGAAATTAATAATGAAGATTCACAGATCATGTTGCAACGAGTATTGGGACAGGTATTATTCTATCCGCCCAATGTTGCAGGCTGGCCTGGTGGAAAAAGTTGGATAGATAGTTCCTCATTACTGTTTAGAATGAAGCTTCCGCAATTGTTAGCCTCCAATGATCTTGCACAATATCGTGCAAAAGATGATGACGATGTGATGATGGGAAATCAGCAGGAGAAACGAAATGCTTTTGCAGCCAATATCAATTGGGAATCATTTACAAGATCATTTAAAAAGATTGAACGAAAAGATCTATTAGACACACTTAAATCAACGATCCTTCAGAAGCCGGAGTCCATCAACAATGAACTGCTTTTGAAATATGCTGATCAATCCTCCAGGGAATCTTTCATTCAATCGGTAACACTTCAACTTCTCAGTACACCCGAATACCAACTCTGCTAAACTTATTTTATGCTGATCAAAAGAAGAAAATTCATACAATCAGGTTCGCTGGCAACAGCATCATTCATGATACCAGCATTTCTGAAAGGAATGCAATCAAATATTGTAGCACCGAAAGGAAACAGGTCATTGGTGATCATACAGCTGAGCGGTGGTAACGACGGGTTGAATACAATTATTCCGATCACAAATGATATTTATTACCGGGAAAGACCAAGACTTTCCATCAGGAGAGAGGACGCTCTAAAACTGAGCACAGATGCGGGTATACACCCCACACTTGCTGGTTTTAAATCTCTTTACGATGATGGATCACTTGCCATTTTAAATAATGTGGGATATCCCAATCCTGACAGGTCACATTTTAGAAGCATGGACATATGGCATAGTGCAAGCAACAGCAATGAATACGTCAATACGGGATGGCTCGGGCGTTATCTTGATGCACAATGCAAAGGTTGTGACCGGCCTACAAAAGCTTTGGAAATTGATGATACTTTAAGCCTTGCAATGAAAGGAGATATCATGAAGGGCATTGCATTTCGCGATCCTAGAAGATTATTCAATGCAGCACATGAAAGATATTTTAAGGACCTTTCATCAAGGCAGCAGGATCACCATGAAGAACCAGCCAGTTATCTATATAAAACACTATCCGAGACTATCAATTCTGCTGATTATATTTTTGAGCAAAGCAGGATCAGCCCTTCAAAAATCACTTATCCTTCCACTGAACTGGGCAGGAGTTTAAAAACAATTTCTTCGCTGATACTTTCTGACATTGATACTTCCGTGTATTATTTTTCAATTGGAAGTTTTGATACACATGCAGGCCAGGAAGGCCAGCAGAAGCGGCTTTTCAATGAAATGAACGAAGCTATTTCCGCCTTTGTAAAGGATCTTAAATCAAACAATCGTTTTGAAGATGTTATGTTGATGACCTTTTCTGAATTCGGAAGAAGAGTTGCGCAAAATGCCAGTGGAGGAACTGATCATGGTACAGCTAATAACATGATGTTTATTGGTGGTTCTTTAAAAGAAAAGGGATTACTTAATGCACTTCCGGATCTTAAAGATCTTGACAATGGAGACCTTAAGCATACCGTTGACTTTAAAGATGTTTATGCGACAATACTGAAGAACTGGTTACATGCAGATGATGTATCAATACTTAATCGAAAGAGCAAGTACCTGCAATTCGTGTGAGTTTCTTGAATGGTTATATAAAAAGAAGATCCATCCTCATAAAGGGATGGATCTCTTTTTATAAGTTGAGGGTATTACCAACCTTGTTTAGCAACACCAGCTTTGATAGCTGCCAATGCTTTTTCTTCTCCCAGCAATGTGGTGAGTTTGTTTCCTTTACCGTCGTTACCTTGTGCCATGTAAGCGCCTTTTGCAGTTTTAGTGATCACTGCATCTTTAATTTCAACGCCTTTTTCTTTGGTCTTAACGTTATAAGCGGTCAGTTTAATGTCTGCCATGTTCTTTGTTTTATTGGTTATAAATGCAATTATACGTCGAGCCTTGCGTATTTCGCGTGGCTTTCAATGAATTCTCTTCTTGGAGCAACTTCATCGCCCATCAGCATACTAAAGATTCTGTCTGCTTCGGCAGCCGATTCAATGGTTACCTGCTTCAGCAATCTTGTTTCAGGATTCATGGTTGTTTCCCATAGCTGTTCAGCGTTCATTTCACCAAGACCCTTATATCGTTGAATGTTTACACTGTCTTCTTTTCCGTGTGCAAACTTTTCAACCAATGCTTTGCGCTGTTCTTCATTCCATGCATATGCCTGGTCCTTTCCTTTCTTCACGAGGTATAATGGCGGCTGGGCGATATAAACATATCCCTGCTCCACCAGCTCCTTCATATAGCGATATACGAATGTGAGGATCAAAGTTGCAATGTGGCTACCATCTACATCAGCATCGGTCATGATGATCAGCTTATGGTAGCGCAGTTTTACCAGGTTAAGTGCTTTAGGATCTTCAGGAGTTCCAACCGTTACACCTAACGCAGTGTACATATTCCGGATCTCTTCATTTTCATAGATCTTATGCTCCATGGCTTTTTCCACGTTCAGGATTTTACCCCTGAGTGGAAGAATTGCCTGGAAGGAACGATCACGGCCCTGTTTAGCTGTTCCACCTGCGGAATCACCCTCCACAAGGTATAATTCACAACGCTCAGGATCTCTATCGGAACAATCGGCCAGTTTACCGGGAAGTCCACCACCGCTTAATACGCTTTTTCGTTGAACAAGCTCACGCGCTTTTTTAGCTGCAGCCCTTGCCTGTGCAGCAAGAATTACTTTCTGGATGATATTTTTAGCTTCCTTCGGATTTTCTTCCAGGAAGATATTCAGTGCACTCGATACTGTTTGATCTACCACACCACTCACCTCACTGTTTCCCAGTTTGGTTTTGGTCTGACCTTCGAACTGTGGTTCAGGAACTTTTACAGAAATAATTGAGCTTAATCCTTCACGGAAATCATCTCCTTCGATATCAACCTTTGCCTTTTCAAATAGCCCCTGCTTATCACCATAACTCTTGAAAACCCTTGTCAGTGCTCTTCTAAAGCCTTCTACGTGTTTACCGCCTTCAATGGTATTGATATTGTTCACGTAAGAATAGATATGCTCTGAATAACTGTCGTTATAGGTCAGGGCAACTTCTACTGCCACATTGGTATTCTCGTCTCTTCCTTCAACATAAATAACGGTTGGAAGAAGTGGGTTCCTGCCGGCATTCTTATCCAGCATTTCAACGAATTCAACAATACCACCTTCACTGAAGAAGGTTTTTGTATAGATCTCCCCGTTCTCGTCCTTTTCACGGGTATCAGTCAGGGTAATGCTAATGCCTTTATTCAGGAATGAAAGCTCTCTAAGCCTTCCTTCAAGGATATCTTTCTTATAAACACCAACCTGGAAAATGGTCAGGTCTGGCCAGAAATGAACCTTGGTACCCCTGTTATCGGTAGTTCCAATGGTTCTAACAGGGTATTGAGGGACACCGATCCGGTATTCCTGTTCGAAGATCTGTCCTTCACGACAAACTTCTACATGCAGTTTGGTACTCAGTGCATTCACACAACTCACACCCACACCGTGAAGACCACCGGAAACTTTGTAGGTATTCTTATCGAATTTTCCACCGGCATGCAGAACGGTCATTACCACTTCCAGTGCACTTTTCTTTTCTTTCGGGTGAATACCGGTTGGAATACCACGACCATCATCCTGAACGGAGATGGAATTATCCTCATGTATGGTTACAAAAATATTTTTACAATATCCCGCGAGAGCTTCGTCGATTGAGTTGTCAACTACTTCATATACAAGGTGATGCAAACCCTTTTCACCAATATCTCCAATATACATCGCCGGCCTTTTCCGCACCGCTTCCAGTCCTTCAAGAACCTGGATACTATCTGCACCATAATTTCCGGCTGAAGGTTGTAGAACTTCCGTTGTTTCAGGATTCATAAATGGCTTGTAGATCAAGTTTTTAATGAAAAAATAGATTCCTGCAAATTTACGGATTTAAAGCGGGATAAGGGGGGTTTAAACCCTAACTTATCCACAACAAATGCCGCTTGTGTATTATCAGAAAACAATCATCGTACTTTTACGCCGATTCAGTTGAAGCATGGATAAATTCTCACAAATAACATTCGATTTTTTCGCACCCGCAGAGCCGCAGGCCCAACCCCAGGAGCAGTCGGCAGAAACTAAGCAAACGGTTGAGAAAGTGGAAGTTATAGAAGAGAAACAGCCAGAGCCCATTGAACCCGAGATTATAGACTTCGACCATATCAGCTTTGTGGCCGAAGAACCTGCTCCAAATGAAGAAGCTCCGGCCAAATCACCAAGAGGTAGAAAATCGCTGAAGTCATTTGAAACAGATTTCCCTGAGATCCCGGAAGACGAATCTCAATTCGAAAAACAATACTACTCGATTGGCGAGGTAGCCCTGATGTTTAAAGTGAATGCCTCCCTGCTAAGATTCTGGGAATCTGAATTTGATATCATCCAGCCCAGGAAAAACAAAAAAGGTGATCGTCATTTCAGACCGGTTGATATCAAAAACATTGAACTGATCTACGACCTGCTGCGAAGAAGAAAACTGACCATCGAAGGAGCGAAAGAATATCTGAAGTCGAACAAACGCGGCAAGGAAAAATTTGAAATGATCCGCAAACTTGAAGAGATCAAATCTTTCTTCCTGGAAATGAAAGCAAATCTCTGATCAGGGTTTTAGATGCATATTCAAAGATTCCAGCAATTCTATTATATCAAGATTGACCTTTTCCTTTACACTATTGAATTTATCCATAGGAATTGGCGCAGTAAAAAACTCCACTGAAACCACAAAAGCATTTTTCTGAAAATCTGCCAGCATAACTGTAGAATTTTCTATCTCTTTCATCTCAAGGATCTTGCCACGGAGTAATGTTATGAACTGATCAATGGTTGATTTAGATGTATCTGAAAGTATCTCCAGCTGTATGAAAGATCTTCTTTGTGTTCTCTGGGAAAGATTATCAAGAATGCTGTCCACCATTTGTTTGTTTGGTACTGTCACATAAGTTTTCTGATCGGTTCTGATCCTTGTACTTCTCAGCCCGATCTTTTCGACCGTGCCTGTAAAGGAATGAACTTTAACCAGGTCACCGGTGCTGAATGGACGGTCAAAGAATATAATGAAGGAAGCTATCAGGTTCTCAATACTTTCTCTTGTTGCGAGTGCGATTGCAGCCCCGGCAAGACTTAACCCTGTGATGAGGCTTGATACAGAATATCCGAACGCGAATTTCAATACCAATACAAGACCAAGAATTACAAGCAGGACTTTGAAGAAATCTTTGAAGAAAACAACCAACTGGTTGTCGGTCTGATCATCAGTAAGGTTTGCTTTTTCTTCAAGTATCAATGCAAGAAAATTAATGATCCTAATACATAGCCTGATAAAGCTGATAATAAGAACGATGATCGTTAATCCGCCGATCATGTTCTGGAAACTGACCTTATAGATCTTCACATCGAGCAGCGAAGGAAAATTCAATCTTTCAAATGCAATTATGGTAATCAGCACAACCAGGAAAAATTCTAAAGGTGCAATCACCAACTGTGTAAAGACTTTCTGATCAATTGTATTGGTGCGGGTTTTCATCAGCCTGAAAAGCAGGCCCGCAATGTATTTGGAAAGAATTCTTTTGACAAGCAGAGCAAACAGAACGATACCCAGTACTACCAGGTAATCAAGAATTGCGTTATCAAGAAATCTGTATTGAAGAAATTTATTCATTACAAGCTGTTGAAGGAACTAGAATGTAAATACACTAAGCTGGTTCTCTTCCTGCAAATATATTTTACCCTGGCCAACAATCATTTTCCTGGCTGATCTCATTGCCTGAGTTAACGGGAATTGCTGAAGATTCAAGGTTCCCGGCTCATACCTGTAAAGGAATTGATCATCCCTTCCAAACAATGACTTATTGATCACTGCAAAATCATTCCAGTGTTTGAATGGAAGCTGGCGCTTTAATGCACCGTAATAATCGAAGATGAACACACCTGTAGCCGGATCGTATAAATACAACTGCTTGTCCTGGTCGATGATGTATTGAGGTGATGGCACTGTATCGAACAACAAACGAAAATCGGTGAACTGATCAATGATCTTTCCATCATCACCAACTCTTTTGATCTTACTTTCCTGTTCATCATAGATCCAGATATTATTATCATAGGCCTGCCCTATGGATTTAACCTGGAACAATGATTCTTTTCTGAGGTCAATTGAAGTACGAATATTTAGGAATCGGTCAAGCACTACAATGGTATTGAAATCCCTGTAGTACAAAAGAATTTTAAGTGGGTTAGATACATCTACCGAATACAATTTTCCATACTTCCTGACATTATTGAATACTGCCATGGAATCGCCTGCAGGATTCAATTTCTTGAGTTGTCCATCAATTGAAACCAGGTATATATAATTGAGGTTGTCAACATAAAAATCCTGGATATCACCTTTGATGGTTCTTTCAAATTTGAAATCGGCTTGTGCAAAAAGCACCAATGGCCCAAGAAATAATATCAATAATAGATGTCTGATCATGAATTTACCCTGGTGATCTTAGATTCATTTTCCGGATAGATGGATTCCAATGTCATTTGGTTTCCATCGAACGTTGCGAAAGTGAAATATCGTATCCAGTCGCCCAGGTTTATATACCTGCTTCCATCTTTGAAACTGAAATCGATTGGAAGATGCCTGTGACCAAAAACAAGGTAATCATATTTCTTCTTTGCAAGTTCTTCCTTGCAATAGGTGATCAGCCATTCGTTCTCTTCTCCAAGAAAAACTTCATCATGTTTTCCTGTTGCCTCACGGGATTTCTGGCTGAAGAAATTTGCGAGTCCCATTCCAAAATATGGAGGAAGAATTCCAAATAACCACTGGCAAACAGGATTGCGAAATACTTTTTTCATTGCCTTATAACCATGATCGCCTGGTCCGAGTCCATCTCCATGTCCTACAAGAAAATTCTTTCCATTGAATTGAAATTCCTTCGGTTCGAAGTAGGTAGGCATATTGAGTTCCTGCTGGAAATAATCCTTCATCCACATATCATGATTGCCAACAAAAAAATGAAGCTGAATGCCTGAATCACTAATCTCTGCAAGCTTTCCGAGCAAACGGGTATATCCTTTTGGAACTACTCTCTTGTATTCGTACCAGAAATCAAACATATCGCCAACCAGGAAAATAACGGCTGCGTCCTTTCTTATCTTTTCGAGAAAAGAAACAATGATCTTCTCCCGCTCCAGGCTTTTTTCAAAGTTTGGTGCGCCGAGATGAAAATCCGATAGGAAATACACTTTTTTACCTGCTGGTAATTGCATCGGGCTAAAATAGGGATTGTTTAAAAGGCAGGCAATTCATCTACCAGGAAAAGATAAACCTCTTTTGGACCGTGAACACCAACCACCAGGGTCTTTTCAATATCTGCTGTCCTGCTTGGTCCCGTAGCAAAACTGATCATCGAAGGAAGATTGTTCCCATATTTTTCTTTCATCAACTGAAGTCCATCTTTGATATCATATACCAATTGGTTCACAGTAGCGATACAAATATGGATTGGTGCATAAACTGATGCAGTTCTACCGCTTAATGGAGCTGAGCTTAACACAATGGAACCTGTTCTTGCCACCAGGCATTCGCAGGATGTAATTGCTACATCGCAACTGGCAAGATCCTGGTGAAAGGGACTATTATGATTGGCGGCAGGCAAAAAGGATGCGAGTCCTTTTTCGCTGCAATAAATCTTCGACCATTCATTTTGTGTAATCAATGAATTAAGCTGGCGGTTCAGTTCATTAACATCAAGACAAAAAGAAAACTTACCCAGCAAACTTGTGAACTGCTCCGCAAATTCTACTTCAAGCTCCTGCAAGGAAGGTTGGTACAGTGATGTATTACCTTCACTGCCCGGAAAAGGAATAGGCGTTGAGTGACTCAACGCCTTCCTGATCTTTTTTAAAATATTCTCTTTCGAGGGTGATACATTCATTACAACTAGATCATTATTGTTCTGAAGGATTGGCTGAAGAGCTTGCAGGGTGATTAGTCACGTTACTATCGTAAGGTGGAACCCCTTCACTGATCGCACCGGTTGGATGATGTTCACCATCAACATCGATGGTTTTCTTATCACCAAAAGGACGTTTTCCGATCAGGTTTTCAACATCACTCTGGAACAACACTTCTTTTTCAAGCAAAGCCTCTGCAAGTTTTTCAACCTGCTCTTTCTTCTCTGTGAGTAATTCTTTTGTTTTATCGTATGCATGCTGGATCAATCCTCTAACTTCTTCATCGATCAACCTGGAGGTTTCTTCAGAATATGGTTTTGTGAACTGATTTTCTGCTGCAGGATCGTAAAAACTTACATTACCTACTTTGGTATTCATACCGTATACAGTTACCATTGAGTAAGCTATACGGGTTATCTGCTGAAGATCGTTCTGAGCACCGGTAGAGATCTTATTGAAGAAAATATCTTCACTTGCCCTACCACCAAGCGTCATACAGATCTGGTCGAGCAACTGATCGGTATTGTACAGGTACTGCTCTTTTGGAGTATACTGCGCATAACCCAGTGCTGCCACACCTCTTGGAACGATGGTCACTTTCAGTAACGGATAAGCATGTTCAAGGTACCATCCACAGATCGCGTGACCTGCTTCGTGGTAAGCAATGATCCTTTTCTCTTCAGGAGAAATGATCTTGTTCTTTTTCTCCAGACCACCAATTACACGGTCAACCGCATCCTGGAAGTCTTCCATTTCAACATGCTCCTTACCTTTTCTTGCTGCGATCAGGGCCGCTTCGTTACAAACGTTTGCGATATCGGCACCGGCAAATCCCGGCGTCTGTTCAGCAAGTTTATGAATATCAACTTTGGTTGAAATTTTGATCGGCTTCAGGTGAACTTTGAAGATATGCTCACGACCTTTAAGATCCGGCTTATCGATAGAGATCTGCCTGTCGAAACGACCTGGTCTCAACAATGCACTATCCAATACATCCGGACGGTTAGTTGCCGCCAGTACAATGATCCCTGATTCACCACTGAAACCATCCATCTCAACAAGGAGCTGGTTCAGTGTTGATTCTCTTTCATCATTACTCATGATGGCATTCTTTCCACGGGCACGACCAATCGCATCGATCTCATCAATAAAAATGATACAAGGCGATTTTTCCCGAGCCTGCTTGAACAGGTCACGAACACGGCTCGCACCAACACCCACAAAAAGTTCTACGAAATCGGAACCAGACATGGAGAAGAACGGAACCTGTGCTTCACCGGCCATAGCTTTTGCCAGGAGGGTCTTACCTGTTCCCGGAGGACCAACCAGCAGCGCACCTTTCGGGATCTTACCACCCAGTGAAGTATATTTTTTAGGATTCTTCAGGAAATCAACGATCTCCATCACTTCAACCTTGGCTTCATCAAGTCCTGCAACATCAGCAAAAGTGATATTTACCTTGGTTCCTTTATCAAACAACGTAGCCCTGGATTTACCTATATTGAAGATTCCACCTGCACCTCCGCCACCCGGAGATCCGCCACCCATTTTACGCATGAGCATGATCCAGATGAGCACAATCACCAATAGAGGGAGCATGAAATTCATAAGCGGAACAAACCATTCTCCCTCTTGGATAGGGGTATATGGAACTTCTATAGCCGGATTCTTTTCGACCCAGCTATTCAGGCGCTTTTCAAATTCATCGGCCTTGGTAACCCGGAATTCAAAGTGCGGACCTTCAGATTTTACGTTAGGCCAGCCTTTGTCCATCTTGTCCTTATAATAAGGTTTAGACAGGCTGTCCTTTTTGATATATACACGAACGAGGTTTTTGTTGGTTACAATAACCAGCTTTTCCACGTCGCCTTTTTCTAACATGTTATTCTTGAATTCCTGCTCCGATTCAATTGGTCTTGCTTCGGGAGCGAATGAACCGAAAATCTGGAAACCCACTAAAACTGCAAAAATGATCGCCCAGATCCAGTAAATATTGAATTTAGGTCCTTTGCGGGGAGCATTTCCGTCTTCTCTAGGTTTTAGTCTTGGGAATCTCTCGTTCGGCCTTTTATCGTCTTGTGCCATATTTAGCTTAGTTCTCCTTTATACTTAAAAAATCAAATAAACGGTTGAAAATACGGGATGACCGTGAACTTATCACGGTCAATAGAAATCTTTAACATGATACTGCATGGAATAGTTGTGCAGATCAGCCATTATGCTCCTCCATCTCTCCGTCGCTCCACATTTCTTCGAGCTTATAAAATTTCCGGGTTTCGGGTAACATCACATGAACCACGATATTCACATAATCCACGAGGATCCAGTGACTTGACTGCTGACCTTCATGCCTGTAGGGGATTTCGCCGAGTGCATCCTTAAGATAAGATGCCACGTAATCTCCAATAGCTCTAACCTGTGTGGTACTTGTTGCCTCACAGATTATAAAGAAATCAGCAACTGATTCAGGGATTTTTCTTAAATCGAGCGATACGATATGCTCTCCTTTCTTTTCATGGATTGCGTGAATGATCGCTTTAAAGATCTTTGAATTCCTCGTTAACCTTACTGCACCTGAGCGCTTTTTACGCGCTGACAACTTAGACAATTGTTCCAATAATCAATACATTTTGCGTGAATGAATCTGTTCGGAGGGTTATATAAGTTTCCTTATCAATTTCTGAAATTTAGCCCAACTCTCCTATTAAACCTATCACCTATTTTTGCAATGTCCAAAAATAGTACTTTGTCGGCACAAACTCCCTCAACCCATCCTATCGGCCAGCCTTTTATAAAACTGGCACAGGTTGACAGCACCAACAACTATGCCATGGGCCTGGCACATGAAGGATTGGCCAGTCACGGTTTAGCTGTGTTTGCAGAACATCAGTCGGCCGGTCGCGGACAAAGAGGAAAAACATGGTTAACGGAACCCCGACAAAACATCACGCTATCACTTATACTTTCTCCAAAACAGCCATACAAGCCATTCCTGTTATCTGCTTCCACTGCACTGGCATGCAGGGAATTCTTCGAATCCTATGCTAAAAGTGAAGTCTATGTTAAATGGCCTAATGATATTTACTGGCGTGACAGAAAGGCAGGAGGTATTCTTATTGAAAATGTATTGTCGGGTAAAGAACCCAAATGGCACATTGTGGGAATGGGAATCAACATTAACCAGGTTAATTTTCCTGAAGGTATTCAGAAAGCTGTTTCATTAAGACAAATTACTGGAACTCATTTTGACACTGAAAATTTAGCCAGGGAGTTGTGCATTTTTATCGACAAAAGACTTAATAATCAACAGGAAAACGAAATCATCCAGGAATATAATGATCACCTGTTGTTCAAAGGAACGGTACGAAAACTCAGGCAAAATGGGAAAACTTTTGAAGCCCTTATAAAAGGAGTAAATCATTCCGGTGAGTTGATCATTGAAGATACAATGGAAAGAACCATACGGGAAGTTGAGTGGGTCATTTAGCCATAGGTGACGAAAATCACTGTTTTCAAAATCTGCCACTTATAACTTGCGGCCTAAACCCTTAAGAATGAAAGTTCTGATTGTTGGAGCTGTGGCCAGTGGAGCAAGTACTGCAGCACGTTTAAGACGACTCGATGAACATGCAGAAATAATCATATGCGAAAAAGGCGAGTACATGTCGTACGCTAATTGCGGCCTTCCATATTATATCGGCAATGTGATCAGGGAAAGAAACAAGTTGTTTGTTCAGAATGCAGTTGATTTCAAAAAAAGATTCAATGTTGATGTAAGGATCAATTGTGAAGTAATTGAGATCTACCCTTCTTCAAAAACTGTGTTGGTTAGAAATCTACTTACCGCAGAAGAACACCTGGAAGGATACGACAGGCTTGTATTGTCACCAGGTGCCGAACCAGTACGCCCACCTCTGGAAGGAATTGATCTTCCCGGAATTTTTACATTGAGAAACGTACATGATACCGACAGGATCAAATCATTTGCTGAAGAGAGAAGTATTCGCAGAGCTGTTGTTATAGGGGCAGGATTTATTGGACTTGAAATGGCTGAAAACCTGCATGGACTTGGCATTGAAGTAACCATCATTGAAATGGGGGAGCAGGTGCTTGCGCCACTCGATTTCCCTATCGCCGCAATTATTCAACAACATATTCGCAGTAAGGGAGTAGAGGTAAAACTTAAGACAGGAGTAACAGGATTTAAGAAAAATGATGATGGACTGACTGTATTTACAAATGATGGAAATTCAATAGATACAGATCTTGTCATTCTTAGTATTGGTGAGAGGCAGGATACCAAACTTGCACAGAAAGCAGGACTTGATATTGGCAAGAATAAAGGCATCCTGGTAAATCAACACCTTCAAACTTCAGATCCATGCATCTATGCGTTGGGTGATGCAATTGAATTCATCAATCCAATCCTAAATACACATCAATCGACATTTCTTGCAGGGCCTGCAAATAAGCAGGGACGTATTGTTGCAGAAAATATAGCATGCCATAACAATCGCAAATACAAAGGTTCTATCAACACTGCGATTGTAAAGGTTTTTGATATGACAGTCGGAACTGCCGGAGTAAGTTCAAAGATGCTACAGCGTGCCGGTATCAAACATAAATTGTCGACCACTCATTCAGGATCGCATGCAGGTTATTATCCCGGATCAAAACAGCTTACCATTCAGCTTGCATTTTCAGAATTTGATGGGCAGGTCTTGGGAGCACAGGTCGTAGGATTTAAAGGAGTAGATAAAAGGCTTGATATATTATCAGCCGCCATTCAGCATAAAGAAACTGTTTTTGATCTTGCAGAATTTGAACATGCTTATGCACCACCATTTTCATCAGCAAAAGATCCTATCAATATGGCAGGATTTGTTGCAGAAAATCTATTGCTGAAAAGACTGCATATATTTTACTGGAATGAACTGGATCATATACCGGTTGGTGCAACATTACTTGATGTAAGAAATTCGAATGAGTATGAATCTGGTCATATTGAAGGAGCCATCAATATTCCTGTTGATGAATTAAGAGATCGGTTGTATAAACTAGATAAGGAATTGCCGGTTTATCTCTATTGCCAGATCGGGTTACGAGGATACCTGGCTTACCGGATTTTGCGGCAACATGGGTTTAAGGAAGTCTATAGTTTGTCAGGAGGTTATGCACTTTACAATTCCTGTACTGCAGAAAGAGATTCACTTGCACGTGCTTCGACTTCAAACCTATTATTGTAGTAACCATTTCGAATACTTTCAACAAGGTATAACCATATAAAACGAACTGGACCATATTCCCTGAACTGGCGGATATGCTCTAGTTCATGCCTCACCCATCTTGAATTGGAAAGAAATTCTTCTTTTGAAGTATTATGAAGATGGATTGTTTTATTGAAGACAATAGCCACCTGCCTTGAACCAAGCTTCTTTGCCGCCAGCCATGCAAGCATTGATCTTTCCTTAATGCTGAAGCGTATGATCATGGGGCAGACTGTTCAAAAAGCCTACCAGTTTTTTTTCTTCGCAGACCTGGAAATGTTAAATACCCTCGACAGGTTGAAGCCAAATCGGATTTCGCCATTGTCCCACTTGCCTGTTGTTTCTGTGATGAATGCTTTTTCATTCATTCCTGTGCTGTTAGAAAAATGCAGTTGGAAAACGTGGCCTCCGGTTTCTATATCTATTCCTACAGAAAGAGGATTAGCATTAAGATCCTTATCAATTCCAGAGAATACATAATGGTAATCGACCATAAATGCAAGTCGTTTGGTGATCTTATATCTTCCCCCCAATCCAAGTGCAAATGAATTGTTTTCTTCATTAATATATACAAAACCCCGGTGTACAAATGTTGGACTAACCTGGAGACTAAGATTGCGTGTAAATTTTCTTCCGATCGCAATCATGTGGTAATATGCAAGCCTGTCGGAGAAATCATGTTCAATATTATCTGTCCAGTCCATGGTTTTGGCTGTCATACCGGAAACCCAGACAATCGAAAAGGGGAAAGATCCAGCACCTGAAGATTGTTGAACCAGGCGGTATTTTATGAAGCCATCAAGTTCTTTATTGAAACCACTTCTTCCAATTCCTACAGTCAGGTTATTAGTGATCCCATAATCAAATCCGAGCCTGATATTGGCATCATCCAGGCCAAACATATCCTTGATCCCATTTTGTAAAGTTCCGAACCGATGAAGGATACGAAAATCAAGCACTCCTCTTCCGATCATTTCAATGGAATGACCATTGATAACACGTGATGATTTAAATGCACCAGTTACAAGTTCTTTCTTTGAAGAATCCGAATCAACGAATGCAATCAGATCATCCTGTGAAAATGTTTTAATTGATATGAATAGGAATAAGATCAGAATGTATTTCATGAAATCATTTTAATGGGTTAAGTGTGCAGTCAACTGATACGGTAAGCGTCATTGAGATCTTATCACGAACAAGAGAAGGGATCTCGATCTTATAATCAGAAGGTGATACAGGAAAGGTGGACCGGAGTATAAATTTATTATCATCTATAACAAGCTTTCCAGGAATAGATACATTTTGGGAAACACCATGAATGGTTAGTTTGCCTTTGGCTGTAACATCGTAGGAACCGGTTGCGGTGGGCATTTGAACAATAGTTCCTTTGAAATCTGCTTTAGGAAATTTATCAGATTCCATATAGTTTTCATTGAAGTGTTCCTGCATCAGGGCCTTTTGAAATTCAAATCCACGGACGTTTAGAGAAAACTGCAAAGCACCACTGGATCTATCGAGCACTGTGGTAACCGATCTGTTCACTGCTTCAATATTTTCAAGAGGAGTTTTGGATTCAAAACGGACCAGTCCTGACTTGGTAAAAAACTTTTGCGCAGATAATGCATGTCCTGAAAAAATAACCACTGCAAAAATCAAGAAATGTTTCATACTTATCATTTAAGGATACATCGGTTCAAAAGAATATCGGTTCCCAAAAGATCATCTTTATTGAATCCTGTATAGAATCCACGGATGGAAATTGAGCCAGGTGAAAACTGCATCTGCTTTTCCATAGTACACCTTATAGAATAATCGGAATCGCTGAAAACCAGCACTGTTACGGCCTCCTGCTCAACTGATGAAGGGGTTCCGGAGATCTCTATCACCTGCTGAACATATTTTTTATGTGCAACTGAATCATCTCTGCGAAATTCCTTTATCAATTGATCAGAAGATATTTTAATCGCATGTTGATCCGCAGCACTTTCAGGAGTTCTGTTGTATTCCCTGTATAGATAAATTGCAATGACCGCAGTTATAACAACTGCGATCAATACGATATACTTCTTCATCATTAGTTATTTGGCGCACCGGCATTCACCCAACAATTGATGGTGTTCTTTTGGGCAGTAGTAAGTGAACCGTTCTTGGGCATTCTTCCTGAAGTGACTGCACTTTGAATTTGCGTAGCAGCATTCTTTGCCTGTGTATAGTTTGTGAGAGGTCCAGGTCCATTAGCACTTCCATCACCATGGCAGGATGAATTTGTGGCACAGCTGGTGGTTAAGATTGGTTGTACATGTGCTGCAAAGTTAGCATTGACGCCATCGCAGGCATTTCCACCGGGATTGAGTGTTTCATCTTTATCACCGGAACAATAAGACAATAGAGTAGCTGCAGAGATAAGCACAGCAAGTGTTACCCTCTTCATGTTGTGTTGGTTTATGTTAATGGTATTAAAGAGAGTTTACGGTGAATGATAAACAGGGGTTGCTACATTCAAAAAAAAACCCGGAAAAAATTCCGGGATCATTTATACACCTGCTTTAATTATTTCCTGTGCATGCTCTTTCGACTTCGGTTTCTTAAAGATCTTTTTGATCACACCATTTTCATCAATAATGAAAGTCGTTCTTAAAAGACCCATGTATTTCTTACCATACATATTCTTCTCTCCCCAAACACCATACTTCTCAATGATCTTGTGTTCAGGATCTGCCAACAGCGTGAATGGAAGTGATTGTTTCTCTATGAATTTTTTGTGTGAAGCTTCATCATCAGGACTTACACCCAATACAGTAAATCCATGTGAATTCAATATGCCCATATTGTCGCGAAGATTACATGCCTGCACGGTACAGGTTGGAGTTGAATCTTCAGGATAGAAGTACAACACCACTTTTTTACCTGCAAAATCTTTCAGTGAAACCTTATTGCCATCCTGGTCTTTAGCTGTAAATGCGGGAGCCTTATCGCCTTCTTTCAATGTTATCATAGCGTGTGATTTGTCGAAATAACAGTATCTGTAAAAAATTGTTTACCTGCGAAAATTATAGGTTCTCACAGTAGTGTTTCCGGCTTCATCTTCAGCCCGGATCACCATGGTATGCTGTCCTGAACCAACTTTTTCATCGAACCTGTAAATAAATGTTCTTCCTTTATCATTGCTAAAACGGATCCATTTGCCATTAATTTCCACTCGCACATTTTTGAATTTGTCCAGGTTGTCTTTTACCGTAAAAACAATTCGTGAAGCCTTAGAAAGATCCGACCCATCAGTAAATCCCGAGGGTACAATAATCGGTGGTTCATTATCAACCAGCAATTGGAAAAACCCAAGATCCCTGAATGATGCAGAAGCCCAATCTCCATTCCATTCAACTTTCTGAACAGACTTCTTTGATCCTGCATACCATTGCATCACTGTCCTGTTTTTTTGATCTTCACTCAACTCTTTATTGGACCTGATCCTAACCAGCATTGAATCCTGCATGGGAATAAAATAATTCCCTATTGAATGCAATGATGATACGGCCATTGGAGAAGATGCATTGAGCTTATTGTAAGTAATCTTTACGGAATCATATAAACATTGTTCACCGATAAAAAATTCACATTCCTGCGACTCAAAAACATCCAGCATCATCGGGTAGAACATCTTTCCCGGAAGTTTATCTTCAGCAGGTTCAGCACCTGAGTATTGCACTTTGATGCTTGCAGTAGAAGTATTTCCATTGGCATCTTTCACAACAATTTCAATTTCATGAACTTCTTCATCTGATATATCGATCACACCATTGCCTTCTTTTTTCCAATAGATAGAATTGATATAGCCGGGCAATTCTGATAGATGTTGCATATAGATATTCGAGGCACTCTTCAACTTGTAATCTATATGGGCATTAAGGTACCTTGTATCATTGTAACTGATCCGGTCCATCACAAAACCATTAACAGCCACTCCATCCACCACAAGGGTTCCGGAAAATATTCCGTTCAGGTTGGAAGAACCGGTATGCGTATCATAACCTGTAACACCAAAACTGATCATAGGTGTATTGACTTTCAAAACACCAGTTGAAGCTATAAACTTCCCGGCTCCTGCCGATTTTAATGGATAGATCTTCGGTGATTGGTGATAGACACTTTTGGTCCTGTCGTAAATTCCTATTCTAAGGAGGTTTGGCCTTGTATTATCAGGGATATCGAAACCGAATAGAAATGGGTTCAGGTTAACGTCTCCATCTGTCGTTCTGATTTCGAAATGGAGGTGCGGAGCCTGCGAACCGCCTGTGTTTCCACTATATCCAATAAAATCTCCTTTTTTCACCGGAAGCACACCTACAGGTAATTCCAGCATCACATTCCACTGTTCCAATTCGTACTGCTTCCTTTTTAAATACGCTTCAATAGTTGGATTGAAGTCGTTCATGTGTGCATATAACGTAGTAAACCCATTCGGATGAGAAATATATAAAGCTCTCCCAAATCCGGAAGGTTCTATCTTGATTCGGGAAATATATCCGTCAGCGGCAGCATAAATTGGCAGGTTTTCCCTTGCCTGGGTTTTCATATCCAACCCCATATGGTAATGGTTGGGTCTTAATTCCCCAAAATTACCACTAAGGCTTATGGGGATATTGAGGGGATTGCGAAAATATCCCTTTGGGTAAGAAGGAGATAGAGGTTGAGATTTAACCACTAAAGAAATCATCAAAAGCCCTAACAACAGTAGATTCGAACAGATCCTTTCCATAGCCTGAAATTGCCGCAAAAGTAAGTTTTAAAAAACTTAACATACTCAACTTAACAAATGGTATGGTTTTTTATAAACAACAGGCAGCATTTCGTGTATTAGGAATGTCGTATTTATAATCATTAAAGCCTACCTCCAAATGAACCACTTTTACAACAAATGGCCAATCGTAATGATGCTGGCGCTTGCACCTTTGATAGGTTTATTAAAGGGCAATGAAGCAAAACAGAAATGGGTATTTAAATTCCGTAACAGGCACGAAGAGAAGAAGCAGATCGCTGCAGAAAAGAAGATGGTCAGAGATGGAGGCGTTGCCCTGGATGATATCGAACTTGCTTCCTTCCACAAGAGTTAATTAGTATTTCCTCTGATACAACAGGCCTTTCCTCACAGGGAAAGGCTTTTTTATTTCAAATTTTTCTGGTCCACTTTAACTCCATAGCCTTACCTTTGCGCAATTTGTTTTTTTTACAAGCATAATCCCACAGAAAAAAAATGCCTAAAGATCCATCTATTAAGTCGGTATTAATTATTGGTTCCGGACCTATTATTATTGGTCAAGCCTGCGAATTTGACTATTCCGGTTCACAGGCCGCCCGAAGTCTGCGTGAAGAGGGTATCAAAGTGATACTCATTAATAGTAACCCGGCAACGATCATGACCGACCCTATGATGGCGGATAAGGTGTACCTGTTGCCACTGACAGTGGAAAGTATCGAGCAGATCCTGGAAGAAAACCAGATCGATGCGGTTCTTCCTACAATGGGTGGACAAACAGCGTTGAACCTAACCATGGAGGCCGATGAACTCGGTGTCTGGGAAAAATATGGTGTAAAACTGATCGGTGTTGATGTTGCTGCAATCAAGACTGCAGAAGACAGGGACCTGTTCCGCCAGCTAATGGTGGAAATGGGAATTCCCGTTGCTCCTTCAAAAGTTGCCAACTCCCTGCTTGAAGGAAAGGAGTTCGCCCAGGAAATCGGATTCCCGCTGGTGATTCGTCCTTCATTTACCCTTGGTGGTACAGGAGGTGGTTTCGTGCACAGCAAGGAAGACCTGGAAGCAGCACTTGACAGAGGTTTGAGCGCTTCTCCTGTACATGAGGTTTTGGTAGAAAAAGCAGTATTGGGTTGGAAAGAGTATGAACTGGAATTACTTCGAGATAAGAATGACAACGTAGTGATCATCTGTACAGTTGAGAATGTTGACCCGATGGGTGTTCATACAGGGGATTCCATAACGGTGGCTCCAGCCATGACGCTCAGCGATACCGCATACCAGGAAATGCGTAACAAGGGTATCCAGATGATGAGGAGAATGGGAAAGTTTGCAGGCGGATGTAACGTTCAATTTGCGATGGACCCTGCAACCGAAAAGATCATTGCGGTAGAGATCAACCCAAGGGTAAGCCGTTCCTCTGCACTGGCATCCAAAGCAACCGGGTATCCAATTGCCAAGATCGCATCTAAACTTGCGATTGGTTACACACTGGATGAACTTAAAAACCAGATCACAGGCACAACTTCAGCATACTTCGAACCAGCTCTTGATTACGTGATCGTGAAAATGCCACGCTGGAATTTCGATAAATTCAAAGGAGCAAACGATACACTGGGCTTGCAGATGAAATCTGTAGGAGAAGTAATGTCAATTGGAAGAAGCTTTACCGAAGCAATTCAGAAAGCCTGCCAGTCGCTCGAAAACAATGCAGTTGGTTTAGGAAACTATACAAAGAGCATAATGAGTGCTGATGAACTCATCACTTATATCAAAACTCCAAAGTGGGACAGGATTTTCAGGATCAAAGATGCGCTGATGCTTGGAGTATCTATCGGAACCATCCAGAAAGCAACCGGTATCGACAGGTGGTTCATCAATGAAATTGCCAAGATCGTTGAAATTGAAAAAGAGATCGCGAAACATAAACTGGACAACCTTCCGGATGAATTGCTGAAAGAAGCCAAGTTCCATGGATTCAGTGATCAGCAGATCTCGCTGATCATGCAGGACAGTAATGATGAAGCCATCTATGAAAAACGTAAGGCCTTAGGTCTGAAAAGGGTTTTCAAAATGGTAGATACCTGTTCCGCAGAATTTGAAGCGAAGACTCCATACTTCTACTCAACATTTGAATCAGGAAACTATAACGAATCCAAGGTTAGTGACAGGAAAAAGATCATCGTACTTGGTTCAGGACCTAACAGGATCGGCCAGGGGATTGAGTTTGACTACTGCTGTGTACACGGTTTGCTGGCGCTGAAAGAATGCGGATATGAAGCTATCATGGTGAACTGTAATCCTGAAACTGTTTCAACCGACTTCGATATGGCTGATAAGCTTTACTTCGAACCGGTATTCTGGGAAAACCTTTGGGAGATCATCGAGCATGAAAAACCTGAAGGTGTAATTGTTCAGCTTGGTGGACAAACAGCATTGAAGCTGGCTGAAAGACTTCATGAAAAGGGAATTAAGATCATCGGTACTTCTTATGATAATATGGATATCGCGGAAGATCGCGGTCGTTTCAGTGATATGCTGAAAGAACTGAATATTCCTTACCCTCAATACGGAACTGCTTACACAGTTGATGAAGCGGTGGAAGTTGCAAATAAGGTTGGTTATCCTGTGCTTGTTCGCCCGAGCTATGTATTGGGTGGACAAAGAATGAGGATCGTGATCAACGATGAAGAACTGGAAAGCGCAGTTGTAAGTTTGCTGAAGCATATTCCTGGAAATAAGATCCTGATCGACCATTTCCTCGACAGGTGCCAGGAAGCTGAGATCGATGCGATCTGTGATGGAGATGAGATCCATGTAATGGGAGTGATGGAGCATATTGAACCTGCAGGTATTCACTCTGGAGATTCCAATGCAGTGTTACCGGAGTTCAACCTGTCGCCGTTGATCGTTGCAACAATGGAGGAATACGCTAAGAAGATCGCGTTTGCACTGAATATCCGCGGACTGATCAACATCCAGTTTGCGATCAAGGATGGTAAAGTATTCGTGATCGAAGCAAACCCGAGAGCTTCCAGGACTACTCCGTTCATTGCTAAAGCTTACCAGATCCCTTACCTTAATGTTGCTACCAAAGTAATGCTTGGTCATAGCAAGCTGAAGGATTTCAAGTTTGTGAAAAGGCTGAAAGGGTATGCGATCAAAGAGCCGGTGTTCAGTTTCAACAAGTTCCCGGGAGTTAAGATCGAGCTTGGACCGGAAATGAAGAGTACCGGTGAAGCGATCAGGTTCATCAAAGACCTTAGAGATCCATACTTCAGGCAGTTGTACAAAGACAGGAGCATGTATCTATCCAAATAAAAATTTAATGATCGATATAAGGAGCCCTGCTTGATGCAGGGCTTTTTTATTCGTAAATTTTGATATGAGACAGGAAATAGACGCTATCATAAAGGATATAGATCTGGTTCTTTTTGGAGAACCATGGTTTGGACGTTCATTATTTTCATTGTTGGCCGACGTCCACCCGGCAGATGTTTTTAAGAAACCAAATGGTGAAGGCCATTCTCTGATCGAACTGGTTTATCATATGGTAACCTGGGCAGACTTTACTTTACACAGGTTGAGGGGAGATAAAGAAAAAGATCTCAAGACCTTTGAAGAGCTTGACTGGCGCAGTATTGATCCATTGTTGCACACATGGAGCAAGGGACTTTCAGAACTTGAATCCCTTCACCAAAAGATCATTATGGAATTGAAAGCTAAAGATGATTCCATACTTGATAAAAAAGTTGATTATAGGGAATATAATTTCCGCTTCCTGTTAAAAGGGTTGATACAACATGATATCTACCATTTGGGACAGATCGCTTATGTAACTAAGTGGCTGATTCCAAAGTAAAATCACATTATTTCCTGTTGTAAACATCATTGCAGGTTGAACTGCATTCTTCAATTTGAGGAATGCAGTTACAGCTTGTGCCTTCCTGGAAAAGAATTCCTTTCTTAAGGATCATTATTCCTTTTATTGCGGGAATCGCATGTCAGAATTATACTTCAACACATCCATATACAGGTGGCACTTTAGCGATCATCTGCCTGATAGCAATTATCCTTTATTCGTTTGCAGATATTCCTTTGCAATATCGGTTGCGAAGGATCAATGGTTTAGTAGTCAACATTCTTTTGTTTGCATTTGGAATGCTATGCATTTATTCGAAGGATGTAAAAACTAACACCACGTGGATAGGCCATCATGCAAAAATGGTGAATATTTTAAGAGTAAGGATTAATGCGGAGCTTTCTGAAAAACAATCGACCTATAAAACAGAAGGAACTATAATATCGGACAGTCTCAAAGGCAGGCTGCTATTATATTTCAGGAAAGATAGTCTTCGGCCCAAGGTAGAAACCGGGGATCATATTTTTATCAGGAATGTTGCGGAATTAATTCCTTCAAATCATAATCCTGGTGGATTCAATTACCAGCGTTACTGCGGATTGAAGCAGGTTTATCACCAGGCATTTCTAAAGAACAATGACTATAAACTTTCCGGTTACAATGATGCAAAAGCATTGGAAAAACTGATCCTGTTCCTGCAAAAAAATGTACTGAATACTTTTAGAAAAAACATTCCTTCCTCAGAAATTGGTCTGGCAGAAGCACTCCTCATTGGCTATAAGGAAGATCTTGATCGGGACTTGCTACAACGATACAGCAATACAGGGGTTGTACATGTGATCGCCATTTCCGGATTGCACCTTGCACTGGTTTATCTTATCATTGAAAAATTATTATCTGTACTATTCAAAAAGAAAAGCTGGGCTAAGGCTTTATTGGTAATCCTTTGCCTGTGGATCTTTACATTGCTTGCCGGGGCTTCACCATCAGTTGTTCGCTCTGCTGCCATGTTTTCAATCATTGTATGGGGTGAATCATTTCAGAAGCGATCCAATATTTTAAATAGTTTATTTGCATCTGCATTTTTACTGCTATCCTATGATCCGTACTGGTTGTGGGACCTGGGATTTCAATTGTCGTATACAGCTGTACTCGGACTGGTTTTATTTGCAAAACCTGCGTATGATCTGCTCTATATCCCAAATAAATTACTCGATAAGTTATGGAAAATGTGCTCGGTAACGTTGGCTGCACAGTTATTAACGCTTCCGATTATCCTGTATAATTTTCACCAGTTCCCGGTATATTTTGTGTTTACCAACATGATCTGTGTGCCTTTGTCGAGCCTGATCCTGATGCTGGAGATCCTCTTGTGTGCAGTTTCTGCCATAAATCCTTTTGCGTCTATTCTTGGAACCTCAATAAGCTGGCTGATTGGTTTGATGAATCAAACAGTTGATTTTTTTAGTGAATTACCTCTATCTGTTATATATCCATTGAGGATCAGTGAAATTCAATCCTGGCTGATGTTTGGCGCAATAACCTGTTTTTACTTCTATAAGAAATACAGCATTAAATTATTATTTAACGCAGGGCTTGTATGCATATGGCTGATCTTTTTAGCCCATATTCAATGGCAAAGAATTGTTGCAAGGCAAAACATGGTGATCATTTACAATGCAGGCAAGACAAGGGCAATGGATATTATTTACGGAGATGAAACTATCATGATAGCAGATTCAGCAGTGATAGATGGAAATAATTTCAAAAGGTATATAGAGCCCTCAAGAACTTTGTTTGGTATCAGGAAACATTCATTGGTTCTATATCCGGGTAGAATGGCTGATGTAAAGATCAACCAGGTAGGCCTTGCTTTAATGAGCAAACAAATTATAATACAAGGTATTGATGGAAAGAAAAAGATCGTACAGTGGAAATCAGCCGTAGAAAGGGTTTCAGAAGATTACTACTTTATCGGAACGGAAGGTGCTTTTGTAAAGAGTTTTAATTGATATAGTTTTGCGGTTCCCACAAATCGCGCTACAATGACCAAAAAGATTCAATCGGCACTTATTTCCGTTTTTTATAAGGATGGACTGGAAACAATTGTGAAGCAATTGCATGCCCTAGATGTAAAACTTTATTCTACCGGAGGAACACAGAAATTTATCGAACAACTGAATATCCCGGTAACGCCGGTTGAGGACCTGACAACATATCCTTCAATCCTGGGAGGAAGAGTAAAAACCCTGCATCCTGCAATCTTTGGTGGGATCCTGGGCAGAAGGGATCTTGATTCAGATATCCAGGAAATGAAGCAATACTCCATTCCTGAACTGGACCTGGTGATCGTTGACCTCTACCCTTTCGAAGAAACACTTCAGAAAACAAGTGAAGAACAGGCGATCATTGAAAAGATAGATATTGGAGGTGTTTCCCTGATCAGGGCTGCAGCCAAGAACCATAAAGATGTTGTGATCGTTGCTTCACCGGCTCAATACGCTGACCTGGAAAATGTGATCATCACAAATTCAGCCACCACTACACTGGAGGAGAGAAGAAAATTTGCGGCGAAAGCATTCGAGATCTGTGCACAATATGATATTGCAATTTCAAACTATTTCAATCAATCAAACCCTATTCAAACTCTGAACAATGGTCCTGAAACACCATTGCGTTACGGAGAAAACCCTCATCAAAAAGCTTCATTCTTTGGGGATCTGAAAAAGGTGATCACGCAGCTTCACGGAAAAGAGATTTCATATAATAACCTGGTAGATATTGACGCTGCTATCCAGCTTATCAGGGAATTCAATGAAACTACTTTTGCGATCATCAAGCATACAAATGTTTGTGGAGTAGCGTCAAGACCAACCATTGAAGAAGCCTGGAAAGCCGCACTGGCAGGAGATCCTGAATCTGCATTCGGTGGAGTTCTTGTTTGTAACGGTGTGATCAATAAAGCTACAGCTGAAGCCATCAGCGAGATCTTCTTTGAAGTATTGATCGCACAGGGATTTGATGCAGATGCAATGAGTGTATTGACCACTAAGAAAAACAGGATCTTACTTCAATGTCATCCTCATACAGGCGGTGCCGGTAAAATGTACAAGAGCATTTTGAATGGAACACTTGTTCAGGATATTGATGAAGGATCATTCCAGGAGTGGAAAGAAGTGGGTGCAAGAGAATCATCTTCACAGGAAAAACAGGATCTTGAATTTGCGAATATTGTCTGCAAGCATTTGAAATCTAATTCCATTGCACTGGTGAAGGATAAGATGCTGGTAGGAAAAGGATGCGGACAAACCAGCAGGATCGATTCTTTGAGGCAGTCAGTTGAAAAAGCAAAGCAATTCAATTTCGATCTGAACGGAGCGGTATTGGCATCTGATGCATTTTTCCCTTTCAATGATTGCGTTCAGTTAGGACATGAAGCAGGCATCACTGCATTTATTCAACCTGGTGGATCTATCAGGGATAACGATTCAATCGAATACTGCAAGCAAAATGGTCTCGCCATGGTAATTACCGGCATGAGGCATTTCAAACATTAGTGAAACAAGGATATTCAACAATAATGAGGAACAGAGGCACTAAGTCCAAGGCGTTGATCGCTCTTGGACTTGTGTGTTTTTTCTGGGGCACAACATGGATCGCTTCCAAGCAGGGAGTGAAACATATGCCGGCATTGCAACTGGCAGGAATCCGCCAGTTTCTGGGGGGACTGGCTTATTTGATTTACTTCACCTATAAAGGAAGAGTTCTTCCAAGGTGGAATGAATGGAAGTCCATTTTCATTCTAAGTTTTCTAAACTTCTTTTTAAGCAACGGTCTCTCTACCTGGGGAGTGAAATTTATTTCTGCAGGATTGGGTGCCATCATTGCAGCAGCATTTCCGTTATGGCTGGTGGTCATTTCTTTGTTTGGAAAGAAATCCAAAATGTCGGTTAAAGCCCTGATTGGCTTTGGACTTGGATTTGGAGGGATCTGCGTGATCTTTTATGAGAACCTCCATAATTTCCTGAACCCAGAGTTCACATTCGGAATCATACTTTCTATTGCGGCGACATGGTCCTGGGCATTTGGAACCATCTATACAAAAGAACAGGCGAAATCATTCAATCCTTATTTCAGTCTTGGATGGCAGATGTTCATTTCTGGAATTGCGCTTGGACTAACTTCGAAATTCACCGGCATGTGGATACCGATGAAATCAATTCCATGGCAGTCATGGACCGCTATTTCTTACCTGGTAATATTCGGATCAGTGATCTCTTTCATTGCATATCTCTATGCATTGCAAAATCTTTCTGCTGAACAGACATCGGTATATGCCTATATCAACCCCGTGGTAGCAGTACTTTTAGGAACCTTGCTGTTCGATGAGCACATGACCACCTATATTGTATTTGGAGGATTGATCACACTTTATGGTGTTTACCTGATCAATAAAGCTTTTAAGAAAGGACGGGCCTAGATCTTATTACGATCCTTCCACATCTGGTTGAATGTTTTATTGGAGAATTCCAGATCAGAACGATGTGTAGTCCAGGATTTGAAGATCTTATTCACCACCATATTTTTCAGGTTACCCGTTCCCATGTTCATCATCTTCCTGTTCAGACTGGCGATCTTCCAGGCTTTCCAGGCCATTTTCTCTGAGAATGAATTTGAACCGGAACTAACTGCTTCATGACGATTTTCCAGCAAAAGCTCATGGAGGTTGATCTTTACTGCACATACCTCTGTACAGTTCCCACAAAGAGAAGATGCATAGCTAAGGTGCTTCCACTCATCGATTTCCTTCAAATGCGGGGTGATCACCGATCCGATCGGACCGCTGTATGTTGTTTCATATGCATGTCCTCCAATATTTTTATAAACAGGGCATGCATTCAAACATGCACCGCAACGAATACAGTAAAGAGATTCTCTCGCCTTTTCATTAGCAAGAATATTTGTCCGACCATTATCAAGCAGGATAACATACATCTCTTCAGGTCCATTAATTTCATTTGGTTGACGAGGACCTGAGATTATCGAATTGTATACTGTAACTCTCTGACCGGTTCCAAATGTTGCAAGCAGGGGCCAGAAAGTTGAAAGATCATGCATTGAAGGAATTACTTTTTCAATCCCTGCAATCACAATATGAACTTTTGGGAAGGCCGCACTGAGCCTGGCATTTCCTTCATTTTCAGTTACAGCAATTCCACCAATATCCGATATGATAAAATTTGCACCGGTAATTCCCACTTCAGCCTGTACATACTTCTTTCGAAGGTTCTCGCGTGCAACAATTGTAAGTTGTTCCGGGCTTAAGTTTGGAGCAGTATGTAATTTTTGATAAAAAAGCTTTGCAACATCTTCCTTGCTTTTATGCATGGCAGGAGTTACAATATGGTATGGTGGTTCTCCATCAAGTTGCTGAATATATTCACCCAGGTCTGTCTCAACACTTTCTATTCCCTTCGATTCAAGATATTTATTCAGATGGATCTCTTCTGTAACCATACTCTTGCTCTTCACCACAGTTTTACACTGGTGTGCCTCACAGATCTTTCCGATCTCTTCAAGAGCCTGTTTTGCATCTTCTGCCCAGATCACTTTACCACCGCGGGCCGACAGGTTATTTTCAAAATCCTCAAGCATTGAATCAAGGGATTCGATAGCACGCCATTTGATATTTTTTGCACGCTCTCTTGCAAGGTCAACATCAACGAACTGTTTTTTCCCGATGGGAACAACTGCATTGTACTTGCTGATATTGAAATGCACTTTTTTACGGTGTTCAAGATCTGCAGCTTTAATAGTGCTTTTAGCAAGAAATGAATTCAGTTGTTCAGCCATTACTTTTTCATTTTACAGTTTTCATTTGAGCAGCCAGTTGATCCAGCGCTTCATAAAACTCTTCTCCATACATACGAATGATTGGCTCTTTCAGAAACTGGTAAACAGGAACTTTTAGTTTCTTACCATTGATACAGCCGGGTTTACAAAGGATCTCACGCGGTTCGTAGTTCATTCTGTCGAAATCTCCATCCTTTCCTTTTGAAACAAGGATCGGGTAAAGATGACAACTGATTGGTTTTTTGAAGCTGGTGATCTTGCCATCTCGGTAAGCCTGCTCAATTCCACATTTGATAATGCCTTTTTCATCCCTGAAAGCATATGTGCAGAGCCCCCCATCAATTGTTGGTGTAACCCAACCAAATTCCCTGTCATATGTGTATCGGCCATATTTTTCCACCCACCTGATACCGGCTTCGGTCATGTAAGGTTTTACAGCTTCGTATACTTCATTAACGAGGTCAAGTTCTTCATTTGTCAGAGGCGCACCTGCATCTCCTTCTTCACAACAGCCTCCTTTACATTTGGTAAGGTCACAAACAAACTGCTCCCCAATTACCAGGTCGCTTACCAAAACATTATCAATTGCGATCACAGATTAAAATTTCAGCAAAAATACGGGTAAGCAGTCAAAGCGACGATTAGTTCTTCCAGCGGAAGGTATTGATCAGGTGCTTCATATCCTGTTCGAGGAAATTATTGACAACCCCCAATGAATCCGCATTGGGTGAGGCATCGAAATAAAGCGCTCCGCGAATGAAGTGGCTTGTGGTATCAGTAAGGAAGAATTGTTTGGCTGTAGCTGCATTTCCACCCACTGAAAAGAAAACACCCGTTACACCCTGGTCGGTTTTCATCAATGAATCTTTGATCTCTGTAGCCTTGGTTGTGTGCTTGTAGGTCATTTTAAAAGCATCTGCCACAAGGTTGTCGAACTTATTGATTTTAGTGGATTTATAACTGATATAGATCCTTCCGTTGAGGGATGGGAAGTCGATATTTATCCAGTAAGGATTCTCTGGTTCTGATTCAAAGAAAGTTGTATCCTGTACAATGTTGGCATAAGTGGGATACTCAAATGAATAAGGAAATCCCGGCCTGTCGAACGACTGGTATTTATGTTCAGGAAGATCAATTTTGAAATATCCGCGCTGACGAATGGTGTAATCGCTATTGCAGGAAATTGAAACTACTATCAGCAGAAAAATTATCAGCCTCATATGATTTACTGTGGTTTAATAGCCACTTTTACTTTACGGATCCTGTTTCTTTCAACATCCTGGATGGTGAATTCGAAATCGCCAAGCACGATCACATCATTTAATTCGGGGATCTTCCCATACACTTCCAGAAGTAGCCCTGCCAGTGAATCACTATCACCACGCAGCGAGTCGAAAGTATCCTGGCTTACATTCATGATCCTGCAAACATCATTTATCATGGTTCTTCCTTCGAACACATAAGTACCATCTTCCATTTTGCGGTTACTGGTCTCTTCTTCATCAAACTCATCACTGATCTCGCCAATGATCTCTTCAACTATATCTTCCATGGTAACGATACCGCTGGTTCCACCGAATTCATCCACTACTACAGCAAAGTGAATTCTTTTGGTTTGAAATTCTTTCAGCAGGTCTTCAATATATTTCTGCTGGTGAACGAAGAACGGAGGCCTGATCAACTGGTTCCAGTTAAAGTCATCCGGTTCATTCAGGTAGCTTAAAACATCTTTGGTATGAATGATACCCACGATCTCATCAAGACTTTTCCTGAAAACCGGGATCCTTGAATAATGAAGTTCCTCGATACGTTTTTTCAGATCAGCGAAACTCACCTGGGAATCAACACCGCTTACATCAAGCCTTGTACGCATAATTTGTTTAACGGTGATATCTCCGAATTTGTAAATGCCAGCAAGCATGCGTTGCTCTTCCACTTCTTCTACGGTGGAACGAATGGCTTCTTCAAGTTGCTGCTGTGCATAGGCTTTGGAGGTTTTCCCTCCCACAAAACGTTCGAAAGAATCAGACATGCTGATGAGCCTTGCACCAAGTCTTCCAAACATATAATTGATGATCTCTACAACATAGGATGCTTCATATGCAAAGCGAAGATTATTCTGTGTGGCCCGAACTTTTGGAAGGATCTCACCAAATAAGATGATCAACGCTGAGATGATGATGATCTTGATGATCAGTGCAGCCCACCAGAATTCTGGCCTTAGGTTCATTACCTGGTCGATCATCACATTGGTCAGAATGATGATGGCAATATTGATCAGGCTATTGGCCACCAGCAGTGAAGCCAGGAGGTTCCTGGGTTCTTCGAGAAGGTTTACCACTCTTTTCCAGCCTGTATCCTGCTTGCTTTTAAGCAGGTTGATGTCTTTGTAAGAAAGTGAGAACAGCGCAACTTCAGCGCCGGAAACAAAAAAAGAAAGTATCAGGAGAACTACAATTACAAACCCCAGCAGCACCAAACCCTGTGCGGTGGCTGCGAGAAGAATTGGACTGAAGTTATTTAGAAGTACAATGTTCAATGTTTCCAAGTCAATGGTTTAATGATGACAGGCAAGCCTTAATCATGAAGGCAGGTCTGCCCTGCCCTCTAAGATATGGTTACAAAAATAAATTATGCTGCTTACCTGCGAAATAAGTCTTTTAAAACAAATCAGGTGATGGGTCTGCCATTGGTGGGATATCGGGATTGAAACCTTCCAACGGGTCATTATGAGAAGATGAATGATAGTTTCCGTCAGTCCTTTTATCGAGCATGATCAGGTTGTCACCTACCACTTCAGTTGCGAACTTTTTATTGCCTTCTTTATCTTCCCAGCTTCTTGTTCTCAGTCTGCCTTCAATATAAACCAGGCTGCCTTTATGTAGATATTTTTGAGCCAGTTCTGCAAGTCCTCTCCAAAGCACCACTGTATGCCATTCTGTTTGAGAGATCAATTTACCTGCCCTGTCTTTAAAAGTTTCCGTTGTTGCCAGCGGAAATTTTGCCACTGCGATATTGCCTTCAAGGTGTTGGATATCCGGATCTCTACCTAAATTTCCTATTAGCATTACCCTGTTAACTCCTCTCATATAGATAAAATTTTCTGGTTAGCAATTCGTCTATCGTACCATCTTCTTTAAAATTAATTATTTAAAAATTTAAACCAACCATTTTTTGAAGATTAAAATGGATGCTCTGAAAGGAATTGATTGATGATCCTGGGAAATGCGATCCTGCTGATCTGTTCCCTGGAAATGAAGTTGTATCCATCTTTTTCAGGGGCTTCCTCAAGATTTACCTTGTAGAAAGTTCCTTTGATTTCCTGGTGGGTCAGCAATTGCCTGTATGAAGAAATTTGATGAACAGTTTTGACGCCTGTTGAAAGTGTTTTTGAAATCGTTGCTGCAGGATCTTTTAAAGGAGCGTCGGATTCAACAAGGAAAAATTCGTTGAGCCCATTCCAGATATCTTTTGATTCACGTTTCCGGACCATGATCCCGGATGGAGTTTCAATGATGAAATAATTGAAATAGCGAATCTTACGAATTAGCTTTTTTTCTTTTACAGGAAGAGACCTTACCTGGTCGTGGGCATAAGCCTGGCAATCTTTTATAAAAGGACATGAATCACATAGGGGTTGTTGCGGTTTACAAATGGTGGCTCCAAAGTCCATGATAGCCTGGTTATAGCTTGCAGGTTGATCAACATCAATAAGGCTTTGAGCCAGATCTGCATACAACTTCTTTCCATTGGTAGAATCTATTGGAGTTGTAATTCCAAAATAGCGGGAAAGAACTCTTTGAACATTCCCATCCACTACTGCCCTGGGTTCATTGAACGCAAAGGAAGAGATGGCTGCTGCAGTATAGGCACCAACTCCTTTTAGTTTAAGTAGTTCGATATATGTTGAAGGAAATTTACCATCAAGTTCAAAAGCAATATAGCAGGCAGTGTGATGAAGATTTCTGCAACGCGAATAATATCCCAGGCCTTCCCAAAGTTTCAATACATCATCAATTGGCGCGAATGCAAGCTTAGTGACAGTAGGATATGTATAAATAAATTTTTTATAGTATTCAAGTCCCTGCTCAACACGTGTTTGTTGGAGTATGATCTCGCTGAGCCAGATCTTGTATGGATCTTTTTCTCCTTTCCAGGGCATTTCCCGGTTATTCGAATTCCTGTTCCAGTAGAGTAATTTTTCAGCAAAAACTTTATTCATACGCTGGTGCAAGTAACATAATTAGGAACTAAAAGTTTCCCCAAATATGCCGCATAGAAAATTTCACTTATACATTTTTCGGATTTCTTGCTTATTTCAGTTTTTCCATTTAATTTCAATAATGGATTGATTATGTGTGATTTGGCATTGTTTTGATATTATATATTTATCACAACGTTTAAAAGTAGCAAAATGAGAAAAGCAGATCTTGTTAACCAGATATCTGAAAAAACAGGAATTCCAAAGGTGGATGTTCTTGTCACACTCGAGACCATGTTCAAAGAGGTCAAGGAAACCCTTTCTCAGGGAGAAAATATTTATATCAGGGGTTTTGGATCCTTTATAACCAAGAAAAGGGCAGCAAAGATAGGCCGGAATATCAAGAAAAATGTAGCTGTACACATTCCTGAGCATTTCATTCCTGCATTCAAACCTGCAAAAGAGTTCGTTGCAGAAGTTAAAAAATTACAATCTGTCAAAGAAGATCAACCAAACCCGGATGATGAGATGTAAATTTGCCGCCTAAAACGGCAATTTTGAAAAAACAGCAGATAGCCCTCATATCATCCGGAGTTCTTTTATTTGTCCTGATGTATTTCTTTGGAAGGACGATCCCTACCCCCAAACCTTCGGAAGCCAAAAAGCAGGAGGCCGCTTCAGGCTCCACTACTCACGATCATAAGGCTTTTGATATTCAATCAGTTCTTACGACCACAAAGGCCCAGCTTACTCCTGATCAGCAGTCAAGAGTTGCCCAGATGGAAAATGCGGTAGTAAGAGGCAATGTAAAAGACCAGCAGATCAAGGTTTACAGGCAGCTGGCAAACTTCTATAAAGACACGGTTCACGCATTATTACCTTATGCATATTATACTTCAGAAGCTGCCAAATTGGAAAATTCTGAAAAAAGTCTCACCTTTGCTGCCCATTTCCTTTTAGATGGAGTGAGAAGTCAGCAGGATCATGTATTGAAGGAATGGCTGGCATCCAATGCCAAAGAGTTGTTTGAGAAGGCTTTAGCGATCAATCCCAATAATGATTCATCGAAAGTTGGACTGGGAAGTTGTTATCTCTTTGGAGAGATCTCAGAAACTCCAATGCAGGGAATCAGCATGATCAGGGAGGTTGCCGAGAAGGACCCGAATAATATGTATGCCCAGATGATGCTGGGAATCGGGGGAATGGTATCAGGGCAGTACGACAGGGCAATTGAAAGATTAGGTAAAGTTGTGGAAGCCCAGCCCGGAAATCCTGAAGCAGTAGTAATGCTGGCTGAAGCCTACGAGAGAAAAGGAGATAAGCCGAATGCAGTTAAATGGTATACGGCATCAAAAAAGCTGATCACCAATAAGGGGATCACTGAAGAGATCGATCGAAGGATCGCAGAACTAAGTAAATAATTTCCTTTTCAGGAATTGTTGATTAATAAATTGTAAACTAAATAACTGGGTATTATGCCGTGTGGTAAAAAAAGGAAGCGTCATAAGATAGCGACGCACAAGCGTAAAAAGAGACTGAGAAAGAACCGTCACAAGAAGAAGAGTCGCTAATTTAATCTTCTTAAAGAAATACGGGGCCGATCATATCGGCCCTTCCCTCATTTGGCTGAATTGAGTTTGTTCTTGCAGATAGGTTTTGTTTATTGGAACGGAGTCAGTATTTTTCAGCCCACTTCTTGGGAAATTGCTTCACTTCCTTGCAGTGACGATGGTTAGGTTTGATGTAAAAGAATTTACGCTTGAATAAGGAACTCATTATAAATGCCGCTCCCCAGGGAGTAGAGATTGCATTGTTAGAAGATAAAAAGCTCGTTGAACTACATCACGAAAAGAATGATGCGAGTTTCGCGGTAGGAGATCTTTATCTCGGAAAAGTAAAGAAACTCATTCCGGGACTCAATGCTGCATTTGTGGATGTAGGCTTTGAAAAAGATGCTTTTCTTCACTATACCGATCTTAGTCCATACGCCCGCTCACTTCTTAAATTCACCCAGCAGTCGATCAACGACCAGAACGGATTTGATTTTGCCAACTTCCAGGTTGAACCTGAGATCATCAAAACCGGCAAGATCAATGAAGTATTAAGTGGCAAGCCAAATATCCTCGTTCAGATCCTGAAAGAGCCTATTGCTGCCAAGGGACCGCGTTTGAGCTGCGAGATCTCTTTACCGGGCCGTTTTGTTGTCATTACTCCTTTTAATGATATTGTAGCTGTATCAAGGAAGATCCATTCTTCTGATGAGCGCAAGAGATTGCAAAAGATCATTGAAGCAATCAAACCAAAGAACTTTGGAGTAATTGTCAGAACTGCCGCTGAAGGAAAGAATACTGCCGAATTGCATGAGGATCTTTCCATGCTGGTAGAAACCTGGAAAACCATTCAGCGTAACCTGAAAGGTGCCACACCTCCTTCCAAGATCCTGAGCGAGCAGACCAAGACCACAAGTATGTTGCGCGACCTGTTGAATGAAGACTTCAACAAGATCGTGATCAACGATAAGAATTTATACAACGATACCAGGATCTATATTTCCCGTATTGCTCCTGATAAGGTTGATATAGTGAGCATGCATAGTAATGGCCTGCCCATATTTGACCAGTTTGGAATCACCAAGCAGGTAAAAGCCGCTTTTGGAAAAACGGTGAATCTCCCTTCCGGTGCTTATCTCATCATTGAACATACCGAAGCACTTCATGTGATCGATGTGAACAGTGGATACAAGAGTGTAAGTAATAACCAGGAGCAGAATGCGCTTGAAACAAATCTTGAAGCTGCTGCAGAGATCTCAAGGCAATTAAGACTCAGGGACCTTGGAGGTATCATTGTAGTAGACTTTATTGATATGAAGCTTCCTGAGAACAAGAAAAAACTCATGGAAGCGATGGAAGGATTCATGCAACCCGACAGGGCAAAGCATGCGGTGCTTCCTATCTCTAAGTTTGGATTGATGCAGATCACCAGGCAGCGTATGAAGCCTGAGATGAATATCCAGACCCAGGAAGTTTGTCCAACCTGTAACGGAACCGGTAAGATCTCCAGTACACTTCTGCTCGAAGATGAGATCGAAAAGAATTTATCTTACCTGATCACCCACCACCACGAGGATCTAACCTTAGTGGTACATCCAATTTTGTACTCTCACTTTACCAAAGGATTTTTCTTTAATTCCAAGCAATGGAAATGGAGATTCAAGTATGGTAAGAAAGTGAAAGTAAAAGAGAACTCCCAGTATCATTTAACAGAGTATCATTTCTTTGATAAGCATGAGGAAGAGATAAAGCTGTGATTTGAAATTGGAAATCGATAATCGATAATCAGAAAGAAAATACATAAAAAAAGGCCGCTGATCAACAGCGGCCATTTTATTGTATCGGGAAAGAGGATTAATATCCTTCATTCTGCTCAAGGTTCTCATTCACGATGATCTCTCTTTCTGGAACCGGGTAAACCAGTTTAGGTGAATTCCACGGAGTAGCACCAACGTTTCTCTTCAATCTCTTTGCATCAGCCAGTGCCTGGCCTTCGAATGCAAGCTCAAGACGACGCTCATTGATGATCTTATCCAGGGTCAGATCTGCAGCATCGATTGGATCCAGTCCAACTCTTGCCCTGATCCTGTTGATATCCTGTTCAGGAGTAATACCACCAATCGGAGCAGCAGGTTGCAAACGGAAGTTTGCTTCTGCACGGTTAAGATACATTTCAGCAAGTCTAACGATTGTTACGTTACCATACTGATTTTCATGCTTACCGGTATAAACAGAACCACCATCCACATAGAACAGGTTAAGCCTGTCATCATTTGCTTCATACTTGTTAAGGTGGAAATCAGTGATATCAATATCAGCACGTCCGTTTGAAGAGAAGTAAGTATTGAAATCATTCACACCAACAATTGTTGTCACCTGGATAGCGAAGATCTCTTCAGAAGTATTTTCTCTTGGAGCATATGGGAATGGAGCAGGGAAAGACTCCGCATATGTTGGAGTAAGAGAAAACCTGTTTGAAGCGATCACACGGTTTGCTTCAGTTGCTGCTTCAGCATATTTAGCCTGCTGCATATAAACTCTTGAAAGAATTGCAGAAGCTGAATAAGTGGTTGCAAAAAAACTGTTGGTCTGAGGAAGTTTATCTCTTGCAGTGGTCAGATCGCTGATCACCAGAGAATATACTTCGGCAACTGTATTCCTTGGAACTTTTGATGCTTCACTGATATCCCTTGTTGGTTCAAGGATGATAGGAACACCGAGGTTGGTATTAGGATCACCATTACTCCAGTCTTTGGCATAAGCCTGAACCAGTTGGAAATACAAAAGTCCACGCAGGAATTTTGCTTCTCCTTCAACCTTATCTTTCTTACTATCATCAACTTTCTCAATTGAACTTAGAACGTTATTAAGAACGTTGATCGCAGTGTAGGTGTTAGCCCATGTGTTGGTTATAAAACCATTGTTCACAGGGATATTCTTGTTATAGATCTGGGTCATACCCTGGTAGGTACCCGACCAGTTAAGATCTCCTTCATTAGCCAGTAATTCCTGGTCAACCTGTGCATTACCTCCCAAAACATCTCCATCACCTGCGAGCCTGTAAGCTCCTACAAGTGCTGCTTCAACGTCTGAGCTGGTATTCAGTGCATCCTTTTCGTCAATTGAGTTTTTAGGTGGTACGTCCAGCCTTTTGTTACAACCGACTACTGAAGCGATCAGGAACAATGCCAGCAAGCTTTTTATAATCCTATTTTTCATTTATTGTAGGTTTATTCATCAATTAATTAGAAACCAATATTCACACCAACGATAATAGATTTGATCTGAGGTGCTGAGTAGAAATCCACACCCTGGTTGATGTTGGATGACTGGTAGTCAGCGTTAACTTCAGGATCCCATCCTTTGTACTTGGTAAATGTGAACAGGTTTTGTCCGCGTGCATAAAGCCTGATCCTGTCAACACCCCAACGAGATGTTACAGCAGTTGGAATTGTATAAGCGATGCTCAGTGCTTTTACTCTCAGGTAAGAACCATTCAGCAAATAACGGCTTGAAGGATCTGTACCATTTGGATAGAACAATCTTGCTTCAGGAACATTGGTGATATCACCAGGCTGCTTCCATGCATTCAACTGATCAAGGGTCTGGTTGTCATAACCATTACTACCACTAGCAGAGTAGTATTGTCCACCACCATCATAAATGTCATTTCCATAAACACCCTGTAACAACACATCCAATTCAAGATTGCTGTATGTGAATACGTTTCTGAAACCGTAGATGAAATCAGGATTAGGATTACCGATCACAACTTCTTCAGCTTCATTATAATCGTTTGTTTTTGAACGATCACGTTTTCCATCCGCCAGCAAAGTGTTCTTGAAATAAAGTGCATCACCATTATTTGGATCAACACCAGCATATTCACGTGCTACGAATACACCGATTGGCTGACCTTCGATAGCGCGGTTATAAGAAGCACCAAGTCTTTGACCATCAAGATCAACGATCTTGTTCCTGTTTCTTGCGAAGTTGATATTTGAAGTCCACCTGAAATTCTTGGTAGAAATGTTCTCAGTATTCAAAGTGAATTCAACACCACTGTTTCTCAGTTTACCAACGTTACGAAGCTGTGTGGTGAAACCTGAAGTTGATGGAACCTGAACATTCAAAAGGAGATCTTTTGTATTTCTTCTGTAATAATCGAATTCAATGCTAACCCTGTTATTCCAGAATCCTAATTCAAAACCTCCGTCAAGTCCTACAGATGACTCCCACTTAAGTCCTGGGTTTGCTAACTGGATAGGAACCTGTCCTGGAGTACCTGCATAAGCACCGTTACCAGACCACAAACCTCTCCATGCGAAGTTTCCGATCTCAGCGTTACCGGTAAGACCGTAAGAAGCTTTGAGTTTAAAGAAGCTGATAGGTCCAACTTCCTGGAAGAAATCTTCTTCAGATACGATCCATCCTGCAGAAGCTGCAGGGAAGAAACCCCATCTTGAATCCGGACCGAACCTTGATGATGCATCAAAACGACCGCTCAATGAAAGGAGGTAACGATCCTTGAATTTATAGTTTGCTCTAGCAAAGTATGATGTGAAGGTGAACTTGCTTTCAGAAGTGGTAGCATCTGTTTTTGAAGATGCAGCATCCAGCTTTCTGTACGCAGTTGAAGGAAATTGTTCAGCCTCAAGATATGAACTGTTGATCTGTTGATCCTGGTAGCTCATACCCAAAACCGCATCGAGATTATGGTTATCACCAATTTTGGTAATGTATTTAAGGAAGCTGTTCACGTTGTAGTTCTGAACATTATCTGCAGTATAAAAACCTGAACCTCTTGGAGCACCTACGTTACGAACAGTAATTGGTCCGTAGTAAGCTTCTTCAGTCTGGTTTAACTGGTCGATACCAAATTCAGTTCTGAGGGAAAGACCTTTCATGAACTTCGCTTCTGCATAAAAATTACCCAATGTGCGGTTTGAGTTAGTGTTATAAGATGAACCTTTAACACTCAGCAATGGGTTATAATAAACAGGGAAGTTGGTGTTAGGACGACCGGTCGCATTGTCGAGTTCCCCGGAAAGCAAACCAGTGCGAGGATCAATCACCGGAGTGATTGGAGAAAGTGCAACTGACTGCAATGGAGTTGAGAATGCGTTATCATTTGAAACCCTGTTATTGATAGAACGTGCATAAGACATGTTCAAACCAACATTCAACCAGTCTTTAACTTTCTGGTCGAGGTTCAAACGACCACTATATCTTCTGAAACCGTTTCTAACAAGGATACCTTTCTGATCTAGAAGCTGTCCGGCCATATAATAAGTGGTGCGGTCATTACCTCCGGAAAAGCTTACATCAGCCTGGCTGATAGGAGCTGTCTGGAATGCCTGGTCTTCCCAGTTCGTATTCACCTTCTTCCAGTCAGTGCTACCTGCAGCATACCTGGTGAAGCGGCTTTCAGTGAAACTTACATAGTCATCGATATTATCCTGGAGGGTCCAGCCAATAGACTGGTAAAAAGATTCATTAAGGGCATAGTCATATCTTGCTCCACGTACAGACGCATCTGTGAAGAAATCAACGTACTGGTTGGAGTTCATGAACTTCCTTTTACGGGTTGGCTCCTGCCAGCCGGTAAACAGATTGACTTCAACTTTTGATTGTCCTGCCTTACCCTTCTTGGTAGTAATAAGCACAACACCGTTAGAAGCACGAGCACCATAAATAGCAGCTGCCGATGCATCTTTCAGGATTTCCACTGATTCAATATCATTCATATTAATATCTGACAGAGGATTCGTGAAAGCACCGTTGCTTGAAAGACTTGCTGTAATAACCGGAATTCCATCGATCACATAGAGTGGTTCATTTCCTGCAGTTACAGAAGAAGCACCACGGATCCTTACTTTGATACCCTGGCCTACTTTACCGTTTTCCTGCTCAACGAATACACCTGCCGCTCTACCCTGGATAGCACTTTCAAAACTGGTTGCCGGGGTGTTGGCAATTTCTTTTGCAGAAACCTTAGCCACAGAACCGGTTACTTCTCTACGAGTACGGGTTCCATATCCCACTACCACTACTTCATTCAATGATTTTTCTGAAGTGGTAAGGGAAACGTTCATCTGGCTGCTAATAGCCTGTTCAACTGTCTGATATCCAACAAAAGAGAACACCAGCGTATTGGCAGTCTGGGGAACAGAAAGCCTGAACGCTCCATCAGCATCAGTTACTGTGCTGGCATTTCCATTTTTTACAGCTACCGTAACACCTGGAAGGCCTGAGCCATCCCTGCTATCAGTAACTTTTCCGGAAACGTCTTTTGTCTGTGCAGACACATTTAGGCTCAACATTATCAAGCCTAACAAAAAGCCGTACAATTTGCTCATGCGAAAGGTTTTCGGTTTTAAAAGGAGTAAAATTATGAGATAATTAACGTTCAATCAAAGGTTAGAGACAAAAAAGCCGTGCAGAGGGCTGCACGGCTGTATTAATTGATTAAAATTAAGTATTACTACCTATTAACTCCTATCTCTACTACCTCCCATGTAGATAAGAATGTATTGAACCAGGGTGGCAATAGATGCCAGGGCTGCTACTACGTAGGTCATGGCCGCCCACTTCAAGGCGTCCTTTGCCTTAGGATGTTCCTGGGGAGTGGTCATGTTTCTTTGATCCAACCAGGCAAGGGCTCTTCGGCTCGCATCAAATTCAACAGGGAGTGTGATCACAGAGAAAAGCGTGGTGGCTGCAAACAGGATAATTCCGCCCAGTAACAGCTGTGGAAAAGTGTTGATCATGAAAATACCTGCTAACAGCACCCATTGAACTATGGAAGAGCTGAACTGAACCACGGGAACCAGGCGGCTTCTAAGCATCAGCCAGCTATAAGCTGTAGCATGCTGTACCGCGTGACCACATTCGTGCGCCGCCACGGCGGCAGCGGAGATCGAACGGCCGCTGTATACTTCAGGGCTCAGGTTCACAGTCTTATTCATGGGATTATAGTGGTCGCTGAGAAATCCGTTCACTGAGATCACCTGGACATCATAGATCCCATTGTCGCGGAGCATCTTTTCGGCAATTTCCTTACCCGACATATTATTATATAATCCCACCTTGCTGTATTTCTTGAACTTGCTCTTCAGGATGCCCGAAACAAGCATACTGATGCCTACAAACAGCAGTGAAACAAAAAGAATTGATGGTGTCATTTAATCTGATTTTTTACGGTTTGCCTCAAATTACTGACCAATTGCTTTTAGAAAAAATTTTGAGACATAATCGCATTTTTTTAACGGAAAGCTGCCAAGTTTATAAGGCCATGAAAAACAAGGGCTGACATTTTATCACAAACCCTCATGCTTCTTAACAACTCTTTATAACTTAAAGATTTTCAATTATTTGTGGAAATGCTAAAAAATTTATGTATGAGGCTGAAGAGGCTCAAATTTTATTCACACAGGCAAAAAATAATTTTGTAATGTGGGGTGAATTTGTAATTTAGTGCAAGAATTTAATGGGTTAGTAAGTAAGGGGTCAACAGTAATGTTGGCCCTTTTACTTTGATTTTATCCCCACTGTTTTTCCCTCATTTTCCGCCGGTATTTCCCTTCTTTTTAATGTCCAAAAAACATTTATATCATGGTATGATTCCCGCGTTAGGAAATCAATAACTGCTAACTTTACTTTTAATGAGTAAGGTTAAGACTGCATTTTTTTGTTCGAACTGTGGATATGAAAGTCCTAAATGGTCGGGTAAATGTCCTTCATGTAATCAGTGGAATACTTTTGTCCAGGAAGTCATTCAAAAAGAAACCGGCAAAAATGATCAGAACTGGAAAGAATACCTGGATGATAAAAGAATTTCAAAAACCATCTCCCTCGACGAAATAGAAACAAGAGAAGAACATCGCATCATAACACCAGATTCCGAATTGAACAGGGTACTTGGTGGAGGAATTGTTCCGGGAAGCATTGTATTGATAGCAGGTGAACCGGGAATTGGGAAGTCGACACTATTTCTTCAAAATGGATTGCAAATGACTTCTCTTCGCACTTTATATATTAGTGGAGAAGAAAGTGAACAGCAGATCAAGATGCGGGCCGACAGGTTAAAGATCCCACACAAAGATTTCTACCTGCTCACAGAAACATCTACGCAGGTAATTTTCCAGGAGATCAAAAAACTCAAACCACAACTGGTGATCGTTGATTCAATTCAAACCATACAATCACCATTGATCGATTCATCTGCAGGAAGTGTTTCACAGATCAGGGAATCCGCTGCAGAGTTTCAAAAATTCGCCAAAGAAACAAACACGCCGGTCTTCCTTATTGGGCATATTACAAAAGATGGAAGTATTGCAGGACCGAAGATCCTGGAACATATGGTTGACACAGTACTTCAGTTTGAAGGCGACCGTCATTATGCGTACAGGATCCTTAGAACAATTAAAAACAGGTTTGGAAGCACTGCAGAACTTGGTATCTACCAGATGACCGGTGATGGAATGAGAGGAGTTGTAAATCCAAGCGAGATCCTAATCACACAAAAGGAAGACCAGTTAAGCGGGATCGCAATAGCCGCAACGATAGAAGGTATGCGGCCTTTATTGATAGAGGTACAGGCGCTTGTCACACAAAGTGTTTATGGAACTCCTCAAAGAACAGCAACAGGATTTGATCTTCGCAGACTTCAATTATTGCTCGCAGTACTGGAGAAAAGAGGAGGGTTTCATTTCGGAGTTAAGGACGTGTTCTTAAATATTGCAGGAGGTTTAAAAGTTGAAGATCCTTCGATTGACCTCGCCGTTCTTTGTGCTTTATTAAGTTCATATGAGGATACGAACGTTTCCCATAATATCTGTTTTGCTGGTGAAGTTGGCTTGAGTGGCGAGATCAGGGCAGTGAACAGGATAGAACAAAGAATTGCAGAAGCTGAAAAGCTGGGATTCGAAAAGATCATCGTTTCAAAATACAATAAGGGCATCAAGAAGGAACATTATAATATTGAAGTGGTGATGATGGGACGGGTGGAAGAATTATATCAATATTTATTTCAATAAGGTGCTTAAGGCTTTGAAATATTCATTTGAAGCAATTCAAAGTTTATTCTATCCCTGTGTTTGTGCAGGTTGCGGAATTGATCTTCATGGTGAAGAAGTAATCTGCATAAGCTGTCTTCAATCTTTACCGGTCACAAACTATCATCTTCATGCATCAAATCCGGTAGAGAAGATCTTTTGGGGAAGGGTACCACTTTTATCAGCATTCAGTTACCTCTATTTCAACAAACATTCAATTGTAAGATCGCTGCTTCACCAGTTAAAATATGAATCAAACCGTGAGGTAGGATATTTTTTCGGCAGGCAGATCGGCCATGCAATGAATTTATCGAACCGGTATAATGAAGTTGATATGATCATACCACTCCCGCTTCATGAATCGAAATTCAGAAAGAGAGGTTATAACCAGGCGGAATTGATCTGCGATGGGATCAGTGAAATAACTGGCATTCCAGTTAATACACAATTATTGATCAGGCCATCGAAGAATGAGACGCAGACACATAAATCCAGGATCGAACGTTGGGAAAACACATCAGGAAAATTTCATGTGAAAGAAAATTCCGACATTATAGGAAAGCATATATTATTGGTGGACGATGTAGTGACAACTGGTGCCACACTGGAAGCCAGTGCCGTTGAACTGGTGACAAAAGGCGCAAAAGTGAGTATTGGGACCCTTGCTTATACCATATTATAAGGCAATTATTTATTGGTCATATCGTTTTTGATGGTTTTATATTTGTCTGAATGAAATTTTTTCTTGCACTTTCTTTCCTGTTGGCAATTGCTGTGAGTTCCTGCAAAAAGGAAAGTTTTATTGACTCTCCCAATGCAAGAATTTCCTTCTCGAGTGATTCAGTTTATTTCGATACGCTGATCAGCAATACCGGTTCGGTAACAAAATCGTTTAAGATCTTTAATCTGAATGATCAGAAACTACGATTATCATCGATTGCTTTAGCGGGAGGAAATAATTCAGCTTTCAGGATCAATATAAACGGGCTCGCTGCCAGCGAAGCATCCAACATTGAGATTGATGCGAATGACAGCATTTATGTTTTCGTTTCCGTAATGCCTAAAAGTTCGGGCGCTGATCAACCTTTGATACAGGAAGACAGTATTGAGGTTACATACAACGGGAATACTGGCTGGATCAAATTATCGGCCTGGGGACAGGATGCAGTTTTTCTCAAAAGTTATATTTTGTCACAGGATGAAGTCTGGAACAGCATGAAACCTTATGTAATCATAGGTGGACTGCAGGTTCCTGAAGGAAGGAAACTGACAATTGAAAAAGGAACCAGGATCTTTTGCAGAGCTGATGCTCCGATCATAGTTGACGGTACGATTGAGATCAAAGGAGAACATTATGATTCTACAAAAGTTAGTTTTCGTTCCGATCGACTTGATGCACCCTATAAAAATTATCCGGGTTCATGGCCTGGTATCATTATAAGGAATGGAACAGCAAAAATTAATGGAGCTGATATCAGGAATGCATACCAGGGGATTGTAAGTCAGAACTCAGAAGTAGAGATCAACCAGACCATAATTGACAATTGTTTTGATGCCGGAATCCTTTCAGTTGGTTCGACCATCAAAGCAACCAATATGCTTGTATCAAATTGCGGAAAAGGAGTAATACTTGCGAATGGAGGTAATCATGAATTGATTCATTGTACCATTGTCGGGATCAGTAATAATTTTGTTTTGCATAAAGAGCCTTCCTTGTTGATCACTGATTTTGTAAGAGAAGGAAATGATCTGAAAACAAATGATACCCGGGTCGATATTGTAAATTCAATTATCTGGGGAGCCAATGGAACGGTGGAAAATGAAGTTGTTTTAAGCAGGGCTTCGGAAAAGGTCTGGGAAATTAATTTCAGCAATAACCTGGTTGGAAATATTGTTGCCCCGGTTGAAATGAATTCATTCAATAATATATTCAATATTGATCCGGAATTTGAGGAAATTGATTCTGAAAAGAGGATCTACAATTTCGGGTTGAAAGAAACTTCACCGGTTTTGGACAAGGGAAAACCAACAGCAGTTCTGAATGATATTGAAGGAAGGTCAAGGAGTTTTTCCAATCCGGATCCCGGGGCTTATGAAAGAAATTGATCGATTCTCAACCATTCTGCGTATATTTTGTAATTACACAGTCAAAAATCAGTTGCCATGTTAAAAGCAGTTATAGTAACTATGTTGTTTAGTTTAGCTATGTCGATCTATGATTTTAAAGTTCCAGGATTGGAAGGAGGAGAAATTGATTTTTCAAAGTTCAAGGGCAAGAAGATACTGGTGGTGAATACTGCCTCCAAATGTGGTTATACTCCGCAGTACGAAGAATTGCAGCAATTGCATGAAAAATATAAGTCGAAGTTGGTGATCGTAGGTTTTCCTGCCAACAATTTCGGCGGCCAGGAGCCAGGATCGAATGAAGAGATCCAGGAGTTCTGCAAAAGAAATTATGGTGTTTCCTTCCTGATGGCAGAGAAGGTATCTGTAGTGGGTGATGACATCCATCCTTTATTCAAATATCTCACCGAGGAAGCCAGGAAAATGGGTGTTGATAAACCAATTGGCTGGAATTTCACCAAGTTTTTGATTGATGAGAAAGGAAGGTTGGTTAAAGTATTTCCTAGTAAAGTGAAGCCGATGAGTGAGGAGATTACTTCTTTATTGAAGTGATAATTTACGGAATACGTGGAATACATGGAATACGCAGAATACATGGAAGTCGGGTTATACCCGGCTTTTTTTATTTGGGTAATGCCGATTCTCTATTCTCCATTCCCAATTCCCCATTCCCGATTCTCCATCCCAATTTTTCATTTCTTTCCGCAATCGCTAATTTCGCTCCATGCAATTTCAACAGGTTATTGGTCAGGAGGCGGTTAAGCATCAGCTGGTGGAAATGGTCCTGGGAAACAGGTTAAGTCATGCCCTGCTATTCCTTGCTCGTGAAGGATCCGGCGGTTTGCCGCTGGCGCTGGCATTCACCCAATACCTGGTTTGTGAAAAAGTGCAAAGGGCAATGAAAGGCGGTGACTCCGGGGCATCACTGTTCGGAGAAGCTGCTGGTCCTGTTGTATTTCCAACGGATGCATGCGGTGAATGTCCTGCCTGCCAGAAATCTTCTCAGATGATGCACCCTGATGTGCATTATTCTTTCCCGACCATCGGTAAAAAAGAAGGCGCTTCGAAAACCGTCAGTAATGACTGGATCGTTGAGTTCCGGGAATTTGTAAAACTGATGCCTTACGGAAACTCTTTCGACTGGCTTCAATTCATCAATGCAGAAAATAAGCAGGGTAATATTACTGCGGAGGAATGCAATGATATCATCAGGAAACTTAGTGTCAAGAGCTTTGAGAGTGACTACAAAGTATTGGTGATGTGGATGCCGGAGTACCTGGGAAAAGAAGGAAACAAACTTCTGAAACTGATTGAGGAACCACCTGCCAATACATTGTTCATATTGGTTGCAGAGAACGAAGAAGAGATCCTGGCTACTATCCTGTCGCGGACCCAGTTAGTAAGAATTCCTTTACTGGAAGTGAAAGAGGTGGCAGAAGGGCTGGAAAAAAGAGCCAACCTTGAACCTGACCAGGCAAGGCGAATTGCCCAACTCAGCGAGGGAAATTATCGCGAAGCCATCCAGATGTTGAGTCATGCGTCTGAAGACTGGCTTTCAATTTTCCGCGAATGGATGAATGCCATTATGAAACACGGCCCGATAGCCCAGGTTAAATGGGTAGAGGAAGTGGCTAAACTTGGCAGGGAAAAACAAAAGCAATTCCTGCTATACTGCAATCACACGCTGGAACAGGCTATCAGGGGGCAACTAATTGAAGGGGCACTAGATATTCTTCCTGAGGGAGAAAAAGATTTTGTGACCAGGTTCAATAAATTTTTATCCATACCTCAACAGCAGGCAATTGTAGAGGAGCTTGATAAAGCTTCCTATTATATTGAAAGAAATGCCAACCCGAAAATGCTGTTTCACGCCCTGACCATCCGGTTAAAACACATCATTACTGATAAATCCCTAATTTTGGTACATTGAGATTGAAAGATTTAGTGAGTTGTGAATTGGGATACTGACATTTCGTTGAATTTATAGATAGCCCTTTAGGCATTTTTACTTCTGACCGGTTTACTCTTGATCTGGCGATCAATAGGCTGAAACCGGTGTATTTTATAGCGAAATCAAGCTCCCCGTTCGCATTTCAATCATTTATTAATTGTAAACCAAAATAAAATGGGCTGTAGTTCATGTGGTACGGCAGGGGGAAAAGTGATGGGCTGTAAAAGCAATGGAGGCTGTAGCAGTGGAAGTTGCAACCGGATGAATGTTTACGACTGGCTTGCCAACCTACCCTTCAGTGATCCTGAAAGCGGTTGCAGGATCGTGGAAGTAAGCTTCAACAATGGAAGCCGTAAAGATTATTTCAGAAACACCACCATACAGGTATTTGAAAAAGGCGATATGATCGCCGTTGAAGGAATCAGTGGATTTGATGTTGGGATGGTAACACTTACCGGGGAGGTTGTAAGACTTCAACTTAAAAAAAGAGGGATCGATGAACGTGACCCTGAGATCAGGAAGATCCTGAGAAGAGCAACAGATAAGGATATAGAGATCCTGGAGATCAACAAAGCAAGAGAACCAGAAGCGATCATCCGCTCCAGGGCGATTGCCAAACAACTTAACCTCCAGATGAAGATCAGTGAAGTGGAGATTCAGGCCGATGGAAGGAAAGCTACCTTCTTCTATATCGCGGATGACAGGGTCGATTTCAGGGAATTGATCAAGATCTATGCGAAAGAATTCAAAGTAAAGGTTGAAATGCGCCAGATCGGTGCAAGGCAGGAAGCCGGAAAAGTTGGAGGTATCGGAAGTTGCGGAAGGGAATTGTGTTGCAGCACCTGGCTGACCGATTTCAAATCAGTAAATACCACAGCTGCGAGATACCAGAACCTTTCCATTAACCAAAGTAAGTTGAGTGGTCAGTGCGGAAGGTTGAAATGTTGTCTGAATTATGAGTTGGATACTTACCTTGATGCCTTACAGGGATTTCCTGAAAATGCTGATACCATTAGGGTAGCGAAAGGAAATGCGATCCTGATCAAGAAAGATATCTTTAAAAACCTGATGTGGTATATGCTTCCCGACAGTTCGAAGCAATACCCGCTGACGATTGAAAGAGTGAAGAAGATCAGGTCACTGAATATGCAGGGCATTATTCCGGATGAACTGGAAGCAGTGGAAGTAACTTCCAATAAACCTAAAGAAGTAGAACCTGAATTTGTGGATGTTGTTGGAGCCATTTCACTCAGAAGCCTTGAAAAGGCCGAAAAGAAAAAAAGGCATCAGCACCAGGGCGGTAGAAAACCTGAAATTGAAAATCGAAAAGCCGAAGGCGGATATAAAAGGCCGGAGCAAAGAGGTCCAAGACCGGAGCAAAAGGGACCCAGACCAGAACAGAAAGGTCCAAGACCTGAGCAAAAAGGTCAGCAAAGGCCTGAGCAGAAGGGTCCAAGACCTGAGCAGAAGGGACCCAGACCGGAACAAAAAGGTCCAAGACCGGAACATAGGCCTCAACGACCTGATCAAAGGCCGCAGCGTCCTAACCAGGGAAATCCAAAGCCAGACCAGCCAAATCAGAAACCTGAATAAATGAAAGACCCCGGTATCAGCCGGGGTCTTTTCTTATAGAAATTTCTTTTTTTACCATCCATCACCATCAACCATATTACCTAATCCTCCGAGCAAACTTCCCTCCTCTTTACGGTTGGTAGTTCCATAAGAAAGGATCCTGCTGGCCAGTCGGCTGATAGGAAGCGTCTGGATCCATACTCTTCCTGGTCCACGCAAAGTGGCGTAGAACAGTCCTTCACCTCCAAACAATGTATTTTTGATTCCACCTACAAACTGAATATTGTACTCCACAGTTTGCGTGAAGGCAACAATACATCCAGTATCGATCTTTAATAATTCTCCTGGCTGAAGATCTCGTTGCATTACGTGCCCTCCCGCATGAACAAATGCCATCCCATCACCTTCAAGCTTCTGCATGATAAATCCTTCTCCTCCGAACAGACCGGTTCCTAGTTTACGCTGGAACTCAATTCCAACTGCAACACCTTTTGCTGCGCAGAGAAAGGCATCTTTCTGACAGATCACTTTTCCATTTAATTGCATCAGATCGATTGGAATGATCTTTCCCGGGTATGGAGAAGCAAAACTTACACGCTTCTTACCCTGCCCCATATTGGTGAAAGTTGTCATAAACAAACTTTCGCCTGTGAGTATGCGCTTTCCTGCAGACATCAGTTTTCCGAGGAAGCCTCTTTGTTGCTGTGTTCCATCACCAAAGATGGTGGCCATTTCAATCCCATCGTCCATCATCATAAATGAACCACTTTCGGCTATTGCGGTTTCATTAGGGTCTAATTCAACTTCTACATATTGCATTTCCTCGCCATATATGCGATAATCAATTTCATGATTGGTTCTCATCTCAAAAAATTTCAGTGAAATTAATAATAAGGTGATTAGAATTTTATGTGAATTTATGAGCGGTAGGCGTTTGAACTTTGTTTTCCCTTAAATTGTTCACCTCAAAAATATTTACCGCACATGAGAAAACATTTTCTGGTGTTTGGATCAATGCTGCTGCTATCAGGCGCTGCACTGGCACAAACCAAATTAGTGGAAAAGGTCACGCGCAAAGGCGATGAGATCGTTATTCCTTATGAAAAATATGAGCTGTCGAATGGTCTTACAGTCATCGTTCATGAAGACCATAGTGATCCTGTAGTACATGTTGATGTTACTTACCATGTTGGTTCAGCAAGAGAAGAAATTGGCAAGAGTGGATTTGCACACTTCTTTGAGCACATGATGTTCCAGGGAAGTGATCATGTTGGTGATGAGCAGCATTTTAAAATTGTAACTGAATCTGGTGGTACGCTGAACGGTTCTACGAACAGGGATCGTACCAATTATTTTGAAACAGTTCCAAGCAATCAACTTGAAAAAATGTTGTGGCTTGAAGCTGATCGTATGGGCTTTTTGCTGGATGCTGTAACACAAAGAAAATTTGAAATTCAGCGTTCGACTGTAAAGAATGAGAGAGGTCAGAACTACGATAACCGTCCTTATGGTTTGGTGAGTGAAACAGTTTCAAAGAATCTCTATCCATACGGGCATCCTTATTCCTGGATGACCATCGGATACATTGAAGATCTGAACAGGGTTGATGTAAATGATCTGAAGAATTTCTTCCTGAGATGGTATGGACCGAACAATGCAACACTTACTGTTGGTGGTGATGTAAAAGCTGCTGAAGTGGTGAAGCTTGCAGAAAAATATTTCGGATCCATTCCACGTGGACCTGAAGTAAATAAAGTACAGGTTCCCGCAGTGAATATCAATAATGACAGGTATGTATCATTTGTTGACAACTATGCAAAGTTGCCGATGATGATGATGAGCTATCCAACTGTTCCAAATTATCATCCTGATATGGCAGCATTGGCTTGCCTGGCACAGGTGATCGGACAAGGAAGAACTTCGCTTCTTTACCAGAATATGGTAAAGCCGCAACAGGCTTTGAATGCAGGCGCATTCAGCAGTTTATCAGAACTGGCCGGTGAATTTTCATTCCAGGTGATTCCTCTTCCCGGCAAATCACTTGCTGATATGGAGAAGCTTGTAAGAGCAAGCCTGGATTCATTCGAAGCAAGAGGAGTAACTGATGAAGACATTGCAAAGTTCAAAGGTGGAATTCAATCACAATTGATCAATGGATTACAGAGTGTATCCGGTAAAGTGAGTCAGCTCGCAGCTTTTGAAACCTTCACCGGAAATCCAAATAAGATAAGCGATCTGTTGAAGATGTATACTTCTTTAACTAAGGAAGATGTGATGCGCGCATACAATACTTATTTAAAAGGAAAGAAAGGTGTTATTGTGAGTGTGCTTCCAAAAGGCCAGGAGAAAGTAATTGCGGCTGCAGACAATTACAAGATCGATTCATCAAACTATGATCGTCCTGATTATGGTTATGCAGGATTGAAGTACAATAAGCCAAAGGATAATTTTGACCGTGCAAAAACTCCGGGTAACGGACCAAATCCAGAGATCAAAGTACCTGCATTCTGGAGAAAGGATATGTCGAATGGAATCAAGGTGATCGGATCAGAAAGCAAAGAGCTTCCAACCATCACAATGACGCTTACTTTGAAAGGCGGGCATTTGTTGCAGGCGAATGATACATCAAAAGTTGGATTAGCCGGACTGTTTGCCACCATGATGAATGATGATACAAAGAATTATACTTCTGAGCAGATGGCTGTTGAATTGCAGAAGCTGGGAAGTTCGATCAATGTATCAAGCGGACTCGATGGTATTACATTCAGTGTACAATCTTTGAAGCAGAACTTTGACAAGACATTGTCATTATTGGAAGAAAGACTTTTTAATCCAAGCTTTAAGCAGCCTGCATTTCAGCGTTACCAGAAGCAATTGCTTGAATCAATTAAGCAATCAAAGACACAGCCTGCTTCAGTAGCCAATGCTGTATTTGCAAAAGTGACTTATGGTCCAAACAGCATTCTTGCAATGGATGAAGATGGTACAGAAAGCACAGTTAAGAATATTACACTGCAGGATATTGAAAATTATTACAATAATTATATCAGCTCGGATGGAGCAAAGCTTGTAGTGGTTGGAGATATTACACAGAATGAATTTTTGTCGAAGCTTGGCTTCCTTTCAAAACTTCCTAACAAGAAATTTGAATTGCCTAAAGTACCTGCTGCACCTGCAGTTGCTGCCGGAAAGAGAGTGTATGTAGTAGATGTTCCAAAAGCAGCACAAACTGAATTCAGGATCGGATATCCAACCAACCTCAAGTATGATGCAACAGGAGATTATTATAAGGCTACACTGGCGAATTTCGCGCTGGGCGGAGGTTTCAATGCAAGAGTGAATATCAATCTTCGTGAAGATAAAGGCTGGACCTATGGTGCAAGAACTTCATTTGATGCGGATGAATATGGCGGAACATTTGAATTCTCGTCTGGCATCAGGGCTGATGCAACCGACAGTGCACTGGTAGAAGTGATGAAGGATATCAGGGATTATTCATCCAATGGTATTAAAGAAGATGAACTTGCATTCATGAAAAAAGCGATTGGTCAGAGAGATGCATTGAGGTATGAAACAGGTTTCCAGAAGGCTGGTTTCATTTCAAGAATCCTTGATTATAATCTTCCGGCAAATTATGCTGATCAGCAAAGCAAGATCCTGAAATCAATTACAAAGAAAGAGATCGATGCGATTGCTAAAGCAAGATTGAATGCAGATAAAATGCAGATACTGCTTGTAGGTGACAAGGAGAAGATCGTTCCTGGCGTTAAGAAGCTGGGATACGAAATTGTGGAGTTGAATGCTGATGCGGAACCTGCGGCTAAAAAAGGATTTTAATTAATACGGGCTGAACGCACAAAGGGCGGGCAGAACGATGGGTGTAACACCAATCGTTCTGCCCGCCCTTTGTGCGTTCAGCCCGTTATCTGTTTACACCTACTACTCTATCGGCAAGCTCCGAAAATCCCCACCACCTTATATTTCTTCCATTTCTTACTACGGAAGCTGCATACGCTGTAGCGATATACTCAATAATATTCAGCAATATTACAAACCCAATAAAGATCATTATTGGTATTGGCGGCCATTCTTCTTTCAGATAATATTTTACAATGAAATAAAGTGAGGGCGAATTAAAGAATACAAGAAATACCTGTGAGAATAATGCCTGATAACAATGCCATCTTACAAAATCATTTTCACGCCGGTTAAAGTTTACATATAACGTGGTAGCGATAAGATTTACAATTGGCAGAGGAAATGAGATCATTAAAGAGACCAATGACATGAGATAAGCATTTGAAGCTTTCTCAAAATCTTCTTCAAAAATTTGTTGCTCTATCAAAGGTTCTTCATGATATTCCATATCCAGTTAATTAATACAAGGGAGATCAAAAACAGAACCAGTGACCTGTTCTTCAGTTTGTTCTCCAATTGATGGTAGTAATGTGAAATGGTATTTTTCTGTTTAACGAGATCATAGACCGACCATGGCAACAGCACTAAAAAACCGGTTACCAGGATTATCCCAAAAGGATTGATCAACAATGATCCAACAAGATCAAGATCCAATAATGCCTGGATAGATCTTGTTGAACCGCAGGAAGGGCAAGGGTAGCCGGAAATATTTTTGATCATGCATATTGAATGATCAAAAACACCGGAATTGGCAAGTACTAACCATACTACCCCGCTGATACATCCTGCAAGAATGAGAAATTGAATTTTATAATCCTTCAACATCAAAAAAGGAAGCGTTGGATCTTTTCAATATTCTTTTGTTTTGTGGCGCTTTGGATGAGGAACCAATCTACAATAGTCCAGATTCCAAATCCTCCGCAAGTGAGTAACTTACCGATTCCCATACCGGTATCACCGATGAGGAAGCGATCGATTCCTAATCCTCCTGCGAGAATAGATACAATAAGGCTTGTTGTTGGATCTTTAAACTGAAGTGTCTGGATCACAGACCAACGTGAATCATCAAGATTGATAAGGTGTTCTCTAACCTGGGGAACTTCGTACGAATTAAAAAACTTGCCATTAGCAAGAATAAACATGTCTACTTTCTGGGTTTCCATTTTTGTTTAGGGTGTTAAGGTTTCCAAAATATAAAAAATCCCTGAAGAAACCTTCAGGGATTGTAACTATACGAAACCAGAGTGAATTTAGTGCGTTCAGCCCAGCCGCTTTAAGCGGCTGGTCAGCCCGCTAGTACCATGCTCCTATCTGTGCATCGGTAACTCTTGCATCAGCCAGTCTTCTTCTCCTCCTTGCCACATCTCTTTTGTGAAGGATATATGTAACGATCATCAGGATCAGGAAGATCGGCGTGAGTGGAGGAATGCCAAGGAAACTGATCCACTTTCCACCAAATTTATTACGCATCGGTCTTCTCAATCTTTCTGCGATCAGGTACATTCCCGGTACCATGATAAGGGTCATGAAGAATGCGAAGGTCAGACCGAAAATGATCGTCCATGCCAATGGCTTCCAGAACACCGCACTGTCACCTCCAAAGAAGATATGCGGATTGAGTTCTGCAAACATGGTCACGAAGTTGATATTGAAACCAACAGCCAGTGGGATCAGTGCAAAGATCGCCGCCACAGCAGTCAGCAAAACAGGAATGATCCTGATCTTACCCGCCTGGATAACTGCTTCCCTTGTTTTGATACCACGACCCCTCAATTCATCAGCAAACTCAATCACAAGAATACCATTCTTCACTACTATACCAGCGAGACCAACAATACCTATACCGGTCATTACAACTGATACTGACATTCCTGTTAATGCAAATCCAAGCAGCACACCAATGATACTGAAGATGATCTCAGTTAAAATGATAACCGATTTACTTACAGAGTTGAATTGAAGAACAAGGATGAAAAGGATCAGCATCAAAGCAATGATCAATGCTTTCCCGAGGAATGCTCCTGTTTCAGCCTGCTGTTCTCCTTCACCTGTTTGCTTGATACTTACATCTGCAGGTTTCATTGCAGAGAACTCATCAATATAATCCTTGATGCGAAGGTTAACTTCTGTTGGAGTGTATCCTGTGAGAACGTTAGAACGCAATGTGATCACCCGTTTCAGATCCTTACGTTTTACACTTCCATAAGTGCTTGTGAAATCAACTTTTGCTACAGCACTGATCGGGATCTGCTTCACTGCACCGGTGGCCATATCACGGAACATCACACGCATATTCAACAGGTCCGCAAGACTTTTACGTTGCATCTCAAGATTTCGAAGCTGGATCTTGTATTCATCTTCTTCATCTTTGATTTTGGAGATCTCGCGACCAAACAATGCGGTTCTCAACTGCATACCGATCTGGCCTGTCGAGATACCTTCGATCATCGCTCTTTCACGATCGATCGTTAAAGTGATCTCGGGGTTATTCAGATCAACATCCATCTTTAATTCTTCCACACCTTCCACCTTGATACTGTCAAGATAATTCTTGAGCGCTACCGCAGTTTTAGTGAGGTTATCGAAGTTCTCACTAGCGATCTCAATGTTAACAGGAGGATCTGTCGGAGGTCCGCCTTGCTCCTGGTTTACCGTGATCTCTGCACCCGGTATACCTTTGATAGCACGCCGGATGGAATCAAGGTATGGCTTGGTTGATACGCCTTCTCTTTTTTCAAACTCAACGAATGAAACCTGCACACGACCTAATTCAGGTCTTGTACTCTGATCGCCTGAAGTTGGATCACTTGCTCCTACTGCAACGTTAGAGATGATCGATTCCACCAATGGATTTTCTTTTCCATTCTGCATGCCCAAAACAGTTGTTACACGGTTCTCAAGATCACGTGTTACCGAGTCGGTATAATTCACATTGGTACCAACAGGAAGTTTGAGGTATACATATATGAAGTTTGGATCTCCCTGAGGGAAGAATTCAACCGGTACGCCACGGGCAATGAACAGGAATAATGATACAAACAATAAAACTATGGTACTTAATAATAAGTAAACAGGTCTCCAACCTTTCAATGACCACTTCAATAAAGTTTCATAGCGGTTCATCAATTTAGGTAATACTTTATCCTGGAAGTTTGCAATCACATCCTGCAAAATGAACCTGCTAAGAAGGATCCACAGAAGCAGGAAGATGAGCAGGTTTCCAAGGAAAGTGTAACCCGAAATATCAAGCAGAATACCTGCTGCCAGTGCGATCCAGAAACCAGGGCTCTTAAAGATATCTGTCTTCTTTCCTTTCACACCATCATGTTCATTCATGAAGTCAACTGCAAATACAGGATTCATGATGAATGCAACGATCAGAGACGCTGCCAGCGTAAAGATCAGCATGGTAGGCAGGTAGATCATGAATTTCCCAATGATACCCGGCCAGAACAATAATGGGAAGAATGGAGCCAGCGTTGTAAGTGTACCTGCAAGAACAGGTATGAATACTTCACCTGCAGCGATCTTTGCTGATAATGCAGAAGAGATCTTACCTCTTCCTTCAACATAGATCCTGTGTGTGTTCTCAATTACCACGATCGCATCATCCACAATGATCCCCAATCCAAATAAGAGGGCAAAGAGAACGATGAAGTTGAGTGTAACATGACTTCCTACAATCAGGTCTGCTGCAGGAAGGAACAGGAATGCAACGAACATACTCAGAGGTACAGATAGCGCCACGAAGAATGCATTCGTAATACCCATGAAGAACATGAGGATCAGCAATACCAGGATGAATCCGATCACAATGGAGTTCACGAGTTCATTGAAGGATGTTCGTGTATTTCGGCTTGAATCACCGGTGATCACCACATCAAGATTCGGAGGGAATGTTCCTGACTTCAATTCATCCACCACTTTCTTCACATCATCAGAAGTTTCAATCAGGTTTTCACCCGCACGCTTGATGATGTTCAGCGTGATTACATTCTTACCATTCAATCGCGCATAACTTTCTCTCTCTTTGATAGTGTCTTTTATCTCTGCAATATCATGCAGGTAGATTGGAGCCCCGGAAGTATTACGAAGAACAACATTCTGAATATCGTATACTGTTTTGAATTGTCCCTTCAGCTGAAGTGAACGTTTCATATTTCCCACTTCAAGCAAACCACCTGAGATATCATTGTTCTCGCGCTGAACTGCAGCAGCAATATCATCAAATGTGATCTTTGCACTCTGCATTTTGTAATTATCTACATTGATCTGGAATTCTCTTTCAGGAGCACCAACAATATCAACCCTGTTGATCTGCGGAAGTTCTTCCAGTCGATCCTGCAGTTCATCAGCATATTCCTTCAATCGTACCACATCATAGTCACCACTCACATTCACATACATGATCGGCTGATCAGAAAAGCTGATCTCCTGCACTTTTGGTTCTTCGGTAAGGTCTGTTGGAAGATCCGTGGAAGCCTTGTCCACAGCGTCTTTCACCTTACGCAATGCTTCATCAGGTTTAACATCAGTATCGAATTCAACGATCACTGCAGAGAAATCCTGGAGTGAAGTACTGGTAACCTTATTGATCTTTGCACCGGTAATTCCCTTGATCTGTTTTTCGATCGGGCGGGTAACAAGGTTCTCCATATCTTTTGGAGAGTTACCAACATAGATCGTCTGAACATAGATCGTTGGGATAACAATATCCGGAAACTGTTCCTTTGGAAGTGTCACAAACTGGAACACACCTGCCAAACTCACGAAGAGCATCATCAGGTACATGGAGGTCTTGTTATTGACCGCCCAGCTCGTTGGCTTGAACTCCTTTATTTTATGTTTTATATTTTCTAAAGCGCTCATAAGTAGTTAGTTTATTATTTTACCTGCGTGGTAAGCTGCTGACCTTCATAAATACTCTGGAAACCATCAGTGATGATCTCATCGCCACCGTTTAATCCTGACTTCACTTCAATTCTTTCCTGGTATAATTCACCTATAACAACAGGCTTCTTGCGTGCTATCTTTTTACCTCCTTCATTAACTGCAACCATCACAAATTTTCCTTTCTCATCATTCTGAATCACATTCAACGGAACAGTTATCGCATCGGCATTCTTATAGTCCTGAATTCGAACCATCGCTATCTGGTTTGGTTTCAGTTTTGGATCACTTGGAACTTTTGCTTCTGCAGTGAAACCTCTTTCGGAAGGACTGATCACCTGGCTGATCAATGAAATAGTAGTGTTGATCTTCTTGTTAACATCAGGAACTTCCACTACCACCGGCGCGCCCTGTGATACTCTTGAAATATAGTTTTCAGGAATGTTCACAGTTGCTTTCAGGTTCGACCTGTTCACGATCCTGATACCTGCCTGTGATGCTGAAGCAGGACTGAAGAATTCACCTACACGAAGGTTAACCTGTTCAGCAACTCCACTCACTTCTGCATAAACATTAGTTGTAGATAATTGCTCGTTCAGCAACTGGATCTGCTTTTCAGCATTGGTAACATTTGTTTTTGCACTGATAAGTTCTACTTCAGTTCCGATATTCTGATCCCAAAGATTTTTTCTTCTTTCATAAATGTCTTTGAGGTAAGCCAGTTGAATCTTTGCCTGCTCAATCTGTTGACGATAGATCGCATCATCAAGTTTTACAACAAGCTGACCTTTTCGCACAGGTTGTCCTTCTTTAACATAGATGGCTTTCACCTGTCCACCCTGACCGCGTGGTGATACATAGTAAATATTCTCTGTAGTGATCATACCCTGCAGGTCGATATAGTGAACGAATTCACCAGGCTGAACAGTAGCAGTTGCAACAAGTTTGGGTGCTGCTTTTACTGCGTTAGGATCAAGCTTTGCAATGTCTGCTTCAAGCTTCTTGATATCTTCATCAAGTTTAGCTCTTTGATCCTTGAGTTTCTGGACCTGGTTCTTTTTATCGGTCAGTTCACCTTTAGCATCTTTATTGGAAGAGCCACAAGCTGCTACTGTTATGACCAGTGCAAGCAATGCTGCTAATTTTGAAAATGTTCTCATATAAATTGTGTTGGTCTTAGTTTTGATTATTAAGTTTTCCCAATGCTCTCAAATATCCGATGCGCGCAATCACTGCATCATATAATGCCTGGAAATAATTTGCCTGCGCGTCTTCCAGACTGGTTTCAGCCTGAAGGATCTCGAAGCTGGAACCCAGTCCCTGCTCGAATTTCAACTTGGTAGAATTGTATACTCTTTCTGCAAGTTCCATGTTGCGTGTTTGCACATCCAGGCTTGATAAAGAGTTTTTCAATTGCGATAATGCAGATACCTGCTGAAGATCGATGGCACGTTTTAGGTTATCGATATTATTGGTGGTTTTCTTCAGTGTCAGCTCGGCCTGCTCAATTTTCCTGTTACGTTGTAATCCTGTGAAGATGGGAACGCTGAGGTTCAATCCTGCAAGGGAAGTACGGAACCATGGCTGTCCTGATTTGAAGAAATTGAATTTTTCACGCTGTGCATTCTCACTGAAATTATAAAATGCAGAAACTGTTGGTAGTCTTCCGAGCTTATTACGCTGAACATCGAGCGACTGAAGTTTTTGAACTGTTTTCAATAACTGCATTTCATTGCGGTCATCATAATTGAATGACTGATCAAGCAAATCAGCTTTGATCTTATCCATGCTCAATGTATCTGTCAGGATGATATTATCATTCTGATTCAGACCTGTTGAAAATTTCAATGCAGCGTTACCGAGGATCACCAGGTTATCCACCTGGGTCAATGCAGTGCGGAGATTATTCAGGTTCACCTGGGTCTTGTCCAGGTCCAGTCTTTCAGCAAATCCATTCTTGAACATTTCAGTTTGATCGTGTAACAATTTTTCAAGCCTGGTTACACTTTCACTGAGGATCTGTCTTCTTTTGACTGCGATAAGAACGGAATAATATGCGCGGTATACATTGCTCCGGATACTGTCTTCCATGATCCTGATATTATAATCAGCATATTGAAGTGAAGCACCTCTTGCTTTGATTCCAACGAAAACATCCGGCTGGAACAGCAGCTGCTGGATAGAGAACCCTGCGGATGCCTGCCAGGGCACACCGAATCTTGCAGGAAGCAATGCAGGCGGACCTGTAGGTGCCTGGATTGGGTTACCGTTTCCATCTTTTACACCTTCGTCAGACAATACATTGTATACTGAAGGAGAGATGAAATCCGGAAGCAGGGTAACCGGGATGTTGAAATAATGAGTAAAAGAAACTGTACCATTCACTTGTGGTAAAGCCTGTCCTGTGATTTCCCTGTTCTTTGAAACCTGCAATTGACGGTCGATCTGGAGATTCTGGATCTCTGTCACCTGTTTGATTGCAAGGTCAACAGCTTCCTTAGCGGTAAGCCTGTGCTCGTTCTGAGCAGTTAATGATAGATGGATAAGGTTGATCAGTAATAATAGTAATCCTCCTTTCCTCGCCATGTTACTTTTCATTGACCGTTTTTTTATATCGTTCTTTATACTTGTTGATGAGTTTCATTCCTTTTAGTGATGCGATGCCATAAAGGAAATGCTCTATCAGGGCGCGATGCACTTCTTCAAACTTGAACCTGTTGGATGGAAATACATCCTGGTTCAATACCATGAACATTGTTTCCAGGCGGTACCTTGTCAGGATCTCAATGTTGATATCATCCCTGAACAATTCTTCCTGGATCCCCCTGCGCAGGTTATTCTCCAGGATCTTTTTCATGAAGTTGTTCTTGTATTTCAGGAAATTCCTGAATGCTTCAGGATGATATTTTTCAAGATCATAGAGCATTGCCGGGTTGATCTGTTCGAGGATCTTCTGCCCAAAATCCATAGCTCTGAAGATCTCCTGGATAGCGTCTTCTGCACTACTCATGTGATCGGAACAATTGTTCTCTGCGAAACTGATCAGGTTATTTGCTACTGCCAGTACCAATTCATCCTTATCAGAAAAGAACTGGTAGATGGTCTTCTTCGACACGCCAAGTTGAGAAGCTATTTCGTCCATGGTAACGCTTTTTACACCGTACCGACGAAACAGTTCCTGGGCCTTGGTTTGAATTCTTTCTTTCATTTCCATAATCGTCCTTTAACCGAGCTGCAAAACTATGGAAACTTTTTGCGTAACTCAAGTTTCCATCATGAAAATTCGCCATTCGTAACAAAAACATCATATTGAAATGGTGAAAAAACGGCTCATGAATAGTTGAATACATTTTTTACAACGATGAGCTCATGTTACTTTTACCGAAAGATTGTACAATGAGTTCCAGGTTCACCTTTCGCAAACTGGTGCAGTATTTTTTACAGGGATTGATCATTCTGGCACCGATTGCTATCACGATCTATGCGGTAACGGGTTTGTTCAACTGGATCGACCGGATACTGCCCGACCTGGTAGCGCAGTTCTTTCCAAACCTGCTGGATGTGGATGCGAACGGCCAGCCGGAAAGGTTTCCGGGGCTTGGTTTCCTGCTGGTGATCGTAACATTGATCCTGGTAGGATTTCTAGCATCATCATTTATTGTAGGTAGACTGGTTGACCTTTTTGATAAAGTATTGGAGAGAACTCCGGGTATCAGGATCATCTATTCACCACTGAAAGATTTCTTTGAGGCTTTCGCGGGTAATAAAAGAAAGTTTGACAAAGCTGTATTGGTGCAGGTGGTATCTGAACATGTGTGGGAAGTTGGATTCATAACGCAGAACGACCTGTCGCAATTCGACCTTGCGGATCATGTGGCGGTGTATGTCCCGAATAGTTATGCATTTGCAGGAAGGCTTTACCTGGTGAGTAAGGATAAAGTGAAGATCCTTGAGGGAATTAGTTCGAGTGATGCAATGAAGTTTGTGGTGACGGGAGGGGTGTCAGGGGAGTAGTTAGGAGTTAGGAGTTGGGAGTTGGAAGAGGAGATGAGAATATGAGGAGATTGACTATTATACTTATTTTTCTAATTGGCTGGCAGCATAAGGCGCACTGCTGGGGGTTTTATGCGCATAAGCAGATCAATTATTTAGCCGTGTTTCTGTTGCCGCAGGAAATGTTAGGCTTTTACAAGAAGAATATTCAATACCTCTCGGACCATGCGCCGGATCCGGATAAGAGAAGATACATGGTTGCGGCAGAGGCACCGAGGCATTACCTTGACCTTGACCGATATGGTAGTTATCCTTACGATAGCTTACCGAGAAAATGGAGGGATGCAGTTGCCAAATTCTCTGAAGATACACTCAATGCCCATGGCATTGTACCCTGGTGGGTGGTAGTTATGACCGGAAGGCTTACCAAAGCTTTCAGGGAAAAGAATACGGAACAGGTGTTGAAACTTTCTGCAGAACTCGGCCACTACCTTGGTGATGCCCATGTACCGCTTCATGCTTCCAGCAATCATAACGGTCAACTGACCAATCAACACGGGATCCATGGATTCTGGGAGTCGAGGATACCCGAGCTGCTTGCCGAAAGACAATGGGATTTTTTCATGGAAAAGGCCCGGTACATCCCCGATCCACTGGATTTTATCTGGGAAAGGGTATTAGAAAGCGGGGCTGCCGCCGATACAGTGCTGCAACTTGAAAGAAAACTCAGCTCAAAATTTCCTTCAGATAAAAAATATGCATTTGAAAACCGGAACCAGCAGCTTGTAAAACAATACTCCAAAGCCTACTCATTGCAGTACGATCGTATGTTAAAAGGAATGGTGGAGCGTCGCATGAGACAGTCGGTTTTTGCCGTAGCATCCTACTGGTATACCGCCTGGGTGAATGCCGGACAGCCCAAGTTGGACTAGGAATCCTTATTTTTGCGGCCTGTTTATTTAATCATCCTGAAATTTTCATCGTTGAAACCGGTTATCCACAACTTTAATGCAGGACCAAGTATCCTGCCAAGAGAAGTATTCCAGCAGGCAAGTGAAGCCGTGCTGAACTTCAATAATACCGGCCTTTCCATCCTCGAGATCGGTCACCGTACAGAGATCTTCCAGGCAGTAATGGATGAGGCGGTTGCTTTGGTAAAAGAGTTGATGTCGCTGGACAACGATCACGAAGTATTATTCCTGCATGGCGGGGCTTCTACCCAATTTTTCCAGGTTCCCATGAACCTGTTGAATGAAAATGAAGTAGCAGCCTATACCGACACCGATATCTGGGGTTCGAAAGCCATCAAGGAAGCGAAGCTGTTTGGACATGTGGAAGTGGTTTGCAGTTCCAAAGACAAGACCTACTCCTATCTTCCCAAAGATTTTGCAATTCCGAAAACAGCCAAATACCTGCATCTCACTTCCAACAATACAATTTATGGAACGCAATGGCAGGATTTTGAACCCTTCTACCAGTCGGGAGTTCCGCTGGTGGCAGATATGAGCAGTGATATCCTAAGCAAGGAAGTCGACTTCAACAAATTCGACCTCATCTATGCCGGCGCCCAGAAGAATGTGGGTGCTGCAGGTGTTAACCTGGTGGTAGTCAACAAAAACATCCTTGGTAAAATTGATCGAAAGATCCCGACCATGATGGATTACCGCAATCATATCGAGAATGGTTCCATGCTGAATACCCCACCGGTTTTTGCCGTTTACATCTGCATGCTAACCCTCAGGTGGCTGAAATCAAAGGGAGGCGTAAAGGTCATTCAAAAAGAAAACGAAGAAAAAGCGGCCTTACTGTATGATACAATAGATCGATTGCCGATATTTAAAGGCAATGTTGCAAAAGAAGACCGCAGCAAAATGAATGCTTGCTTTGTCATGGAGAGCCCCGAACTCGAAAAAGCATTCCTTGCGGAGTGTAAGGCCAACGGTATGGTGGGAGTAAAAGGACACCGTACAACAGGCGGATTTCGTATCTCTATGTATAATGCATTGCCATTAGAAAGTGTCAGGGCAGTTACAGACCTGATGACTGATTTTGCAACAAAGCATTCATAAGAATTTAAAATTTCAAACATAAATGGCAATAGTTGTCCCATTCAAGGCCCTCAGACCGCAGCCGCAGTTTGCAAAGCAGGTTGCCTCCAGGCCTTACGACGTGCTCAACAGTGCGGAAGCAAAAGTTGAAGCACAGGGTAATCCCAATTCTTTCTTACATATTACCAAATCTGAAATAGATCTTCCGGAATCAACAGATATTCACAGTACCCCGGTTTATGAAAAAGCAAAGGAAAACCTGCGTGCGTTTGTTCAGCGCGGAGTGCTTTTCCGTGAAGACAAAGCCTGCTATTACATCTATCAACTGGTGATGGATGGAAGAAGTCAGACCGGTATTGTTTGCGGTTCTTCTGTAGATGATTATGAAAACGATATCATCAAGAAGCATGAATTCACCCGTCCTGAAAAAGAGCAGGACCGTATCAATCATATCAAAACTACCGGTGCACAAACAGGAAATGTATTCCTTGCTTACCGCAATGTTGAGGAGATCGATGAGTTGATTCAAAACTGGAAAGCAACGCATAGTCCAGTCTATGATTTTGTTGCAGAAGATGGGATCAGTCATACCATTTGGGTGATCAGTGCTGATGCATCCATCAAAAAACTGCAATCACTTTTTGAAGAGAAAGTTCCATGCACCTATATAGCTGATGGTCACCACAGGGCGGCTTCTGCAGCCAAAGTGCGTGCTGAGCTTGGCAATAAGAAAACAGAGGATTCCAATTATTTTCTGACTACCCTGTTTCCTGCAAATGAATTGAAGATCCTGGATTATAACAGGGTGATCAAAGACCTCAATGGTGCTACAGAAGAAGATTTGCTGCAGAAATTATCAGAGAAGTTTGATGTTTCGAAAGCAGATGCTGCTGTGTCTCCTGCAGATCTGCACCAGTTTGGAATGTATCTCAACAAAAAATGGTATAAACTAGTTTCAAAAGAAGGTACATACGGTACAGACCCGATCGGGATCCTTGATGTGACCATCTTATCAAATAATATCCTTGAACCGGTCTTTGGAATTGCAGACCAGAGAACCGATAAGCGAATTGATTTTGTTGGAGGGATCCGTGGATTAGGTGAGTTGGAAAAAAGGGTTGATTCAGGTGAAATGGCTGTAGCATTCAGTCTTCACCCGGTAACCATCCAGCAATTATTTGATATTGCCGACAGTGGAAATGTGATGCCTCCAAAGAGCACCTGGTTCGAACCAAAACTTAGGGACGGGTTGCTAACGCACCTGATAACACAGTAACAATAATAAATTTTAACAGGCGGGACGAATGAGCCCGCCTTATTTTTCAGATATATTTGGCCTTTATGAAAAAGATCAGCTTTAGCATATTAGTAGCAGCCCTCGTGAGTTTGCATGCAATGGGCCAGGAGCAGGATGTGAAGACCATGCAGGAAAATGCAAGAACGTTTTTAAAAACAGGAGATATCAATAATGCCATCATCATCCTCAATAAAGCTTCAGAGAAAGAACCTTCCAATATAGATGTGAGGAAAGACCTGGCATTGGCTTATTATGTACAGAGGGATTATGCGAAAGCATTGGAAGTTGCCAAATCATTTCCCGAAAATAAGAATGCAGATGTTCAGAGTTTCCAGGTGCTGGCTATGATCTATAAGGCCGTTGAGGAAAGAAAGGAAGCAGAGAAAGTATATCGGACCGCTTTGAAGAAGTTTCCAAACAGCGGGATCCTGTACAATGAATTCGGTGAGATGTTATGGGCAAAAAAGGATCTCAATGAGGCTGTAAAGCAGTGGGAGAAAGGAATTGAGACCGATCCGAATTACCCGGGCAATTACTATAATGCAGCAAAATATTATTATGCTTCGCAGGATAAAGTATGGGGAATTCTTTATGGCGAGATCTTTATCAACCTCGAAAGTTTCACTAAAAGAACACCGGAAATAAAATCCATTCTGCTTGATTCATATAAAAAGCTGTTCATCGATGCTGATATCTATAAGAACCAGCAGGTAAAGAATGAATTTGTAAAAGCTATACTGGATACATATAAAAAACATTCTTCTGTGATCGAATCAGGAGTTACACCTGAATCCATTTCAGCATTAAGATCAAGATTCATATTAGACTGGTACCAGAAAGATGCGGCAAGGTTTCCTTTCAGGTTATTTGATCACCACAAGCAATTGCTGGGCAATGGCATGTTTGAATCTTATAACCAGTGGATCTTCGGAGCTGCTAAAGACCTGGAGAAATTCCAGCAGTGGACCAGCCTGCATGCAAATGAATACAACCAGTTCACCACTCTTCAGAAGAACAGGTTATTTAAAATCCCGGAAGGACAGTATTATAACAAGTCGGACAAATAGATTTTTTATTTGTGCAAATTGTTCTAATTTAATTGTGTAGCCCTATTCCCTAAAGTTAACACACGATTGCCCATGCAAAATCCAACTCGTTTATTCGATTGTTTGGAATATCATCTTGAACGCACTCCAATTCAGGATATGCTTGCTGCCAAAGAAAATGGCAAATGGCGTACGTATAGCACTAAAGAAGTAAAGGAAATTGTTGATGACCTCAGTGCAGGTTTATTGAATCTCGGGATCTCCTGCAACGATATGAGCAGTGAGGGAAGAGATAAGATCGCTGTCATCTCAAAGAACCGTCCGGAGTGGATCATGCTTGATCTTGCAGTTCAGCAGATCGGTGCAATCCTGGTTCCCATCTATCCTACCATCAATGTAAATGAACTGGAGTTTGTATTGAATGATTCGAAGGTGAAGATGGTTTTTGTAAATGATGAGGAAGGATATCACAAGGTGTTGAGTGTGCAGGCAAAAGTTCCTTCTATCCGTTCGATCTATTCATTTGAACATGTAACCAATGCACATCACTGGAAGGAAGTAATGAATTGTTCGAGTCCTGAAACCAAATCGGGTCTCCGTGAAATTTCTTCCAAAATAAAATATGAGGATCTTGTAACGATCATCTACACTTCAGGAACAACGGGAGTTCCAAAGGGTGTGATGTTATCGCATGAAAATATTTTAAGTAATGTGATGGCATCGCTGCCATGTTTTCCTCCCGGTGAAAATATGCGGGCATTGAGTTTTCTGCCATTGAATCACATTTTTGAAAGAATGGTTTCCTATATCTATATGTTCAAGGGAACTGCGATCTACTATGCTGAAAGCATGGAGACCATTGGTGATAATCTTAAGGAAGTGAAACCGCATTTGTTTACAACGGTTCCAAGATTACTTGAGAAAGTGTATGACAAGATCATGCAGAAAGGAGAAGAGCAGGTAGGTATCAAGAGAAAGTTGTTCTTCTGGGCGCATGAGCTTGCAACGAAATTTGAATTGAAAAAGGGATCGATCGGATATAAAACACAACTGGCACTTGCAAATAAGATTGTGTTCAGTAAGTGGAGAGAAGGCTTGGGAGGAAACCTGAAATGTATCGTAACAGGAGGGGCGGCATGCCAGGTAAGACTGATCAGGATCTTTACCGCTGCCAATATTCCCATCATGGAAGGTTATGGATTAACGGAAACATCGCCGGTTATCAGTGTGAATAGATTCCAGGAAGAAGGAAGAAAATTCGGAACTGTAGGTTTATTGCTGGATAATGTTGAAGTGAAGATCGCAGAGGATGGAGAGATCCTTACGAAAGGACCGAATATAATGATGGGATATTATAAACGTCCGGACCTTACTGCGGAAGTGATCACGGATGGATGGTTTCATACGGGCGATATTGGCCTGATGGATAATGAAGGATTTTTAAAGATCACTGACCGTAAGAAAGAGATGTTTAAAACCAGTGGAGGAAAATACGTTGCTCCATTGCCGATTGAAAACAAGCTGAAAGAATCCATGTTCGTTGAGCAGGTGATGGTGGTTGGGGCAGAAAAGAAATTCGTGGGAGCCCTTATCGTGCCTGCATTTCCATATTTGAAAGAATGGGCTAAGAAATCAGGATTACCTGAAATGGATATTTTTGACCTGATCCGTCATCCGAAAGTTATTGAACTGTATAAGGACCTTGTGGAAAGTTTCAATAAGTTCTTCAACCAGGTGGAGCAGATCAAGAAATTCGAATTGCTTCCTGCTGAATGGACCATTGATACCGGAGAGCTGACGCCGAAATTGAGTTTGAAAAGAAAGGTTGTGATGGAGAAGTATAAGGAGGCGGTGGAGAGGATATATTCTTAGGAATCGGGAATGGGGAATCGGGAATCGGGAATCGGGCTGAACGCCGGGTCTAAAAGAAATCGGTAATCGGAAATCGGTAATCGGAAATCGGAAATCGGAAAGAATACAGAGTACAAAAAAGTTAAAGGATCTGCAGTTGCAGATCCTTTTTTGTTACGGTTTACGATCAATTGTGTTTCGGTTTTTTTTCGATTTTCGATTACCAATTACCGATTTTCGATTTTAAAAAAGGGCGTTCAGCCCGCTCGCTTCGCTCGCGTTCTGCCCGGGCTATTCCACTTCCAGTAAGGAGTAAAACCCGGAGACTCCATCTGGCATTCGCAAAGGATTTTCTATGTCCTCCATCTCCATATGCTCATCAATGATAAACCTGTATTTGTACTGTCCATGCGGCAGCATGGGAATTTCTATGGTCCAGAGCCCGTCTCTTCTTTGCTTTAATGGCAGTTGATCCTTGGCCCACTGATTAAAGCTTCCTGCAAGGCAGATTTGCTTCGCACAATTGTTTTGAATATGGAATTCAATTTTCCTTTGTTTCTTCTTGATCACAGGAGAAAGATGTGTTTTCATTTCACCTCATTTTAGATGATTAGCAATCGCGTAAACAAAGGGTAACAGAAGCTCGAAGAAATTTGGGGGGACTAGTAATTTACAACTTTCAGGTATACAAAAGTGCAGAGGGCCTGTTTATTTTTTTATGCAGGAAACAGCCGGAAATTTAAACTTCTTCTCCTGCTTCATGGTAGGTTCTGATCGATGGTAGGGTCAGTAAGAATGTTGTTCCATTGTTTTGACTGCTGTTCACTTCAATACTTCCACGGTGCAGTCCCATGATTCGTTTGGTCATAGCCAGTCCCAGCCCGAAACCTGCATGATGTCTGGTTTCCATGGCGCGGTAAAAAGGCTGGAAGATCCTTTCTTTTTCTTTATCCCTGATATAAGTTCCTGCATTGTGAACACTTATAACAACTCCTTTTTTATCAAACTTCAGGCTTGCGCTGCAGAAATGATCGGGAGCAAATTTGCATCCGTTCTCTATGATATTTTTGAAAGCGATATACAGCAGTTCTGCATTTCCAAAAACCATCAGGTTCGCATCATCCTCAGGAAAATCTTCAAAGTTCAATTCAACTTTATAATCCGGACTTAATTTCTGAACATCGGCCATGATCTTGAACAGTAATTCATCGACCCGCACTTCCTTCAGTTCAATACTTCCTGAGGCACCCGTTTTAGCAATTTCGAGCAGGCTTCGCGTCAGCAACAACATTTGCTGGACATCTTCCTGCACACTCATCATCACATGTTTGTATTCTTCCGTACTCCTTTCACGCTGTAATGCAACCTGCAGCTGACTGCTGATGGATGTTAACGGGGTACTCAATTCATGTGATGCAGCTGAAATGAATTTTCTCTGCAATACAAAATATTCCTGCAAACGATGCAGGAGGTTATTAAAGGTGGAAGCGAGCTGGTTCATTTCATCCTTACTCTTACCAACATGTATGCTTGAGTTCAGATTTTGCGAAGTGATCATATTCACTTCACGGATCATATTTGCGATCGGGTATAATAACTGCCGTGAGAAAACAATTCCAATAACAAAAGCCATCACCATTCCAAACAACATGGTAATGCCCAGCAATCTTTTTAGCCTGTTCAGATGCGCCCATCCGTCGGCATCATATGCAGCCATCACGATGATCAGCGGATGATTCACATCATTCCAGTGAAAAGCAATAGCATCTCTTCTTCCCCTGCGAAACCGGACTTCATTGTTTGAGAGCACGGACCTGATCATATTCTTATCCGGAACAATATCCGCTGAACGGTCATTAGTATAGCGATATAGAGGGGTTCCATCCATTTGATAGATCCCGATGCTCGTATTTTTCAGGAAGAGGTTTACAGAAGCATTCAGCTTATTCAATGCCTGGACATTATCTGCATTTACAAGTGATAAAACCTGGGCATTGTAAGTAGCACGACTTTTCAGTCGCTTATAAAACAGTTCCGATCTTTCAAGAGAGGAAAAATAATACAGCGTAATACTCAATAAAAAAATAATTGCTGTTACTATCAAAGAGAACAGCAATGTGATCTTGGTCCTTATTTTCACTTAGGCGCTTTCCTTTAATATATAGCCGGTACCCACCTGGGTATGGATCAGCTTCTTGTCGAAACTGTTGTCCAGCTTTTTACGGAGGAAATTTACGTAAACATCGATTACGTTGGTCTTTGTGTCGAAATCTATGTCCCAAACATTCAGGGCGATCTCTGCCCTGCTAACGACTTTATTCTTATTCTTGACCAGGAATTCCAGCAGCTGGAATTCTTTTGCAGTAAGGGTGATCTTTTTACCACCACGGTTAACCTCACGGTTATCGAGGTTCAAAACAAGGTCAGCGACTTTAATTACATTACTGGTAGCAATCATAATATTTGAGCGTTTCATTAATGCACGGATCCTTGCGATCAGTTCTTTAAAATCAAATGGCTTAACAATATAATCGTCGGCGCCGGATTCAAATCCTTCCACTTTATCATCCACTGTACTGAGTGCAGTTAGCATGATGATCGGAACTTTTGAATTCATGTTCCTTATCTCCCTGGAAACTTCATATCCGCTCATATCTGGCAGATTAAGATCCAAAATGATCAGATCGTAACTATCTTTTTTGAATAGTTCTATACCCAACCTTCCATCATAAGCTACGGCCACATTGAAACTATTTTCATTGAGCCCCTGCTTCAGAGAATCCGCGATTTTCTTTTCATCTTCAATAACCAGAATTTTCAGGTCTTCCATACCGGGCGGGTTGAGTAGCGAAAATTATAATAACTGAAAGGTTAACATCAATTAATCCTATTAAAAATAAATTAAAGATATCCCTACTGGCGAGCCTTTGCCAATAAAAATCCCGGTGTAGAAACACCAGGATGTTGGTTAAGCTCTGATTAATAGTTATTATCTAAAAAATTACTACACGACTAAAGCATAGTTGTTAAAGAAAAAACAATGCCCATTTTTTTGCCCTAAATGTTGACTATCAACAAACTTGATTTGAGCAATAATTTCTACAAATGTTAAGAAGTTCTGCCCCAAACCGAATTATTCCTGCACAAACTGCCTTTAAAAAAAATGGCATGGAAATCGTTTAATCATGATACACAACATGTTTAGGGTTTAGGGGTTAACCTCGCTGAAAAGCGAGGTTTTTTTTTGCCCTATCTTAAATGACGCCTTATCACATCGAAAATATAGGTACGGGAAGGAAACTTTAATTGGCTGGGACCCTTTATCAAAAGAATAAAACCGGATTTTTTCTCACTATCGAAGGCAAAAATGCAGTTCAGCTCACCTGGTTTCGACATATTCAGAAACCAGCCGCTGTTTGGATAATACTGCCATCCCAGGCAGAGATCATAAATAGTTCCTGATTTATAGCTTGCCTGAGAGATCTGAACGGCTTTTCCGAATTTATTATCAGGAGGATCGAGCTCTGTTCTTAAGAGATTGGAGAGATCTGCAAGCGTTGAGTAAAAATAAAAAGGCCTGGCTGAGCTGCTATCGACCGACTTATTCCCATACCACCTAGGGACATCCTGGAAACTGTGCTGCATTCCTAATTGGTTCAGGATGTTTTGTCGAACCAGGGGGAAGAATCCTTTTTTCGAGTGTTTAGAAAGAATATATACCAGGAGTGCTGTATTAAAATCAGTGAACACATGTTCAGTTTGTTTTCCCATTTTCGACTCAACGATCCTGTCCATCAGCCATTCTGAAGTTGGATCATTCCATCTTAAGTTATCATTTTGAAGTTCAAGTCCTGAAGTATGTGTTCCCAGGTGGACCAGGTTCACCATCCCCTTCTTATCCCCGATCCGGTAAGAATTTGGGATCAGTTCTTCCACCAGGAACCTCGGGTTCATATATCCATATTGAATCTGGAGGGAAAGCATGAGAGAGGTAAACATAAATGAAGAACTGCCCAGGGCAAATAGAGTTTTCTCATTTACAGGTTGACCATTTTCAGCCTTTCCATAAAAGAACGATTTGGTAGTGTCCTTAGTAATCGAAGTAAAAGCTGCTGTTTCAAGTCCGGGAATGGATTGAAGCAGGGAATCCAGGGTAATTTTAAGGGAATCTCTTTCCTGTGCCTTAACTATTACAGGGCCCAGGATAAAAAATATAAACGGAAATGTAAACTTTCTGAAGATCATAATCCAGGATCATGAATACAAAAAGTTAAGCCAATTGTTCTATTTCACCTTCTTTTCATGATGAGGGATCAATACCAGGAAAGGTCTGAGCAATTTCTTCTGGAACTGAAACTGGATGCGGATCCTAAGTCGGTGCATCATCTTTTGAAGTACCAGTTCACGAGAGACTTCACCTTCTTCCTTCACCAATGTCAGCAGCCTCAAAGATGCCATTGCCAGCACAGAACCAAGCGCGAAGAAAATGGTCCATTGCGACAGGTGAAACACATCGGCAATCATCCCCCCAAGGATCGGCGCAAGGGATGGGATCAATCCCATAGTCATACTCCTTGCGGCAATGTACACGATCGCTTCTTCCTTTGGAGCCAGTTTGATTCCGATATTGGCGATAGCAAGGTTGATACCCGAAGTAGCCACACCACTTACCAGGTAAACCAGGACCAGCAGGGGCATGGAGATCGAATCAATACCGGTGAAGGTCCAGCCGAGGATAGCAAATGCGTACAAAGGCGCACAGATCCCGATAATGGTTTTGTTACTGAACTGGTCGGAATACCTTCCCCAGATTTTGATAAAGAAAATACTGCTGACTTGGGAGATAATATTCAGTCCGATGATATAAGACAAAGGCAATCCAAGGCTTTTCATCAGGTAAACGGAAAAGAAAGGGGTTGCCAGGTTCAGGGCAAATGACCATGAAGACTGGAAGATCAGCAGGCTGCGATAGTTCTTATTTTTAAAAGGACGGGATATCAGTTTAAAAATATTTGCATCCATCTTCACCATCTGTGGTTCAGGAGTTTTGGACAAAATGAACACCGAAGCTATTCCCATCAAACCACCCACGATGAACATTCCAATATAAGCGTAGATCTCGTAAGCCGGGTAATTAGACTTGATATGGTCAAGGGTAAGCGCTACCACCAGGCTAAGCGATACATTGAGGATCTGGATCATCCTGGTACGGTGAGCGAAATAGGATCCCAGCTTCTGGGAAGGAACCAGGTCCTTCATCCACGAATTCCACAACGGGCCAACCATAGCACCGAAGAAGTAATGGAAGAACAGCAGGAAGATCATGGCCTGCAAACTGGTTCCTGCCGAAAACATCAACGGAAGAACCGCGATCAGCAATAATGGGAAACGTGCTACAAAAGAACAGATCACAGCAAGTATCCGCCTGTTTGCATAGCGCTGAACCATGTAAATCGCAAGCATCTGGAAAACGTTTGCGAGGGTAGGCAAAGCAGCCAGCAACCCGATCTGGAAATTGGAAGCACCAAGCTTCACCGCCAGCGCAACCAGGAAAGCACCACCGGTCATGGTGGTCATGGCTTCTGTAAATAATCCGTCTTTTACAACGAGATTTAATCCTTTTTGAACCTGGTCGGGATTCAACTGCTGGGAAGGCTGGAACTGTTTCATGGTTAATCAGGGCTATTGGCCTGACTAAGAAACGACGCCTTCACTCCTTATGTAGCAACGATACTTTCCTTTAATGAAAGAATAAGTGTTTCCTTTATTGCGAGTGCATAAAGTACATTAGTCCACCTTCTTTAAAACCAGCAGGGAATCAGCTCCCAGCTGCAGTTTAAGCTTCATACTCTCCAGTGTATAAGGAATTTCCCGGCTGGTGATCGATGAAAGCAACTGGATCTCGGTATCAAGGTTTGGACAGGCCATCCTTGTTGACATAAACCTTCCGGTTTTGATCTTTCTACCCTGCACTTCAATGGTTCCATTGAAATTATTACAGCCTCCATGCCCGGTCAGCCTGTTTTCAGTAGTATTGAATTCAAGTCTTGGAAGACCTTTTGCAAAATCAGAAGCGTTCAATTTCTTATCATTAATGCTTTCCAATACCCATATATCGTGAAGCCTGTAATCGTAAGTAAATCTTCCGCATCCTGAGTACTTCTGGTCTTTGAAAAGAACTTCCACTTTCTTTGGTCGCTCAATGCCAGACATATCATCGACGCATTTCTCATCATAGACCACAATGGAAAGCTGTCCACCCTCCACTTCAGCCCTGTAACCGGTAGCAGCAACGTCCTGCAGCCTTATTCCTTCTACCCATGGAACCAGGACTGAATCGCCATCGGCAGTGGTAAATTTTATGAAGCTGTCGTATGACATTTCCAATCCCCAGAAAGGTTCATTCCCGGTTGCAATGAAATCAATACCCGACATAACCTTTTCCTGCAACCATCTTTGTTCATTGAATGGGGCAACGTTTGTATCCGCTGAAGCCTGATCCATTACTACAGATGTGGAATCATTTCCGGTTGCTTTTTTTGTGGACTGCTCGCTGCAGGAAAATACAGATACGATGGAAAGAAGCAGAATAAGGTATTTCATATAGTTTTACGTTGACTAATAAATTAAAAATTTTCTCCGACTGTTTCATGGAAAATAACCACGTAGTACGTATTCAATGTACGGATAGAAAGGGCCTGATAGCTGCAATTACAAATGTGATCAGTAAAAATGATCATAATATCCTGGTGATGAAAGAATTCGTGGAGCAGGACAGGCAGCGCTTTTTTGCAAGGTTTGAATTTACAGGGGAATTAAAGGAAAACCGCCTGCACAATGCATTGGCAGAGGTTTTACCGGGAGATGCTTCTATCCAGATAGTTCCGAGAAGAAAGAAAGACATCGTGATCCTGGTTACAAAAGAGCATCATTGCCTGAGTGATCTGCTTATCAGGTATTATTTCAATGAATTGCATGCAAATATCAAGGCGGTAATTGGAAATTATGAAACGCTGAAACCTTTTACAGACAAGTTCGATATTCCATTTCATCATATTAGTCATGAAACACCAAGCTTCGAACAAAAGATCCTGGATACCATCGCTCCATACCATCCCGACTATATTGTGCTGGCAAAATTCATGAGGATCCTGTCGCCTGAATTTGTTGCTCAGTATAATGAAAGGATCATCAATATTCACCATTCATTTTTACCTGCATTCATTGGAGCTAATCCATACAAAAAGGCATTTGAAAGAGGTGTAAAAATGATCGGTGCCACAGCGCATATTGTGAATAATGATCTGGATGAAGGACCGATCATCGCACAAAGGACAATACCTGTAGGGCATGATGATGTATTGAGTGATATGATTGAAGCCGGGCATGAAATTGAAAAGCAGGTACTGGCAGAAGCATTGAAATTCGTTCTTGAAGACAAAGTATTTGTTTCAGGAAATAAAACGATCGTTTTTGATTGATCATTTCTTCAAATATTCTGAAGGAGTAATTCCAAACTGTTTTTGAAAATTCCTTCCAAAATGGTTGTGTGAAGTATATCCTACTTTTTCTGCGATCTCCTGGATGCTCATCCTGCCTTCTTCTAGATAGGCAGCTGCTTTTTTAAGCCTGGTAATGTTGATGATCTCGTTAGGTGTGAGATTAGTGATCCCTTTCAATTTGCGGTAAAGAGTAGGCCGGCTCATGTTCATGTATTTCGCCAGGTGCTCCACATCCAGTTCTGTTTCTGCCATATGTGACTGAACAATTTCATTCACCGTTTCAAGAAATTCTTCGTCGGCCTTAGTATGAGCCATGGAACGAATATGAACCAGCGGAGAGTTTGCGTAATACTCTTTTACAAGGTTACGATTGTTCAGCAGGTTAGTGATCTGCACCTGCAGGTATTCGGGTGAAAACGGTTTTTCTATATAAGCATCAGCACCCAATTCAAGCCCATTGATCTTTGATTGCATGGTGTTCTTAGCGGTCAGGAGTATGATGGGAATATGGCTATATTCAATATTAGATTTGATAATACGGCAAAATTCAAATCCATCCATTACGGGCATCATGACATCACTGATCACAAGGTTAACAGTTTCCTCAGACAGTATTTTCAATGCAGCTTCTCCATCTCTCGCGGTGAGAGTTGCATACTTTTCGCTGAGGTCAGAAACCAGGAACTCCAGGATATCTTCATTATCATCTACCAATAGGATCAGGGGCTTCATACAATTCGGTTTATCAGTCATCCTGCGGATTCCTGTGCTTAATAGGTAAGGTCAGAACAAATATAATCTTCCCGGGTTCAGCATCTTTCAATTCAATTGAACCATTGTGAAGATCTACCAATGATTTTGTGAGCGCAAGTCCAATACCGGTTCCGCTTTTATGATTTGAATTATTCAACCGAACAAAAGGTTCAAAGATCTTTTGTTTCATATCAGCCGGAATGGATTGACCATCATTCGAAACTTCAATGGAGAAATAATCTCCGCGATCAAAAAGATGCACTTCAACTTCATGATGACAATAATTGATTGCATTCGATAAAAGATTGTTGATGATCTTTTGGATGGAATCAAGGTCAACATGTGCAATGATATCTTTTGAAGGAAGAAAAAGCCGCAGTGAAATATTCTTCTGTTCAGCAAGCGATCTGAAACCTGCATGGCAATCACTCAGCAATTCATTGATACTAAGCGGTGAAAAATCAAGTCCAAAGCCCTTTGCTTCAACCCTTCTGAAATCAAGTAACTGGTTGGTAAGCTCAATTAAACGATCGGTATTTCTTTCCATGATACGAAGGTTTGAACCCAATTCAGGGTTATGACCTTCTTTCTTAACTATCTTCTCCATGGGGGCTTTGATGAGTGTCAATGGTGTTTTGATCTCGTGTGCCACATTGGTGAAGAACTCGATCTTAGCCTGGTAGATCGCTTTTTCCTTCTCATGTTCAAGTGCTTCAATTTTCCTGCGTGTCTTTTCATTCAACCGTTCATGATAGCTTCTGAAAAGATAAATAATCAATGCAATAGATAAGATGGCATAAATAGTGTACGCCAGTTTGCTTGCATAAAATGGAGGAAGCACTTCGATATTCATCTCTGCCACAGGTCCATTCCATTGACCATTTCCGGCTGAAGCTTTTACTTTGAATGTATAATTTCCGGGAGATAAATCAGTGAAATAAACTTTACGGTTTGTTTTAAGATAAGTCCATTCTTTATCCAATCCTTCCATGATGTACTGATACTCGGTCATCCCTGGTGAAGTGTAACTCAATGCTGCAAAATCAATACTAAAAGATGACTGGTTTGGATTCAATTCAATTTTATCAGTTACACTAACTGACCTGTTACCCGTTGCTTTACCGATCTGAATTTCCTTATCGTTGATATAAAGACCCGTGATCAGCACAGGAGGAATGAATTTATTGGTAGAAAATGAATCAGGATTAAATCTCACCATTCCTCTTGCACTTCCAAAGTACATATTGCCCTGTTCATCCTTATAGCCTGAATTATAATTGAATTGATTACTCAACAGTCCGTTTGCCGTAGTGAATATTCCCATCTTTCCACTAACAGGATCATAACAAACCAAACCATTGGATGTAGTGATCCATAATCTTTTTTTACTATCATCAAGGATCTTGAAAATAGTATTGCTGGGTAAACCCTGATTATTTTTTGCCTGCACAATTTTTCTTGTGTGCAGATCCATCAGGCATAATCCACCTCCTTCTGTTCCAATCCACAAATAATTTCCGGAAGGAAATATGGTAGTGATGGAATTACTTGTCAATCCTCCTGAGGTAGCAGGATCATATACATATCCCCCTTTCTCTTTTTCATTGAAGTAAAAAAGACCATTGCCCATGGTACCAACCCAAACTGTTCCTGTATAATCTTCTGCAATGGTATGAATGAAAGCGTTGGATGGAATTGCCGCTACATTATCAAAACTGTTAGTTGACCTGTTGAACCGATACAAACCCTGCCTTGTACCGATATAGATAGTTCCATTTGCAGACCGAAATAAAACAACAACAAAAGTACTTTTCGGAAGTGACGGATCATTGTGTGAAGGATAATGTCCAACGATCTTTCCCGAGGGAATATGCATCACATCGAGTCCATGTTCAAAAGTTCCTATCCAGAGTTTATCATCTTCTGCGAGTAGTCCGTGAATATTTGGATACGAAATATCTGTTGCAGCACCTGTTGGTTTATATTTTTTAAAAGAAGCTTTTTGTGGATCCCACTGATTAAGTCCGGCATCCTCCGTTCCGATCCAGATGCTTCCATACTTGTCTTTGGTTATTTCGCGAACAGCATTGCCACTCAATGACTGCTCGTTGAAACCGGGAATAAACTTTTCAAAACTTGCATACTGTCGTGGGAAATAATTCAATCCTCCAAAATAGGTTCCTGCCCATATTCCTCCTTCCTTATCCCTGCACAAAGTGTATATGGCATTATCACTAACCGAATAAGGATTGTTCAATTCCTTTCGCAGGTTTTGGTAGTTATTGGTCCGGGTATTATAAACGAAAATACCCGATTCTGTTGCTATCCAAAGATCGTTACCTGATAATGTAAAATCCCTTGCGAAGATCCCTGTGCGATCAGGATTATAGGTGATCAGGTTTTTATATTTCCCGGTTGAAGGATAGAATTCTTTCACTCCAAAATTTGATGTACCTGCGAGTATGGTTCCGTTTGGAGTGATGCTGATCTTTTCAATCCATTTAGGGAAAGCCTGTTTTTCAGATGCAAAAAGATCAAACTGATCAAACTTTTCTTCTTTACTTGTTTTGCGGATTATAAATCCTGTAGGTGTAGCGATCCAAATATTATTGAGGCTATCAATTGCAATGGAAGTGGCGGTTACAGGATATTTTTTCACCTGGTTATTGAAAAGTTTCACCAATGATTGCCCTGCAACGATCCAGGTTATTCCATTTGTTTCCTGCCTGATATCCCTGATCTCTTCATTGGAATTATACAGCTTGGAAAACTTTTCGGTTACTGGATCGAATTTATACAAGCCATTTCTTGTTCCTGCATATACATGATCCTTATGATCGATATAAATACTTCTTATGAAATTGTCTCCAATGGAATTTGTATCTCTTGTCTTACGAAAAGTTTTAAAACTGTATCCATCAAATCGATTTAATCCATCCTTGGTTCCAAGCCATAGAAAGCCGCGACTGTCCTGCGCGGAGCAGAACACCGTATTATTTGACAGACCTTCTTCAACCTGGTAATGACGAAAGTAATAGGATTGTGCCCTGGCCGAAGTCATTACTTCAAACAACAATATGAACAACAATAACCTCAATGACTGAAAATGAGACGATTTGATGAATAATTGAAACAAAATTTATCAACTCTAAAATACATTCTTTTCAACTTCACTGCCTAAACGATTGTTTTATGAGCCATTACAGAAGACTGCGCAAAGCTGTCGTGACCACTGCTATTGCCCTCATGCTGGGTATCAGTGTTTATGCACAGGACGTTATCAGGGGTAGCCTCAAATCCCCAACCGGCGAGCCTTTAGTCGGTGCAACAGTAACCATCAAGGGAACGAACAGATCAGTTGTAACAGATGAGAATGGAAATTTTTCCATCAATGCCCCGACAGGGTCAGTGCTGGTGATCAGTTCAGTGGGATTGAAATCAAAAGAAATAACTGTTACCGGTACTGAAGTTAATGCGACCATGGAGGTAACTGATAATACACTGAATGATGTGGTAGTGATCGGTTACCAGACAGTAAGGAAAAAAGATCTTACCGGGGCTGTTGGCGTGATCAATCCCTCGGATGCGAATAAGAATGTTGCTTCAACAGTAGCTGAATCCATACAGGGTTTGACACCTGGGGTTACAGTTAGGAACAGCGGTACACCGGGAGGCGGAGCGAAGATCGATATTCGCGGTGCAGGTACATTTGCAAACAACAATCCACTGTATATCATCGATGGAATGTACAGTGATGCAACACCTGATTTCAACCCCAATGATATTGAATCCATTCAAATTTTGAAAGATGCATCTGCCGCAGCGATCTATGGAAGCCGCGCGGCAAATGGCGTGATCATCATTACAACCAAGAAAGGAAAAGAAGGACCGATGTCTGTTACCGGAAGCTTCCGTACCGGTGTGCAGGACCTTCATAAGCGTTGGGATATGATGAATGCCAATGAATATAGAACACTGGCTACACAGCTGTATGCGAATGGCAATATTCCTGCTCCAACAATTATCACCAATGATTTTAATACTGCTTCCAATACTGACTGGCAGAATGAATTGCTGAGAACAGGAAATGTGCAGGAATATAATCTTGCATTAGCAGGAGGAAGCAAGACCGCCAACTATTATGTGAGCGGAAATTACTTCAAGAACAAAGGTGTTGTGATCGATAATGAATTTGAGAGAGCAGGCCTGAGAATCAATACCAGCGGGCGTCGCGGAAGATTTAATTTCGGAGAGAACCTATTGTTGTCTTACACAAAGAATGATCCGATCGCATCCGACATCTTTACCAATCCATTCGTGGATATGATCACCATGATCCCGGTGGTTCCATTAAAAGATCTTTCAAGATATGGATCAGCCACCAATCCTGAAGGATGGGGAATTGGATTGAACAATGCATATGTAAACACCCTTGCAGCTAATGTTCCTGCCTTGCAAAGCCTGCAGCAGAATGAAAATTACAGCTTCAAAGTAAGAGGTAATGTGTTTGCAGAATTTGAATTCATGAAGTCGTTGAAATATAAATTTAATGTCGGTGCAGAAACAAGTTTCGATCGATTCAAAGGTTTCAGAAGACCGGGTACTATCAGGCAGGGAACACCTTCACCGATTGCTACGGCGGATGAGAGCAGGGGTAATTTCCGGTCATTCCTGTTTGAACATACATTGAATTTTTATGAATCTTTTGGTGAGCACAGGATCAGTGCCGTAGCGGGTTTCAGCAACCAGACATTTACCAATGAAGTACTGACCGGACAAAAATCAGGCTTCGTTCCTGATGCAAACGGGAATTACAACCTTACGAATTTATTGCAGGGTTCTGATGCAAGGACCACCAGCTATGTTGACAAGTGGAATATCCTAGGTTTCCTTGGCCGTGTAAATTATAATTACGCAGATAAATACCTGGCAAGTCTTACGTTCAGAAGAGACGGAAGTTCATTGTTCGGACCGGATTATCGCTGGGGTAATTTCCCTTCAGCATCTATTGCATGGAGGATCAGTCGTGAAGATTTCTTCAATGTTGACTGGATCAGTGACCTGAAACTGAGAGCTTCTTACGGTTCACTTGGAAATAGTGAATTCTTAAGACCTTGGCAATACTATGGTACCATCAATCCATTTCCACGTGCTGTGTTTGGACCCAATGAAATCGAGCAACTCGGCGCCATCAATACACAGTTAGCAAATGCAGACCTCAGATGGGAAACCAAGAAGACCACCAACTTCGGAATTGATGCAGGTTTGTTCAATAACAGGTTACAATTGACTGCTGAATATTTCATTGCAAAAACAGAAGATGTACTGGTTGATCTGCCGATCAGTTTAACCACAGGAAATGCAGGAGGAAATCCACCGGTGAATGCTGCATCCTTGAAGAATACGGGTTTTGAATTGGCTGCAACCTATCGCAGTGCACCGGTTGGTGATTTCAGATGGGATGTGACACTTAACTTCACTACCATTAAAAACCGCGTGACAAGCTTCGGTGATACCACTACAAAATATACACAGCTTGGAGATGCCAGAACACAGGTAGGAAGATCAATTGGAGAATGGTATGTACTAAAAACTGATGGAATTTTCCAGTCGCAGGAAGAGATCAACAATTACACCAACAAGAATGGCGAAATGATCCAACCATGGGCAAAGCCGGGTGATATCCGCTATGTTGATTCAGATGGAGATGGTGTATTGAATACCGATAAGGATCGTGTGTATGCAGGTAGTCCATGGGCAGATTTTGAAGTAGGTGCTGTGTTCAATGGCTCTTATAAGAATTTCACTTTGAGTATGCAGTGGTATGCTGTAGTTGGAAATCAATTGTACAACAGGCCACGTTACCAGGTAGATCGCATGGATCAGAATACCAATTTCAGGAAAGGCGCCAATCCATGGTCACCAGGAAATACCAATACAGATATGCCGCGTGCAGCAATGGGTGCACCAGACCAGGGAATCCAGTTTAATGTGCTGCCACAAACCGATCGTTGGCTGGAAAGCGGATCATATCTGCGTTTGCGCAATATCGAACTGGGATATAATATTCCGAAAAATGCATTGTCGAGGGTTGGATTTACTTCTGCAAGAGTATTTGTAAGCGGACAAAACCTGTTGACATTTACCAAGTACACAGGACTTGACCCGGATATCACAGGCGTAAACATTTTCGAGAGAGGTCTTGATAACGGGCAGTATCCCGCATTAAGAATTATTTCAGCAGGTATCAATTTCGGATTCTAATTGCAAAGCTAAAACACTGACAAAATGAAAAAGTACTTTCAATATATACTTGCCGGAGTATTGCTGAGCACAGCGGTATCCTGCAAAAAATCAATGGAACTGGAGATCCCGAATCCAAATGTTCCGGATGAATCAAATTTCTGGCAGACCTCTTCAGATGCACTGCTGGGCATCAATGCAGCATATGGAAATTTCTATCGTAACGGTGCCCCACATTCAAGATGGCAGCCGTTTTACATGGATATCAGGTCGGATGATGGATATTCCACCAGTCCATGGAATGAATTAAGAAGTATTGGTGCATTGAATATCACCCAATACAGTTTTGAAGTGAATTACGACACATGGTGGCATCACTGGCGTGGTGTATATCGTGTAAACCAGGTGATCGATCGTGTACCTGAAATCAACATGGATGAAACATTGCGCAATCGAATTGTTGGTGAAGCAAAATTTCTTCGTGCATTGTACTACTATAATCTTGTAACGATCTGGGGAAATATTCCATTGATCCTCGAACCTTCACAGCCATCTGACAAGCCATCACAGGTTCCACAGGAGCAGGTTTGGGCGCAGATCGAACAGGATCTTACCGATGCCATTGCTTCTCTTCCTGAAAGCTATACCGTTGATGATATCGGAAGAGCAACCAAAGGTGCCGCATATGGATTGTTGGGTCGTGCACATCTCCAGCAGAAAGAATACCAGCAAACTTTAGATGCACTGAACTGGCTAGTGGAAGGTGCAGGAAGAACACGATACGGACTCACTCCAAACTATGCTGATAACTTCAGGCACACCACTGAAAATAATATTGAGTCAGTATTTGAGATCCAGTTCAAGATGAGGCCTGAAAATGGTGGTGATGATGGACCAACTTCAAACGTAGGAACCAGTCGTGCTCCATTCTTTGCGCCTCCCGGTCATGGCTTCAATGATGCAAACATGCATCGCTGGGTAGTGCATGAGTTCCTGAAAGAAAAGACAGCAGGTGGTGAAAGAGATCCAAGACTTGCTATTACTGCATTGTATGATTCAACAGATGAAAGAGGTCCTGACTTCACACAGGTGTATGGATCATCCTTTACTTCAAAGAATTATGATGATAATATCAAGAATCGTGTATGGTACAGGAAGTATCTCGATGATTATTTCCGCATCAATGAATTTGAATTATTCAACAGCCCGATCAATTTCAGGGTGATCAGATATGCTGATGTGCTATTGATGTATGCTGAAGCATTGAATGGAGTTGGAAGAACAAATGATGCATACCAGTATGTGGACAGGGTTCGTGAACGTTCAGGCATGCGAAAACTTTCTGACGTTATGCCGGGAATGAATCAAACCCAGTTCCAGCGCCAGTTAGAGCATGAAAGGATCATGGAGCTTACAGGTGAATCATTGAGATGGAATGACCTTGCACGTTGGGGATATTTTGATGATGCAGCGAAGCTGGATGAATTAAAAGCCCGCGATCCGGAGTTCCAGAATTTTGTGATCGGCAGAAACAAGTATATGCCAATTCCACAATCAGAGATTGATATCAATCCAAATCTTGTTCAGAATCCAAATTGGTAAACAGTAAATAACAACACATGAGATCAGCAAAAAGACTCATGGCAGTAATAGTTGCACTATTACTGCTGCAGGTGAGTATTGCACAGCGACAGATCTGGACAAGCAGCCAGGCAAATGAATGGTACAGCAAGCAGCCATATCTTGTAGGAGCGAATTTTCTTCCCAGCACAGCCATTAACGAATTGGAAATGTGGCAGGCTGAAACCTTTGATACAGCTACTATTTCAAAAGAATTCATGTGGGCTGCATCAATCGGAATGAATACCATGCGGATCTATCTTCATGATCTTGCATACAAGATCGATCCGAAAGGTTTTAAGAAAAGAATGGATATTGTTTTGAAGATCGCATCGCGCTATGGTATCAAACCATTGTTTGTATTGTTTGATTCTTGCTGGGATCCATTTCCTCATGCAGGCAAGCAGCATGAGCCGGCGCCATTTCTTCACAACTCAGGCTGGGTACAGAGTCCGGGAGCAGACATCTTAAAAGATTCAACCCAGCATCCGAAATTGAAAGTATATGTAGAAGACGTGGTCGGAACTTTTGCAAAAGATAATCGCATACTTGGATGGGATGTATGGAATGAACCAGACAATACGAATAACTCAAGCTATGGAAGATTTGAACCATACAATAAGGTTGAACTGGTACACAATCTTTTAAAGAAAGTATTTGTTTGGGCAAGATCAAAGAGTCCTTCACAACCGCTTACCAGCGGGATCTGGGCAGGAAACTGGTCGGCACATGACAGCTTAAAGCCAATAGAAAAAACTCAGATCGAAGAAAGTGATGTGATCTCTTTTCACAATTATGATTCTGCTGAAGAATTTGAAAAGCGAATCAACTGGTTGAAGAGATACAACAGGCCAATGTTTTGTACGGAGTATATGTCGAGGGGAAATGGCAGCACTTTCCAGGGCTCATTGCCAATTGCAAAGAAATACAATGTGGCAGCGATCAACTGGGGACTAGTGGATGGAAAATCACAGACGATCTATCCCTGGGACAGCTGGGGAAAGCGATATTATGGAGAACCTGATCTATGGTTTCATGATATCTTCAGGAAGGATGGAACACCTTACAAGCAGGAAGAAGTAGATTTGATCAAACAGATTACGGGAAAGAAATAATTGATGATGAGAGCAAGCATACTGTTATTTATTTCAATCATAAGCCTTACCAACTGCAGCAAAAGCGGGGGCGGTGGATCCACTCCACCACCTCCGCCACCTGCGGAAAAAACTTTTTATAACCCATTAATGAATGGATCAGATCCATGGGTATATCAAAAAGATAATTTGTATTTCTATACCCAGACACTGGGTAACCGTGTAGCGATCTGGAAGACAACCTCTATGTCGAAGCTCGCAAGTATCAGCAGTACTGAGATCTATAGGCCGGCACAGGGACAGGCCAATTCATCGAATGTGTGGGCACCTGAAATTCATTTCCTGGATGGTAAATGGTATGTGTACTATACTGCAGGATCGGGGCCTGATAATACGCAGAGAACATGGGTACTTGAAAACAGCAGTTCTGATCCAACTACCGGACAATGGGTTGATAAAGGAAGAATCTATGCATCCAATGCGGATTTCTGGGCCATTGATGGAACCGTGATGGAGTACAATGGTTCGAAATATTTTCTCTGGAGTGGAAGACCTGTTGCAAACCAGCAAAATCAGAATATTTACATTGCAAAAATGTCTAATCCATGGACCATCGAAGGAGATGCTGTAATGCTGACCAGTCCTGAATTAGAATGGGAACGCAAGGGCGGACCGGTGAATGAAGGTCCACAGGTATTAAAAAATGCTGCAGGAAAAGTTTTCCTTGTATATTCAGCGAGTGGATGCTGGACGGATGATTATGCATTGGGTATGCTTACATTGAAAGATGGCGGTGATCCTTTGCAATTAAGCGACTGGACCAAATCATCACAACCTGTTTTCAGTAAGAAGCCAGAGAACAATGCGTTTGGTCCCGGTCATAATTCATTCTTCAAATCGCCTGATGGCAAGGAAGACTGGATCATCTACCATGCAAACACCAATACGAATGAAGGATGCGGAGAGAAGAGAAATATCCGCATTCAGAAATACAGCTGGAATTCAACGGGAGTGCCGGTTTTCGGCGAGCCTGTAAGAACCGGAACATTTTTTCCCGTTCCATCCGGAGAATAAAAACCTTTTACAAACAATATGAGAAATCTGATCGGACTAATTATGGTTTGTGGCACCATCTTTACTGCATCATGCGGTGAGGAAAAGAACAACGAGCAACAAGTTGAAACCACTTCAAAAGATTCTACAATGATCCCTTCAAGAGCAGCATTCCAGGCAACCATTGATGGTAAACAAACTGATCTCTATGTATTAAAGAATGCACAGGGAATGACCGCTGCCATTACAAATTATGGCGGAAGATTAGTGAGTTTGCTGGTACCTGATAAAACAGGAAAGATGGTCGATGTGATCGTGGGATTCGACAGTGTAGCGGCTTTCCAGAAATCTACTGAGCCTTATTTCGGTGCAACCATTGGCAGATATGGTAACAGGATCGCCAAAGGAAAATTCACACTTGATGGAAAGGAGTATACGCTTGCAACAAACAATGGAGTGAATCATCTGCATGGAGGAAAGAAAGGATTCCAGGATGTTGTATGGGATGCTACACAGATCGGTGACAGCTCACTTCAGTTGAAATATGTATCGAAAGATATGGAAGAAGGTTACCCGGGAAATCTTGATGTAACCGTTACCTACACGATCACTTCAGCAAATGAAATGAAGATTGATTATAAAGCAACAACTGATAAGAAGACTGTTGTGAACCTTACCAATCATGCATTTTATAATTTGAATGGATATAATGCAGGAAGCATCAATTATCATATTCTCCAGATCAATGCAGATAAATTCACACCAGTTGATACTACGCTGATCCCAACAGGAAAAATTGAGCCGGTTGCCAATACAGCATTTGATTTCACCAAACCAAGAACTATTGAATCCAACCTAAAACTGGATGGAGAGCAGCTTGCTGCAGGTAAAGGTTTCGATCATAATTATGTATTGAGAGATGGTGCAGGAATGAAGCATGCAGCAACCATCCAGGGAGATAAATCGGGAGTTGTAATGGAAGTGCATACACTTGAGCCAGGACTGCAATTCTATGGCGGTAATTTCATGCAGTCAAAGAATGTACTGAAAGGCGGAGGATCTGATGATTTCAGAACAGCATTCTGTTTGGAAACACAGCATTTTCCTGATTCACCCAATCAGCCTTCGTTCCCAAGTACTGTACTGGAGCCGGGCAAGACCTATCAAACTTCATCAGTATATAAATTCACTGTAAGAAATTAAAATATTGAAATGAGATCAATCCGATCAGCCATTATCATGACCATGATGATGGCCTTTGTTGTTATTGAGTCTAATGCACAGAAGACATTTACCAATCCTTTATTACCTGGTGGTGCTGATCCCTGGTGTATCTATCATAACGGGAAATACTTTTATACCAATACTACCGGTAAAAATGTTACCCTGTTTAAGACGAAAAACATTGCAAAGCTTAAGGATGCAAAGAGAAAGGTGGTATTCAATCCTCCTGCAACAGGCCCTTATTCCAAAGAGATCTGGGCACCGGAGATCCATCGCTTGAATAACAAATGGTATATCTATTTCGCCGCCGACAGTGGGAATAATGTTGATCATCGTTTGTTTGTGCTGGAGAATTCACATCGCAATCCACTTAAAGGAGAATGGGTGATGAAGGGAAAACTTGAAACACCGGATGATAAATGGTCGATCGACGGAACCGTATTCGAGCATCGTGGTAAAATGTATTTGCTCTGGTCGGGATGGGTTGGCGACAAGAATGGTCAGCAGGATATTTTCATTGCAGAAATGAGCAATCCCTGGACTGTTACAGGTAAGCGGGTAAGATTATCAAGCCCTACCCTTCCTTGGGAAACCATTGGTGATCTGAATAATCCGAATGATGTACCGCATGTGGATGTGAATGAAGGTCCGCAGATCCTGGAGAATGCCGGGAAGCTGTTCCTGATCTATTCTGCAAGTGGCTGTTGGACGGATAATTATTCTCTGGGAATGCTGAGTACTTCAGCAGATAGCAACCTGATGGACAGCACAGCATGGGTAAAGCACCCTGAGCCTGTGTTTACACAAAGTCCTGAGAATGGCGTGTATGCACCCGGCCATAACAGTTTTTTCAAATCACCGGATGGAAAGGAAAACTGGATATTGTATCATGCGAATGATAAACCGGGCCAGGGTTGTGGAAGGTTCAGAACTCCAAGGGCTCAACCATTCACATGGAATTCAGACGGAAGCCCTAATTTCGGAAAACCGGTATCAACCCAAACCCCATTGGCGATACCATCAAAATAACTAACGAACCTTAACTAACGAGTATGGGCGCACTGGCTACATCGGACTACATTGTATTCCTTGTTTATTTTATCGTTGTTTCTATGTACGGGATCTGGGTGTACAGGAGAAAAAAATCTGCATCCGAATCCAGTTCTGACTTTTTTCTTGCTGAAGGGCAGTTAACATGGTGGGCGATCGGAGCTTCACTGATCGCATCAAACATTTCTGCAGAACAGTTTATTGGTATGTCGGGAAATGGCTTCAGGCTTGGATTAGCGATCTCTGCTTATGAATGGCTTGCAGCAGTTTCGCTGATCATTGTGGCTGTATTCTTCATGCCAATCTATTTGAAGAACCGCATCTTTACGATGCCGCAGTTTTTGAAGACCAGGTACAATGAAACAGTAGCATTGATCATGGCGATCTTCTGGCTGTTTTTGTACATCATTGTAAACCTCACGTCAATTTTATACCTGGGAACCATTGCGATCAACAACCTGAGTGGTGGTGAGAATTTCCACGCCATCATGATCGGGCTTGCTTTGTTTGCACTGATCATTACACTTGGTGGAATGAAAGTGATCGGTTATACTGATGTGATACAGGTGCTTGTATTGATCGTTGGAGGATTGGTTACATCCTATATCGCATTGACCGTAGTGAGCGAGAAATTCGGATTAGGAAAAGATGCTCTGGCCGGTTTGAATCAATTGCTGAATAAAGCACCATCTCATTTTGATATGATCTTTGATAAGCCCGGCCCGAATGCGACGCAACAGGAGATCAACAATTACTCCAGTTTGCCGGGGATGGCCATGCTTGCTGCAGGTATGTGGGTGGCCAACCTCAACTATTGGGGTTGTAACCAATATATCACGCAACGCGCACTGGGCGCGGATCTGAACACTGCGAGGACAGGTATCCTGTTTGCTGCGTTTTTAAAATTGATGATGCCCTTGCTGGTAGTTCTTCCAGGTATCGCAGCATTTGTTTTGCACCAGGAAGGTGAGTTGCAAACACAGATGCTGACCAATGGAGAATTCCGTGAAGACAATGCATATTCTGCCGTTTTAGGATTTTTACCAACTGGGTTGAGAGGTTTATCGCTAGCTGCATTGACTGCTGCAATTGTAGCATCACTTGCAGGGAAAGCAAACAGTATCTCGACAATTTACACGCTGGATATCTATCGCAAATATTTCAACAAAGAAGCATCAGAAAAGAAATTGATCTGGATGGGAAGAATTGTGGTGATCATTTCACTGATCATCGCGATCCTCGTGAACTGGCAGGATGCATTGGGTATTGGAGGAAAGGGTGGATTTGAATTCATTCAGAAGTATACAGGTTATATTTCTCCTGCGATCTTCCCTGTATTCCTGTTTGGTTTGTTCTGGAAAAGAACCACTTCAAAAGCTGCGATTGCTGGTATCCTTGGAGGAGTGATCCTTGCGGTGATCTTTGACAGGTTCCTGCCGGAATGGTTTGGAACCGAAACGTTGATCTACACTGCATATCCAACTGCATTTGGCAGACATGAAATTCCGTTCCTGATCCAGATGGGATGGGTATTCTTCTTTACATCATTACTTATCATCATTGTGAGTTTGCTGGATGTAAAAGGAGCGCAAAAGATCCATGCACTGGAAGTAGACAGGAGCATGTACAGGGTTACTCCAAAGATCCTTGCAATGATCCTGCTGGTATTAGGAATTATCGTGGCTTTATATATTAGATTCTGGTAGAAGTTCTTCTTCCAGGTTCCATTTTATCTTCTTACCAAATCCAAGACTGTTATCTGTGAGTTTCGCAGATAACAGTTTTATTTTCCAGACCTGCCCATGCATGGCAAGCGCTAAAGGATATTCGCGATGATAAATGGAAGCAGCCTTCTCATTACCTTCTTCATCAAAAGAAATTCTCCCGGTAAACTGAATACCTTTTAAAGCAAGTTTATTCAGTTTATCCGGGAGAATAGTTCCCGCAACATTTGGATTATTCAACATGCATTGACCATGAAAGGTCTCAGCAGATGACTTGAAATATATCGATCCATTTTCCGCATCAAAAACATAAAAGCAGTTGAAGCAGTAAGGATGTCCATCAGCATCAATACAGGAAATGCTGGCGCAGGTCTGGCTTTTCAGAAAGGATATCATCTTATCGTTCATATATCCGGATTGTGACGCAAAAGTATTTTCAGCAGCAAGAAGGCAGGCTGATAATTATCTGATGGCATAATGTTTTTTGTCATATATCACTTAAATGCCAGACTATGAAAGCCACATTGATAATTTTCCTGCACTTGTTTGTTTTCGGAAGTGCTATCGCTCAACATGACCATAACAGTCATTCTCATGGTGAAACTCCAAAGAAGGATACCATGCCAATGAAAATGACGAACGGGCATAATATGTCGCACCACGGAGACCACCAGCAATCTATGTCACACGCATTTTCGCGTAACCTTCCAATGACGAGGAATGGGTCGGGAACTGCATGGCTGCCAGACAATTCACCCATGTATGGATATATGTTTCATACAGACAAATGGATGTATATGATCCATGGAGATGCTTATATCAGGTATAACAAACAGGATATGCTGGATCGGGGAAGCCGGGGTGACAGCAAGTTTGATGCACCTAATATGGTGATGTTCATGGGACAGAGGAATGTAGGAAAAAAAGGTTTGTTACATTTCAACACTATGTTTTCCCTGGATCCAATAACAGTTGGAGGAGAAGGGTACCCGTTGTTGTTTCAAACAGGCGAAACTTATAAAGATCAACCATTGGTAGATCGACAGCATCCGCATGATCTTATCTCTGAATTATCCGTGAGTTATGCGCATGCAATTTCAAAGAAAGCAGATGTTTTTTTATATGTCGGGTATCCCGGTGAACCTGCATTAGGACCGGCTGCCTATGTGCACAGGCCATCAGCATTTTTCAATCCTGATGCGCCATTGACGCATCATTGGGTCGATGCAACCCATGTAACATTTGGAGTAGCTACTTTAGGATTCAGATATGGTGATTTTAAGATCGAAGCATCATCATTTACAGGTAGGGAACCTGATGAAGACCGTTATAATTTCGACAAGCCAAGATTCGACAGCTGGAGTGGAAGGATAAGCTATAATCCAACTGCAGCCTGGGCATTACAGGTATCACATGGTTTCCTTAATGAGCCTGAAATTACCCATCCGGGTGAAGATGTGAACAGGACCACGGCTTCTGCAACTTATAGTACAAGAGGTTTTGGAGAGACCTTCACCAATATTACAGCACTATGGGGAATGAATAAAACCAGGGATCATGCTGCAGAACATGGAGCATTACTCGAAGCATCGCATACGGCTAATAAAACTACCGTATATGGAAGATATGAATGGGTACAAAAATCGGCTGAAGAATTAGTACTGGATGAAAATGAATTTGACCATGATGCGGTATTTTCCGTAAATGCGGTGACTGCAGGGGCTTTACATGAGATCCTGAGAATTGGACAAACAAGGTTTGCATTTGGAGGACAGATTAGCTTTTATAGCACTTCAAAAGCTTTAAGCGGTCTTTATGGAGATAATCCAATTGCAGGACAGGTTTATCTAAGGATCTTTCCAGGGGTTATGGGAAGAAGATCAGGTAGTTTTTCTTTGCCTTACTAATTACTTCTTTGCCGCTCTTTTCAATCTATCATTGATGGCTGATCCTATTGATGAATCCGGCATTCTTTCAGCAATAATAAAGTCGAGATGGAGATCATCAAGATGATGTAATGCTTTGTACAAATTTCTTGCTGCCTCTTTTAAATCACCTGATGGTGAAAGGATGAATTTATTCTTTGATGGGAAAGATGGATGATCATACTGAAAACTCATCATACCTGTCCGAGTAAAATCTATACTCTTCACAGAAGAAATATCGTCAACCAGAATAAGCTTTGTGACAGGCGAATAGTGAAGAGCAGATAATCCGGGTGAAGAATGATCACCTTCTTTTTTAAATAACCCTGCATAGCCAGCAAATGACCTGATCTCTTCTTCTGTGATAGCACCCTGTCGATAAATGACGGGCTTTTCATCTGCATCAAATCCAACTACTGTAGATTCAATACCAACTTCACAAGGACCACCATCAAGGATGTATGGAATTTGTCCATCAAAATTTTTGAGAACATGTTTTGGATCTGTTGGACTGATCGTCGTAAAAAGATTAGCACTTGGTGCTACTAATGGAAACTCCGATTTAGATAACAACTCAAGTGTCATCGGATGATTGGGTATCCGGAAAGCCACAAGCTCTTTACCATCATTTACAATGGAAGGAAGGGTACTGTTGGTTGGAAGTAATACAGTCAAAGGGCCAGGACTAAACTCCATCAGCATCGACCGGGCAATATCCGGAAATGAGGAAACATATTGTTCGATCTTACTGACTTTATCAAGGTGAACGATCAAAGGGTTATATGCAGGGCGCTTTTTAGTTTCAAACACTTTTCGGATGGCAGTTTCAGAGCATGCGTTTGCAGCCAGTCCATACACCGTTTCCGTTGGTATGGCTACCAGTTCATCTTTCTTCAACCACTCTGCCGCAGCCTCAATATCCTTTCCTATGATCGTATCAAACATATTGTCAATCTTGCAAATGCAAAATTGCAATTCAAATTGCAATCAGCAGGATTTTTCTTTTGAGTAACTTCATACCATGAAACTCTTCATTAAAAACATGGTTTGCAACCGCTGCATATTGGTGGTTAAGCAGGAGTTGGAAAAGGCAGGACTGAACCCAATCGATGTAACACTTGGTGAAGTGGAACTTGAAAAAGAACCAACAGAAAAACAATACCAGTCATTGGATCAAAGCCTGCAGGAATTAGGTTTTGAGATCCTCGACAGCAAACGCCAGAGAATGATCGAGCAGGTGAAAGCCTTATTGATACAGCAGGTACAAAGCGGTGAAGTGGAAGAGCATTTTAGTTTAAGTGAATTTCTTTCAAAGAAACTCAATAAGGAATACAGCCAGATTAGCCGATTATTTTCAGAAGTTGAAGGTATTACGCTCGAACAGTTCTACCTGCTTCAAAAGATCGAAAAAGTAAAAGAGCTATTGGTTTATGATGAACTGACATTGAGTGAGATCGCATGGAAACTGGGATACAGCAGTGTTGCGCATTTATCTGCACAATTCAAAAAACTTACCGGGTTCACTCCTTCAGAATTCAAAAAGATGGGAAACAGGAACCGCCAGTCTCTCGACCAGCTTAAAAAGCTCAAATAAGTATAAAACTTACTCACCGCGATGTAACAATGCCCTTACCGTTTTGTGGGAGCTTTGCACCTATAAATCGTTGGATATGGATACTACAAAGATTTTCCCGGTCACTGGCATGAGTTGCGCATCCTGTGCAAACAGCACCGAATCTATCGTTGCTGCACAAAAAGGTGTATCGCATGCTGCGGTGAACTATGCTAATGCAACACTGAACGTAAGTTTCGACGCAACTATAACTTCACCAGAAAAATTAAAGCAGGCAGTTCAAAGCATCGGGTATGACCTGATCATTGAAGATGACAATACAGCCAGGGAAAAAGTGGAAGATATCGAACGCGAAAAATTGGAATCCCTGAAGAAAAGAACCACCTGGTCGGTTATTCTTTCCATTCCGCTGGTGATCATTGGTATGTTCTTCATGGATATGCCTTATGCCAACTATATCATGTGGATATTGAGTACCCCGGTGGTGCTCATCTTTGGTAAAACCTTTTTCATCAATGCCTATAACCAGGCAAAGCATCGCTCTGCCAATATGGATACGCTGGTGGCGCTGAGTACGGGAATCGCTTATGCATTCAGTGTTTTCAATACCCTGAACCCGGAATTCTGGCACAGCAAAGGATTGCACGCACACGTATATTTTGAAGCAGCTGCTGTAGTTATAGCATTCATCCTGCTGGGAAAATTATTGGAAGAAAGAGCAAAAGCATCCACTTCTTCTGCCATCAAAAAACTTATCGGGCTACAACCCAATACTGTTACCCTGGTTAGCTCAACAGGAGCCATGATCGAACTGCCTATTGAACAGGTTGAAGTGGGAAATTTGTTGCTGGTGAAACCAGGCGAAAAGATCCCGGTGGATGGTATGGTCATCCAGGGAGAATCATATGTTGATGAAAGCATGATCAGCGGAGAACCGGTTCCAGTGCTTAAGAATAAGGACACTAAAGTATTTGCGGGAACCATTAACCAGAAAGGAAGTTTTCAATTCAAGGCAGAGAAAGTAGGAAGTGATACATTACTTGCGCATATCATTAAAATGGTGCAGGAAGCACAGGGCTCAAAAGCACCGGTACAAAAACTGGTTGATAAGATCGCCGGAATTTTTGTTCCGGTCGTAATAGCCATAGCGCTTCTATCTTTCCTTGCCTGGATCTTATTAGGTGGCGAAAATGGATTGACGCAAGGACTGCTTGCACTGGTAACCGTCCTGGTAATCGCATGTCCATGCGCGTTAGGCCTGGCTACCCCAACTGCCTTAATGGTTGGAATTGGACGAGGCGCTGAAAATGGCATTCTTATTCGCGATGCAGAAGCCCTGGAACTTGGGCATAAAGTAAATGCAGTAGTGCTTGATAAAACCGGTACTATTACCGAGGGAAGACCTGAAGTAACCTGGATCAAATGGATCAGTGAAAATTCACATTACAGGGATATTCTTTTTAGCCTTGAACAGGCATCTGAACATCCATTAGCAGAAGCTATTACCAGAAATCTTGTTGATGCCAATTCAATTCAGCTCAGCAGTATTCAATCCATTACAGGTGCAGGTATCAGTGCAGTAAAAGATGAAGAAACATATTATGCAGGTACTCAACAATTGCTGCAACAACATGGTATCAATATTCCTGCAGAAATTATACAATGGAGTGATGAAAGAAAAGCAGCAGCTAACACTGTCGTATTTTTCTCTAACAGTAAAGAAGTTATTGCCGTAATTGCGATTGCAGATAAAATAAAATCAAGTTCAAAAGATGCTATCAAACAATTGCAACATGCAGGAATTGAAGTGTATATGTTTACGGGTGATAATAGGCAAACTGCCGCTGCAATTGCAACACAGGTTGGTATTAAAGAATACAGGGCAGAAGCAATGCCCAATGATAAGTATGAATTCGTAAAGTCATTACAGGAGAAAGGAAAAGTTGTTGCAATGGTAGGTGATGGTATCAATGACAGCCAGGCATTGGCACAGGCCGATGTAAGTATTGCAATGGGAAAAGGAAGTGATATTGCAATGGATGTATCGAAAATGACTTTAATGAGTTCTGACCTGTTGAAAATCCCTGCCGCACTGAAGCTTTCAGGCAAAACAGTTCAAACTATCCGTCAGAATCTTTTCTGGGCTTTTATTTACAACCTGATTGGAATTCCGATTGCTGCCGGTTTGTTATACCCTGTGAATGGGTTTCTATTGAACCCAATGATTGCAGGAGCCGCCATGGCTTTGAGTAGTGTAAGCGTGGTTGCAAATAGTTTGAAACTTAAGCTGATAAAAATATAGGGTAGCAATTGCTACCCTTGTTTTCTAACATATTTTGTCAGGATAACGATCATCTGTCCTTCAATCTTTCCTTCGATCTGCTCCGTATTATTTTCAACCAGCCGGATATTCTTTACCACAGTACCCATTTTTGCATTCAGGGTAGTGCCTTTTACATCCAGGGATTTGGTTAGTACCACAGAGTCACCATCTTTAAGCACCGCTCCGTTAGCATCTTTATGAAGATCAACTGAACCGTCGTTCTCATGATCGCCGGTCGCTTTGGCCCAGGCAAGCTTTTCATCATCGAGGTAAAGCATGTCGAGATTATCCGCCGCCCAGCTCTGGTCTCTTAACCTGTTGAGCATTCGCCAGGCAACCACCTGAACTCCAGGTACCTCGCTCCACATGGTTTCTCCTAATACTTTCCAGTGGTCCTGGTCGAGCTCCTCTTTCTTTTCAACCTGTGCAAGGCATTTTGCACAAATCAGGATGGTATTGTCAGCATTGGACTGATCCTGCGGGGGTACCGAATATTCAGACAGGGAGTTCTCTGAACCACATAATTCACAACGGTTTCCGCTTCTCTGTTTAAGAAACTCTCCTGTTTTCATAAAAAATTTTGCGCAAGGTACTTAAACGTTAAGAAGAAATCGTATTTAAATAAGCGTCTTTTAAACAACTAATAAAAAAATGGTTTTATTTTACCATCCCGACCTAACCATTAAAGCTTTCAGTTAACCATGATATTGATTGTCGACGACAAGCAGGAAAATCTATTTTCCCTGCAAAAACTGCTACAGCTACATGGCTATGAGGTTGATACTGCCAACTCGGGGGAAGAAGCATTGCGCAAGATCCTCAAGAATGAATACGTTCTGATCATTCTCGATGTTCAGATGCCCGGTATGGATGGCTATGAAGTGGCCGAAACTGTTAAAGGATATAGTCGCACCAAAAATGTTCCTATCATTTTTCTTTCTGCAGTCAACATTGATAAGAAGTTCATCACCAGAGGATATTCTTCCGGAGGGGTAGATTATATCACAAAACCGTTTGATCCTGATTTGCTTTTGCTCAAGGTTCAGACCTTTTGCAAACTGTATGAACAGAATCGTGAACTGAATATTATCCATGCTGCCCTTCGGGCTGAAATTGAGGTTAGAAAGCAGGCTGAACAAAAACTCCAGGAGATCAATGTACTCCTGGAAGACCGTGTGAAAGAAAGAACCAGGGATTTGCTCGAGATCAATCATGAACTCGAAATGAGCAATGCCGAATTGCAGCAATATGCATCCGTTGCATCACATGATCTTTCCGAACCACTGAGGAAGATCATTACGTTTGGAAATATTCTTCAACATAAATTCCTTAAAGATCAACCTGAGGCCAATGAACTGATGGTTAAAGTGATCAGGTCAACAGAAAGGATGCGTTCGCTTATCAATGATCTTTTGAATTTCTCCAAGCTTTCTGCATCCACCCATTTTGAAGAGACTTCACTGAGAAGTATACTGGACGATGCCATCAGCGACCTGGAACTTGCCATCGAAGAAAAAAATGCCATCATTAAAATTGAAGAACTGCCATCCATTGAATGTATTCCCGGCCAGATCAGGCAGATGTTTCAGAATATCCTGAGTAATGCATTGAAATTTTCAAGGGAAGATATACAGCCTGAAATACATGTCAGCGCTACATTTCAAAATGAAAGATCGGTCGAAAGCAAGCCTGCAGAAAAAGGACAATTCATTCGAATAGATATTCAGGATAATGGTATAGGATTCGACAATGTTTACAAGAATAAGATCTTCACTCTATTCCAGAGACTTCACGGAAAAGAGGAATATGAAGGAACCGGTATTGGTTTGGCAATCGTAAAAAAGATCATCGAAAAACATAATGGGATAATAAAGGCATCCGGAGAAGAGAATAAGGGAGCAACATTCAGTATCGTGCTTCCAGTCAGGCAAAACAATGATATCCAGTAAAATTACCCGACCATGAATTCATTCAAACGCAATCTGTTTATAGGTTATGGCATATCCATCCTGCTGCTGATCATCAGTGCCACAGCATCATTTATCAGTATCAGGAACCTGCTGCATTACCAGGATCTTGTTTCCAACACTACTAAAGTGATCACCAGGCTTGAACGAGCCATGGGAGTTCTGATTGATGCGGAGACAGGTCAGCGCGGATACCTGCTAACTCAGAATAAAGAGTTTCTTGAACCTTATATTGGCGCTGAAGACAGGTACCAGGTCCTGATGAATGAGATCAAAGATCTGACCAGGGATAATCCCCAGCAACAGGTTGATGTAGCATTGCTTGAGTCTTCAGGAAAGCAAAGAATCAAATACCTGGCATCAGTAATTGATCAGAATGAAAATAATGTGACGATCTCCGATAGCCTGCTACTGGGAGGAAAAAGACTAATGGATAATGCACGCAATACTGTTCGTACCATTCAGAATCGTGAAACACAGATGCTGAACGACAGAACTGCAAGCATGAACAGTTTTGCCAACCTCACTCCGCCTTTGATTGCAGCTGCATCACTTCTTGCCCTGATCGTTACAGTGGTATCCATTTTCAGGGTGCTGAAGGATTATAATATGCGGTCACGAATGCAGGCCGAACTGGAAGCAAAAGATATTGAGATCGGGAAACGACTGCATCTTATCAGTGGTATTGCCGACCAGATCTCAGAAGGAAACTATACACTCAAAGTTGACGACGAAGGAAGAGATGCGCTTGGTGGCATTGCCGTATCACTCAATAAAATGGCCAACTCTCTTGACTTTTCTTTCACCAATCTGAAAAACAGGGAATGGCAGCAAACAGGTTTATCGAAGCTGAATGATATGATGATCGGTGAAAAAGATCTTGATGAACTCACCAGGAAAGTCATTGAAGAAATTACTGAATATACGGGCTCAGGACTGGGTGCATTTTATCTTACTCATTCCGACAACCAGTTAAAATTATCCTCCAGTGTATCGATCGATCGCTCAAAAGCTCCACTAATAGTGCCATTCGGTGATGGCATATCGGGAAGAGCGGCCTTGAACCGGAAAATGATTCATATCAAAAACCTGAAGCAGGCAGAGATCACCCTGAATTATTCGGGAGGAGAAATAAAACCAAACAGTATTCTTGCTATGCCTGTCATCTATGATAACAAGATGAAAGGCGTAATAGAAATTGCCTGTATCAATGATTACAGCAGTGTGGTTGAAGAATATGTCAGGCTTGCTTCTCTTAACATTGGAATGGCCATTCACAGTGCCAAGGACCATCAAAGGCTCCAGGAATTACTGGCAGAAACACAGGCACAGGCAGAAGAACTTCAGTCGCAACACAGTGAACTGGAAAATGTGAATGCGGAACTTGAAGCGCAGGCGGAAAAGCTCCAGGCATCTGAGGAAGAACTGAAAGTACAGCAGGAAGAACTGCAGCAGGCAAACCTTGAACTTGAGGAAAGAAGCAGGCTGCTGGAAGAAAAGAATGAACTCATTCTTGAAAGAAACCTTGACATACAAAAGAAAGCAGATGAACTTGCATTGAGCACCAGGTACAAATCCGAGTTCCTGGCGAATATGTCGCATGAATTGCGTACACCACTGAACTCAATCTTGCTGCTATCAAGATTGCTTTCTGAAAATCATGAAAACAATCTATCCAACGACCAGATCGAATACGCGCAGGTAATACAAACATCCGGTAAAGGATTGCTTACACTGATCGATGATATCCTGGATCTATCGAAGATCGAAGCTGGCAAGATGGACCTTGAATTCATCAGCTTCAGTACAAATGATATGCTGCATGAAATGCGATCCATGTTTGAACCGATCGCAAGAGAAAAAAATCTTGAACTCAATATCAATATTGATAAGGATGTTCCGGGTATGATCGAGTCAGACAGGTTAAGACTTGAACAGATCCTGAGGAACCTGCTTTCCAATGCACTGAAATTTACCAAGAAAGGAAGGGTTGAAATGAATGTTGTGAAGGAAGGATCAAACGTGATCTTCAATGTGAAGGATACCGGTATTGGAATTCCTGAAGACAAGCTCCAGACCATCTTTGAAGCATTTCAGCAGGCAGATGGTTCAACCAGGAGAAAATATGGCGGAACCGGACTTGGATTATCGATCAGTCGTGAGCTTGCAAAATTGCTTGGCGGTGAGATCCTGCTGGTAAGTAAAGAGGGCGAAGGAAGTACATTCAGTTTATCTATTCCTGTTCATCATACTAAAAAAGAATCTAAACCTGCGCCTGCTGCTGTTGCTGAAAGACAACAACCTGAAGTGATCAGCATTGATAAAAGTTTTACCACAGATGTAATTCCAAAACCGGTACCTGATGATCGCGATGAAATTGCTGATGGCGACAAATGCATCCTGATCATAGAAGATGATACTGCTTTTGCAAAGTCGTTGCTGGATTATACCAGGACAAAAGGATACAAAGGATTGGTTTCAGTAAGAGGTGATGAAGGAATTGAGCTTGCCAAAAAATTTCGTCCTATAGGAATTCTCCTTGATGTACAGCTTCCTGTAAAAAGTGGATGGGAAGTAATGGAAGAGCTCAAGTCGGATAAGAATACCAGGCATATCCCGGTTCACATGATGTCTTCTCATGAAGTGAAGACCAGGAGTTTAACAAAAGGAGCAGTTGACTTCATCAACAAACCGGTTGCATTTGAGAAGTTAGGTGAAATGTTTAACAGGATTGAGGAGGCATTGAGTAAGCATCCGAAGAAAGTGCTGATCGTGGAGGAAAACCCTAAGCATGCAAAAGCACTTGCTGTGTTTTTGGATTCCCACCACGTAACATCAGAGATACAGAATTCCATTGACGATGGGATCAGGGCTTTGAAAAGTGATAATGTTGATTGTGTGATACTCGATATGGGCGTACCTGCACAACGATCTTATGATATGCTTGAAAATATCAAGGTATCGCAGGGCCTTGAAAATATTCCGATCATTGTTTTTACAGGCAAAAATCTATCGCATGTTGAAGAGATGAAGATTAAACAATATGCAGATTCAATTGTGGTAAAAACCGCACATTCTTACCAGCGCATTCTTGATGAAGTATCACTGTTTCTACACCTGGTAGAGGAAAACAACCGTGAAGAAAAAACTTCGCGATACAGGAAAATGGGTGAGATGGGAGAAGTATTAAAAGGTAAGACTATCCTGATCGCAGATGATGATGTGCGCAATATTTTCTCGCTAACAAAGTTACTGGAGAACTATGGCATAAATGTAGTAACCGCCATTGATGGAAAGGAAGCGTTGAATCAATTGAATACCCATAATGTTGACCTTGTATTGATGGATATGATGATGCCTGAAATGGACGGTTATGAATCGATTACCAAAATCAGGAAGAGTAACCGATTCCGTAATTTGCCGATCATTGCTGTAACAGCAAAGGCAATGACGGGCGACAGGGAAAAATGCATCAATGCAGGAGCATCAGATTATATTACAAAACCGGTGGATGTTGATCAACTGATCTCTTTGCTTAGAGTTTGGCTATACCAATAAAGGACTATGAAGAATGAGCTGACGATCATAAAGGATGAAGAACTGAAAGTATTGACGAATACTGTGTTTGAGATCCATGGATATGATTTTTCAAACTACGCAAAATCATCTCTGAAAAGAAGGATCAACAGGCTTATGATCATTGATCGTATACCGAGTTTCGCAGAACTGATCTACAGGATAAGATCGGATCAAAATTATCTTACGCATCTCGTAGAAGAAGTAACCGTGAATGTTACTGAGATGTTTCGCGATCCGTTGACATTCAAATTCATTAGAGAGAAAGTTTTACCGGTACTGGCAACTTATCCATTCATCAGGATCTGGCATGCGGGCTGTGCAACTGGTGAGGAAGTTTATTCGATGGCTATACTGCTGGAGGAAGCAAACCTTTTACACAAGTCACTGTTGTATGCCACAGATCTGAATCCTTCGGTGATTGAAAATATCAGGAAAGGAATTTTTCCGATGAATATGATGAAGCAGTACTCCGAGAATTATATTTTATCAGGAGGAAATAAAGATTTTTCAAGTTACTATACAGCAAAATATGACTGGGCTAAATTCAATGAGAACCTGGGTGCAAAAATGATCGTTGCCACACATAACCTGGTTTCTGATCGATCCTTTAATGAATTTCAATTCATCTTTTGCAGGAATGTGCTGATCTATTTCGATAAACAATTACAGGATAAAGTGCTTGATCTTTTTGATGACAGTCTTGAAAAATTTGGTTTCCTGATCCTGGGCTCTAAAGAAAATATCAGGTTCTCGAAGATAGCACCAAAATATCAGCAGGTTGATCCAAAAGAAAAGATATGGCGCAAGGTTCAGTAAACAGGATAATAGCCATCGGGGGTTCCGCAGGAAGTCTTGAAGTGATCATGAAGATCGTTTCGGGGATCTCTGTAAATTCTGATAATGTTTACCTGGTTGTTGTACACAGGAAAAATGATGCAGAATCAATTCTTGCAGAATTATTAAAAGCAAAAACTTCTTTACCAGTTAAAGAAGTCGAAGACAAAGACCTTATCGAACCAAATCATATTTATCTCGCTCCACCCAATTACCATTTATTACTGGAAGATGAATCTCATTTTTCTCTTGATTCATCAGAAAAGATCCACTTTAGCAGACCAAGTATTGATGTAACATTTGAATCACTTGCAGAGATCTATGGAAATAAGGTGATTGGCATTTTACTTTCGGGCGCCAATGCAGATGGCGTAAGTGGTTTGAAGAAAATTAAAAACTGCGGAGGATTTACCATCGTGCAGGATCCTTCTACTGCCGAAGTAGGCTTTATGCCGGAGCAGGCGATCCAGGTCAATGCATACAGCCAGATCGCCGGACCTGATGAGATGATCCAGGTGTTGGCTAATTTAATTTAATGGAAAAACTATATTGAAAGTCGCTCCAACACCTTCTTCACCATTTGCATTGATAAAGCCGTGATGACGGTGAACGATCTTCTTACACAATGCTAGCCCCAATCCTGTTCCTTCATATTGATCACGACGATTGAGCCTTGTAAATACATTGAACATTCTTTCGGCATATTCAGGGTTGAAGCCAATACCATTATCCTCAATTGTGATACACTGGTAATTTTTGAAATGTTTCAGATCTTTATAGCCATTCAATTCTTTTTCAGACAATGACTTTGAAGAGATCCTGATAGTGCAGGCTGATCCCTGCTTGGCAAATTTCAATGAGTTACTGATGAGGTTATAAAATAACTGGTAGATCAAAGTCGGCATACCCTTTATGCGCGGAAGTTTTTCATAAGTAATACTTGCGTCCTTTTGAAGGATCAATAATTCAAGATCACTGCAGATCCCATCCATTACCAGGTTCAGGTCGATAGTTTCTTCCAGCTGTTCTGTTGCATTTAAAACAGAATAATTAAGTATTCCTTCGATCATGTTCGACATACGTTCAGATGATGACTGGATCTTCTGTAAATAGGTTCTTCCTTTTTCAGGAATGAATGAGATATATTCTTCCTGTAACCTGTTGCTGAAAGTTCTTATTTTTCTTAGCGGCTCTTTAAGGTCATGTGAGGCCACATGTGCAAATTGCTGAAGGTCTTCATTGGAACGATGCAGTTCAAGGGTTCTTTCCGCAACAAGAACCTCAAGGCTTTTTTCCTGCATCTTCTGATCATGTATATCGGTGGTTGTACCAAACCATTTTATTATTCTTCCGGTGCTATCTTTTACTGGTACTGCACGGCCCAGGAACCAGCGATAGCTTGATGTTTTATGGATTTTGAAACGATATTCAACTTCGTATGCCTGGCCGGTTTTTACACTGCCATACCACAAATTCAAGGTTGGTCCAACATCTTCTGGATGCAGGTAAGAAAACCATGAATTATCATATTTGGAAGATTCCATTCCTGTAACCTCGTACCATACTTTATTAAAATAGGCAATGGATCCATCGGGTTCTGCTACCCACACTATCTGCGGCATCATATCTGCCAGCTGTATGAATTCTTCCCTTGAATTTTCCAGGTCCCTGGTATATTTTTCAAGGCTTTCTTTCATCTGGAGAATGGCATTTCCAAGGAGATCTTCAGGACCGCGAGGGTTGAATGAAATATTGAAATCTCCCTTACCAATTCTTTCAGCATCCAGTGCCAAAGCCTTATTCTTTTCATCAATACTGCAGATCGATTCTGCTAAAGAACCAATAGCATCAGGGGATTCAGGCTTTAGCTGAATATCTGTTTTTCCTTCTGCAATTTTTAGAGCAGCAACCCTTAGTTCATTCAAAGTTTTATTGATGATCCATAAGATATAAATGGCAAATGCGATCAATAAAAGACTTACTATGATCAGCCTGACAATTGCCCTGTTTCTTGCGGTTTCTTCTTTTTTATAAAATTCACGAATGGCAGTGTCGGCTTCTGTCAATAGTTTAAGCTGAAATGCACTTAAAGAATTCAAAGCTGCATCAGAAATATCATTCCATTCTAAATATGTATAGGTACTATCCAATGCATAGGATGAAAATACTTTTTCATAGTATTCCCTTACCTGGGATAATTCAGGTTGTGCTCTTAACTTTTCATAACTCTTAATGGTTGAATTATTGGCCTTGACATACAATTCCTTTTCATACAACTTCATCACATCATAGCTTGCAGCAGTTCCGTAAATAGTTTCACGAATAAATGCCCGGGTATAAAGGATATTATACACATTAGCATTGATGATCCCCATATAGGTAATGATCTCCGACAATATTTTTTGGGAAGTCAGTTCATTATCCAGGCTTTTTAAAAATTCATTGGACGATACGGGTGGAAAATTGAGTGTACTAAAACGGAAGATTGCATTAGTATAATAATGCATGGTGGTTGAAGGAGTGAATATTTTCTTATCAATATAGTACCGGATAGAATCCAGTGGCTGAATGAAAGTATACTTTTGAAAATCCTTCATATTACCATTGGCCTGGAGTGTCAGCGCATCAATAAGGGAATCAGTAACCCTTCTTTCAGCAAACATGGCTTTCTGGTCGGTATTCAATAAGGCAAAATCAAAACTGTATCTGCGCTCACGCTGAAGTTGGTTTACCAGCCTGGTGATGGTAAATGATTGTTCTATGCGGGAAAGGTATCCCTTGATCTGGTCAAGGTTCCTGGTTTTTTCATATGATACCTGTGCCGTAAGGTATATGATGAATATGATAGGCACCACTGCTATCAGAAGTAGCTTAGCCATTAAAGGCAGCCGTCTGAAGATCCTATTCATGCTGTTATAGTTAAGGTTTTAAGGCTGCAATGTTAGCCAATGATTCACCAAACAGAGATTAAACATTGACCATGCCTAGAACAATTATATAAACTTTACTTATGATTAATATAAATTCATTAAATATTCATTTATGAACCAAAACCTCACCTTTGCCCCCCAGTAACAAACCCAACAACACAAATGGATAATCAAATCCTGGTAACGAATCTTACTAATCCAACCCTACTGTTCTTTATTCTCGGCATTATTGCTTCGGTGATCAAAAGTGACCTGGAAATCCCGGCACAATCTGTCAAATTCATTTCCCTTTACCTGCTGTTTGCTATTGGATTCAAAGGCGGACAGGAACTTCAGCACAGCGAACTGTCCATGGAGATCCTGCTATCCCTATTACTGGGAATTGCTCTTGCAACACTGATACCTCTATATACGTTCTTTATACTGAAAAAGAAGTTGAGTGTAAGCAATGCAGGGGCAATTGCCGCTGCATATGGCTCTGTAAGCGCAGTTACATTTGTTTCGGCGGTAAGTTTTCTTGAGATGCAGGAGTTACATTTTGGTGGACATATGGTTGCCGTGATGGCCCTGATGGAATTTCCTGCGATCATTGTGGGGTTTATTCTCATCATGAAGTACGAGAAGGAAAACAGTAATAATGTTTCGCTGAATCATATCATCAAACATTCCTTATCGAATGGAAGCGTACTGATGATCATGGGAAGCCTGGTGATCGGAATCATTGCTGACTCCAAACAGGCAGAGGGCATCAAACCTTTTACTACAGATATTTTCAAAGGATTTCTCGCAATTTTTCTGCTTGAAATGGGTATGATCACCGCAAAGAGGTTTTCGGCCTTCCGCAAACAAGGATGGTTCGTGATGCTGTTCGCGATCCTGATTCCTGCCATCAATGGTTCGGCGATCGCATTGCTGAGCGGTTTTATCACCCAGGATGTAGGAAACCGGTTTATCTTCTCGATCCTGGCAGCCAGTGCATCCTATATCGCAGTGCCGGCAGCCATGCGACTGGCTGCTCCTAAAGCCGATCCGGGATTATATATTCCGATGGCACTGGGTGTTACATTTCCTTTCAATATCACGGTTGGTATGCCGCTATATTATGAGCTGATCCATTGCACAATGTAGGTTATACCATAAAATGGCCGGCATGACTTAACTCGCTGATCTTTTTCTGCTGGAAAAGCGCCACCAGCTGCTTTTTGATCTCTTTGTACTGGGAATGCATGGAACAGGGGTGATCATCGCTACATTCTTTTAGCCCCATCACGCAGGTCGTGATCCGCTGATCTTCTTTCAAGGCCACCAATACATCCCAAACGGGCTTGTCGATAAGTTCCGGGGTCATATAGAAACCTCCGTTAGGTCCTTTGACTGAAGCAATCACACCTCCTTTATTGAGTTGCTGAAGGATCTTGGCAGTAAAGGATTTGGGAGCCTCGATCCCTGAAGCAACCGCTTCCACACTCAGTCTGGCGGAACCTGTTCCATTCAGGGCAATATAAAAAGTAGCACGAAGTGCATACTCACAGGCTTTTGAAAACATACAGGCAATGTAAATACTTAGCAGGAAAAAAATAAAGGATATTTTTGTCCTTTATTATTATATTGGCCGAAACTTGCTGCCATGAAGAAATTTGATCTCGTACAATTCCTGATGAATCCCAGGAAATGGTGGATTCCCCTGTTTGCTATTTTCCTGATCAGCTTTGCCGGGGTGAGCCTGATTGGGATTCATACCTATACCGAAGCTCCTCCTATACCTGATTTCATCTCAGAAAGCAGGGAAAAGATCATTTCAAAGAAATTGATTCTGGAAGGACAAATGAAATTCCAGCAATATGGTTTGATGGAATACGGCAGCATGTTTGGAGACGGCGCGAACCGCGGACCGGATTTCACTGCTGAAGCATTGCACATGAATACAGAATACTTAAATGAATATTACCGGCAGAAAAACCAGGAAAGCCCTGAAGCAGCAAGCGCAAGAGTGATCAAAGAGCTTAAATCCAATACCTATCAAACTGCCGGAAACAGCGTGGAATTATCCGATGCACAGGTTTATTCCATTCAACAACTTGAAGCTTATTACCAGAAAAAACTTCAGGACTATTTCCCCGAGGATTACTTTACAAATGAATCCGACATCAAAGAATTAACAGCTTTCTTTTACTGGGGTGCATGGGTCTGCGCAGTAGAAAGACCGGGAAAGAATTACAGCTATACACATAACTGGCCTTTTGATAAGTCGGCCGGAAATATCCCAAGCGGCGCCGTAACCTTCTGGAGCATCATTGGTTCATTGGGATTGATATTGGGACTAGGTTGGGTATTGTATTACCATGGAAGATTGGATAAACTGGACGATAATGCCTATATCAATCGGACCGCTGTCATGACCGGTAAAGACATTGAAAACTATCAACCAAACAGATCCCAAAAAGCTACCTACAAATTTTTTTATGCAGCCATCCTCTTGTTTGCCGTGCAGGTTTTATCCGGCATTCTCACGGTTCATGATTTTGTTGGATTTGTAAACTTCTTTGGATTCAATATTTCAGAAACGCTTCCAATCACCATCACCCGTAGCTGGCATGTGCAACTATCACTGTTATGGATCAGCGCCTGCTGGATCGGAGCTTCCTTATTCGTGATGTCGATGAACAGGAGACATGTAAAATATGAGGTAACGCTTATCAACACAATCTTCTGGGTGATCGTATTAATGGTTGGAGGTGCACTTGCGGGAATATTTCTTGGTCCGAAAGGAATGCTGGGAAAATACTGGCACTGGCTTGGTCACCAGGGATGGGAGTATGTTGAACTTGGGAAAGCATGGCAGTGGATGTTGATGCTCATCTTTATTCTATGGGCGATCACTTTATTTCGTGGCGTTAAACCATCGATGAAAAAAGGCCAGCACTGGGCACTACCGAACTGGCTGATCTATTCAACTGTCTGCATCATCGCATTACTCATATCAGGATTCATTGCAAAACCTGATACCAATTTCGTGATCGCAGATTTCTGGAGATGGTGTGTGATCCATATGTGGGCAGAAGCATTCTTTGAAGTATTTACAACGGTACTGGTTGGATATTTCATGGTGATGATGGGACTTGTAAATAAGCAGGCTGCTATAAGAGTGATCTACCTGGCAACACTCATGTTCCTGAGTTCAGGCTTACTGGGCATATCACATAATTTCTACTGGAATGCAAAGCCTGTAGGCACAATGGCATTGGGATCCATTTTCTCAACTTTACAGGTTGTTCCATTGGTGCTGCTAACATTGGAAGCATGGCGTTTCAGCAAGCTCCCAAAATTATACGAGCAGCAATTTGGTTTCAATGAAGTTTTCTTATTCCTGGTTGGAGTTAATTTCTGGAATTTTTTTGGTGCAGGTGTGATGGGCTTTATCATCAACCTCCCTATTGCAAATTATTATGAGCACGGAACATATCTCACCGTGAATCACGGTCATGCTGCATTGATGGGCGTATACGGAAACCTTGCCCTTGCTGCTTTGCTGTTGTGTTGCCAGCTCATCTTTAAAAAATCATACTGGAATGCAAAGTTGCTCAAAAGAGCTTTTTGGTCCATCAATATTGGATTAATGCTGATGGTATTGCTGGATCTTTTTCCCGCAGGGATCTGGCAATTATATACTGTCATGGAAAACGGACTGTGGTATGGAAGAAGTGAAGAATTCATTTCAGGAAATGCATTTCAATCACTCACATGGCTGCGAATCATCGGCGGATCCATCTTTACCGTGGGTGGTTTGATCCCTATCTGTGTATTTGTAATAAACGGAAGAAAACATCTCAAAAAATCTATATCACCTAACGAAAAACCGATGGAACCTGCGATTGAGCCCGCTGAATTGTATATTTAGCCATGCAAAATCCATCAACCATTAAATGGGCGATCCTTGGAGCAGGAAGGATCGCTCATAAATTTGCTTCTGACTTTAAAGAGGTAAAAAATGCAGAACTGGTAGCCGTTGCCTCCAGTAGCCAGGAAAAAGCTTCAGCCTTTGCATCTCAATACAATATTGCAGGAGCCATCACCTATGATGAATTATATCTTCACAAAGACATTGATGCCGTATATATTGCCACCACGCATAATTTCCATTTTGAACAATCGCTTGCATGCCTGAATCATGGCAAGGCAGTGCTTTGCGAGAAGCCAATCACAATCAATGCACTTCAATTTGATACACTTGCTGATGTGGCTAAGAGAAATAATTGTTATTTGATGGAAGCCATGTGGACATGGTTCTTACCTGCCATACAACAAGCCAGGCAATGGGTTGTTGAAGGAAGGATCGGTGAGATAAAAGCTATACAATCAGATTTTGGAGCACTGATGCCATTTGATCCTGCAGGAAGAATGTACAATGCAGCACTTGCAGGCGGAGCACTCCTCGATCTCGGTGTATACCCCGTTGCCATTTCAACTTTCTTTACCGGCAAAGCTCCTTTGAAGATCCAATCATCAGGATATATTGGCTCTACAGGAGTTGATGAAACCACGTCCATCACGCTCGATTATGGCGAAATAAAAGCAAGTCTCATCACTTCGATGGTTGCGCAAATGCAAAACAAAGCGATCATCTTTGGAACCAAAGGATATATTGAGATCCCTGATTTTTATAAAACGTATTCTGCAACTTTATACAACCCCGAAAGACAGGCAATAGACAGTTTCAAAGACAACAGAACAACCTGGGGTTACAATTTTGAAACACAAGCTGTCACGAATGACCTGCTGGCAGGAAGAAAAGAAAATGAAATTGTTTCATTGGAAAGATCCGGAATCGTTCAACAGGTCTTGACAGAAGTAAAAAAACAGGTAGGATTAATTCATCCCGGAGATTGATCAAAGACATTCATCCGCGAGGTAAAGGATCGATTCGAAATTCTTTCCTATGGCCTGGCTCATTGCCAGCTCGCAGGTGCGTGTACTGGAATAGTATGCTTCAAATTCTTTATCAATATATTCAGTTGACTCATGGCTGGTGGCAGATGCGGTTAATTCAGGAAATAGAAATCCCCTGTCGCCCGCCATACCACAGCATCCTGAATGAACCGGGATAAAGGTTTGCTTCGAAAAATGTTTGGCAATGCGCACAAATTTAGATTCGTTGTGCATTTTTTTGAGTGAACAAACGGAATGCAACGCTATGCTGTCTTTTTTCATTTTGATCTCCGTAAATGGCAGCACCATATCATGCAACATATCGATACAATCAAGGAATGTCATTGATTCAAAACGCGACCTGTTTTGATCTTTCAATACAGGTTTGATCTTCTGAAGAGAATACGCACAGGAACTAACATCTGTCACAATTGGGATCATTCCTTCTTCACTCGCATGCCAGAGTTGTTCAATAACTTTATTACCCATGATACTCCAGGCCTTGTTGTATCCTTTTGAAGAAAAGATCTGGCTGCAGCAGGTATTGCTGACATCCTTCGGAATGATCACATCGATTCCTGATTTCTCACAAACACTTAAAAAAGTTTCAAGGAGATTCTTTGACTTGCCTTCATAAGTCCCCATCATTCTTGTGATACAGGAAGGATAATATACGATCTTACTTTCTCCTTTACCGGCAGGTATTTGTTTCAATGCCTGGAGGGAAGGCGCTTTGCCAATTCGATCATATAAAGGTGATGAAGGAAAGAAAATCTTCGCACCTGAATTCAGTACACCGATCCCTGTCCTGGCAAAATTTTGAACCAACCCAAAATTCTTCGCCACAAAATTGGCTAACTTATTTTCAAGGGCATTATGCTCTTCATTACGCAGTCGCTTGACCAGGTCGCCGGTATTGATATCAACCGGGCAGGCCGTCGCACACAAACCATCTACAGCGCAGGTTTCAATACCATCATATTCAAATTCATGTCGCAGTAAACGATAGCTTCTATAATCGCCTTTGTCTTTGAGTTGTTGCAATACCCTTCGAATAACAATTCTTCGACGTGGAGTTGTGGTGAGGTCTCTGCTCGGACAAACATGTTCACAATAGCCACACTCTATGCAACGATCAACTTCTTCCTCAACTGTCGGCAATTGTTTGAGATCTTTGATATGAACAGACTTATCATCATTCACAATAACTCCAGGATTCAATAGCCTTAAGGGATCAACAAGATCCTTGATCTTTACGATGATATCATATGCATCACTACCCCATTCCGTTTCTACAAAAGGCGCCATATTTCTACCGGTACCATGTTCTGCCTTTAGCGTTCCATCATACTTCTTCACCACAAGTGCAACTACTTCATTCATGAATTGTTCGTACCGATGGATCTCTGTAGATGTATTGAAAGATTGGGTTATAACAAAATGAATGTTACCATCTTTTGCATGACCGAAAATGATTGCATTATAATATTCATATTTTCTAAACAGATCCTGTAAGTCGAGAATGGCATCTCCCAATTTTTCAACAGGAAATGCAATGTCTTCAAGTATCACGGTAGTGCCACTTGCGCGCACTGCTCCAACTGCAGGAAATAAGCCTTTTCGTACTTTCCATAGAAATGCCTGTTCTTCCGGATCATTGGTAAATACAGGAGCATTGATCAAAGAAAAGTCTGCAGCATTTTCCAGGAACTGGTTAACTCTATCCTCCAGCAAGGAAAGGTTCTCTTCCTGGAATTCTATCAATAGTGCACTGGCAGTTTCGGGTAGCGTTTTTACAATGGAAGGCATTCCCTGCAGATCTTCTACTGCATGTAAGGACGCACGATCCATCAACTCAACCATCATGGCACCTGCATTGGTTAAAGGAACGATCGCTTTACAGGCAGCATATATATCTGTGAAAAACAGTAGGGCCGTGGATTTGAAAGGATGATCCGGCACGGTGTTCATTACAGCTTCTGATATAAAAGCCAGTGTTCCTTCTGCACCCACCAGCAAATGTGCAAGAATATCCAACGGATGTTCAAAATCTAAGAATGCATTGAGAGAATAACCGACTGTAGTTTTAGTTCTATATTTTTTCCTGATCTTACCAAAGAGATGTTGATCCTGTAATATCTGCATCCTGGTATCTCTTAATCCATTGAACAGGTCTTCATTCTCTTTTTCAAAACGGGTATAATCTTCTGAATATTCGGTTGAATAAATATTTCCATTGGGAAGAATGAACCGGATGAATTTTGTTGTATGATAGGAATTCATAGCAACACCACAACACATGCCGCTTGCATTGTTGGAAAGAATTCCTCCCATCATGGCAGCATTGATACTGGATGGATCAGGACCAATCTTTCTTCCAAACTTTTTGAGATATGCATTCACCATCGCACCGGTGATTCCAGGCTGAACCCGCACCTGTGTACCATTAGATTCAACTTTGATACGGTTCCAGAACTGGCTAAGGTCAACAAGAATTCCATCAGTAATGGATTGTCCTGAAAGGCTTGTACCACCTGTTCTGAATACCAGTGGGATCTTATGTTTATGGGAGAATTGAAAGAGTGCAATAATTTCCTGCTCACTTTCAGGCTGAACAATTGCTTTTGGAACCAGGTAATAAAATCCTGCATCTGAAGCAAAAGAAACGCGATCAATAAATCGTGATCTTATTCTTTCTTCCGGAATGATATTGCTTAGTTCCTTCAACACGATTAACTATTCAGTTTGATAAAACCTCCATCAATCGGGTAATCACAACCTGTAATGAATGATGCTTCATCAGAACAGAGGTAGAGCACAAGATGAGCGATCTCTGCTGGCTTTCCCATCCTTCCTATAGGCTGGGATTTTGACAACTTTTCAAACATCTCTTCTTCTTTCCCCGGGTAATTCTTTTTCAAAAATCCATCAACAAAAGGTGTATGAACCCTTGCAGGTGAAATGCAGTTGCAGCGTACATTGGCTGCCAAATAATCTTTCGCAACCGAAAGCGTCATACCTACTACTGCACCCTTGGTCATGCTGTATGCAAACCGGTCGGATAATCCCACGGAAGACGCAATGGAGGCCATGTTAAGGATAGCACCCCCTTTGATCTTCAAATACGGAAGTGTTGCATGAAGCATATGATGAACACCTTTCACATTCACTGAAAGCAATCGTTCAACATCTTCAGCACTGGTATTTTCAACATTCCCGACGTGTGCAATTCCTGCATTATTTACCAGGATATCAATTCTACCTGCTTCTTTATAAACTGAAGCAACTACATTATTTACCTGGCCCTCATCCGAAACACTGCAATATTTGAATACAGCTTTTCCGCCTGCTTTATGTATGGATTGAAGTGTATCATTGACGCCTTCTTCATCAATATCAAGTATATAAACCGATGCACCCTGCTGTGCAAATAAGATGCAAATCGCCTTGCCAATTCCACTCCCACCTCCGGTAACAATAGCTACTTTATTATCGAGTCGAAACATGATAAATGGTTATTTCTTTTTTGAAAAATGGATCATATTAACCACCAGTGCAATGATCAGCAGGATCAATCCGAAGAATTCTCTTGTTTCTTCGATCCATGGCCTGGTAGCTTTCATAGATTGAACAATATTTTCTGCATCATGATCAGTTGCCCAGCTAAGTACACCATTCTTATCAAAGAACAGGTAAACTCCATACAGTGTATATACAACCAAACCCGCAATGTACAGGGGTTTGCGATAAATTCCTTTCAGTGATTGCCAGCAGAGAAACGCACCATACAAATACAGTGGCACCCAGACATATGGATCTGGATCATTGTACTGAACTGCAGCAGAAAAAATGAAGAGAATGATAAAAAAGATATTGAATGCTTTCATCGAGCATCAAAGTACAAAATATTAGTCTTTCAAAACAAGATGAATAAACATCGGGAAATGATCAGAGCCGATAGAACGCAGTTTGCGCATTCTTTTCAGACCAAAATGCTTTGTAAAGAAAAAGTGATCCAGCGGATAACGGAACATTGGAATAAAGGCATTGTAAGTATTGTAAAGTCCGCGGCCACGCCTGGGGTCTTTTACTTCAGCATATTTTTTAAACCTTAGTGTTGTATAGGACCAGGCCACATCATTCAGATCTCCAACGATCACAGCAGGATTTTCAGATTGTTTTACCCGCTGGCCGATCATTAAGATTTCGGTATCTCTTTCATCCGTTGGCGCACCGGGCCTTGGCGGCTCAGGGTGTATGCAATGCAGGTCAAATACCTTACCTGTCGGTAATTCAACAGTTGCATAAAAAGAAGGAACTCCATCCACTACCAAAAAATTGATCTCGGTATTCTTTAGCGGATGCTTGGAATAAAGCATCATGCCATAGGTATTATCAAGCGGCTTTTTGATCGAGTAAGGATAATGCTCTTCAAGATCTTCCAGCTGCGATGCCCACCAATGATCTGGTTCATTGATCGAAATTATATCAGGCTTATAACGATGAATATGCTTTTTTAACCGGGATACTTTTTTATTATCCATCCGCACATTGGTTTGCAGGATAGAAAAATGATGCTCACCTTCTTTAACTCTTGGGACTTCTTTTCGAAAGAAGGGAGTGAAACGGTAAACATGGCTCGACTGGTACAGAAAAGTAGCAACCAGCAGGCTGATCAAGGTGAAATTGAGATCAAAGCGTTCTGAAGGAAATACCAGGATCAACACAATTGATATCAATGATAATACTGCAAGCTGTGCCCGCGGGAAATCAAAGATCCTGATCCACCATGCCTTTGATCGACTGAAAGGCAGGGCAGTGAACAGGAAACTCATGCAGCCTAATATGATAGCAACAGTTTGCACGCATCCTTAACAACAATTCTTATTCCAGCTGTTGTTCCTATGGGATCTTTACCGATCTGATTTTCTCATTATTTATGGCAGCAACCAGCAAATTCCCGCCGTTACTGGATTTGAGGCTGACAAGATTTTTTACCACCCCGTCAAATATTAATCCAGTGCGGGATGGATTGATCGCCTCAAATTGTCCATTACCCAGATTTTTGAGTAACACCCCATAAGATGCATCATATCTTCCAGCCCCAACTTCTGCCTGGTATTCATTTCCGCCAATTAAAATTTCTTTTTTACCATCCTTATCAAGATCCATTACCAGGAAACTGTTTATAGGAGCAATCTGTGCTTCCATCGGGAATTCATGGAAGATGAATTTACCCCCACCCTTATTTTCAATCCATCCACTGGCTGCGGTTTGAACTTCCAGACTGATCATGCCTTCCTTCTTAAAATTTCCGAGCACCATATCAAGGTTCGACCTTGCATAATCGTCATTCAGTAAATACTTTTTCTTGATAGCCAGGATCTCTTCAGAGAATTGAGTGCGATCTATTCCGGGAAACAATTCATATTGTCCCTTCTGGTTTTTTAGAAAATAAGCCGGAACCAGGTCTATAGCACCGTTCCCATCAAAATCATTGGCGAAAAGTTTCATAGGTCTTTGAGCCGATGGATGGAATTTATTGTTGAGACCAATATTTCCTGCAAGCAGGTCTTCATCCCCATCACCATCTATATCGGAGGTTTTTAGTGTACGCCACATTCCATTGATTGATGTTAACCCGGTTTTATCAGTGATTTCAACAAGACTGCCTTTGTTGTTTTTGAAGAATCTTATTGGCATCCAGTCTCCCGTTAATACCAGATCAGGCCATTCATCCTTATCAAGATCTATCCATGCTGCCGAAGTGATCAGTCCTGGTTTTTCAAGCGATGGATTTAATTGCTTTGTTACTTCGGTGAATTTACCATTGTCATTCCTCAGCAAATAACTTTTAGGAGATAGAGGATACTGTTCAGGCAATACTCTTCCACCCACAAAAAGATCAAGATCTCCATCCTTGTCAAAATCAGCAGCAGCAAGGGCCTGGGCAATAATACTCATTTCCGGAAATGCAGATTTATCTTCCTCGAATTTCCCTTTGCCATCATTTTTGTAGAGATGAATGGTGTTCAGGACTGAGCCATTTCCGTATTCAGAACTTCCTGAACTTAATACCAGGTCCTGGTCTTTGTCATTATCCGCATCGATAAAAATCGCGGCAGCATCTTCACCGATCTTTTCATTGATTCCAAGTTCACGACCAGTGAGTTTTCCGTTAGCGTTTTGCAGGTAGATCTTTCCCCATTGGTATTCACCTCCACCAATGAACAGATCTTCCATTCCATCCCCATTTACATCAGCAACAGCCAATGGCGGACCGATCTGTGAATATTTTTGGGGGATCAATCTCTGCCTGCTGAAATCGAAGAAAATATTTTCAATATGCTGGTAATCGAGGCCGTTTGATTCATCAAACTGAAACATGGCAAGATCCTGCAAATGCATGGTGTTGCTGTCAACAGCATTTTTATGTTCCACTACAAGAAATTGATTGGCCTTTACATTGGTCAATCGCTGCATCTTTCCATCAGGCCATTGAATGATGATTGAATCGGCAACTCCATGTTTTTTTAAACCAAAATGCAATCTCTGGTCAATCGATGAAAGGTATCCTCTTACAGGACTTTGCTCCTGCAATTGCTGCTCACCTTTAGCATACAGATTAATACGCGTACCATAACCACCGGGGTTTTGAGCGGCACCTTTTAATTGAACCGTAATAAAATTCGCTGTGGTGTCATTCAATGAATTGCGCAATTCATTTCTCCATACAAATGCCGGCTGGTTCATATTGTTGACTACAAGATCCAGATCTCCATCATTATCCAGGTCAACATGCGCGGCACCATGCGATATTGAAGGGGTCTTCATTCCGGCATCTTCCGTGATATTGCCGAACTGCATTTTCCCTTTATTCAGGAATAGATAGTTATCGATCTTCACTTCGCCATAAGAATCAAGTTCCTTGATGAGGCCTGCACTATCGCGTGGTTTTGTTGCACCAGTCTGATCACTGTCTTTCCCATGCCTGAAGAAAAGAAAATCATTATTCGTCAGATCCTTTGAAAGTCCGTTGGTGATATGAATATCTTTTAATCCATCATTGTTATAATCGCCCATCAACACACTCCAGCTCCAATCGGTTTCTGCAATGCCGGAAAAATTTCCTATCTCACTGTAAAAAGGAATATCTGTTCCATTGTGCTTTCTTAATCCCTGGTTCCACTGCAACATATTGCGCGCAAACTGCGGTTGAAAGCCACCCATTTTTTGCTCCATTTCATAACGCTCAGGATTATATCCTGCAAACATGATCTTTTTGCGGTAATTGTCTTCCGGTTGCATATCGAGCACTGCGATCTCCGGAAGCAGATCATTATTAAGGTCTGCAATATCGACTCCCATTGAGTTATAGCTCTGGTGCCTGATGGATGCACCGATCATGTTAGTAAAACCTCCCTGCTTATTGTTGATCCACATGAGGTCGTTGCTGATAAAATCATTGGCCACATAAATATCCGGCCATCCATCGAAATTCAGATCACTCACCACAATTCCTAAACCATAAGCCACATCGCGTATACCTGCTTCTAAAGAGATATCCTTGAAGAGGGGATGCTTACCTCCTGCAGGTACACCTTCATTGCGATAAAATTTATCTGTTGCCTGCCTGTTCCCTTTTGTATCCTGGATGAAATTATTCGGCTGATCATAGAACACGGTATGATTCATCAGGTACATATCGAGATCACCATCACGGTCGAAATCGATGAAAGCCGCCTGGGTAGCATAACCTGCATCATCCAATCCATAAGCAGCAGCTTCCTCATTGAATTTAAGGTTACCCTTGTTGATGAATAACTGGTTTTTTCTTCTAACCGAATCTCTTGAATTGGTAACAGAAACATAGATATCAGGAAGGCCATCGGTATTGATATCAACGATGCTTACACCGGTACACCATTTTGTATTCAACAATCCTGCATCTTCTGTTACATCATCAAATTTCATGGAACCTTTATTGATATATAACCTGGATGGCACCTGTGCCCCTGCAAAGAAAATATCCTGAAGACCATCCTGGTTGAAGTCGGCCACACCAACACCAGAGCCAATATAGATGTACTGGTTAGTCAGGAAGTTAGTGGAATCATTTTCTTCAAGTTTATTGTTGAAGTCGATGCCGGTTTTGAATGCAGAGAGTTCAGTAAAATACAAATCGCCCGGGTTTCTTTTCTTTCCTTCAGAACATGAAAAAAATCCGGCAATTGCTATCAGGATCAGTAACCTATTTTGCATCATGGTTTAGTCGGTTTAATACCCATTCACCTACCTGCTTTCCCTGTACGCTGCCGTTTGTGATCGCATCCATGAAATGAATGCCTCCATAGAATCTTGAAACACCGGCTTCTTCAGCCGCATCCATGAATGAATTGAAAGTTCTGGAAGGCAGTCCGTATGGCACTTCCACATCATCGGTGTATTGAAAATTCTCACCGAAGAAACTGGTTAGGATGGTGGCCGATGTAAAGGAAATGGTGGAATGTCCACTCAGGTATTCCGGGAATGGTGGGGTTTGTAGTAAAGGAGTCCATGTTGGATCGATCATTTGCCTGATGGCAGTCTCGGGCCTAATCCTGTTGGAACGAAATTTTTCATCCCAGCAGGCCATGAATCCATCCATCAGTCCAATTGAAACGATGGTATGGATCTGAATGGATTCATCAAAGTTCTTCTTCGCCTTTTCACATGCTATGCCTGTAATTCCCAGCCAATGCGCACCCGGAGAGATCTTCTTGTGTGCAAATTGTAAATGACCATTATCATCAAGATTGAAGGGATTACAATCCCAGAATGCCGCGATCTCCTGGTGTTGCTGATCAGCATTCTTTCCTTCCATGTATACTGCTTCAACCATTTTATAAAACCCTGATCCCTTTGCTTTGGCAAACTGCTCCGGTGCTACCGGTTTGAATTGTGATGCGGAATCCAGGGTAAATGGTCGAACCCGGTTGAAATAAGGTTCAACTGCTGCAAAGAAGCCGGGAGGTGTTGGATACCAGGACCCTTCCGTTTTGGAAGGACTGTACCTCGACATATTACTGATCTTATTATAACCATCTGCTTTAGCATAAGCAAGAATTGCTGCAGTTACTTTCTGCGCATAACTAAGAGAAGAATCAACCAGTTCTTCATCTACACCGGAATTCTTCAAAGAGTCAATATATTTCTGCTGGAAGGCCGCCATGCGTGAACCGGAAGGCTGCATCTTTTTTGATATTTCCATCATGGCCAGCAAGGCACTCAACCGGTAATCACTTTTATCAACGGCTTTGATGGACAGCTCTGGATAATTGTTCAGTCGACCATACATGTTTGGGATCTTTGCATCATGCTTTGAAACGATCTCGTAGGCCGACAATAAACTGTATGAAAAAAATCTTGCAGCAAGCGGAGGGTTGGTAACATCATGGACCATGATATCTGTCATGGAATCGATGACCATACGAACATCTTTATTCGACAGCTCGATCTTCTTTTGTTTGCCGCAGGAGATTGTGAAAATCACAATCATAAATAAAACAATGCTACGCATCAGTTCAGTTTGAAAGTTCTTAAAGCCTTTTGATGAATGCCTACTAATAATTTATCACCAATGATCTCTGCAGATCTGACATCGCCGGTTAACTTAAGTCCTGTATGACTTTGAGGAACGAACAGGAAATTCCCTTTTCCATCCCCCATGAATAATTGACCGTAATTGGCATCATACTTACCCATACTGAGTCTCGCAATATTCTGGTTACCACAAAGCAGCAGATCTTTATTCCCATCCTTATCGGCATCTAGTTCAGTGATTGTAAACACCGGTGAGAACTGCGCCTGTACCGGCAATGGCTTCAGTTTAAATTTTCCATTTTCCATTATGAACACGGAAGTATTCAACCAATTGGCATCAAGCTTCTGCATATCCTTTCTTTCTTCATCCGTAAAGATCTCATTCATGGTTAGATCTGCATATGATTTGTAATCCGGGAAACGGGTTCGCATCATACTCATCTGGTCGAGCAATTCATCACGGGTTACATAAGGATAACTTTTATGCTGAACGTAAAAACAAAACATCGGATCAACAGAACCATTGTTATCAAAATCTTTGAAGAATAGTTCTGCAGGCTCCTTATCATTTACCTTGCATTGCGTATTCAATCCCATATTGCCCGCAACGATATCGGCTTTACCATCACCATTCAGATCAGTAATATGAATTTTGTTCCACCAGCCTTTGTATTCTTTATCAAACAGTGACTTTGTTTTATCAACGAGTTTTCCGTTCTCATTCATGTATACAGATAAAGCCATCCATTCTCCGCCTACAACCAGTTCAGGTTTCTGATCACCATTGAGATCAGCAAATGCAGCATCAGTGATCATTCCGGCTTTCTCCAGCCCAGAAGCCATGTCTGTGATCTTGTTCGTGAAATTTCCCTTCCCATCATTCATGAGCAGGTAGCTCTGCGGTATGGATGGATATTGACCTGGAATACATCTTCCACCTACAAAAAGATCGATCGCACCATCTCCATTAATATCGGCTGCTGCAACTGCACCTTTGCTTCCCTTCATGACCGGAAGCGAGGCTTTGGTAAAATCACCTTTGCCATTGTTTAGATATAACCTGTCAGCTAATGCAGGATCATTTTCATCGAAGTCATGATAACCACCACTTACCACATATAAATCCGCATAACCATCACCGTTAGCATCAAAGAAAACCGCATCTGCATCTACCGACGCTTTATCTTCATCAAATACAGGCTGGGACTTCTTTACAAAACTTCCACCTTTCTGCTGCAAGAACAATACACCTGGTTCATTTCTATCACCGCCAACATATACATCTTCCAGCTGGTCGCCGTTTACATCACCTTTCACTATACATGGACCAACGCTCGACAAAGCATTAACCAGTAGCGGCTGTCTTTTAAAATCATTGTAGTATTCACCTTTTGCTTCGTGTGCCAGTAATTTTTCTTCCCTGAATAGAGGTTTTATTTTTTCATTGGATTGCTTAATTGTAACCGCATTCTTCTCTTCCAATATTAAAGGCTTATTAGCCTGTACAGCACTAAGGGTTTGTGATTTACCGCTAAGCCAGGTAACTTTTATGGAATCTGCCTGAACCGATTTACCCAATCCAAAATGAATAATTGGTGTTACAGTAGATTGATATCCCCTGGCCGGCATCTGCTCCGCATATTGAACCTGTCCATTGGTATAGAGATAAACTTTGGCACCCAGTCCATCTGTATTTTTTCCTTCTCCTTTAAGTTGAATATTCAGTGCATTCGACTTCACATCGTTCCTGAAAATGGATGCAGGCTGATTAATATTATTCACAATGAGATCAAGATCGCCATCATTATCAAGGTCTGCATAAGCAGCACCATTGCTGTTTGAAGCTGTATTGATCCCCCATTCATTTCCTACATTTTTGAAACTCAGGTCACCTTTATTTTTATAGGCATAATTGGTAACATTGGAAGAAGGCATTTTTTGAAGTATTTCCAATACATCTTCACTCGATAATCTTCCTTTTGATTTTACATAGTCGTTCATGAATTTCAGAAAATCCATATTCGTAAAATCACGGAGATATCCATTGGTGATAAAAAGATCTTTCCATCCGTCGTTATCAAAATCAGCTACCAATGGAGCCCAGCTCCAGTCCGTGTTTGAGATCCCAGCCAGCTGACCGATCTCGCTGAAAGTACCATCGCCATTGTTCAGCTGAAGCATATTTCGCATGTACTGGTAATAGAACCCTGAGCGAACAAAGAGATCGAACTTCTCATAGTTATCAGGTGATAACAATAATTTTTTCCTGCGATTATCTTCGGGTAACATATCAAGTACCAGGATATCCGGCAATCCATCATTATTGATATCAGCAACATTATTACCCATGGAAGATTGTGAAGTATGCTGAACCATTGATTGCAGCTGGTTTACAAAGCCTCCTTTTTTATTATTGATATAGAGATAATCGGGCACATTGTAATCGTTTGCGATGTAGATGTCCTGCCATCCGTCTCCATCAATATCTGCGATACCTGCACCAAGTCCATACGTAAGTACTGAGCTACTGATACCTGCTTTGGCTGTAACATCCGAAAAATGGTTATCCTTATTTTCAAACAATCTAACCCCGATCATCGGATTGGGTTTGCTGAGCAGGTCTGCATTGGCTGCTTCATCGAGGATCGGCATACTTGTAGGATTATGATTAAGCGAAAACATATCAAGATCCCCGTCTTTATCATAATCGAAAAAGAAAGCCTGTGTAGTATAGGATGAATCTGCAAGACCGTATTGTTCTGCCATCTCTTCAAACAAAGGAACACCCTGTGGATTATTTCCCTGGTTGATGAAAAGTTTATTGATGCGATTTGTTGCACGCACATTTCCTGAATAACTGATATGGATATCTCGCTTGCCATCACCATTCACATCTGCGATGGTAACACCTGTTTTCCATGGAGCTGCGCGGGTGTTTACTCCTGAAGTGAGAGTGATATCTTCAAATTTAAAATTGCCTTTATTGAGATAAAGTTTACTGTCTGACATATTTGCGCTGAAGAACAGATCCTGCAAACCATCTCCGTTCAGGTCTCCAACAGCAACACCACCACCATTATAAAAATATTCGTATAGCAATACGTTGGTGTTCTGTGCTTCGGTGAGATTATTACTGAAACTGATGCCTGAACTATCTGCAGGAACCAGGGTAAAAAGCGGAGGACCACTGGCTTCAACGGCATCTTTATTTTGCCGGTCACTGCAACTAATCAACATGATCAACAGGGCGCCAAAAAAGCAAATACTTCTCAAGGTTGGTTGGTTTGGTCTTAAAATAATTTATGCCAGTAAAAACTGGCATAAATTATTGATTTTAATTATAACCGGCCAGAATTATTCCTCGTATCCGGGGTTCTGGATCAGTTTATCGTTCTTATTCATTTCATCCCTGGTGATAGGTCTGAAATACATCTTATCCATCCATGTTCTGTTCTCATGGTTCTGATCAGTTACAGGAGTATAAGTGTAATTGTAGATGGTTTCATCGTGTTTGTATTTTCCGCTCAACGACTGACCAGGTTTGAACTTACCTACTACGTTGATGAAAGTGATCTTTCTTCCCAATGTGGTTGGAGCGATCATCCATCTGCGTGCATCGAAGTAACGGTGTTCTTCATATGCAAGCTCGATCCTTCTTTCATTACGATAGCGATCTTTCAGGGCTGCACCTGATTCAGTGATCGCAGGCATTCCTGAACGGAAGCGGATCTTGTTGAGCCAGGTTCTTGCTTCTGCTTCTTCCCCCAGTTCAATACATGCTTCTGCATAATTGAATACGGCTTCAGTATAGCGGAAATAAGGCCATGGAATGAACTGCTTGGTATTGTTCTCAACGATCGCAGGGTTTGGATCAATGAACTTACGCATGTAATAACCGGTACGTGATCCGTTCCAGTCTTCAATGGTAGATCTTCTTGTATCCAATCCGTTGAAAGTTGTAAGCGCACCATTAACCATCAGGTCATACTGACCGGTCTGGATCTGGTTGTATGGATCCGCATCCCCAGAGATCAGGTCTCTTGGTTTCCATGGAGAACCATCATACATGATGCTTGCATAGAAGCGAGGATCACGGTTCTTGTAAGGAGCAGCTTTGTGTGTAGCATTACCCCATGAGAACTTGGATCCATCCATCATTTCGTAATCATCTACCAGTTCACCGATTGGTGTATTACCAGCCCAGTTGTGGTAACCGTTCGGACCGTTGAAAAGACCTACATAAGGTCCGCCCCATTCGTCCTTATCTGCTACGTTGTAACGTGCGAAGATCAATTCTTTTGATGCTGATGCATCAACACCCGGAGCTGCACTACCACCACCCATTGAAATGGAGATATAGTTTGCAGTTCCTTCTTCTGCAGGTACAGGTGCATTCAGATCAAGCTTGTATCCTGATCCTTCATCAAGCACTGCTTTTGCAGCGGCTTTTGCAGCCTGCCATCTTGCCTGGCGGTCACCGCTGGTATATCCAATGAATTCCTTGTTAGCATAAGATCCAATTATTGGAGCTTTAGCAGAAGCTGTTGGAATATCATGCAGATCACTGGCAGCATAGAGAAGCTCACGTGCTTTAAGCGCTTTTGCAGCCAAAGCAGTGGCTCTGCCTTTTTCCATGTTCTTTCCTGAAAGCATGGTCACAGCAGAATCACATTCTTTTACGATAAAATCGATACACTCTGCATAGGAATTCCTTGCAATGGTATAATCTTCATTCAAACCATAAACCTGTGTGATTAATGGAACTGCACCATAGGTATTCAACAATTGATGATAGAAAAATCCGCGGAGGAAATGAATCTCTCCCTGGAGTCTTTCATTAAGTGTTTCATCGATGGTTGATTCACGAAGATTCTGTAAAGCCACATTACATGAACGTATGCGACTGTACATAGAACCCCACTCGTAAGTTCCCGAGATCCATCCCCGGTTACTTGCACTAAGGCTACCTTCATTTACGGTATTGATACCACGGCCGGTATGTGTGAATACTGATTCATCCGTTAATGATGCCAGCATTTCTTCACCAAAACCTCCTGCACCTAACCCGTTATAGATCTCGTTTACGAATGCCGTGGCAAGCGGTCCATCGTTCCAGACCGCTGCGGAAGAAACCTCTCCCAGTGGCTGTGTATTCAGGAAATCCTTGTTACAGGCCACCACGCTGGTGATACCCGCAACAATGCAAACCTGAAGTATTTTGTTTCTAAATCTCATAGTTCAATGTTTAAAAGGTTACTGATGCACCTACGTTAATAATTCTCGCCTGTGGATAGTATTGTCCGCTTCCGCTGGTTGATTCAGGGTCATAAATTTTCATCTTATCCCATGTGATCAGGTTGATACCATTTGCATACACACGGAGATTGCTGATGCCTGCCTTGGTCAATACACCGGCATTTACATTATAACCGATCTCGAAGTTTTTCAGACGGAGATAATCATTCTTTCTCAGCCAGTAAGTATTGTTTCCTGCACCAGAACCTGAATAGTATGTGTTATCGCGGTTATCGATCCTTGGATCAACACTGCTTGGATTATCGATGCTCCAGCGATGATTGTAAGTGTACTCAAGATAGTTACCAATATCACCGGATTCGGTACCGATGAACAGCAAACCACCCTTAGCTCCCTGGAACAATACAGTCAGATCAAAATTTTTGAAACGCAATCCTGCATTGATACCATAAGTAAACCTTGGGTCACGTGTTTTATCAAGACGAACCTGGTCATCACCGGTGATCTTTCCATCTCCATTGATGTCTTTAAATTTCATATCACCAGGACGAAGGTTTGCACCACCTACACCACTGTAATCAATAGTGTTTTCGTCGATAGCTTTCTGATCGCGGAATACACCATCATACTCATAAACAAGGAATGAAAAACCGTTTGAACCATAAGGCTTTCCGGTTGCACGCTGGTACTCAGGAGCTCCAGGAGCTTCATCCCAGAAGATTACTTTGTTCTTTGCATAACCACCATTTACACCAATATTATAGCTAAGCTGACCCACTTTGTTATTGTAGTCGATCTTGAATTCAAAACCACGGTTATCCACTTTTCCTTCGTTAACCGGAGGAAGAATTCCACCAATACCTGAAGATGAAGGAATAGAACCTGTTTTCTGGATCAGCGCTTTTTCACGCTTGCTCACGAAATAATCGAATTCAACATTCAATGAGCTTCTCAGGAATGATGCTTCCAGACCTACGTTGGTAGTGGTACCAACTTCCCAGGTGAAATTTGGGTTAGGAACCCTTGTTTCATATAAAGATTTCGCAACCTGGTCATCGATGATAAAGCTGCTGAAACCATATGTTGCAAGGAACTGGTATTCTGCAAGAGAAGAAGTACCCAGATAATAAGGCTCAGCACCCATTTGTCCCCATGAAGCACGAAGCTTCAGGTTATCAATGAATCTCACGCTATTCTTGAAGAAATCTTCTTCAGAGATACGGTAACCTAACATTACTCCAGGGAAGAAACCGAAACGTTTATTCGGAGGGAAGATATAAGAACCATCATAACGCCAGAGAAACTCGGCGATGTACTTTTCCTGGTAGTTATATCCTACACGACCAAAATAACTCAGGCGTGCTCTTTCATATGCACCACCACCTACAAGTCTTTCTTCATCTCCACCTGCGAATAACTGGTCAACCGCAGTAGAAATAAAGTAACGGCGATAAGCATTGAAGAATTCCGAATTGATAGTTTCGCGCTGAACACCAGCAAGGAAGTTTACGGTATGATCTCCAAAAGATCTGTCGTAGTTTAGCAAACCACTCAGGTTGATATTGAGTGAGTTCTCTGAATTCTGGCGAAGACGTGGATCTGTAAAAGTAGAACGAAGTTCCTTGGTCAGCTTTGGAGTTTTTCCATCTGCTTCGTAAGAAACCTTATCCCAGGAATACAGGTACCATGGTGTTTGCCAACGCTTACCTGTCATGATGTATTTATCCACTGCTGCAGTACCAGTGATCTTCAGTCCCTGGATCCCGGGGATTTGCAGTTCGATCTTACCATTTGCCTGGAAATAGTCGCGCTTGTCTTTGTCGTAACCTGTCTGGTTGGTGGCAATCACCACAGGGTTCTGACCATTTTCAATATCCCTGCCAGGTAAGCCGTTAGGCCAGATAGCTGGTTCGTTTGGTTTACCACGCATCAGCATACGGAAAACTGCACCGGCACTTTCTGTCGGGAAGAAACGGAATTCTTCTCTTGCAGTAACACCAAGTTGTGCACTGAAGTATTTATTGATCTTTGCATCGAGGTTGAAACGAAGATCATACTGCTTATATCCTGTTGCTGAATTTTTGTAATAACCATCCTGGTTCTGGTAACCAATGGACCCGAAGTATTTCACACTTTCTGTACCTCCATTGATCTGAACGTTGTGACGTGATTGCGGAGACCAGGTTTTCAATACATCTCCGAACCAGTCTGTGTTTGGATGACCCCATTGGTCTTCACCAGACTTATATTTAGCAATATCATCCGGGAAGAAACCAACCGGTGATGTTACGGTAGCACCATTATCGGTACGTACATAAGTACCGGTAGTGTTTAGTGCATCCCAGGCAGCTTCCCACTGGTTAGCTGGAACGTTTTCAAATACAGCAAGTTCATTTCTCATTTCGCCATACTGAAGTACGTTGGACATCTTCGGAATGCGGGTTGGCTGCGCCCATCCCTGGTTGAAATTATAAGAAAGCTGCGGCTTACCTGATTTACCACGACGGGTTGTAATCAGGATTACACCATTAGCTGCCCTTGATCCATAAATAGCAGCTGCAGCATCTTTCAAAACTGATACACTTTCAATATCTGCAGGATTTAAACGCTCCAGTCCTCCTGCACGATCAGGCACTCCATCGATTACTACCAGTGCAGAAGTATTACCAAGAGAGTTTGTACCGCGGATCCTGATTGCTGATCCGTCATAACCCGGTTCACCACTGGCATTCACTGCAGTGATACCAGGTAAACGACCAGCCAGTGTATTGGAAAGGTTCATGGTCGGTGTCTTCGCCAGTTCAGCACCTTTTACCTGTGCAACTGAACCGGTTACAGTCACCCTTTTCTGCGTACCATAACCTACCACCACCACATCAGTCAGTTGTGAAGTAGTTGTGTTCATGGTCAGCGATAAAGTGTTGGAAGATCCAAGCTTTACAGTCTGCGATTGATATCCAACAGAACTCAGTTCAAGTTCAGTGGTACCATCCGGGACATTCAACTTAAAATACCCGTTCGCATCTGTGGTGGTTCCGATAGTAGAACCCTTAACTACAATGTTTACGTTGGCGATCGGTTCACCCCGTTCATCCACGATCCGGCCCGAAATTGTCCTTTCAAAGAAAGGAGCATGATAGCCTGATCCGTGATTTGCTGTAACAATTACAGGAGAGAGAAGTCCGAGCCCAACAGTAGCAACGAGCATACGTATGCAACGCCGCTTTACACCCGTGGCCAGGTGTGGCTTGTTTGAATTGGTCATGGCAATGATTGTCAGTGAAAAAGAATGTTCCCTATTGTTTGCCCCCTAGGGCCTGCTTAGATTTTTCCGTAAATAATGTGAAGTGGTTTGTAAGCAATAGACGTCATTCTTGGCATGGCACAGCCATTTAAGCAATCGTTTCATAAACATTCGATGGTTTGGTTTCAATAACAATATAGGCAAAATTTAACAATAGTCAACTTTACACTTAAAAATTTTTAAGCTATACCCACATTGAGTTCCACAATATTTTAGTGCAATCGTTTGCACGTGTAAATTGTACACATTTCTGTTGAAGATTTTGAATTATTCAAACAAAAATTGTAAATAGCTGTAAGTAGTTACCTTTACACACATTTTCTTCTATGCCCAGCTCCGACTCACTGGTTTCTTTTAATGCCGGACTTCCCGATAAAGGTTTATTCTCCGACCCAATACTATACTTCAAAGAAACCTTTGATTTTGCGGCAGTGGGTATTGCACACGTTTCTGCCGACGGAAAATTCATTTCCATCAACAACTCCTTATCCAAGATCCTGGGCTACTCGCAGGAAGAGATCATACACATGAACTTCCGGGATATTACCCATCCCGAAGACCTCGAAGCCGATGTAGAACTGGTCAATAAAGCACTTAATAGTACTATCTCTACCTTCAGCATGGAGAAGAGGTATATTCATAAACAGGGACATATCATTTGGGCACACCTTACCGTTTCCCTGTTAAGAGATGAAAACCAGCAGCCACGCTATTTTATATCGATCATCCAGGATATCAGTGAACGAAAAATAGCAGAACTAAATGCCAGGAAAAGTGATGAACGACTCCAGGCAGCTTTGCGTGCATCAAACACCGGTACTTTCAGGTGGAATATTCAAACCAATGACCTGACCTGGGATGAAAACCTGGACCGGCTATTTGGTCTACAACCCGGCCAGACTGTCCAAAACCTCGATAATTTCCTTGATAAAGTACACCCTGATGACCGGCAATCAGTAATTGATCTGTGCCTTCGCTGTGCCAGTGAAGGTGTCGACTTCGATTATGCCTTCAGAGTAACCTGGCCCGATGGATCTATTCATTGGCTGGATGATAAAGGCAAGACCTATAAAGATGATTCAGGTCGTCCATTATATATGACAGGAGCCTGTATCGATATCACTGAACAGCAAAAAGTGATTCAGGCACTGAAAGACAGTGAATCGCAGTTCCGAAGCCTTATCGAAGAAGCACCGGTTGCTACCTGCCTTTTTGTTGGGAAGGATATGAACATTGAAGTAGCCAACGATCTTATGATCAAATACTGGGGCAAAGGAAAATCTGTTATTGGCAAACCACTTATTGAAGCAGTTCCTGAACTGAAAGACCAGGTCTTTCCCAGGATCCTGCAGGAAGTTTATAATTCCGGGCAAACCTATGTTGCTAAGGCTTCTCCTGCGTTACTTGTAATCGATGGAGTTCCCGGCACCTATTATTTTGATTTCACTTATAAGCCACTCAGGAACGCCAAAGGAGATGTGTACGGGATCATGGATATGGCAGTGGATGTTACCGCTGAAGTGCTTGCACGTAAAGAACTCGAGCAGAGTGAAAAGAGATATCGTGACCTGGCCAACCAACTGGAAGCACTGGTGATGGAAAGAACCATTGATCTGAAAAGAAGCAATGAAGACCTCCAGCAATTTGCCCATGTCGCATCGCATGACCTTAAAGAACCCGTAAGAAAAGCCAAGATCTTTGCCAGCAGACTTAGAATGGAGTTTCCGCTGCCGGAAAAAGCTTCCATGTTTCTTGAAAAAATTGAAAGAGCAACCGACAGGATGGAATCCATGATAGAAGGCGTGCTGAAATATTCTTCCCTTCATGCCCATGACCAGGGACCAACCAAATTCTCACTTCAGGATGTCATTGATTCTATCAAACATGACCTGGAAATTCCGATCAATAACAACAAAGCAATCATCGCCTCCCGGAATCTTCCGGAAGTGTATGGTATAGAAGTATTATTCTACCAGCTATTCTATAATCTTCTGAATAATTCACTCAAATTCTCCAGGCAAACTGAAACACCCATTATAACGATCGACTATAAAGACACAGACGATCCCAATTTCAAATGCCTGGTAGTAGAAGATAACGGGATAGGATTTAAGCAGGAATATGCATCAAATATCTTCCAGACTTTTTCAAGACTTCATTCGAAAGACCGATATGAAGGAACCGGCCTTGGTCTATCGCTTTGCAAGAAAATAGTTGAAAGACATAACGGTTTTATAGAAGCAGTAGGAAAGGAACAGCAGGGCGCAAAATTTCTCATATACCTGCCTTCAAAGATTTTTGCGGGCTAACATAATCATCCTTATCATTGCAACGGCTTTAGGGGTATTCTGAAAAGAATTGAGAGAGTCCCTTTGAACCTGATCCGGCTGACACCGGCGTAGGGAAAAGCAGCTTCAGATCCGCATTGACGCTGGAACTCATCCTGTATCTCTTTAGCCATCATCAAAATCAAATACATGGAAAAGAGTATCTGGGAACATATCCAGTCGGTAAGAAAGCAATCTCCCCTCGTTCATAACATTACCAATTATGTTGTCATGAATAACACGGCCAATGCATTATTGGCTATTGGCGCTTCTCCCATTATGGCACATGCCCCGGAAGAGATCAATGAAATGGTGAAGATCTGTTCCGCAACTGTGATCAATATCGGAACACTGGATGAATACTGGGTGAGTTCAATGTACAAAGCAGCACATACTGCCAATCAAATGGGCAAGCCGTGGATACTGGACCCTGTTGGTGCAGGCGCTACCAATTATCGGAACAGTGTGCTGGGAAAATTGCTGGAATTAAAACCTTCAGCGATTCGTGGAAATGCTTCAGAGATTTTGTCACTCGCTAACCAAAGTAAATTCCGCACCAAAGGCGTTGACAGTACCGCGCATAGTTCAGAAGCAATTGATGCTGCCAAATACCTGAATGAAAAATATGGTAGCGTTGTGTGCATATCAGGCGAAACAGATATCATCACTGATGGTAAGAAAACTGTTTACATCCACAATGGCCACCCTTTGATGACAAAAGTAACAGGCCTTGGATGCTCCGCTACAGCTGTGATCGGAGCCTTTCTCGGAACCGTGGAGAATAAATTGGAAGCAGTTGTTGCAGGCACTGGGCTATTCAGTATTGCAGGAGAGCTTGCAGAAAAAATTTCTTCAGGTCCCGGATCATTACAGGTAAATCTTCTTGATACACTTCATACCATCAACGAAAAAAGATTCATGGAATCAATAAGATTCGAAGTTGCATGAGGAATCCCTTTCCATACAAACTTTACCTGGTGATCTCTAAAGAGAGTTGTATTCACCACGACTGGTTAACCGTTGCTGAACAAGCGATCCAGGGAGGGGTAGATATCATTCAGTTAAGAGAAAAAACACTTGACCAGAAATCCTTTATTGAAAGAGCCATTGAATTAAAAAATATCACAGACAGGTATAGTGTTCCGCTGATCATCAACGATCATCTTACGGTTGCCATGAAAGTAAATGCATTCGGAATTCATGTTGGAAACAGCGATCTGCCACCATCAGTTGTAAAAGACATCTGGAAAGAATGCAGTCATATCGGTTATTCATTTGAATACATCGAACAACTTCAGAACAGTGAAATTTCCTATGCAGATGCCATAGGAATAAGCCCGGTCTTTAAAACAGAAACCAAGACGGACACAGTTACAGAGTGGGGACTTGAAGGAATACAAAGTATAAGAAACAAAACTGACCTTCCATTAATTGCGATTGGAAACATCAACCATACCAATGCAGCAGAGGTTTTAAACGCAGGCGCAGATTGTATTGCCGTAGTATCTGCCATCTGTGCAGCAGAAGACCCAAAACAATCGGCAATGAGCTTAAAGCAAATCATCAATCAACATTATGAAACAATATAGTTGTCCAACCGTGTTGACCATCGCAGGATGGGATGGAAGCGGAGGAGCAGGGATCCAGGCGGATATTAAAACCATTTCTGCGCTGGGATGCTATGCAACTTCTGCATTGACGGCTTTGCCCGTGCAAAATACCATGGGCGTGCGTTCCATTTATCCAATTCCCACTGAGGCATTAAAAGAACAAATTATTGCAGTACTCGATGATATTTATCCTGATGCTATTAAAATAGGAATGGTTCATACCAGTGAGCTTGCAAAAGCAATTGCATCCATCCTTAAAGATCATCCCCGGATACCTGTAGTATTCGATCCTGTAATGGTGGCTACAAGCGGTCACAGGTTAATAGAGGAAGAAACCATTAAAACCATTATTGAAGAATTATTTCCAATAGCTGCTGTGATCACCCCAAATATGGATGAAGCCTCGATACTGGCTGGTATGGAAGTAAAAACTATTGAGCATATGTATGAGGCGGGGAAGAAAATATTAGGTCTTGGATGCAGATCCGTTTTGGTAAAAGGAGGCCACCTGGATGGAGATCTTATCACATCCATATATTTCGAAAATGCCGAAACAGCACACCAATACAAATTTGAGAAATACAGGACCAACAACACGCATGGTTCAGGTTGTACATTATCATCGGCCATTGCTTCTTTCATCGCGAGGGGTGAATCATTCGAATCCGCTGTAAACAAGGCGCAGCAATATGTTCAGGGTGCTATTCATGCAGGCAAAGATCTTCGTATTGGAAAAGGGAATGGACCGCTGAATCATTTTTATGATCCGCAAAAACTGGTAACAAATGAATTGGTCTGAAATTGCATGGCAGGAAGCCATCCCGGTATATGAAAAGATTGTAAAAATGCCTTTTCTTATGGAGCTAAGTGAAGGCAGTTTACCTGTTGAAAAATTCCGTTTTTACATTCAGCAGGACTCCTGTTATCTCGAACATTTCGGAAGAACGCTTGCAATGATCGGTGCAAAAGCAAATAATATTGATGATGCACTGACCTTCATGCAATTTGCCGCAAATGCTATCATCGTTGAGAAGGCTTTACATGCTTCATATTTCCACCAGCTAAATATTAGCGATGAAAGAATAATTGAGCCAGCCTGTCATCATTATATTCATTTTTTGAAAAGTACAGCAGCATATGATCCTGTAGAAGTAGCTATGGCAGCAGTGTTACCATGCTTTTGGATATACAAGAAAGTTGGTGATCATATCTATACCCACCAGGCTGGTTCGCACAATCCTTATCAACAATGGATCGATGCGTATGCTGGAGAAGAATTCGAAAAGATAGTAACTTCTGCGATCGAAGTTTGTGATAATGCAGCATCCCAGTCAACAAATGCTGTAAGAGATGCCATGACAAATGCATTTCTCACTGCCTGTAAATTAGAATATGATTTCTGGGATGCTGCTTATACTTTGAGAAGATTTAATTAACTGCGCAATGACTTCAATGCATTGCTCCATTTATCGAGTGCATTGATCATTGCATTGGCAGATTTAGTTACCTGTTCTTCAGGAACAAACTGTCCTTCCTCATTAATGCTTTTGGCAAAGAATGGGAGTGTTACGCTTTCGGAGATCGGCATTGCATTGAATGATGTGATCACCTGCTTAAGCATTTGTGTTGATCTTAAACCACCTGATACACCACCATAACTTACTATGCCAAATGGCTTATGCTTCCATTCGTTGAAAAGATAATCCAATGCATTTTTGATTGGGGCAGGAATGGAAAAATTGTATTCTCCAAGCACAATGATAAACGCATCACTTTCACTGATCTTTGCACTCCATTGCTTGGTATGTTCATGCTGATATTGCTGTAATCTCGGATGATGTGGCTCATCCATGAACGGAAGCCCGATCACACGAAGATCCAGCAACTCAACCTCAAATTTTCCTGATGCATTGGCCAATTCTGTTATCCAGTTTGCTACGATGATCCCTTTACTTGCTTCACGGTTCGTTGAAGTAATTACCTTGAGTTTATTCATATACTGAGTGATTATTCGAATGAACCGTGAAGGTAGGCAAGTTCAATCTTTTGACGATCACTTTCTCTTCAGCTTCCACCAAACCATTTCGCCAGTCTCCCGGGTCCTTTCAAATCCATTTTTTATAAGAATTCTTTGAGAAGCAATATTATCTTTTTCAGTTTCGGCCAGTATCTCATCAACCTCCTCCTGTTTAAAAGCCTAGTCTATCATTGCTTTTACGGCTTCGGTCATATATCCTTTTCCATGGAATGCATCGAGATAAAGGATATATATTCAATCTTTCCGTGCTGATCATAATTGTTACTGAATCTGTTAGATCACGGTTGCGTGACAACAACATTCTCCCACCAGTGATGATATTTATGTTGGCGATCATCGAGGTCCACCAGCTGACCGATCATTGGTGTTACAAGCTCTAAACCGATATGCTTATTTAATCGAACCATTTCTTTCAATGGCTCATCCCAGTCATGCAATGCCAGGTCGAATTTAGAAGAGTGAACAGGCATAACCCTGTTGGCTTTCAGGTCCAGTGCGGCCTGCAGGTTTTCACCAGGGAGAAAATGAATAGCCTTCCAGGCTTCGTTATACTGACCATTTTCCAATATGGCCAGGTCGATCGGGCCAAACTGCTCTCCAATTTTTACAAAATGATCATCATATCCACTATCGCCTCCAATATAGATCTTCATGGTTTTGGTCTGCAGTAAAAAAGACAACCATAAAGTTGTATTTCTTTTAAACGCTCGTCCTGAAAAATGACGTGCAGGAAGCGCATTAAATGTTACATCAATTTGTGGAGTATATGATGTATTCCAGTCTAGTTCGGTGATTTGATCACTGCTATATCCCCATCGCTCCAAATGCGCACCCACGCCCAATCCGCAAACCACTTTACTCACTTTGGATCTTAATTGCTTAACCGTTTTATGATCAAGATGATCATAATGATCATGCGTGATCACGAGATAATCAATGGAAGGCATATCATCAGCATGATACAGATCAGCGCCTTTAAACGATTTTGTTGAACCGGGGATCGGTGAAGCATTACCACTGAATACTGGATCTACAAGATAATTTACTCCATCAATTTTCATGAAATAGGATGAATGACCAAACCATACCAACCACTGTCCACCAGGTAAGTTTTTAATATCGTTCCTGGTTCCGGGTATCAGCGTAGAAGGCCTTGTGCCTTTACCTTTCCTGAATAGAAAATCGATCATCACTTTAGTCATGGATGCTCCTTCAGTAAGCGTTGGAGTGAAGGATTGATTCATAAATCTACCCTTCTTATAATTTGGTGATGACTTCATTTTTTGTAGTCTTTCACCACTTGCACTGGCTCCAAACTGGGGCAGGTTAAAAAAGATAATGATTGATAAGATTATAATTATAATTAATGCAATGAAGATGATCATATTAAAATGTGCATGATGTATAAAATCAACACTAAGATACTCCAGGAGTTTTCTGCATAAGCATCTTAAAGAGTTATTTATATTTGGTGTTTATTACCATTGTTATTGATTCTTGCCGACCTATCAAAAAACAACAAGCATTGAAAGACTTTTCAGCAGGCCCACTTTGCCGGCTATGCTATTGCTGTTCTCTATTGTAATAACATTGGTCGCATGGTATATTTCCAGCAATCACCTGACAGAGAAAACCAGGAACCGTTTCGAATACAGGGTACACGATATCCATTCAGCCATCCAGGCCAGGATGGGGGCTTATGAACAGGTATTAAGAAGTACGGTTGGACTCTTCAATTCCGGTGATACTGTTACAGGAAAGGAGTTCAAGCAATATGTCAAAACGCTGGATCTGTCCCAAACCTACCCGGGTATACAGGGATTGGGTTACACAATCCGGATAGACTCTGGCGACATTGAATTCTTCACGAAAAAAATGCGTTCCAGAGGTTTTCCTGACTTCAAGGTATGGCCGGAGGAACCAAGGAGTGAATACTTCTCCATCATTTTCCTTGAACCAGCTGATGAAAGAAATCAACGTGCATTGGGATTTGACATGTATACGGAAGAAAACCGCAAAACGGCCATGCTTCGTGCAAGAAAGACTGGAAGACCAGCTCTATCCGAAATGGTAACACTTGTACAGGAAACCAACAGGGATGTTCAAAAAGGTTGTCTGCTTTATCTTCCGGTATATGACCGTAACTCTGATTTTACTACTGAAGAAGAAAGATATGCTGCTTTAATAGGCTTTGTGTACAGTCCTTTCAGGATAAACGACCTGATGAATGGCATACTTGGTTCAGTTGCCAACGAGATCGAGTTCGAGATCTATGATGGAAACAATACCGATATTGGCAATTTGTTTTATGCAAGTCATGGATACAATGCAAAAAAGGAAAAAGCAAATTATTCATTACAAAAAAAACTGGATGTTGCAGGGCATAACTGGACACTCATCTTTACTTCACGCAAATCTTTTATCTCTACCTATGAACAGAACCAGCCAAATATTATAGCGCTTGCAGGTATCATTGTCAATTTACTTTTACTCCTGATCCTCATAAAACTTCATTCACTCAGTAAAAGAAACAAGATACTTGCGGAAAGATACAAGGCAGAAAAAGACAGGTACGAGATCGTTTCAGAAAGTACCAACGATATTATCTGGGAATGGAATCTAGAAAAAAACATAGTCAGTTTCAATAAAAATTTCCAACTCGTGATCGGATCACCAATCATGGCTTCGGAATTGCCTTTCAACAATTGGATCGACCATTTTCATCCCGACGATAAGGAGCACCTGATTCAAAGGTTGAATTCCTTTATTAAATCTGACAGAAATTTCTGGTCTGATGAATACAGGTTGATGAAGAAAGATGGCAGAATTGTTTACATCCTCGACAGGGGACGCATCATTCGTGATGCAGATAAAAAACCTTTGAGCATTGTTGGATCAATGATCAATATTTCTGAAAGAAAAAAAGCGGAGGAATCACAGCAAAAATTTAATGAGCAACTGGAGAAAACCGTTTTGCTTAGAACAATTGAACTTCAGCGCTCAAACGATGACCTGGAGCGGTTTGCGCATATTGCCAGCCATGACCTGAAAGAGCCTGTTAGAAAAATGCTGGTATTCACCGATCAATTAAAAACAAAATACGAGCACCAGTTAGGTGATGGTGTGAAGTTGCTTGATAAACTTACTCGATCAACCAGGCGACTTAACCAGATGATCGAAAGCATCCTTAAATTTTCAATTGTAAGTTATGAATCGCATAATGCTGAGCCTGTTGATCTGAACACTACTGTAAGAAATGTGTGCGAGGATCTTGAACTGATCATCAATGAAAAAAATGCGCAGGTAAGATTTGATCAACTTCCTGTTATTGAAGGAAGTACTGTTCTGCTCCACCAGTTGTTCTATAATCTCATCAATAATTCTTTGAAGTTTTCAAAGAATGATATCGAACCTATCATTGATATTCATTCAAAAATTTTAGTAAGGAATAGAAAAGAATTGGTTGAAATTATATTCAGTGATAATGGAATAGGTTTTAACCAGGCAGATGCGAATAAGATCTTCCAGAGTTTTGTAAGACTTCATCCAAAAGATAAATTTGAAGGAACCGGTCTAGGACTGGCGCTTTGTAAAAAGATTGTGGAGCGGCATGGAGGATATATCGAAGCAAACAGCGTTATAGGACAGGGTGCGACCTTTATCATCACACTACCGGTAAAACAGCAGGGTGGAACAATTTAATAACTTAAGCAGGTTTCTCCAGCACATACACCATCATCATCCTTCTTTCCTCAAAACCGCATTTTTTATATATCGAAATTGCACTATAATTATCGGGGTAACAATGAAGAAATGGGATCTTCCACTGAGACCGGATCTGATCAACCTGGCTTTTTAATAAGAGTCCTGCATAACCTTTACCCAACGCTGAAGGATGTGTACACACTGCACTTAATTCAACATAATTTCCAGGTTGAAATCTTTGTCCTGCCATTGAAACCAGCTTTTCCTCTTCAAAGATCCCTTCGTAATTACCAAAGTCAATAGTTCTGTTGAAGAAAGGTCCGGGCTTCATTAATGCTGTAAGAGAAAGCATTTCAGGAATATGTTCTTCACCTAAGGAAACAATTCGATCATCAGGAATGAATTCTTTCTCTTCAATATGTATCATCTGTAGCAGATCCTTCTCAAGGTTTATAGAAAACTCACTGGGAATTTGTAGTTTTTCAATCGAAAACATCACTGCAATATTTCCTGGCTTCAATCCTTCGTACAATGCATCCCAGTTTGATTTCTCATGTGAAGGCATTCCTATAAATGCACCCATCTGCCGGTTGAGAAACTTTACCTGCTCATTTCCAAAAGCAAATTCCTTATTACCGGTATTCAAACCATACCATATCGGGTTATCTAAAAATTCAACATCCATCATTTACAAATTTTAGTATCGCTCAATCTGTTCAAATGCCTGCTCTTCAACATCCTCAATGCGCGATGCAGCTTTAATCCTTGTTCTACCGAGCAGCAGAACAATTAGTCCAAGTGTTGCACAACCGGCCATGATACCTGTCATGGGTAACATGGTTCCATTGCTGATCATTCCCACCACCGCCGATGCCAGTGCTCCAAATGCCATTTGTATGGCGCCCATCAATGCAGATGCACTTCCCGCTTCCTTAGTAAAAGGCGCAAGTGATAATGCTGCCGAATTAGGAAAAGTAAATCCCTGGCAACTAAGAAACAGGAACATCAATCCAATAGTGCTATAAAGATTTAAAAGGTTCATCACCGCACCGATAAACAAAATGATACCAATCGAACTTTGAATAAGCAAAACGGCCCTGATGATCTGTTCGCTGTTATATTTTTTCAACAGCTGGTTATTCAACTGGCTGCTGGTGATCAATCCCGCTGCAATGATGGCAAAGATCCATCCATATTGAGTTGCAGAAACTTTGAACAGATTCATGAATACAAAAGGAGATCCGGCGAGATAGGCAAACAATCCTGCTGCTGCAATTGCCCCGGCAAGTGCATAGGTATAGAATTGCGGTTCCTTGATTACAGTGAAGAAATTACCCAATATAGCTTTAGGCTTCAATGAGAGTGATGGATCTGCTTTTTTACTTTCAGGAAGAAAAAAGAAGACCGCTGCAAGTAAGAGCACCACTATGATTGCAAGTACAATGAATACTGCGTTCCAGCTGAAATGCGATACCAGGAAACTTCCGAATGTTGGAGCAATGATTGGAGAAACGCCTAATACGAGGATCAGTAATGAAAACACTTTTGCACTTTCATTAACCGGGAATACATCACGAACGATCGCACTCGGCGCAACCATTCCAACACAGCCTCCCAATGCCTGCAATAATCGAAAACCTATCAGCATATCTGCGGAAGTTGACATGGCACATCCAATTGATGCTATCACATAAATAATGAGACCGGCATACAATGGTGGCTTTCTTCCAAAGCGATCCAGTAATGGACCGGAGATCAGTTGTCCTGCACAAATTCCGATAAAGAAGCTCGATAGTGAATAAGAAACATGATCGATGGTTGTATTCAGATCACTTGCAATAGCCGGAAAACCCGGAAGGTACATATCGATGGATAATGGTCCGATTGCAGAAAGTAAACCCAGGATCAATATCAGCAATGACCGGTTGGTGGTATTCATTATGTAAATTTTGGGGCATGCACCAGGCATGAAGTGCAAAGATGAATCATTCCTGCACAAACAAAAAACCGGAACTAGAAAATTCCGGTTTTAAACAAACAATCTATAAGAGACTTACTTTACTTCCATCCTCCACCTAATGCACGGTAAATATTCACCTTTGCCTTTAGCTGTTTCATCTTCACTTCGATCAGTTCCATCTTCGACTCAAGTGCTTCTCTTTGCGTAAGCAATACTTCACCATAATCCGCACGGGCTGAGTTGAAGAGATTATTGGAAATATTGATCGACTGCATCAGGATATCAACCTCCCTTGCCTTTGTTGCATAACTCTTTGAACTGTTATCGATCATCGACACCTGGTTCAATACTTCAACATATGCATTCAAAATCTTCTGCTCATAATTGTACACTGCTTTCAATTGCTGTGCAGTTGCTGTATTATAAGCTGCCTTTATCGCGTTTCTGTTGATCAATGGTGCCATCAGGTCACCGGCAATATTGTACAATATGGATTTCGGATTCAACAGGTATGCAGCATTGAACGACTGGAAACCCACGCCGGCAGTAATATCCAGCGATGGATAGAAATTCGCTTTCGCCACTTTCACATCCAGCTTTGCCGCAGCAAGTTCATACTCAGCCTGCCTGATATCAGGGCGATTAACCAATAACTGCGCAGGTATACCGAACCCAAGTGAATCAATCTGTATTGAATTGAATGCTGCCGAATTCCTTTGAATTCGCTCAGGATATTTGCCGGTCAGAAAATGAATATGGTTCTCCACTTCAGTGATCCTTTGCAACACATCATACTGGAGGTTCTGCGTATTCAGCAATTGGGCTTCAAACCTGTTCACAGCAAGCTGCGTTACTTTGGCCGACTCCTTTAAACGTTGAACCACTCTCAATGCATTCGACTGTATCTCTGTATTCTGCCGAATGATCTCCAACTGGTTATCCAGCGCTTCCAATTCGTAATAGGCCTCAGAAATTTCAGAGATAAGATTGGTTACCATGAAATTCTTTCCTTCGGTACTCGCGAGGTAACGCATCACGGCAGACTTCTTCGCATTGCGCAACTTTCTCCAAATATCAACTTCCCAGGATGCAGATACACCCAGGTAATAATCTGCCAGCGGATCAGGGAATTTTCTGCCTTCCTTGATATCCAGCTGCTCTTCTACAGCACCGGATCTTGTATACCTACCCACTTTTTCAACACCCACTGCAGCTCCGGCTCTTACGAATGGGAGGTACTCACCTTTTCTTGCCCGGATCTCATTCTTTCCTACTTCAATCTCCTGCAGCATGATATTGAGCTCCTGGTTATTCTTCAATGCCGTATCGATCAATGCAACCAGGTTCTCATCTGCGAAGTAGGTTCTCCAGTTCAATTGCGCAAGATTCATCGTATCCTGTGAGTTTTTATAACTCACAGGTACGTCTTTATTTTCTGATCTGACATTATTCTGTATCGTCTTGCAAGCTCCTACAGAAAACAGGATAATAAAAATCCCCGCCAGTTTATATATCGGACTTATTCTCATTGTTATTCTTTTTACGTTTTCCAACATTTTTCAAAAGGCCAAGTTTCCTGATCTTATCAAGCCAGAATGTTTCGGATCCATGCTCCACAAAATCTTCCGTAAGTGGATTCTCATCTTCACCCTGGATAAGTCTTTTACCTTCCGACATCTTCGCGAAAATGTAATACAGTCCGGGTACTATGATCACCCCAAACACAGTTCCGATCAGCATTCCGCCCAATGCCGATGCACCAATGGTCCTGTTACCTACAGCACCAGCACCGGTTGCTCTTACCAATGGGATCAAACCGGCAATGAATGCAAAGGAGGTCATAAGGATCGGCCTGAAACGTGCTTTGGCACTCTCGATCGCAGCATTCAGAACCGTTGCTCCCTGGCTGTGTTTCTGCGCGGCAAATTCCACGATCAGTACCGCGTTCTTACCCAACAGACCTACCAGCATGATCAACCCGATCTGTGCATAGATATCATTGGCTAGTCCCATCATCTTCAACAATAAGAATGATCCAAATACTCCTGTAGGCAAAGAAAGAATAACTACTAATGGAAGCAGGAAGCTTTCATATTGTGAGGCCAATACGAGGTAAACGAAGATCAATACAATGATGAAGATGTACACCGCTTCATTACCACGGCCCGCTTCATCATACGATAAACCTTCCCATGCGATATCATAACCATTCGGAAGTGTTTTACTTGCTACTTCCCTGATCGCTTCAATCGCATCTCCCGTAGTATAGCCTTTTGCAGGTAAACCCCTGATAGATGAGGATGTATAAAGATTGTATCGCGTGATCTCGTTTGGTCCCTGCGTTTTGCGAAGTGTTGCAAAAGCAGAATATGGAACCATCTCTTCCCTGTCGTTCTTCACATAAAGGTTCAGAATATCTGATGGAAGCTTCCTGTACTGCGGACCAGATTGCGTATAAACTTTATAGAATGTATTGAACCTTGTAAAGCCCTGCTCATATGTACTTCCGATCAATACATTCAGGTTCTCCATCGCTGTTCCAATGGATACACCTTTTTGCATTGCCTTATCATTATCGATCTGGATCTCATACTGCGGATAGTTGGCTGCATAGAAAGTAAACAGACCTGTCAGCTCTTTACGCTTCCTCAATGCTTCCATAAATTCCTTGTTCACCTGGTCGAACTCCTGGTAATCGATCGAACTGTTCTTATCAAGCAAACGAAGTGAGAAACCATCCGATGATCCATATCCAGGTACAGCAGGTGGTTCGAAGAATTCTACCACCGCTCCAAGATCCTTCGACTTCTCTTCTAACTCTTCTACTATTTCTTTTACTGAATGCTTGCGATGCTCCCAATCTTTCAGGTTGATAAGACAGGTACCGGCATTTGAACCACGACCTTCAGTCAGAATTTCATATCCCGCAAGAGAGGTTACAGATTGAATATCGGGAATTTCTTCTGCGATCTTCTGCAATTGTCTTGATACATCATTGGTCCTCTCCAGTGTACTACCCGGAGGTGTTTGCACAATAGCATAGATCTGCCCCTGGTCTTCATTCGGGATAAATCCTGAAGGAAGTGTCTTGTTCACACCAAAGATTCCAAACGCAAATGCAGCAAGCATTACAAAGGTCACCAGCCTTCTGTCAACGATCTTCTCCAGCAACCTTGTATACTTACCGGTTGCTTTATCAAAGTTCCTGTTGAACCAGCCGAGGAACATATTGATCGGAGTTCTTCTTTTCTTCTTGCCATGATTATTCTTCAGCAACATTGCACACAATACAGGAGTCAGTGTCAATGCAACCACACCCGACAATACAATCGAACTTGCCATGGTGATAGAGAACTGCCTGTAGAAAACACCTACCGGGCCGGTCATGAATGCGATCGGAACAAACACAGCTGTCATTACAAGCGTGATCGCGATTACCGCACCACTGATCTCATTCAATACTTCTTTCGTGGCATTGAATGGCGAAAGATGTTTTTCTTCCATCTTCGTATGCACACCTTCTACAACCACAATTGCATTATCCACCACAATACCAATCGCAAGTACCAATGCAAACAAAGTGATCAGGTTGATCGTCAGACCAAACATCTGCATGAACACAAATGCACCGATCAGTGATACAGGCACCGCAATGATAGGGATCAATGTTGATCGCCAGTCACCCAGGAAGATGAACACCACCAAAGCCACGAGGATAAAGGCTTCTATCAGTGTATGCATTACTTTTTCAACCGATGCATCCACGAATTTGGCTACATCATAGTTGATCTCGTAATTCATCCCTGCAGGAAAATCTTTTTTGAGTTCCTCAAGTTTTTCTTTTGTTTTTGCAATCACCGCACTTGCATTTGTACCGGTGTTCTGCTTTAATACAAGTGATGCTGATGGATATCCATCTTTGTTGGAATAGATATCGAAGAATTCACTTCCCAGTTCAACATCTGCAACATCTTTCAATCTCAATAACTCTCCATCAGGATTTGCTCTTACAATGATGTTTTGATATTCTTCCGGCTTATTGAACCTTCCCTTATAAGTAAGTGTGAATTCGAGCGACTGTGCTGTTTTACCGGATGCCTGTCCCAATCGACCCGGCCTACCGATAATACTCTGCTCTTCCATCGCTTTGAGCACTTCTTCTGTGGATACATTGTATGCGCGCATGCGATCAGGCTTCAGCCATACACGCATTGCGAAAGTGCGGCTTCCAAGGATCTGCGCACGACCCATACCATTGATACGCTGCAATTCAGGAATGATGTGCACACTCGCATAGTTGTAGAGAAACTTTTCATCCACACCTTTATTGGTGCTGAAAAGGTTAACATACATCAGCATACTTGGCTGGATCGGCGTGATGATCACACCTTCTCGCTGCACCAGCGGCGGAAGGTTATTCATGATCGCATCCACGCGCGTCTTTACGTTTACAACCGCAGCATTGGGATCTGTGCCCGGTTCGAAAATGATCTGGATCGTTGCTTCACCGGCGCTGGTGGCATCCGATGTCAGGTAAAGCATTCCCTGCACACCATTGATGGCGCGCTCAAGCGGGATCAGTGTTGATTCTACCAACACATTCGCACTGGCACCGGGATATGCAATGAAAATATTTACCCTTGGTGGAGCGATATCTGGAAACTGTGAAACCGGTCTTGTCTTGATGGCAAGTATTCCAAGGAATACAATCGCCAACGATATAGAGATCGCAAGAACCGGGCGTTTTATAAATTTACTAAACATGTGAAAGCTTTTATGGTTCTTACAATTACTCTGCTCTTAAACTCTGCAATTCCTGCAGGATAGTATCAAAGGACTTCTCTTCATAATGCACTTTATCACCATTTTTCACCTTACGGATTCCTTCCACAAGGATTTTGTCAGATGCATCAAGACCTTCTGAAACCGCGTAGATATGCGGCATTTCATGCGATACAGTGATCTCACGCGCTGATACTTTGTTATCCTTGTCAACTACATACACATACTTCTTATCGAGGATCTCGAATGTTGCTTTCTGCGGAATGAGTACTGAATTTTCAATCGGTGTTGGCATAAGGATATTTCCTGTTTCACCATGGCGAAGGATTCTCTTTGGATTTGAAAATGCAGCCCTGAAAGCGATGTTACCCGTTTCATTGTTGAAGTCGGCTTCAATGGTTTCAATGACACCCGGCTGTTCATAAACCATCTTATTGGCCAATTCCAGCTTCACATTTACAGGTCTTTTGGCATCCTTATGTGTTGAGTAATTGAGGTATTCCGCTTCCGGAACATTGTAATAAACCCAGACTTTATTGTTGTCTGAAATCGTGGTAAGCAATTCACCTTCATCCAGCAGACTTCCGAGTCTCACATCATTGAAACGACCAATGATGCCATCAAACGGAGCCCTGATCTGCGTAAACCCGAGATGCGTTTTAGAAAGATTCAGATCTGCCTTAGCTTTTTGAAGTCTTGCTTTAGCCAGTGCAAGTTCATTTTTTGATACGATGTTACTATCAGCCAATGCCTTGGTGTTCTGAAATTCGATCTCTGCTGATGAAAGCTCTGCAGCTGCTTTTGCTGTTTCTGCTTCATAGATCGCAGGCATGATCTGGAATAGAAGCTGGCCTTTTTTTACGCTCTGACCTTCATCAACATAAATTTTCTGGAGGTAACCTTTTTCTAAAGCGCGTAATTCGATGTGTTGAATGGAACGGATCTGACCAACATATTCCTGGAAAATGGTAGTGTCTTTTTTCGCAGGATTGGATACGATGTACTTTGTTTCTTCCTCTTTTTGTTGGTTTTCATCATGCTTACATGCAGTAAATACTGATACTGCACAGCAGATGAGAAGAAAGGACTTTCTCATAAAATCTGTAAATTTTTAGATAATGGGGAATAGAAATATGATATCAGAATTCTGATACAGAATCAATGGCAGGCAAGCTTAAATCGTGTCGTAAGAATTAGTGCAGATAGCTCTTCCAGGAATTGTAGAGCATGAAAAATGGAAGCACTTTTCGATTGTGAACAGATTTTGATAGTGCGGTAAATACAGATTGCTCTATATTCCCATTACCTATTACAGTGAGATTGTAGAATGATTTGTGATCAATGTCAAGCTTATAATCTATGCTTTCCCAACTTTCCCTGTCTTCCTGGTTTTCAGGATCTTCAGAATTCCCACGTTCATTGCTGTCTTCAGAATCTTCTGGAGTGACTGCGAGAACTTTTTTGGAAGGAAATGATTTTTGTGGAGATGATGCTACGCTGGAATTCTTATGACGCAGACTATCCGGAACCGGGTTCGCATGGGCATTACTAAGGAACTGACCGCTAAAAAAAAGCATCCATGAAATGAGCGGCAGATATCTCATAACCTTCAGCCATCCAAAGGTTTTCGAGTTGATATATCTGTTTTGCGGACTCATTTCAGGACGCAAATGTAGATAAATTTTTTACAGTTTTGCACCTACGCTGATAAAGAAGGTCCTTCCATCTGCCGGTAAAGCACCCGGACCAGGATATCCGCCAGCCCTTCTTGTAAAGTATCTTGCATCTGAAAGATTATTGATTCCAGCCTTAAGGTTTAGATTTTTTGAAAACTTATATGTTGCAGTCAGATCTGCAATTGTGTAAGATGGAATCAGCCCTGTATTGCCATTCAATGATGGTGTTGCAGTATTATTCGCATCCGAATAAGTTTCATCAACATAACTAATTTGAGCCGTTAGTAGAAATCCCTTATAGCCTACCGAGATCCCTCCTCTTATAATGTTCCTCGGAGCATTCTCCACCCTCTTATTCTTAGTGGATGCATCTTTATGATCACCACTGTAACGTGCATCTGTATAACTATAAGATGCAAACATGATAAGATCAGCATGCTGATTACCAGTAAACGCCCTAACCGGGTTGAATTCAACATACCCTTCGAAACCCTTGCTGGTACTGGATCCTACGTTGGTGATCAATCGGTAGCTTGCAGGATTTCCACCGGGATTATTTACTGTCACAGTTCCAACCCTGTTATCATATTGAAGGTAAAATCCGCTCACATCAAATTGAAAATAGTTCCCTAGCTTTCCCCTGTATCCCAGGTCAATATTATATCCTTTCGCATCATCAAGCTCTGGATCTACCACATCAGTTGTGGGTGGCGCCTGCAGATTGGCAAACTGGATTGGTCGATAGGCCTGTGCAAAATTTGCATAGATCTCGGTTGATTTTGTAAGATGGATCTCTGCACCGACTCCTCCCAAAACAAATCCCCTGGATCGTTTGATATTTTGCAAATACTGCGGAACTCCATTCACGGTATTATTGATCCCTGAAGCTGAACCTTCAAGCCATTCATATCTGATACCCGGAATAATGTAGACCTTCTTTCCAAGTCGGAAGATATTCTCTACAAATGCCGCAGCATTCCTCGATTCAAATGTTATATCCCTTGCAAAATTTCCTTCGATCGACAGATCATAATCAGCACCAGTAGTTCCTTTTGCAGAAGAACGTCGGCGTGTAGAACCTGTATACAGGCGGATCCCGGCCGATAAGGTATTATTCATATTGAAAAGGGAATAGTCAGTGATGATGCGGCTTTCGAGTCCATAGTTCCTGTACAGATCGATCAGCACTTCGCGATTATTATATTGACCTGTCAGCTTATTGATAGTATCCTGTACCGTGATCGGCTGAAGAAATCCGACACTGTTTCTATCACCGATGGTTGCAAAAATTTTGGTATTCCATCTTGTCTTTTCATTGACCTGGTAATTCGCGATCAGTGCCGGTGTTAGCCATTTGATATCAAACCAATTCCTGGTTCTAAAACTTTGCTGAGCATCTTCTCTTACCTGGGCATCGGTTAGTCCACCCGGTTGCTGGCTCCTGATATGCGACACCATTGTTTCTGCGCTGATAGAAAACTTCGGAGTGATCTTAAAGGTCACGGTTCCGAAACCTGCATTGCTGTAAAACCGGCTATTGTTTCGCCATCCGTTTCCATTACGATGATCGAAGAATGTATAATAATGAAGTTTATCGGTCTTGCCTCCCAATGCATTATAGCTGTTGAAAAGTCCATTGGATCCCAACGTCTGCTGTGTTTCAAACTCCAGTTTTTTATTGATCTCACTTCCATTCCGCAGGATATAATTGACAAGCCCTCCAAACTGCGGACCATACTGAAGCGACCCTGCACCGCGAACGATCTCGATCCTTTGTACCGCCTGCAACTGGGGATTGTAGTATGCTTCAGGATAACCAAAAGGATCGGCCGCGATATCGTAGCCGTTCTGCCTTACATTGAATTCCCAACTCCTGTTGGGACTTAATCCCCGCGCAGCGATCCCGATCTGGATGCCACTGGGATCACTTTCCCAGACATGAATGCCAGGCACTTTGGCAAGTACCTGGCGCATGGTATTATTAACGATATTTCCCTGCACATTATCCAGTACGATCAGTGCATTCTTTTTTCCCGCGTAGATATTTGTTCCAACTACTTCCGGCATTTGCTGATAATCACTCTTACTGCCGCGACCAACTATTGTAACTTCTTCAAGATACTTATGGCTAATACTATCATTCTTATTCTCATAAGAAGTTGTATCCTGGCTATAATTGGTAAGCGAAATAAAAATGGTTGCTGCTAGTAAAACCTGTTTCATCTACATGGTCATTTGGAACGCAAATATGAAGCGCGACAAATTCACATGATTTTCGGAATCGGGAAAACACATTACGAAAAAGGAAAATCTATTTCGATCCGTTTTGAAGCAGTCCCACTAATTGTTTGGCTGCTTCTTCAGAAGATGCAGGGTTCTGACCTGTAATAAGCAGACCATCTTTCAGGACATACGGAGCCCAGTTGTTCGATTTGGAATATTGTCCACCCTTTTCTTTCAATGCATCTTCCAGCAGGAACGGAACCACATTCGTGAGTTGAACTGCTTCTTCTTCTGTATTGGAAAAGCCTGTAACCTTTTTGCCTTTAACCAGTGGCTCACCGTTTTGGTCTTTAGCATGAATCAGTGCTGCGGGGGCATGACAAACCGCTGCAACCGGTTTTTGAGCCTTCCAGAAATCTTCGATCAACTGGATGGATTCCTTATCCTTATTCAGATCCCACATTGGACCATGCCCGCCGGGAAAGAAGATCGCATCGAAATCAGCAGCCGAAACCTCGGAGAGTTTTTTGGTATTGGCCACTTTATCCTGCAATGCCTGGTCGCTGAAATAGCGTTTGGTGGCTTCAGTTTGTGCATCCGGCTCCGTACTCTTCGGATCAATCGGAGGCTGTCCACCTTTAGGAGAAGCCAGTGTGATGTCTGCTCCTGCTTCCTGCAAAACATAATAAGGTGCTGCAAATTCCTCCACCCAGAAACCGGTCTTTTTGCCGGTGTTTCCTAATTCAGCGTGCGAGGTTAGTACGACAAGTACTTTCATGTTGAATCTTTTTAATAGTGATGAAATGGGCGGGTGGGGGATTAGAGAACAATGGGAAGTAAAAAAGGTTGGGGGATTACCTTAAAGGTACAAACAGGGCTAGCATAAAAATTGATGGAACAACAATAAACTTCTGTATTGCATATAACAGTAATCGAATGGATTCGCTACCACTTCAGGCGAATGACCAATAGCATTGCATTCTACCCAGCCATAATAGGGTTGGGCTTCTTAGCGCTTTCGTATTTAATGATCTCATTTGATTATACGGAAACGGGGAAAAATTTGAAGGAGCAATGGGATTGGTTAAGGATGCGTGATGCAGAAACAGCCAGATCAGTAATTTCCGTAATTGCTGCTGGAATTCTTTCATTAGCGGTTTTCAATTTTTCGATGGTGATGCTGATATTGAACCAGGCTGCATCACAAATGAGTAACCGAATACTTGATCAGCTGATTGGAAACAGGTTCCAGCAAATAGTGCTTGGCTTTTATATCGGGACTATTGTTTACTCGCTGTTTTTATTAACCGCCATCAGGGATATTGATGAAGGAATTTATGTGCCTTCATTAAGTACTTATTTATTGATCCTTTTTGCAGTACTGGATATTTTTCTCTTCATTTATTTCCTGCATTACATCACACAGTCTGTAAAATATGTAGTGATCATCAAAAGAATTTTTCAAAACACATATAACTTACTTAAAAATAATTGCCAGTTAAAAGAAGAACCTAATCAAACCAATGTTACAGATGGAGAAAGCGTGACAGCTAATACTTCAGGTATCATGAATGGATACAATAAAGAAGCATTAATAGATCTTGCTGTAAAAAATAGTTGTATTATTTCTTTACTGCATCCGGTTGGAAATTTTGTACTGGAAGGAAATCCCTTGTTAATGATTACAACCAGCAAACAAAATATAAGTGCAGACGAGCTTCAGGAAATGATCAAATCTGTTTACCTGGTGCAGGAAACAACCCTGGATGATCACTTTTATTACGGACTAAGCAGGTTAACTGAAGTTGCATTAAGAGCTTTAAGTCCCGGAGTAAATGATCCCGGAACTGCGGTTGAATGCCTGCGTTCATTAGCCATCTTACTTCAATACAGGATGATTCATAATCCTGAAAATATAATTACGGATGAAAAAGAGCATGTTCGAATTGTTACTAAAGAATACAGTTTTGATGAATTGGTTGAAATAACAATCTATCCGATCTGGGATTATGGGAAAAATGACCGGATGATTCAAAGAGAATTATCGATCATACTTCCCCAACTCGAAAGCATTTCGAGTAAACCTTCTATAAGAAAATTAATGTCACAATTAAATTTGAACCTTGCAGATAAATCTTTTTGAAGCTAGCTATTAATGATCTTCTCTCTAAGTTTATATTCCTCCATATCAATTAAAGAAAGGTATTTCCTGATCAGCTCTTCATCAAATTCCTCACGCTGATTCATATTATTTAAAAGTTCGCGCTGCCTGTTAAGTATTTGCAGATAGATCAATTGATATTCTCCCAGGGAATGACCACTCATGTCATTCAGATCTCCTGACAGATGTTTCAATTCGAGTTCCAGCCTGTTCTTTAATGGTTGAATATGTTCGTTTGCATTTTCCTGCCCACCAACGTTTTCTTCAATAAATGACAAGGATGCTTTCGCAAGTTTTCTCTGAATGATCTTCTCTTGTTCTGTTTCGGGAATAATAGCAAACTTGTCTTCAGGATTTATTTTCCTGATCAGCCAGGGCAAGGTCAATCCCTGCAATACCAGGGTTACGAGAATTACAATAAAGGTGATGAACAGGATCAGGTTCCGGTATGGAAATGGTTCTCCTGATTGAAGATATACAGGGATAGATAGTGCTGCAGCAAGTGATACCACGCCGCGCATTCCCGCCCAACCAGCGATCAGTGGCGCTTTCCAGCCTGGATTGGGATCTGCAACGGTAATGAAATTACTCATGATCCTCGTAAACAACGTTGCACCAAAAGCACACATCATTCTTACAACAATCAATGCCAATGAAATCAACAGGCCATACATTATTGCTGTTCTAAGACTGATATCGCCCATCCCCTCAATGATCACGGGCAATTCAAGTCCTATCAGCATGAACACAAGTCCATTCAATACAAACACAATACTCGACCAAACATTCACACCTTCAATCCTGCTTCTGTAAGACAACATAAATTGACGCTTATTGGAAAGCAGCAGCCCTCCACTTACCACAGCCAGCACACCTGAGAAATGAAAATGTTCAGCAGCATAATACATGGAATAAGGAGTTACCAGCGTTAGCACAATATCGATACTCGGTGTTGTAGGCAACCACCGGTGAATAGCGTAGAAAATCAAAGCGACACTAATCCCAATCAGCGTACCCATCAATATTACCAACAGGAAACTTCCTGCTGCAATACCAAAATTAAATTGCCCGGTTATTACTGCAGCCAGTGCAAAACGAAAAACAATGAGTGAGGAGGCATCATTCAAAAGACTTTCACCTTCAAGGATACTAACGAAAGATTTTGGAACATCAACCTGTCGCATGATGGTGGTTGCCGAAACAGCATCAGGTGGTGAAATGATACCACCCAATAAAAATCCAAGTGCCAATGTAAAACCCGGGATAATTTCTTTTGAAATAAATGCAATAGCGCATGAAGTAATGATCACAATTGGAAAGGCAAAACTGGTGATGATCCTTCTCCATTTCCAGAATTGTTTCCACGATACCTGCCATGCTGCTTCATAGAGTAACGGTGGAAGAAAAATGAAAAATACCAGATCAGGATCGATGGTTATTTCAGAAAAGATTGAAGTAAAGCTCAGCAGCAAACCGCCAAGCACTAAAACAATCGGGTAAGCAATTTTCAGCTTGTTGGAAACCATAACAAGCCCCAGGATGATCATTATGAGGAAAATAAACTGAATGAAAATGTCTTGCATAAGAAAAAAATAAGCATAAAAATTCAGTGTTTAACAACTTGCGGTTTGATCTTTTCCAGTTTCAATCCCTACCTTCATTGTAATCCTTTATGACATTAGATTCTATCAACCAGCCTATCGGAATTATTCCCATATACGCCTCTTTAATCGAAGCACTGCCAGGTAAAAGCATTTTGGTAAAACCCGATTCTCCAAAATTTACCATTCTTGCGGCCACTCCAGAATATATTTCCTATACAGGATATGCCAATAAGCAATTGATTGGTAAGGGAGTGTTTGAAGCATTCCCAGGAAATTATCTAGATCCTGAAAATAATGGTGAACAACAATTAAGAGCATCTTTTGAATATGTAATAAAACATAAAATCTCTAATATATTATCAGATCAACGCTACGATGTTCAAAATGATGAAGGTGTTTTTTCAAAAAAATTCTGGAGAGCAACAAACACCCCAGTCTTTTCAGGTGATGAAGTATTATACATTCTTCATACAGCAGAAGACATTACAGATAAGGTACTAGCAGTGGAATTCCGCAAGCAAATAAAAGTAATGGAACATGCTGATTCGCTAAGAAGATTATACGAAACGATCACCAATAATACTCCGGATCTTATTTATGTATTTGACCTGAATTACCGGTTCACATATGCGAACCAGGCCTTATTGAAAATGTTTGGTCGCACGCTGGAAGATGTAATAGGCAAAGGATTACGTGATCTTGGATACGATGAATTTCATGTATCCATGCAACATGATGAGATCAATAAAGTGATTCAAACTAAAAAAGCTATCAGGGCTACGATTGCATTTCCTAATGCTAAGTTTGGAACACGTTATTATGATTATATTTTTGCGCCAGTTTTAAATGAACTGGGTGAAGTAGAATCAATTGCAGGTACTACACGCGATATCACAGAATTAAAAATTTCCGAGCAGCAGATAAAAGAAAGAGAAGAACAATTGCTATTTGCCATAGATGCGGCAGAATTAGGCGTATGGGATTATAATCCTCATACACAAAAATTTACTTCAAATGCCTGGGCAAAAGAATGGTTTGGTCTTAATAATGATGGTGAAGAAGATCTTTCCGTTGGAATGACAAGCATCATTGAATCCGATAGACAACGCGTTTCAAATGCAATTTTCAGAGCCCTTGAATGGGGCAATGGAAACTATGATACTGAATTTACAGTGGTTAATCGCAAAACCGGCATTGAAAGAATTTTGAGAGCCAACGGAAAAGCAACATTTAACGAAGAAAAAATACCAATCCGTTTTAATGGAACATTGCAGGATGTAACTGAACAGGTTAAAGCAAAAGAAAAGCTAGAGGAAAGTGAACAACACCTGGAACTTTTAAGTAATACGGTGCCTGCCATGATCTTTTACCTGGATGAGCAGCAGAGATACCGATCTTACAATCAAACCTTCATGCAATGGTTTGGAGTGAATGCAAATGAAGCCATAGGCATGACGGTTAAAGAGTTTATTGGTGAAATAGCATACAACAAAGTTCAACCTCACCTGGCAATCGCTTATGGAGGAAAACAGGAGCGCTATGAAATGCCTGCCCCGGAAAGATTGGGTAAAAACCGATGGGTTGACATTGTTTATTCTCCTCATAAGAATGAAGAAGGAAAAGTTGTTGGTGTAATTGTACTCGCCACCGATATCACTCAAAGCAAACAGACTGAATTAGCATTACGGGAAAGTGAAACAAGATTCCGGTTTGCCATGAATGCCGGTCAGCTAGGGTCCTGGGAACTTGACCTATCAACCGTTACACTTCATGCAACAGAATTATGTAAAAAGATCTTTGGTCAGCCCCTTGATAAACCATTCACCTACGAAACACTCAGGGATAGCATCCATCATGACGATAAAGACAGGATGTCGAAGGCCGTTGAGGCAACTATATTACAACGACAGGATTACAACATTGAATACCGGATCATCTGGCCCGATGGATCACTGCATTGGGTGAGTATACGCGGGCAATTAAAGTCTGATGCAAATGGCCAACCCCTATCAATCATTGGTGTTTCCTCAGATATCACGCAAAGAAAAATGGCTGAGCAGGCGCTTGCCGAAAGCGAACTCAAGCTGCGTAATATGGTCATGCAATCCCAGACTGGAATCTGCATCTTAAGTGGTTCACCATTAAAAGCAGAGATCGTTAACGATGCATTCCTTCGTATATCAGGAAAAAGTCGTGAAGATTTTGATAACCATCCATACTGGGATGTACTGAAAGAAGCGGAACCATTTTATGGAAAAACTTTGGAAAACGTTTTTCAAACCGGTCAAAGATTTAGTGTTACTAATGAACCGGTGGTGCTATATAAAAATGGTCAGGAAGAAATTAGTTACCTCGACTTCAATTATGAGCCAATTAAAGATGAAAATGGTATTACTCAAAAAGTAACTGTATTTGTTATTGATGTAACTGAGCAGGTTACTTCTTTAAGAAAACTGGAAGAGAAAGAAAAAGCCTTGGAAGCAGCGCTCGACCAGGTGCAACTTTCAAAAGAAGCAGCGGAACTTGGAACATTCGACCTTGACCTTGTTAAAGGGACCATGCACTGGGATGAAAGATGCCGTGTTTTATTTGGTATCAGTCATAATAAGCCTGTATCTTATGAACAGGATTTTATTGAAGGACTTCATCCTGATGATAGAGAACGAATCACAAAAATTATTGACAACCTGTATGTAAAGTCAATAAGTGATGGAAACTATGATGTGGAGTATCGGACTGTCGGACAAAAAGATGGCATCATAAGATGGGTAAAGGCTAAAGGAAAAGTTTATTTCAATAACGAAGATCAACCTCTGCGGTTTATTGGTTCGGTGCTTGATATTACTCCACAGATGACAGCACTTCAGAAAATTGAAAGAACGGTGGAAGAGCGCACAAGGGAATTAGCCAAAGCAAATGAAACATTGCATTTGATCAATAAAGAGCTGCAACGCTCCAATGCTAATCTCGAAGAATTTGCTCATGCAGCTTCTCATGATCTGAAGGAACCAGTACGCAAAATATTATTCTTTACAGACCAGTTGAAGCACCAGTTGTCGGACCATTTAAAAGAAGCAGAATTAAGGTCCTTCTACAGGATTGAAAATGCTTCTCAACGTATGAGTAACCTGATCGATGACCTGTTATTGTACTCACATGTAAGGCAACGACCACATGAAAAAGAATTGGTAGATCTCAACATCAAAGTTCAAAATGTTTTAGAAGATCTGGAGTTGGATATTATAGAAAAGAAGGCAATTGTAAATGTTGGTGAATTACCAAAAGTACAGGGTTATACCCGTCAATTACAGCAGATGTTTCAAAACCTGATCAGCAATGCTTTAAAGTACAGCAATGCAGATATTTCCCCGGTAATAGAGATCAGTGCAGCTAAGGTGGTAAAAAATGATCAGCATTTTTACATGATTTCCATTAAGGACAACGGCATTGGATTCGAACAGGAATATGCTGAAAAGATCTTTCAGATCTTCACGCGCCTTCATGGCAAGGGACTATACACCGGAACCGGTGTTGGTCTTTCCATCGTTAAAAAAGTCGTAGAAAACCACGATGGGTTAATCGAGGTAGAAAGCAAGTTGGGCGTGGGTTCGGAGTTTAAGGTTTATTTGCCGGGGTGATCAGGTCTTTAATCGCAATTAAAACGCAAAGCGCAAAATTTTAAAGAAATAAAAAAGCCGCACTTTAAAAGTGCGGCTTTGTAGCCCCCGATGATAATTTATTGCACCAAATAATAGCCATACTGAAGAAATTATGCTTGATTTTCAACGAGAAATAAACTCTCCTGACAACTTTCTGTAACTTTTAGTTTCTTAATATTTGAAATCATGCAAAATGAATTGCTTTCCGAAATAAGGCAACTAAAAGCGGTTATTTCAACGTTGATTGGCACTTCCGACTTACCCGCTAAAGAACGATTTTTAAAAGAAGCTTTAGCCAGGGCTTCCAAAGAATTCAAGAAATTAAGTATTGAAAGAGGCGAATGGCTCACCGACAGCAACATCAGCAAAATCATCAAAAATGCACATTACGGCTCGGCAGCCTTTATCGTAAAGGAATTCGGGTTCAATAATTATTTTAAAAGAGGCCATACCTTATACCTAAATAAAAAGGATTTAATTGAGCTGAGTAAAGAGCTTAAAAAAAGAAATATTGATTTGGGCAGGTATATGGAATATCGTGCCGACCAGGAAAAGTTCAAAAAGTATATCGAAACAGCAGATCAAAATAAGGGAGGCAAAAAGAAGAAAAAACCGTTCGAAATAAAAGATGATATAAGAGATGTTACAACCTCTCCTGCCAAGCCACCTTCCCCTGAAGTAATAAGGGAGGATATAGCGCGGCTAAAAGATGAATTCTTCGCCAGTAAGCTTTCTGAATATATTGACATATATGGTGGCAATCATGCCATGTTGAAAACCATTTATTTCTATGAAAAATACCTGGAGCCAGGCTTAAAAAGAAAATATAGGAAATGGTGTGACGATTTCAATTATGCCAATCATGCATTGCAATTAGTTACCAATAAAAAAGAAGTATTTGTCCCTGTAAAAGAAGAGGATATGATACAGCTATGATGTTTTCCTCTTCCTTTCAATTTTTAGCACTTCAGATTCAAGGTACATTGCTTTTTTCCGCCCCTTAACCAATTGTGGTTTTACCACACCCTCATTAATGGCTTTCATAAAAACGGCATTACTGATGCCGGCCATTTTTAAAGCCCCTTCTTTGGTGAGGAGTTGGTCCTGTTGCATGGCCAGCTTTATTTCCTCTTTTATGATGGAGCGAAGTCTTTCGAAAAACTCTTCGGCGCTTATTTGGTGAAGCAGAATTGTTTCCATTTTAATGAGTTAAACGTTCAGCTAAGGTTAAATACGTTATTGCTAAGGCCAAGTTATATTCAACTTTTGTGTCTTTGAAAGCTTTGTTTTCCTTGTTTTGTTCACTATATTTGCTTGTACACGTAACGTGTACAAATGTCATAAATGAACAAGGAAGACAAAATATTAGACACTGCCACGAAGAACTTAACCGACTATACTGGTTTAAAAGCACACTGGGTAGCCGGGAAAGAGCCCGTGGATGCTATCCTTTATTTGGAAGATAAAAATATTATGTTTTATGTAGAGGTAAAAAGGGAACTCCGTGGCCATCACTTAGAATTGCTTCAACAATATGCAAAACAACATAAACCTTTTATGGTAGTTGCTGAAAATATATTTCCGACATTAAAGAAGGATCTACGCGATAAGGGTATAGCCTACCTGGATGCTGCAGGAAATATATTTTATAACACCAAAAACCAGTACGTATGGATTGAGGGAAATAAAATCGAAAAGAGGCAAGAAGAGAAAAAGAACCGGGCATTTACAAAAGCGGGATTAAGGGTTGTTTTTCAATTCCTGTTGAATGAAGAAACGCTCAACCAGCCTTACAGGGAAATTGCAGCCATGGCGGGTGTCGCATTAGGTAATATCAAACATGTTTTTGATGGCTTAAAAGAGCTGGGGTTTATTCTTCGCTTAGATAAGAATCGAATGAAGCTTTTAAAGAAAAGAGAACTCTTGGACCGATGGATAGAAGGGTACGGGACTGCCCTAAAACCCACGTTACATATAGGCAATTATCGTTTCTTAAAGGAAGAGGATGATAAGGCCTGGAAAAAGCTAAAGCTTGATGGGGAAAAAACTGTTTGGGCAAGCGAAGCAGCAACCGATCTTATCACAAACTATTTAGTGCCCCTAAAGTTGGATCTATACACCAAGGAAACAAAGACTGAATTAATGAAGAAGTGGCGCCTCATTCCTGATCCGGCTGGGAGGATTCAGCTTTATGAAAAGTTCTGGAATAATAAGACGGACCAGAAATACGCACCGGAAGTCCTGGTCTATGCAGATTTGATCTTAACCAACGATCCCAGGTGTATAGAAACCGCACAAATGATCTATGATAAATACTTAGCCAATGAGTTTGTATAGCCTGCAGCGAAGTGAACTGAAAGAAGTGTTTGATGCGGTAGAAGATGCCTTCAGTAATTTAGGCATCGATTACTATGTTATTGGCGCATTGGCCCGTGATATCTGGTATTCAAAGGAGAATAAATTGAGCAGAGCTACCAGGGATGCAGATTTTGCGATCCTGGTAGGAACCGAAAGACAGTTTGAAGAAGTAAAAGAATACCTGAAGGCTAAAAAAGGCTTTCAGGATTCAAAAGGGAATATGTATGTGTTATTCTCACCCAATGGCCATCAGGTTGATATTCTGCCATTCGGCGCCATTGAGATTGATGAAAAAGTCAAAATTGCGGGTACGGGACTAACCAGCATAAGTGTAAATGGCTTTTCTGAAGTATACAATAGCGGCACGGCTGAAGTGCAGCTCGATACCGGCCATCACTTCAAAGTAGCCAGTTTATCTTCCATTATTTTACTGAAATTGATCGCTTATGATGACAGACCTGAGCAAAGAGCCAAAGATGGCAGAGATATAGGGAGTATTATTGAACATTATTTTGATCTTGAGGCTGAGCGCATCTATGAGCACCATTCAGACTTATTTACCGAAACAGAAAAAGATAATGAGCTACAGGATATAGCGGCAACTGTAATTGGCAGAGAAATAAAGATAACGATTGGCGAAAATTCAGCTTTGCTTCAAAGAGTGAAAACAATTCTTGAAAGGGAAATACAGTTTCAGGAAAAGAGCAGCTTTATCATCAATATGGTTGCTGAAGTTAGAATGAATGTTGAAGAAGCAACTAAGAGATTGGAAAAGATTTTACAGGCCTTATAAAAGCTTATTTAATAATTATATATTAAGGCTCAAAAACCTAAGCGTTATTAGGCAACCTAGTCTAACAATTACTTATGCGAGAGCAATTCACCCGTCAGCGTATTTTATCAAAGAAGTCTTACACTAGTGGTTCTTTAGAATCTTATTCGCTGGAGTGGGTGAAGTACCTCGACCGCATAAACTATACAGCAGCAAATTCCAACCATTCATGAAAACAATTGCTTTTTTTGACCTTGAGACTAATTCAAAAAATAATATCCTGGATATTGGTTGTGTAAAGTCGGATGATTCTACTTTTCATAATAAATCCGTGCACGTTTTTATAGATTTTATAAAGAATACTGATTTTTTATGTGGGCATAATGTCCATCATCACGATTTAAAACAACTGCACAACTTTTTGGGAAATACATCCTTGGGATCATCAAACGCTATCGATACACTTTATTGGTCTCCTTTGCTTTTCCCTTCTAGGCCCTATCATCGCCTCTTAAAAGATGATAAGCTCCAAAAAGATGAATTAAATAATCCGCTTAATGATTCATTTAAAGCCAGGGATCTGTTTTATGATGAAGTGGCTGCCTTTCAAAAGTTAGATGAGCCCTTAAAAAAGATATACTATAACCTACTGCACCGTCATAAGGAATTCACAGCGTTTTTTGCTTACCTCAATTATTCAAATGAACTTTCAGAATCGAACGTAGAAAAATTAATCTGGAATTATTTTGATGGCTCCATTTGCAGCCATGCTAACATATACGACCAAATTACTGCGGCTCCTGTTTCTCTTGCTTATACCCTGGCATTAATCAAATCTACCGATAGGTATTCCATTACCCCGCCATGGGTGCTTCATCATTTTCCAGATGTGGTCCGGGTAATGTTTCTACTTAGAGGTAAGCCATGTCTTACCGGATGCACTTATTGCGGGGAAGCATTAAACCCCTTTAGTGCATTGAAGCGTTATTTTGGTTTTTCCGAGTTTCGCTCTTATGGCGGGGCACCTTTACAGGAAAACGCTGTAAAAGCGGCTATTCAGAATAAGTCCTTATTAGCTGTTTTTCCAACCGGTGGGGGTAAGTCTATTACTTTTCAGATACCAGCATTGATGGCTGGGGAGAATACGAAATCGCTTACAGTGATTATCTCGCCGCTTCAATCATTAATGAAAGACCAGGTAGATAATCTGGAAAGAAAAGGCATAACGGATGCTGTTACCATTAATGGGTTATTGGACCCGATAGAAAGAAGCAAAGCCATTGAACGGGTAGCAGAAGGCAGTGCAAGTATTTTATATATTTCACCAGAATCCTTGCGTTCCGTAACAATAGAAAGATTGCTACTCGGAAGAAAGATCGCACGTTTTGTCATTGATGAAGCCCACTGCTTTTCCTCATGGGGACAAGACTTCCGGGTAGATTATTTATATATAGGGGATTTTATAAAATCTCTACAGAAGAATAAAGGCCTTGAAGATAAAATTCCGGTATCCTGCTTTACCGCCACAGCCAAGCAAAAAGTTATTGAAGACATCCGGGCCTATTTCAAAGAAAAGCTAGAAATTGAATTAGAAATATTTAGCGCCAATGCCTCTCGCACCAATCTTCATTACAAAGTTTTCAATCAAGATAATGAGGCTCAAAAATATGCAGAGGTCCGGCGGCTCCTGGAAGCGAAGAAATGCCCCACGATCATTTATGTTTCCCGGACCAAAAAAGCATACAAACTGGCTGAAAGCCTGACAGCAGATGGCTTTAATGCCAAGCCTTACCATGGCAAGATGGCCAAAGAAGAAAAGACGGAAAATCAAAATGCCTTTATTGAAGGAAGTGTTGACATTATGGTGGCAACATCGGCTTTTGGAATGGGAGTAGACAAGAGCAATGTGGGGATGGTCATTCACTATGATATATCGGATTCATTGGAAAACTATGTACAGGAAGCTGGACGTGCAGGCAGGGACGAGAACATAACTGCAGAGTGTTTTGTTCTTTTTAATGAAGAGGATTTAGATAAACACTTTATTCTCCTGAACCAAACCAAACTGGACATTAAAGAAATCAATCAAATTTGGAAGGCGGTAAAGGATTTAACAAGAGCAAGGGCTAAGGTTTCTAATTCAGCCCTGGAAATTGACCGCAAAGCAGGCTGGGATGAAGGTGTGAATGAAATAGAAACACGGGTTACAACCGCCATTGCTGCCCTGGAAGATGCTGGCTACTTGAAGCGGGGCCAGAACATGCCAAAGGTGTTTGCCAACAGTATACTATCGAAAACAGCACAGGAGGCCATAGAAAAAATAAATACGTCTGAAAAGTTCTCGGAGAAGCAAAAAGAAAAAGCAGTCCGAATTGTCAAAAAACTCTTCTCCAGCAAAAGCAAACGATTGTCTACCGACGAAGCGGCAGAATCACGGATAGATTACATATCGGATCACTTAGGTATTGTAAAAGATGAAGTGATTCAGATCATTCAATTATTAAGAGATGCGAAAATATTAGCTGATACAAAAGACTTGACTGCCTTTATAAAAAAAGGCGAGGCCAGTAATCGTTCCCTGGCTGTGGTAGAAAAGTTCAAGAGCTTAGAGGAATTTTTCCTTGCCACCTTACAGGATGAGGAAACGACCTACAACCTGAAGGAGTTAAATGAAAAAGCTACTGAAGCTGGCTGCAAAGATGTGAGTCCTAATAAAGTCAGAACGATTATTAATTTCTGGGCAATTAAGAATTGGATCAAACGACGAAATCTGGAATATTCCCGCAACCATGTTCAAATAGCTCCATCTCTCGCCAAGGATGAATTAAAGGATAAAATGGTAAAACGCCATTTTTTGGCAAGATTCATTGTAGAATACCTTTATCAAAAGGCTATAAACAATACAGCAAAGGACGACGCCGATGAAATACTGATAGAGTTTTCCATTCAGGAGCTAAAGGATGCTGTTGAAAGCAGCACTGGCTTGTTTACCGTAAAGGCGAGTAATGAAGATTTAGAGGACAGCTTATTTTACTTATCACGGATTGAAGCCATAAAAATAGAAGGTGGGTTTTTGGTAGTCTATAACCGCCTAACAATTGACCGGATAGAAAAAAATAACAGAATACTATACAAAGAATCTGATTACGACAAACTAAGAACGCATTACCAGAATAAAGTACAGCAAATCCATATTGTAGGCGAGTATGCTAAAAAGATGGTGGAGAATTACAAGGAGGCTTTACACTTTGTAGATGATTATTTCCGGCTCAACTATACTTCCTTTCTCAATAAATATTTTCCAGGTAGCAGGCAGGATGATATTAAACGAACGCTAACACCTGCCAAGTTTCAGCAATTGTTCGGAGCATTGTCTCCTGCCCAATTGGAGATTATTAAAGATTCTACTAATCAGCATGTGGTGGTAGCGGCAGGTCCGGGCAGTGGTAAAACAAGAGTGCTTGTACATAAGCTTGCGTCATTGCTTTTGACTGAAGATGTAAAGCATGAGCAACTCCTGATGCTTACATTTTCAAGAGCAGCAGCCACAGAATTTAAAAAACGGTTGCTGGACCTTATTGGAAATGCTGCCAACTTCATTGAGATTAAGACATTTCACTCTTATTGTTTTGATTTAATCGGCAGAGTGGGCAACCTGGATCAGTCTGATTCTGTTTTAGAAACAGCAATTGAAAAAATTAGAAATGGTGATATCGAGCCTAGTAGGATTACCAAAACAGTATTAGTAGTAGATGAAGCACAGGATATGAATGTGCATGAATATAGGTTGGTGGAAACACTCATGGAGCAAAACGAAGAGATGAGGGTAATATTCGTAGGCGATGATGACCAGAATATCTATGAATTTCGTGGATCAGATTCGAAATACATGCAGCAGCTAATTACGGCCAGGAATGCAAAGAAATATGAACTGATAGACAACTACCGGAGTAAAGAAAATATCGTGTCTTTGGCAAACCAGTGGGCCACTGGGCTCTCGCACCGCTTAAAAGATTTGCCGATTGTAGCAGTAGATCGGACAAATGGAAAAATAAAGATCATTGAACATCGTTCGACACAGCTTATTATGCCGGTTATTCAAAGCATAAGAGAAACCGACTTAACCGGCTCCACTTGTGTGTTGACCAGGACCAATGATGAAGCGGTGCAAATTACCGGGTTGCTTATAAAGAATGGATATACTGCAAAGTTAATTCAGACCAATGACGGGTTTAATTTGTATAATCTGAAGGAACTTAGATACTTTACTGATCTGATCACTACGCAAACGGATTCTCCAGTAATAAGTGAGGATGAATGGGAAGAGGCAAAGCGAAACTTAGCGCAAACATTTCAGCGAAGTAACAAACTGGAAGGATGCCAGAGTATTATCAAAGATTTTGAGACCATCAATCCAGTTAAACGATACAAAAGCGATTGGAAAACATTCTTGAACGAATCCCGGTTTGAAGATTTTGTACGCATCAACGGTGAAAAAATTTATGTTTCAACCATCCATAAAGCCAAAGGCAAAGAGTTTGACAATGTCTTTTTAATGCTGGATCAGTTTGACGCTACAAAGGAGGAATGTAAACGGCAATTGTATGTGGCTGTTACCAGAGCCAAGACTAATCTAACGATACATTACAATGGGAATTATTTACAAAACCTGATAACGGATGATCTCACCTATTCGACTGACTTAAATGGCTATGCTCCAGCAAATTTTATTTCCTGCCTGTTAACACATAAAGATGTAAAGCTTGGCTATTTTGAATTTGTACAACATAGAATGAATGGAATAACCAGTGGTGACCAACTAACTATTACAGCTGAAGGATTATCTACTGATAAAGGCTTGGTGGTTAAATTTTCCAACGATTTTATTACATCAATAGAAAAGCTACATTCAAAAGGCTATGCTTTGCACAGCGCAAAGGCGAATTTCATTGTTTATTGGTTTAACTCTAAAGACAATAAAGAGATAAAAATTATTTTACCAGAATTGAATTTTCACAGAGAGAACTGATTGTATCAAAACTCAATCTTGTTTACTTGCGTATGATTGAGAAATGAATTACAGAAATGCGGAATTGTAAAGAATTCTATTACTTCCTTCCAAAATCAGCAGGATTTTCGCCCCAGGCTTTGGTTTCCCACTTCAGCACTGGATTAACAAACTCATTTTCTTTAAGCCATTTAACAGCCCGGTCCAACAGTTCAAAAGCTTTTTGTTCTTGTCTGTTGGCAATAAGCTACTCCGGTGTGTTTTGTCTTGAACCCAACCAATGGCGTTACGGCTATCAGAATAAATAGGAATATTGCTATTCTGCTTTTTAAGATGGGCTATTGCATGAACAATGGCGAGATGATTATTTGTAGAATCATATAACATTGATAATCAATTATTTGTACTTTTGAAACAATAACCTATGAATGCCAAAATTGTAAAACTGCCCGAAGAAAAGTTTCCAGAAAAAATCCCGCTGGAAAAGTGCAGGAAAGTGCTCAAAGCAAAAGAAAATGGATACAGTGACGAAGAAGTGTTTCAGATCAGGGACATGCTCTATGCACTGGCAGATATTGACTACCAGGGTTATCAGGAAAACAAAAACAAAGCAATCGTAATAGACCTAAATAACGTACAAGATGAAACGCAAAGCCATTCTCTACATTCGGGTATCGACCGACGAGCAAGCTGAAAAAGGTTATAGCCTAAAGCACCAGCAGGAACGGTTAGAACGCTACTGCGAGTTCCAAAACATTGATGTTGTTGCCACTTACCAGGATGACCATTCGGCAAAGAGTTTTGAACGGCCCCAGTTCCAAAATCTATTATCCAATCTGAAAAAGAAACGGGAGGCTGCAAGCCTCCTGCTATTTACAAAGTGGGATCGCTTTTCCCGGAACGCAGGCGATGCTTATGGCATGATCAACCAACTCAAAAAGTTGGGCGTAGAACCTCAGGCCATTGAGCAGCCGTTGGATTTAGATATTCCAGAGAACAAGATCATGCTGGCCTTTTACCTGGCAGCGCCGGAAGTAGAAAATGACCGGAGAGCACTCAATACACTGGTGGGTATGCGCAGGGCTAAAAAAGAAGGGCGTTGGATGGCCACCGCTCCGAAAGGATATAAAAACGCCAGAAACGAAGACAACCGACCAATCATTGAACCGAGTAAGGATGCTTCAATTGTTCGTTTTGCCTTTGAGGAACTAGCAAAAGGCGTAAAAGACATAGAAGCCATAAGGAGAATGGTCAATCAACAGGGATTGAAAGTAAGCCGCAGTGCCTTTTGGTATTTGGTGCGGAACCCGGTTTATTGCGGAAAGATCTTTATTCCTGCCTGGAAGGATGAGGAAGCGCATTACGTAAAAGCTTCCCACGAGCCCTTAATTCCGGAAAGTCTTTTTGAAGAAGTACAGGATGTGCTCCATGGCAGAAAAAGAAATATTCCGGTAAAGAATACCAAAAGAGAAGAATTACCCCTGCGTGGTTATTTATTATGCCAACGCTGTGGACGGCCATTAACGGGCAGCGCCTCCCATGGCAATGGTGGAAAGTATTACTACTATCACTGCCAGGCATCCCTTGGCTGTAAGGAACGCTTTAAGGCAGAAGAAGCCAACAAAAACTTTTTGAAGTATCTCCAGACATTTAAAACCAAAGAAGAGATCCTTGACCTTTATTTACTGATCATGGAAGAGAAGTTTAAAAAGGGAAAAGTAGTAAAGGCTTCACATGGCAAGGATTTACAAACCCAAATTGATAAATTGGCTACTCGTCTAAAAAATGCAAAGGAAATGATGCTAGATGGCGAAATGGATCGAAGCGAGTACAAGCAAATTGTTTCGGAACTGGAACCTGAAATGGATAAGCTTAAAAGAGCAAAGCTTAGTTCCAACTCGGTGGAAGATGACTATCAGCTTTATTTTAAGAGGGGTATTTACCTTTTAAAGGATATTGCAGTTCGGTACAAGGAATCAAGCCTTGAAAGGCGGCAACAGATCACGGGTGTGATATTTCCTGAAAAAATCATTTATAGCGAAAACACTTATCGAACCACAACCCCGCATCCCCTCTTTGAAGTAATAACCACTACTGAAGCGGCTTTCAGCGGAAAAGGAAAAAAGAAAGGTCAGAATATTTCTGACCTTTCCTGCTGGGTAGTCCCGACAAGAATCGAACTTGTATCTAGAGTTTAGGAAACTCCTATTCTATCCATTGAACTACGGGACCAGTTCGCTACCAAAAGCAGCGAAGGAGCGCAAAAATAGCAGGTTCCAATGAAATTCCAATCCTTTATCTTTGCCGCGATATGAAATTCTATACGTTTTTAATCAGGTATCGCCTAATCATCGGCATACTCCTGATCGTTATCGGTATCTTGGCTAATATCTACTCAGGCTTCTGGCCTGCATTCCCCGCTTACCTGATCGGTCTCATCCTGATCGCAGGCCACTTCTTTATCGGACCTCTCCGACTTATCCAGGAACATATGGAAGCCGGCGACATGGAAGGTGCCCAAAAAGTGCTCAACTCCATCAAATACCCTAACCTGCTGTACAAACCTATTCGCTCGGCATACTTCACCATCAAAGGACAACTGGCGATGATGAACCAGGACTTTGACACAGCTGAATCAGCTATGAAAAAAGGCCTCGACCTCGGCTCTCCTTTGAAAGAAATGGAAGGCGCCAACATGCTTCAGATCGGTATGATCCAGATGCAGAAGGGCAACGTTAAACAGGCTGAATCCTATATCCGCCAGGCTCTCAAAAAAGGCCTGCCTGATAAAGACAATGAAGCAGCTGCACTCCTCCAGATGTGTACTATCATGATGAACAAACGCGAGTTCCGCGCAGCTAAAGATTATTTCCGCAAAACAAAGGCTTTGAAACCTTCCAACCCCCAACCCATCCACCACATAAAGGAGAACGAAAAATATATCAATACAATTCCGGGGTAATCACCCCAGGCAGAACGGCCGAAGGCCGGGCTGAATGTTGATACTCAGCATCAGCCCGGCCTTCGGCCGTTCTGCCTGGAACCTTCGGCCGTTCTGCCCGGACCTTGGAGCTATTTCCACTTCCCAAACATCTCTTCCACCACCCTGAACCGGTGCCTGAAGATCTTATCCAGCTCACTCTTCACAAACAAACTGTTGGCAATCCTTCCGAAGATCCAATACGGGATCCGGTAATGCACGATATCCGTCATCTCCACACCACCTTCAATTTCCCTGAAATGATGCTGATGATGCCATAACTTATAAGGACCAAACCGCTGTTCATCCACAAAATATTTTCCCTCCTCCACATGCGTGATTTCGGTCATCCAATACATAGGTATCCCCAGCACAGGTGATACCTTATACTCAATGATCTGCCCGGGATACATCCGGTTTCCATGATGTTTTGAAATGATTTTAAAACCTAAATTTGAAGGGGTAATAGCTGCAAGATTCGCAGGATTGGAAAAGAATTCCCAGGCTTTATCAATTCTTACCGGGATCTTCTGCACAGTCTTCAATGAATACATCTCAATTATTTCCCAAATAACAACAGCTTACCCGAAATGGTTGGAATCATATTTCTGCTGAAGGTCATCTAAACACAACTGCAACACCTGCTCTACCTTCTGAACCTGCATCGGTACAGCAACCAGGCCTTCAAGCGATTTACCCGCATACTCGATCGCCCTGATATCCTGCCGGAGTTCATTGATATTCAATGAATCAATTGTAGACTTCATCTTATGCGCCGTTTTCCACATCATCTCCCAATCCTTATTCTCCAATGCTGTCCTCAGGGTCTTAATATTCACCGGCATGTTATCAAGAAACAGTTTCACCATCTGCCTGATAAAAGCCGGGTCACCACCTGATATATTCTCGATCATCCTGAGGTCATATAAACTTTCCGAACTGCCTAAAGCCATTGCTGTTGGATTTACTTCTTCATTCTTAGAAGTATACCTACGCAGAACATCAGACAGAAGTTTTTCATCCACAGGTTTGGTCAGTACCTCATTGAAGCCGGCCAGCCTGTATTCTTCCATTGTAACGCCTACATTGGCTGTAAGCGCCACCACCGGTACAACGGCAGCTTCCTTATCTTCCAAAGCCCTGATCTGACGGGTGGCTTCCATTCCATCCATCACTGGCATATGTATATCCATTAATACAAGATCATATTTTGTTGTTCTCACCGCATCCAATGCTTCCTGACCATTCGATGCAATATCCGTAAGGAAACCCTTCGACGCTACGATCATCCGGGCAAGTTCCTGGTTGAGATCTACATCATCCACTATCAAAATTCGGTTATGCATCATAGTTAGTTCAACTTCGCTTTTACCTTACTTTTAGTTCTCCTGCCTGAATCATTCTGTATATAGTCGATTTTCCAATGTCCAGCTTCTTCGCTACCAGCAATACATCCCTGTCGTACTTATCCAGGAAATGCTGCAGTATCTGGATCTCATATTCTTTGAGCGATCTTTCCTTATTCAAAAGATCCCCTAAAGAAGCCTGGAAATTAAGGTTGAAATTTTCAGGAAGGATCATATCTCCGTCAGCCATCACCACAGCGAGCTCTATGATCGATCTTAATTCTCTCACGTTACCCGGAAACGAATAGTTCTTCAGCTTTTGCTGAGCTTCCGGGGAGAGACTTTTTTTACCCATTCCATTCTCCTTACAAAACTGATCGATGAAATGTTTGGCGAGTACAAGTATATCATTGCCGCGCTCACGCAATGGCGGCAAATTGATAGGCAAGCCTATCAGCCTGTAATACAGGTCTTCACGAAAATTCTTCGCATGCACTTCATCTAAAAGATTCCTGTGCGTTGCAACAATGATCCGTGCATTCACCGCTACCACTTCATTTCCTCCCACCCTGGTGATCTCCTTTTCCTGTAATACCCGCAATAATTTTGCCTGTAGATTGATATCCAGTTCACCGATCTCATCCAGGAAAAGTGTACCGTTATTGGCTTCTTCAAACTTCCCGATCCTGCGGGTTACAGCTCCCGTAAAAGCACCTTTCTCATGGCCAAATAGCTCACTTTCAATCAGGTCTTTCGGAATGGCTGCGACGTTCACCGCCACAAACGGTTTCTTATGTCTTTCGGAATTATAATGGATCGCCTTGGCCACCACTTCCTTACCGGTACCGGTTTCCCCGGTGATCGATACGGTAATATTGGTTTTAGACGCCTTCTCCAGCATGGTAAATACCTTCTGCATCGGGTCGCTGTTACCGATCAGGAATTTAGAATAGTCATACTTCTTTCCAACCTCTTCCTTAAGCGTTTCCACTTCTTTTCTCAATCCCTGGATCTCCCGCAAATGGAGCAGGGAATTCCAAAGCCTGTCTTTGGTATCCTCATTCTTAACAATATAATCAAAGGCCCCATGCTTCAACAGGTCGATCGCCGTAGCAATATCTTCCTGTCCGGAGATCATGATCACCTGCATTTCCGGGTACTGGTTCCTTATCTTCTTCAAGACCTGGCCGCCATCCATATCGGGCAATGAATAATCCAGCGTCACCACATCGGGCAACTCATGAAGACTTGCAAAAAATGATTGGGTATTTTCAAAACGCCTGACCTCATAATCAGGGTTTAAAGAAAGGTAGTGTTGTATCATCGAGCCATACCACACGTCATCCTCCAGGATGAACACCTTCAGGTGAGTTCGATCTTTCATAAGGTTTAGAGTATCGGTTAGGGATATAACGGTGAATATGGGAAATTATTCCCATTTGTAGAATTAAAATTTACCAACTCCCAACTCCTAACTCCCAACTCCCAACTTGTAGCTCCTAACACCTAAATTTACCCAATGAACCGCGACAAACTCAATTCTCTCTTCCAACAAGAATACTCCCGCCTCAACGAACACCAGCAAAAAGCCGTCGACCAGATCGAAGGACCCGTGATGGTAATCGCAGGCCCGGGAACAGGTAAAACCCAGATCCTGGCCGCCCGGATCGGTAAGATTCTGCTGGAAACAGATACGGCTCCTCAAAATATTCTTTGTCTCACCTATACCGACGCAGGTTCCCTGGCCATGCGCAAAAGGCTGCTTCATTTCATTGGTCCCGATGCCTACAAGGTCAATATCTACACCTTTCACGCTTTCTGTAATGATGTGATACAGGAAAACCTTTCTCTCTTCGAAAAGAATATCCTTGATCCGATCTCCGACCTGGAACGCATCGAACTCATGAAACAGCTGATCGATGAATTCCCGAAAGGCCACCCGCTGAAGCGCTATCGCGGAGATGTTTACTACGAAATGCAGGGACTAACCCAGCTCTTCTCCACCATGAAGCGCGAAGGCTGGAAGCCTGATTTCATCCTTCAGCGCATTGAAGATTATATGAACGACCTGCCCAACCGGTCGGAATTCATCTACCAGAAAGCATATCGCCAATTCAAAAAAGGTGACCTCAAAGTCAATAAGATCGAAGAAGAACGCGAACGCATGACGCGACTCTCAGCAGCGGTACAGGAGTTCGATAAGTTCCAAAAAATGATGCGCGAACGAAATCGTTACGACTTCGACGATATGATCAACTGGGTGATCCAGGCTTTTGAAGAAAATGCAAACCTGCTTGCCGACTACCAGGAACGCTATCAATACATCCTGGTTGATGAATACCAGGATACCAGCGGATCGCAGAATAAACTCGTGAACCAGCTGATCGGGTTTTGGGAACGGCCAAACATCTTTGTTGTAGGTGATGATGACCAGAGTATCTACCGCTTCCAGGGTGCGAATATTGAGAATATGGAAAGCTTCGCCAACAGCTTTTCCGAAGATCTCATGACCGTTGTGCTCACACACAATTATCGTTCTACTCAACCTATCCTCGATATATCAAAATCATTGATCGATCGAAATACGGAACGACTGGTCAAAAAATTAAAAGACCTTTCCAAAGACCTGCGTTCATCACATCCTGATATAAGCATATTAAAACACCTGCCTGTTTTCCTTAGTTATGAAAGTCAGCGCGATGAAATGATCGACACTGTTCTTCGCATTGAAAAACTTTTGCAGGAAGGTGTGGAACCAGGGCATATTGCAGTCATCTATAAAGAAAATAAGTATGGAGAAGAATTGATGCGCATGATGCGTTTCAAAAATATTCCGGCTTACAGCAAACGCAATGTGAATTTGTTTGAAGTACCACTTGCTAAGAAGATCATTCACATACTTCGATACCTCGCATCAGAACACGATATTCCATACGGTGGTGAAGAAATGCTGTTCGAATTACTGCACTTTGATTTCTGGGGAATACCGGCAATGGAAATTGCAAAGGTTTCCATTGAAGTGGCCGACAAAGGTTTTAAGAATGAAAGAACTTCGATCAGGAGAACATTATATGATCGTGCGAATGCACCACAGAAAGATCTTTTCGATTCGGGTATGCACCCCGGAATGAAACGGGCCAGCATCATTCTCGAATCCCTGATCTCAGATCTGCCCAATGTCACGCTACAGAATATGGTGGAGCTGGTGATACGTAAAACCGGAATGTTGCAGCATATCATGCAATCGCCCGACAAGATCTGGCTGATGCAGGTACTCGTGGCATTTTTTGATTTTGTAAAAGAAGAAACACGAAGAGATCCATTGATGACGGTAGAGCAGTTCATCAATATGATCGACCTGATGGAATCAAATGATGTGGCCATTCCACTGGCACAGGTGGCAGGAAGTGATAAAGGCGTGAACCTGTTGACAGCACACGGTTCCAAAGGATTGGAATTTGAATACGTTTTCTTTACAGGATGTATTTCAAAAACCTGGGAGAAAAAGAAAGCACCGAAGAATGCATTCAAACTTCCTGATACCATGTTCTCATCAATGGCAGCAGGTAATACGGAAGAAGAATTGAGAAGACTTTTTTATGTGGCCATCACAAGAGCACAAAAACATCTTTTCATTTCATTCTATAATTGTGCGAACGATGGTAAGCCAACAGAACAATCACAATTTATTGCGGAGATTCTCGACTCGCATGTATTTGAAGTGGAGCAGGTAAAACTCGACAAAGCTATCACCATGGATTTTGAAGCAATACAATTCATGGAAAATGCTTCACCGGAGATCGCAAAGATCGAAGAGGATTTTATCCAGCGTTTCCTCGACAAGTTCGTCATGAACGTTACGGCTCTCAGCAATTACCTGCGTTGTCCTTTGCAGTTTTATTACAATAACCTGATCCGAATTCCTTCTCCCAAAAATGAAAATACAGAGTTTGGATCTGCTGTGCATTATGCGATTGAAAAGCTGTTCACTAAAATGAAGGCTGACCCGGCGAATAATTTTCCTTCAAGAGAAGAAATGATAAGTGATTTCGAATTCTATATGCGCCGGCACAGGGAAAGCTTTACCAAGGAAGCATTTCGTCGCAGAATGGAATACGGTGTGGAAGTGCTTTCCAGCTATTATGATCGATATATCCATGAATGGAATAAGATAGTTTCAGTAGAACAGAATATCAAAAACGTGGTTTGGCATGATGTTCCATTGAAAGGAAAGCTTGATAAACTTGAGTTCAACAATAAGGAAGTGAATGTGGTCGATTACAAGACAGGTGATTTTGAAAAAGCGAAGAAGAAATTCAATCCACCATCAGATAAAGATCCGAATGGAGGAGATTACTGGAGACAGGCAGTTTTCTACAAGATCCTGGTTGACAACTATGATAGAAAAGAATGGAAGGTAATTTCTACTGAATTCGACTTTGTGGAACCCGACGACCGAAAGGTTTACCACAAACGGAAAGTAGTGATCACACCCGAAGATATAACCACCGTTACCCACCAGATCACCGACACCTGGCAAAAGATCCAGAACAAGGAATTCTACGTGGGATGCGGGAAGAAGGAGTGCCACTACTGTAATTTTGTGAAAGAGAATAACCTGCAGGTCGCACTTCACGAAATGGAAGATGATCTTTTAGAAGAAGAATAACGAATCAGCAGCCATTCCACCTGTATGGAGTGGCTGCAGTTTCCTAAGTTTGCAGCCTATGAAGCGATTAATTTCCAGCTTTTTAATTATAGCAGTTTTATACAACCTGTTCATTACAGCTCCGGGCTGTGCAAACATGATCCCGCCAACCGGCGGTCCGCGCGACAGTTTGCCTCCTGTTCTGCTGAATGCTACACCAAGGGATTCATCGCTCAACTTCAACAGCAAGCGGATCATTTTCACCTTTGATGAATATGTTCAGTTACAGGATGTACAACAGAACCTGATCGTATCGCCTGTTCCAAAGAATACCCCAACGGTAGAACACAGACTTCGAAATGTAACTGTTACGCTCAGGGATACCCTGGAAGAGAATACAACCTATACATTGAATTTTGGCAATTCTATCAGGGATAATAACGAAGGAAATCCCTTGAAGAATTTCACTTACAGTTTTTCAACTGGTCAGCAACTTGATTCCTTCAGCCTTACTGGAAATGTTACGCTTGCAGAAACCGGAAAGGTAGATTCCACTATGATCGTGATGCTGCACAATAATCTTGCAGACAGTTCTGTATCCAAGGGAAGACCACGATACATTGCAAGAGTTGATGGAAAAGGAAATTTTTATTTTCAGAATCTTCCCGAAGGAACATTCAGGTTATATGCTTTGAAAGATGAAGGAGGAATGAGACGATATGGTTCAAGATCACAATTGTTTGCTTACGCAGATGATCCTGTAACCATTCCGCATAATGACAGCAGTATTCAATTAAGAGCGTTCATTGATACAGTAGAATTGGATGATGATCTTCCAGCATCACAACCTCAGTCTAACGCTAATGCACAACCGAAAAGAATTACTTATTCAACTAACCTGATCAATAATTCTGTTCAGGATCTGCTTTCTCCATTGGTTATCAATATTACCCAGGCACCACTAAAAACCTTTGACAGCACTAAAGTTCAACTGTTCAATGAACAGTTCCAGCCTTCAACCGGGTATAAGGTAAGCCTGGATACAACAGGAAAAATCATCACCATCACAAATCCATGGGTAGAAGCTTCAGTCTATAACCTGGTAATAGGACCTGACTTTGCAACAGACACACTGAATAAAACATTGGGAATAACTGATACCCTGAACTTCAAAACTAGAAATGAAAGTGATTATGGTTCAGTAAGGTTAAGATTTTTGAATCTTGATCTCTCTAAAAACCCGATTCTTCAATTTGTGCAAAATGACAAAGTGGTTAAAAGTTACCCGATGGCAGGAAGAGAATTCGCTACAAAACTGTTTGAACCGGGAGAATACAATCTACGAATAGTATTGGATGAAAATAAAAATGGCATTTGGGATACCGGGAAATTCCTGACGGAAAAACGTCAGCCGGAAAGGATCATTTTTATTGAAAGAAAGGTTAATATCAAAGCCAACTGGGATAATGAAATTGATATTACTCTCTAAACCATTTAGTTTAAAAAGCATTATTACCGGTAACTTTGTGCGTTATGGAATTTTCATCGACTCTATTGGAAAATGCTGTTAATGAGTTTGCCAAACTTCCGGGAATTGGCAAGAAAACAGCATTGCGGCTGGTGCTTCATTTGTTGAAACAGGATGAATCGCAGGTGGACCTTTTCAGTGAGACCATTCAAAAAATGCGTCAACAGATAAAGTTTTGCGGTCGTTGCCATAATGTATCCGACAGTATACTTTGTTCTATCTGCAGCAATCCAATGCGCAAGCAGGATATTATCTGTGTAGTTGAAAATATTCGTGATGTGATCGCCATTGAAAGCACGCAGCAGTTCAGTGGCACTTATCATGTTTTGGGTGGAATTATTTCTCCGCTGGATGGTGTTGGTCCCGACCAGTTGAATATCGGTTCCTTAATTGAGCGGATAGAAAAAGAAAATACCGAGGAACTGATCTTTGCTTTAAATCCAAATATCCAGGGCGATACAACGATTTACTATATTCAGAAAAAACTGCCGAAGAAGGAAATCAGGATCACCACCATCGCGCGTGGCATTGCTTTCGGCGGTGAACTTGAATATGCCGACGAAATGACATTGGCCAGAAGTTTGCAGAACCGTGTACCAGTCGACCGTTTCGTTCGCTAACCAGCTATTGTATTATTCGCGATTCCCGATTCCCGATTCTCAAATTATGACAAACTTCATCCCCATATTCCCCCTCTCCATCGTCGTCTATCCGGGCGAAAAACTCAACCTGCATATATTCGAACCAAGGTATAAGCAGTTGATCCAAGACAGTATGGAAAACAAGAAACCGTTTGGTATTCCAACAGTCATGAACAACGAGATCAAAGAACTGGGAACACTTGTCCAGGTTAAAGAAATTGTGAAGACATACGATAATGGAGAAATGGATATTACCACCGAAGGAATCAAAGTATTCAGAGTGCTGGAGATCATCAAATCCATACCCGACAAGCTTTACAGCGGTTCGATTGTAAATTACCCTGAGAATGAAGAAAACCAGGGTAATAGAAAAATCATGCAGCAGGTCATGCGTGGCTTGAAAGAATTACACAGGCTGCTGAATGTTTCCAAAGATTTCAAAAAAGAAGAAGAGCAACTCATCTCTTACGATATTGCACATCATGCAGGACTATCACTGGATGAAGAATACGAATTGCTTGGTTTGATGAAAGAAGTGCAGCGGCAGGAATACCTCAAGCGCCATCTTCAGAAAGTATTACCCATGCTGATGGAAATGGAATCACTCAAAGAAAAAGTAAAGCTGAATGGTCACTTCAGAAATTTATCGGCATTCGATCTCGACATCTGACCTTCAGCATTAATCAATACTTTTGCTTCAATCAATTATTCAATTATGAAGATCTCCGGCTTCACGATCATCAAGAATGCTGTGCTCAATGATTACCCGGTACTCGAAGCGATCAAATCAATTCTTCCCGTGGTAGATGAGATGATCGTATCAATAGGAGATAGTTCTGATGCCACTGAAGAGTTGATCAATTCAATTAATTCACCCAAGATCAAGATCTTTCATTCGGTTTGGGATAAAAATATTTCCACCGGTGGCTCTGTGCTGGCTGTTGAAACAAATAAGGCCAAAGAGCATGTATCAAAAGACAGCGACTGGTTATTTTATATCCAGGCGGATGAAGTGATCCATGAAAAATATCATGATATCATTCGCAAAACTGCTGAGCAATTTAAAGATGATAAAAAAGTGGATGGATTGGTCTTCAACTATCTTCATTTTTTTGGAACCTATAATTATGTTGGCGACAGCAGGAAATGGTATCATAAAGAAGTGAGGATCATCCGCAATGATCCAACCATCACTGCATACCGCGATGCACAAGGCTTTCGGAGGAATGGAGAAAAGATCCGCGTGAAGCAGGTTGATGCTTATGTGTATCATTACGGATGGGTAAAAAGTCCGAAGCAGATGAATGAAAAGCAACGGATAGCACTCGAAAATTTCTGGCAGGAAAATACTGCGGTATCAAAAAAAGTTCATGCGGCAGAGATCTTCAATTATGAAGAATATGATTCACTGGCACTATTCCAGGACAGTCATCCTGCAGTGATGAAAGACCGCATCGCATCCATGAACTGGAATATTGAACTGGATACATCAAAGAAAAAGTTCAAACTAAAAGATCGTTTTCTATACTGGTTTGAAAAGAAAACCGGTATACGTCCATTTGATTTTCGCAATTATAAAATAATTTAACCCCGGGCAGAACGCCCGAAGGGCGGGCTGAACGATGAGTGCACCACACAACATTCAGCCCCTTCGCTTCGCTCGGTTCTGCCTGTAAATAACAATGACATCATTAATCGACATATCCTCCGGTTCCTTCCGTGCCATCGCACGCGCTATCTCCATGATAGAAAATGAGGCCCCGGGATATGATGCATTGATCGAATCATTGAAGCCTCTTCATACCAACAATATCATTGGCATAACCGGCCCTCCGGGTGCAGGAAAGAGCACCATCGTCGACCAGTTGATTCGTCAATTTGTTGAAAAGGGTGAGAAGGTTGCTGTACTATGTGTTGATCCTTCATCTCCATTCAATATGGGTGCATTGTTGGGCGACAGGATCCGGATGAGTCAATGGTATAACAATCCAAATGTTTATATCCGTTCTCTTGCATCAAGAGCTTCATTAGGAGGATTGCATCCATATATCATCGAGATCACGCATTTATTGCAATCTTCACCATTCGATCACATCATTATTGAAACGGTGGGTGTTGGTCAGAGTGAAATTGATATCGCATCCCTCGCTAATACGCGTGTGGTAGTACTTGTACCTGAAGCTGGAGATGAGATCCAGCAAATGAAATCGGGACTCATGGAGATCGCTGATATTTTTGTGATCAACAAGAGCGATCGTCCGGATGCAGATAAATTCTATAGGGCATTGCATTCCATGATCCATACAAGGTCTTCAAATAATCATATACCTGTAATAAAAGCAATTGGACTGACAGGAGAAGGTGTAAGAGAACTGTACGATGCCATCCAGGATCACCGCACCAATCATCATGACCAGCTGGATCTGCTTACCGAGCGTGTTTACCAGCTCATCCAGAAATCACGCATGAAGGATATCAATAAGAAAGATTTGAAGGCAGAGATCGCTGCTTTGGAGAAAGATTTCAATTTATACAGGTTTGTGAAGGAGCGGTCCACCCGGACTGACTCGAGCGAAGCGAGAGGCTGAACGAACCAGGCTGAACAAATGCCGAAGGCATTTGGGCTGAATGGAAGACTTCTGCTCAGCTCAATGGCTTGCAGCCATTGCTCAGCGCAGAGCGTTCAGCCCAACCGCTCCGCGGTTGGTCAGCCCGCAAACGGATCCCTCATCACCACACCCAACCTCTTCAACACATTTTTCCACTTCAACTTCTCCCTGATCACCGGTTCCTTCAATTCACCATCAAACTTTTCACCCCTTCGCAAATAAACTTTTGTAGCCACACTGGATGTGAATCCCCACTTGGCAATGAACTGGTAATAGCCTTTATTCTTTTTTACTCTCTTAGTTGACTTCGATCCGAAATGATATGCCCTGCTTGCAGATACACCTTTGAATAACCTCACACCTGCCTTCCACAATTTCATACTGAAATCAGGGTCCGAATACATCCCTGGAGAAAATTCAATACTGTATCCTCCGACATAATCCCAGAGATCCTTATGTAAAATATTAGGGGGCCATGTACCACCCTGCCAGTCATGGAACTCAAGCCCATTGAACTCTTTCAATAATCTATCTTCATCGAAATTTGAAGGGTCCGTTCCATAATTCTTTTCAATCACACAATTACTGGAGGCAGTTGGCTCAATAGCTGTTGATGATAAGAAGAATGCATTATGCCCGATCTTCTCTATTTCCTCTACCAAGGCCTTATCCCAACCCGGACATAAATACATATCATCATTCACATAAACTATATAATCTGTATCAGCAATGGTCCTTGCATAATTCAATGCATAGCATACTCCTATATTACCTTCAGAAAAAGTATAATCAATATCAGCCTGTGATTCAGCCCAGTCAAGACTTCCATCCTTTCCTTCATTGATGTGCACGATCACCTGGTGATCATAAACAGAATTCTTCCTGATACTCTCTACACATAATTTCAAAAAAGGCAGATTATTCCAGCTTGGAACAAGTATGGAAAACTTCTTACCAGACCTGGTGCGCTTTACTTTTCTTAATCCTGTTTCAAACATTTGGAATAATTGTAGCTGCAAATATATCTTCAATTATTATCTTGGCGGCCAAACCAATAACCATCGCATGGACAGACAATACGTGATTCAGAAGTTAATGAAGGAGAAAAAGCTGAACAACTATCTTGAAATAGGCGTTTTCAACGGTCATATTTTCTTCCGGATAAACAGTTCTTTCAAAGTGGCGGTAGATCCTGAGTTTCGTTTCGATGCGATGCGCAAGTTTGGAAAATCACTGCTGAATCCTCAGAACTTCAAAGCACACTTCATTGAAAAGACCAGCGATGATTTCTTTGCACAGGATGCGCCCAATCTGCTGAACGGAAAAAAATTCGAAATAGCCCTCATAGATGGAATGCATGAATATGAATATGCATTGCGGGATGTTGAGAACACACTCAACAACATGACCGATAACGGCATCATCGTTATGCACGATTGTAACCCACTCACCAAAGATGCTGCTTCATCATTTGCTGAATGGAAATCTAGAAATTTTGCTGATACCTGGAATGGAGATGTCTGGAAAGTGATCCTGCACATGCAAAGCCTCCGCAATGATGTGAACGCATTCACATTGGATTGCGACCATGGCCTTGGAGTGATCACCAAGGGTAAACCTGAGAAGCACCTTAATTTCACAAAGGAGCAGATCAATAACCTCACTTACGAAGACTTCAATAAGAATCGTAAGGATTTCATCAACCTGAAACCATCAGAATACTTCTACGAATATTTCAATCTGAAAAGATAACAGCCTAGATCTCACGGCTGTTTTTCCACCATCGATAACCCAGGTAGCCGACTATAGCCATTGGGGCGAAGGCCAGGTAAAGAATTCCTGTATTTAATCCACGACCGGTGTTCTCACCAAGCTGGGAAGCGGTCTTCGTACAGATGGAGCACTGGGCAGCTGCATCCTGTACCATCACAAACATCAGAGCGATCAGTATTAACCTATACATGGTGGCAATTTAGAGATTTTTACACCAAAGAGGCAAAAGGCGAAGCCAAAATGCTGCTCCGCCTTTGCCTACAAAATGTTAAACTTCCTCAGCCTTCATCATCTTCGCGTACTTGTTCCTATCGTTCTCATCCAGGTAGATCTTCCTCATCCTGATATGGTTCGGAGTTACCTCGATGCACTCATCCTGCTGGATGTATTCCATACATTCTTCCAGCGTCATCTGTGTCTTAGGGGCAATATTGGTAGCCGCGTCGCTTCCGCTCGCGCGCATGTTGGTCAGTTTCTTTCCTTCAATAGCATTCACAACAAGATCTCCCGGCTTGATATGCTCGGCAATGATCTGTCCTGCATAAACCTCTTCTCCCGGATCAACGAAGAAAGTACCACGATCCTGGAGTTTATCGATTGAATAACCAGTGGTTGTACCGGTTGTCTTAGCGATCAATACACCATTGTTACGACCAGGGATCGGTCCTTTCCATGGCTTGTATTCAAGGAACCTGTGAGCCATTACAGCTTCACCGGTGGTTGCAGTCAGCATTTGTGTACGCAGACCGATCAGACCTCTTGAAGGGATCTCGAATTCAAGGTGCTGCATTTCGCCCTTGGTCTCCATCACGTGCATTTCGCCCTTACGACGGGTAACCAGGTCGATCACCTTTGATGCAAACTCCTGCGGTACATCTACCACCAGGGTTTCATAAGGCTCACACTTCTTGTTATCGATTGTCTTAACGATTACCTGCGGCTGACCTACAGTCAACTCGTAGCCTTCACGACGCATAGTTTCAATCAATACGCCTAAGTGAAGAATACCGCGACCGTATACCAGGAAGGTATCACCGCTATCAGTATCCTGAACGCGAAGAGCCAGGTTCTTTTCAGTTTCTTTCATCAGTCGGTCACGCAGGTGACGGCTGGTTACAAATTTACCATCACGACCAAAGAACGGTGAGTTGTTGATCGAGAAGGTCATGTTCATGGTTGGCTCATCTACAGAGATAACAGCCAATGCCTCAGGATTTTCTGCATCAGCGATGGTATCTCCGATGTTGAAATCTTCCAGACCTACCACAGCACAAAGATCACCTGCAACTACTTCCTGAACTTTCTTCTTGCCCATTCCTTCGAACACATACAGTTCACGAACCTTGATCTTCTTCTGAGAACCATCGGTGCTCATCAGGGTGATCTGCTGGTTTTCTTTAATGGAACCGCGGCTCACTTTTCCGATTGCAATACGGCCAAGGAAAGATGAATAATCGAGAGAAGTGATCTGGAGCTGAAGATTTCCTTCTTCAACCTTAGGAGCAGGTACATATTTCAGGATACCGTCGAGCAATGGATCAATTCCTTCGATCTGCTCGAGGGAAGTATTGAACCATCCATTTTTTCCCGAACCATAGAAAGTCGGGAAATCCAGCTGCTCTTCAGTAGCATCCAGGTTGAAGAAAAGCTCGAATACTGCGTCATGAACTTCATCCGGACGACAGTTTGGCTTATCAACCTTATTGATCACCACTATAGGTTTCAGGTTCAGTTGAAGTGCTTTTTGCAGTACAAAACGGGTCTGCGGCATTGGACCTTCAAAAGCATCCACGAGGAGAATAACTCCATCGGCCATCTTCAGAACCCTCTCCACTTCACCACCGAAATCGGCGTGGCCCGGAGTATCGATAACATTGATTTTGATATCTTTATAAGTAACTGCGGCGTTTTTTGAGAAAATTGTGATTCCTCTTTCCTTTTCAAGATCATTGCTGTCCATGATCAACTCTCCAGTATCCTGGTTCGCACGGAAAACATTGGTTGAGTGAAGAATTTTGTCAACCAGGGTAGTCTTTCCGTGGTCTACGTGTGCAATGATTGCTATGTTTCTGATTTGCATAATAGGCGCTGTCTCCTTTAAGGAGCGTTGGTTTTAAGGGCGCAAAGGTAGGCATTTTAAGCTACCGGAAGATTAATATCTTGTTATCTCCCAACTCCTATCTCCCAACTCCCAGCTCCTAAACCCTCACATATATCTTCCGCTTATCCATCACCCAACCCACAAACCAGCATACCAGCATGAAAACCAATGCATAAATAAAAGAACCGAAGTAGTTGCCCATCGGCAGGAACAGGGTGTTAAAGATCCAGTCGCGAAGTGTTCCAGCCCCAAAAGGAATTAAATAAAGTACGATGGCCAGGATCTCCGACAGCAGGTATATGAACAGCGGGTTCTTCCCAAAGACCTGGAAAAAGCCCGTCCACTTTGTTTTATGCTGAAAATCCATGATATAAATGATGCCCGCAATAGCCAGGCAATCTATTCCTACAGTCAGCAGCACAAAGGAACTTGTCCAAAGTTTTTTATTGATTGGGAACCCATAGTGCCATAAAAATGCCAGTGATACCAACACAGCTCCTGCAAGTGATAGCTTGGCCAGCATTTCAAAGGTCTTGCCTTTGGCTTGCACATATTTTCCGACGATATAACCCACATATACATTCCCGATGGCAGGGAAAGTAGACAACAATCCTTCCGGATCAAATGGAATACCTTCACCTTTATACATATGACTTTCACCGATCAGCCATTTATCAAGCCTGAGCACCGCATTGGTTTGAAGACTTAACGGATCATCACCAGTGCCGAAATAATAGAGCACCGGACCATACAAAACCAGGATACCCATCACAATCCAAAGCACCGTGGTTGGTTTCAGGTAATAGATCATCAAAGCGGTGATCCCATAACAAATTGCGATTCTTTGCAGCACGCCAAAGATCCTCGTATCCCGGATAGGCGACAACATCCAGTTTCCCTGGTCGGTGATGGTAAAGAAAGGGAACCAGTACATCAGGTATCCAATCAGGAATATGATGATGGTTCTTTTAAGGATCTTCCAGGTAACGGTAGAAGCAGGAAGCGATTCCCATTTATTCATCACAAAAGCCATGGCATTGCCCACAGCAAAAAGAAAAGATGGAAATACAAGATCCGTTGGTGTGAATCCATGCCACTCGGCATGCTGAAGCGGAGCATAAGAAAACTCCCAGCTACCGGGAGTGTTCACAATGATCATCAAACAGATGGTCATGCCACGAAATACATCAAGAGCCGTGAACCGGTTGGGGTTACTCATAAGCAGTACGTTAGTAATACAAAATAAATCGCCCTATATTCAAATCAAAATTATTCTATGAAGAGAAAGCTTTGGTTGCTTCTTCCTGTAGCCCTGATCGTTGTATATCTCGCAGGACCAAACCCTGCCACACCTTCATATTCGAATACTCTTCCCAATGTGCCGGCAGACCCAGTAGCCCTGACAAATTATATTTCCCAGAAAGAATCTTTACCCAATATCAAACCCGATAACCAGGCCAGGATAGTATGGGCAAATGATTCAGCCAGATCTAAAACACCTTACAGCATTGTTTACCTGCATGGATTTTCGGCATCACAGGGAGAAGGAATGCCACTGCATACAAACATCGCAAAGAAGTTCGGCGCTAATCTTTATTTGTCGAGACTCGCGGAACATGGTGTTCAGTCAAACGACCAGATGCTGAACCTGACTCCCGAAAATTTGTGGGAATCAGCCAAGGAAGCATTTGTTATCGGGAAACAATTGGGTGATAAAGTGATATTGATGGGAACATCAACCGGCGGAACCTTAGCGCTGATGCTTGCTGCAAGATACCCCGATGTAAATTCCCTCGTGTTGATGTCGCCCAATATCGAGATCAACGACCCAAATGCATGGTTACTCAATAATCCATGGGGATTGCAGATCGCCAGGAAAGTCATCGGATCAGAATATATCAAACCCGTTGATCAGCGGCCTGTTTACAAACAATACTGGAATTCTCCTTACCGGATAGAAGCTGTAGTAGCCCTGGAAGAACTACTTGAAACAAATATGAATAAAGAGACTTTTGAGCAGGTGAAGCAACCGGCCCTTATACTTTATTATTATAAAGATGATGTACACCAGGATAGTGTTGTAAAGGTTTCAGCTATCAAAAAAATGTACGAGGAGCTCGGATCATCCAATAAAAGAGCTGTTGCCATGCCCACTGTAGGTGATCATGTGATGGGATCATTTATAAAATCAAAAGATATTCCTGCCGTTGAAAAAGAGATTGAAGCTTTCCTTTTATCGCTGGGCTTAAGGCCGGTGGAATAATTGTAATTTGCGCCTTCATGGCCAATAGAAAAATAGCATACCTGATCAACCCTATTTCGGGAACACGTTCTAAAGAAAAAGTCCTTGAACTGATCAAAAAGAAAACCACCGAACAGGGTATAACTTTTGAAATTTTTGCCACCAACGCTGAAGGCAATTATAATTTCATCAAGGAAAAGGTCAGGAATGAAGGCCTGACAGATGTTGTTATCTGTGGTGGCGATGGTTCGATCAGCAAGATCACGGGTGCATTATTAGATCAGGATATCAGGTTTGGAATTATTCCCATGGGATCCGGAAACGGACTGGCACTTTCAGCCCGCATTCCGCGCAATACATCAAAAGCACTCGATATAATTTTCAATTGCAAAGATGATCGTGTTGATGGTATCATGATCAATGGAGTTTTCTCCTGCATGCTGTGCGGATTAGGATTTGATGCTGCCGTTGCTGCAGTATTTGCAAATTCAAAAGTTCGTGGACTCAAAACCTATGTGAAACTTTCTGCACTTCATTACCTGAAGGCACAGCCTTATCCTTTCATCATTGAAGCAAACGGGCATACTGTTGAATCAGCAGCTTATTTTATTTCCATTGCCAACAGCAACCAGTTTGGAAATAATTTCACCATCGCTCCAAAAGCGAGCCTGCAGGATGGTTTGCTCGATATTGTGATCGTTAAAGGAATGAACAAATTGGTACTTCCATTTTCAATACTAACACAAATAACCGGCATTAATGCTTTGCAGGAAATGGGTGAACTGATCGACAAAAAAAATATCATTTACTTTCAGACAGATAAACTCATCATAAGGAATCCCCAACTTGCTCCTTTGCAAACTGATGGAGAACCTGTAGAAACTTCGGATGAATTTGAGATCACTGTCCTGCCAAAAGCGTATCGCCTGATACAGCCTTTTGTGTAAGCGTTCTCACGCGCACAATCTTTTCTATACCTGCAAAATCATTGAATGATTTGGTGTTCTCTTCACTGTACAATGCTTCACGGATATTTTGCCGCTCTCTTTTGGTAAGATGAAAATTCAATGCAGCTCCGGCATCTTCTTTCCTTGGTACATACTGAAAACTGATCCTTCTGAAACTGGGACCAAATGCTTCTTCAGTAAGACTCAGAAGATCATTATGATTATACTCCTGCATCTTATACCAGTTGTATTGCAGCAACAGGAATGGCTTTGTAAAGATCTCCGTAACATTTTCTGAAGTATAGGGATATTCCCATCCGCCGATCTTGCGATCCCTTATCTGCACGAGCACAATCCCGGAAGTATTTTCTTTGATCCATTTCCGGAATACCTGCAAAAATCTGATGGCTGTTTCAGGACCATAATTATCTCTCAAACCAGCATCCATTACATCAATTACAGGTTTTGTGGGCAACCAAACATTGGGTAATACATAAGGGAATGTGGCATTCATTCTCATGGCCGTGAGTATGCGAAGATTTAATGGATCCTGCTTTCTGAATAAGGAATTAAAATCAACCGCATCAAGATCTGAATTCAATGTTGATGAAGTATCATTATAGGGCCGCATTAAAAATCTAACTGGCTGCGTGCTGATGATCATCTTTCTTCCATCCCTTGTGATCACAGAATTGAAGAACATCAATGGCACTTTTGCATTGCGTTCATCTGGCTCTATATCAATGAGTCTTTTATTCAAAAATCCATGTGTATTCCTGTTGAGTTTTTGCTCAAAGGCATAACCTCTGTCCTTAATGTATTCATATTCTCCCACAGTAAATTTTTGTGCAGGTGCCGCAAGATCACGGGCTACAAATGAAGTGAATACACTGTTCAACAGATCTTCAGAAATATCATCCACATATTTCGGATCCATGCGCTGAACCTTATTCCCGGCTCTTGCAAGTTCCCTGTAATATGATGCACCAAGCATTCCGCCTGAAGCACCGGTGATAAGGAATACTTTGTCCATGAATTCACCATTGCTGATACTATCGAGTCTTTGCAAAACATTCATGGTGAAATTTGCACTCCTGTTACCTCCACCACTTGTATTGACCACATACAACACCGGCTTTGCTTCTTTCTGTTTGGCCTTCCATTTTTCAAGGATCCTTGTCATGTTTTCAATATCCTTCTCTACATAAACTCTCGATGATAATGAATCAAGTGTTTCCTTATCATAGATCGGACGTTCTTCCTTGTTCTTATAATTCAGTCCATATGCTTTATTGCTGGTATCCAATATTCCTGCCCTGAAAAGGATATTCAGAATAAAGATCACCAAAACAAAGAACGGCAGACTCCAGCTCTGCATGAAATATGAAAATGCACCTGCAACTGCAATCAGGATGGAAAAGAATAATACGATCCCAGCTGCAGCAGGCAACTGGAATACGGGCGAATCAAGATTGAATCCAACAAGGATCAAAAATAAAAATGCAATGAAAATAGATATCACTGCCGCAAAGTGATGTCGGCTGAAAACCGCATCAACAAAGGAAAGCGGGTAGTGCTTTACATCTCTTGGTTTTTTGATCTCGAAAATATTATTCAGATACCATTCAACTTTGATCAGCCTGCTGTCGGTAAGCGGACCTTTTCTTCCCTGGAATGTTGATTTAAATAATTTAGGATCATTCAATACTGGTGCAAGCGTTCTGATGATAGTTTTATCTGCACGAAAAAAATAGAAGAATGAAATCAGGATCAGGAATACATAACCAAGTATAAAACCGATGATATTTAAAAAGATAGCCCAGCCACTGATCAATTCGCGATAATGTTCAAAGCGAATGGCATGGACCATATAAAAAATCAGGAAGGTCAGCGGAATGATGCTGTTATTGATACAGTATTTTAAAAACGGGTTTGAAGTTGTAGCAAGAAACCTGAAATGCCTGCTGAAAAGAATGAATGTGGTGATATTCCAGCTCATCACAAATATGGCAACTGCAATGCCCATGATCATGGTACTAACCATATTGACATCACCCCTGTATTCTGGAGCCAGCAACAATGAATCTGCACCATAGCTGTGCATGAATCCACCGGAGATTGTACTGAATAAAATGTACCAAAAGATTAGTAAGACCTGGAATTTCTTGAAATGAAGCAATACCAGTTGAACAGGGAAGGATCTGTATATGCCAACAAGGTATTTCTTCATAGTTGCTGATTCTGCTTAAATGTAACGAGAATCAGCAACTATGAAAAATGTTGAACAACAATTAACGCAATATCGGTTTTGTACGAAGGAAATATAACATGGAAACCAGGCTTAGCAGTAGTAACATTCCTACAACCTGGTGCAATTGGGCCATCCATTCAAATGAACCCCAATGATTCGGAATAATATTCACACTTAATAAAACAGCAAAGATGCCCAGCAAAACCTGCATCCAGACAAAGATCAATGGGAACTTCGCATTCTTTTTCACTCCCATTGTTTTACCGTTACGCATCATGCTGATCGAAAACCAGGTAATTAAGATAAGTAAAATGTATGCAAGTGTTCTGTGAATAAAGTGAATAGTGATTTTATTTTCAACCAGGTCCCTGATAAATGGATCTGTGCTTAAAGTATGATCCGGCAACAGCGACCCATTGATATCCGGCCATGTAGGTGCTGCAGTGGCGGCTTTATGTCCTGCCATCAATGCTCCAAAGATCAATTGCACTCCAACAAGGATAATCAATCCCCACACTTTTTTTCTTCCGCTTCTATCAACACTAACCTGGGAATTGTTTACCGTCAGTTGTAAAGCAAACCACCATGCATATGCGATCAATCCAATTGCAAAAATAAAATGCAATGCAAGCCTGGTTGGTTTTACATAGATCGCATCACCGGTTAAACCGCTTGCGACCATGATCCACCCGATCGCACCCTGCATCGCTCCCATGAAAAATAATAACATCAGTGGCTGATGCATTTCTTTCTTCAGGTACTTCTTTGAAACGAGATAGATAAATCCTACAAGGAACACCACTCCAATCATCCTTGCCCAGAATCTGTGAAACCATTCCCAGAAAAAAATGAATTTGAAATCTTCAAGTGTGAACCCGGTATTGAGCAACCGATATTGGGGTGTCTGCTGGTATTTGGAAAATTCCTTTAGCCAGGCAGCTTCACTTAATGGTGGAAGTGTGCCGGTAACAACATTCCATTCAGTGATGGATAATCCTGAACCTGTCAATCTTGTAACTCCGCCCAGCACCACCTGGATCAGCAACATTACCACACCGGTAATGATCCAGGCAGCAACCCATTTTTTTCCTTTATCGGATGCAAATTCTTTCATAACGCTGCAAAGGTACTATCGAACAAACTACTACATTTGCCAAAATCTTCTTTTCTGCTTAAGAATTATTACCAGGTCGATAGAATTGAGGCGGGATGCGATGAAGCGGGCAGAGGCTGTCTTGCAGGACCTGTATTTGCCGCCGCGGTGATCTTACCTGCAGATTTTTTTCATCCGTTATTGAATGACTCCAAGCTTGTTAAGGAAGAAGATCGTTATGCCTTGCGCAAATTCATTCAGAAGAATGCCATCTCTTACGCAGTGGCACAGGTGGATCATGAAGAGATCGATCGCATTAATATCCTGAATGCTTCCTTCTTGGCCATGCACCTGGCAATCGACAAACTAAGAAAGCGTCCTAAATTCTTATTGATTGATGGGAACCGTTTTAAAGCATATAAAAAGGTTCCGCATGAATGTATCATTAAAGGCGATGCTACCTATGCATCGATAGCGGCGGCGAGTATCATGGCAAAAACATATCGCGATGATTATATGAGATCATTACACGATATGTTTCCCCACTATTGCTGGAATACGAATAAAGGTTATGGCACCGAAGAACACCGCAAAGCCATCAGTATCCATGGTTTATCCCCATATCACCGACGAACATTCCAGGTTGCGGAAGCGCAGCCTTTTCTTGTTGGAAATGATGCCGACGATATTATAGAAGATCAGCAAAAAAATTGATCTTTCTTTCTTCCCATTCTTCCCTGATCATCCCAAAATAGATGGTATCTCTTCTTCGGTTCGAATGCATCTGCATATGGCTTCTCAACACACCTTCGGGTTTCATTCCAACCTTGATCAGTGCTGCTTTTGCTCTTTCATTCAGGTTATCGGTTTTTATCTCGACACGCATCATACCCATCGCTTCAAAAGCAAAACTGATCAGGCAGAATTTTGCATGCCTGTTGATAGAAGATCCTATGTATTCATTGCCAAGCCAGGTCCAGCCGATCTCAATTCTCCGGTCATAAAATGAGATATTTCCATAGCTGGTTGTTCCGCAGATATTACCGGAATCTTTTTCGATGATTGCAAAGGGCATCCGGGCCTTTTCTTCATAAAGCTTTAATGCTTCTTCGGTCCAGGCTTCCATTTCACCAGGCTGACCAAGATCTTTTGTGAAGTATTTCCAGGTATTTTCATCAGTGGATAGAGCCCTCAATGCAAGCAAGTCTTCGGCCTTGAGTCTTCTTAATAAAACGCGTGGAGTTTCCAGTTCGAGGTTTCCGCTGAAATATCGATCAAATAAATTCATGCCCGAATATAACAATCAAATTTCTTCCCACACGCCTAGTCCCTGTCTGGTAATTTCCGGCTCAGGACCTGTGCAGTCGATGATCGTGGAAGGGATCATTCCTCCATTTCCGCCATCCACCACAATGTCAACCAGTTTCTTGAAATTCTCATGCATCAATTCTGGGTCGGTATATTCTTCCACCATATCACCGGGAAGGGAAGCGCTTAAGATAGGCCTGCCAAGTTCTCTCACAATGGACCTTGCAATTTCGTTATCAGGTACACGCAGGCCGATCGTGTCTTTTTTTGATTTGAGGATCTTTGGTACTTCCCGGCTTGCGGGTAAAATAAAGGTGTAAGGTCCAGGCAGGTAGTTTTTCAGCATTCGATACATGGGTGTTGAAATACTTCGTGTGTACTTACTTAAGTCACTCAGATCATGGCAGATAAAGGAAAGCCTTGCCTTTTCAGGATCAACCTGCTTGATCCTGCATATTCTTTCAATTGCTTTCTGCTGAAAGATATCACAACCTAAACCATAAATCGTATCGGTAGGATAGATGATAATTCCTCCCTTTTCGAGAGTATCAACAATTGTCCTGATATTTCTTTGCTGTGGATTATCCGGGTGTACGTGAATGATCATATTCCTTGCGTTTGCGATTCATATGCCAACCTTTTGAGCGCTATAGTGTAAATGTAATATTTAACTTTGGTCAAACTTTATCTGAGATGTTACTAAACCCCATTGAGAAAATCGAAGATATCTCGCCTGAAGATTTTAAAAATAACTTCTATAAACCAGGAATACCGGTTGTACTTACTGGCCTTGCAAAGAAATGGCCGGCTTATCATAAATGGAACTGGGATTTCTTTAAAGATGTGGTAGGAAGCAAGCGTGTCGGCATTTACAATAATATCAAGAGCGACGCATATACACCCATTAATAAAGCTGATGACTATACAACATTTGGTGAATACATTGATATGGTTCGAAAAGGACCTGCCGAATGGAGAATATTTCTTTTCAATATTTTCAGCCACGCCCCACAGCTTGCGGCGGATTTTACCTGGCCTGATCACCTGATGAAGGGGTTCATCAAAAGGGTTCCGATGTTGTTTGTGGGAGGAAAGGGTAGCATTACCCATATGCATTTTGATATCGATATGTCGCATATCATGCATACACAATTCATAGGCAGAAAAAAAGTATTGCTGTTCCCTTTTGAACAACAACATCGTTTGTACCGTAAGCCTTTCGAAGTGTTGAGCCTGGCCGATTTCAGCAATTACTACATGGAGGATGGGAAACCAGACCTGGAGCAGTTTCCGGCACTAAAACTGGCCAAAGGATTTGAAGTAACGCTTGAACACGGAGAAACTTTGTTCATGCCTGCAGGCTACTGGCACCATATGGAATACCTCGACAGCGGATTTGCCATGAGCCTGAGAGCCTTGCAAAGAAATAATATACCCGGGGTACTAAAAGGAGCCTGGAACCTGGTAGGAATGAGAAATATCGATACTTTGATGAAAAGAACCGCCCCTCACTGGTGGTATGAATACAAAAAAGAAAAAATCTACAGGGCTGCCCAAAAAGAATTGGAAAAGTCTGATTTAAGTCAATTTGTTGAAGCCTGAAAAATTTTAATGTTGAAAAAATTGAAAAAGTTAAAAAACACCATTAATTTTAAGACGCTCAATTTAACAGGGCAGCAATCCAAGTTCCTCTCTATGCCATTGTGATCCGCTTGTGCGATGTACCCCATGACGTTTTCCGAGACCCTTGTTGATCTATACCAATAGATAACATTATTCCGATCATTAGTAGGTAAGGCTAATTTACATTTCAGTAAAAAACATTGTTTGTTTCGGCAAACACTCACGAATGATCGTGTAAGTTTTTCTTTTTGTGGTTTCAGAGGTAAGCACAGGCCGGCGATTTCAATCGCTGGCATTTTTTTTACCCTTCCTGATGTGTTTTTAACTGATAGTCCAGGTTTCACTTCCCCTGAGAAGCTTATCAAGATCGCCAGGTCCTTTGGAAGCAATTACTTCATCGACCTGCAAGTTCAGCATATCTTCATAAGTTGGCCTTTCGGTTTCGAAGAAAACGCCAAATGGCCTTGGGAAATGACCTAATGCTGAAGGATTGTCGAACATCCTCACCAGGATCTGCGCTTTAAAGAAGTCTTTTTCATCGTGGATCCAGAGTTCATCGGCACTTACATCGTTCAGGCTCACCACAACCGGTTTGTAACCGTCCAGCTTGATACCTTTATCGCGGTTAGCTCCAAAGATCATTGGCTGTCCCTGCTCAAGCATCAGCGTCTCCTCCATCTTGGTTCCTTTTTCAGTAAAGATCTCGAATGCTCCATCATTGAAGATGTTACAGTTCTGGTAGATCTCAAGAAGAGAAGAGCCTTTGTGCTGGTTTGCACGGATCAGCATTTGCTGAAGGTGTTTAGGGTCACGATCCATACTCCTTGCGATAAAGGAAGCATCCGCACCCATGGCCAGTGCCAGCGGGTTGAATGGATGATCAAGGCTACCGTAAGGGGTAGATTTGGTCACTTTCTTTTCTTCAGAAGTCGGAGAGTATTGTCCTTTTGTAAGTCCGTAGATCTGGTTATTGAAAAGGAGAATATTCATATCGAAATTCCTGCGCAGGAGGTGGATGGTATGGTTACCACCGATGCTCAGGCTGTCGCCATCACCTGTAACTACCCATACAGACAATTCCGGGCGGGTAGCTTTAAGTCCGGATGCGATGGCAGTCGCTCTTCCGTGGATGGAGTGCATCCCGAAAGTATTCATGTAATAAGGGAAACGGCTGCTACAGCCGATACCTGAAATGATCACAACGTTCTCTCTTGGAATACCCAGTCCTGGCAGCACTTTTTGCACCTGTGCGAGGATGGAGTAATCGCCACAACCCGGGCACCACCTTACTTCCTGGTCGGTTGCAAAATCCTTTGCTGTAAGGGCTGGCTGCTGCGGGGTTAATACTTCACTCATTGATTTGGATTGAATAGTGCAAAATTAGGAGAAAATAGCGGGCTGACCAATCGCTTTGCGATTGGGCTGAACGCAGCCTGCTGAACAAATGCCAAAAGCATTTGGGCTGAAGGGAAGATTTCCCGTCAGCCCAAACAGCTGCGCTATTTGTTCAGCCGGGTTTGTTCAGCCCGCCCTTCGGGCGGTCAGCCCAACAAAAAAGAGGACCGAAGTCCTCTTTTATCAAAAACTATATCAATGCACTGATTAATATCTGTTCCTGAATCCACCGTTACCTCCACCGTTACCGCTGAAGCTTCTTCTTTCGCCACCACCGTTTCTTGGCTTCTCTTCTTTAGGACGAGCTTCAGAAACATTGATGTTTCTGCCATCCCACTTTGATTTGTCCAGTTCAGAGATAGCTTTTTTGCCTTCTTCGTCATTGGTCATTTCAACAAAACCAAAACCACGGGAATCACCGGTGAATTTGTCGGTGATAACTTTTGCAGAGCTAACTTCTCCGTACTCAGCAAAAAGGTCCTTCAGATCTTCATCAGTAATCTGATAACTCAAATTTGAAATGTAAATGTTCATACTTAAAAATGATAAATAAATAAAAATGCTCTGAGAAAATGCCTAAGAAGTGATCTGGAGGGGGTAAAACCTAAATCCTTAACTAAAATGCGACTAACTCAAATGCGGATCAAAGGTAAGCTATTACAAGATGCCCCGTTTATTAAATTTTACTTAATAGAAAATTCTTCTTCAACAGCAATTTGCATTATAAGTTTTTTAGCATTATTTGCTATTTTATTTAGTAATTTCGAGTATGTCTGATCGTGTGTTAGAGAAATTGTCGATACTGGCAGATGCAGCCAAATATGATGTTTCCTGCTCCTCCAGCGGTTCGAACAGGAAAAATATCTCCAAAGGTCTTGGTACAACAGGAAACGGGATCTGCCATGCGTATACCGAAGATGGCCGATGTGTTTCTCTTCTTAAGATCCTTCTTACCAACCATTGTATTTTCGATTGCGCTTACTGCGTCAGCCGGAAAAGCAACGACATCAAAAGAGCTGCTTTTACCGTCCAGGAAGTAGTTGATCTTACCATCAATTTTTACCGTAGAAATTATATCGAAGGACTGTTTCTCAGTTCCGGGATCTTCAAGGATCCGGATTATACGATGGAACGATTGGTCCGCATTGCCAAAAAACTAAGACAGGAACATAATTTCCACGGATATATCCATCTTAAAACTATTCCTGGAGCTTCGGATGAACTGATCAGGGAAGCTGGCTTATATGCCGACAGGCTGAGCATCAATGTTGAAATGCCTACAGAGCTAAGCCTAAAATTGCTGGCACCCGATAAAAAGCATGGAGATATGATCAGGCCGATGAAATACCTGACACAGGCCATTGACCAGAACAGGGAAGAAAAGAAGATCTTTAAAAAGGCACCCATATTCGCTCCTGCCGGACAGAGTACCCAAATGGTCATTGGCGCAACGCCTGAATCCGATCTTGAAGTTTTGGGAGTTGCCAATGGTTTTTATGAGAAGATGAAACTGAAAAGGGTGTATTATTCCGGCTATGTACCGATTTCCAATGATAACCGGCTGCCTGCTGTTGGCACTCCCGTGCCGATTGTAAGAGAACACCGGCTTTACCAGGCCGACTGGCTAATGCGATTCTATGGCTTCAAAGTAAACGAGATCGTATCATTCGACCAGCCACATCTTGACCTGGATATTGATCCCAAAATGAGCTGGGCACTTCGAAATATGCATGTATTTCCTTTGGATATCAATAAAGCAGATCTTGAAATGATATTGCGGGTACCGGGAATCGGGGTACAATCGGCCCATCGTATCGTTCAGTCAAGAAGATTCAATAGGTTGAATTGGGAGCACTTAAAGAAAATAGGACTTCAGCTTAACAAAGCAAGACACTTTATCACCTGCAATAGTCCTGATTTTGAAAGAAAGGATTACACATCCATGCAGTTGAAACAGATCATTTTGTCAAACGGACATTCAAAATATCAACCCAATTTCTCACCTCAATTGAAATTGTTTTGATGGTTACGCTGGTGTATGATGGCAGTTTTGAAGGATTGCTCACCTGTATTTTCGAAGTGTATGAATACAAGTTTGCCAATGTTTCCATTGTTGAAGAGAAGAATTTCCAGGAAACATTATTGGGAGAATCAAGACTAGTTTTTACTGAAGAAGCAAAAGCGGCAAGGGTTTGGACCGGTTTAAAAAAGAAGTTGTCACAAACAGGGATCAGACAATTTCAACATTCGTTTTTGTCGGAGCACAAGGATATCGCCAACACTTTACTTTCCTACGCACAATACATTTTTTCTTCCAAAGGGTTTATTGATTCGGATATGAGTCATCCCGCAGTATTGGAAGTGGTGAACTGGGCTAAGAAAGTTTACCGTGAGAAGCATAGGATGGAAGCCTTTGTAAGATTTCAATTGACTGCTGATAATATTTACTATGCAGTCATTGAACCAGACTTCAACGTACTGCCCATCATTCGAAAACATTTCCGCGATCGATATGCCGACCAGCAATGGATCATTCATGACACCCGCAGAAAATATGCTTTGTATTATGATCTGAAGGATGTTCATACAGTAACCATCAACGTTACAGAAGACACCACAACTCCCGCGGGGAATGTATTTCATGAAGAAGAGCCACTATACCAACAGCTCTGGCAGCAATATTTCAAAAGTGTAAATATTTCCTCCCGAAAAAATACAAAGCTGCATGTGCAGCATATGCCGAGGAGGTATTGGAGATTTTTAACAGAGAAGAAGTGAAGACATGGAGACATGGAGACATGATGGGCAGAACCAAGCGAAGCGCAGGGGCTGAACGTTGAGTGCTACACCCGATTTTCAGCCCACCCTACGGGTGTTCTGCCCCTCAAGTCTCCATGTCTCCAAGTCTCCAAGTCTTCACTTCCTACGCATCCACCGAATCATACACCACCACCTTCTCCCACAAATGCTTGCAGGTATCAATAAATTTCAGGTGAACAGGATCATTCTGGTAGCGTTCTTCGTCTGCTTTATTTTTGAAAACATTCAGCCAGGAAACAGCATAGCTGCGTTCAACCACATCCCGGTGTGTATCCGCTGGAACACCAATATGGAACATCTGGATATAATCGATTTTGCTGAGATCTTGGAGTCCTTTGATCAATGCTTTAAGGTCTTCTTTACTTCCTGGATTCTTTAACCAGAAATACACATGGTGAATAAACATATTCTTTGCAGATTTTTCAGTGTTATTATCTGCACTAAATGTAAACATTCCTGCGGCAGCGGCCATACCGCCATCCTGTAGAAATTTTCTTCTTTCCATATTGGTTGTTGGTTTTGAATCTCTAAAATAACAAAAAAGGGCCATCAACACGATGGCCCTTGCTATGCAAACAACAACAAATAATTACAATGGATAACGGTTATCAGCGATCAAACGCTCAGCAATCCTGCGTTTCGCATCCTTACTATTGAAAGGATCCACCTTGGTGTAACGCTTCAAACCGAGTAACATCATCCTGTGTTCATCACCAAATGCAAATGCATTGATAGCATCTTTTCCATGCTTATTGATCCTGTCGGCTGCATCGTAGAAATAAGAAGAAACAATGTCACGCTCATAAGACGTAGCTTCTTCACCTTTGGTTTCCTGCAGCCTGATCAAACGCAGCAATGCGGATTCAGCATTAAAGGTTTCAATCGCCATATCTGCAATATTCATCAGGATCTCCTGTTCAGATTCGATCTTCATCATCAGCTTCTGTACGGCTGCACCTGCAGTGAGCAATATTGCTTTCTTGAAGTTGGCAATGATCTTCTTCTCTTTTGCAAAGTTGGTGTCATCGCTATCACCAAAATCCGGAATGCTCATCAATTCCTTGGTAACATTCATGGCCGGACCCATCAGGTCTAATCTTCCCTTCATTGCACGCTTCAATACCATATCAACGGTCAGTAACCTGTTGATCTCATTGGTTCCTTCAAAGATCCTGTTGATGCGGCTGTCACGATATGCTTTAGAAATGATATACTCATCACTGAATCCATTTCCACCATGGATCTGAACTCCTTCATCAACCACAAAATCGAGAACTTCTGATCCATACACTTTCAACATCGCACATTCGATGGCATACTCTTCTGCAGCACCTAACAACGCTTCATTGAAAGGCTGGCCTGCATTCAATAATTCCTGCTCTTTATCTTCAATATATTTTGCAGTGCGATACAATGCGGATTCACAAACCCACAGGTGGATCGCCATATCACCGATCTTATTTTTGATAGCACCAAAATTCGCAATAGCTGTTTTGAACTGCTCACGTGTATTGGCGTATTGAATAGTTGTAGTGAATGCACGCTTTGCACCACCCAATGCTGCAGCACATAATTTAAGTCTTCCGATATTCAGAATGTTGAATGCGATCACATGTCCTTTCCCTATCTCACCCAATACATTTTCAACCGGAACTTTACAATCCTGGAAATACAGTTGAACTGTAGAAGACCCTTTAATACCCATCTTATGTTCTTCGGGACCTTGTGTAAATCCTTCAAAGCCGCGCTCCACAATGAAGCCTGTAAACTTATCGCCATCCACTTTTGCAAACACGGTATAAACATCTGCAAAACCACCATTGGTGATCCAGCATTTTTGACCGTTAAGGATATAATATTTGCCATCATCACTAAGCTTTGCAGTGGTCTTTGCACTCAGTGCATCAGATCCGCTGTTGGGCTCAGTCAATCCATAAGATCCTTTCCATTCACCACTTGCAAGCTTTGGAATGTATTTCTGTTTTTGTTCATCAGTACCAAAGTATAAGATCGGCAGGGTTCCGATACCTGTATGTGCAGCCACTGCAACAGAGAATGAAAATCCTCCACCCAGTGCTTCATTAACCAGTGTTGAAGTGATAAAATCCTTCCCAAGACCATTGAATTCTTCAGGAATGGAAATACCTAAAAGGCCCTGCTCTCCTGCCTTGTCAAGCAATGAAGGCATTAAGCCCTGCTCCAGTTTATCGATGCGATCGATCACAGGCAACACTTCTGCATCAAGGAATGATGCACACATGTCTTTTACCATCTGCTGCTCTTCATTGAAATCTTCCGGGATGAAAGTTTCAGTGGGATTGATCTCCCTGATAAGCCATTCCGCACCCTTCATTACATTTTGTACTTGTGTTGTGCTGCTCATAAATTAAAGTTTATAGGTTTATAATCGTTAGTTCTGAAGATTGTCATACACTCTTTGGAGTATCTCCTTACACAGATCAATGTGTTCCGGTGATATTCCCTGCAGTGCTTCATTCAGAGTATCTTCTGCGAGTCTCATAGTATCTTCCTGCAATTTCATCCCCTGTTTGGTGAGATAAATGCAATTGATCCTTCGGTCGGATTCTGATGCCACCCGCTTTACCAATTGCGATTTTTCCAGGTTATCTACCAAACGAGTGATCGAAGGTTTGTCGCGGAAAGTCATGGTACACAACTCCTGCTGGCTCAAACCGTCCTTCTTCCACAAATGATATAAAACACTCCACTGTTCGATAGTCAAGCTTAGTTCGGCGGTGTTGAATTTCTTCTGAAGCCGCCTGGCAATCGCTGTTGATGCCTTTCCGGTTATGAAACTATATAGCTCGCCTTTTTTAAATTGGTTGTTTATCATATAGTTGTTTATACAACTATCCAAACATAAGGAAAACCGGGAGAAAAAACAATGGGTTACTATTTTATTTTATCGACAAAAAATGTAATTTATTTATCCCGTTGAAAGCTCCTGCCCCTACTCAATCAAATACAAACGATTATGAAAAAGTATCTGCCTGGGCTAGTCCTTTTATTATGGGTAAGTTATTCCTTCGGACAAAATAAAATTCTCGGAATAGTGGGGTCTTCCACAGCAAAAGGAACCGGTGCAAGCACTCCCGCCAACTCATGGGTCAATAAAGTCACTGCATACTATATTTCTCAGAATATTCTTGCCAGTACTACCAACCTTGCAGAAAACGGGTATGATCCTTATTATGCGATGCCCACTGGTTATGTTCCGCCGGCAAACCGACCAAATCCGGATCCGAATAGAAATATTACAAAGCTGCTTACTTTCAATCCGGATGTGGTGATTATTGCTTTTGCAAGTAATAACTATCCAACATACAGTTTCCAGGAAATTCATGCTACGCTGGATACAATTTACACCAGGGCAATTCTGGCCGGCAAAAAAGCCTATGTAGCCACTTCCCAGCCTCGAACAGGATTTACACTTGCAGGAAGGCAGAAATTAAGGGATGTAAAAGATTCAATTATTAAGTGGTTTGGATCAAATTCCATCAATTTTTTTGATCCGGTTGTTGAACCTTCTGATCTTACCATAAAAGCAGAATACCGGTATGCTTTGGACGATATCCACCTGAACGATGCAGGCCATGCAGTCCTATACGACCAGGTTATTGCCAAAAACATTTTCAGTTCCGTTTTAAGCAGTGGACTTCAGAATTTTCATTTAAAAAAGGTGAATTCTTCAAGAATTGAAATCAGCTGGACATCAGTTTCAGAAAACCAGCATACAACATATACTGTCGAAAAAAAATCAAATGAACAAAGCGCATTTGCTCCAATTCATTCCATACAAGGAAATGGGAATAAGACATATAATTATATTGATTTGAACGCTAGTGGTAATGGAATACAGTATAGAATTAAAATACAGGATGGAACTACAATAAAATATTCCACCATTATTTCAGTTCCGGGAAATACAAAAGGTACAATGGTTCAATTAAGAGGAAATCCAGCTTTGTCTTCTCTGAATCTTTTGATAGATGTAGAACAGGATGCCACTTCAAAGATTCACATCATAGATTTGCAGGGACGAACATTGATTACGCAACCAGTAAGTCTGTCTGCAGGAACAAACAGTCTTACCATACCAATTGCTCATTTGACAAGAGGCCAATATATCAGCACCCTCATCCTGGATGGAATGGTGTACAAAAACGTATTTCAAAAGCAATAAACAGTATCGAAATACTTCTGTTTATTTGCATTCATGGTATGGATCATCCTGTTATTCTTTATTTTGTCGATTGCTTATGCATGGGTGATCCTGCATTACCATCGTGAATGGAATAAGATCAATGAATACCAGCCATCTTCAAATGGTACTGTATGGATATCAGTGATTATTCCTGCACGAAATGAAGAAGAACATCTTCCTGCATTGATCAGCGCATTACAATCACAGGACTATACAAACTTTGAAGTGATAATTGTGAATGATCATTCAACAGATCAAACGGAATCCATCCTTCAATCGATCAATGATGATCGTTTTAGATTCCTGAATTTAGCGGACTATATTTCGCAGGGCACAACTGCCTTCAAGAAAAAAGCTATTGAGATTGCAATTGCCGAGGCAAAGGGAGAACTGATCGTAAACACTGATGCAGACTGTATTGCAGGCCCACGATGGCTTTCAACCATTGCTGCTTTTTATGCAGAAACTAATGCTCAATGCATTGCTGCTCCGGTTTGTATTGAACCGGGAAATACCTTGCTTGGAATATTTCAATCTATTGATTTCTGCACTTTACAGGGAATAACCGCAGCAGCTGTTCATTCGAAATTGCATATGATGTGCAATGGCGCAAATTTCATCTATACCAAAAAAGCATTTCAACAGGTTGAAGGATTTAGCGGAATTGATCATATACCAACAGGTGATGATATGCTGCTCATGCAAAAGATCTTTGAAAATTATCCTGCAGATGTATATTATTTAAAATACCGTAATGCAATTGTATCCACTGCTGCAGCAAAAAACTGGAAGACATTCTTTCACCAGAGAATTCGCTGGGCGAGTAAGAGCACAGATTATGCTGATAAGAAAATCACTAATATTCTGATGATCGTATATTTTTTCAACCTGTTTTTCCTGGTTACTGCGATTTGCGCTACCTGGTTTGAAAAAGGATGGATGCTGCTGGTACTTTTCCTTCTTTTTAAAATAATACTGGAATTTCCATTTGTAACTTCAGTTGCTGGATTCTTTGGTCTATCAAAACTCAGATGGTATTTCCCATTCCTTCAGCCACTTCATATATTGTATACCATTATTGCTGGATGCTTAGGTAAATTTGGATCCTATCAATGGAAAGGACGCACCATCAAAACAGCCATCAAATAAGATGATCATCAGCAGGGATAACTGGAAAAGGTTTAAAAAGAACAGGACTGCTGTAGCGGGGCTCTTTATCATTTTCATATCGCTGGTGCTTGCAGTGTTTGCCTATGTGATCGCCCCCGACAATACAGAAAATGCCAATCGTATGATCGTTGAAATTGGCAGCAGGAAACCGGGATTTACGAAACAGTTCATTAAGGTTCCAAAGCCTAGAAACCAGGATAGATCAGGATTCTATGCGTTTTTCATGGGAACTGAAGATTCACATCATTATATTCCCATCAATTCATATTCCATTTCAGGTGATCAGATCAATGCCTTGAAATATGTTGATGAAGGACTGGAGGAACGCATCAATATTCCTTTAAAAAATTTCCCTGATGGATTTAATAGATCAAAGCATATCATCCATCAAAAATTCATATTAGGTACTGATACTTTTGGAAGAGATATTTTAAGCCGGTTACTCATAGGCATTCGGGTAAGCATGGCTGTAGGTATCATAACCGTGATTATTTCGTTAACCATTGGTGTATTGCTCGGTGCTCTATCTGGTTATTACGGTGGAAAAATTGATGCGGTGATCACCTGGTTCATCAATGTATTCTGGAGCATTCCAACTATCCTGCTGGTCTTCGCTTTGACATTACTATTAGGCAAAGGATTCTGGCAGGTATTCATTGCCATTGGATTGACCATGTGGGTAAATGTGGCAAGGATCGTAAGAGGGCAGGTGCTCGTAGTAAGAGAAATGGAATACATAGAAGCTGCCAGGGCTTTGGGTTTCAGGAACGGACGAATCATTCTTCGCCACATACTTCCCAACATTATGGGACCGGTTATAGTAATTGCAGCTTCAAACTTTGCGAGTGCAATTGTGATTGAAGCAGGACTCAGCTTTTTAGGAATAGGTGTGCAGCCACCAATGCCGAGTTGGGGCTTGATGATTAAAGAGAATTACAATTTTATCATCACACAAAATGCCGCATTGGCACTTGCACCGGGCATTGCCATTATGATACTCGTACTCGCATTTAACCTGGTTGGTAATGGATTACGTGATGCGCTTGATGTAAGGTCCTGATTATTTCCTGGTGAATTTATATGTACCGGTAGCCTTATTGGTTGCACAACTTTTTGAAGTTACCGTGATCTCTACCACGTTCACCACATTAAGTGCAGCACCTGTAATGGTAAATGAAGTAGCACCGCTGGTTGCAGCAGTTTTACTTTGAGTGAAGAATGCTGCGCCTCCAGCTTCAGGTTTTGCTGAAACAGATATGGTTGCTCCTGCTGATGGGAGATTGGTTACAGTAACTGATAAAGGAAAATCGGGGCCTGGTGCCGGAGTTTCTGTGGTATTCACAGCCGGTGAACTGGTAAATCCAATGCCGGTTTCAGTACAGGCACCTCCGCCACCACTGCCGGATTTACTGCAGGAAGGAGTGATACCAAGTAATAGGATAAGGAGTACGGATAAGAGGGATAAACTTTTCATAACACATTTGTTAGACTTGTAATATACACTAGCCCGCATAAACCTGTGCATTTCTGTTGAAACTTTCTTCCAGGGAAATAAAGGTTTCAGTTCTTTCAATGCCTTTGATCTTTTGGAGACTGTCGTGAAGCACATTTCTTAATTGCGAGATATCCTTACAGATGATCTCTGCAAACATGGAATAATTCCCTGTAGTATAATTCAGTCGAACAATCTCGGGAATATTCTGAAGTTCACGTGCTACTGAATCGTATAAAGAACTTTTCTCAAGGAAGATTCCGATAAAAGCAATAACATCGTACCCCAATTGTTTCAGGTCGACGTTCAGCTTGGTACCTTTTACAATACCTGCTTCCTGCAGTTTTTTGATACGGACGTGAATGGTACCACCGGATACAAATAGCTTTTTCCCCAGGTCAGCGTAGGATATTTCGGCTGTCTGCATCATTTCGTGGATGATCTGAAGATCCAGTTTGTCGAGATTTAATTTACCTCCCATATTTGAAATCCTTTTTTGAAAAATTATTCAAAGGCATACAAATATTTAAATAAAATCAAAACTTTCAAAATTTTTCTTGGAAAACTTGTAACGAAAGCAGCAAAAGGCTTAATATTGCATCAGTTCTTTCAACAAACACACTGTGGAGTGATGGAATTTTTGGCAGACATGCCCTCTTGTCTCGGGGGTGAGGGTCACGGGATAAACTTAGTGTAATGCCGTGCCGGGAAACCGGTTACGACTGGGGTTGACCACCACAACATTGTGCTACGGCTAACCGCCTCGTGGAGGTTCGAGTCCTCCCTCTACAGCAATTGAAGCCTTCTAGGAAACTGGGAGGCTTTTTTATTTCCATTCTTTGTAGTGATTGCTTAAAAAGAATAGCGTTAAGTAACTCATACTTAAGGATTTAATGTTGAAGTATAACCAAAAAAAATTCCCTGAGTGCGACCTCAGGGAACCTCTTAACCTTAACCCTTAAACCCTTCTAAGGGAGCACAAGTATACAACAATTTTGATTAATGTTACACCTTTCAAACCCACACTTAAAAAAATTTTAGCAAGTTTAAATCGTCATTTTACCCTGAAAGCTGCGAAGTAATAATTATTGGCTGCACCAATCAATTCTAGGTCAATATAATAGGATTCGGTGAAGTCAATATAGGCCCTGAATTCATGGGTTGGAACCGCAAATTCATCGAAAAAAATAATATCCCCACTTTTCAGATATGGTGCAAGGGAACTAAGTACATACAGAGTCGATGAATAAAGATCGGCATCCATCATGATCAGTTTCGGCAGGTCGTTCCTGAATTCAGCTATAAATCCCGGAACTGTTTGCTGAAACAACCCCTGGTAGAACTTTACCCTTTCATCCTTGATATCCGGTACCTGGTTCTTATTATCGAAAGTTCCTTTTTTGTATGGACCCCAATCTTCCGGTAAGCCGGTAAATGTATCAAACCCATAAAACCTGCTGTCGGGATGGGTATTCTTTGAGGTAAACCAGCGCATGGACTGACCCTGGGCCACACCAAACTCAAGATAATTCAGGGCTTTACCATTCAGTCCCTGGTTTTCGAGGACCCATTCATAAAATGGATACCGCTTATTATAATCCCACTTAGAAGGAAAATCGTTCTTGATATGCCTGTTCTTTGACCGCCATTCCGACAAGCGGGTCATATATACCAGGTTCATGTGGATGCCATTAAAATAGCGGTATAATCGATGTAACTGGAGATAAATGAAGATGATCTTCAATCGCCTGATGAGCAATAACTTCATGGTTAATGGTTGGTCAATTCTCCCACCAATCTACAACAGATAATCTTTATATCTTTCCGCCATGTCGCGCGATCTCCTGGTTTTCCTTTGTTTACAAGTGCTGGTCATCATGGTCAGTCTGTATAAAAAGAAACTCACCATCCCCGGAACCATCCTGGCATGCCTGGTCGGGATCCTGGTTTTTACAGGATTTGGATTAAAGGGGATCATCATTACAGGCACATTTTTCCTGCTGGGAAACCTGGCAACTTCCTGGGGATCGAAAACCAAACAAAACATTGGTGATGATCAAAATAGCCCGAGAACGGCTGGACAGGTTTTTGCCAATGGCGGGCTTGCAGCAATATTAGCCCTGGCAGCATTTCTTTTCCCTGGAAAAGAATCCATACTATTTCTTTCCTTTTGTGCTGCATTTTCATCTGCTACAGCTGATACAGTTTCTTCAGAATTAGGAACCATTTACGGAAAGAAGTTCTTCAACATCATTTCATTTACTCCCGACAAGCGGGGAGAAAACGGCGTGATCAGCCTCGAAGGAACTTTGTTCGGACTTGCTGCTTCATCCATCATAGCAGCATTGCATGCAGTTTATGCAGGTTTTGATATTGCATTTGTCATTATCATCATTGCAGGTACTTGCGGAAATTTTGCAGATTCCATATTAGGCGCAACACTCGAACGAAAAGGTTCGATGGATAATAACTCGGTAAATTTTTTGAACACAGTGGTGGCTGCGCTGGTTGCTTTTATTTTATCCTGAAATCATGAGCAAGAAAAAGGAAGTCTTTCAATTATTTCTCAAACTTGGACTGATCGGCTTTGGCGGACCGGCTGTGCATATTGCGATGATGGAAGAAGAAGTGGTTAGAAAAAGAAAATGGGTAAGCGCTGAGTATTTTCTTGACCTTGTGGGTGCAACAAACCTGATACCCGGACCCAATTCCACTGAGATGACCATGCACCTGGGAAAAGAAAGAGCCGGAACCTGGGGCATCATCATAGCTGGTTGCTGTTTTATCCTTCCCGAAGTAATCATTACAGGAATTCTTGCATGGGCTTATGCAAAATATGGAACCTTACCTGAAGTTGCTCCATTTATAGCAGGCATCAAACCTGCGATCATATCAGTGGTACTGGTCACCATGATCAACCTTGGAAAGAAAGCATTGAAATCAGTTCAGCTTGGGATCATCGGAATATTGGCTGTGATCGCAGTACTACTTGGATGGAACGAGATCTATGTTCCTTAAAGAGAATCCAGAGATCAGGATCAAAATAGTGGGTCATACCGATGCTGATGGAAATGATGCTGCCAATATGGATCTTTCACAACGACGTGCGGCATCAGTAAATAATGAATTGATGAAGAATTTTGGTATTGATGCATTAAGAATGGAAACAGATGGAAAGGGCGAATCACAACCACTTGCTCCAAATGATAATCCATCGAACAAGGCCATGAATAGAAGAGTAGAATTCATTAAATTATGATCCGATACTTCACTCTAAACAAAGACCGCTGCACATCTTTCGATGGCAGCGGTTCTATAACCTGAAGAAGATCATCTTAGTCTTCCATTCCACCGCCGTCCCTGTTACCATTGTTTCCCCGACGTTCATCTTTCTTGAACAGATCACGTTTACCAAAACGATAAGAGAAGGTCACTCGGAAGTTGCGCACATTCCATCTCCTGTAAGAATCCTGGTAGAAATTTTCTGTATCATAGATCTGTCCCCACCGATTACTATTCAACACATCATTCACCGCGAATGTGATCGTTGCTGCATTATTCTTGAGGAATTCTTTTCTGAATGCAAAATCAATCACATATTGTTCGCGGTTATAACCCTGTGGAATAATTTCTCTTGATTCATATTCACCGGTCAGTTGCAGATTCATGTTCTTAAACAAACCTTTCTTTGCAGGTATTTTATAGTTGGTGATAAGCTTGGTTTCCCAATTAAATCCATCATTGCTCAAATCAAGATCACCGATCTCTGCCTTTACTTTCCTGTACTGTAAATTCAAACTTGGAATTAATTCAAGATTGTCGCCGATCTTATGCTGCAATACAAATTCAGCACCCATTCGATTGGTAAATTGTGCATTGATGAATGTATTCAGGATCGCGTTTGGATCCACACCTGCATTATTCAGTTGTTCAAACTGCGCATTGGTAATGGTATCGCTGAACCTGGTGATATCACCCTGGTTATTCCTGAAGTAAAGAGAGGTCAGGAAACTTCCATTTGTATACCGCTTATTATAATTCACTTCGAATGAATTCACGTATTCCGGCCTGATTGCTGGATTACCCTGGCTGATATTCAACGGGTCATTGATATCAATGAATGGATTGAGCTGCCAGAAATTTGGACGCCTGATCCTTCTTGAAAAGTTTGCCTGCACCTCTGATTCATCATCAATTGCATGAGTAAGGTATAATGAAGGAAACAGCCCATCCCATAAGCCTCCCAGGTCCTTAGGAAGTGAATATCCAAATGACTTTGCACTGTCGATCAGGTCGCCGGTGAATTTTGAATATTCACCCCTCAATCCTAATTGGTATTGAAGTTTTCCAAGCTTTCCGGAATAGGTAATATATGCGGCCTGGATCTGTTCTTCAAACTTATAATTATTACTGAGAGGAAGTTTAGCTTCAGTATTTCCAACTACTGAGAAAACATTAAATAAGCTTGTCTGTTCGTTTCTGAAAGATCGAACACCCATTTCAATTTTAGAATTTTCAGAGATCGGATTTACATAATCGATCTGGAAAGTAAGCTGGCTGTTATCATTCACCCCAAAGTTTCTCACAACAGTGGTATCAAACTCATCAGGCCCACCATTATTGAAATACTGAAAATAATTCGTGATGAGTGAATTACTATTCCTGCCGCCTTTGTTATACGTGATATCTGCAGTTAACTCGTGACCTGATTTTGGGAAGCTGTGTTTATAGTTCAATTGAGTATTGGAACGATCAAAATCAGATGGATTGTCAGAAAATCTTCTACCGGTTCTTTCCAGTTCACCAAATACAGACCTGTATTGCTGGTCCTGGTCTTCAAAACTGTTGAATTTTCCTTTTACGAAATTCTGCGATAATGAAATGGTATTGCGGTTATCAATGAAATAATCAAAACCAAACCTTACGGATGAGAATTGCCTTGTCCTGTCTGTTTCTGAAACCTGGTTGAAATAATCAGCTAATTGTCCGTTCACTTTATTTTGACGGAATGATTCACCTTTTGCAACTCCGCCCGACCTGTTATAGTTTCCACTGGTGAAGAAATTGAATTTACCCTGTCGCAGGTTAAGTGATAAGTTTCCGGTTAAAATTCCCGGGGTACCAACTCCTGCGGAAACTATTCCATTCAGTCCAAGCTTACGGTTCTTTTTCAGAATGACGTTGATGATACCTCCGCTACTGGCAGCATCAAATTTTGAAGAGGGATTGGTGATCAGTTCCACTCTTTCAATATCGTCGGCCGGAATCTGGTCCAGTGTTAAAATGGTTGGTCGTCCATCCACAAAGATCTGGGGGCTTGAATTCCTCAACTGCACGTTTCCTTCCACATCCACTGTGAGAGAAGGTATGTTTCTCATTACATCAATAGCGGTTCCCCCCGTAGAAGTAATGCTCTTATCAACATTAAAAACTTTACGATCCACACCAAGGGTCAGTGGTGGTTTTGTGGCAACAACAGTTACAGCTCCAAGGAATTCTGCCTCTTCTGCAAGTTTGATATTTCCGAGGTCGCGCTCAAAATTACCTGTGCGATTTTCGCCCCTTCCCAATGAATATTCCTCAGAAATGCCCCTGTAGCCAATTGCTGAAAACATCACCCTGAATGTATCGGCAAGCGGGATATTGCTAAAGCTGAAGTCGCCATTGGCCTTGGTCAGGCCTCCTGCGATGAGTGTGTCTTTACCCTGGGATTTCATGAAAACCTGCACAGAAGCAGCTTCCAGGCCCTTATTAGTTTTACTGTCGATAACCCGTCCAAACAATCTTGAAGGCGAATATCTTTCTCTCTGTGTATCGAAAGGTAGTTGTTCGGGGTCGTCCTGCGCCTTAACCAATGTAAAAAATGAGCTTGCTAACAAGAATAGTAATAGTCGTCTCATGCCTTAATCTTCTAATGGTTGATGTAAATCTTTCTCTTTAATGTCATTTTAACACATAACAGGATTTGGGGGAAAGAGTTCTTTTGGACGCTACTTGAAAAGAATACTTGCTGTCGTAAAATAAAAACTCCGGGTGCAGCAACACCCGGAGCAAAATGCAAACCAAAACAAAATTGATTACCTGTTATTGTTTAACAAGTGTATAAATATCTTTTGATTCATTTCCATATTGTTTAACAATCAGCAATTGATTGCCATTTCTTGTTACCTGGTAATCGCCGTTTAAAATAAGGGTCCAATCGAAGTTTGCGGTCCAGTAACATTTGTTTTCGAATATTCCCTTTCCTTTATTGATGGAATAATTTCCTTTGCAAAGTGCGGGATACATGGGCTTATCACTTTCGCCTTCATATTTGCCATCCTGGAATGTAATGGTAACATGTGAAACTTCACCTGCTCCAAGGATCTGGCGCTGAAAAGTTCCTTTGTATGTTCCTTCCAGTTCATCATTTCCGGAAGAATTTTTATTGCAGGAAGCAAATGTGACCAACAGCAAAAGAGAGAAAATTATCTGCTTCATAATGTTTTTTCTTAATTGACAACTGCTGATCAAAAACCGTTGCGCAGATCTTATCAGCTTTTATCCAATAAATTCTGAAGGGCCTCAAGGTCAATATTCTCGCGGAATTTTTTGATCATATCTTCTTTAGCTACCTGGCTTTGATGTGTTTCATACCGAAGATGTAACTGGATAAATTGAATAGAACTTCTTGAAAACTTTGAATTAAAATAAGAAAAATCATGAGTGATAAGTGGCCTGCCTATTTTCTGCTGGTTCCGAAATTCTTTAACCATATCCTTTGAATGAATGATGGCAGTCATATCCCTTGCAACAGCCTGCTGCTTTTTTTCTTCGGCACTCAATGCATTTAAAAGCAGGTCAATTTCTTCCAAAATTTTTCTGTAACGCTGAATATCAGCCAAAGTATTTTTCAAAGCCATATCCACTTCTTTCCTTGCTGAGGCTTTTTCTTTTTCACGTTGTGCTTCAGAAGCGAAATTCATCTTATCAAGATCTGCTAGCGACTCTTTTAAAACATTCTTCCACTTCGATTCCCCTGCTTCTGATTCCTTCATCATAAAACTTACTCCTTTCTGAACTGCACGCAGGTATTCTTCATTTTGAACAGGTCTGAATGGTAATTTACCATCCCTGGTTATGAGCACAGATTCTCTTGGCGTTAATGCATTAATAATATGATCCCTTTGATTCTTCATGGCAGGAGTATTCTGCAAACAATACAAGGGCCTGCCTTTCAACTCACCGATCTTATATGGCATGAAATAAATCTGCTGACCATTCTCCAGAGTAAAATTTCCGAAAGGGCCTTCTGCATTATCCATAAAATCATACAGCCAGTTCACATATACATTAACCTGCGTACCAGTCTCCACTTCTCTTTTACCAGGACCTGAAGGATTACAGTAAAGGGAAAAGAACCATCCCTGCGATGAATATCTCAAAGGAGCATTTGGACCTGTGAGTTCAGGTTTGAATTCATAGTGTTCACCCTCTCCATCTGCAACAAGTCGCATGTTTGCTTCGAGACCTTTCGGATCCGGGTATGCTTTCATTAATATTTCTGCGAGTCGCTGTGCCCTGGTGGTTACAGCTGGTGCAAGGTTTTTGGGAACCCGCTCAATGTTTGCAACTTTACCTGTATACTTCCATGCACGTGATTCATTGATCGCCATGCAGGTATTCTGACCGAATGATTGAAATACAGGAGCAATTAATAATAGTAGGATCAGCGCTTTCATTTCAGTGAGTAGTTTTGAATTCTCCTTGCATTGAAATACCCTTCGATTTTGGCAGTCGTTCTTCCTTCACCATAGATCCCTGATTTCTCAATGATAAATGTTCCGGAAACAGTTTCACCAACGTTACCATATTTGGTGATCTTCAGTTGACCCGGACTATTTTCAGATCCATTATCGGTAGTATAATGTTCCTGGTAGACAACTGTATTAAGACCTGCCCTTTCAGCATATAGAAAATTATTGGAGCCATAATTATCCCAGGCATATGTATTGGAAATTTTTTCCGGTCCTGTCCAGTTGATCACTATGGACCCTGCATTCTCTCCGTCTTTTGAAACCTGTCCTGTGATATAGGTTTCACTTCCCTCAGGATAAAATTGAGCAAGGGCTTGTCCTGTCTTGATCCATTGACCATCATTGATCCTGATAAAAATGCCCTGCTCTGATGGTGGGATTTCCTCGTTCTTTTCTTTTTTGCATGATAAGATGAACATTGAAAAGAAGACCGCTAATAATAAAAAAGGATAAGGTTTTGGTTTCATGGTATAATTAATGAGGCACAAAAAAATGGAGAAGATCTTTCAAATAAATGTTAATAGTGTTTAAATGGACTACCGTTCATCACATCACGCTTCATTGGCAAAATTCTACGCTTCATAGGTTAAGAGATTGACAACCCTTCCGGAACTGGGTTACTTGCATCAAAACCTTCAAGTGAAAAAAGTTTATTTATCCATTGCATTGTTCATGAGTGTTATGAGCATTGCATGCAGCAAGCCGATCCATATTGGATCCAATGAGAATTGTGAATGCACAGGTATCAGAAAAAACCTGCAGCATCCCATGAAAGATTCTATCACCGCTATTGTACAACGGTACATTCAGAAAGGACTACCCGGTGTACAGGTTACTGTGAAAAACAATTCCGGTTGGTACAGTACTTCTGCCGGGTATTCAAACACCGCAACACAGGACAGCCTGAATCCATGTAGTCCTGGCTGGTATTTCAGTCTTACCAAAAGCTATACAGCAACGCTTATCATGATGGAAAAAGAAAGAGGCAGGATCAACCTGGATGCAAAGATCCAACAGTATTTGCCCGATACCCTTCAACAAAAAATCACTGGTGCAGATAAGATCACGGTAAGGATGTTGTTGAATCACTCTTCAGGATTAATGAATTTCACTGATCTTCCGGAGTACCTGGGAAGACAGTTCCAGGATCCTTCAAACCAGCCTTCATTAGCGGAAATCATTCAAATGAGTTCTGATCGTGCATTGTTATCTGAACCTGGAACAAAATATTTCTACAGTAATACAAACTATCTTTTGCTGTATGTTATCCTGGAAAAGGTGAGCGGAAGATCATATGCAGACCTCCTGAGAGAAAGGATCATTAAAAGATTTTCTTTAAAAGAAACATATTTCCAGGTATCTCCTGCAAAAGCAGCACAGCTGGGATTCCCTCATTATTATGCTGACCTTCAGGGTACAGATCAGTTAATAGATGTAACCATGTGGAATCATTTTGTAGGTGATGCATCTTATGGATGGGGTGGAATTTCAGGAACTCCAACCGATGCTATTATTTTTTATGAAGCCTTGATGAAGGGAAGGGTTGTTACAAAACAATCGCTTAATGAGATGCTGACATGGTTCCAGGAAGCAGGTTCAGAATATCCAAGCTATGGATTGGGCATTGAATACTGGCAATTCCGCAAGGGTAGCACACCTCAAAGAGGCCATGAAGGTGATGGTATAGGCAACTCTACCATGATACTGTATGTTCCGGATAATGATACCTATCTCTTTATCAATATCACTGCAGGAAGAAGAATTCCAGGTCCATATCTTTTTAAAGTAACTGATTTGAAGAATGAGCTTGGAAGATATGTGGCCAACTGGCGATAAACAACTGCAGTTTTACTAACTTGACAAAGCTATAACCCTAACCATGGCAACAAATAAGATCAGGCTGAAAGATAAATGGTTCCGTTTTATTGGAATTCCATTGATCGCTGTAATGTCGCACATCATATTCTTCAATGAAAACCATGGTGAACCCGACAAAGCATTTACAGTCTGGCAGGTTTATTTGATTTCTGTTGTAGAAGCCATTGTGCTTTGGGAAGTTAACCGGGTGGTCCTTGTTTACTTCAGAAATGCGTTTCCTGAACTCTCGGAGTCCAGGAAACGCATCCTTTATACATTCCTTGGATGTATGGCTGCTACCATCCTGGTGCGGTATATCAATGTATGGGTTTATGATAAGACATTATTCTGGGGTTACCTTTTCCCGCCAGAAGGTTACCTGTACAGTATTTTCGTAGGATTGCTATACGTGGCTATTGTAATGACGATCTATGAAGGATTCTATTATTTCCAAAAGTGGAAACAGTTGTATACTGAAACAGAAGCATTGAAAAGAGAGAACCTGCAAACGCAACTTGATTCATTGAAATCGCAGATCAACCCGCATTTCTTATTTAATAATCTGAGTTCCATTTCATCCCTGGTAACGGAAGATCCACAGAAAGCAGTGAAATATATCAATGAGCTGGCACTGGTTTACAGGTATTTATTGCAGGCGAATGAAAAGGATCTTGTAACCATTGAAGAAGAAATCAATTTTACATTAAGTTATACCGACCTGTTGAAAACCAGGTTCGGAAAAGGCATTCAGCTTGATGTCGATCTTTCAGAAGAAACAAGGATGAAATTCATTCCACCGCTTACATTCCAGTTATTGCTCGAAAATGCGGTAAAGCACAATATTGTACTGGCTGAAAAACCGTTGCACATAAAAATATTTGAAAGCAATGACCATATTGTAATTGAAAACAATCTACAAAGGAAGAACAGTCAGCCATTCTCTAATAAGATGGGATTGAAAAATATCATATCAAAATACAACCTGCTAAATCAAGGAATGGTGCAGGTCACAGAATCAGTTGAAACATTTAGTGTATCCATTCCAATTATAAAAAATAAGTATTATGAAATTGCTCATAGTTGAGGATGAATATTTACTGGCGAGGGAACTTTCCAGGCTCATCACTTCAATTGAGCCATCGGCAGATATCCTGGGACAATGTAATAGCATTGAAAGTACAGTAAAGTGGCTTAAAGATAATGATGCTCCTGAATTGATCTTTATGGATATTGAACTTGCGGATGGGCAATGCTTTGAGATCTTTGAACAGGTTGAAATTAAAACGCCTGTTATTTTCACTACTGCATACGATGAATTTGCCATCAGGGCATTCAAAGTAAACAGCATTGATTACCTGCTGAAACCGATCCAGAAGAATGAACTTGAATCAGCTATCAATAAATGGAAGGATTATCACGGAAAACTGCAATCCTCAAATCTTGAAGGGCTGCTCAAACTACTGGCAAAACCTGTTGAGTATAAAAACAGGTTTCTCGTAAAACAAGGACAGAAGCTTGTTTCCATTCATGTCAATGAAGTGGCATTTTTTACAGCAAAGAATACTTTGAATTATATCATCACAAGGAACAAACAAAAGTTCATCGTTGATCATACACTTGATGAACTCGAGAAGATGGTCGATCCAAAATATTTCTTTCGTGCAAACCGTCAATATATCATTGCGCATGATATAATAGCTGCAGTTCATCCGTGGTTCAATGGAAAATTAAAAATTGAAAATTCTGTATTTCCGGAAGAAGAAATACTGGTTAGCAGGGAGCGAGCGGCAATATTAAAAGATTGGCTGGGAGCCTGATCCTAAAAATTTAATATACCTCTTCGATTTAATAAGGTAAATTATAGAATGAATACCACTGTTATCATTATTGTAGTTTTGATTGGATTGATCTTCATTGGATTCCTTATTCTCAAAAACAAAGAGGACAGAAAAGATTATGAGAAACAAATGAATGAAGATTATCCGGGAACACATGAGGACTCTTCTAATACTGCAACAGATAATCCAAAATTATAATGGCCGCTTTAAAAGCGGCCATTATAATTTACTTTAATTGTTTCATCAGTTCATCAACTGCCTTCTTCAATTGCTCATCTTCATTTTTGATAATATAATCAACTGAATTTTCGATAACTATATCCGGTTCGGCGGCACCAAGCTCCTGGTTCTTATCAGTTGCTTTGGTATACCATCCTCTTCCAGGCAAACGCAATGTTGATCCATCAAGCATTGTAGCAGCACCCGTTGAAATTACGGATCCGTTTGTAGGTGTTCCTACCAGTTTACCAATACCCAATGTTTTATAAGCATGAGAGAAGATCTCAGCATTGGAATAACTTGACTCATTACATAAAGCAATGGAAGGTTTCATCCATGCAGCATACACCAACCTTTCACCCACAGGATAATAATCCCTGAACCTAAGCTTATCTTTTTCTGGATCATCTGAAGCACCCCTTGGAACTGTGTATGCATGTTGTTTGTAGTTGAGTACAGTCATGAGGTAATCAGTTGTACTTCCTCCTCCATTGTATCTAACATCTATGATCAATCCGTCTTTACCGTACCCTGCAGCAGTAAACTCTCTTTCTGTTTCTTCAAAGCTTGGCATATTCATCGCCTGGATATGAACATATCCCAACTTACCATTAGAATATTTTTCCACCAGTTTTTTCCTGTTCAAAACCCACTCTTTGTATAATTCATCACTCAGGCTATTGGTAGGGCGAATCAATACTTCCCTGCTCTTGCCCTTGCTGTCTTTTACAGTAAGAAGAATTCTTTCATTCACCAAACCGCTCAGCAATGAATAAAAATTTTCATTCGATCTGTATACTTCCGAATTCACTGCAGTGATCACATCACCTTCATATAACCTGCTACCAGTGCGGGCTGCAGGGGAATTAGGAATCACACGCGACACCTTCATTCCATCATTACCTGGTATCAATTCAACACCCAGCAAACCCGTAGACTCACGCTGGGTTTCAGTTCTGTCGGGAGGATTAAAACCCTGGTGACTACTGTTCAATTCACCAAGCATCAGGTTGAACATATCCCGGAAATCATTGCTTGTACTTGCAGCTACTGCACGTGGTTTATATTTATCATGCAATTCCTTCCAGTTATACCCATGCATTTTCGGATCATAGAAATTATCGCGCATGGTTCTCCAGGCTTCTTCAAAGACCTGCTCTCTTTCTGTCTTGTAATCTATTCTGAACTTTGCACTGTAAGGCATGGATTCCTGCGCACCAGATTTTGCATCAATTCTTGCAATGGTTCCACCCATGCGTGTGAAGTAGATATATTTTCCTTCATTATCAATATTGAGGGAACCGGGGTTAGCTCCTCCTTTAGTAAGTTCCTTCAATTCCTTTCCATCCCATTTGATACTATACAGATCACGACCCTTTGCGGTACTTGTGCTGGCAGTGTAATAAAACGTCTGACCATCTTTTGATATTACAAAATCACCTTCATTACCAGGAAAATTAGTTACCTGGACAGTTCTTTCACTAATACCATCAAAGTCTATCTTCAATGGTTTCAGGTTAGATTTAGTTTTAGCATTATCGGAAGATGGAGCATCCTGCCAGTCTTCATTCACTTTTTCCCAATCCTCTTTTCTCAACCAAATAAACCAGACATCGGTACTCAAATTATTTCTTGCAGATAAAAATCCAAGCTTGGTACCATCAGGACTCCAAACAGGATTGCTCTCAGAACGAGGATGCATGGTAACATTCACCGGCTTTGCAGAATTGTCGGCAGGTTGAATGAATACTTCAAAGTTTGCATAAAGATCCGAACGTGAATAAGCAAGCCACTTGTTATCTGGACTCCATGCAATTCCTCCTGGTGCACTCCAGCTATCGCCCAATGATTTTTCATTGGAAAGCTTTCCGTTTCCGTTGATATCAGCCACTACGAGTTCACCTCTTCCACGAACATAAGCGATCTTTTTCCCGTCGGGAGAAACTACAGGTGACCTTTCATTTTCAGATGTTTTGGTAACCTGGATGATGCCTGGCTTCAATGTTCTGAAAAGATTCACTTCGTTTGTATCAACTGAACGAACCATGTAAAGATCAAAATTTCCATCATTCCTGTCGGATGTAAAGATGAGTGCTGAATCATTCAGCCATACAGGATTCATATCGCGGTAAGGATGATTGGAAACATTCACACTGCGGCTTTTTTCTTTATCTGCTTCTTTGATAAAAACTTCACCACGAATGGTAAAAGCCATCATCTTGCCATTTGGTGAGATGGCATACTCAGTGGCTCCATTGGTAAAGCTTTTATTTTCTTCAGGATCAAATCGATCATCCGCACTCATTTGCACATTGATCTTTGCAGCAGTTCCATTCTTCCAGAGATAGAGATTCATGTCTTTCTCAAATACAATGGCAGATGCATTCTTTGCAATGCTATAATGACGAATTGCTTCATCAGAATATTTTGTAAGCTGCTCAGGTTTTGATGCTGCCTTACCATTATCATCAAGCTTGATACGGTATAAATTGTATGTTCCTGAATTTGAACTCAGGAAGTAAAGAGTATTGTCATCAGCCCATTGCGGCATGATATCATTAGAAGTAAACAATGGAAGTTTGTTGTATGCATTGGTCTTTGAATCGAAGATCCAGATCTCACGATCTGAAGACCCGCGATAATCTTCGCGTGCAACAGGATTGCTTCCACCCTTCACAAATGCAATGAATCTTCCATTAGGAGAAGTTGCCGGTTCAAAACCAAGTACATTGGTATGCCTTTGCTCAGTTCCTCCTTTAGCAGTGATGATATACATTTCAGGCTCTCTTTCAATCTGGCGGAATTCGCGACTGGTATTGAAGAGCAGCTTATCATTGCTAAGCCAGCTTGCAATATTGTCGGAAGCGGAATGGAAGGTGAGACGCTTTGGTGTACCGCCCTGGACAGGGATGGTGAACACATCATTATTTCCATAACGGGCTCCGGAGAAAGCGATTGTTTTTCCATCAGGACTAAAAACAGGGTTTGATTCGTATGCTTCGTGAATAGTCAGTCGCTCAGGTCTTCCGCCGGAAGCCGGCACTGTCCAGATATCGCCCTGGTGAGAAAATGCAATAAGGTTTCCTTCGGGGTTAATAGCAGGATGACGGAGTAACAGGCCATCCTGCGCAGTTGCCGGCACACATGCAGCAATTGATAATGCGAGTGGCAAAATCTTCTTCATCATAGACTACCAGAATTTTTAAAATGTGATTGCGTAAGATAAAGCAAAACGGCATTCAACAAATATGGTTGAATGCCGTTCATAAAAATGACAATTTTAATCTAATCTTTACTATCATAATTAAACTCCACCGGCCCTACCATATTTTCCGCTTCATCATATGCTTTCAGTAATTCATCACTATTGATCAGCTTGCTTTTGTACCGGTAAACAGCACGGTTGAGAAAGGTCCAGGCGCCGCGAATATCACTGAGCCTCTTAGATAAATTGAATGCACCCATCAGCGTTAATGTAAGCGCGGAAACAAATGAAACAATTCGAATGATGAGATTCTCATAAGTTCCTAATGAACCTACGAATGCTGATATGAATAATGAACAAACAATACTGATGATCCCTCCTGCTATTACAAAATTTGATAGCCGGTCTACCCGTCGGCTATACACTTTCACTCTGTTCATTATTTCTTTATAAACTTCAGGATCGATTGGTGGAAGTTGGTCTGCCATATAGTTGGTTTTAATTATAGATCTCCTGTAGGAATACCGCCGGCCTTTATGACCTCAACCTGGGTTTCGAAAAATGGCGCCATAAATAATTCATGATTGGCATGGTAACACCGGAACAAATAGGCGATGTAATGAATTCTCTGGGATAGATCAGACCAGTCAGTACATCCGGCTCCATCACTATTTTTTGATGCAATCCTGAGCCGATCAAGTAATTCCATTAATTCCACCTGATCAATACTGCTTAACTGCTCACAGGGCTTTGATAACAGGTCACTGCCCAGTTCCAACACCTCGCCGGTTGGCAATCTTAATGTCATCAGCTGATCAGTAATAACTTTCCGGATATGTGATTCAGCCTCTTCAACGAGTGAGTCAATTGCTTTCTTAAATAGATCCGTTTTACCAACGATCCAATCCATGAAATAATAAAACTTTCCCTTGGTGGATGTATTCTTCAAAATCATATTAGACAGGTGGTCCTTGATTTTAGTAGGATCGATCCTTGCAGCATTCATTGAATCAAAGATCTCCGGCTGTAACCTGGTTTGCTCATGGTAACCAACCAGCACATTGGCATAATAAATTTTCTGATGTTTGATCGATGGGTTTACCTCGAACCATGCTTCATAATATAACCGGAATGCTTTCGACAGGTATTCCTGTCCGCCAGGAGCTGCGCCTGGCAACAGCTTTGCACAAAATTTTTCAATAGAAACGGCATCATAACATTCATCATGCATACAGCTTTCCATGAATCTTGAAAATTCCTTTGCAATCTCATCATATACTTTCTTATTGCCTCTTGCAACTGCACTGCTCGCATGGGATTGAGCAGTTTCAACAATCCTCTTTATTGCTTCAAGATGGATATTATTTGCTGACTCTTTCCCTAATTGCTTCGCATAAAAAAGAATGAGCTTTAGTAACTGCTGAATGTTTGAATTCCGCGTAAGCGTATCCAGCAATTTGTTTCTAAGATCTTCTCCGCGTATCGTAACACCAGCCTGCCTGGAAGCCCAGGTCGCAAATGTGCACCAGTTAGAAACCTCACCGGTCCTCGAAATAAAGGACCGGGAGATTTCGAAATATGATTGAGTGATGTTTAGATTCCTGTTGACAGGATCCTTGATCGCAGAAGTGGATTCAATCTCAGCTACTGAAGGAAAAGATTTGAATAAAGCAGTAGTGGTGCTCATATCAATGGATAAGGTGATGAATATTCATCATAGGGAACCGTATCCATAGAGCGGAATCGAAACAGAAATTACTTTTATTTTTTCAAATCCAAAAGCATTTCAGGTTCATTGGTGGTAATGAAATCAAATCCTTTTGACAAAAGCCATTCACAATCTTCCTGCTTGTTGACAGTCCATGCATTCAAAGCAAGTTTATGCTTCTTTGCTTCATCGATCCATGAAGGATTGTTCTTGAACACCATGAAATTGTAATCAATTCCTTTGATGCCATCTTTCTTTACTTCCTCCGGAGATTTATCACCTTTCAAATACTGAGTGTTCGCTTTAGGATCCAGTTTAAGAATCTCCAGCAGCATATCATAATCAAAACTGATATAGATCGTATTCTTTTTTGCTTTCAATTCTTTCACCATCTGTACAACTTTTCCAACTATTTCGCGCGCTCTTTCCGGACCCCCTGCTGAAGGTTTGATCTCCAGGATCAGTTTGGTTTTCTTCTGGTCTTTACCAGCCTGGATATATTCTCTTAATGTTGGAAGCTTCTCGCCGTTGCTTAATGAAGTTTTAATCAATTCTGCATATGTAGTTTTCTCCACTTCCAGTTTGTTGTAATGCGGATCATGATTGATGATCAGTGAATCATCTGCTGTCATGTGTACATCAAATTCAGATCCATAACATCCAAGCCTGATCGCTTCTTTCAATGCAGCGATCGAATTTTCAGGAAATTCATTTTTCTTAAATGCACCACGATGTGCGATCACGGGGTTGGATGGCTTTTTCATAATAAAGGAAGAGAGACCTACTACTACCAATGCAATTGCTAATTTTTTCATCTGGTTCTTTTATTGTGCTGTTACATCAAATCCAAAACTGGTTTATTCCCCAGTATTTTTTCTATTCTATCCATTAATTCTTCATTAAGTAAAGGCAAAACATCAAGTGCTTTGAAATTCTCCTCTAATTGTGAAGCTTTAGTTGCTCCCAATATTGCTGTAGTTACATGAGGATTTTTAATGGTCCATGCAATGGCAAGTGAAGCCATTGAAACATTCATTTCCTTAGCAAGGTCAACAAGTGATCTTAATTTCTCCACCCTGTGTTCAGCGATCCACCTGTCGCGCAGCCATTCGAATCCCGGCATGGCCAGCCTGCTTCCTTCAGGAAATCCATCCAGGTATTTACCGGTCAGAAAGCCCGCCGCCAGCGGACTCCAGATGGTGGTACCAAGACCAACATTCTTATACACCGGCTCATAATCAAGCTCCACCTTATTCCTGTCGAACATATTGTATTGAGGCTGTTCCATGGTTGGACCAATCAATCCATACTGCTGTGCAACACGATGAGCTTCCATGATCTCTGCACCGCTCCACATGCTGGTTCCCCAATACAATACTTTTCCCTGGATGATCAGGTTATGCATGGTCCACACCACTTCTTCAATCGGAACATTAGGATCGGGGCGATGACAGAAATATAGATCCAGGTAATCTGTCTGCAATCTTTCCAATGCTTCATTGCAGGCTTCCACTAAATGCTTCCTGCTTAATCCTGTCTGATTTGGTTTATTATTTTTTCCTCTCCATCCAAAATATGCTTTGGAAGATAGAATGTATGAAGTACGATCCCAGCCTTTTTTACGGAGTACGCGACCCATCATTTTCTCACTCTCACCCAATGCATAGGTTTCGGCATTGTCGAAGAAATTGATACCACGATCGTATGCCATGCCCATGAGCTCATCAGCAATACTGTCGTCGATCTGTTTATGAAAAGTAACCCAGCTACCGAAGGATAACACACTAAGCTGAAGGCCGGAACGGCCAAGTCTCCTGTATTCCATACAAATGATTTGGTACAAATTAATTAAAATCCACTCTCATTTGTCAGCACAGTTCCATAGATCTTGAAGATGGTATATTCACTGAAGTTTTGTGCAGCTGTTAATCCTTTACCGAAGATAGTTCTGTCACGCTGCCTGATCTGAACATCTTTATCCGTATAAAAGATCTGTTTATTCTGATCCCACCATAACTCTTCGGTCTTAAGTGTATCGCCCTTCATCTTATTGATCACAACGATACTATCCCGCAGATACACCTTTCTTTCACCTTCTTTATACTTCGCATATTTTGCATCGAGTACACTTTCGATCTTCACTGAATCATTGAAGAAATCAACATGAAGCCTGCGGGGAAATTCAATATATGGACTATCCGCCTGGTACCTCAGCATGTAAGGTGCAGTGAGCTTTCCTTTCATCTTGCCATCCTGGCTCATATAACTCTCGATGTTCTTTCCTTCTTCAACACCTATCTTTTTGGAAAGCAATGCATCGATCTTTTTTTCATCGTTCTCACATCCCCAAATAAAAAAACAGCCCGATAACAGGGCTGCTATTATGATGATATTTCGAAATGATCTCATTAATCGTATTTACGTTTGATGAACCAGATATCGCTCAAAGTGAATCCCAGTCCCAGCCTGAAGTAATTTTCCCTCAGGATGTTTTCCTTATTTCCTCTCTGTCCAAATTCAATGGATGTATGGATCACTGAATACTGATTAGTGTATTGCGCTTTACGCATCGGCAATCCCATACCAAAGGTGATGGAATATGTTTTCAGATCCTTATCAACCTTGATATAATCTTTTCCATACATGAAACCCGCGCGGTAAGCAACTCTTCCCCAATATGATTTTGGATTGATTGGATTAGGAAGCAACTGCCCACCTACATTGAATCTCCAACTGTCCTGCACCTGGTCCTGCTCACCAAGAAAACGGAATTCAGACCATTTGCTCATGCTATAATCTGCACCGAAGAGAATACGATCTTCCTTATTGATCATGAATCCAAAACCGATGTTCTGAGGATAGATCACATCACCCTTAATACCGGTGATCTTTTCAACACTGTCAATCGTAACTGTTCCGGTTTCACTTGTTCTGAATGTTTCGATTGTCTTGTCAACCGTACCATTCAGGGTCTGTTTCAAATTTCCGTAAGCACCCAGTTGGAGCATGGTCTTTTTGCTCAGCTTCTTTTTAAACTGAAGACCGTAATTCAGGAAGAAACCTCCATAGTTCGCTTTATTCCTGAAACCCCCGGGGTAGTAAAAACTATAGGATGAATCAGGGATAAAATATCTTTCAGAATTGTATTCTTTCGAACCAAAAAGATAACCGGCATTGAAACCTACACTAAGATCGCCGATGGAAAATCCTGTACCGGCATATACCTGGTAAGATCCACCGGTGCCTTTGTAAATAGTTCTGATGCTGTCGACTCCATCAATTCTTCCACCGGATTGAAGGTTATAGCTGATCCTGGTAAGCGGCCTTAGACCAATATTCATCCCCCAGTTCTTCTTGGTACTCAAGGGAATACCAATCTGAACATAACTGATGATCGGGCTTACTCCATTGAATTTGGCCACCGGGTTGGTGGTTCTGATGGTACGACTGTCGATCTCCGCTGCAATATCCAGGGTGGTTACTTTCAACCTTGAATAAGAAGCTGGATTGATGAAATTGATCGACTGGAAATCTGAATAAGCTGCAGAAACTCCACCCATTCCACGGTTGATCATGTGTTGAGATGGAACCTGGTCACCCAATCCATATCTTGAATAAGGGCTGTTTTCATTTTGTGCCTGTGCTGCAAATCCAAGCAGTGATACAACACCTAACAGACTGATTTTCTTATACATTATTTTCTTCGCTGATAGCATACAGACCTTTAAAGATGAAATTAGGGTCTGCAAATATCTTGTTTTTAAGATGGTACACAAAATAGGGTCCGTCACCCCCGGTTAACACCACGTTAAAGTTCCCCCATCTTTCCTTGTAATCATTGATCACTCCATCGATCTCGTGAGCCATTCCCAGGATCACGCCACTGAGGATATTGGTACGGGTATCATAACCGATCAGGGGGAAATTCCAATCCTTTTCCACCAGGGGAAGCTTGGCGGTGAAATGTTCCAAAGATTTGAAACGCATTTCCATTCCAGGCGAAATACTTCCACCCACAAATTCCCTGTTCTTATTAACGAAATTGAAAGTGATACAGGTTCCCAAACCCACTACCAGTGTGTTTTTTCCCGGATATTCCCTTACGGCAGCTGAAACCAGCGCAAGCCTGTCGGCCCCAATGGTTGAAGGCTTTCCTACCGGTGTGGTAAAATTCAGCTTCGTGGTATGGGATAATCTATGGAAAAGGCAATGTTTGGAGAGAAGGGTTTCGATTTCCGGATCATGATCCACTACAGAGGAAAGAATGGCTTTGGATGGATGATATTCATCGATGATGGTTTGAAGGTCCGCTACGGATCCATCATTCAACACAAGAATTGGCTCGAGATGACCATCAATAAATATCCCCGCTTTCAAACGGGTGTTCCCAAAATCCAGGCAAATAGTTACCGCCATAGTGATCAATAAGCGGCGTAAGGTAATTCAAATTAAAAAAAACGAGCAAAAAACTGCATGATGAACTACCTTTGCCACTCATCGGGCGGATTTGTTTATTGTTCGGCCCGGACCTGTTCCCCAGGAATAACAGAACTAATAAACGCGCGGAGGCCATTGGCTTCCCAACGTTTAGCATACAGGTCCTGCCAGCACATCCTCCTTCGATCTATATAATTATGGACATCAGAAAAGCATTATCAGAGCGCATCCTGGTGATAGATGGCGCTATGGGAACCATGATCCAGCGACATAAACTGGAAGAAGCAGACTATCGCGGCGAGCGATTCAAAGACTGGCCGAGTGATCTGAAAGGCAATAATGACCTGCTCTGCCTTACCCAGCCGGAGATCATCAAGGGAATTCATAAGCAATATCTGTATGCAGGTGCAGATATCATTGAGACAAATACCTTCAATTCACAAAGAATTTCGATGGCCGACTACCATATGGAAGACCTGGCTTTCGAGATCAATGTAGCTGCTGCTAAAGTTGCCAAACAGGCTGTGGAAGAGTATTTGAAAGAAACCGGGGATAAGGGAGGAAAATTTGTTGCCGGTGCGATCGGGCCAATGAACAAAACTTTATCATTGTCGCCGGATGTGAATAATCCAGGATTCCGGGCAGTAACATTCCAGGAAGTTGCCGATGCATATTATGAGCAGGTAAAAGGATTACATGAAGGCGGTGTGGATCTATTACTGATCGAAACCATCTTCGATACATTGAATGCAAAAGCGGCGATCTATGCCATCAAAAAATATTTCAGGGATGTTGATCAGCCGGAATTACCGGTAATGATTAGCGGTACGATCACCGATGCATCGGGCAGAACGCTGAGCGGACAAACACTTGAAGCATTCTACATCTCTGTGATGCATGCACATCCATTGAGTATCGGGTTGAATTGTGCATTGGGTGCAGCAGAAATGCGACCACATATCGAAGAATTAAGTTCCATTGCAAACTGTTTTACATCAGCCTATCCAAATGCAGGTTTACCAAATGCCATGGGTGAGTATGATGAATTACCGGAACAGACTGCGCACTTTATCGAAGACTGGGCAAAGGAAGGATTCGTGAACATCGTAGGCGGATGTTGCGGAACAACCCCGGATCATATCAAACATATCGCTGAACATGTAAAGACGATTAAGCCACGTCCATTACCTGTTACAGACAACACAACTGCATAAGAGAGAAACATGAACGAGCCAATACATATCAAACCTTATTTGAGGATCGCAGGACTGGAACCACTGGTGGTAAGGCCTGAAACTAATTTTCTGAATGTTGGTGAAAGAACCAACGTTACTGGATCCAAGAAATTTGCAAGACTGATTCGTGAGAATAATTACGAAGAAGCATTGAGTGTTGCAAGACAACAGGTGGAAAGCGGAGCACAGATCCTTGATGTAAATATGGATGATGCATTGCTGGATGGAGAGAAAGCGATGCAAACATTTCTGAACCTGTTGCAGGCAGAACCTGATATTGCGAAGATCCCGATCATGATCGACAGTTCGAAGTTTTCGATCATTGAAGCAGGACTGCAATGTGTGCAGGGAAAATGTATCGTGAATTCTATTTCATTAAAGGAAGGTGAAGAAAAATTCATTGAACAGGCAATTATTTGCAGAAGCTATGGTGCTTCTGTAGTGGTGATGGCTTTTGATGAAAACGGCCAGGCAGATACCCTGGAAAAGCGCGTGAGCATTTGTGAAAGAGCCTATAAGATACTGACCGAAGTTGTAGGATTTGAACCGCAGGATATCATCTTTGATCCAAACATTTTTGCAATCGCAACAGGAATTGAGGAGCATAACAATTATGCGCTTGATTTTATTGAAGCAACAAAGCAGATCAAGGCAAAGATGCCGTTGGTGAAAGTGAGTGGTGGTGTAAGTAATATTTCATTTTCATTCAGGGGAAATGATACAGTACGTGAAGCAATGCATGCTGTATTCCTGTATTATGCGATACAGGCAGGGATGGATATGGGAATTGTGAATGCGGGACAATTGCAGGTGTATTCAGAGATTGAGCCTCAATTGAGGGATCTGTGTGAAGATGTGATATTGAACAGAAATCCAGATGCAACTGATAAACTTATTTCTTTTGCCGAAACTGTGAAGGCAAAGGGTAAGGCAGTTGTTAAAGACGAGGCATGGCGCAAAGGCACTGTGGAAGAGCGTTTGAAGCATGCTCTTGTAAATGGCATCACGGATTATATCGATGCTGATACTGAAGAAGCAAGATTAAAATATCCAGCACCACTTGATGTTATTGAAGGACCACTGATGGATGGAATGAATGTAGTGGGCGACCTGTTTGGAAGCGGAAAAATGTTTCTGCCACAGGTTGTGAAGAGTGCAAGGGTGATGAAGAAAAGCGTTGCTGTATTGACCCCATATATTGAGGCAGAAAAAGAAGCACGCAGACTTGCTGGCGGCACCGAAACTGCAGGTGCAGCAAAGATCCTGCTGGCCACTGTAAAAGGCGATGTGCATGATATAGGAAAGAATATTGTAGGAGTGGTTTTAGGTTGTAATGGTTATGATATTATTGATCTCGGAGTGATGGTTCCTGCAGATAAGATCCTGGATGCAGCAAAGAAAGAGAATGTTGACATGATTGGACTTAGCGGACTAATTACCCCTTCATTAGATGAGATGGTGCATGTGGCCAGGGAGATGAAGAGGCAAGGTTTTGATATTCCATTAATGATAGGGGGAGCAACAACTTCAAGAATGCATACTGCGGTGAAAATCGCTCCGGAATATGAGCATGGTGTGGTGCATATTCTTGATGCATCAAGAAGTGTAACTGCAGCAGGAAGTTTATTGAGCAAGGAACAAAAGATCGATTTCCTGGGTGGAGTGAAAACAGAATATGATAAGTTAAGGAACGATTTTGCCAGCAAAAAAACTGTGAAACAGTACATCAGTTTTGAAGAAGCTCAGAAAAACAATACACGAATTGATTGGACAAATTATAATCCTGTAACACCTGGTTTTACAGGTGCAAGATCGTATTCACCGGTTGAGTTAAGTGAACTGGTAGATTATATTGACTGGCAGCCTTTCTTCATTGCCTGGGAAATGCATGGAAAATTTCCTGCAATATTAAAGGATGAAGTGATTGGTGCTGAAGCAACAAAATTGTATAATGATGCCAATGCATTGTTGAAGAAGATCGTTGAAGAGAAATGGTTGGAAGCCCGCGCTGTGATTGGATTCTGGCCTGCCAATTCAAATGGAAAGGATACTGTTGCATTGTACGATGGAGGTAAGGAAGTAAAACTTGAATTTCTGAGACAACAGATCAAGAAAGCTGCAGACCAGCCTAATTTTTCACTTGCTGATTTTATAGCTCCTGCAGAAACAGGAAAGCAGGATCATATCGGTGCATTTGCAGTAACTATTCATGGAATTGAACCGCATTTGCAGAGATTCATTGCCGACCATGATGACTATAACAAGATCATGTTGCAGGCCCTGGCCGACAGGCTTGCCGAAGCACTGGCTGAATACATGCATGCGAAAGTCCGTAAAGAATACTGGGGATATGCAACAGAAGAACATTTAAGTAACGAGGAACTGATACAGGAAAAATACCAGGGTATCAGGCCTGCACCAGGATACCCGGCATGTCCCGATCATACAGAAAAATATAAGTTATTTGAGTTGTTGAATGCAACTTCAGCCATCGACATTCAACTAACAGAATCACTGGCTATGTATCCTGCAGCTTCAGTTTGCGGATGGTACTTCGCCAATCCTTCTTCCAGGTATTTCGGGGTAGGAAAGATCTCCGAAGATCAGCTCAGGGATTATGCTGAAAGGAAAGAGATGGAGCTGGAGGATGTGAGGAGGTGGTTGAGGCCTATACTTGAATAATGGAGACATGGAGACGTGGAGACGTGGAGACGTGAAGACGGGCAGAACCAAGCGAAGCGCATGGGCTGAACGCAGGGTATTACACCCATCGTTCAGCCAGCCCTACGGGCGTTCTGCCCGTCCCATGTCTCCCCGTCTCCACGTCTCCACGTCTTTATGTCATCTCTTCTCCAACAACCACCAATTCCTATCTCTCGGCTTAACCTTATAATTCGATTTGATATAAGTATAGATATGATTCATGGCTTCATCGATATCATCGGTGAACATAACGAGCTTGAGATCCTCACGGCTGATGGTGCCGTGCTGGGCCATGAATTCAAAATATTCCCAGAGTTCCTTGTAATATTTCTTTCCATACACTACAATCGGAAATTGTGTAAGGGTCTTGGTTTGAATGAGTGTTAGTGCTTCAAAGAATTCATCCATCGTACCAAATCCACCTGGCATGATCACGAATGCATAACTGTATTTCATCAACAACACCTTACGCACAAAAAAATGTTCGAAGTTGATCCATTTATGCATGTATGGATTAGCCTGTTGTTCAAAAGGCAACTCAATATTACAACCTACCGATGTACCTCCATTTTCATATGCGCCCCTATTGGCTGCTTCCATGATGCCCGGCCCTCCGCCTGTCATGGTTGTGAATCCCATTGCTGCAATTCGCTTTCCAAATTCACGTGCTGCTTCATAATAAGGATCATCTTCTTTAAATCTTGCAGAACCAAAAACAGTAATGCAGGGTCCAACAAAATGCAGGGTTCTGAATCCCTTGATAAACTGCCTGAAAACCTTCCAGGCAAAGGATAATTCATATGCGCGGGGCTTGGGTCCATCGAGGAATACCTGGGTTTTCGCAGGAATGATCGGGTCCATTTTCTTAACCATAACTTCAGTTTTTCATCATGATAAATCCATCTCTAAGCTAATAACTATTAGGCAACAATACTTGTTTAAAGCCCAAACATCTGCCTACATTTGTTACAATTAAAATTTTATGTCTACAAGGATCATCAGCTATAACGTGAATGGCATCAGGGCCGCTATCAAAAAAGGATTTATTGACTGGTTGAAAACAGACCCTGCAGATATTATTTGTCTACAGGAAACAAAAGCTACCAAAGATGATATCAACTGTGATTTCTTACATGAATTAGGCTTTGATCACTGCTGGTATTCAGCACAGAAAAAAGGCTACAGTGGTGTTGCAGTTTTCTCAAAGATCAAACCGGATAATATCACTTATGGAAATGGACATAAAGTAAGTGATGATGAGGGAAGGGTTATCCAGCTTGACTTTGGTGACATCAGGCTTATCAATGCATATTTTCCAAGCGGTACTTCAGGTGACGAAAGACAAACTTTCAAATACGAATGGCTGGAAGAATTCAGGAAGTATTTAACTGAACTAAGAAAGACAAATCCGAAACTGATCGTTTGCGGAGACTACAATATTGCACATACTGAAATTGATATTCATGATCCGAAGGGGAATAAGAAATCATCCGGATTTTTACCTGAAGAAAGAGAATGGATGACCCAGTTCCTGGCAGATGGATTTATTGATACTTTCCGTCATTTTAATAAAGAACCGCATAATTATACCTGGTGGAGTCAGCGATTTCCATCTGTAAGATTACAGAATAAAGGTTGGAGGATAGATTATATCAATGCTACCAATGAATTGCTGCCAAACCTGGTAGGGGCAAACATTTTGCCTGATGTGAAGCATAGCGATCACTGCCCTGTTGTGCTCGAATTAAACCTTAATTAGTATGATCATTTATAATGTAACAACGAAAGTAAGCTGGACTATTCATGATGCGTGGCTTGAGTGGATGAAACTTATTCATATTCCAGAGATCATGCAAACGGGGCTTTTTAATGATAATCATTTTGCCAGGATCCTTGATGTTGAAGAAGATGAAGGACCAACTTATACAGCTCAATTCTTTGCTGAAAGCAGGGAACATATAGATAAATATTTCGAGAACTTTGCACCGGGACTGCGCCAGGATTCATATGAAAAGTGGGGCGACCAGTTTTTTTCCTTCCGGACTTTGATGGAAGTTATTAACTAATGTGCATAATTTTTCTTTCCTGAATTTACAATATGCCGGCAATCAGCGGCATTCTGAAACCCAGCAGCAGCAAAGGTTTCAGCCATAATTCTTTGAAACGTAGTACTGACAAGGGTTTCAGGCGATCAGGCAAATACTCTATGGTTGTATGAGAGAATGTTGATCTGCGTCAAATCCTTGTCCCATGCGGATTGTGGCTCATTTTGGGAAAAGTAAAAAATACTATCAAATATTTTGTTGGTTCAAAAAAGCGTCTAAATTTGTTACAGCTTAATTATTTAAAAAATTTACACTATGAACAAAGCTGAACTGATCGCTAAGATCGCCGATGATGCAGGTGTTACTAAAACACAAGCTAACGCTGCTCTGGATTCTTTCATTGAAGCAGTTACCAAGACTTTGAAAGGAAATGGTAAAGTAACTCTGGTTGGATTCGGAACTTTCTCAGTTTCTAAGAGAGCTGCGCGTAATGGTCGCAACCCTCAGACTGGTGCAGTGATCAAGATCAAAGCTAAGAAAGTGGCAAGATTCAAAGCTGGTAAAGAACTTCAGGCTAAATTATAACCCTTGCCTTTTACGATTTTGAAACCCCTGATGGAAATTGGGGGTTTTTTATTTTGAGGAGATAGGAGTTGGGAGTTGGGAGTTAGCGAAGATTTACTTCTCTTTTACCTAAAAAAGCTGCAAATTTGCCCCCACAACTAATTTCAACATCATTCTAAAAATTCAGATCATGGGTAGAGGTGATAAAAAAACCAAAAAAGGAAAAAGATTCAAAGGTTCTTTCGGAAAAGCAAGACTTGCACGTAAGAAGAAACAAGCAAAGTAATCAGAGGAGAAGTGGCGAAGAGACGAAGTGGTGAAGTGAAGAAGAATTGCAACTTCCTCTCTTCTCCACTTCTCCCCTTCGTCACTTCTCCACTTCGTCTCTTCGCCTCTTCCCCTCACGGTGCCAACCGCTGCACCATCCATTCCCCGCCTTCCATCAAACTATATTGAATCCTGTCGTGGAGCCTGCTTGAACGACCCTGCCAGTATTCAACTGAAACGGGTTGAACAATATATCCACCCCAATGAGGGGGCCTGATGATCTTTTTATCGGAATATTCTTTAGCTACTTCTGCAACTTTATTTTCCAGCCATTCACGGTTATCGATGACCTGGCTTTGCGGAGATGCAATGGCACCTAATTGACTTCCCTGGGGCCGGCTGTAATAATATTCATCATTTGCAGCCTCATCCAGTTTCTTAACTACACCGGTGATGCGAATCTGTCGCTCAAGTTCTTTCCAGAAAAATACAAGGCAGGCTCTTGGATTGTCTTCAAGGTCCTTTCCTTTATAACTGTTATAATTTGAAAAGAAGATAAAACCATCTTTATCGAATCCCTTCAGCAAAACGATTCTTGCTGATGGAACTCCGTCTGCAGAAGCTGTGGCAAGTGTCATTGCATTGACTTCCGTTATCTCGCTGTTTAAGGCTTCAGCCCACCATCGTTCAAACTGGGCCATTGGATCTTTTTCTACTTCATGCTCTGAAAGCGAGGCCAGCATATAATCCTGGCGGATATCTGCAATTGAATGTGCCATAAAAAATATTATTCACCTACAAATGTTCCAACCTTTTCTCCCATCACAACTTTCTTAAGATTTCCGATCGTATTCATATCAAAAACGATGATGGGAAGATTGTTTTCCATGCAAAGAGTAAAAGCTGTCATATCCATTACACGAAGATTCTTTGTGATACATTCTTGGAATGACACATGCTCGTATTTTGTTGCATTAGGATCTTTTTCCGGATCGGCAGTATAAATTCCATCAACCCTGGTTCCTTTCAAAATAACATCTGCCTGGATCTCAATTGCACGCAATGACCCTGCAGTATCAGTAGTGAAATAAGGATTTCCGGTTCCTGCTCCAAAGATCACCACACGACCTTTCTCAAGATGTCTTATCGCACGACGCCTGATATATGGTTCTGCGATCTGTTCCATTTTGATCGCACTTTGTAAACGGGTATACAATCCAACTTTTTCCATCATTGCCTGCATCGCCATACCATTGATCACCGTTGCTAACATTCCCATATAATCCCCGTGAGCCCGCTCAATTCCAGTATCTTTCTCATTCATACCACGGTAAATATTTCCACCACCGATCACGATAGCCACTTCAACGCCCAGTTCAGTAATGGACCTGATCTCAGTGGCATACTGCTCGATCATAGCAGGATCCAATCCAAAACTTTTATCACCCATTAATGATTCTCCCGACAATTTCAATAAGATGCGTTTGTATTTTGGCTGCATGCAATAAACTTTATGCAATGATATAGAAAGGTAGGCAAAGATATGTCCATGAAGGGTTTCAGTACAGGATTTTGTTCATATTGCCGAATGACTACCGTCGTTTTTTTCCCATTTAAAAACGTTTTTTTCTTACCTGAAAGGGGGTAAAACATCATTGCCAGCTTTTGCCCTCTTAATAATTTTAAACTGCATCGATGAACGGGCATGCCGAAAACCGGTGAAAAAGTGTAGGCAGGATTCTTTAAAATTTAAAGATATGAGGGGGTTGATTGGATTATGTGCGATCATCATCGCATCCATGCTCATTATTTATTGTACAAAAAGATCGGAAACCATTCCTGTGCTTGAACCACAAGGGCAGGAGAAACCATCACTTGCAGCACAAGACGCAAAATGCAATTGCGCACCAGGGCAGGCATCCTGTTCTTCCGATTGCTGGTTCAGCGACTGTTGCATATGTTATAATGCTTCTTCTCATGAAGGTGGTTGTGGTTGCTGGCTGGGATTTGCTTCATGCAGAACCAAGCCATTGAACACATCAACAACATCGCCATCTGTCAGTGAAGGAGAAAAGGAACATTTGGTAAACCTAAAGGACAAGAGGATCAGGGAATATTTTGATTTTATGGAAAGTAAAGGAATCAAAACACGCGGCCTCAAACAACTCTATGATGGTTTGTATGGACAGGCAACAGGTTTATCCATCATCAATGGTGAGAAGAAGATCAAGGTTGGATCCATTGCTTATGAAAAATTCAGATTGTCCTACATGGAATTTATTTCCAGGCTGGACCCGGAAAAACAAAACCTTTTACAACAATACATCAGCAGTAAAAAGTAACAAATGACTATTGCCTTTCGACTATTGACCATTGCCTTACTTATGGCAACATCCTGTTCAAATTTCGGGCAGGCCGTTCTTGAAGGGAGGATCAGGAACCATGAAAAATGGAGTAACATCATGTACATCTCTGTACTGAATGATTTTGAAGGATCATTTAAATTGCTGGACACCATCAGGCTTAGGGATGATGGGAGTTTCAGATGGCAGGGAAGGGTTCAGGATAGTGCCATTCTTTACCGGATACTGATCCCTCCAAAAGGAGGTAATTCAAATTCAATAGTGGAAGGGTTTGCTGATAATTACATGTACCTGGTTTTAAGCGATGGAATGTATTACCGGATCAAAGCCAATGCGGATTCCCTTTACTATTCAAGTGCAATGAAAGGGAATCCGTTTGTCGAAGAAATTGCAACACTGAAAGAGCTTAAAAGACCCTTTTACAATCTTGCACTCAATACATTCCCGCAAAGAAAAAAGTATCCTGATTCCATAGCTGTTATCAACAAACGATTGATGGAAAGCTGGAAAAAAGAGATTGATATCTATCGGAATAAACTTAAGACCCGTTTGATGGACCAGCAGAATGCTGCACTTACAATTCTGAATTTATACTATTACTACCAGTCGAACTTCGGCAAATATGATTCAGCATTTTATCAACAGGCATTGGTGAAGGAAGGTATTGATGATTTTATCATTGGAAAAAAATTGAAGGAAAGAGTAAAGAATGATAGCTATAGCAGGAAGGGAATGGTCATACCCACTATCACAATGAAGGATATTTTCGGCAATCAGTATTCTACCAATGACTGGAAGGAAGATGGATTGTACCTGGTTGATCTTTGGGCATCATGGTGCCTGCCATGCAGAAGAGCCAACCATACATATCTTAAGGATATTCATTTAGCATTGAAAGATAAAGGGCTGAATATAGTTTCCATCAGCGTTGATAAGGATGAAAGAGAATGGAGAGAAGCTGTGAGAGGTGACAGAACCAAATGGCCGCAATTACTGGATCCCCAGGATCTTGGGGTAGCAGCTCACTTTCAGATCTTTGCTTTCCCCACTTACTTCATTGTAAACAATAAAAGGGAAATTCTATTTGAAGGAAATAATGAATTAGAGCTGAAAGAATTTCTTCAGAACCATTATAAAACTAAACTATGAAGACCTTTCTTACCCCTAACCCGAAAAAGAAGCGAAAGGTTACCTGAAACAATGGTAAAAAAAGAGGGAACCTTCTGGTTCCCTCAATTATTATATTCGAATCGAACTTCGATCTTCGGTCGTCTGTATTCTTTCCGATTACCGCTTACCGATTTCCGATTTGCTCACAGTATTATCCTAACGCAATTCTCTTGAACTCAACCACATTCAGGTCAGCAGAAACACTCTTCAGGTATTCTGCAACACTCTTACCGCCATCCTTAACGAAAGGCTGTGCAAGAAGGGTTTGTTCTTTGAAGAACGCATTCAGTTTACCTTCAGCGATCTTATTGATCATTTCTGCAGGCTTACCAGCCATCTTAGGATCAGCCTGGATTTGCTCAGTAACGATTGCACGCTCTCTTTCTACAGTTGCAGCAGGTACGCTTGAAGGATCAACCGCAACAGGATTCATTGCAGCGATCTGCATTGCTACATCTTTACCAGCTTCAGAAGCTTCCTGGTTGAAAGCAACCAATACACCAAGACGGTTAGCACCATGGATGTATGCAGAAACAAAAGGAGCATCAACTCTTTCAAACTTGGTGATACCGATCTTCTCACCGATAGAAGCGAGTTTATCGTTTACCAGGTCAGCGATCTTAGCACCATTGATGGTAACATTGTTCAATTCGTCAACAGACTTAACGTTGTTCTCGATTGCAGCATCAGCAATGCTTTGAGCAAAAGCTACGAAGTCAGCATTCTTAGAAACGAAGTCAGTTTCGCATGATACGCAAAGAGCAATACCGGTTTTGTTATCAGCAGTTGTCTTAGCCAACACAACACCTTCTTTTGCTTCACGATCGCCACGAAGAGCAGCTACCTTAGCACCTTTCTTACGAAGCCAGTCGATAGCCGCTTCGAAATCACCATTAGTTTCAGTAAGAGCCTTGCGACAATCCATCATACCGGCACCAGTTGCCTGACGGAGTTTATTGATATCAGCTGCAGTAATTGCTACAGACATAGTATGTTTTTTATTGAGTGATAGTTTGGGAACCAGGTGTAGTATAAAATTGAATAACTGAAAGAATACCGCGGGATCCGTGGTAATCTTTCAGCTATTCAGGGAGAAATTATCTTCCTCCGCCAGGTCTGCGTTGTCCGCCACCCTGACCAGGACGACCTCCGCCACCGCTGCGTCCTCTTGAAGGACCGCCGGCGTTACCGCCACCCTGAGGGCCACGACCACGACCGCCACCCTGGCGACCACGTCCACCTTCTGCTTCAGCTTCAGCCTGCAGACGAGCAGCTTTCTTCTCATTTTCGTCGAAGTTACCGTCTTCTACATCTTCATCTTTAGCAGCCTGTCTTTCAGCAAGACCTTCTGCGATAGCAGCAGTGAGATATTGTGTGATGATAGCGATTGACTTTGTAGCGTCATCGTTACCTGGGATTGCAAAATCCACTTTGTTAGGATCACAGTTGGTATCAACGATACCAAAAGTAGTGATACCAAGACGCTTGGCTTCAGCCAATGCGATGTGCTCGTGCCCGATATCGATCAGGAACAAAGCAGCAGGTACACGACCCAACTGGGAGATACCACCCAGAACTTTGTCCATCTTATCACGGTCACGCTGCAGTTGAAGTCTTTCCTTCTTGGTCAGGCTTTCTGCAGAACCGTCAGCCAGCATTTTGTCGATGCTTTGCATCTTCTTCACGCTCTTACGAACAGTGTTGAAGTTTGTAAGCATACCACCGAGCCAACGCTCAGTTGCATAAGGCATATTTACTTTCTGAGCGCACTCAGTAACGATTTCTTTAGCTTGTTTCTTGGTACCTACGAACATGATCTTCTTACCACTGCGAGCGATCTGCTTCATAGCAGCTGCTACTTCCTGCAGTGATTCGGTAGTCTTGTTCAGGTCAATGATGTGAATACCTTTCTTCTCAGCGAAGATATAAGGCAACATCTTTGGGTTCCACTTCTTACGCAGGTGACCGAAGTGTACACCGGCTTCCAGGAGTTGTTGTTGCAAGGAAGTGTTATTTTCCATTTGTATGATGTTATCAGTGTTTTTAATAGATTAACGCTTAGAGAACTGGTAGCTTCTACGAGCTTTCTTGTGACCGAATTTCTTACGCTCAACAGAACGTGGATCACGCTTCAGTACGCCAACAGCTTTCAGGGCCGGACGGAACTCAGGGTTCAGTTCAACCAGTGCACGTGCAATACCCAGTTTAGCAGCTTCTGCCTGACCTTTGATACCACCACCAGCAGCGTTGATCTTTACATCAAACTTGTCCAGAGCCTCGATGGTCTTCAAAGGAAGCTCCACCTGGTTCTGTAGGTATACCAGAGAGAAATACTCTTTATAGTTCTTGTCGTTCACCGTGATGTTACCCTGGCCTTTAGACAGGAAAACACGCGTTACAGCTTCTTTACGGCGACCGATGCCATTTTTTTGCTTTTCCATGTATGCTTACAATTAGAAGTTGAGTGGTTGTGGTTTTTGTGCAGCATGCTGATGCTCATTACCAGCATACACGAACAATTTCTTAATCATTTTGCGACCCAGGCGATTCTTAGGAAGCATACCTCTTACAGCTCTTTCAACAACTGCTTCAGGACGACGAGCCAGCAAGTTCTTTGCAGTTTCGATCCTCTGACCTCCAGGATATCCTGAGAAGTTCTGGTATTCTTTCTGCTCCAGCTTGTTACCGGTGAACTTCACCTTATCTGCATTGATTACAATAATGTAATCTCCACAGTCAACGTGAGGAGTGTAATAAGCCTTGTTCTTACCACGAAGAACGGCAGCGATCTTTGCGCACATACGACCTACGGTTTGATTGGTACCGTCTACAACATACCAATTATGCTGTACGGTAGCCTCGTTCGCATGTTTTGTAGTGAAATGTAGTTTACTCATTGTTTTGTTTTTATTCGACTTCCCCGCCATCCCGGGGGAAATACTTAATGGAGCGCAAAGGTGAGACGATTAATCAGTAAAGCCAAAATTTTGGTGATATATTTTTCATCATGCATTTGCAATGAATTGATTTTCAATAAAAATTTTGACCAAGAATTTTTTTACTCTTCAAAATTGCACGAAAAACAAGGTTAATGTAAAATCAAAAATGAAAAATGCCCTTAATCGGAGTTCCCGTCTAAGAGCATTTTTCATTATTCATTTTTCATTTTACATTAATCATTCCGCCTTACGGCGTTCTGCCACGACCGTTCAGCCCGTACTTCTTAACCCTCGCATCATTGATCTTTCCTGCCCAATTCATTCCGAATCCAAAAAAGTATTGGTTTCCTTCACTATCCTTATGCGGCTCCATATCATGTGGAACGTCTTCTTTCTGCTCCTCCACCACCTTCATATTTAATGGCATGGTTACCGGTAATAATCCGGAAGGCTCAGAAGCACCGGAGACGAGGTCAAAGAAAGCCTGGTGCTGTACGCCAAACCCCGCCAGGATCCCGTCAACCCTAGATTCGAATTCACCAAATATCATGGGCCGGCTGATATCCAGCAAAACAATCACCGCCTTATTGCCCATCTTCTCTTTTGTATCCAGGATCATCTTCAGATCCGTAACATTTGAAGAAGAATAACTCTTTCCTTTATAGGTCCTGTCAGTAACCGTCGGATCGATCACAGGATCGCCGGCAGCAATTGAATTAGCCCTTGCATATTCCGCAGTATATGGCCCGTACTGTAAACTAATCGGCACATACCCAGTGCCGCCCTTCTCCCGATCACTTTTCTCCCATCCAACCCCACCATCGGGGCTCTTAGCAAATACTATGGCAAAATCAGCTTTCGAAGGATCTTCAGTCACAGTATAATATTTCTTCACCATCTCCAGGTTGAATGGATCTTCTACTTTTTCAGGTGTTACATTTCCAAACCAATCGCGACCAGCAGGAATGACTCTCTTTGGGATATAAACGGTCTTTCCCTTTTTAACAGGAAGAACAGAAGCCCTATTCTTCAACATCACTACCGACTTTAACTGCGCTTCATATCCCGCCTTCATGAACTCAGGTTTTCCCACCGTTTCACGGGTTTCTTCCACCACCAGGTATGGGTTTTCAAATAATCCAACCTGGAAGATATTTCGCAGCAACCTAACGGCCGACTGCTCAAATCGCTTCCTCATGAATGCTTCGCCATGCTCTTTTACTCCCATATTATAGGCCTCTATCACCGGACCGGCATCATTGTTTCCACCAAACTGGTCACAACCTGCCATCAATACCTTGTAATGTCTTTCAGCAACACTTGCCTTTTCCATTCCCCAGGATTTTCCCCAGAACTGGTCGGGCGTTTTGCCTTCATCTGCGGTCACGAGCCAGTCAGTACAAACAACTCCGTCATACTTATACTTCTCTCTCAATAGGTCAGTGATCAGGTATTTATTATAGGCATTGCCTACGTTCTCGCCATTCTTTGTATCGATCCCGTAAGAAATTGTATAATAAGGCATCAAGGCTGAAGCCATGCGGGTCTTGCCTTTCAGGTCAAAAGCTCCTTTTACGAATGGAAACAAATGATCATCGAAGTTCTTTCCGGGGTACACCGCAAACTTTCCATATGCAAAGTGACCATCGCGACCGCCTTCTTCAGGACCACCTCCAGGCCAGTGCTTCACCATGGCATTCACACTGTGAAAACCCCATCCATTCCTGATCTCGGCCTTGCCTTTTGAAGTTTGGAAACCATCCACATAAGCCCTCGCCATATCAGCATCCAACTTTGGATCTTCCCCAAAAGTCCCATTGATCCGGTTCCAGCGTGGTTCTGTTCCCAAATCTATCTGGGGCGATAATGCAGTAGCAATTCCCAGTGCACGATATTCCTGGCCAGCGATGGAACCAAATTTTTCCACCACCGCAGGATCGAATGTTGCAGCAAGCCCAAGACTTTCCGGCCATACCGAGATCTTTCCTCCAGCACCATAATTGTATTCTGCCTTCGCATCTGCTGTATGCCTTGGATCAGAGCTATTGTTAGCAGGAATTCCCAGTCCGATCCCTTCAACAAAAGCCTGCATGTTGTTATTCCATTTGGCAGCAACTTCCGGAGTTTGCACAGAAGTCACCAGCACATGCCGCAGGTTATCTTTTTCGAGGAATTTCTTTTGCTGGTCAGTCAGGTCCCATGCATTAGCCCCACTTTCAGGGAAAGGTTTGCCATTATATGTTGCCGCACCAAATCCCCTGGGAGCAGCAGGAACAGCCTGGTGTGCACTATATAACATCAGTCCAGCGATCTGTTCCACGGTCATCTTTGATGCCAGGTCCTTTGCACGATCTTCTACCGGCAGCCTCCAGTCTTCGTACCTGTCAAGCTTCCCGTTCCTGTTCAGATCTTTAAAAGAAACACCTTTCTCTGTAAGGATCTTAACACCCGAACGGGAGGAATAACCTAAGGTCATTCCTCCCGTTGTGCGGATGTATTGTATGTCGTTTTGTTGTGAAAGTGCTGAATGTACAGGCATTGCGGACAGTGCCAGCAAGGCCAGTTTCATGGTTACAGTTCTTCTCATATGTGCATTGTTAGTTGTTAAATTTACTGAATTCCCTGCATCGCTCCCTGCGCTCCTTCAGCCTCACCCTTCATATTCTTTCTCTTGAATAATGACATATCCATCTGTCCAAAACGGTATGAGAAATTCAGTCTGAACATTGGTACATCACCCAGCCTGTGACTATCCTGGATAAAGTAATTGCTCACAGAATACTGGTCCATTCTCCGTGTTCTGAATATATCACTCGCACTCAGCGTCAGTGAAGCTGCATTGTTCTTCAGGAAAGACTTCTGCAATGCGATGTCAATACCATAATTAGATTTGATATAACCCTGTGCTGCACTCTGCGCTCCGCCACCCATTGGACCACCCATTCCCATACCTCCACTGTTCACAGGAAGATTTGTCTTTGACTGGTATGTACCCGACAACTGCACTTTGAAATTTTTTGGCAGCTTGAAATTACTGTTCAGCTTCGCAAAATAACTCCACATAGGATCCTGGGAACTGCCTGTTACATTATCAGTATTGATCTTGGAATTGTACACATTGAAATTGGAATTCATATCCCACCACTTTGTAATGGTATTGGTTGAAGTAATTTCAAATCCAACAGTCCTGCTTGAATTCGCATTGATATAGGTATTGATCGGCCTCTTCACACCATTCGCAGATACAGTATCCAGGAATCTTGTGATCAGATCAGTTGTATACTTATAATATGCTGAAGCAAGTATTGTATTGTTTCCTTTGAAAGTTTTTGAATAAGATGCTTCCAGTGAATTGGTGAATTCTGGTTTCAATCCCGCATTTCCTCTCGACCAGTTCAATTGATCTGATGAATCAATGAATGGGATCACCTGCATAAAGAATGGCCTGTTAACCCTTCTTGTATAACTTAACTGCAACTCCTGTTTTGCTTCAAGCTTTTGGCTTAAAAAGATCGATGGAAACAAACTGATAGGATACTTATTGGTAAACTCCTGCTTTGTATCAATCAATTCACCAACATAGTCTGAACTCTCTGCCCTCAATCCTACCTGGTAACCAAAATTCTTGATAGAATTCTTTAATTGCACATAGGCTGCATACACATTGTCTTTATTCTTATAGTTTGTTGTTGAAGATGGAACCTTCACAAAATTTCCCGTAGATGAATTGAAATAATAATTTGACTGGTTATTCTCCATATTTCTCAACTGCACGCGCAATCCTGTTTCCAGCTTTGCTGCACCCTTTAATGGTCTTACATAATCAGACTGGATGGTCACGAACTGGTTGGTACCATTTCCAAGGATCTGCTGCCTTGAACCACCGATCAGTGATCCATTCTTCTCATTATAGGTTGAAGTATTGAAATTCGATTCACCATTATTCTTTCCTGAGAAATAATTCAGGTCCATGGTAAGTTCTTCACCCTGCTTTGGAAACAGGTATTTCATTCCTGCAGTCAGCCCGTTCGCATTGAAAGTTCTATTATTATTAGTTGTTCGTTGAGTAAAGCTTAAGTAATCTCCATTGCTGTAACTACTATCGGTAAAGAGATTGTCTGAAGGTTTGAAAGAACCATGAACCTTTACCGCACCTATTGAAAGGGTGGTCCTGTTGGTAACAAAATAATCCAACCCAACTCTACCGAACAGGAAACCACCATTCATTCTGTTATTTGAATTCTGATCAACCAGCAAATTAGGGGAGCTCAACAGGTTGACAATACTGGTTGAACCGGTATTTCTGTTCTTCATCTGGTTCCCAAAAGTTGACACCGTAATATTTACTTTATCCTGGCGCACACTGAAGCTTCCTCCACCATTCACGCCACCACGCTTATCAACACCCGCAGTAATATTTCCATTGTAACCACTCTTCTTGTTTTTCTTAAGGATAATATTCAGGATCCCTGCATTACCACCTGATGCATCAAACTTGGCAGAAGGGTTAGTGATCACTTCAACACTTTCAATCGCATCAGCAGGAATTTGATCCAGGGTTAAAGTAGTAGGACGACCATCAATATAAATTTGCGGAGCAGCATTTCGAACGGTTACATTTCCATCAATGTCAACATTCACGGAAGGGACATTCTTCATCACATCCACCGCAGTACCACCGGCACTTACAATATTCTGCTCTACATTAAAGACCTTCTTATCAATATCCATACGAAGACCTTTTGCTTTTGAAGTCACGACTACTTCTGCAAGCTGCTGTGCATCTTCCTGCAACGTGATCTTTCCGAGATCTTTCTCAAACTGTGAAGCAAGTGCACTGAGATCAGGCATCTGTCCCTTTGGTGCCGAACCACCAGCAGGAGGTTTCATTTGAAAGGTTATGGTCTGTGTTACAGGTTTAAATCCTGTACTGCTAATGGTCAGTTTCAATGGACCGAATATGGGAAGACCTTCTATATTGAACTCCCCGATATTGGATGATGCTACCCCTTTCAGCAAAACATCACGCCTTTTCTTGGTAACGGTATCAAGCTTGCTTTGAAGGATCATCACCGAAGCATCACGCACGGGCTTTCCTGCACTATCAACAAGTTTACCATACACTCTTCCGATGGTGGGAGGTGCACCTGCACCGGAAGGCATCTGCGCCATTGTGATCAACATGGAAAACATTCCCGCCAGTACCAATAATATCTTTTTCATAATCCTGATTTTTCAGGATGTAAAAGTATTCGGATGAATTGGGAGAGAACTTTCAAATGAGACAAGCAGGTAAAATGTTGCGACAAACACCTGGATCTTGAAAAGACTAAGCTTTACCAATGATGGAATAGAGCCCATCACGATAACTTTCGCCGAGTGGAAGTTCCATCGCACCGATGAACACACTATTCTTACGAACCGAAGAAATGGCTGCAAGCGATACAATATATGACTTATGAATTCGAATAAACCGGGATGGATGGAGCTGCTCTTCAACCGATTTAATACTCATGCGCGTAATTACAGGTTTCGAATCTGAGCGAAGATGGATCTTTACATAATCCTTCAGGCCTTCAACATAAGTAATATCCGACTTCTGCACTTTAACCAGGCTGTATTCAACATTCACAAAGAAATAATCGTTTGCATTTTCAGTTGCTTTCGACTGGTTCCTTAACTGGTATAAATCATTTGCTTTATTGCAGGCCTTAATGAACCGGTCGAGCTCTACAGGCTTTACCAGGTAATCCACCACATTAAGATTGTATCCTTCCAACGCATATTTTTCATATGCAGTGATAAGGATGAACATATAATTTTTAGAGATAGATTGAATGAATTGAAGTCCGGTTAAACCAGGCATCTGTATATCAAGAAATATAAGATCAACTTCCTGCTGCTGTAAAACTTTCATCGCTTCCAATGGATTATTGCAGGCAGCAACCAATTCCAGGTAAGGAACCTTCCTGATATTATCTACCAGTAATTCCAGTGCAAGTTCTTCATCGTCGATTGCAATACAACGCAGCATCAGTGCAGGTTTAAATGTAATTTGACATTGAACCAACCTTCTTTCTTTTCTACATCCAGTGAATGATTGTGCCTGTAAAGAAGATTCAATCTTCTACGAACATTATTCAATCCTATCCCAGACGTTTTATCCTTTGGCTCTTCAATGGCATCAAGGTATTTATTCCTTACAGAAAAATCAAGCATCCCATTTTTAACCTCAAGGTCAATATCGATCTGCGCATTTTCAATCATACCGGTTCCATGCTTGAATGCATTTTCAACAAATGGAATGAGCAGCATTGGTTCAATGGAATATCCATTTGAAGTTAAATTGAAGTTGGTATGAATGGCAACATTTCTTCCAAATCTTTGTCTCTGCAGATCAATATAACTATTCAGGTAATCAATTTCTTTTTCAAGCAGCACCTTGTCTTCATCAGTTTCATACAACATATAACGGAGCAGTGATGATAGTTTGATAAGAGAAGGTTCAAGGTCATCAGATTTTTTCCTGGCAAGCGCCACCATGTTATTCAGAACATTGAACATGAAATGTGGACTCACCTGCGAACGAAGAAATGATAATTCAGTTTTCAGGTTCTCGGTTTCTTTTTCCTTCGACTGCTTATCAGACCGGATCTTATCGACTGTAGTACGATAAGCCGCGCTGGTCATGATGATGAACAGGAATGGAAATATGCTGAAAACGAAAAAATTTCCAAGACTATGCCTGCTGCCGGGTATCAGGTAATGAAAGGTTGCTTTATCAAGAATATAGGACAGGAAGAAAAATCCCACAATCGAAAGTGTATAGAAAAGGTATTTCCGCTTATACATCAACCTTGGAATCAGGATAAATGCATTAGCATAGAAAAGAAACAAGCGAAAGATGTTATTGGTAAAATTGATAAGGTAAAATGACCTGGCATTGAATTCAAAGTCATTATTTTTATCATGCTCCTGTATTGCAGGAGTAAGCAGGTATGGCAATGCAAAAATGAAAACCCAGAACAGGATATGAAGTGAGATCTCAACCCATTTCCGGGATACCCATTTAGTGTTCATATCTTGCAAAATAGGGAAGTATTTGCTGGAAGAGAACAGTAAATGCGACAAGAACCGCAAATTTGTAGACCAAATCAAGATACCATGTTAACGCATCCATTGAACAGGACCAGTTTCGGAGACCCGGCAAATGAACACAATGTACCTACGCAGGAAGAAGCGCATGCATTATTGAATGAATGGGTACCCAATGAAAAACTTCGGTTGCATATGAAGCAGGTAGCCGCAGTAATGAAAGCCTGGGCACTGGAGCGAGAGCATCTTTCTGAAACCGAAGCGTTGAAATGGGAGATCGCCGGTTTGCTGCATGATGCCGACTGGGAAAAATTTCCTGATGATCATTGCAGGGTGATCATTGAGAAACTGGAAGAAATGCAGGTAGCACCATCGATCATCAGGTGCATTGCATCGCATGGACCACGATATTTTGGAGTGGAACCGGAAAGCAGAATGGATAAGATGATCTATGTTTTTGATGAATTGTCCGGCTTTGTACATGCATCAGCATTGATCCGGCCTACGAAATATGATGGAATGGATGTGAAAAGTGTTCAAAAGAAATTAAAGAACCTTGCCTTTGCAGCACAGGTTAGCCGTGATGATATCAATGATGCGATCAGCAGGATCGATACTCCGCTGGAGGAGATCATTGCTTTTGTTATTGAGAAGCAGAAAGATATTGTATGATATTTTAAGGAATGGATAATACCACCACCGGACCATTGTTCTGTGCAAGGATCACTGCATTCCTATTGCCTATCCTGATCTTTCTTGCCTTTCGGAATTCTCCACGAACCAATTGATCATTTGATAAATTGGCAGACTGAAGTTTTCCGTCAGAGAAATTAACTATTGATGGAAATAATGCATCATAGCGTCCTTCAAATGGCATTACACCATAAAAATTTCCTACCACAAACATTTTATTATCCCCTAATGAAACGGCATCCAAAACAGGTGCCAATTGTTGCCTTAAAGGCAAAGGCATCTTCTCATATCCATTACCCTTCGACATTAGCACCATTGAACCAAAATCTTCGGCACTGAGTTTTTTTGCATCACTCAATTTATTTCCAAAAATTTCCTGGATGGTTTTTCCTGCCATTTCTCTATAACTCAGGAATTCCTTTTTTAGATATGGAAGCTGTTTTTCAAGGTCTTCTTTACCTAGAAATGTGTAATAATTTTTATTCTTATTGATAGCGAGGATCTGGTCAGTGCTGTTATTATTATCAGGATCGAAAAGAAACATTTTCAACGGCGCATCCTTTCCCGGAGTTAATTTAGAATTCATTCCATAGTTCCCAAGTATGATATCTTTCTTACCATCCATATTCAAATCAAAAACTGAAATGGATTGCCACCACCCTGAAGGAAGAGAAAAGAAATTTACCGGCTCCTGCAATTTCCCCTTATCGTTGATATACACCAATGGAAAACTCCATTCAGATACTACAACAAGATCTTCATCACCATCATGATCTACATCCAGCCATTCTGCATCGGTTACAACTCCTGATGTATTTACCGGCAGTACTTTAAAATTTCCCTTCTCATTTATCAGCAAATGTGAAGGACGATTGTTTCCATAGACGTTGGCATCAGTCAGCACACCAACGAAAAAATCAACATCACCATCCTTATCAAAATCAGATGGAGTCACACAAGACTTTTGATCAGAAGGAAGGTTAGTATTTAATTTGGTGAAATTTCCATTGCCATCATTTACATAGATCCTGTCCCTAAGTGAAGGATGACCATCAGGGTATTCATATCCACCACTTACCACGTACAGATCATTATCTTTATCATTATCTATATCAATAAAAAATGCATCAACGTCTTCAGATGCACTGTCAACCCCGATTGAAGCCTGTTTCAATGAAACAAACCTTCCATTTTCATTTTGTATAAATATTTCCGAGCGTTGATTCTTTGCGCCACCAACATAAACATCTTCCAAACCATCATCATTAACATCAGCAACTGCCAGGGCCGGACCTCTTGCCGACATTTGGTGTGGTATGAACCATTGGCGGTTGAAATCATCAAAGTCATTCTCACGATGAATGAAATCAAGGTGGGTTGTTGTAGTAATATTCTGAACTGAAGTAGAATCCTGTTCTAACAGAATTGACCGCAAAAGTTGATTACCTGGAATCACCGATTGCGATTGATCATGGCTGATATGAACTAGGCTGTTTATTTGAATGTCTTTAAACCATTGAACTCTATCATCCGGAAAAATTATCAAAAGGCTGTCTGCATTATGATTCCCTAAGCCGAACGAAAGAACCGGTTCAACAGAACTCATAAAACCTCTTACCGGCTGCAGCTGCTGAATAAATTTTTTACCATTAGAAAACAAAATAGCTTTGGTGCCAACTGCAAGAGGATTTTTTTTATCGCCTTTAATTTTCAGTCGGATCCAGTTTCCTTTTGAATTATTTCTATAAACAGAAGCAAAGGAATTAAAATTGTTTATCACAATATCCAGGTCTCCATCTCTGTCGAGATCGGCATAGGCAGCACCATTAGACAAAGACATTTCATTGAACCCGGCAGCGGCCGATTGATCAGTAAATTTCAAACTATCAGACCCGGTAAAAAAATAGTTATGCCATTTACCATCGGGTTGCTGCTCTAATATTTTTTTGTCGATGGTAGAAGTGTTAGCCTGCATGGAATTGGCAGCAAGAAACTTCACGTAATCCAGATCATTCAGCCTGCTCTTGATTCCATTGGAAACAAAGAGGTCTGTATTTCCGTCAAGGTTAAAATCAGCTAACAGTGGGCTCCAGCTCCAATCGGTTGCTGCAACACCAGCATAAATTCCGATCTCACTGTATGCTTTACCCTTTCCAACATTCAGTTGCAAACAGTTCCTTGCATTTTGAAAATTATATCCAAGTGCAGCATGACCTTTGTATGTATCCAGGGGCCTGTCGCCCATGGAAGACTTTAAAACTTTCTCATCCTCCGGCAGCATATCAAGGGAAAAGATATCGAACCATCCATCGTGATTGATATCTGCTGCATCATTGCCCATGGAGAAATTAGAAGTATGCCCGAATGCTAAAGCACTTTGCTCTATAAATTTTCCGTGGTCATTGAGGTAATAGTAATCGTTTTCATGAAAATCATTTCCTACATAGATATCATCCCAACCATCATGATTGAAATCAGCTACAGACACACCAAGTCCGTAACCAAGAGAGCTACTGATGATGCCAGATTCTTTGGTTGCATCATAATACTTGCCCGAATCATTTCTGTAATATTTTCCTCCGCTAACTGAACTGTACTTTTTTCTTAATGCTGTATCACCATAAACATCAGTACTATGAACACTGTGTTGCAATTGAAACATATCCAGATCTCCATCCTTATCTGCATCAAAAAAGACAGCCTGGGTATTATAACCTTTGATATCTAACCCATATTCCTTCGCAGCTTCGCGAAATGTCTGATTCCTATTATTAATGAACAACTTATTGGAAGCACCGGCAAAAAATGGAGTGGGTCGATTTCTTGTCAGAGAAGTATGGTCACCAACAACTGAAACATAGATATCAAGAAATCCATCTGCATTGATATCGACCATAGCAACTCCGGTACTCCATGCCGGTGTAGCTAAACCTCCGGAACGAGCAGTAATATCTTCAAATTGTAAATTGCCTTTATTCAGGTATAGTTTGTTATTCCCATTATTTGAAGTGAAGAAAATATCCGGCAGGCTGTCATTGTTTATATCACCAATAGCAACCCCGGCACCATTATAAAAATAGAGGTAATCAAGGATGCTTAATGAATCTGTATCCTCTACTTCATTTTTAAAATTAATTCCGGATGCAGTATGATCTATTGATGTAAAAATGGTTTCACTTTTCTGTTTACAGGAAAGCAGGAACAGCAATGATATCACCCACATCAAATTCTTCATCGACCCTATTTTTCAGGATAAAAATAAACCGGCTGAATTATATACATCGAATCAGTCAGCAATCGCTGGTTTCCCTTGATCAGGATCTTATGCTCGATCCAGGGATGTGAAGCAGTTACCAGCCTGTTCTTTTTGATCCAATCTTTCATGATCTCCAGTGCATCGGGAAGATCTTCATACTTACCCTTAACTCCACCGGCAATCATTTTCACAGAAGGAACTTCAAGTTTTGAAAGAGGAGATGGAACCCGGGTCAATGAATCTTTAAGTTCCAATCCTACCTGGAAATACATACCAGCACCTTCTGTGATCTTATACCTGCTTTGTGGCCTTGATAAATTAACCACCGAAGAAGTATCAATTGAAGAAAGGATCTTATTGTAATAATTCATGAACTGGATCTCAGCAGTTCCAGGACGAATGGTATCACCAAATGCAGCAATGAACTGGTTAGGAATAATGGACGGCACAAAGCTCATCCCTGCTGATTCCCACCGTGGTACTTCGAGAAAATTTTTCAATCGTTCAACCTTCTCTGCATAATCTTTTCTGAATGACTCATGAGAAAAGAAATACCTGATTTTATCTGTGAGTGATAATATATTCAGGTCTTCTTCATGAAACAGCAGTGTATTACCATCCGGGTTAACAGAGATCTTGAAATTCCCTGAAGACTCCACATCACCACCCTGCCTGGCTGTATATTGAACTGTCATTGAATCCCTATTGGATTCAACTTTAAATTCAAAAGCATTTATAGAAGTTGTATCAGCATACCAGTTCTTATATTTTTCAGGATTCCCCAATTCTTTGAATACAACCAGGGGAAGGGATTTGAGATAAAGTTTATACCCAACAACACGTTTTACAGGAACAAAATTGACTACAACCACTGAAATGATCAGCAGAACGATAATACTAATCAGGATCTTTTTATTTCTATCTGTTTGCATGTTAGTTTTTCTTAAAGACCAATAGGGGTTCATTATTTCTTGCTATAACCAGCCTGCTTGATGAAGCATCCATTAAAGGTTTTATATCACGTATCTCTCCCTTGATATATATTCCTGAAGTCTTATTTGGGATAAAAGTAAATCCACCTTTTCCATCACCTTTCAGCATCGTGGAATAACTGGCATCATATCTTCCCATCTCAGGTTTTACTTCGAAGAAATTACCACCCAGCAGGATATCATTTTTTCCGTCACCATCAAAATCATTAACGAGCGCTGCATACATCTTTGTAAACTGGGCCGGTGCTGGCAACGCAGAAAGTGAAAAATTTCCATTGCCTTTGTTAATGGCAAGACTGGTTCTCATTTCCGTTGCTTTATACACAGTTGCGTTTTTCAATTCATCTTCAGTAAATACTTTCTCAACTGGAACACCTGCATAATCAGAGTACTTTAAAAACTTCTTTTTGAGTATCGGCATTTGTGCCACCATTTCTGACCGCAAATGATGCGGGTATGAAATACTATCTGACTTATAATAGGTCAATACAGTTTCTACCTGTCCATTGTTATCGAAATCATTTACAAATAACCTTACCGGCTTATTTGCATTACCCTTGATCTTTGTATTCAATCCCAGGTTACATAAAACAAGGTCAGTGAGTCCATCGTTGTTTACATCACCTGCTGATATGCCATTCCATAAACCATAAGAATCCGGAATTATTTTCTGATCCTCGAACCTGTTTCCTTTATTTATAAATATGGTTACAGGCATCCATTCACCTACCAAAACAAGATCCGAAGTCTTATCATTATTTACATCAATGAATTCCGCATCCGTAACCATTCCTATATTGGCGAGTGCCTTATTATAAGTGTTTGTTTGATCTGTAAACTGGCCGGTTCCATTGTTAAGCAGCAGGTATGAAGAAGGTATTGTTCCGTAAGAACCTGGCACAACCCTGCCTCCAATAAAAAGATCCTGGTCTCCATCTGCATCAATATCAGCATGTTTAACAACTGAAGCATTGGTAGCAAACTTATTCAATGGCAGAAATGATTCTGTGAAATTTGCTTTGCCATCATTCAAATACAAACGTGGGACAAGTGCTGATGAACCAGGCTTGTCTTCATTGCCACCATACACCAGGAAAATATCTATGTCTTTATCCCCATCAGCATCGAAGAGGCTAAGCCCGGTGCCATCTGCAGCATTGGGTTCATTGAATGGAAGTCCAAAGCTTCGAACAAAACTACCGGATGGATTTTGAAGGAATAATTTTAATGAATCACCTTTCGCACCAGTGACAATTATATCTTCATAACCATCTCCGTTGAGATCTGCAACCTCAGTTGCTGGTCCTTCCGAAGAATACATTTGAGGGATCAACCTTTCTTTATCAAAATCAACAAAATAGTTTTCTACATGATTAGATCTTCCTTTGATGGAAGAAGAAAAATCCCTGAACAAGGGCTCTGAAAAATCCTTTTGCAATTCATATGGTCTTGCATTCGATTGATCAACTACTATTGTGCTGTTTGGTTTAACTACTTTGATCACTTCCTTTGTGAATCCAGGCCATAGCACTTCCACAGAATCTATTGAAGAAGCTTTATCCAATCCAAAAACCAAAAGTGGATCAACGCTCGACTGAAATCCACGACTCATCATCATGAATTGAGTTTGAGCAACACCATTTGAATACACTTTAACTTCAGCACCTATACCAAAAGGATTCTTACCGTTTCCTTTAAGTTTTATCCTTACATAGGAATTTTTAAATTGTTCAGTGGCTGTGTTCTTGTAAACAAAGCAAGGCATGTTAACATTATTCACCACAAGATCCAGGTCTCCATCATTATCCAGGTCACCATATGCAGAACCGTTGCTGAAGCTGGGTTTCGCGAGGCCGAAATCAACTGCCTTATTTGTAAATGTGAGGTTGTGATTATTTACATAAGCGTAATTCGGAACAGCACTCGATGAAACAGCATCCAGGAATTCCTTGTGATCAAATTTTCCAGTGGTGATCACTTTCTCTTTATTCTCATTGTTGCCCAGGTAATCAATAAAATCCTGGTTGGTAATGTCCTTATAGATTCCATTACTGATGAAAAGGTCTTTCCATCCATCATTATCAAAATCAAAAAACAGTCCGCCCCAACTCCAGTCTGTTGCTGCAACATCCGAGTACAATGAAATTTCAGAGAATGTACTATCGCCATTATTCAAATGCAATGCATTCTGAATGTATTGATAGAAAAAGTCACCTTTGATCTTTGCGTTGAAAATATCGTAATCATCAAACCTTGTAACGGTCTTTAATTTTTTATCAGGCTCTGGCAACATTTCAGAAGTGAAAATTTCATAATTGCCGTCATTATTGATATCGCCGATATCCGAACCCATGGAAGAAAGAGAAATATGCCCGGTCATATCTTCTATGGATTCTTTAAATGTCCCGTTCCTTTGATTGATATAGAGGTAATCTTTCTCAAAGAAATCATTGCTTACATAGATATCCGGCCATTTATCGCCATTAAGATCTGCCACACTTACTCCTAATCCAAAACCTATTTCACTGCCATAAATATTTGCAGCTTCACTTACATCAACGAATTTTCCATTATCATTTCTAAATAATTTATGACCACCTTTTGGATCCCGGACATTGCGAATATTACGGTTATAACCGAAGCTTGCAATTGGGCGAAAGCTATTATTTAGAAGATAACAGTCGAGATCACCATCAAGATCGTAATCGAAAAAAGCAGCATGCGTGGCAAGTCCGTTATCAGCCAAACCATAAGCAGCAGCTTCTTCTTTGAAAACATTGTTTCCTTTATTGATGAATAACTCGTTCTCCTTGTTATCGCCTTCAATATTTCCTGAGTTACAAACATAGATATCTAGCAGACCATCAGCATTGATATCAACCATTGCCACACCGGTGCTCCATGCCTTGGTTCCGGCTACACCTGCGGATGCAGTAATATCTTCAAATTTCCAGTTGCCTTTATTCAGGAACAGTTTGTTTTTGCCCAGGTTTGAAGTGAAATAAATATCTGATAATCCATCATTATTAATATCTCCAATGGCTACACCACCACCGTTATAGTAATTGCGGTAATTGAATACGTTGAAAGTTGGATCTTCAGAAAGATCATTACTGAATACTATGCCTGTTTGTTCAGGACTTAATTCCTGAAACAACGCATTTGCAGGAGGGTCATAGCTGTCCTTATTCTTACAAGAGAAAAATGTAAAGATCAATGCGAGTAAGGGGACGTATCTACAAGTCATGTTCACTTTGAGGTTAGACTATACATCTAAAAATAAAGCAAGTAATTTGATTACTTGCTTTATTTATGACAATATGTAAGATAGATTAATATCCTGTGTTCTGAGTCAGGTTAGGGTTTCTATCCAATTGTGCTTTTGGAATCGGGAACAATTGGCGGAATGCCGGAGAAACTGCTTTTGCAGGATTTCTTGCATCGTTGAATTTTCCGAACCTGATCAGGTCATTTCTTCTCCAACCTTCCCAAGCCATTTCTCTTGCTCTTTCGTTAAGAATGTCATCAAGAGTTGCAGTGGTAAAGTTTGCCTGTCCTGCTCTTGAGCGGATAGTTACACCATTGAACGCAGTATTCAAAGTAGTAACTGCGCCACCTGCATCACCGCTTCTGAGTTGAGCTTCAGCTTTCATCAGTATAACATCTGCAAGACGGAATACTGCATAGTCGTTACTCATATCACCACCAGTGTTTGGTGTTGGTTCATATTTCACAGAACGTGCACCAGCCATACGGAAGGTAGCAGCATCACTTTGAATAACCGGAACGTTAGGATCGAACACTAAAGGAAGGTTAACCTGCTTGTCCTGTAATGGAACTCCAGCTTTGCTGTACTGTTGACCAACCAGGAACATATTTCTCCTGTTATCATTTGCAGCAAATTTGTTATAGAAATCTGCTGTTGAACAGAAGCCGTTCCATGGAGAAGCAGCAAGGTTAAATGTCTCGTTACTTTGATAGTGAAGTGTTCTCATCTGGAAGTTCAATCCACCAAGACCTTTATTCGCATCGAAAGGAATAACGAAGATGTTTTCCTTAGATGCTTCGTTAGCGATCTTGAAGTTATCGAAGAAGTTAGCTTCCAGTGAGTAAGGTCCTTCCATTACTTTATTACAAGCAGCAATACATTTAGCATACTCAGGAGCTCCCTTGTACACCTGTGCATTGAGGTACAGTTTTGCAAGCAATGCATAACCAAAGTATTTGGTCATACGGCCATAAGTTGTACCATTTACATCAGCAGGAAGATTCTCAACATTATCGGTAAGTTCTTTTTCTACGAAGGCATAAACTTCTTCCCTGCTTTTGTTAGCAAGAGTAGTAAGATCTGCTTCATAGTTTTCTACAATAGGAACTTTACCAAACAGATCAAGCGCCAGGTAATAATAGAAGGCCCTGATTGTTTTTAATTCCGCATTGATAGATGCGATATCAGCCGGTTGAGGATTCAGTTCTGATACAGTTTTGAGGATCAGGTTAACACGGGCAATACCACCATAAATATATCCCCAGCTACCATTGATCATACCATGGTTAATGGTCCAGGTATGTAACCATAACTGCTGCCAGTCACCGTTATCAAACCAGTCACTACCCCTTGTAGGTACAATGATCTCATCGGAAGTTACTTCCTGCAAGCTGAAGATATCCCCACTAGGATAACCTCTAAGGTCGGAGTAAGCAGGTGCGATACCAGCCGCAATCTGCTCGGGTGTTTGCCAGAATTGTGCTGCCTGGTCGTATACATTCGGGTCAAGCTTGGTACAGGAGAATGTTCCTGCCAGCATTGTACCCACCAGGGCATACTTTACAAAATTTCGTTTCATATATGGCATTTTGCTAGTTTATACTTTACGTTTCAAGAAAGCTTTTGGTTTACTTGAAGTTTACATTAACACCTACAGTGAATGATCTTGTCTTAGGATAGAAGTTACGGTCGATGTAACGACGGTCACCTTCTACTTTGATTTCAGGATCAATACCTTCATAATCAGTGATCACAAACAGGTTGTTTGCAGCAACATACAAACGCAGGTACTCGATCTGCTTGATCTTTCCGCTCCTGATGTTGTAACCCAGTGTCAGGTTCTCAAGACGCGCAAAAGATGCATTTCTTAACCAGTAGTCTGAAGGCTGAGGCTGTTCAGTGATACCATTTGTCAACGCTCCGGTTGTAACGTTGTTACCTGGCAGACGGGTAGTTGTTTCAAGGTTCAGCAAAGTATTTGCAAACACTTTGGTTCCCTGGATACCACGTAAGAAAATGCTCAGGTCAAAGTTTCCGAAAGTGAAGTCATTGGTGAAACCCCAGCTGAATTTAGGTTGAGGATCAATGTATACACGGTCTTCATCAGTTGGAGTGCGGGTTGTTCCAACCAGCTTTCCATTAGCATCGTAATCATTATACAATTGCTGACCCTGGTCATTCAAACCAGCAAACTGATGCAGCCAGAATACACCTGCAGTATAACCTGGAACCAGGCGGGTAACATAAGCATTACTCAAACCACGACCATCAGCAAATCCATAGTTTCTTGCAGAGATCTGGAGGTCTGCACCCTGGAACTGACCAGAAAGGTTAGTGATCTTATTCTTCAGTGTACCTACGTTCAGCCTTGCTGAGTAAGTGAAGTTCTTCTTCTGAATGATTCTACCATCCAAAGTAACTTCCACACCCTTATTGGTTGCGTTAGCAGCATTTGCCACAACCTGGTTGTATACAAATGGAGGCTGAGGAAGATCATAACGGAAGAGAAGGTCTTCAGTCTTATCATTGAACACATCAATTGTTGCATTCAACCTGTTGTTCAGGATAGTCATATCCAAACCAACGTTGAAAGACTTACGAACTTCCCACTTCAGATCCGGGTTTGCAAGCTGCGAAACACCATAGCTCTGGTAGATCTGTCCATTGTAATAATATCCACCCAAAGTACCATACAACTGCTGGTTTGGATAAGGACCAAGGCTTTCCTGGTTACCTGTCAAACCATAGTTAACACGGAACTTCAACATGTTGAAGAACTTAACATCTTCGAAGAATTTTTCGTTGCTAACAGTCCAGGCCACACCCACTGAAGGGAAATTACCCCAACGATTGTTCTTACCAAATTTAGAAGATCCGTCACGACGGAAGTTCACAGTTGCAGAGTAACGATTGTCGAAGCTATACACAGCTCTTGCAAGGAAGGAGATCAGTCTTACTTCATTCTTATAAGATCCAACCTGTCTTTGCTCGAGGTTATTTCCTGCTCCAAGGTTATTATCCTGAAGACCTGGGATGGTATAATCACGGCCACCTGCGTTGAAACCATCGTTCAGGAAGCGGTTCCACTCATAAACACCTGTAAGGTCCAGGGTATGCTTTCCGAAATCCTTGCGGTAGTTACCGTGGATATCGAAGTTCACAACTTCTTTATTGAAGTTTGAAATGGAAGCAATGTTCTGGTTATTCTTCTCAGGAATACGAGGCTCGAAATAGTTGTTGATATCATTAGCACGAGACATTGCACCAAAGGTTCCGATCTTCAGACCTTTCAGGATCTCATAATCAAGCCTGAAATTACCCTGGTAGAAATTGTCTCTTCTTTTGTTCTTGATCTCTTTCAATCTGAACAGTGGGTTCTCCAGGTCAAAGTCGATCACCTGGAAATAACTTCCGTCAGCATTGTAAACCGGCCAAACAGGCAGGTAGTTATATACGAGGTTGAAGATACCTGAACCACCAAACCTTGCATCAACCTGGTCAGGAAGCTGATCGCGGTTGATCTGGGTAGCATTCAAACCAAATTGAATGTTCAGTTTATCATTCAAACTCTTCTGTGTTGCAGTAAATCTTGCAGACATCAGCTCTCTTCCTGTATTAACAACCACACCCTGATTCTTGATATAGTTGATAGAAGCCCTGTAGCTGAAACCTGATGCACCGCCACTGATACCAATGGTATGGTTCTGGGTAAATGCATCCCTGGTGATCACATCCTGCCAGTCAGTGTTGGCGCCGCGATCCAGTGCACTGGTTCCTACTTTTGCTCTCCACTGTGCAGCAGATAGCATATCCAGTTTGTTGGAAACACTTTCCATTGAAACAAAACCGGAGTAGTCAACCTGGGTTTTACCGGAACGTCCCTTCTTGGTAGTAATGATGATAACACCATTCGCACCACGGGAACCATAAATAGCAGCAGAAGAAGCATCACGAAGAATATCATAAGATTCGATATCGTTCGGAGCAATGGAGTTGATACCCCTGTTGAAATCATCAATGGCAACACCATCAATAACCAGCAATGGCGGCTGTCCTTCCAGTGATGTAGAACCACGAAGACGAACAGTAAGGTTTGAGTTAGGGTCGCTACCTGGCTGAACAATCACCAGACCAGCAACTTTACCCTGAACCTGCTGAAGCGGGTTGGAAATGTTACCTGTGTTGAACTCCCTGGATGTTACCTTGGTAACAGCACCAGTGATGTCCTTTTTCTTTGCTGTACCATATCCTACAACCACAACCTCATTAAGGTCTGTGTTGGTTGCGGCAGATAAAGACAAATTAAGTTGCCCACTGGAAGGGATAGCCACTTCCTGTGAAGCAAAGCCTACAGCGGAAAAAACCAGTGTACGCGCGGATTCAGGTACAGAAAGGGTAAAATTTCCACCCTCATCTGTAGTAGTTCCCGTAGAGGTACCTTTTACCACTACTGAAACCTGCGGAATTCCTGATGCATCTCTCGCATCAGTGATTTTTCCGGAAACCGTCCTGGTTTGTGCAAAGCCGACCTGCGCAGAAAGCAATAAAATAGCAGGCAGCATAAGAGAGCATAGCAGTTTTCTTAAGCTCATAATGCAATCGTTAATTGGGTTACAAATACTAATAACCGACTTTTCGTTAGTGTTGTCAGTACACAATGATAAATAAATTCCGGAATATCCAAAACATTAATTGAATATTAACAGTAAATATTTTTCAAAGTTTAGACAAAACCCATTTCCGATCTGCTGCTTAGAACCTAAATTGTTTCCTGTAAAGCCTCGATAGGATTGGTATTCTGAATATGACCTGTTCCTTTGAATTTATACAATTTCCCCGGCCTGTGCGGAACATCCTGCTCCCATTCATCGGTATCCTCCAGCCAGTCCATCAGGAAAAACTTTTTCCGGAAGTTTCTTCGATCCAGCTTGGTGTTCAGTATAGCTTCATAAAGAGCCTGCAATTCTCTGAGAGAAAATTTTTCAGGCAACAAATTGAAAACCACCGGGTAACGCATCACCTGCTGCCTCAACTGCTCAAGGCAGGTTTGCAGGATCTGGAAATGGTCGAATGCCAGTTCATTGATATCCTTTACCGGATGCCAGTGCAGTTCATTCCGATCCAGCTTTAACTGGTGATTCTTTATGTTGATAAGAGAGTAATATGCAATGGTAACAACCCTTCCTGCCGGGTGACGATCAACGCTTCCAAAAGTATGAACCTGTTCAAGATATACATCACTCAAACCCGTCCTCTCTAACAGGATCCGGTAAGCCGCCTTGTCAAGATCCTCTTCATAATGAACCAGGTCGCCAAGCAATGACCACTTGTCCTGGTAATGTTCCAGGTCAGATTTGATAAGCAGCACTTTCAATTCATTTTGGTCGAACCCGAAGATCACACAGTCAACAGAGATCGCCATCTTAAAATGGTCCTGGTTCTCCAGCACTAGCTCATGCACAGTTTTGTTGGTTGCTTTGGCCATAATCAATCGTCAATATGTTGCGGCAATCGTTCCCACCGCCACAGCAAGTTAATTATCTAAAACAATCTGTTGAACTTTTTTCACCGAACCAAACTCCAACTTAAGAAAATAATTCCCTTTCGATAATTTGGTTCCAGTAGGAATCATGGTTCTAATGTCCATCTTATAATTTCCTTTCGCCTGGTACTTGCTAACCACTCCTCCAACTCTCTGCCCAATGGCATTCGTCAGCGTAAAGACAACATTCCCATTTGCCGGTAACTGGTATTCGACCATTGATCCTGCTTTTACAGGGTTGGGATATACCGTCAGTTTAGTATTTTCTCTCTGGTACACTACATCACTCACTGGTGTAAGAACATTCGTGATATTCCGGTTAAGGTATACATGGTATTCACCCGGCTGCAAGGTAATGGTCTGCGTTAACTCTGCTACATTGATCGTTTGCCCTGTGAAGTAATCATACCAGGTTCCTGTCTGCGGGAAACTTACCACTCCGGTACTGGCCACTACATCAAAGTTTCCAATCGTAACCATACTGGAAGTATCAGTGGTCAGCTTCAGCCACTTGAATCCAACATCCATTTTCGAGGTCACATTTCCGCTGATGAATACCTTATTATAGGAAGGATGCTGGCGCAGTTTCAACATTCCTGCATAAGCATCATGCAGTCTTTTCCTGGCAAATACATTCATATAATCCCAACGGATAGGCTTGTTATCCAGTCGGCAACTATTGTTCACCGTTCCATTAGTACAATAATTAATGCTGAAATCATATCCTACTTCACCAAACTGCCAGATCATCTTCGGACCAGGCATTCCGAACAGGAATGCTGCGGCCATCTCGTTTCTTCTTAACCCTGTAGCAAGGTCTTTCACATTATAAGACCCACTCACTGCACCAAAATTGCTATTCTTATACTGGATCCTTTCTTCATCATGACTTTCCATATATCCAACCAGGTGCGGCTGATCCCAACCACGTTGTGTATATAATCCTCCAGACAAATTTGAATTTGCCGGATATCCCATGGTAGCTTCATTGAAATTATAGTTCAAATTGCCCCAGAACATCATACCATAAGCTGCAAGCTCTTTCTCTTCCGAATTATCTGCAAAATGTTCAAGGATAACATATGAACCGTTCGACTTCAATTGAACCGAATCATAATATTTTTTCCAGATAGCTACCCTGCTCGCATCATAAGCAGCCATTGCTCCTTCATTACAATTGTTTCCGTTAGCATCACAGGTCTGCTTTTGCGTAAATCCTTTGGACAGATCAAACCTGAATCCATCGATCTTATATTCGGTAAGCCAGTGTTCAACCACCCTGCTTACAAAATAATTGGTGGCAGCACTCTCATGGTTCATATCATAGCCAACATTGTAGGCATGCTTTGCAACCGGGTTGAACCAGGGGTTGGAAGGTGCAGGCCTGCTGTTGGCCGCATCCCAGTATAGCTGCACCATCGGAGACTGGCTGAAAGAATGATTCAGCGCAATATCCATGATCACTGCAATCCCGTTCTTATGACATTCATCGATAAACTGTTTCATCGAAACATCGGTTCCGTAATATTTATCAGGAGCGAAGTAGAAAGATGAATTGTAACCCCAGCTCAGGTTTCCTTCGAATTCATTTACCGGCATCAACTGGATAGCATTCACGCCGAGCGATTTGAAATAAGACAGCGTATCTTTCAAAGTCTTCCAGTCATGAGCTGCCACAAAATCCCTCAATAATAATTCATAGATCACCAGCCCACGCTTATCCGGACGGGAAAAATTTGGCACCTGCCAGGTGAATGCAGGTTTTGCAGTCTGGATGATCGACACGATCCCGGTTGTCTTACCGGTTGGATATGCTTTTAAATTTGGATAAGTGGATGCTTCAATGAATTTATCATTATCCGGATCGAGCACTTTTTCTGTATACGGGTCCGGTACTCTCAAAGTTGAACTAACCAGGTATTGAAAACCATATTCTGTTCCAGGGGTAAGCCCTTTGATACGGAGCCAGAACCTGTTCCCATCGGGGGTTTTATTCATCTGGTATTCATTTCTTTCGGTCCAGTTATTAAAATCCCCGATCACCGCAACCCTTGCTTTACCCGGTGCATACAACACCAGTGTAACAGAAGTATCACCCGGTTCATAATTGATTCCATCACGGACACCTGCAGGCAGCGCTGCTTCAGTGGCAGCAGCAGCCACAAAAAATTTGATGGTATCCCGGAGGGTTATACCATTATATATTGCATTCACGATCACTTCCTGGTTTCCAGGAGTAGTGATGCTGATTTTTTTGTTGATGATATTATTTCCTGTCACTTCTTCCACATTCACTCCATTGAAAAAAATTCGAATGGTGGAAGGATGATTGACTACATAGGTTACATCGAGCAGGTCTCCAATATCTTTAGTGATGGTTTCCGCAACAGGGATAAATTTAGGTTCGAAAGAAGGCTGGAGGAATTTGCCTGCAAAGTCTTCTGTATAAACCGGAATATACATGTCTGAACCATCAGCATTGCGCTGAACCACGGTTCCGTTTCCATTCCTGAAAAGAATGGCAATTTTTTGGATGGTTTCGTTAGCTGCCAGGTTGAAGAAGGTCCTGATACCATTGATGGTATAGCGGTATTTATTATTTCCTAATGAAGTGGCTTTTACACTGGCATCTGGTGCATTGAAATTGGACCATTTAATATGTTTCCAGTCGGACGCCGATGTGCTTAAGTTGGTAATAGCACCGATATGAACGTACACATCGTCGGGATTCGAATAATTCATCAATCCCTTATTTCCCAGGGATGCATCCATCACTATGGAGACCGTACCAGTATCCTTCGGGAATGTTGGTGTGCTGGTCAGCAATTGCGCTTTGGTAAGATGGGCAGAGCATACAAAGATCACTGCCAGAAGAAGGGGTCTTAACATAGGTTGAGGTTTTCGACCGGAGAAAATAAGGAAAAAAGTTGAATTAGAGGAGGTGAGGAGGTGAGGAGATGAGGAGATGAGGAGTTTGGAGCTTCTCAACTCCTCAACTCCTCATCTCCTGGTCTCCTTAATTTTTAGTAACCGAATAAGAATAATTTCCTGGCACCGACAGATCCAGCACCACGGTGTAATTACCATCCGCAGGGATGCGAATATTATCTCCACCATATTCCAGTTTCTTATCTGCACCGGTATCACCCATGTTGATATCCCATCCGTCATTTGCACGGAACTTGATGTCTTTACCACCAATCAGGTTCAAGGTGATCCTCCATGTTTTGGAAGCTGCATCATAGGTCATATTCTGATCATTATCCCAGCTTCCGGTTGCATCACCTATCAGTCCCCAATCAGTTTTGGTAGCATTCCAGGTCATTGCTGTAGTATTTGCCTTAAGCCTGTAATACCCTGCAGATGGCACTTTCAGGTTGCCTGCACCACCATCGGTGCTCAGGGTTCCATTACCACCATCACCATAGTTGGTACCGCTCCATGCTGCTACACTGGTCAGTTTGAATTCGAGTGATCCTGCAGAGATATACACGAATCCTTCATAATCATTATTCGATTTAACTGAAGAGATCTTTGGTGCTTCTTCAGGCTTCCATCCCTGGTAATCACCGGGAACATACAGAGAAGGATAATTAATGATCACGAGGTACGGAGTAACTTTGGTAGAGATCACATTCGACATCACAGTTTCTACACCAGAACCAATATCAGCTTTTACCCTTGCTTCCAAAGTACCTTCAGTACCTGGTGCAAGTCCTTTCAAAATCGCTACAGTATTGAGTTCTGAAGTGGTGAACTTCTTCACCAGCCCATTGATGTTGTATTCAGTAGCATCGGCAAATTCATTTCCTGCCTTATCGATCTGGAGAATGTATTTTACCCCGGCCTGGTATCCAAAATCAGACGCCTGCCAGCTAAATGACTGAACCGTATCAGCAGCATTCGCGCTGTTCAGCACCAGCGATGCAGCTGATGCACTGATGGTTGGTTCAGTACCCGGCTTGAGTACTGCTTTGATCTCATCTTTCTCGCAAGACCAGAGCATCACCGAAGTGATTGCCATCAGCATTATTTGGAAGAATATCTTTTTCATATCTGAAATTTTTCGAAGCAATAATTAGGGTTTAATAACCTGGATTCTGTGTCAGGTTAGGGTTTGCAGAAATATCCGCAGCAGGGATCGGGAACAATACCCTTGTATCTTCCACTGCACGTCCATTCAATACTCCTCCTTTCCATGGCCACAGGTAATTTGAACCGGTATACTTTCCAAAGCGGATCAGGTCAGTTCTGCGCTGCATTTCCCAGTGCAACTCCCTGGCTCTTTCATCAAGCAGGAACTCCAGTGTAAGCTGACCCTGTACAATGTTTCCATTGGTATTACCATAAGCTCTTTCACGGAGATCATTTACATATTCTACTGCCTGTGCAAGTGTTCCGCCATTTCCACCACGAACTACTGCTTCGGCATAGATCAGGTAAGCATCTGCCAGCCTGAACATTGGGAAATCTGTATCAGGATGGTTTCCTTCCTGGTCAGATCCTGCAGCACCGGTTGAAGTAACATTCTTATACTTGGTCACAGCATATCCATCAGTGAAGGTTGCCATATCACTGATCTCAAGATTCTGTCCGCTGGTATGGAACTGTCCTCTCTTATCAGCATTTGCATTCGCATCAGGGAAAAGATTCACGATATTTTTGGTAGTTCTTAAACCACCCCATCCACCATTGATACCAAATTCAGATGGGTTCATATTTCCACCTACTGCAGCATGCACCAGGTAAGTCATACCACCCCAGGTCCTTGTTTTCATTCCATCAAACACAACAGGGAAGATGATCTCGGGTGATTTATTATTATCAGCCTTGAAAAGATTCGCATAAACGGGATCCAGGCTGTATCCGCTATTGATCACTTTTGATGAATAGGTGATGGCTTCAGTATATTTCTCCTGTCCAATATACACTTCGGCATTCAGGTAAAGTTTTGCAAGCAACATCCAGGCTGCGGCCTTATCTGCACGACCATACTCATTTGATTTTGGTTCTGCCAGTTCCGGCTCGATTGCGAGCAATTCCTTCTCAACATAATCAAACACCTGTGCTCTTGAACGCTGCTGGGGGAAGAATGATCCCACTTTATTTGAATCAGTCACAAATGGAATATTTCCGAACATATCCATTGCATGATAATAACTCAACGCCCTCATAAACCTTGCTTCCGCACGGAATTTCTTTGCATCTTCAAGATTAGCACCGGAGATACCGCGTGAGTTCAGTTTATCATCACTCAATTCGCGAATGAATTCATTCGATAAAGAAATCTGGTAATAGAACCTGTTGTACATCGCAGCAATGAATTCATTGGTTGGAGTCCAGGTCATCTTATGCAAATCCTGGATCGTACCATCATTCCATGCGATCACAGCCTCATCGGTAGTGAGTTCCTGCAATTGAAAGTACTGGCGCAGGTAAGTTGAAAATCCTTCATCAATACCACTGATATCAGGACGGCCGGCAGGTCCCTGCTGACCACTCACTGCAAGACCTGCATATACCTTTGCAAGGATCTGTTTGTAATTGGCAAAATCATTATACACTGATGCGGAAGTCACATCATAAAATGGCATGCGGTCCAGATCTTTGGTACAGGCAACCGCAGATACTGCCATCACCGCTACCACAGCCATTTTTAAAATATTGTTTCTCATATCTATAATTATCTATGATTAAAAATCAAGGTTTACTCCAAGAGAATACACACGTGGTCTTGGATAGAAATTGTTATCAATACCACCTGAGATCTCAGGATCAAGTCCGGAGTACTTGGTGATCACAAAAGCATTGTTCACAGTTGCAGTCACACGTACACCTACTGCATCATTCCAAACTCTTCCGAAATTGTATCCTACGTTGATATTATCCATACGCAGGAAGGAAGCGTTCTCGATATAATAATCAGAGAATAACTGGAAGTTGTTGAATCTTGAATCCAGTACACTTCTCGACATATTGGTCAGGTAGTTAGGGAATGAGAATGCCTTATATGCACCATTGTTTGATGCGAAGTTGTTATACACATAGTTCTGAAGATTCGCACGCATAGTGAATGATCCAAAGAACTTCTTGTAAGTGAACTGAGAGCTGAAGCCCAGGAATACACGTGCTTCAGGAGATTTGTAGCGATACTTGTCTTTATCAGTTACCACTCCATCACCATTCAGGTCAGCATACAAACCTTCAACCGGCTGGCCTTTCACATCATACACCTGCTTGTATACATAGAATGCAGATGGATTGTATCCTACAGAATGGATCTGGATATTATTACCCACACCACCTGCGATACCACCAACTTCATAACCATTGAAACTATTATCAGCAACCTTGCTCAGGTTAGTGATCTCACTTTGGTTATAAGTGATGTTGAAGTTTGCATCCCAACGGAAATCTTTTTTCTGGATCGGAGTACCGCCCAGTACAAATTCAATACCCTTGTTCTCGATATTTCCTACGTTGGTCAGCAACCTGTTGGTCAGGTTTGAACCTGCAGGAACCGCGATCACTGCAAGAAGATCTTTTGTTTTCTTCTGGTAAACATCGATGCTACCGGTCAGGCGGTTATTGAAGAAACCGAAATCAAGACCTGCATTGAGGGTTTGTGTTTCTTCCCACTTGATGTTTGCATCATATCCTTCCGGACGAAGTGTATTGAAGTATTCAGCACCGAACTGGTACAATGCAGTCTGGTCGGAATAAGTATATCTTGGAAGATATGGATAATCTCCGCTGTTGATATCCTGCTGACCAGTTACACCATAACCCAGGCGCAGTTTCAGATCACTCACTACATGCGAGTTCTTCAAGAAACTTTCATTATTCAGTCTCCATGCCAATGCCACTGATGGGAAAAGACCCCAGCGTGTATCAGGTGAGAACCTTGAAGATCCGTCGCGACGCAGTGTACCTGTCAACAACAAACGATCATCGTAATTATAATTTGCTCTTCCGAAGAAAGAGATCAATGTATTCTGTGTTTTGAAAGGAATACCTGCAGGCAGTGTTCCGATTCCCTGTACAACAGGGAATGCAGGTGCATCGGTGATCCAGTCCTGGTAAGTATAACCAGCTGTCGCATCTACACGGCTCTTCAATGCTTTTAGATCTTTAGCATAATTCAGGTAAAATTCGAACAGCTTGTTTGTTTTGGTCTGTTCGTACTGGCTTCTTTCACCCTGGATAAAGAATGCACTTGCCAGTGTTTTAGGCCTGATCACTGTTCCTTCTCCTTTTGAATAATCATAACCAACATTCACATTGGCCCTGAGTTCAGGAAGGAAATGGAATTTATAATCAACCTGGATATTACCGATGCTTCTGAATGCATCACTTTTATCATTGCGCTGCTCAAGCATGCTGAGCGGGTTCCTGGTAGCAAGGGTGTTTGGATTTCCTGTCTGGGGATCCAGCCACTCCCAATATCCACCGAGTTCTGTATTTGATTTGTCGTAAACAGGTTTGGTAGGATCCATGGCCACTGCCGCTCCGATCGCTCCCTGGTCAGCAAAGCGACTCTTATTCTGTGAAGCTTTCAGGTTAAGATCCACACTCAGGTGGTTGTCTAAAAACTTAGGGCTGAGGTTCAAAGATCCTGAGATACGATCAAGCTTTGAAGTTTTCAGGATACCATTCTGTGAAAGATATCCAACGGATGCACGGAAAGGAAGTTTTCCCACTGCACCGCTCAGGCTTACTGTGTTATCAGAAGAGAATGCAGTCTGGAAGATCTGGTCCTGCCAGTTTGTATTGAAACCACCCAGCAGGTCTTTCTGAGCCTGTGTTCCGGTAGCATTGACAACATTGCGGAATTCATCCGCAGTCAATACATCCATCGAACCAGTTCTTTCAGAGATCGACTGGATACTGTTTACAGAAACTTTCAACGGACCGCGTGATCCTTTCTTGGTAGTGATGATGATCACACCATTGGCAGCCCTGGATCCGTAGATCGCAGCTGCAGATGCATCTTTCAGAATGTTGAAACTTTCAATATCATTTGGGTTGATAAAGGCAAGAGGGTTTGCAGCTCCGGAAATACCTCCGTTATCCACAGGCACTCCATCGATCACGATCAGCGGATCGTTACTTGCATTCAGGGAAGATCCTCCGCGAATACGGATACGGCTTCCTGCACCTGGTGCACCACCGTTTGAAGTGATCTGCACACCCGCAACTTTACCAGCGATGAGCTGTTCAGGAGTTGTGATCGGACCCTTGTTGAATTCCTTTGCACCGATCGCAGTCACCGAACCGGTAAGGTCCTTCTTGCGGGCAGTACCATATCCTACCACCACTACTTCATTCATGGCTGCAGAAGCTCCGGTTTGCAAAACAATACTGAGGTTGGATGAATTGGTGATATCCGCTTCGTGGGTCTGGAATCCTACGGATGAAAATACCAGGGTTGTCGCTCCTGCAGGAACGGACAATTTAAATGCACCTGCTGCATCAGTAGAAGTACCACTGCTGGTTCCTTTTACCGTAACTGAAACACCTTGTATTCCCTGGGAATTGTTGTCGGTAACCCGACCTGAAATTACTTTATCCTGCGCAACGGAAGCCAGCCAAGAGAGAGAGAAGAATAGGGGCATGGCAAACGAAAGCAAGAATCGTTTTACTCTCATAACCTGTTTTTTAATATAACAAAAATCGAAGTGTATTTGCTACACATTTCATAGTGTAACAAGTACACAATGTAGAGTGAAAATTTTCATCCCAAAAATTTTTTTTAAAAAAATTCTAAAATAGGATGAGCGGCATTTGCAATGATTTGAAAATCAACAGCAGTATTTGATATGAATTTTTTCTTGGCGGATGTTTAGCTTTACGTTTTTAACAATCATCCCATGGCCTTTTATTCTGAAGCATCTATAAAGCGGCTTTCTTCCCTGACAAACGAACAACTTAAAACACTTGATTCCCTTGACCGCGAACAGGTGGAGCCTTTACAGGAAGTGCTCAGGTTTCATGAATACCGCTATTATGTTGAAAATGATCCGTTGATCAGCGATTATGAATTCGACCAGTTATTTAAGAAACTGGAAAGGTTGGAGAAAGAATATCCCGAGATCGTAACGCCGGATTCACCAACACAAAGAGTAGCATCGGGACTTACAAAGGAATTTCCAACGGTTCAACACCTGGTGCCGATGTTGTCATTGGAAAATTCCTACAATGCTGAAGACCTCATAGACTGGGATCGTAAAGCCCGTGACATGGCTAAGCTGGATACAATTGAATACTGCATCGAGCCGAAGTTTGATGGCGCCAGTATATCGCTTGTCTATGAAAATGACCGGTTGCTTAGGGGTGTTACCAGGGGAGACGGAGTACAGGGAGATGATATCACTACCAATATCCGGCAGGTTCGATCAGTGCCTTTATCAGCCAACTTTTCTTCACTGGGTCTGCAGCTCTGCGAGATCCGCGGCGAAGTGCTGATGAATAAGAATAATTTTAAACTGTATAACGAAAAACTGGCTGAGCAAAACCTTCCTCCACTTGCAAATCCAAGGAATGCAGCTGCAGGTTCATTGCGGATCAAGGACTCTTCTGAAGTTGCCAAACGAAAGCTGGAAGTGTTTTTATACCATGTAAGTTTCTATACCACGAATACAGGAGCGGAAACTCCTCGACAACTTCAATCTCATTCAGGTGCTTTGGAAATGCTCCACGACCTGGGTTTCAGAACTCCTGAAAAAGAGAAAATGGTGGTCAAGGGAATCCAGGCAGTTATTGATCATGTTCAGGAATATGAAGCAATGCGGGATAATCTTCCTTACGAGATCGATGGGATGGTGATCAAGGTGAATGACCAGGAATTGCAGGATAAGCTTGGTATGACTACACACCACCCGAGATGGGCCATTGCTTATAAATTCAAAGCGCGCCAGGCTACCAGTGTGTTACGCAGTGTTGAATTCCAGGTTGGAAGAACCGGTTCGATCACTCCTGTTGCCAAGATCGATGCAGTGCCTATTGGAGGTGTAACGGTGCGATCCATTTCATTATTCAATGAAGATGTGATCAGGGAAAAGGACCTAATGATTGGAGATACGGTGCTTGTGGAGCGTGCAGGTGATGTGATCCCCTATATCGTAAAACCATTATCAGAACTGAGAAAAGGAGATGAAAAAAAGATCTCCTTCCCAAAGCATTGTCCATCCTGCGGTTCAGACTTGATCAAACTCGAAGAAGAAGCGGCATGGAGATGTGATAATATTAGCTGCCCGGCCCAGGTAGTGGAACATATGATCCATTTCACCTCAAAAGATGCCATGGATATCCGTGGATTTGGAGATGCCAATGTGCGCAAGTTCTTTGACCTGAGATTTTTGAAAGATGTGCCCGGGATCTACACACTTCCATTTGATAAGATCCGCGGTATGGAAGGATTTGGAGAAAAAAGCATCACCAATCTTACCGCTGCGATTGAAAAATCAAAAGAGCAGCCGCTGCACCGGCTCATATTTGCACTGGGTATCCGGTATGTTGGAGAAACCACTGCAAAGACCCTTGCGCATGCGGTAAATCACTTGCTTGACCTGGGTTCCATGAGTTTGGAAAATTTAATGTCGTTAGAAGATATTGGACCCAAAGTTGCGCAAAGTGTTTTTGAATTTTTTCATAATGAAGACAACCTCTCCATGCTGAAAAAATTGGAGGAGTTGGGATTGACATTAAAGAATGTGAAGAAGGAACATGCAGGTGATAATAACCTTCAGGGTTTAACCTTTTTATTTACGGGAACTTTGCCTACCTTGAAACGGAGCGAAGCGGAACAAATGGTGGAAGAGCATGGTGGAAAGATATTGAGCGGAGTTAGCAGTAAACTTGACTACCTTGTAGCCGGTGAAGAAGCGGGATCCAAACTGGAAAAGGCTAAAAAGATAGCATCTGTAAAGATCATTTCAGAAGAAGAATTCATGCGCATCTTACAGAAATAATTAATCGTCCCTGGGTTTACATTCATTAATCTCAAATAAATAGCGATGATCAGGAAAATTGCAGGCGAGACCTGGAAGCCACTTCAGTTCCAGGGTTGGAAAAGTCTACGCAAGCAGTACGCGTTATCTTCGCTGGGTCGAATTGCCAGCTATTCCGAAGATGTACATGAAGATGGAAAAATTTTGAAGGGTTCTGTTACTACAGGTTATAAGACCCTTAATCTTCATCGTCCCGGGAATAACGGAACCATGTATGTACATCGCGAGATAGCACGGATGTATTTGAGAAAGCCTTCTTCAAAGCATAAATTTGTGATCCACCTTAATCATGATAAATCTGATAATTCAGTAAAGAATCTTGCCTGGGTAACTTTGGAAGAAATGATCAGGCACCAGCAGGAATCTCCAGCCAAACTGGCTTATAAAAAGGCACAGGCCAATCGTTCCGAAGGCCAGAAGCTAAGTGCAACCAAGGTTAGATCAATAAAAAAAATGTTGCAGGACGAGAACCGGAAGCTCACCATCAAGAAGATGGCAGAGAAATTTGGTGTCAGCGAAATGACTTTATACCGCATTAAGAGTGGCGAAAATTGGGCCGCTGTTTAGCGGGCTGACAATACCGGGCTGACCACCCTAAGTTTGGGCTGGGCAGAATCCATTCAGACCAACCAGCTTCGCTGATTGTTCAGCATGTTGCGTTCAGCACACCCTTCGGGTGTTCAGCCCGCTATTCCGTATCTTCCCACTATGGAAACAGCGCTCAAATTCCTCAGGCAACTCAGCAAAAACAACGAGAAATCCTGGTTTGATACCAACAGGAAAACTTACGAAACTGCAAGGCAGGAATACATCGATCTCATCGATGAAGTAATCAAAGGATTGAAAAAATCTGATCCATCCATCGAGGAACAAACCGGCAAATCATGTCTCTTCAGGATCAACCGCGATGTCAGGTTTTCAAAAGACAAATCCCCTTACAAAACAAATTTTGGCGCAAGCATCAATGCACATGGAAGAAGTTCCATGATGCCCGGGTATTATGTTCATTGTGAACCAGGGAAAAGCTTTGTAGGTGGAGGCTTATACATGGCAGAACCAGCGATGATCAAAAAGATCCGGCAGGAAATTGATTATTGCTTCGATGAATTCCAGGCAATATTGAAAGCACCGGCTTTCAAAAAATCGTATGGGGATCTCTATGCCGGGGAAGATGTTAAACTGGTAAGAGTTCCACAGGGATATGAAAAAGACAATCCCGCTGCAGAATACCTGAAATTAAAAAGCTGGATTGTGATGCGCCCTGTTACAGATGAAGAAATGCGCTCACCAAAAGCCGCTTCCATGCTGGTCAAACATTTGGAAGCCATGCAGCCTTTATTGAAGTTTTTGAATAAGGCACTGGAATAGAAACCGGGCTGAACGCCCGAAGGGCGGGCAGAACGTTGGGTGTAACTCCTAACGTTCTGCCCGCCCTTCGGGCGTTCAGCCCGGACAGCCCTCTACACCAACCCCTTCTCCATCAGGTACTCAGCAATCTGCACAGCATTGGTTGCTGCACCCTTCCTGAGGTTATCACTTACGATCCACATATTCAGTGTATTTGGATTGCTTTCATCACGACGAAGTCTTCCAACAAAAGTTTCATCCTTATCATGCGCATCCATTGGCATTGGATATTTCGCATTTACAGGATCATCCACCACTACCACACCAGGCGCTTCACTCAGCAAACGCTTCACTTCATCCAGGTCAAAATCATTTTCAAATTCAACATTCACAGATTCACTATGTCCACCCATCACCGGGATACGAACCGTAGTAGAAGTTACACGGATAGAATCATCACGCATGATCTTCCTGGTTTCATTCACCATTTTCATCTCTTCCTTGGTATAACCATTGTCAAGGAATACATCGATCTGCGGAATTACATTCAGATCAATTGGATATTTATAAGCCATAGGATACTCATCAGCATTGCCTTTCACGGCTTTTGCACGCTCGCCCATCAATTGATCCACAGCCTTCTTACCTGTACCGGTTACACTTTGATAAGTTGACACCACGATCCTTTTGATCTTATATTTTTCATGCAAAGGATTCAATGCAACAACCATCTGTATAGTTGAACAGTTAGGATTTGCAATGATCTTATCATCCGGAGTAAGTGCATCTGCATTGATCTCAGGAACCACAAGCTTCTTGGACGGATCCATTCTCCATGCAGAAGAATTATCCACTACTGTAATCCCCGCTTCTGCAAACTTTGGCGCCCACTCAAGAGAAGTGCCACCACCGGCAGAGAAAATAGCTATGGCAGGTTTCGCAGCAATAGCATCTTCCATGCTAACGATCTTATATGCCTTTCCCTTAAAGGACACTTCCTTTCCAACTGATCTTTCAGATGCAACAGGGATCAATTCAGTTACAGGGAAATTTCTTTCTGCAAGAACCTGCAACATTTTGGTTCCAACCAGTCCGGTTGCACCAACAACTGCGATTTTCATGATGTTTCTCTATGAGCTTTTATTGTTTACAAAAAGACGATTGAAATAAAAAAGCCTCCCAGGCACTGGAAGGCTTCAATTATATTGTACATACATATACACTTAACCCTCCATCATTCCGGAACGTTTCTTTGTGCATTTTGTATGTTTATTTTTCATCATCGCTGGCGAAATTATTATAGAAATTTCTTAATGCAAAAAGTTTTTTTCTTACTCTAACATGGTGTTTTCATCATTGCCATAATTCTCCTGCCTGATAATTTTATTCCATGAAGCGGAGGATAATGTGGCTGTTGATTTTTGTGTGCTGGCTTCAAATCGGCTATGGACAAGCACTTCACGACCTGGTGATCAGCGAGGTCATGGCCGATCCTTCACCACAGATTGGTTTGCCGAACCAGGAATACATCGAGATCCTCAATCGTTCTAAGGACACTTTCGACCTTTTCGGAATCTACTTTATTGCAGGAAATGATACCTGCCATATTAAAGAACATTCGTTAGCCTTTCCAGGAGATTACATCATTCTTTGCAAGACATCTGCATTTAATGACCTGAAATCATTCGGCAAATGCATTCCTGTTTCCGGCTTTCCATCAATAGATAATGAAGAAGAAATCCTTGCCATTTTATCAACGGATCAGAGAACATTACATGCGCTGAAATACCGTACAGAATTGCATTCCAATGCTGTCAAACAAAGAGGCGGATGGAGTATTGAAATGTCCGATTACCAACGTCCATGCATAACCGAAAACAATTTCATCAGCAGCATTGATCCTGCAGGTGGAACACCGGGTAGAAATAACTCCATTCAACAATCTATTCCTACATCTCTAAGACCATTGAATGCTTTCATGATAGATTCCATGACAATTATGCTAAGGTTCTCTGAATCGTTGGATAGCCTCAATGCCTCGAACCTTTCGTCATACAGGTTTTCAAAACCTATTGAAGCTAACAGGATTGAAGTTGTCCCACCCTTATTCAACAAAGTGATCATACGATTGAATAAACCCCTGGAAGGTGCAATTAACCTTGAAAACATGTTACTGGCAGATTGTAGCGGAAAACCTTTGGAAGAAAAGACAATCATCGCCTCTTCTCTATCCAAACCGCTCAACGGCGATATTGTAATCAATGAACTAATGTTCAATCCTGCTGCTGGCGGTTTCGATTATGTTGAGATCTATAATGCTTCAAACAAAAGCTTTGACCTTCGGAAGTTGATGATTGCGGGAAAGAATGCATCAGGAATAATTCAGGTAGCCTCTTCTTTTGCTTCAGAAGAAATTGCCTTATACCCTGGAGAATATAAAGTAATGTCAACAGACAAAACGGATCTTTTGATAAGTTTCAATACCCCGGAAGACAATATATGTTTTGTTGATAACCTGCCTTCCATGCCTGATGATAAAGGGCAGGTGATCCTCACCGATGAACAGGGCAATATAATTGATGAAGTATTCTATCGACATGAATGGCATAATCCCTTTATTACTGAAGAAGATGGAATCGCACTCGAAAGACTTAACGCAGCAAGACCCTCAAATGATGGCTCTAACTGGACTTCTGCATCATCCCTGGTCAAGGGAACTCCTGGAAAAATGAATTCCCAAAACATTGCATCAAATACCAGTGCAGACGGGATCTCCATCGATAAAACGATCTTCAGTCCTGACAATGACGGGATAGATGACCAGCTAATCCTTCGGTACAATTTCAGGGAGCCTGGAATGATGGGAAATATCAGGATATATAACGTACATGGATATGCAATAATTGACCTTATAAAAAATGAATTGCTACCAGCAAATGGCTGGACAAAATGGGATGGGCAGGATGGAAAAGGCCAGAAATGCCCACCTGGCCTATATATTATCAATGCCAGCTTTCATACAAATACAGGAACGGTAATAAAATTTCGTGAAGCAATCACTGTTGCTAAAAGATTTTAATACTTTGGCCGAAACTTTTCTAACATGAAAAAACTGTTAACCCTTATTGTATTCGCAACCGTATTTTCTCTTAATGCCTTTTCTCAAAGCAAAACACAAAAGCTCATGCAGATCACTTCAATGGAATCTGTTGTTGGCGGTGGACTTGGTCGTTCCAAAATGCTGATCACTAAAGAAGACGGATCCCAGGAAGAACTCGATATGAACAACCTGTTCAGCTTAACAGGTCTTAACATCAAGAACATTAAAGAAAACGAATCACAGATCCTGACAGTACTGAAAAAATTCCTGGAAGATGGATGGAAGCTTCAATCAACTACACCACTCACTCTTAGCCCGGGACAAAACGGTAATGGTATCTTTATGACACGTTACCTTCTGGTGAAAGAGTAGCATAAATCTTTCCATAACTACCCAACAAGAGGTTGTCTCTTCAATGAGGCAGCCTTTTATTTTTTTAAGGCAAATGCCACGTACTTATCTCCCGATTTACTTCCAAGCTTTCCACCACCACACGCAATCACCACATACTGTTTCCCTTTCACCGTATAAATGGAAGGAGTGGCATAACCTGCAGCCGGCAAAGCCGCTTCCCATAATACTTTACCGGTCTTCTTATCAAAAGCGCGGATCTTATCATCCTGTGTGGAAGCTACAAAAACAAGTCCGCCTTTTGTAACCGCCGGACCTCCATAAACCTGTGTTCCTGTTGCAGGAATTCCCATCTTTTTCAATGCTTCAAATTCACCTAGCGGAACCTGCCAGAGTGTTTGTCCTGTATTCAAATCAATTGCATTCAATGTGCCCCAGGGTGGTTTAATACCAGGATATCCATTCTTATCGGTAAACCTGTTGTAACCGGTCATGGTATATGGTACTTCATCCAAAATACTGTTACCCTGATTTACTGCACCGTTACTTGAAGGCTCTTTCATTTCCTTATTCATCAGGAAAGCTATCAGTCCCTGCTTCTCCGTTGCAGACAGTTGCCTGAATGCAGGCATCATATTTCTACCGTTATTGATAATACCGAGTATTTGTTCTTCATCCAGTCTTCCTTCAACTCCAACAAGTGAAGGATAGGAAGGTCCCGATCCTTTAAGGTCCTGGCCATGACAACTCATACATTTTTGCTGGTAAACCTGCTTCCCGATTCCTTTCATTGACCGGTCGGTATTATCTTTTTTTGGAAGATCGATCATGGTTAGAGACCATGGAAGATCCGAAGCATTCACATACATCACTCCCGATCCGGGGTCAACGGCAGCACCACCCCATTCACCGCCGCCATCAAATCCAGGAAAGATCCATGATCCTTCTTTGGAGGGTGGAGCAAAGGGTTCGGCGAACTTTATCTTATCAAAAGCTTTCAGCATGGAATCTTTGGTTAGTTCATCTACACCCCATACATCTGCTCTTTTAAAATCACTCCGGGCAAATGGCTTTGGCAATTCAGGAATTGGTTGAGTTGGCCATACTTCCTCTCCAGGTAAACCATTTTGTGCAACAGGAACTTCTTTAATCGGGAATAGTGGTTCACCCGTTTCACGATTAAAAACAAAAACATATCCATGCTTGGTGATCTGTGCCACTGCATCGATCTTCTTTCCATTTCTTTCAATAGTAACAAGGTTAGGATTCGCTGCAAGATCCCTGTCCCACAGATCATGATGTACCACCTGGTAATGCCATAAATACTTGCCGGTTGAGGCTTCCAGGGCTACTAGAGAATTGCCGTAAAGATTGGAGCCCTTTCTGAAACCTCCATAGAAATCTCCGCCGATACTGCCTGTCGGAACATACACTATACCTCGCTTTTCATCGAGCGACATACCGGCCCAACTATTCGCACCTCCCAACTTCTTATAAGCATTTTTATCAGGCCATGTTTCATAATTCTTTTCACCGGGATAAGGAATGGTATGAAAGATCCATTTTCTATTTCCAGTACGGATATCATATGCGCGAATATGACCAGGAGCGGCATCTGCAGATTCATTCACCCTGCTACCCATGATCAGCAAATCCTTGTACATAATTCCAGGAGTAGTGGCAACAATAAAAGGATTGAAAGTTGATGTATCGCGGTCAAGTTCCTCAAGCAGGTCAATATAGCCGCCCTTTCCAAAACCCGCTACGGGCTTGCCATCAGAAGCATTGATGCACCATGTTTTCTGGCCAACATTATATAAGATCCTGGCGGAGTCTGATGAAGGATCTTTCCAGTAAACAACTCCGCGACTTACCTTGAAATAAGCAAAAGGATCTTTTTTAGCATAAGTATCCATGGAAGCTGGATCGAAAACCCATTTCCTTGATCCAGTTGCGGCATCAAGTGCAAACAGTTTTAATGCAGGGCTCACACCGTACAGAACTCCATTAATGATAGATGGTGTGCATTGATTTTGAGAACGATTGGTGAGGCTGTCATGATCAGCACTGGAATAGATCCATGCCACCGACAGTTGTCCAACATTTTGAGGATTGATCTCTTCAGCTTCGGAATACCTTATTCCGGATGGTGATCCGGAATAGGTAGTCCACTGAAGATCTTTATCTGAAGAGGGTTTGCAACCAAATAATATAGCGAGTAAGAGTGCTGAAAAAGTAATTCTCATTGGTCGTTAGTTACTACCAATGTATTCAATTTCCGATTACCGATTTCTGTATTTCATTCGCGATTCCCAATTCCGCATTCCCGATTCTCAAAATTCCTACCCTACATGCTGAAAATTCACCAGCTGCACAAACTGCTGCACCCTTGCATCAATATCCTGCTGAGTGATCTCTCTCATTTTTTCAGGACCAAATTTTTCCACGCAGAAAGAAGCCAATGCAGATCCAACAATGATCGCATTCTTCATATTTTCAAAAGAAATATCACCGGTCTTTGCAATATGACCAATGAAACCTCCGGCAAATGTATCTCCGGCTCCGGTTGGATCAAATACATCTTCCAAAGGCAATGCTGGAGCGAAGAAAACTTTGTCTTCATGGAACAGCAAGGCACCATGCTCACCCTTTTTGATGATCACGGTCTTTGGTCCCATCTTCATGATCTCTCTGGCAGCTTTCACCAGGGAGAACTGTCCACTTAATTGTCTTGCTTCACTGTCATTTACCATCAACACATCCACCATGGTCAATACTTCTTCCAATTGTGGCATAGCGATTTCCATCCAGAAATTCATAGTATCCATTACGATCAGCTTTGGACGCTGCTTCATTTGCTGGATCACGGATTTCTGCAACTTTGGATCAAGGTTTCCAAGCATCAGGAATTCTGTTCCCTGGAATGATTCTGGAATAGATGGGTTGAAATCGGCCAGTACATTCAGGTCTGTCACCAGCGTGTCGCGGGTATTCATATCCATATGGTAACGACCACTCCAGAAGAAGGACTTCTTATCAGGCACTACCTGTACGCCATCGAGCTGAACGCCACGATTTTCCAGTTCTTTCATTTCTTCCTGTGGAAAATCAAATCCCACAATAGAAACCTGCTGAACAGGCTTTACGAAATTGCTTGCTGCATATGCAACATAAGTGGCAGATCCACCGATGATCTTGTCATTCTTTCCAAATGGAGTTTCAATAGCGTCGAATGCCATTGTACCTACAACAATGAGGGACATAAGGTAATTTTTGTGCCGTGGCTTTTAAAAATGAGTATTGAATGGCTAAGCAAAACGCGGCAAAACTAACTTAAAATACAGTCTAAATAAAATCATTCACCTAACAGGCGTTCGTTTTTTATCTTTGAGCATTACCCCCTTTGTACAATGAAGAGTAAAAAAGTAAGTCCAAGAAAAGAGGTCATCCTTTCCAAAGCGGCAGAACTGTTTCGTGAGAAAGGTTATAATGCTTCATCCATGCGCGACCTGGCCGAAAAAGTTGGCGTGGAAGCAGCCAGCCTGTACAACCACATCAAATCAAAATCAGATATCCTGCAGGAGATCTGTTTTAAGATAGCCAACCAGTTCATGACCGAGATGGACCAGATCACCGCCAGTAAAAAATCGGCGATCCAGAAAGTGGAAGAGATCCTTCGGTTCCATATCCGACAGATGGTAAATAATTATGAAGAAGTATTTGTGAGTGATCGCGAATGGAAACACCTGACTGACCCATACTTATCGAACTTTCAAAACCAGCGACGTGTTTATCGTCAGCGTATCGCTGCAGTGATCCAGGAAGGCATTGAAAAGAACGAAATCAAACCGATCGATGCTCCTACTGCCGTGCTGATCATGCTTCATGCTGTTAGCGGGATCGAATCATGGCATCGAAGCCATAAAAAGATCAGTGCTGAACTGCTTGAAGAAAATATGGTCATGATCATGATCGAAGGACTGAAGAAGTGATGCTGTATTGTTCAAATTAATCTTACTGCGTGGCCCTACATTTTCACCCTCTCGCTGTGCGTGAAGTCAGGAGAGAAACTAACGATTGCGTTTCTGTTGCCTTTGATGTGCCCGGAGAATTGAATGATATATTCCGGTTTCGGCAGGGCCAGAACCTTACAATAAAAACCTCCATCGGCGGAGAAGAAGTCAGGAGATCTTATTCGATCTGCAGCTGTCCGCTCGACCAGGAACTCCGGATTGCCATCAAAAAAGTGGATGGCGGACTATTTTCAAGCTGGGCCAATGAATTCCTAAAACCGGGAATGACCCTCGATGTAATGCCGCCTTCTGGCAAATTCTATACGGAATTGTCACCGGACCAGGCCCGTAACTATCTTGCTATTGCCGCTGGAAGCGGAATTACGCCCATTCTTTCTATCATCAAAACAACCTTGCTGACTGAACCGGGCAGCAGCTTTACCCTGGTATATGGAAACCGGAATCGCGCTTCCATTATTTTTAAAGAAGAACTTGAAGCCCTGAAAAACAGGTTCATCAACCGGTTTTCGGTAGTGCATGTGCTGAGCCGGGAGATCATGGATACGCCTGTCAACTCAGGAAGGATCGATGAAGAAAAGATCAGCCAGCTCGAAGGCAGATTGATCAACCTGGAAAAAATTGATGAAGTCTTTATCTGCGGGCCCGAGACTATGATCAGGTCGGTTAGCAAATACCTTGAACAACAGGGAGTTCCATCAAAAAATATTCATTTCGAATTATTCACCATACCCGGCCACACCGCTTCACAAAAACAAACGGAGCACTATTCCGGCAACTCGGGTCCTTCGAGTGCCGTTACAGTAAAGCTTGATGGCATTGCTTTCAATTTCGACCTGCCCTATGGTGCAGCAACCATCCTGGATGCAGCATTACAACAGGGTGCAGATCTGCCATTCGCCTGCAAAGGAGGCGTTTGTGCCACCTGCAAAGCAAAGCTTACCGAAGGAAAAGTAACGATGGATAATAATTATTCGCTCGAACCGGATGAGATTGCTGCAGGATTTATACTCACCTGCCAGGCTCACCCGGCAAGCGAAAAAGTGACCATCGACTTCGATGCGCGTTGAGTTTTTCCTTACATTTACTAACAACTGTTAGCCATATGCAGGAACTAGAAACCAGATTCCAGGAAAGGATTGATGAAGAGATCCGGATAGAACCGAAAGACTGGATGCCAGAAAAGTATCGGCAAACACTTATCCGGCAGATCAGCCAGCATGCCCATTCTGAAATAGTAGGTATGTTGCCGGAAGGAAATTGGATCACGCGTGCTCCAAGCCTGAAAAGAAAAGCTACCCTGATCGCAAAAGTTCAGGATGAAGCAGGGCATGGTCTGTACCTCTATTCTGCTGCAGAAACCCTTGGTATCAGCCGTGAACAAATGATTGCTCAGCTTCATTCCGGTAAAGCAAAATATTCTTCAATTTTTAATTATCCCACCCTGACATGGGCCGATATCGGTGCCATTGGATGGTTGGTGGATGGAGCAGCCATCATGAACCAGGTTCCGCTTTGCAGGAATTCATATGGGCCTTACGCTCGTGCAATGGTCCGTATCTGTAAGGAGGAAAGCTTTCACCAGCGCCAGGGATTCGAGATCCTCCTAACCCTGAGCCGCGGTTCCGAAGGGCAACGGCAAATGTGCCAGGATGCCATCAATCGCTGGTGGTGGCCTTCAGTGATGATGTTTGGACCAAATGATGCAGCTTCCCCTCATACTGCTCAAAGTATGAAGTGGAAGATCAAGCGATTTACCAATGATGAATTAAGACAAAAGTTTGTGGATGTCTGCGCGGAACAAGTCAGGATCCTCGGCATGACCCTTCCTGACCCTGATTTAAAATGGAATGAAGAAAGGCAGCACTATGACTTCGGTCCTATCAATTGGGATGAATTCTGGGATGTTGTCAATGGCAATGGACCCTGCAACAAAGAACGTTTAAAAGCCAGGGTTGATGCCCATGAAGAAGGAGGCTGGGTGAGGGAAGCAGCCAATGCTTATGCTAAAAAACAAACAAAGATCACATCATGAATGAATGGCCATTATACGAAGTTTTTATAAGGTCCAAACAGGGACTTGATCATAAACATGTCGGCAGCCTGCATGCGGCCGACCCTCAAATGGCGATTGAAAATGCCAGGGATGTTTATACCCGGAGAATGGAAGGCGTCAGCATCTGGGTTGTGGAAAGCAAATACATTCATGCATCCAACCCGGATGAAGCGGATTCATTTTATGAACCTGCCAATGATAAAGTGTATCGCCACCCCACATTCTATGACCTTCCAGACGAATTAAAACATATGTGATGATGGACCCCAAGATCGAACTGGTACTCCATTTAGCGGATAATGCGTTAATACTGGGGCACAGGAACAGCGAATGGACCGGCCACGGACCAATACTGGAACAGGATATAGCGATTTCAAATATTGCCCTCGACCTGGTTGGGCAGGCGCGTAATTTTTACCAGTATGCAGCACAACTGCTCAATGAAGGTTCAGGAACAAAAGACCACACAGAAGATACCCTCGCATACCTGCGCGACGGTGGAGCATTTCGCAATCATAATATTACAGAATTGCCAAAAGGCGATTGGGCTGTCACCACCCTTCGACAGTTCCTGGTTAGTCTTTATCAAAAATATTATTACAGTGAATTAATGCATTTGGGAGATAAACAGCTCCAGGCAATAGCAGAAAAATCACTGAAGGAGATCGATTATCATATCAAATGGAGTGGAGAATGGGTTGTAAGGTTGGGTGATGGAACTGAAGAATCAAGACGCCGCTTGATCGTTGCACTTGAGGAACTTCGGCCTTATACCCAGGAATTTTTCCATCCTGCTTCCTTCGAAAAAGACCTGGATCTTAAAGCCATTGAAGAGCAATGGAGACAACATGTCATCAGGGTTTTTGAGATGGCCACAATTCTCAGTGAATACAGTGATATTTCATCTGTCAGTCATTACAAAACCACTGGCAAAGATGGAATTCATACGGAGCACCTGGGCTATATCCTGGCCGAGATGCAATATCTTCAAAGAACATATCCTGGTTGTGAATGGTAGATCAGCAAAACATAACAGTGGAGCAGGTTGAAAAGATCCTGTCTTCGGTAATGGACCCCGAAGTACCTGTTTTGTCGATCCTGGACCTCGGAATTGTAAGAGATATCCAGGTTGGCCCTGGTAAAGTGGAAGTCACCATTACTCCAACTTATTCCGGTTGTCCTGCCATGGATGTGATCCGAATGAATATTCACATGGCCCTGGCCGCCGGGCTGAACGATCCTGGGGGAAACTCAGGGCTGAACTATCCGCAGGATCGGGCTGAAGGCGATGGCGCTAAACCCCAAATCCTCGTCCACACCATCCTTTCGCCTGCCTGGACCACCGACTGGATGTCAGAATCAGGCAAACAAAAACTGAAAGCCTATGGGATTGCTCCTCCCAACCAAAAAGCGCTGGTTTGTACACCGGATCTTTTTGCAGAAGAAGAAGCGGTTCAGTGCCCAAGGTGTAATTCTTTCAACACAGAATTAATCAGCAAATTTGGGTCAACAGCCTGTAAATCCCTGTATCGTTGCAAAGACTGTCACGAACCCTTCGATCATTTTAAATGCCACTAAAGATGGATGCTATTCTCTTCGAAATAAAGAACGGAGTTGGAATTATTACCCTGAACCGACCGGATAAACTGAATTCCTTCAACCGATCGATGGCCCTTGCCCTTCAGGACCGCCTCGATGAGTGCAAGCAGAATAAGGAAGTAAGATGTATTCTCCTAACCGGCGCGGGTAAAGGGTTTTGTGCAGGCCAGGATCTTGCCGAAGTAATGGATCCCGAAGGGCCGGGAATGAAAAGAATTCTTTCCGAGCATTATAATCCAATTGTCACTAGGATCCGAAAACTGGAAAAACCGGTGGTTGCAGCCGTGAATGGTATTGCCGCCGGTGCAGGTGCGAATATTGCACTGTGCTGTGATATTGTACTGGCATCTTCATCAAGTGCTTTCATCCAGGCCTTTTCAAAGATCGGGCTGATCCCCGATAGCGGTGGAACCTATTTCCTTCCCCGGTTGATAGGCTTTCAGAAAGCATCTGCCTTGATGATGCTGGGCGACAAAGTATTAGCGCAGGAAGCCGAAAGAATTGGAATGGTGTACAAGATCTTTCCTGCAGAAAATTTTATGGAAGAAGCGTGGAAGATCGCATCGCAATTAGCAATGATGCCTACCAAAGGCTTGGCTTATACAAAACAGTTGCTGAATCTATCCTACGACAATGACTTCCAGGAGCAGCTCCAGGATGAAGACATTGTTCAGCAAAGAGCAGCATCAACAAAGGATTTTAAGGAAGGAGTCAATGCATTCCTGGAAAAAAGAGAACCAGTATTTAAAGGAGAATAATGGAAGCAATTCAGATCATCGCTCATATGATGCACAAGGATGAATTCAGCCAGTGGCTTGGAATTCAACACGAAGAAATTGAACCCGGGATATCAAAACTCAGTATGACGGTTCGTCCCGAAATGTGCAATGGATTTGGCGTTGCTCATGGTGGGATTACCTATTCACTTGCAGACAGTGCTCTTGCTTTTGCCAGCAACGGGCGGGGAAGACATGCATTAAGTATTGAAACTTCTATCTCTCATATCATTCCAGTAAATAAAGGAGATGAATTAACTGCTATGGCTGAAGAATTAAGCCTGGAAGATAAACTTGCCATTTATCTTGTAAAGATCCTCAATCAAAACCAGCAATTGGTAGCAGTGTTCAAAGGAACTGTTTATCGCAAACAAACCGCGTGGGAATAATATGTTCTATTCATTCAATAATAAAATTCCTGTTGTTCATCCATCTGCATTTGTACATCCCCAGGCCGCTGTAACCGGTGATGTTTTCATCGGGAAAGATGTTTATATAGGTCCGGGTGCAGCAATCCGGGGCGATTGGGGTAAGATAGTTATTGAAGACGGATGTAATGTGCAGGAGAATTGTACGATCCATATGTTTCCGGGTGTAACGGTGACTTTGAAAAAAGGTGCGCATATTGGGCACGGCGCAATTATCCATGGTGCTACTATTGGTGAAAATTGCCTGGTGGGAATGAATGCAGTGATCATGGACAATGTTGAGTTAGGGGCAGAATCAATAGTTGGTGCACTGGCTTTTATCATGGCTGAAGAAAAGATCCCACCCAGAAGTTTACTGGTAGGAAATCCTGCAAAGATCATCCGTGAAGTCTCCGATGAAATGATCAACTGGAAATCAGAAGGAACGAGGCTGTACCAGCAACTTCCTCAACAAATGAAAGATGGTGCACAGCCATGTGAACCATTAATGATGACGGAAGATGAGCCCTTTTCAAATGAGCCAGGGGCGGAGTTTCCATCCTATCGCCCATGGAAGAAAATTTAAAACTGTACTTTCGCAGCGATGGAAAAGACAAATTTTATTGATTACATCAGGGTTTTTGCAAAAAGCGGTCATGGTGGCGCAGGTAGTAAACACTTCATGCGGACCAAGTTCAATCCGCAGGCAGGTCCTGATGGTGGTGATGGCGGAAGAGGCGGGCATATCATCTTAAGAGGAAATAAAAACCTCTGGACTTTATTACACTTGCGTTACTATAAAAATGTGCACGCCGAAAATGGAGAAGGCGGAAGCGGCAATAATTGTACAGGCAGAAGTGGTAAGGATGTGATCATTGAAGTACCATTGGGAACGATTGCAAGGGATGAGGAGACAGGTGAATTAGAAGCAGAGATCCTGGAGGATGGACAGGAATTTGTTTGGATGCGTGGAGGAAAAGGCGGATGGGGAAACTCAAGGTTTGCCACTCCAACCAACCAGGCTCCTGAATACGCTCAACCTGGGGAACCAGGTGTGGAAGGATGGAAGGTTCTTGAGCTGAAAGTATTAGCGGATGTGGGTTTGGTAGGATTTCCCAATGCCGGTAAATCAACATTGCTTTCTGTGATCACGGCGGCAAAACCGAAGATCGCAGACTATGCTTTTACCACATTGCAACCACAGCTTGGAATGGTGGAGTATCGTGATAATAGATCGTTCTGTATTGCGGACCTTCCGGGAATTATCGAGGGTGCAGCTCAGGGTAAAGGTCTTGGCCACAGGTTCTTAAGACATATTGAACGAAACCCTGTTCTTCTATTCCTGATCCCGGCCGATAGTAATGATCATAAAAAGGATTTCGAGATCTTATTGAATGAATTGGAAGAATACAATCCAGAGTTGCTTGATAAAAATTTCATCATCGCTATCAGCAAAGCGGATATGCTGGATGATGAATTAAAAGAAGCCATTGAAAAAGAATTACCCGCAGATATACCACATGTTTTCATTTCATCCTTAACAGGAAAAGGTTTGCAGCAGTTGAAGGATATGTTGTGGGAAGAGCTTAATTCGGAGAAGTAGAGGAGATGAGGAGTTGAGGAGATGAGAATTGGTTCCATCTTCTCAACTCCTCACATCCTCACATCCTCACCTCCTCATCTCCTAATTAACATTATCATAATCCAAATTACTTGTAGTTCTAAAAAATTAACCTAATTTCGCTTCTCGAACGAAAGTACTAACGCTCGCACTAACATTCCTTCGCTATATAATTACGTTTTTCCACTACATCGATTAGCTGCCACTATTCATCATTCTAAAATTCTAAGAAAATGAAAAGGCACAATTTGCGCAAAATCAAGACAAACGTTTCTAAATTTTCAGTGAAACTGTTTGCAACCGCTTTCCTCTTTATTGCAACTGCGAACACCACAAATGCAATGAATTCTAACCCTGAAGAGCCAGTGATCAGGCACCTGGGTAAAACCAACGACAGCAACTATTTCCAGGTTAAGTACAACAACGAATCTGGTGATAAATTCGCTGTGATCATCAAAGAAAAGCACGGAGCTGTATTGTTCCAGGAAGTGTATAATGCACAGAATTTCGATAAGAAATTCCGCCTTCCAAAGAACGACGACCAGGCTTCTCTGGTTTTTGTGATCAAAAACCTTAAAGACAACAAGGTTGAATCTTATGAGATCAATACCAATACACGTATCGTGGAAGAAGTAGTGATCAGAAAAGTAGACTAAAGAACGCACCCTATAAGTCTGAATATGAAGGGGAACCGGTATGGTTCCCTTTTTTGTATTTTTACCCCAACAAACGTTTGTTATGAAAAAAATCTGGATATGCCTCCTGGTACTGCTGCTATCTGTCCGTACCATGGCAGATGAAGGTATGTGGGTACCTATTCTCCTCGGACAACAGACCTACAACGACATGGTTAAGAAAGGTCTTAAACTCACTAAAGAACAATTGTACAGCATGAACAAAGCCTCTATCAAAGATGCCATAATCATCTTTGGAGGATTTTGTACCGGCGAAATTGTAAGTGATAAAGGTTTGATCTTTACCAATCACCATTGCGGCTATGATGCAATTGCCGACGCAAGCTCTGTTCAAAAAAATTACCTGAAAGATGGATTCTATGCTAAGTCAACAAAAGAAGAAATACCTTCTGAAGGATTGTATGCAGAATTCCTTTTGAAAATCGAAGATGTTACCAAACAGGTAATGGATTCGATAGGAAATTTGTCGGGACAGGACCGCACCAACAGGCTCAATGCAGTGGTTGCATCTATCAATGCACAGAAATCAGATCCTTCAAATTATATCTATGCAAGAGTAGGTTCATTCTTTAAAGGAAATCAATACCTGCTCTTCACTTACCAGCGATACAATGATATCAGGCTGGTTGGTGCCCCACCTGAAAGTATTGGAAAATATGGCGGTGATACTGATAACTGGGAATGGCCCAGGCACACAGGAGATTTTTCGGTATTTCGTGTGTATGCCAATAAAGATGGTAAGCCTTCTGCATATTCCACTGAGAATGTTCCTTACAAACCAAAATACTTTCTGCCGGTTTCTATTAAAGGGATCAAGGATGGTGACTACGCAATGATCTTTGGATATCCCGGTTCAACCAATCGTTACGAAACATCCTACGGAGTAAAAGAAAAAATTGAATCACTCAATCCTGCAATCGTTTCATTACGCGACATGCGCTTGAAACTTATGATGCAGGAAATGAAGAAAGATCCTGCTACCAGGCTTAAGCTTGCAAGTGAATACGCCAGCATTGCAAACTACTGGAAGTTCTACGGAGGCGAAGCACAGCAGCTGGAGCGATATGATGTTTTCGGACAAAAGAAAAAGTTTGAAGAAAAATTCATCAACTGGGCAAAAGGAAAACCTGAATACCAGAACATTTTTGCAGATTGGGGTAAAGCCTATGATAAAGCAAGAAGTTTTCTGAAGCACCAGGTATACATCAATGAAGGAATTATGGGTTCTCCATTGATGGGATTGGCAGGATCAATGCAACAGGTCGAAAATGCAATTGTAAAATCTGGATCATCTGCTGCGATTACTAAAGCTATTGATGCTGCGGACGCTGCAAGAGCCAATTACTTTAAATCTACCGATCTGGCAGCCGATCAAAATATCCTGGCTGCGATGCTACACCAGTATTATTTGAATGTAGATAAGAATCAGCACCCTATTGGATTCTTTGAAAGTATAAAAGGTAGTTTTGGAGATCCGAAAGAAGAGTCTACATGGAAGAAATATGCAACACACATATTCAATAACACCATGCTGCTCAACGATGCAAAATGGAATGCCTTCAAAAAAAATCCTGATGGAACCGTATTACAGGGCGACCCTGCATATGCAACAGCTTCGGCATTTCTAAAGAACTGGCAGAGCAAATATTTACCACAGGTTCAACAATTCAATACTGCAAACAACGACTACTTCCGTATGTACATGAAAGGACTCATGGAGATGGACCCGTCAGCCGCGAAACTGATGTACCCCGATGCTAATTTCACTATGAGAATATCCTATGGCAGTGTAAAAAGTTACCAGCCTAAAGATGGTGTGAAGTACGATTACATCACCACCATGAAAGGTGTGATGCAGAAATATAAAAAAGGCGATTATGAGTTTGATCTTCCTGAATCATATATCAATGCAGTGAATAAAAAGGATTATGGACAATACATTGATAAAGGAAGAAATGATCTTGTTATCAACTTCATTACAACCAATGATATTACTGGTGGAAATTCCGGATCACCGGTGATGGACGCAAATGGAAACCTTATCGGTCTTTGCTTTGACGGAAACTATGAAGCATTGAGTCATAAGATCTCATTTGATAAAGAATTGAACAGGACCATTTGCCTTGATGTACGATACATGCTCTGGTGTATCGATAAATTAGGTGGTGCGAAAAACATAATCGACGAATTGAAACTCGTCAAATAAAAAAACGCCGCATCAGATGATGCGGCATTTTTTCATTTTAGTCTGTAGATCATTTACTGATTCGATGTACCATTGGTTCCACCAGAGGTATTTTGCGTGCCATTCTGTGTTCCGCTATTTTGTTCCATCATCTGGTAATAACGGCTATCCTTCGGAGAAACGATCAACTGGAATTTGTTGCTGTTCTCTCCTGAAGTAGTTGTTCCGCCAGGAATCATCAATCCAACATTATTCACACCATTTTTATGCAATTCTTTTGCAATGGAAGTTGCTTTAGCCAAAGTTGAATTCCAGCTTGGCTTACTTGCAGTGGTCTTGGATTTAGTTCCTGAACGCATTGCTGTTCTTCTTCCTGATTCACCAGTTCTTTTCTTGGTTGAACTTGCATAAGACTTTTTAGCAGTAGAGGATTTCTTAGCAGTTGCAGTTGATCTGCTCTTGGTTGCAGATGAGCTGCGGTAAGTTCCTGAGCTGCGATTAGTTGATGTTGTGGTGTTCTTGTTAGATGAGGTTGTAGCAGATTTATCAGATGAAGTAGCTGCCAGTCCATCGTTATCATTCATATCAGTTCCTGTATTTCCACTGGTTGAACCTGTGGTTGCAGTAGCTGAGGAATCTCCGGTAGTTCCGGTAGTTCCTGATCCGCTCCAGTTTCCTGATGCAGTGCTCGATGAACCATTGTTCCAGTATGCTGCATAACTGTCTCCTGTTACAACATCTACTGCAACATTATCCTTTGAATTGATTGCATTGGCAAATTGCGCAATTGCCTGGCGACCCTGGTTGTTTAATTGCGAACCAGAGAAAACTTTTTCATCAAGTGTTACATACACTTTACCATTACCTGAAGTAATTCCATCTGCACCAATCGCTTCATTTGAACTTAAAGCCTGGTGTAAAGACTGATGTAATTGCTCGGCATTGGTTCTTTGCTCGCCATAATAAGATTGAATGCCGGCCCATCTTGCTTCGTATGCTTTGTTAGCACTGTCGTAGCTTGTCTGGATCGCTTTGTTTCTTTCTTCGAGGCTTGCAATGTTTTGCTGCATTTCTGCTGAACGTTGGGCCATTTGGGTACTGTCGGTCCTGTAGCGCTCAATTTCGTTTTGAGCTGCAACATACTTCTTCTTAGATACGCAGGAACCCATGAACAGTGTAAGGGCGACCAAACCCATACCCGTCACTGATCTGAACTTTTTCATAGCATGAAAATTTAAAAAATGAATTGTTGATGTTTCGATAATCATGAACCTTGGTTTCGTAAATGATCTGTTATCAAATAGTCAAAATATTGTGCCATTATTTTCAAAACATCCATTCCACAACTTTTCAAGATCAGTGAGGAAATATATTAGTCGTTTTCTGAATAAATTATACCGAAATTTGCCACAGGTTTTGGACGACCTAGGACAAGAATGAAATATTACCTTACCCGTATTGCTGTTTTTATAGCATCAATCTTATTTATTATGCATCCATGTATGTCTCAGAAAGACATCCGTGATGTAATTGGCCGAAAGGACTCATCGTCAAAACCTATTGTTCTTCAAAAAGGAAAATTGTATAAGGCCTTTCTTCCTATAGTTGGCTATACTCCCGCCAATGGATTTCTCATGGGAATTGGTGTTAGCGGAAGTATATACCTGGGCGATCCGCAAACAACAAAGATCTCTACCATCATCACCAATATTAATGTGACTGCCAAAAACCAGGTAGTTACCAACCTGCGATCCAACATCTACAGCAACAACAATAACTGGATCTTCCAGGGCGATACCAGGTTGCTTTTCTTTTCGCAGGAAACCTACGGCCTGGGGATCAACTTTGATAATGCTGTTGAGGAACCCATGAGATTCAATTACTTCAGGTTTAACCAGTCAGTGTACAGGAAACTTACAGGATCACTATATGCCGGCGCAGGCTTTGCACTGGACCGTCACTACAAGATCCGTGATGAAAGAAGACTGATCACATTACCTCCTGAAACAAACCATTCGTCTTATTCAAGCAGGAATAATTTCTCTCCTCTTGACTATACAACTTCGGGGGTATTGATAGGATTATTGTATGATAGCCGCGATAACTCCATCTTCACCCGTAAAGGACAATACGCTCAATTATATTACAGGATGAACCAAACCGCTTTAGGTTCAGATCAGAACAGCACAAGGCTTTTTACTGAATACCGGGGATTCCTTCCTGTTTCAAAAAACAACAATAAAGTATTGGGATTCTGGTTTTGGCAATCCTTACAAACAAGCGGAACGCAACCATATCTTTCCTTGCCAAGCATTACCTGGGATATGTATAACAGGTCGGGACGTGGATACATCCAGGGCAGAATTAGGGGCGAAAATTTTGCTTATGCTGAAACAGAATACAGGTTCCCTATCAGCAAAAATGGTTTGTTTTCCGGTGTTGCCTTTGGAAATATCAGTACAGCAAGCAACAAATCCATCAATCAAAAACTTTATAATGAATTTGCTGCAGGATATGGACTTGGATTGAGAGTTAAGATGGATAAACGAACCAATACCAACCTGGCAATTGATTATGGAATGGGCAGAAATGGATCCAACGGAATTTATTTCAACCTTCAGGAAACATTCTAATTATCCTTCCAGCGCCATAGATGCAAACATGCATAAGTCCTGTATGGCGACCACTTCTTGGAAATAGTAAGCATTTTATTTTTAAGCTCCTTTTTATCAGAAGAATCAAGCTTATACAATTTGATCATGGCTTGCTGGATGCCAAAATCATCAACTGCAAATACATCCGGACGACCAAGTGTAAACATCAGCAACATTTCAACCGTCCATCGGCCAACACCTTTGATCTCCGTCAAATAATTGATCACTTCTTCATTTGACATACCATCAATGAGCGAGTGATTCATTCCTTTAGTACTTGCAAATTCAGCAACATTGTGAACATAGGTTGCTTTTGCGTGCGACAATCCAATGGACCTTAATTGATCATAACTCAAAGCTGTTATTTGTTTGGGCGAAGGATCATTGGTGCCCAGCAGGTCAACAAACCTGTTATGCAATACCTGAGCAACTTTTATTGAAAGCTGCTGGCTCATGATGGAGGAACAAAGTGCCATACAGATATTATTCTTCGAGCTTAATTCCAATGCTTCGGCTTCCTGCAGTATGCGCGCAAATTTTTTATCCTTACGAAGATGTTCAAGGTATTCCGACATAAAATAATTGATAAAACAATTTCGTATTTAATTTTGAATTCATGATCATCACAACGAAGGACGGTTCTCATACGATACAGGTGGAAGGTTCAGGCATAACCTATCATTCCATTCATGGCGCCATCCAGGAATCAATGCATGTATTCATTCATGCAGCTTTGAATAAATGGAAAGAATTGAATTCATCTGCAAATGAGGTCAGAATTTTTGAAATGGGTTTTGGAACAGGCCTCAATGCTTTATTGACAGCACTGCATGCACACATGAATGTCCATTATACCAGCATTGAAAAATTTCCTTTGGACAATCTTTCTTTCAAGGCATTGAATTATGGTCAATTAGCAGGTAATGAAAATTTATTCATTGAATTGCATGAAGCAAGATGGGATCAGCATACTGCAATCAATAAAAATTTTTCGATTGAAAAAGTGAAAGGAGAGCTTCAAAGTGAAGATATCACTTCAAAATTCGATGTGATCTATTTTGATGCATTTGCACCTACTGCACAGCCTGAATTATGGACTGATGAAGTATTTCAGAAAATGTATTCAATTCTCAATGCGGGCGGGCTGCTGGTAACTTATTGTTCGAAAGGCGATGTTCAGCGCGCAATGAAAAGATCGGGATTCCGGATCGAAAAGATCCAGGGACCACCAGGAAAAAGAGAGATGGTAAGAGCTTATAAAGACTGATGATTTCTTTCATGCTCAAGCAAATACTGCTTTCTCCATAATCCTCCTCCATAACCGGTAAGCTGTCCATCGGAACCGATCACCCTGTGACAAGGAATGATAATTGATATCCGGTTCATACCATTTGCATTGGCTACAGCTCTTACTGCTGAAGGGTTTCCAATAGATGCAGCCTGTTCTTTGTAAGATCTGGTGAACCCATAAGGAATCGTTTGAAGAGCTTTCCATACCGATTGATGGAATGCAGAACCCGGCGTAAACAAAGGAACTGTAAATTCTTTCCTGCTTCCTTCAAAATATTCTCCCAGTTCTTTTTCAAGCTGATCAAAATGGATGTTGTTACCCTGGATGATTGTAGCGTTCATCGTTCTAGCCAGCGATTTAAATTCTGTTTCCAGCATTTTCCTGTCAGTGAATTCAAGAAGACAAACACCTTCTTCAACCGCACAGGCATACATAGTTCCGAGAGGGGTCTCTATCCTTTTAAGATCTATAACACGTTGCGACCTGCTTTCTTTAGGTGACACACCAAAAACACTTTTAAAAGAATCTGCAAATCCACTGAGCGATTCATATCCTGCATCGTAAGAAGCTGCTGTTACATGCGAGCCATTCCGGATCTTTTTGAAAGCACTATTGATGCGAAACATTCTTTGATATGCCTGGAAAGTAATACCATGATTTTTTAAAAACCATCTTCTGATCTGAACTGGATCAATGCCTCTTTTCACAAGATCATAATCCTTAAATTTTATGGAAGGATCATTGTTTAATTCCTGCATGATCTCCCGGATATATTCCGGAGTTTCATTCAGTTTCTCCAATGGCCTGCAGATCTTGCATGGCCTGTAACCCTTTAGTATTGCATCTTTTGAGCTATGAAAGAACTCAACGTTTTCAGGCTTTGGTTTTCTTGCAGTGCAGGAAGGGCGACAAAATATCCCGGTAGTTTTAACTCCCATGTAAAACAATCCTTCAAAGGAACTATCCTTTTCCAGTGAAGCTTTATACATTATTTCAGCAGTAAGATCCATGCGATAAGATTATGCAACAAAAGTAATCTTAGCAGAAACTGTCAACAACCGAAAACTGGACAACTATTTTTTTGGCGCCGGATCCCCTGGCTTTGCAGTTGATTTCAAATGGTCGAATTTAGAAGTCAACACAATCTTTTCTAATTCAGTATAGGATTCAGGGGTAACAGCTACATAAGCAATTCCAAAATCGTATCCTTTGTAGAACTTGTTGATCAAAACCATCCTCATTATTGTTTGATCACCCTTTGATACAATCACCAGGAATTTTTCAAATGGCAAACCATCGATCCTTATTTTAGAGGAGCTTGAATCTAGAGAAAGTCCTTGCATACCTTCTTCAAGTGACTTAAAAATTATATTCTTTACTTCCTGGTTGGTCTTTTCCCAACCATTTTTTTCAACTAGCCGGAAAGGCGTTACCGTCATATTCAGGTAATCAAATTTCCCTTTCCTTAAACTAAGAACATCTTTAGTAGTAGAAGCATCAACCTCTATATCGTTGGCTTTTTCTATAAGGTCCGCACCCTTTGCTTTAATGCGGTTATTTTCTTCGACTGAAATTGTTTGGTAAGTATTTGGAGCGGTTACATACATTCCAACTTCTTTGATAAAATACTTTGTAGTGGAATCCTGGGCAGTAACTGATTGAAATATCAGTACCGCAAGTGCACAAAAAATCATCTTCATGAGTTGGGTTTTAGGTTAGAGCAGGTAAAATACACTAACTTCTCCAATTCTCCACTTCGTCTCTTTGTCTCTTCTCCCCTCAACTTACCGGCCCCGTTGGTTTCGCCGGTTTCGGATCTCTTCTTGGTAACGGTGTAGGAGCAGGCGTTCTTCTCTTTCTTTCAATCTCGCGAATTACAATTTTCACGATATCCTTAATGGGACCTCCAACACCAAGCCTCTGGGCATTAGAATTGGCAGAATGGATCACCAGTCCTGCCGGATCAAACACCAGGTAATCATTCCTGTAATGATTCATCAATGTATCCGGAACATAGATCTGTATTTTTGTTTGCTTATAGGAATCAGGAAGATATCGGAGGTAATAACCATCTTCATGTTTATACCATTGATCCCGCTTTAATTCTGGCCTGTGGATCACTGATGGCTCTCTCAACACCGCAAGGTTTTCAACTGCTTCATAAGAACGAATCCCTGCATCAAGTACTTTAATAAAATCATTCTGCGCGGCATTGGGTATAACCCTTGACGCAGTTCTCACTGCTCCCATCACACCTCCATTCAATTCAAACAACTGCTTAGGTGTGAGTAATTGCATAGCCGTTGATCTCACTGATGAATTCAACTTACTGAAATCAGATTTACTTACAATAGACCATAACAGTAACTGAACATTTCTCTGATCAAGATCTGTACGCTGACTGGAATTCTCCAATAAACTTAAAATGATATCCTTCCTTGGTCCATATAATTGCCCGGGGAAATAAGCGTCTCTTGAGGAAGGATCCGGAGTTCCGGGTTGAAGACAATAGGTCTTAAAATCTGTTTCGTATAATCCTGCAGATAATACAAATGCGCCAAAAGATGTTCGGGGAAGATCGGTTAACGGGGAAAAAATACTATCTACCCGGAGTTCAACGGGAGTGTATTCTTCCTGGTGATATGAAACGGTTGAGCTTTGCTGATGTTTGGATGATGATGCGCAGGCACTGAACAGGAACACCACCAAAAAAGCTTTGAGTAAACTTTTTATCATAGGGTAAAATTGGGTGAACGGATCGAATTACTTCAACAAAATGGTGAATTGACCGTTCATATCCAACGTTCCCACATCAAAAGTATTGTTAAGCTATCCCTCCAGCCACTCCATGAAATCCTGGACTCTTTCCCTGCTAACGATAAGTTCTTCCTTTTCAGGAACGCCGCGCAGGCAAACCTTTAATCTTGAATTGATATAAGGCCTGATATGATGAATGGAATGATGGGTGATGATAAATTTCCTGTTGATCCGAAAAAATGAAGAAGGATCCAACAGTCCTTCCAGCTGCTCCAGCGTATGTTCTACATGGTACTTCGAGCCATTGATATCAGATAGGTAGACCAGTTTATTACTTGCCTGGAAATAGGCAACTTCATTTACGGGAACCAGCACCATCCTCTGGCCAATGCGGCCAATGAAGCGGGTTTTGAAGATTTTCTTTTTGTCGTCGATAAGGTTAATAGTACTCATGCCGGTTAATGGTTTTACTGTCGGATGAGGGCTAGGACCTTCATTAACACAGCAATCACAAATTGGTTCAAATTAAAAAAGGAGGACCGAAGCCCTCCTTTTCAACAAAATCTATTCATTAAGGTAACAATACCTGGTCGATTACATGTACCACTCCATTTGTTGCCAATACATTGGTAGCAACAATATTGGATGCAGTCTCATTACCAGCGCCCTTAACTTTTGCACCACCCTGAAGTGTAACTGTTACAGTTCCACCACCTGCTGTTGCCGGAGTTGCTCCTTCTGTAAGGTCAGAAGAAAATACTCTTGCAGGAATTGCATGGTAGAGAATGATATCTCTCAATGTTGCAGGATCTGCCGCATTGATCGATTCAACTGTTGGGAAACCTGCTGCAATAAAAGCTGCATTGGTTGGAGCGAATACAGTCAAAGGACCTGCACCAGACAATGCGCCTGAAACGCTTGTTCCACTTTGATCAGCTCTCAGAACTGCTGCTACCAGGTAGCTGAAGTTTGGATTAGCTGAAGCTACTTCTACTAGGTTTCCTGCAGGTGGCATCAATACTGATTCAGTAACATGAATAACACCATTGGTTGCACTGATATCAGCCTGCTTTACACGAATTCCATTGATGAAAACACCATTGTTGTTACGTGTTGCATACACTGATTCACCGTTCAAAGTTTCAACTGCCGCATTTGGTCCTGCAGGCACTGAACCTGATGGAACTCTTGCTCCAAGTACATGGTAAGTGAGCACTTCGGTGAGCAGAGCAACACCGTTTGCATCCAGCGCATTGATCTTTGCTTCAGTATCAAGATCAGGTGTACCATCCATGTTGAGGTCGACCTTCTTGAATGCATCATCATCCGGAGCAAAGACAGTAATGTTTTGTGTGGTTTGAAGCACATTGACCAGGTTGGCCTTTTTCACAGCAGCTTCCAGAAGGGTGTGATTGGCACTGTTCACTACTACAGCCACTATATCCTGAGCTGCAGGTGTGTCATCATCATCGTCATCGCAACCGGTGAATGCAACAGCAGCGAGACTTAACGACAATAAAAACGAATTGCGGTAACGTGTTAAATGGATCATAGAAAAGATTTTTTGGTGTTTAACTTTTCTAACAACCTGCTTAAACGTTGTCAATCGCAACCCGACGAACCGTAGGATTTAGGGAGTGAATTGTAAGATTTGATCTACCCAATTGTCAGAAGCTGTAGCTCACAGTTCCATCCTTTTCATCCTTGAGCATGATTCCCATCTCTGCAAGCTGGTTCCTGATCTTATCGGATGTTGCATAATCTTTTCTTGATCTGGCATCTTTTCTGAGATCGATCAGTAACGACAATACGCCTGAAAGTTTTGAATCATCATGCTGATGCTCTGCTTTCAATCCCATGATATCTTCAAGGTATTCTTTGAAGTATTTTTTCATCAGGTCGAGCAGTTCATCGCCAATATTATCTGCTGCTATATGTTTATCCTTGATACTATTGATAACTGGCACGATCTCAAACATATTTGCCAGCACTTTTGCTGTGTTGAGATCATCGTTCATGAATTCATCCATATCAAGAATAAGCTTTCTCAGCTTATCTTCCAGCGCACTATCCTTTCCCTGTTTATTTCCACTATGAGGAAGTTTCTTAAGGATCTCATATGCTTCCCACATTCGCTTCAAACCTTTCTCAGCGGCCTGCAAGGCTTCATTACCAAAATCAAGTGTGCTGCGATAATGTGTTTGCAGAATGAAGAAACGAATGGTCATCGGTGAATAGGGCTTATCCAATAAAGGATGTTCCCCTGAAAACATTTCTGTAAGACGGATCTGGTTATTATAACTTTTACCCATCTTCTTTCCATTCACCGTAATCATGTTATTGTGGAGCCAGTACCTTGCCGGAACATGATGATTGCAGATTGTACTTTGCGCAATCTCTGATTCATGATGAGGAAACTGAAGGTCCATGCCACCACCATGGATGTCGAATTCCTTTCCAAGATATTTTGTGCTCATAGCAGAACACTCGATATGCCATCCCGGGAAACCTTCGCCCCACGGACTATTCCAGCGCATGATATGTTCCGGTGGTGCAGCTTTCCATAAAGCAAAATCCTGCTTATTCTTTTTCTCATTCTGCCCATCGAGTTCACGCGTTGTTTCCAGTAAGTCATCCATGACCCTGCCACTAAGCTTTCCGTATGGATATGACTCTGCATATTTTTTTACATCAAAGTACACTGAACCATTCACTTCATATGCATATCCTTCTTCAATGATCTTTTTGATCATCTCAATTTGCTCAACGATATGACCTGTCGCGGTTGGCTCGATGCTAGGTTCATAATTATTGAACTGGCTCATAGCCCAATGAAAGAGGTTGGTATATTTCTGCACCAGTTCCATTGGTTCCAGCTTTTCGATCACTGCTTTCTTGCTGATCTTGTCTTCCGCTTCACGACCTTCTTCCTCAAAGTGACCGGCATCAGTTATATTCCTTACATAACGAACCTTATATCCGAGGTGAAGCAGGTAACGGTATACCACATCAAAAGTGATGAAGGGGCGTGCATGACCAAGATGGCTTTCACCACTTACGGTCGGTCCGCAAACATACATGCCAACATGGCCAGGGGTTATAGGTTCGAATACTTCCTTTTCTCTTGTATAGGAGTTGTAGACTTTCAGCTTGGATGACATGGGGCAAAAGTAGGATTCTTTTAGGAGTTGAGGAGGTGAGAAGTAGAGGAGATGAGGAGCTGGATTTCTCCTCACCTCCTCAACTCCCCATCTCCCCTACTTCTCTAATTTAACATCCGCCACCAAAGGATAATGATCCGAATATGGTAGCAGGAATCTTTTAAACTGTACTACTTCAAATTGCTTATCAGCAAATATGTAATCAATGCGAAGGGTAGGAGAAATATTTTGAAATGTTCTTCCAATGCCCCAGCCTTTTTCAACAAATGCATCTTTTCGATCGCCACGTATTTTGAAGTAAGTATATGAATTGGGAACATCGTTGAAATCTCCACAAATGATCTCGGGGTACCGGCTTTCATCAGCAAATTTTCTTACGGCTTTTGCCTGGTCGCCACGGAACATATAACCAATGCGCAACTTTTTGATCAGTGATTTGGAAGCTTCGATCACACTGTCTTCAGCGTTTTTAATGATCTCAAGGCTTCTTAATTCCTTTTGGTTAAAAAGAACCGATTGAAGGTGCGTGGTATACACCCTGATCTTTTTATGATCGATCTCAATATCAGCATAGATAAGGCTTTCAGCAGCCCGAAGGTTTCTTGGACCACCATATTGAATCCTTCCTGAATCAAGGATTGGATGTTTGGAAAACAATGCTACACCATTTTGAAATGTATTATTCTTCCTGGCATAGTCTGCCACACGGAAATAATATTTGTAACCCATCTTCACCATATCCTGCACATTGCTATAATACTTTTTCGAATTTGGTTCAAGGTATTCCTGGAAGCACATCACATCAGGATCCTGCTGACGAATAAATTCAAACATGGCTTCCCGGTTAGTACTGGGATGCTTGATGTTTCGGTTTGGTTCATCAAAGCTTAGAACGTTCCAGGTGAGAATACGAATGGTACCCGGATCTTTTTGTTCGCGGAAAGGTTTACGATCATAATGAAAGCCTATCAGCGCTCGGATATCCTGGATTCCAAGGATCATAGCAAGAAGTGATAGCAATGCCCATTTTGATCTGAATACAATCCAGAAAAGAAAAAATCCTCCCGTGAAGAAAAGTAGGAATGGAAATGCAAGTCCTAATAAAGCCAGCATCCACCAGGTGTCCGGTTCGAGCCATGAGTTAGCACAGGCCAAGAGGAATATGGCAACGACAATAATGTTTGCGGTGATGAAAAACTTCTTCGTTAAGGTGCGGAAAACCGGGGGCATGGCCAAATTTACAAATCTTCTTCCGCCGCACGTTTCAAAATATCTTTTTCCTCTTCGGTGAGAAAACGGTATCCCTGCTGATTGATCTTGTCAAGGATCTCATCGACCCTGCGTTGGGTAATGTTTGGAACTTTTTTAAATGGAGTTGTACCTTTTGAATTGTAGTAAAGATCTTTTCTTGCAGTCTTCTTCCAGCTCTTCTTTTCAGGATTGAAGAGATTATTCACCCAGTCGAAGAAAGCATTGATCCAATTCGTCCAGTCACTTCCTTTCCTCAAACGCATGACGATCAGGAAACCCACGGCTGCGCCGGCAAGGTGAGCGATATGTCCGCCGCCGTTTGAACCCGGAATGCTGGCAAAATCAATAATTACGAAGATTATAGTAAGCACCCACAATGGGATCCCTCCGTTGATCATTGGGAAGATCCTGTAATCGGGAGCAAGTGCTGTGGTTGCAATGGCTACTGCCATAACACCTGCAGATGCACCTTCAAGGGTGGTAATGGGCATATCATCTACGAGTCGGGGAAAGATATTATAGCTCAGCACAAAGAACAGGGCTCCTGCAAATCCACCATACAAAAATATGGGTATCAGTTTCCGGTTGCCGGCCAGGTCCTGGAGGATATATCCGAAAGCCCAGAGCCAGAGCAGGTTTCCAAGAAGATGGAACACGCGGTCGTGCATGAACATATAGGTGATGATGGTCCAGGGCCTGTAAAGGATCTTTTGAGGATCTGCAGGAAGGGTGAACCAGTCAAATACTAAAGGACGATAAGCCTGTACATTCAGTCCACCCAGGTGGAAGACCACATAGATGAATTTAAAAATACAGAACACCACGGTGATTATGGCAAGAAGCATTATCAGGGAGTTTCCATCCTGCCCCAGCATCATTCTTTTTCTGTAACGATCCTCTTGTAACACGCGAATTACTTTAGTTGAATTTACAAATCAATTTAAGAAAGGTTTGCCACGGAATCACTCCTGGCAACGTGATTTCTTCCAACAAATTTTAATAAAACCTGTGCCTGTTGGTTTTGTTCCAGTACCATACCAGCAAGAACCCCACCAAAGCCCCTCCAAGGTGCGCCCAGTGAGCAACATTGTCTCCTGCAGAATTGCGAACTCCCATCCAGAGCTCCATTCCTGCATAGATGATCACAAACCATTTTGCCTTAATGGGGAAAATGGCATAGATGTAAATGAGGCTGTTGGGGAACAGGTACCCAAATGCGGCAAGGCATCCGAATACGGCGCCGGAGGCACCAAGTGTAGGAACATTCACTTTAAACTCATCAGCATATTTCAGTCTCGCCTGTTCTTCAACCGGCAATGAATTAAAAATAGCCATCACATCCTGCATTTGGAAATAGAGCACTCCAAGATGAAGGAATGCAGCACCCAACCCACAAGCCATATAGAAAATGAGAAAGCGCTTTGAACCCCAGATGTTTTCAAGCATGCTACCAAACATCCAAAGTGCGAACATATTGAAGAACAAGTGCCAGAAATCACCATGAAGGAACATGTGCGTTACCAGCTGATGAGGTCTGAAATAAACTGAGTGAATATCATGAAGTGCGAAAACATGCTCAAAGTCGAACCAGCCGCCACCAGAAAAAGTTCTCTGGGCAAAAAATATAAGCACATTAGCGATCAATAGATTTTTGATCACTGGCGGGATTGCCTGGAAATTCCTCATTCTGATATCTGCCATTCCAATATTTTTTTAGTTCTACCGATTCTTCAATACTAACCTTGCTACGTTTTCAATATGATGGGTATGCGGAAACATATCAACCGGGCGGATCCTTTCAACCTCGTACATTTCCGATAACAGGTTCAGGTCACGCGCCTGTGTGGCTGGATTACAACTAACATATACAACAACAGGTGCCGCAATTTCATTGATTTTTCTTACCAGTTCTTCGCTCATACCGGCTCTTGGAGGATCCGTGATGATAACATCAGGCTTGCCATGTTCCGCAAAGAAAGCATCATCGCAGATCTTCGTTACATCCCCCGCAAAGAACTTCGTATGTTCAAGCCCGTTATATGCCGCATTTTCTTTTGCATCCGCAATCGCATCTTCGATCATCTCTACTCCAATGATCTTTTTGGCCTGTTTGCTTAGAAAGATACCAATACTTCCGGTACCGCAGTAAAGGTCATAGACCACTTCATTGCCGGATAGCTGTGCAAAATCACGTGTTACCTGGTACAATCTTTCTCCCTGGCTTGTATTGGTTTGAAAGAATGATTTCGGAGAGATCTTGAACTTAAAATCTTCCAGTGTTTCGATCACGAAACCTTTACCATGAAAAACCTGGGGCTCAAGATCAAAAAGACTGTCATTCTTTTTCAGATTGATGGTATACAGCAGGGTAGTGATCTCCGGAAATGACTTCACCAGGAAGTTCATCAGCTCCATGATTTTCTCCTTATCCTTTTCACCAAATACCATGTTGACCATCACTTCACCCGTTCTGCAGATCCTGAACTGAAGGGTTCTTAAAAGTCCTTTGTGTTCACGAATGTCGTAGAACGACCAGTCACGCTCCAATGCATAATTCTTGATAGCCAACCTGATCCTGTTGGTTGGTTCGGCCTGGAGATGGCAGGTTTTGATATCAACCACCTTATCGAACAGCCCCTTTGCATGATATCCTGCCACATTCATTTGTGAACTGATATTTTCATCGTTCAGTTCGCTGGGCAGGAGAAATCTTCTGTTTGAAAAGGTATACTCAACCTTATTTCTGTATCGGGTAATGGGATCAGCTCCCAATATGGGTTCAAAAGCAGGAAGGGGAAGCTTTCCAATCCGCTTCAGGGTTTCTTCAACCTGTTTGTGTTTAAACTGAAGCTGTTTTTCGTAAGGAAGCATCTGCCACTGGCATCCGCCGCAAACGCCGAAATGCTCGCAGAATGGCTCTACACGGTCCTTAGCAAATTCATGAATTTTAATTGCTCTTCCTTCGGCCCAGTCTTTCTTATTCTTTCCGATCCTGATATCAACAACATCCCCGGGAACCGCATCAGAAATGAAAATGGCCTTGCCATCCACCCTTGAAATTGATTTCCCTTCGGCTGCATAATTTTCCACCAAAACCTTTTCTAAAATGGGGTGGCGATTCTTCTTTTTTCTCACGGGGCAAAGGTAGGGATTTGGAGGAATGGGGAATCGGGAATGGGGAATCGAGAATAAAACCGGGCTGAACGCAAGCGAAGCGAAGCGGGCAGAACGTTGGGTGTTAAACTCTTCATTCAGCCCGCCCTTCAGGCGTTTTGCCTGTTTCCGATTACTGATTTCGGATTTACTTCCCAGGCTCCTTCTTATCAAAATCCAAAATCACTCCATTGATGCAATACCTCAATCCGGTTGGAGGAGGACCGTCTTCAAACACATGTCCCAGGTGGGCCTTACAACGTCCACACATGACTTCAGTCCTGGTCATACCATGCGAATGATCGGGCTGATAAATGATCGATGTTTTTGAAATCGGCTGATAGAAACTTGGCCATCCGCAACCGCTGTCGAACTTTGTATCGCTCTGGAACAAAGCATTTCCGCAGGCTTTGCAATAGTAAGTACCTATTTCCTTGAAGTTCTCAAACTTGCTGGTCCAGGGGCGTTCAGTACCTTTCAACCTTGCAATCTGGTAAACTTCTTTCGGAAGGATCTTCTGCCATTCCTCTTCACCAATATTAACCTTGGAGGTATCGGTCCGGGAGTAAACCGGGTTATTCTTATTTTCTTCCATAGTTGATTTTTTTGCTGCCGGAGCAGTTTGTGAGTAGCTGCAATTTTGCAGCCCCAATGCCAGTGACATTACCATCACAAAATGAATGATCTTCTTCATGATAATCAATTGTAACAAATCTACGGCATGCTGGTTCGGAGCGATTTGGTTTAGCAAAGTTTTGACTTTATTTGAGAGTTTCTACAATTCAGTTAAAAATCTTAGATGACTTTTACTCTTGTTAAAGTATCTTTACGACCTATTCTAACAATCATTTTAAGGGACTAGGATGTTTAATTTAATTCTTTTTGGCCCTCCGGGCAGCGGTAAAGGCACTCAATCTGAGAGACTTATTGAAAAATATGGACTGATCCATTTGTCGACCGGCAACCTCCTCAGGGAAGAAATTGCTAACCAGACAACACTCGGACTGGAAGCCAAAAAGCTGATGGACCAGGGTCAACTGGTTCCTGATGCAGTGGTAGTTGGGATGATCGATTCTGCGATCACCAATAATCCCCAGGCTAAAGGGTTCCTGTTCGATGGATTTCCCAGAACCGTAGCCCAGGCGGAAGCACTGGATGCTTTGTTAAAGAATAAAGGAGCTGAGATAAATATCGTCCTGGCTCTTGAGGTAGGTACCGAGGAGCTTGTGTCCCGCCTGCTGAACCGTGGTAAAACCTCTGGTCGCAGCGACGATACCAATGAATCTGTGATCCGCGCCCGTTTACAGGAATATAACAACAAAACTGCACCGGTTGCCAGCTACTATGAGCAATTCGGCAAGGTTCAACGTATAAAAGGCGAAGGCTCTATCGACCAGATCTTCCAGGCATTGGCGGATGAGATAGAGGCGGTGAAAGCGTAGTGGAAGACGAGGTGAGAATTTGAGGAGATGAGGAGATGAGAATGATTTCCTCAACTCCTCATCTCCTCAACTCCTTATCTTCTTAATAAAGAATCCCCCTTCCCCACAGCCCCTAAAATCACCTCCTTCACCTTCTCCACCTTCACTTTCTCAGACTCCAGGTAGGCTTTTCTTTCAGGTTTTCCTTCAAGCGTATCTGCTTTGAAGTTAACCATCCAGTTATTCATATCATCATCAGCCTGTTGAAGCTGTAATTGAAGAGCTTCATACTTGCCCAATTGCATTTTTTCCGGATCATTCTGGGGTAAAGCCTTGATCGAATCAATGATCCTGGATGTTTCCTTCAGGTATTTTGAGATCTTACCCATTTTCGCCATCCCTATATCATGCCCCTCCATAACATCATGGTACAAGCTGTCTTCGGCAGTTTTCAGGATCGGAGTAAACCCATCGGTCCGAACTGTTTCCTCCTCTTTCTCCTTACATGCCAACATTGAAAGCAGTAAAACTGCCACTAAAGCATTTTTCATTTTCAATTTTTAATTGTTACAAAATTAACCCTCCCTCCTTAAAAGCCTGCCCGATAAATATCACTTTACCTTAAATTCGTTTACTAACGCTTGTTTGTATGTATAAACTAGGAAATTATGTGCTTGGCAACTGGATCGAAGGTGATGGAGATGGACAAACACTTTTCAATGCAGTAACCGGAGATCCGATCGCAGCCGCAACAACGAAAGGATTAGACTATCATCAGATCTTACAATACGCCCGGACTGTTGGAAACCCGGCCCTAAGAAAAATGACTTTCCACGAACGGGGACGAATGCTGCGAGCCCTTGCGCTTCATCTTAGGGAACACCTTAATAAATTTTACCAGGTCAGTTACCAGACAGGTGCCACCAAGGCGGACAGCTGGATAGATATTGAAGGGGGGATTGGAAACCTTTTTTCCTATGCCTCGCTAAGAAAAAAATTTCCTGATCAGCCTTATGCACTCGATGGCGATTCTATCAACCTAAGTAAAAGCGGATCTTTTATAGCGCAGCACTTACTTGTACCAAAGGAAGGTGTTGCCATACACATCAATGCTTTCAACTTCCCGGTATGGGGCATGCTGGAAAAGATCGCAGTGAATCTCCTTGCCGGAGTTCCTGCAGTCGTGAAACCAGCAACTATCACTTCCTATCTCACAGAATCTGTGGTGAAAGAGATCATAGCTTCAAACATTCTACCTAAAGGAGCGCTGCAACTGGTTTGTGGTTCAGCCGGTGATCTGCTTGATCATGTACAGGAACAGGATGTAGTGACCTTTACCGGATCTGCATCAACGGGGCAGATGCTTAAGTCGACCAAAGCCATTCTTGAAAATAATGTCACTTTCAACCAGGAATCTGATTCCCTTAATTGCATTGTTCTTGGAATGGATGTTGAGCCGGGCATGCCGGAATGGGATATTTTCATCAAAGAAGTAAGGAGAGAAATGACGGTGAAGGCCGGACAGAAATGTACTGCCATCAGAAGGATCTTTGTTCCTGAAAATCGAATGGAAGAAGTCTGGAAGGCCATAGCAACATCACTTCAACAAACCACCATCGGCAATCCGCTGAACGACAAAGTAAGGATGGGAGCGTTGGCCGGCAGATCGCAGCGTGAGGAAGTGATCAACCAGGTGCAGAAATTACTTGCCAGTTCACAGATCGTTTATGGATCACTTGACAGTGCCGAACTGATTGAGGCGGATTACAACAAGGGTGCATTCCTGAGTCCATTATTATTGATGAATGAACGACCCTTCGAGTCTGAAGCAGTGCATACTGTGGAAGCGTTTGGACCGGTGAGTACCATCATGCCTTATAAGGATCTTGAAGAATCGATAATGCTGGCAAAAAAAGGACAGGGTTCGCTGGTTTGCAGCATGGTTACTTCGAATGATCAATATGCCAAAGAATTTGTAGTTGGAGCTGCAACTCACCACGGAAGAATTCTTTTGTTGAACAGGGAATCTGCGAAAGAGAGTACAGGTCATGGATCCCCACTTCCATTGCTGGTTCATGGTGGTCCGGGCAGAGCAGGTGGCGGAGAAGAAATGGGAGGTATCAGAGGTGTTCACCATTATATGCAGAGAGTGGCTGTGCAGGGTTCGCCAACAACCATCACTGCGGTTTCAAATGTTTACCAGCAGGGAGCGGCTGTACATGAAGAGGAGAAGCATCCTTTCAGAAAGCATTTCGAGGAATTGAAGATTGGGGATTCGTTGCAAACGCATAAGCGAACAGTTACTGAGGCAGATATTGTGAACTTCGCCAATGTAAGCTGGGACCATTTTTATGCCCATACAGATCATACTTCTTTGGAAGGAACACTTTTTGAAAAGCCTGTAGCACATGGATATTTCATATTGAGTGCAGCTGCCGGCTTATTTGTGGATGCAAAGAAAGGTCCGGTATTGTTGAATTATGGACTGGAAGAATGCCGGTTCCTGAAACCAGTGTATGCAGGATCAACGATCCAGGTTAAATTGACCTGTAAGGAAAAGATCGACCAGGAGCAGCGTGAACCAAATGATATTCCAAAGGGTATAGTAAAGTGGCTGGTGGAGGTTAAGGATGAAACCCAGGAGCTTGTTGCACTTGCCACTATCATGACGATGGTGAAAAAACTGGGATAGAGGTGTTTTCCATCATTGAAGTGAAGTTAGGAAGAAGGAAATTGTGTGGATGAAGCATAATGAAGTGAGTGATGTAGTGTTGAAGGTGGCCCTAGAGATTCATATAAATCTTGGACCCGGATTGTTAGAATCTGTTTATGAATCTATATTAGATTATGAACTCCGGGAAAGGTATCATCTCAAAGTAGAAAGACAGGTTGCTTTTCCATTATTTTGGAAGGGGATGAAGATGGGTAGAACGTTTAGGGCTGATCTAATTGTTAAAAATCTTGTTGTAGTTGAAGTAAAAGTCGTAGACTTTGTTAGTGATGCTCATAAGAAACAATTACAAACTTATTTGAAAATAAGCGGGCTTAAATTGGGTTTAATTTTAAACTTCAATCTGGAATTAATGAAATATGGAATTCATAGAACTGTACTAGGAATTATAGATTAACTTAACTCTGTGCCTCTGTGCCTCATATTCCTCTGTGAAAAAATATTGGGATTTTAACTAACGGGTAAAACTTCAAGAATAAATCTCTCGATAATTTTTCACGGAGGTATATGAGGCACAGAGGCAAGGAGAAAAAACCATTGAACCATGTCAACAGGATACGTTACATCGCAAACCAACAAAGGCATTACCACCATCGAATTTTTCCACCCCCAGAGCAACTCACTACCTTCCGCAATTCTTGAACAACTGGCCCAAAAAATCCATGCAGCAGGGATCGACGAAGAAACCAGTGTGATCATCCTTCGTTCAGCTGGCACTTCCGCATTCTGCGCGGGTGCTTCTTTTGATGAACTGATGTCTATCAAAACCGCCGACGAAGGCCTCGAATTCTTCTCGGGCTTTGCAAATGTTATCAATGCCATGAGAAAGATCCCGAAATTTATTATCGCACGCATTCATGGAAAATGTGTTGGTGGTGGAGTAGGACTTGCTGCGGCTGCGGATTATGCTATTGCATGTGAAGGAGCTGATATCCGGTTGTCTGAACTAGCCGTTGGAATTGGCCCATTCGTAGTTGGACCTGCAGTAGAACGCAAAATTGGAATAGGTGCCTATTCGCACTTGTCCATTGATGCGAATATGTGGCGCAATGCCGATTGGGCAAAACGCAAAGGACTTTATGCTGAAGTTCATCCCGAACCAACAGGTATGGATGAATCCATTGCCCGACTCGCCAATGTTCTCTCTCATTCCAGCCCCGAAGCCATGAAAGAAATGAAAAAAGTTTTCTGGAAAGGAACTGAAAACTGGGACCAGCTTCTTTCAGAACGAGCCTCCATTTCAGGACGACTGGTTCTGAGTAGCTTTACCAGGAAGGCAATTGAAAAGTTTAAGGAAGCGAGGGTGAAATCTTAGAATAAACAGAATACACTGAATACGCGGAATACATGGAAGTCTCCGTGTATTCTGTGTATTCCATGTATTCCGTGTATTCCATTCCCGTCTCCAGGTCTTCACGTCTCCATGTCTTCACGTCTCCACGTCTCTAATTCCCCCCCAACGCCCTATACACCCCAATACTCGCAGCATATTGATTCCTGCGGGTTTGGATCAATTCGATATTGGTTCTTAAAGCATTTTGTCTTGCCAATAAAACTTCAAGATATGTGGCCCTTCCGGTCCTGAACAATTCTGAAGACACTTCAATCGCTGATGCACTGATTTCGGATTCACGCTTCTTCAAAGCATAACTTTCCTGCAAATTTTTGATCCTGCTGATGCCCTGGAATACTTCAAGAAAACTTTTGGTTACCACTCCTTCATAATTCAGCAAAGCCTCTCTCTGCAAGGAATTGGCACGATTGAATTCAGCCCGGATAAAATTCCTGTTGATGATGGGACCGGTAACGCCCGCCACTAAACTATATGCAATGGATTCAGGAAACCTGAATAACAAGCCCGCTTTATATGCCTGCAAACCTACGCCTGCTGTAAGGTTCAGGGCCGGATAAAATGCTGCCCTTGCTGCATGCACATCCGCTTTGGAAGCCTGCAACTCCCACTCTGCCTGCCTGATATCTGGTCTTCTGCTTATCAATGAAGATGGAACACCATACTTCAACACCTGTGGCTGAGCAATTGAAAAGAAAGATGTATCGCGGTCAACATGCTGCGCATATCTTCCTGCCAGCAAATTGATCCTGCTTTCGATCTCATTGATCTGCTGAATCACATCGATCTTATAACTTCTCATATTCAGCAACTGCGCTTCAAACTGCTGCACCGCCAATTCATTCACTATCGCCGCTTCTTTCTGAACCTTTACCAGTTCAATAGCTTCTTCCTGGAGTTTGATGGTTTGATCCAGCACTCTAATCACTTCATCTGCTGCAAGCAATTCATAATATGCATTTGCAGTTTCTGAAACTAGCGCAGTCTGTATCAGGTTTCTTCCTTCAACAGTTGCATAGAACCTGGCCATCGCTGCTTTCTTCCTGCTTTTCAATTTTCCCCATAGATCTATTTCCCAACTTGATTGCAATCCAAAATAAAAATCTGGAAGATCAATTGGAACACGCTTTCCTTTTTCAATGTCAGTTGAAATGTTACCCGCTCCATCCATGGTGTACAATCCATATCGCCTGATCGCAGGAGCCGCTACTGCATTGACCTGTGGCTTAAGAAAACCCTTCGACTGCAACACCATGGCCTGTGCCATGTCAATGCGCTGAGAGGCAATCTGCAAATCAAAATTATTTGCAATAACACTATCGATCAGTGCATTAAGCTTCGCTGAAGTGAAGAATGCAGTTCTACGGATATCAGCACTTGTTGTTGTGTCTGATGATTGTCCATCAAAGGTTGACGGTAAACTTCGTTTATCCATCGACGTTAGTGCAGGAACTTTACATCCTGCACCACCGATTAGTAATGAAACTATTAATATTTGTATGAATGATTTGTACATGATCAGATTGTTTCAGTGTATGGTTTTTCTTCTCTTACTCCTTTCTTATGAAATTTTTCTTCGATGGTTGCGAAAATGAAATACAATCCAGGGATAATGATCACCCCGAAAATGGTTCCGAATAACATTCCACCTGCAGCAGCTGATCCAATTGTTTTGTTTCCAATTGCACCTGCACCAGAAGCAAATAACAACGGAATCAAACCGGCAATAAATGCGAATGATGTCATTAGAATAGGTCTTAACCTTGACTCTGCACCTTCAATGGCAGCTTCGAACGGACTCATTCCTTCACGATGTTTCATCGATGCAAACTCAACGATCAGAATCGCATTCTTTCCTAACAAACCGATCAGCATGATCATGGCAACCTGCGCATAGATGTTATTCTCCAATCCCATCATCCACAACATCAGGAATGCTCCGAAGATCCCTGTAGGTAATGACAGGATCACCGGCAATGGTAAAAGGAAGCTTTCATATTGTGCCGCCAGCAGGAGGTAAACAAACAACAAACAGATCAAAAAGATGAACACTGCTTCATTTCCAGCAAGTGCCTGGTCGCGTGAAGATCCCGCCCAGTCATAGCTGTAGCCCTGCGGTAGTGATTTGGCCGCTTCATCTTTGATCGATTGAATTGCCTGTCCACTACTGAATCCCTTCGCAGGTTCACCGTTCACCATTGCAGCAGGATACATGTTGTAACGCGTTACAACTTCAGGTCCATAGATCTTTTCAATTCTTAAGAATGCATTCATCGGCACCATTTCTCCATCCTTATTCTTAACGAAAAGATTCATGATGTCTTCAGGCTTTGCACGGTACTCAGGTAATGCCTGTACCATCACTCGATAAAGCTGGTTGAACCGAATAAAGTTTGTGGCATATTCACTACCAAGGAATGTTTGCAGTGTACTCAGGATATCTGCCACTACAACTCCCTTCTGTGCTGCTTTTACATTGTCAATATGCACCATGAATTGCGGGAAGCTTGCATCAAAAGTGGTGAAAGCATTCGAAATAGCAGGTTGCTTATTCAATTCACCGGAGAACTTGGTGGCAACTTCTTCCAGTTTTTTCAGATCACCTTTTCCTGTACGATCGAGTAGCCTCAATTCGAATCCACTCGCATTACCAAAGCCGGGAACAGGAGGCGGTGTAAAGAATTCAATCTTCGCATCCTTGATATAAGCAGTCTTTTCCTTGAGTTCTTCAATGATCTCTTTATCGGATTTACTCCTGGCTCCCCAGTTCTTTAAACTGATCAGGTTCATACCAAATGAAGCACCGGTACCATCCGACAAAACGTTGAAACCTGCAAGTGTTGAAACCGAGGATACGCCTTCAATTGATTGCGCTGTTTTCTGAATTTCATCCACCACTTTTTCGGTTCTCTCAAGTGTTGCACCTGCAGGAGTCGTGATACTTGCATAAATGGTTCCCTGGTCTTCATTCGGAATAAATCCTGTTGGCAATATCTTGCCGAACAGACCTGTACCAAAACAGAATGCTATCAGTACAACGAATGTCAAAACTCTCCTGCTAACTATTGCTCCTACAAGTCTTCTGTATTTATCAGACAATCCATCATACCAGTTATTGAAACCCGCGAAGAACCTGTTCAATATTGTTTTCTTCTTCGGACCATGATGCGGACGTTTCAGCATGATCGCACACAATGCAGGTGTGAGTGTTAATGCAACAACACCTGATAAGACAATTGACACGGCGATGGTCAGAGAGAATTGCTTGTAGAAGATTCCTGCTGAACCCGGCATGAATGATACCGGCAGAAACACTGCAGACATCACCAGCGTGATGGCAATGATCGCACCACTGATCTCTCTCATCGCCCGTTCTGTGGCTTTCTTAGGCCCGATCTTCGATTCCTCCATTTTCGCATGCACCGCTTCAATCACCACAATGGCATTATCGACCACAATACCAATTGCAAGTACCAATGCAAAGAGCGTGATCATGTTAAGAGAAAAATCCATCAGGTTCATGAAAAAGAATGTACCGATCAATGATACCGGTACTGCAATCGCAGGAATGATTGTAGAACGCCAGTCCTGCAGGAATATAAATACCACAAGGGATACAAGAATGAATGCTTCGATCAATGTCTTCACCACTTCATGAATGGATGCATCCAGGAATTCAGATACATCATAACTGATCGTATAATCAAGTCCAGGAGGGAAATCTTTTTTCAACTCTTCCATCCTTGCCTTGATATTCGCAATTACTTCACGGGCATTACTACCAGGGCGCTGCTTGAGCATTATCGCTGCAGAAGGCTTACCATTTTCCTTCGACAGAACATCATATTCCTGCGAGCCGAAATCCACTTCAGCAATATCTTTCAGCCTGATGATCTGACCATCAAAAGTGCTTTTGATCACAACTTCTTCATACTGTTCCTTGGTGTTATACTTACCGGTATACTTCAATACATATTGAAGAGATTGCGCCTGTCGGCCGGAGCTTTCTCCGATCTTACCCGGAGCAGCTTCAACGTTTTGTTCTTTCAGACTTTTCACCACATCATCTGTGGAGATATTGTAGGTGGTCATCTTAACAGGATTGAGCCAGATACGCATTGAATATTCACGGGAACCCATGATATCTGCAAAACCAACACCTTCAATCCTTTTCAACTCTGCCATCAGGTTGATATCGGTGTAGTTGTACAGGAATTTTTCATCCATGGAAGGATCATTACTGAGCATGTTTACATAAAGCAACATACTGTTCTGAACCTTCTCTACGATTACACCGGATTTGATCACTTCTTCAGGAAGTTCATCAAGAATAGAAGATACACGGTTCTGTACGTTTACGGCGGCAACATCGGGATCAGAACCCGCTTTAAAAATCACCTGGATCACACTGGTACCATCATTACCGGAAACAGAAGACATATACTGCATTCCAGGAACACCATTGATAGCACGTTCAAGTGGCAACACCACTGCTTTTACTGCAGTTTCAGCGTTTGCGCCGGTGTACTTTGTAGTTACGTTTACTTCGGGCGGAGCGATATCGGGAAACTGGGTTACCGGCAATTGTGTAAAACCAAGTAATCCCAGCAATACGATCAATAGAGATATAACGATCGACAGGACAGGCCTGTGAATGAATTGAGCTGTCATCAAATATTATTTAAGAAATAAAGAATTGCACTAGTTGGTCAGTGCATCGCGCATGGTGATCAGTTGAGCATTGATCTGCTCACCTTCTTTCACCTGTTGAATTCCTTCATAGATCACACGATCACCGGTATCCAATCCCGATTCAATCACATAGAGATGATTCAATCGAAGGGATGGAGTGATGTTGCGCATCTGGACTTTATTGCTTTTATCTATAGTGAAGACATACACCTTGTCCTGGATCTCGAAAGTGGCTTTCTGAGGAATGATCATCGCATCATCAAGATCCTCTTTCAGAAGGATCTTACCACTGGATCCGTGTTTTAGAACATGGTTTGGATTCTTGAACCTCGCACGGAATGCAATATTACCTGTTCCTTTATCAATCTCGTTCTCTGCAGTTTCAACCTTGCCTTTCTGACTGAAGATATCATTGTTTGCCATCAGCAATTCCACTTCATTATTCTTCATATCACTGCTCTTCATCATCTCCAGGAATTCTTTTTCTGATACGTTGAAGTAAGCAAAGATTTCGTTGTTGTTGGATATGGTGGTCAGCAGGTCGCCCTCGGAAACCAGGCTTCCTGTTTTATAAGGGATACGGTTTATCACGCCTGTAAATGGAGCTCTTACTTCGGTGTAGGAGAGATTAAGTTTTGCAATAGAAACCTGGGACCGGGCTTCCTCCAAACGAGCTTCAGCAGCTTCTTTGCGGGCCTGGGCCATTTCCAGTTCAGACTTGGAAACAATATTTTTTTCGGAAAGCGTTCGGGTGTTTTTTAATTCAACTTCCGCTACTTTAAGGTCGGCAACCGCGCTTTTGTATGCAGCATTTGCTTTTAAAAGATTTTCCCTGAATCCACGGGAGCTTAGAGTGAAAAGGATCTGACCTTCCTTCACTGGTTTTCCTTCATCTACGTGGATCTTTTCAATAAATCCCTGCACATGAGTGCGGATTTCAACATTTTGAAGTGATTGAAGGTCGGCAATATACTCCCTTGAAAAAGTAGTATCCACCACAACTGGCTGCACTACTTTATAGGTTTGATAATCCCTTTTCTGTTGTTTGGTTTCTGCGGAACAGGATACCAGGGTTGAGCTTAATACAAATAATGAGAGGCATGACAATGTAAATAGGTTGTTCATGATGCGATTGCATTGAAGTGATGAAATTCAGTATTGTAAAGGCGGGGAAGAGGATCAGGCCCGCGGAGGAGGAATGTTTATCTTTTCAAATACCGATGGTAAATGATGAAGATAGTACTCCGAAAAAGCAAGGTCTGTTGCGGGAGCAACAATATGTGCAATCAGATCAAATGAAGTATTGGCAAGGTATTCAGACTCCACCACACTGGTTTCTACAGCTTCATGGTGATTTTGGTCCTCTTTTTGCTCAATAGTGTGCGAAGTATGACGTGCGTCTGCAAAGATGGCCACCTGGTCGAAACTGTTCTCTATATCAACGCACACGATGTCCACTATCGAATCTTTGAACATAGATCCGACTATCGAGTAATTAAGTTGAATAAGGATGATCAGAACCGTCCACAATTTTTTCATGGCCCTGCAAAGTTAACCAGCAACAGTTAGAATGCCTAAGGGGAATGCATTAAATGTCATTTAACCTATTATTAATTTTGCAATTTGTTAAGATAATAATGGAAAATTTAAAATGAAAAATGCCTTTAGCCAGGATTTCCGACTAAAGGCATTTTTCATTTTACATTTTTCATTACCCGGCGTTCAGCCCATTCTCATCTCCTCAACTCCTCATCTCCTCATCTCCTCTAAATATTCAGCCCCCCACAAGCCGAAATCACCTGCCCCGTAATATATGAGCTCATATCGCTTGCCAGGAATAATGTAGTATCAGCAATCTCTTCACCCTTACCAAATCTTCCCAGAGGAATTTTATCCAGGAAAGCCTTGGCTGCATCCCCTTCTTTTAAATAATGGGTCATATCGGTTTCGATGAAACCTGGAGCGATCGCATTGCAACGGATATTGCGGCTTCCCAGTTCATGAGCCATGGATTTCGTAAATCCAATGATTCCAGCCTTACTGGCTGCATAGGAACTCTGACCTGCATTTCCCCGCATTCCAATGATCGAACTCATATTGATGATCGATCCCTTTCTAGCCTTCATCATCGGGCGGATCACCTGCTTGGTCATATTGAAAACACTCTTCAGGTTGATATTCATTACATCATCCCACTGCTCAGCTGTCATGCGCAACAGAAGGTTATCCTTTGAGATCCCTGCATTATTCACGCAAACATCCACAGTTCCGAATTCTTTCATCACATCATTCACGAAAGATTCGCAGGCAGCATAATCGCCCGCATTACTTTGATATGCTTTGGCTTTTACACCCAACGCAACCAGTCTTTCTTCAAGTGATTTAGCCTTTTCAGCACTGCTGTCGCTAACGTAAGTGAAAGCAACCTGTGCACCATGTTCAGCCAATTTAATTGCAATGGCTTCACCAATTCCGCGTGCAGCGCCGGTTACAATGGCAACTTTATTTTCAAGTAAATTCATAAGCAGATTTTAGGGCCGCAATATAGTCAGTATTTCTTCAATGTAAGTTCGCTCATTGCTGAGCCTCGGCACTTTATGCTGTCCTCCAAGTTTTCCCTTTCTTCTCAGCCATTCATTGAATATCCCTGCATCCAAAGAATGTACAACGGGTTTTCTCAAAGCAATATCCTTGTATCGCTTGGCCTCATAATCACTGTTAATGGATTGAAGGGCTTTATCCAGTTCATCTGTAAAAGTCTCCATACACTCGGGCTTCTTCTCAAACTCGATCAGCCATTCATGCGCACCATTACTTCCTTCTGAAAAATAAACAGGGGCAGCAGTATAATCATTCACGATCGAACCCGTCTTTGCCGATGCTATACTAATTGCCTTATCGGAATTTTCCACCATCACTTCTTCTCCAAAAGCATTGATATAATGCTTCATCCTGCCGCTCACTTTTACCCTGAAAGGCTCTCTGGACGTGAATTGTATCGTATCACCCAAAAGATATCTCCATAACCCGCCATTGGTACTGATAACCAGCCCATAATTCCTGCCGATCTCTACATCCCTTAATCCAATGGTCTGGGGATCTGCTTTTCCATACTCTTCCATCGGCATGAATTCCATAAAGATCCCATGATCCAGGAACAACAACATGCCATCATCATCGGGATGCTCCGTAGCAGCGAAGAAACCTTCACTGGCATTGTACATCTCGAAATAATTGATGTCTTTACCAATCAGTTTTTTGAACTGCTCACGGTATGGAGTAAATGAAACACCTCCATGCATATATAATTCCAGCGAAGGCCACACTTCTGCCATGCAGCTCTTGCCGGTCATTTCAAGAATTCTTCTGAATAAAACCAGCGTCCAGGTTGGCACGCCAGAAATAGATGTGACGTTTTCCTTAATGGTACTCTCTGCCAGCTTTTCAATCTTTGCCTCCCATTCATCCATCAGGGCAATATTCAGTTCCGGGGTTCGGATCCATTGTCCATAAAACGGAGTATTCTGCAACAAAACAGCACTGAGGTCCCCAAACTGTACCCCTTCATTGATTTGAGAGATGGTATGACTTCCTCCAATCACCAAACCTTTTCCTGTAAGCAGGTCTGATTCAGGATTGAAATCATAGTAGAAGGTCAGCACATCTTTAGCAGCCTTGTAATGACAGTCCTGCAAGCTTTCATCCGTTACCGGGATGAATTTGCTTTTATCGCTGGTAGTACCGCTGCTCTTTGCAAACCATGATACAGGCGTATTCCAGAGGACATTCTGCTCACCTTCCATGATCCGCATGATGTACGGTTTCAGGTCATCATACTCATGGATGGGAACTGTCTCTTTGAATTTTCTGATATTGAATAATTGGGAAAAATTATACTGTCTCCCGAACTCCGTGTACTGAGCGGAAGTCACCAGGTCTTGCAGCACTTCACGCTGCGAATCATAAGGATTTGCCTTGTAAGCCTCAATCCTCCATTTTCGCATGCGTGCCAGTTGTGATATGGCAGGCGATAATAGTTTCACGGATGGAAAAATAAATATTTAATGGATATAAAGTCCTGACTCAGATCTGTCCCGGATCATTTTCTTCACGAGGGTATTCCTCTGGCCTTAAACCTCGGAGCGCTTCTTCATGCAGGTAATCCTTGCGTTTCAATTCAAAATTCCTGCCAAGGTACAGTCGCCTTACCTGTTCATCCTCAGCGAGTTCTTCTGCTGTTCCGTGCTTGAAGATCTTACCATCAATAAGCAAATAAGCGCGATCACAAATGGATAGGGTTTCATTCACGTTGTGGTCCGTGATGAGGATCCCGATATTTCGATATTTTAATCTTGCAACTACCGACTGGATATCTTCCACTGCGATCGGGTCAACACCCGCAAAGGGTTCATCCAGCAGAATAAATTTCGGATCCACAGCCAATGCACGTGCGATCTCGGTTCTTCTTCTTTCCCCTCCACTAAGAGAATCACCATTATTTTTCCTGACATGATGCAGGCGGAATTCATCGAGCAGGCTTTCGAGTTTTGCTTTCTGTTCCGACTTTGAAAGCTTTGTCATTTCGAGGATGGAAAGAATATTATCTTCCACACTAAGCTTTCTGAATACTGAAGCTTCCTGGGGAAGGTATCCAATTCCCATCTGCGCCCTTCGATACATGGGGAGTTGAGTGATATCCTGATCGTCGAGGTAAACATGCCCTTCATCGGGTTTGATCAAACCAACCACCTGGTAGAAAGTAGTAGTCTTACCGGCTCCGTTCGGACCCAGCAAACCCACGATCTCTCCCTGTTTCACATGAATGGAAACATGATTCACCACCGTTCTGTTACGGTAGATCTTTACAAGGTCTTTGGTAGTGATTTCGCTCGACAAGTTCTTCGGTTTGCGGCAAAAATAACCGAATCAGGTCATAACTCAGGATGAGATCTTTAAATTAACACCTGATTGATAATCAAATTTCATGAGTTATTTTCGCAGCCAACTCGAAGCATGAAAGTAATTGATCATATCAACCAGGCTAAAGATACCCTGATCTCTTTTGAAATTCTTCCGCCTCTGAAAGGCAAGACCATCAACTCGATCTATGAACATCTTGATCCCCTGATGGAATTCAAACCTTCCTTTATCAATATCACCTACCACCGCAGTGAACATGTTTTCAAGAAGAAAGCGGATGGAACTTTTGATAAGGTTGAAGTCAGAAAGAGGCCGGGAACGGTTGGGATCTGTGCCGCGATCATGAACTACTATCATGTGGATGCTGTGCCACACCTGATCTGTGGAGGTTTCAATAAAAGGGAAACGGAGGATGCACTGATCGACCTGAATTTTATTGGTGTTGAAAATGTACTGGTTTTAAGAGGTGATGCAGCCAAGAATGAAACATTCTTTGAGCCTGAAGCGGATGGACACCGTTATGCATTGGACCTGCTCAAACAGGTGGTGAATCTTAACAATGGAATTTATCTGGAAGAAGATATCCGCGATGGATACAGAACTAAATTCTCAATAGGCGTTGCAGGTTATCCTGAGAAACATTTTGAAGCTCCGAACCTGGATACAGATCTTGCATACCTCAAAGCAAAGGTTGAAGCTGGAGCTGATTATATTGTTACGCAAATGTTCTTCGACAATAACAAGTTTTTTGAATTTGTAAGGAAATGTCGTGAGGCTGAGATCAATGTTCCCATTATTCCGGGATTGAAACCAATCACCAACAAGAAACAGTTACAGGTTATTCCACGGACATTCCATGTGGATATTCCAAATGACCTGATCAATGCGATCAATGCGTGCAAAACTGATGCAGATGTTGAACAGGTAGGAACAGAATGGCTGATCCAACAATCAAAAGAATTAAAAGCCGCAGGCGCACCGGTGCTGCATTATTACACTTTGGGTAAGCCAAAAGTGATCTGGAATGCGGTGAAGGAGATAAGATAACCCCGGGCTGAACGCCCGCAGGGCGGGCTGAACGCAGGGTAATTATAAATGAAAAATGCTTTTAGTGCGGGAACTTCGACTAAAAGCATTTTTCATTTTAAATTTTACATTACTATAGTCCCTTCCTTGAACCCTGCTCTATCTTCACCGGGTATTTCTTCTTCAGCTTATTGATCCATTTTTCTTCCAGCAATGCCTGGTAATCATTGATCACCAATCCCTGAGCTTCCTCATAGGTTCGGGGGCTGCGATCATTGTAAACGTTCACAGCATAAGCAACACTATACATATTTTCCATTTGCACAACCGGTGTTGTTTCTCCGTTTTTCAATTCCGCAGGACTACCCGGTAATTGAGAGAATTCATATCGCGCAGAATCGACTGTAAGTTGCGTTTCATATTTATCCCTGATCTCTTCCCACTTCTCCGGAACCTTTACAATTGCTTCTTTGATCGTTTCAATTAATTCCTTATTGGCAGATGTAAAGACCAGCACATCTGCACTTTTATTCCACCAATACCTGTCCTTATTTAATTCAAAATACTTTCTCGCTCCCGCAGTATCCGCTGCAGATACACTCCATACATACTTTTCCATCATATAGAATAGCATGCTTCCTTCCTTGAATTCAAGGATCTGTTTTTTAAATACCGGGTCAAATTTTTCAATATTCTGTTGGTAATAATCAAGAATTACATTTTGCCTGAAACCTTCATAAAAATCTTCTGCAGGCTGATCACCAAAATTTCCTGCCTGTCCCAATTCTTTCAGGTATTTGCGGTATTCCGACACAGTTATATTCTTTCCATTCATGGAGATCAATACCGTGGAAGGCTTCAATCCCATATCTGCAACACTGGAAGGATTTGCCAGGATAGATTTTGTAAACTGTGCCAATGATGATTTATCAACCGGTTGCTCCTTAACTTTTAATATGGAAGAAATTCTTTCGATCAATTGCTTTGTTGCCAGCATCTCTCTATCCCCGGATTGAACCTGGTCGATCAATTCCGCTCTTGCCAATGAATCTAACGTTGAAGTATAAGCGATCTTTTTATCAAGTTTTAAAATATGAAAACCATACCCGGTTTCAAATGGAACGCTGATCTCCTCTTCTTTTAATCCAAAAGCTATTTCTTCAAAAACAGGATCATACACCCCAGTTCCAAAAGCCGGTAACTCACCCCCATGGTTAAACGAAAACTGGTCTTCACTGAATTGATTTGCCAGCTCTGAAAAACTACTTCCATCTTTCAATAATGTATACAATGAATCAGCCTTCCTCTTAACATTATTTCTCTCGGATTCATTTGCATCCGGAGGGATGGTTAACAGGATCTGTCTTACCTTAACTTTCCCCCTTGAAGGCCTTTCAGCTCCATTCTTTAATATGATCCATTTGCCACTGCTAAGAAATGGTGTTGAAAATTCTCCAGGTTTTAGATCATATAATTTTGTTTCGATATCGTATGGCAATACCATTGCTGTGATATAACCGGCAGTTCCCTTATTGATGGAAACATATGGATCATTTGAATAAGCTGTTGCCACTTCTTCAAATGGCTTTCCCACCTTTAATTCTTTATACGCCTGTTTTGCCTTCTCTTCCTGGTTTGAAGGAAGTATGATCTGCTGCAGCAGGATCTCTTTTGCAGCCCGCTTCCACTCCAGCTCTGCTATTCTTTCATACCCTGATTGTGAACGAAGGTATTCACCCAATACCTGGTCACGATAACCTGCCACTTCTTCCTTTATGGATTGAAGTGTATCTACCTTTTCATCATAAGCCGCCTGGATCTTCAGCCTGTATTTAATATACAGGTCAAGGTATGCCTTGTATGTAGAATCGTTTCGTACACCTCCCTGGTCATTCTTATTATACGCTTCTAAAAATTCACTCTTTGAAACAGATTTGTTTCCAAAAGTAAAAAGCGTCTGAGCATGACCGTTAGTAAAGAAGAACAGGACAATAAGAAATGAAATTCCTTTTCTCATCATGAAGGGTTCTTAATTTTCAATTGTAAAACATCATCTACCTGCAGGTAAGAAAGCTTCTTCGCAACAATACGCTTATCCTTATCCAACAGGTAAATTATAGGGGTTTGATATACATCATATAATTGTCTGAATCCTGGCCTTCCTGCTGCACTGATGGCTTCTTCCGTTGAGGGCAATTGATAAACATGTAACCAGTCTTTCAATTCATACTGTGCAATGAATTTTTTCCATTCATCGGCAGGACCATCAACTTTCACTCCATAAACTTTTACTCCCTGGGCTTTCCATTTTGCTTTATAGATTGAATCAACTTTGGGCACTACTTCTTTACAATGTCCGCAGGTTGGATCCCAGAAAACCACCACTGTATAAGGTGCTTTCACATCATACAATTTCATTCGCTTGCCTGCACTGTCTACCATATCAAGATCAGCAGCAGGCTGACCGATCAGATTCGCCATCAAACTATATGCTCGCTTATCAACAAACTCTCGATATTGTTTTGTAAAGAATGGCGCCTTCCCGGTATTGATATATTTTTCGAAGAGATGTACAAACACAGCATCCTGTCCCATGTATTCCGGGTTGATGTACTGCTGCACAAATTTCACGAGTAAAAATTTGAACATCTCCGGAGTTGCCCTTGCAGGCAGCAGCATATTATCAACTTCTTTTATGATACTGTCTGACTGGGGAACCACCAGGTCTCTGAAGTACCTTTCAACCTTTGGTTCAAAGAATGGAGTACGAACAAGTCTTTCGTCATCGAACTCAACACCATCCCAGTAATGTGATTTGAAATAACGATAACCAAAACTGCTGTCGGTCTTTCCATTTGGAAGCTTAGGTGCGGGCGGCACAACAGGTTCTTTCATCGCTTTGAATAGCATGGTTAAAAAAGAGGTAGGGTCTTTTTTCGTGATACTGTCACGATAATGCTGCATCCTCTCATTGATTCCCCTGATCTTTTCCACTGCAGCAATTGAATCTTTCGCCGGCAAACCCGATCTTAAACTTTGCTGCAACTGGTTAACCACCTGGCCATTCCTGCTGGCCATTATTGAATATTGTTGAAAAGCACTGTTCTCGGCAGTTCCATTGTACACAATGCTTTGGGGAAGAAGGGCACTATCTGCGCTGACAGAAAATTGCTGGTCCCTATCGATCAGTAATTCCAGCATGATCTGTTTTTGTGGTGAAACAAGAAAGTAAATGCCTCCCGGAAGCTTTTCCTTTCCCTTAAAAACACCTTTGGAATTGGCATCAAGCTTAACAGAATCAGCCAGTGCCTTGATCTTACCATAGTGATATCCCAGGTAAACATACTGGTTGCTGAAGGGCTTTAGCGTTACCTGTATCTCATAACCCTGCGCCATGGCAAATGTGGAAAATGACACCATGGCAAACACCAGTAAGATCGCACGCAGCTTTTGTTGAATCATCATACGCATATCAAACGGAAAAATATCAAACTTTCTTTCGCCCGTAAAAATTAATCATTTAAACAGTCTGTTACTTTTTATATTACACGCTTCAAACTTTTTACTCAATGAAGATAGCTTCGCTTCTTGTGCTGATGGGAACCTCCCTTATCAGCTTTGGTCAACAGATCGATCTTTCTAAACAATTCAGCAACTGGAAACCCCGCGCCATCGGACCCGCCGGTATGAGTGGACGAATCACCACCATCGATGCGTTGGCAGACGACCCAAACCATATTGTGTTGGGATCTGCATCAGGTGGTGTCTGGAAAACCAAGAATGGTGGCCACGATTGGTCTCCCATCTTTGATGAGCAGTCAACTCTAAACATTGGCGCCGTTGCCATTCAACAAAATAACCCATCCATTCTTTGGGTAGGAACTGGAGAAGGAAACCCAAGAAATTCCATCAACCTCGGAGAGGGAATGTACAAATCCATCGATGGCGGTAAGAACTGGATAAAGACCGGCCTGGATAAAACAAGCAATATTCACCGTATTCTAATTGACCCGGTGAATCCGAATACTGTTTATGCAGGTGTTATTGGAAATCCATATGCTTCACATCCTGATCGTGGAGTTTTCAAAACCACCGATGGAGGCATGAGCTGGCAAAAAGTGCTGTATACCAATGATAGCTCGGGTATTGCAGACATGATCATGGACCCATCCAACCCAAATAAACTCTTCGCTGCCATGTGGGAACACCGCAGAACTCCCTGGAGTCTGAAAAGCGGCGGCAAGGGCTCCGGCCTTTATATGACCGTTGATGGCGGAAAGAACTGGAAAAAACTTGGTAAGAAAGAAGGTCTGCCAGACGGAGATTATGGACGTATCGGCCTGGCGATCAGTCGTTCAAATCCAAACAGGGTATATGCGTTGGTAGAAGCTACCAAGAATGGACTCTATCGTTCCGATGATGGTGGTTATACCTGGGAACTGGTGAACAGTGAAACCCAGTGGGTAACAAACCGTCCTTTTTATTTCCAGGATATTGCCGTGGATCCGCAGAACGAAAACCGGGTGTGGCTGATCTACCAGATGATTTCAGCAAGTGAGGATGGTGGAAAATCATTCAAAGTAGTGATTCCTTATAACGGTATCCACCCTGATCACCATGCTTTCTGGATCAATCCAAAAGATGGCAATTTTATTATTGATGGAAATGATGGCGGAATCGGCATTTCGCGCGACCGCGGTAAAACCTGGGCTTTTGATGAAAAGATCCCCGTAGGACAATTCTACCATATCAATGTGGATGACCAGATCCCTTACAATGTAATGGGAGGAATGCAGGATAATGGTTCATGGAGAGGTCCAGCCTATACCTGGATGAGTGCTGGAATCAAAAACTATTATTGGGAAAACCTTTGGGGAGGCGATGGTTTCGATGTTATGCCGGATGCAGAGGATCCGAACTGGGTTTATGCTATGAGCCAGGGCGGAAGTGTGGGTCGTTATCATGTTCCAACAGGTCAGCAATGGTATATCAAACCACAAACACTGGATACTGCGGTGAAACTGCGTTTCAACTGGAATGCAGCGATCGCACAGGATCCTTTCGATAAGAAAACAATTTATTTTGGTAGCCAGTTCCTGCACAAAAGCACTGATAAAGGGGTGAACTGGGAGATCATTTCTCCTGACCTGACCACTAACGACAGTGTAAAAATTGACCAGTCGAATAATGGTGGGATCTCAGTTGATATTACCGGGGCAGAGAACTTCTGTACCATTTTAACCATTGCTCCTTCTGCAAAACAGCAGGGTGTGATCTGGGCTGGAACCGATGATGGAAATGTTCAGTTAACCAGGGATGGTGGTAAAACCTGGACCAGTTTCCGTGGTAAGATTCCCGGAATGCCAACAGGAGCATGGGTTCCACAGATCATTGCATCCAGGTACAATGCAGGTGAAGCATTTGTTGTAGTGAATGATTACCGCAGGGGTGATCAGCGTCCGTTTGTTTTCAGGACTTCAGATTTTGGAAAGACCTGGACCCGTATGATCGATGAAAAGAAAGTAAAAGGTTATGCTTTATGCGTTCTCCAGGATCCTGTTCAGCCAAACCTGGTTTTTGTTGGAACCGAAAACGGTCTGTGGGTTAGCCTTGATAACGGAGTAAGTTTCCAACAGTGGAAAAATGGATATCCATCCGTTTCGACTTTCGACCTTGCTATCCAGGAAAGGGAAGCCGACCTGGTAGTTGCCAGCTTTGGTCGCGCCATTTATGTCCTGGATGATATTCGCCCGCTTCGTGAACTGGCCGCAAACAAAGGGCTGGTAAAATCAAGATTTGATGTATTCAGTACTCCGGATGCTTACCTGGCCTCTATCAGGAATGCACCGGGATATGAGTGGAGCACCTGGGGAATCTGGGATGCACCAAACCGTCCGACCGGGGCCATGATCTCTTATTATATTGACAAGAAGGATTCTACTCTGAAATCAGCAGCCGATTCTGTATTCGTAAAGATCTATAACGATAGAAATGAGCAGATCCGCAGCCTGAAATGGAAGTCAGACACAGGATTCAACCGTAAAAGCTGGAACCTGGAAGAAAAAGGATTCCGCAACCCGGGTTCTGCAAAACCAACCGCTTCAAGCCCTGAGCCAGGCGGATGGGATGTACTTCCTGGAAAATATAAAGTAGTGATCAGCTATGGAAAGAATGTGGATTCCACAATGGTCACTGTAAAAGCAGACCCAAGGATTGAAGACAATACCGCGATCTTAACTGCTCAAAGAAATATGCAGAAAGCCCTTCAGGAAAAAGCTTCAAGATTAACGGAGGGAATGGACAGGTTAACTGAAGCAGAAGGTGTGGCTAATAAGATTCAGGCGCAATTGAAAGACGTGGAAGGCAAGGATGCTGATTCTTTAAGGAAATCATCCAAAGCCGTACTTGATTCAATTAAATCCATCAGGGAATATATTTCAGGGAAACCACAGACCAGGCAGGGTTATGGCAATGTTCCGCAGATCACTGTACTCAACCAGTTTGCTGCGGCAAGATCTGCAATCAGTTCAAAAATGGCAATGCCGGGCAGACAGGAAAAGATTTTGGTTGACAGGGCGGAAGCAATGATCAATGCTGCTGTTGGGAAGATCAATAATTTCTTTGCAGGGCAGTGGGCCAATTATAGAAAGCAGGTAGAATCAAATCCTGTGAAGTTGTTTAAAGAGTATGCACCGTTGTAATTAGTTTTGCACTATGAAATTATCGCACTTATCAGAAACACTGATCGGATCAGAGATCGTGAAGCTCGGAGGAGAGATCCGGGAGAAGATCCGCCAGGGAGAAAGGATCTACAATTTTACTGTTGGTGATTTCGATCCCTCAGTTTTTCAGATTCCGCAGGAACTGGAAGACGGAATTGTTGAAGCCTATCGTAAGCATTTTACCAATTACCCATTGGCTGAAGGTAACCTTGACCTTCGCCAGTCTATATTGAAGTTTATCAAAGAAAGGCAGGGGCTGGATTATGCTACAGATGAAATTCTTGTTGCAGCTGGTGGCCGTCCTTTGATCTATGCTTTGTTCAGAGCTATCTGCGACCAGGGAGATAAAGTGATCTATGGTGTTCCGTCCTGGAATAACAATCACTACACCCATTTCGTAGGTGGTGAACACGTTGTGATAGAAGCAACTGAAGCATCGAACTTCATGCCGAAGGCTGAAGATATCCACCCTCACCTGGAAGGCGCAACCTTACTGGCACTCTGTTCACCGCAGAATCCAACTGGAACTACTTTCTCAAAAGAAGACCTGGAAGAAATCTGCGATATGGTAATCGAAGAAAACAAAAAAAGAGGAGAGGGCAGGAAACTTATCGTGATGTACGATCAGATGTACTGGCACCTAACCTATGGTGATATCAAACACTATGACCCGGTTTCCCTGAGACCTGAAATGAAGGAATACACAGTTTTTGTGGATGCCATCAGTAAGGTTTTTGCAGCCACAGGTGTTAGAGTGGGTTGGTCGATTGGTCCTGCAAAGATCATTTCAAAAATGAAAGCGATCCTTGGACATGTTGGTGCATGGGCGCCCATGGCGGAACAGAAAGCCGTAGCAAATTATCTTCAACAGCCCGAGGCAATTGACCGTTTCCTCACCAAATTCAGAAAGGATGTTGAGTTCAGGCTCAGAAGCATTTATAATGGATTTGTAAAACTAAAGAATGAAGGTCATCCCATAGATGCCATTGCTCCGCAGGCCGCAATATATCTTACCATCAAACTGGACCTGGTAGGAAAAACTACTGCTGAAGGAAAGAAGATTGAAGATCAGTCAGAGGTCACTGCCTACCTGTTAAACGAAGCAAAACTTGCGATAGTTCCATTCTATGCATTTGGTGCTTCTAAAACTTCGGCGTGGTACCGCTTAAGCGTCGGAACCTGTAAGGAAGATGAGATAGATGAGATGCTCGGAAAACTTGGAGACGCACTAAGAAAACTGAAATAAAATAAAAGACCCCACAGATTGTGGGGTTTTTCTTTTTTGAGAAGTTCAATTTTTATTGATCAGGAATACGAAAGGTTTTAAATCCTTGTACTTAATAACATCCCTGATGAAATGAGACTTCTGCAATATCTTATACCTGTTGAGATCTGCAACTTCATGTGCAACACACATGCAGTCGACCGTTTCTGAATTGACCAGCAACCTGTGCAATTGCTCCAATTCAAACTCTATGGCCTCCTGGCTCAGACTTTCTTCCTTAACCAGGACAAGCAAATCTCTGTTAGGTTTTTTCATGACTAATAGGAATTAGTATCCAACAAATCCTTTATTCAATCCACATCCGCAATTTTTGGACTTACCCATTTTGGATCCTGAAGCGCATGCAGTAAATAAACTTACGAGAACTAACAATAAAATAATTCGGGTGTTCAGGTTTCGCATAAAAATTACCGTATAATTTAAATACTTTAACGCAAAAATTGGCGCTAAAGTGGCTGAACCCTCAAAAAATTTAGTTAACGAAAGAAACCCGGTAGTGTTGATTTCGCCTCTTGACTGGGGAATGGGTCATACAACCCGATGTATACCGATAATCAGAGCCTTAACCAAATTGCCATGTTCTATTATTATCGCCTGTAACTCAATTCAAAAATCCCTTCTTCAAAAAGATTTCCCTAGTCTTCGGTACGTTGATCTTAACGGATACAATATATTTTATGGCCGGGACAAAAGCCAAACATTAATTCAATTAATTCGCCAAATACCTAAAATATTGACCTCAATCAAGGAGGAACGATGGTTTTTAGAAGATTTCCTTGCCCAAAATGAGATAGACCTTATAATATCTGACAATCGATATGGATTTTTTCATCCAAAAGCGTTTTCTGTTATGATTACACACCAGTTAGAATTATTCTCTGGTGTTGCAAAATGGCTTGACAGGCAGGGTCAGAGGCAGGTATACCGTTTCCTTACTCATTTTGACCTTTGCCTGATACCTGATCAGCAGGGGGGTCATTCCATTGCCGGTAAGCTTTCCAATCCATCAACCCTTCCTTCAATTCCAACAAAATATATCGGACCCCTTTCCAGGTTTTCTGTAACGACGCATAAAGCAGATCCAAAACATTTACTGATCATTTTATCGGGACCGGAACCACAGAGAAGTGTTCTTGAAAAGAAGATATTACAGCAGGTGAAGGAACTTCCTTATACAATTGTTTTAGTGAGGGGGACCAATCTGCCATTGAAAGTTCCGGTTGGAAATATTGAAGTCATCAACATAGCTGAATCAAAAGAACTGGAACAGCTGATCGATGATGCTTCAATGGTCATCTGCAGGGCAGGCTATTCTTCTTTTATGGACCTTTTCATCAAACAAAAAAAGATACTGGCGATTCCGACTCCGGGGCAGGGAGAACAGGAATACCTGGCAAAGAAACTGGGAGACGAAGGATATATCTTTACAACTAAACAAAAGAACCTCGACCTGGAAAAACAGGTTCTACAGGCATTGGCCATGGATCTTAAGATCTTCCCAATTCATCACTCAGATGTAGAACTGGAGATGCAAAACATTTTACAACTGGCTATTGCGAAAAAATCAGGACTTACCTTTGCGCCTCAAAATATTTCTGTTTGAAACATTGGAAAGCCCACCTGGCAGTGCTTGGCGCAAATATTCTTTTCGGTATAAATTTTAGTGTTGCACAATACTTAACACGGAATAAAATGCAGCCCCTTGGTCTGAACTTAATTCGTGTAACCATCACCGTTAGTTTGCTTTGGCTATTGTGGATCTTTTCAAAAGAAAAAGCAGGCATACAAAAAAAGCATATCGGTCGGTTTGTTGCATGCAGCTTGACCGGAGTAGTGATCAACCAGATCCTGTTTATCAAAGGTGTTTCTTTAACCCTGAGTATTCATGCTGCATTATTGACACTTGTTACTCCGATCTTCATTACCATAGTTGCTGCATGGATGGGGACTGAGCCGCTAAGCAGGTTTAAGATCATCGGGCTTATTACAGGTATAGGTGGTGCCTGTTTATTGGTATTGGAAAGAAATCATTCCGGCAATGCATCAGCCGACCAGGTATTCTGGGGTGATGTTTACATCATCATTAATGCGATCTCCTATACATTTTACTTTGTTTTAGTGAAGCCGTTGATGGCGGCATACAAACCGATTCATGTGACACGTTGGGTCTTTACATTTGGAGCACTATTCATGATACCAATTGCATTTAAAAGTTTTTCCATCATCAACTGGAATGAAATGCACCTGGTCGATTATGCTGCAACATTGTTTGTAGCAATAGGAGCAACTTTCTTTGCTTACCTTTTTAATATTTATGGAATCGGGAAGCTGGGAAGTTCCACTACAGGTGCATACATCTATACACAACCGGTATTTGCTGCGATCATTGCAATAATTTTTTTGGGTGAAGAGATGACCTTTACAAAAATAATAGCCGCCGGACTGATTGCCGGCGGCGTATATTTTGTTAACAGGAAAACAGTTGCTGAAAAACTTATTGCCTGATGATCTTTTGTACTTCAGAATATGTATCAGTTTCAATTTTCAACAGATAAATTCCTTTATTAAGATTTGAAACAGGAATTACCAATTCGGAAGTTCCTTCATTGCAAACCTTGTTTATGCTGGTGATCCTCCTTCCATTTAAATCTGTTATCACCGCTCTTACCTGTTGCTTTTTATCAAGATTAATAAACGCTGAAACTTTTGATGTGAAAGGATTTGGAGAAACAGTAAGGTTGAACCTTCCTGAATTCTTATTCATCACTTTTACCACTTCCGAGATCTTGCGTGAACCATCCTGGTCAACCTGGACAATCCTGTATAGGTTAAGATTCAATAAAGGCCGGTTATCAGTAAATCGATAAGTTCGCTGGCTGTTGCTATTTCCTGCAGCCTGAACTGAACTCAGTTCACTGAAAGTATAATCACCACCAGCTCTCTCAATTATAAATTTTGCACTGGATGTTTCTGAGGAGGTAGTCCATTCCAGTTCAACATTTCCATTATTCATTTTTCCTTTGAATTCACTCATCCGAACGGGTAAGGTTGAATTTGTTGAAAACTGGATAAAGTAATCATACAAATTCTTTCCGTTATGAATGAAATTTGGGTTGTAGTTATTTGCCCATGAGTTGTGGTTGTTTTGAATACATCCAGTAAAAGCTCTGATTTCTGTTAATCCGGCCTTTGCTGCATTGATCTCTTCATTCCAGTCGGGTGAAATGGTATCGGCACTTGCACACTGTGCATCGCCAACACAATAAACAAATCTTCCGTGAAGATTTGCATTCGCAATATTTAATTGCGCATTAGGCCCATTTGGAAATTGTGTTCTTGGAGAGCATAAAGATGAAGTATTAAATGCTGCAACAGTACGGGCTCTTTCAACACTACTGGATACATAATTAATAACAATATTTGCTCCAGTACTCATTCCTGTCATGTAAACCTTGGATGGATCTGCACGGTAATTTGTTTTTACATAATTAAGAACAGATTCGGCATCATCGCCGGAAGGAAAATCAAAAATATTCTGAGATGGATTATAGGTATAGTTTTGAAATTGTGGAACGATAACTATGTATTGATATGTTTCTCCGTTGAACGTCACTTCCGGGTCTACAATTCCTTTTTCAATTTTTCCAGGAAGTGAAGCTGTATCATTAGCCAGGATCTTACATAATCCTTTACCTACATCAGTAGAACCATCCCCTCTTGAAATTAATCCATGATAATAAATAATCACAGGGTATTGCTTACTTGCATTCGCCGGATCATTATAACCAGGAGGAAGATATTCAATCAATCCTTTAAACTTACCCATAGTCACTCCGGGAACAGCATTCCATTTTGTAACTGGAGTTCCAAAAATCTGGCATTCGCTGTATTGCGCCGAGACACCGGAACAAATAAATGCAAATACAATTAGCGTGAAGATCTTTTTTAAAGTGTACATTTTTTCCATCTGCTGTGGTTTTTGTGAGCTAACCAGGCAGTCATTCGATGGATTTGGATAAATGCAAATCGTATGTTTAGGGGATTTAAAAATAAGGAATCATCCATGCTTATTAGCAAAATGATTCATATTTATTTAATCAACAATTGTTCTGGGTTAAACAGATTTAGGATAGTCGAAGAATAAAAATTCTTTTGAAGCTGATTCAAAGTCGCTCCATTGATTGGAATTTATTTTTATCGCAAAAACAGCAGCAGTAGGCATATGGTCAAGCCTTGTAGATGTGAGCATATTTGCGAAATATGTGATACCAGGATTATGTGAAAAAACTAATACAGTTTCGGCATAAGCTGGTAACCTGCTGATGATATTGCTGATATTTCTTTCTTCCGGATGATAAAGTTGCTCTTCAAGATGAATATCCTTCTCATCAATATTCAACTCCTTTGCAAAAAGTTTTGCAGTGGAATATGCCCTGTTTGCAGGACTGGATACCACCAGGTCTGGACGAATGCCTTTTTTCTTTAACCGCTCAGCCATTACCGGTGCATCCTTTTTTCCACGATCATTCAGTGGTCTTTCAAAGTCTGTTTGATTGACATCATCCCAACTGCTTTTAGCATGCCGTACCAGTAAAAGTATTTTCATTACAATCCTGTTGAGTTGATGTAATTGATCAAAGATGCCGTATTCTTTACTTTAAGTTTTTTGAGAATATTATGCCTGTGTACTTCAACAGTCTTGATACTGATTCCTAACCGGTCTGCAATTTCTTTGGAAGATAATCCATCGCGGATCTGGTTGATGACTTCAATTTCCCTTTCTGAAAGCTGGTTCAAACCAACTGCAGCTTCATCTTCTCCCAACATTTGATCAGAAAGAATATTCTTCACTTCCTGGCATATGTATGTGTTGCCATTGTAAACATCCATGATAGCATCCACCATTTCCTGTCTCGGACTATTCTTGGTAACATATCCCCTTGCTCCTAGCCTCAGCATCTTCTTCGCATATGCAGGCTGTGAGTGCATCGATACCGCAATAACTTTTGATCCCGGTGAAAGCTTTCGGATCATCTTCAATACATCAAAACCATTCAGCGGTGTCATGTTGATATCAAGCAAAACAATATTTGGACGCTTATCTCTTGCGATTTCAATAGCCCTTTGTCCATCGCCAACCTCTGCGATCACTTCAAACTTTTCGTCCCTTCCTAACAAAAATGACCAGGTCTCCCGAATAAGTGTATGATCATCAACGATCATAACAGTAATCTTTGCCATAGCTCCTAATTTACAGGTATTGATACATTTAAAATACAACCTTTACCGGGGGAAGATATGACTTCCATTGTTCCATTATGCAACTCAGCACGGCTAACAATATTATTCAATCCTATTCCCGCCGATCTCTTACTAGTATCAAAGCCAATACCATTATCTTCAATTGTTATATTAAGCAATTTTTCAGTTACCGACAATTTAATTTCTGCCCTGGTAGCTTTTGAATGTTTCAGAATATTATTCACCTGCTCCTGAACAATGCGGAAAACCATCAGCTTAATATCGGGTGACAGATCAATTGAATCAAGTCTTTCCTGTGAGAATTCAAAAATGATTCCCTGCGACATTCTCAGGTTCGAGATCATTTCCATGATAGCTTCTTCTATCCCGATATCACCCAATGATGGTGGAACAAGGGACCTCGATAAAGACCTTATCTCTTCTATTGCTGATGAAATGTTCACCATTGCCCTGTCGAGCATCTCATTCTGCAATTCAGGCTCATGCATCGCAACATCAATATAAAGTTTTGTAGTGGTCAGGATCTGGTTGATATTATCATGTAGTTCACGCCCGATCTCTATTCGTTCTTTTTCCTGCGCCCTGATAGTAACTTCCGTAATTGTTCTCTGCTGATCTATCTTCTGCTTTTCAATCTGGTCCTGCAACTGCTTCATCCTTGTCAGATCAGTTATGGTCCCGATCATTCTTCTTGGAGTTCCATCAGATTCATATAAGATTACTGCACGCGATAAAACACTGCGGTAATTTCCTTTGGCATCGATTAATTTAAATTCGTCACTGAAATGAGGTTCTATGCTCTTCAACACTTTTTCAAATTTTCTTTCCACCCTTCTCCATTCTGAAGGTTTGATCTTGGAAGCCCACCAGCTATACTGTGTTTCCTTGATCGGGTATCCAAAAGTCGAAGAAAAAGCTTCATTCCAATGACAAATGTCCAGTGCAAAATTGTAATCGAAGATCGCATCATTGGTAGCCCAGCTTACCATCTGGAAAACTTCATTGCTTTGCCTGAGTGACTCTTCAATTTCTTTATGAATTGTAATATCCTTTGAAGTACCTACCAATCCTACCACTTCACCAAACTGTACCAACGGAACAAGTGTAGTATTATACCAGATCTCTCTTCCATTTGGCATGACCACTTTATCTTCCTTGATCTCTATCGGCTTTCCCTCCTGAATCACCACCTTATCATATGTTTCAAGATAGTAGCTTGCTTCCGGACCAAAGTAATCAGCCATTGTTTTACCAAGAGTTTCCTCTTCGGTTTTGGCACCGATGATATTCACCATGGCCTTGTTGTTGATCACATGCCTGTACTCCCGATCCTTCACGAAGATCTGGTCAGGAATTGTATCAATGATAGTCCTTAAAAGATTTCTTTCCCTGAAAAGTTTCTCTTCATACTGCTTTGACTCTGTAATGTCCTGGACTGCACCGATCATACGTGTTGCCTTTCCATCAGCATTCCGGATGATGATCCCACGATCCCTAACAAAAGCCACTGAATTATCAGATCGCAGGTACCTGTATTCACAATCCCATTTGGTGGTACGAGGGTTGGCAACTGTAGCTTCAAAACTTTTTCGAACCATCTGGTAATCGTCGGGATGGATATGTCCTAACCATGTATCGCTCCTGAATTCATTCTGATCCAGTTTATATCCGAATAAACGCTCATAACCATCACCCCAGTGAAGTTTGTCGTTCACAAAATCCACATCCCAGATAGCATCTGAAGTTGCACGGCTTGCCAGTTCAAAACGTTCATTACTCTTTGCAAGTGATTTCTCTGCTTCGATCAATGCGGTTACATCATTGATAGAAATAAGAAAACCTTTTCTGCCATTAAAGATGATCGAGTGAGATTTGATCTCAACAAAAATAATTGAACCATCTTTTTTCCTGTGTCTCCAGATCCTTTCATAACTGCCAACCATGTTGTTTTCTGAACTGCGCATTTCATGAACACGCTCGAGCATATACACAACATCATCTGAAGGGCGAATATCACGAATGGTCATGCTGAGAAATTCTTCCCTGCTGTATCCATATTTCCGGACCGCCACATCATTCACTTCAATAAATTCAAGAGTATTCTGATCAAAAACCCACATCGGCTGTGGATTACTGAAGAAAAGAAAACGATATTTTTCCTCTGATTCAAGTAATAACTGTTCTGCCTTCCTGGCTTCGGTTACATCTCGGGAAGTAATGATCAGACCTTCCTGTTTTGCATCACTGAATATTGGCCTGATGGAATAATGTATGATGATAGAATTCCCATTATTTGGCCATTCAAGATCCATTTCATGTGGCCTGCTGCTTAATGCAACATCTATCAGTGCATCAAGTAAGATCTTGCTTACCTTTTCAATATACCCATGAATCAGTTCATCGGTCTTAAGTTCTTTACCAAGAAAGTTCCTGGCGAAATGATTTGCACGCTGATTAAAACTCAGGATCTTCATATCAGCACTGACCACAATAAATCCTTCCTCGGTATTGTCAAGAATGATCTGAAGACTTTTCTTCGCAAAGACCTTTTCAGTCTCGGCTCTTTTCCTTTCTGTTATATCAACACCAACCCCTTCAATATAAACCAGGGCACCATCTTCAATTACGGGAAAGAATTCCCATCGGGTCCAGAAAGCACTGTTATCGTTTCGTACACTTTTTAGATCAACATGTAAAGTATCAAGTGTTTCAGTGATATAATCTATACCCTGAACATAATTATCTACATCATCAATTGCGAGAAAACTTAGAAATGACTTACGCTCATCCGGATAGACTTTAATTCCGAAGATCTTCGAGAAAAGATCATTGACGTAAAGGAAATTATTATTCAGATCAAGCCGTATAAAATATATACTTCCCGACCGGGTCAAGATGCTTGAGATTTCCTTTTGATTTGCCATCCAATTATCCTTACTGCACTTTCCCTTTATAAGTGCAGCTTATGCAATTATAAAGGAAAAAAGCTATTACTCCTTTAGTAGATTTACGTAGCAGCAAGGGTTGTAGGGAAATTTAATATCCCCGTTCATTGCGTCCTTCCATAAAATTCATGAATGCCTTATTTACGACTCTGTTACCTCCAGGGGTTGGATAATTACCTGTGAAATACCAGTCTCCCGTATTTGTAGGACAAGCATGGTGCAATGATTCAATAGTCTGGAAGATCACCTGGATCGGGATTTTTAATCCTTTAGGTGTGATCAGTTCTGCAACCTTATCAGAGATCTGCTGTGTAGTAAATGGCTTATACACCTGCTGAACCAGGTTTTCTGTATGCAGTATATTCCTGTTGTTATAATCAGCACATTTATCATAGATCTCCTGCAGCAGGCTTTCATTGCCATTATCTTTCAGCAATGCAATGGCAGCACGGAAGGCGATAAAGTCTCCCAGCTTACTCATATCAATGCCATAACAATCAGGATAACGGATCTGCGGAGCAGAAGAAACTACAATTATTTTTTTAGGTTCCAGCCTGGCAAGCATTCTTACAATGCTTTCCTTGAGCGTGGTTCCTCTCACTATGGAATCATCGATCACTACAAGAGTGTCTTCATTCCTGTTTACTGTTCCATAGGTTATATCGTAAACGTGTTGCACCATTTCATTACGACTAACATCTTCCGTAATGAATGTGCGCATCTTGACATCCTTAATGGCGATCTTTTCGATCCTGATCTTGCGATTCATCATCTCAGTCAGTTTCTCCGGATCGATATTATTTCCCCATGACAGGATTCTTTCAATTTTGATCTGTTTGAGGTAATCATCCATTCCTTTCCAAAGCCCGTAGAATGCAACTTCCGCAGTGTTTGGAATAAAAGAAAAGATAGTGTTCTTCAGGTCATTGTTCACAGCTTCCAGAACCTGCCTTGATAAATTATATCCAAGCTGAATTCTTTCCCTGTAGATCTTCTCATCACTTCCTCTTGAAAAATATATTCTTTCAAAACTGCAGGCTCTTCTTTCTTTAGCCGGAATGATCTGCTCTTGCTGGATCTCGCCATTTGATTTAACGATGATCCCCATGCCAGGCATCAATTCCTGCACTTCATTCTCACCAACATTGAATACCGTTCTGATGGCAGCTCTTTCTGAAGCAGCCACTACAACATCTTCATCAATATAAAAATATGCAGGACGAATTCCGTTTGCATCACGGAAAACAAATGAATCACCATTGCCCAACAGACCACCAACTGTAAAACCACCATCGAATAATGGAACGGCTTTTCTAAGCAATTCAACAACATTGAGACTTCCCGGCGATTCCTCATCTGCTTTTACAATATGATGATGGATAACTTCCATCATCGCTGCAAGGTCACTCTGCTTCTGAAAATTTCCAGGTTCAATATTGATCATATTGAACAATTCGTCTGTATTGACCAGGTTGAAATTACCAGCCAGTGCAAGGTTTCTTGCAGGTATGGTATGACGCTTTATAAAAGGATGACAAAATTCAACGTTGTTTTTTCCCTGGGTTCCGTAGCGGAGATGGCCTAACAATAACTCTCCAAGGAAACTGATATGGCCTTTCATCAGGCCTGCATGAGCGAGAATATCGGGTTGGTATTTCTGAAGTTCTGAAACTTCACTGTTGATCTTGCTGAAGATATCTACCAGCGGCTGATTTGCACTGCTTCTAACTCTTTGAAGGAAAGGATAACCAGGCTCCACATTCAATTTTACTGCTGCTACTCCTGCACCATCCTGCCCGCGGTTGTGCTGCTTTTCCATCAGGAGGTAGAGTTTATTCAGCCCCCACATCACGGTTCCAAACTTCTGCTGGTAATAAGAGAAAGGCTTTCTTAACCTGATGAATGCCAAACCGCATTCATGTTTTATTTGGTCGCTCATTGGTAGTCCTTAAAAAGAAGGGCGAAGTTAGGTTGATTAATTGATAAACCTATCTTAATTCAGCTGCTTTCGATGGAAGGATATAAAAGAAAAAACCCCCAGCAGTCTTCATAGGCATGGGGGATGATTCTTCCTTAGGAATAAATTTTACTTGGTCTTTCAAAGGATAGGATCCTGGATAATTGGATCGGTAATTTTCTAAAGGATGTTTTGAATCTGGTATAAAGATCTACACTAAAGGTTAAACAGACTAACTTCTCCAGGCCATAAAAAAATTTTTACGAAAAAACGATGGAATAAATTAAGAGTTTTTACCTAGCGTCAAACTAAAAAGGAACCCTCAGGGGGTTCCTTTTACCTATTTAGAGAAGATCATTATATCGAGTAAGAGGCAGTATTATTGATGAAATTCACCAATGACGCGGAATTTTTCAACTTCAATTTCTTAAGTACATTATGCCTGTGTACCTCAACTGTCTTCAGGGAAATATTTAGGTTACTGGCAATTTCCTTGGATGACAAACCTTCCTTGATCAGGTTGATGATCTGGATCTCACGGTCGGTCAGAGAATTTACATTTGGAACATCCTTATTCTCCTCCAGGATCATTTCAGAAATATTATTCTTGATCTCGTCGCAGATGTATTTATTTCCGTTGTTTACTTCCAGAATGGCTTTGATCATTTCTTCCTTGGAAGAATTCTTGGTTACATAACCTTTAGCCCCGATCTGGAGCATTTTCTTTGCATAAGCCGGCTGGGAATGCATGGAAACACCAATGATTCTTGAAGCTGGAGAAACTTTACGGATACGCTCAGTTGCGTCAAATCCGCTGATAGGGGTCATATTGATATCCATGAGGATAACATGAGGTCTTTTTTGGCGGGCCATCTCTACCGCCTGCTCAGAATCACCACACTCAGCAATAACGTGAAAACGTTCGTCGCTATTAAGTATGTACGTCCAGGTTTCCCTGATCAGTTTGTGATCATCAGCAATCAATACATTGATCTTTTCCATTGCGAAAAGTAAGTTTAGGGTTTTATCGGATTTTAATACACAGCAAATGTCCGGAGTAAGGTTTAAGAGTAATTCAGGTATTCAGTAAGTAATTACGAATCATTTAACTGTACGCAATGTTACATAAATCTAAATCCCTGTAAATTATCCAACTACCCCAAATTAGGCCATTTAAATGTAAACCCTTACAAATCGTCCCTATTGTACTTTAGCGGAATAGCGGTTCCAGGTAGCCATCATTTCACACGACTGGAACTGAGGATCAACCATGATGTAATAATTGGGAACTTTAGACAGGAACCACTTTTCCATTGCTTCCTGCTTTTTGATTTCCAAAGCACGTTGAGCAATCCGGTTATAGTCGTCCTTTAAATTCTCCCTGTGCGGAGTAGATCTCGATTTGAGATAGATGATCTTCACCGCTTTTTTACCTCTTTCGTCGGTATATGGAGTTGGCTTGGAGTATTCGTTGACTGCAAGATCTTTTAGCATTACCACAGTTTCCTTATCCAGTTCATCTATGGTAAGAAATGAACCATTCTGTCCCTGGCGCATACCTCCGGTAAACTTGGAGTTTTCATCTTCACTGTACTTAGCTACAGCTTCACCAAATCCAAGCTGGTTACCGATAAGTCTAGCTCTTACAGAATCCAGTTTGGTAACTGTTTCTTTAATTTCTGTATCAGTGATCTTTGGAATCCTCAGGATATGGCGAACGATCGCATCATCTCCTGCCCTGCTAACCATCTGGATGATATGGTATCCGAATTTCGATTTGAATACCGGCGAGATCTGTCCTTCTTTCAACCTGAACGCATTATTGATGAAAGCAGGATCCCATTGTTTTTCTGTACGGTTGATAGTGTATTGCCCGCCAGAATTCTTTGAACCTGGATCATCAGTGTATAAAGAGGCGAGTGATTCAAATCTTGCATGACCTGACTCAACCTGTCTTTTAAAATCATTCAATTCATCCATCGCCAGTTTGTCAAGATCCTTATGTGCTTTTGGATACATCACGATCTCTCCAACTTCAACTTCAGATTCATAGAACAGGAGACTATCCTTTGGGATCTTTTCGTAATAGGCTTTTACTTCCTGTGGAGTGATCTTTACGCCTTCCACCACTTTTTCTCTCATGCGCTCAGAAAGTTTTCTTTCCCTGAAAGCCACCCGGAAATCTTCCTTGATCTGGTAAACAGTTCTTCCTGCAATTTCTTCCAGGGCTTCCTTCGATCCGTATTGTGAAACGAAACCACGGATCTGGTTATCCAGCAATGCTTCAATTTCATCATCGCCTACTACTATAGAATCCTTTTCCGCCTGCAGTACTAATGCCTTCAGGGATAACTGCTGATCCATGATATAGCAGTTTGCATCAGGAGGAAGTTGCTGACCCTGCCTTTGCAGATCTGAAATGGCATTATTGATATCGGATTGAAGGATGATCTTGTCACCCACAATTCCAACCACTTTATCAGCAGTTACTTTTCTTTGGCCGAATGAAGTAACGGCAATTACTATAGCGAAGGAGGTAATTAAAAACTTTTTCATGCGGGGACGAATTTATGGAATGTTCGGTGGATTTGGGGGAGTTTAACAATTTTGGGGAAATCGGAAATCGGGAATAGGGAATAGGAAATGGTAACACCCTGCCGTTTTTATCAGAAATTAAAAATGCTCCTGGCCGGAAATCCAGACCAAGAGCATTTTTTATTAATTGAAGCTTCTCACCTCCCAACTCTCACCTCCCAACTCCTAATTACAGCGTCCTCTTAACTTCCTCCTCTTCATACGCCTCCACTATATCTCCAACCTTGATATCATTAAAGTTCTTAATGGTCAGACCGCACTCCATACCTGATTGAACTTCTTTCGCATCATCCTTGTACCTCTTCAATGATCCAAGTTCTGCTGAAGCACCTTCACCGGTCGGGAATACCACGATACCATCACGGATCACGCGGATCTTCGCATTACGGTTGATCTTACCATCGAGTACATAACAACCGGCAACCATTGCCTTATCGAATTTGAAGGTATTTCTAACTTCAACGTTTGCTATTACTTTTTCAACCACCTTAGGTTCAAGCATACCTTCCATTGCAGACTTGATTTCATCGATCACCTGGTAAATGATAGAATATGTTTTGATCTCAACACCTTCAGTTTCTGCCAGCCTGTTGGCCTGTGCAGAAGGACGAACGTTAAAACCAACAACGATCGCATCAGAAGCAGTTGCCAGCAATACGTCACTTTCAGTGATCGCACCCACGGCTTTATGTACTACTGATACTGCGATCTCTTCAGTTGACAGTTTCTGCAATGAGTCACTCAATGCTTCCACGGAACCATCCACGTCACCCTTGATGATCAGGTTCAGTTGTTTAAAGTTTCCGAGTGCAAGACGACGACCGATCTCATCCAGCGTGATATGCTTCTTGGTACGGATACCCTGTTCGCGAAGGATCTGTGCCCTTCTGTTGGCCATTTCCTTAGCTTCTGATTCATCTTCAAATACCTTGAATTTCTCACCTGCCTGTGGCGCACCGTTCAGACCCAGGATCAATACCGGGGTAGAAGGAGGTGCTGAATCCACGCGCTTGTTTCTTTCGTTGAACATTGCTTTCACCCTACCGAAGTGCTGACCGGATACTACCAGGTCACCAACTTTCATGGTACCGTTCTGAACCAGTACGGTCGCTACATAGCCACGACCCTTATCCAGGGTTGCTTCCACTACAGTACCTGTTGCTTCGCGGTTTGGATTTGCCTTCAGGTCGAGCAATTCTGCTTCCAGGAGGATCTTCTCGAGAAGCTGATCTACATTCAGACCTTTCTTAGCTGAAAGCTCCTGGTTCTGGAACTTACCTCCCCATGCTTCCACAAGGATATTCATATTCGCCAGTTGCTCATATATCTTTTGCGGATTTGCTCCGTCTTTATCGATCTTGTTCACTGCAAAGATCATAGGAACGTTTGCAGCCTGTGCGTGGGAGATGGCTTCCCTTGTCTGTGGCATCACTGCATCGTCCGCAGCTACCACAATTACAGCGATATCCGTCAGCTTAGCACCACGAGCACGCATCGCGGTAAATGCTTCGTGACCGGGAGTATCAAGGAAAGTGATGTGCTTGCCACTTGGAAGGGTCACTTCGTAAGCACCGATGTGCTGGGTGATACCACCCGCTTCACCGGCAACTACATTCGCACTTCTGATGTAGTCAAGGAGTGAAGTTTTACCATGGTCAACGTGACCCATGATCGTAACGATCGGTGCACGTGGGATCAGGTCTTCTTCAGAATCCACTTCTTCCATATCCTCCAGTTCCATCTGCAGTTCCGGATCGATGAATTCCACATCATATCCAAATTCACCCGCTACCAGTTCAATAACTTCTGCATCCAGACGCTGGTTGATGGATACCATCAATCCAAGTCCCATACATTTCCCGATAACTTCTGCATAGCTCACATCCATTAGGTTGGCCAGTTCACTTACACTGATAAATTCGGTCAGCTGGAGCTTGTTGTTCTCCATGTCGCCTCCCATGTTGTTTTCATCCCTCTCGTCACGCTTAGCCCTGCGATGTTTTGCTTTCAGGGATTTACCACGACCACCCTGGCCTGCCAGTTTAGCCTGTGTTTCCCTGATCTTATCCTGGATCTCTTTCTTATCGATTTCTTTCTGCTCACGGCTTGGGAATGGAGGACGGTTGCCACCCTGGTGACGCCTGTCCTGACCCGGACGCTGGTCGCGACGTAATTCAGGACGACCCGGACCGCCACCTGGGCGTTCTGGTCTGCCTGGACCGCCATGTCCACCCTGTCCCTGTTGAGGACGTTGCGGACCACCACCTTCTTCACGCTTAAATAACTGAGGTCGGGGAAGCGGAGTATCCCTTTTTTCAATTGGAATTCTCTTACGCTTTCTCTTCTCTTCTCCTGGCTTAGGCCTGGAATCACTTTCTACCGGAAGGGTGATCTTACCGAGGATCTTTGGACCTTCCAATTTTTCTGCTTTAATGTTTTCGATCACTGGACCTGATTCTCCTGCTTCGGATTCTTCCTGCGCAGGTTCTGTTTGTTCTACAACTGGTGTTTCTTCCGGTGCCGCTTGAGGGATCGCTTCTTCAGCTTCAACTTGTTTAGCTTCTGCAACGACTGGTTCTGTTCTGGTTTCCTCATTTTTCTCAACCACCGGCTCCTGTGGTTGTAGTTTTAATTCAGGTTCTGGGGTATTGGTAACCTGTTCTTTTGGTTCAGGTACTTCTTTTTTTGGTGCTGACTTCTTTGGCCTGGTAGAAGAATCGATTGCCGACAGGTCAATTTTATCAAATACCTTGATCTCTTCGATCTTTGGCGCATCAATCTTAACCACCTCAGGTTCTTTAGGTGCAGGCTTTTCTTCTTCTTTTGCTACAGGTTCCGGAATTACTTCAGGCTCTGGAGCTGGCTCCGGTGTTGGTTCCGGTGCTTTCTCTATAACTGGTGCAACCGGTTCAGGAACAACTACAGTTTCCGGTGCAGCTGGTTCAGCCACCGGTGCAGATTCCTCTTCTTTTGCAACCTTAGTTTCTTTTTTAGCAGTTACAGCCTGTGCTGCTTCTTCTTCTTTTTTCTTACGTGCTTCGGCGCTTCCTTTTGGAAGGTCGATCTGATCACTTTTGATCTTTGCTACCTTATCCCCCTGGAATTCTTTCTGTAGAGACAGGTACATTTCCTCCGTTAACCTGGAGGTTGGTTTAAGGTCATCCTTACTAAAGCCCTTCCCCACAAGAAAGTCAACAAGGGTATCTTTCCCGATGTTGAATTCCTTGGCGGCGGCCATTAACCTTGGTGTTGTTGATTCTGCCATTAGATTGTATAAGACAATTAATTTTTTTATTCTGCTGTCCGAACCTATTCTTTTTCAAACTCTTCCTTCAATATTCTTCTCACATCTGCAATAGTTTCTTTTTCAAGATCGGTTCTTCTTTCAAGTTCTTCAGGAGTCAGTGCCAGTACACTTCTTCCGGTATCACATCCGATCCTTTTGAACTCATCAATGATCCATGTTTCGATCTCATCGCTGAATTCTTCCAGGTCGATATCAAACTCCTCATCTTCTCCTTCATTATCCCTGAATACATCAATTGTTAGGCCTGTCAATTCCTGCGCCAATTTGATATTCACACCCTTCTTTCCGATGGCGAGTGAAACCTGGTCAGGCTTCAGGTAAACATTTGCATGTTTCTTTTCCTGGTCGATATCCATACTAGTGATCTTAGCAGGAGTAAGGGAACGTTGGATCAGGAGGTTGATATTCGCTGTGTAGTTGATAACATCTATGTTTTCATTCTTCAGTTCACGAACGATCCCGTGGATCCTGCTTCCTTTCATACCTACGCAGGCACCAACAGGGTCGATCCTGTCATCATAAGATTCAACAGCAACTTTTGCTCTTTCACCTGGCTCACGAACAATTTTCTTGATCACGATCAGGCCATCAAAGATCTCAGGAACCTCAATTTCCAGCAATTTAGCCAAGAATAATGGAGAAGTCCTTGAAAGAATAATTACCGGGCTATTATTTTTTAGTTCTACCTTCTTAACAACAGCTCGGATGCTTTCGCCTTTTTTGAAATAATCCTGCGGGATCTGCTCTGATTTTGGAAGGATCAATTCATTTCCTTCTTCATCCAGCAACAGGATCTCTTTCTTCCAGACCTGGTAAACTTCAGCATTGATAATGTCGCCGATGCGATCACCATATTTTTTTACAAGAACATTCTTCTTTAAGTCGCTGATTCGGCTGGCAAGGGTTTGCTTGGCTGCTAAAATTGCCCTGCGACCAAAATCCATGATATCCACTTCCTCATATAATTCTTCACCGATCTCGAAGTCGGGTTCGATCTTCACAGCATCGCTATAAGCAATTTCTGCGAGTGGATCATTCACCTCTCCATCTTCTACGATCATCCTTCGGCGGATGATCTCAAGGTCACCTTTCTCAGCGTTTACAATAACGTCGAAGTTATCATCACTTCCGTATTTTTTACGCAGCAGGGTCTTGAACACGTCTTCCACCACTTTCATCATGGTCGGGCGATCGATGTTTTCGGCTTCTTTGAAGTCCTGGAAAGCGTCTATCAGGTTGATACTTGCCATAATCTGTAATTTAAAAACCCGGGGTTCTCCGGAATTATTAAAACACTATTTGAATTTTAGTTGCTTTTATGTTTTCTAATGGAATCTCGTGGGGGATCACCTGCATTTTCTTATTCCTTCCTTTGGTCTCCTCAACAATAATTAACTGTTCCTGCACCTCAGTCATCTTACCTTCAACCTTGGTTCCGTCTTTCAGGATCACTTCCACCAGGCGACCAACATTTTTGCGGTATTGCCTGTGCGATTTTAGCGGTTCATCCAGTCCGGGAGAAGATACTTCAAGTGAAAAATCTCCATCAGGATACATGGCTTTCTCCTCGAGCTGCTTGTACAGCGCGCGGTTGATGGCAATACATTTTTCAATGGTAATACCATTATCACCGTCCAAAAAGATCTTAATGTTATTGGTTGGCTTGATCCTTAGATCTACCAGGAAATAGGAAGGGTCTTCTGCCAACAGGTTGTTGACCATTTCCTCCAGTATGCCGATCTGTGTTTCTGTACTCATAAGAAATAAAGAAGGGAACGACTTCGTTCCCTTCCATTTGATTCAATTCCGATGCAAAAATAGGGGAATTTCTCTTTAAAAAGGAAATCAAGGAAAAAAAGAATCGTGAATGGAGAATGGAGAATCGAAAAGAAGGCTGTCTGGCAAGATTGTTAATATTTTATGATTATCAATTTCCCTATTCGCCATTCCCGGTTCCCCATTCCAATTTTCCTATTTTTGCGGCATGAAATACATTTTCATCGGTCTGGCGATCTACTTTCTTTACCGCTTCATCTTCAACTTCATCATCCCGATCTATAGGGTGTCGAAGCAGATGAAGGGCCAGATGCGTGAATTCCAGAGCAGGATGAATACCAATGGACAGGGATTTCAGCAGCCAGGGCATCAGCCTCCTCCGCAACAGAATACTGCAGCTAAACCTTCTACCACTGAAGGTGAATACATCGATTTCGAAGAAGTCAAATAATTAAAGAGGAAGGTCAAGTATGGTTTGCCCGGGTTTCACATGCAATCCCCGGATCCCCAATTTATTTGCAGCTTCAACATTAACCCAGGCATCATCCACAAAATAGGTTTCCTCAGCTTCAAGGTTATTTTGCTCAAGGATATATAAAAACCCTTTTGCATCAGGCTTTCGAAATCCTTCAGTATGGGAGTAATAAGCTTTCTCAAAAAGTTCATCCAGCGCTCCTCCAAAAGAATCCCTGTACATCCTGACAAATTCCACCTGGTGAATGCCATTTGTATTGCTGAATAAGAACAATCGGTACCTGGATTTAAGATCTTTCAAAAATTCAATTCTCTCCTTAGGAAATTCTCCTAGCAATGCATTCCACGCTTTTCTTACCTGCTGCTCATCTACTTTAAAATCCAGGATCTTTCTAACTCCTTCCACAAATTCTTCATCAGTGATCGATCCGTTTTCGTAGTCTTTGAAAAAACCAGCGGCATGTCCCAACCCGAAATAATCATCAATATTTTCAAAACCTAATTCCCTGAACGCATTATTTGTTCTTGAAATATCAATATCCAGTATTACGCCTCCGAGGTCAAAGATGATCGCTTCCATATTTTAATTCCTAAGGTGGGCTGCAATTAACAAAATCATTTTGAAGAAAATGAAAGCTTCGTACTTTCAAGGCAGAACTCCCAATCCAATCTTTATGCACTTCGATCGAAAGGAACTTTCAAACGAACAACTCAAGGCCTTTTACAAAAGCATTCTTCTTCCAAGAATGATCGAAGAGAAAATGCTATTACTTCTTCGCCAGGGAAAGATCAGCAAATGGTTCAGCGGGATCGGCCAGGAAGCCATCAGCGTAGGAGCCGCACTGGCACTGCAATCCAACGATTGGATTATGCCTTTACACCGCAACCTTGGAGTTTTTACCACACGCAATATGCCTCTTGACAAGCTTTTCATGCAGTGGCAGGGATCTTATGAGGGCTACAGCAAAGGAAGGGAAAGAAGTTTTCATTTCGGTTCTGCTGAACACCATATCTGTGGGATGATCTCCCATCTTGGACCACAACTTGCACTGGCAGACGGAGCAGCACTTGCTTCAAAATTAGCCGGAGAAAAAAGAGTTGCTGTAGCATTCACGGGTGAAGGAGGAACCAGTGAAGGTGATTTTCATGAAGCACTGAACGTTGCTGCCGTTTGGGACCTCCCGGTGATCTTCATTATTGAAAACAATGGATATGCTTTAAGCACACCAACTCATGAACAATTCAGATCAGAAAACCTGGTTGATCGTGCCAGAGGATACGGCATGCAGGGAGTTAAGATCGATGGAAATAACCTGTTGTCGGTTTACGATACTATAAAAGGGGTCAGGGAATTTTGCCTGGAACACCAGAAACCTTTTCTTATTGAATGTTCAACCTTCCGCATGCGTGGACATGAAGAAGCAAGCGGAACAAAATACGTTCCTCCATATCTATTTGAGATCTGGGAAAAAAGGGATCCGGTAAAAAGATACCTCGACTGGTTATTAAAAGAAGAGATCATCAGCCAGGATGAAGTGGCTTCGATCACTGAAGAGATCAAGGAATATATCGACCATTCCATTACCACGGGAATGGCTGCACCAGCTTTAAAGCCTGATACAAATTCAGAGATCCGTGATGTTTTCAAACCATATACTCCAACTTCATTTTTAAAGTCTGCTCAACAGGAAAGAAGATTCAGGGGTAAACTGGTTGTCAGTGATGAACCATCAAAAGATCACCCCGAGAAGAGATTCATTGATGCCATCAGTGAAGCATTGGAAAATTCGCTCGATAAATTTCCTAACCTGCTACTGATGGGACAGGATATTGCAGAGTATGGAGGTGCTTTTAAGATAACGGAGGGATTTGTTCAGAAATATGGGAAGGACCGCATCAGGAATACACCTCTTTGCGAGAGTGCCATCATAGGAACCGCATTGGGATTAAGTTTGGAAGGATACAAATCTGTTGTTGAAATGCAGTTCGCTGATTTTGTAACATCCGGATTTAACCAGATCGTCAATAATTTGGCAAAGATCCATTATCGGTGGGGACAAAATGCAGATGTTGTAGTAAGAATGCCAACCGGTGCAGGTGTTGGTGCAGGGCCCTTTCATTCCCAAAGCAATGAAGCCTGGTTCACGCATACTCCCGGTCTGAAAGTTGTTTACCCATCGAATCCCCATGATGCCAAAGGATTATTAAATGCTGCAATTGCGGACCCGAATCCTGTCATGTTCTTTGAGCATAAAGCATTGTACAGATCGGTTGTAGGGCCTGTTCCCGATGAATATTATGAGATTGAGATCGGGAAAGCTAATGTGGTTCAGGAAGGAGATGATATTACGATCATCACCTATGGAGCCGGAGTTCACTGGGCAAAAGAAGCTGCACAGATCAATAAGGAGACTTCAATGTACATTCTTGATCTCCGTTCCTTATCTCCTCTGGATTATGAGGCGATAAAAACTTCAGTTATGCATACAGGTAAGGTGTTGATCCTTCATGAAGACACATTGATCGGTGGAATTGGTGGAGAGATTGCTGCATGGATTTCAGAAAACTGTTTTAGTTACCTGGATGCGCCTGTATTGCGCTGCGGATCTCTTGATACCCCTGTGCCATTTAATATTGAACTGGAAAAAAATTTCCTGGCAAAAAGCAGACTTCAGCACATTATTGAGAAACTAACATGTTATTGAAATATTAAATAGATAGGGTTACAATCCTAAAGGCGAGGTATTAACGTATATTGGGAACAATATTCCAAAAAATAATCCGTTTACTTTTACACCTTTAATTAACACCTTCGCTATGGAAAGAAACTTAATGCAGTTGGATACTGAGAGAACCCGGATCATGAAAGACATGTACAGGCCTTCTTCCAACCTGATCAAATTTTTTAAAAGCATCCTTACTATTGTAGTTCAGGGTGATTCGCCTATCAATAAAACTCCTGTTATCAGGAAGGGAGTGAAGTACTAACCTTTCACGATGAAATAATATTTGCACTTACCTCAGAAACCACAATTAGTATGTGCTTGACCCTTCGCTTGCGAGGGGTTTTTTATGGGCTGACAAACTGCGAAGCAGTTTGGCTGAACATACAATGCTGAACAAACAACGAAGTTGTTTGGGCTGAATTGAAATTCCGTTCAGCCCAAAAGCCTGCGGCATTTGTTCAGCCCGGTGCGTTCAGCCCACCCTTCGGGTGGTCAGCCCGCTAAGAGAACAAATACTCCACATCCTCTCTCGACAAGCTCTTCACAAATCCATCATCATCAGTTATCAGATCTTTGGCGAGGGAACGCTTACGTTCCTGGAGTTGAAGGATCTTATCTTCAATAGTATCCTTACAGATCATGCGGTAAGCCATGATATTTTTTGTTTGACCAATACGGTGCGTACGGTCGATGGCCTGCTGCTCAACAGCCGGATTCCACCATGGGTCAACGATATAAACATAATCTGCAGCAGTGAGGTTAAGACCCACACCACCTGCTTTCAGGGAGATCAGGAATACCCGGCAATTATCATCATGCTGGAAACGCTGGATGGCTTTTTCACGGTCAACCGCTGAAGTACTTCCATCAAAATATTCAAAATCAACTTCAAGCTCTTTCAGTTTTTGCTTGATCAATCCAAGCATTCCAAGGAACTGTGAGAACACAAGGGCCTTATGGTTACTGATATTTTCAGTGATCTCCCTTCCAAGTTCTTCAAGCTTTATCGAGACATTTGGAAACTTTTCCTGCTCATTCATGATAGCAGGCGAATCACAGATCTGTCGCAATTTCATCAGGCCCTGAAGGATTGTAAGCTGTGAATTCGCAATCCCATTCGATTCAATGGTACCAAGGATCTTATCACGAAAATCATTTCTGTAAGCATCATAAATATTACGCTGCTCCTCTTCCATCTCGCAGAACAGAATAGTTTCGATCTTCTCAGGAAGATCTTTTGCCACCTGCTCCTTGGTTCGTCTCAAAATAAATGGATAGAGAAGTTTGCGCAGGTGATCCTTCCTGTCGGCCTCACCAAACTTATCAATTGGAATAGAGAATTCCTGCCTGAAGAATTCCATACTGCCCAGCATACCAGGATTAAGGAAATTCATCTGGGCAAAAATATCGAAGGTATTATTCTGCAATGGCGTACCACTCAAACACAAACGGTTCTTCGCATTCAACAGGCTGGCTGCTTTTGTAACCTTACTCGCCGGATTTTTAATAGCCTGGGATTCATCCAATACAACATAATCGAATGCCAGTTCTACAAACATTTTGATATCACTTCTCAGTGTTCCGTAAGTGGTGATGATCACATCAGTATCGCGGAAGAAATTCTTGTCCCTGGTTCTTTCACCTCCATGATGAATATGATAGGTCAATGAAGGAGTAAATTTCTTGATCTCATTTTCCCAGTTGAACATCAGTGTGGTTGGACACACTACAAGGGCCTTCAGCTTTCCGTAGTGATGCCGGTAATAATGCATGAAAGACAGGGCCTGCAAGGTTTTACCAAGACCCATATCATCTGCCAGTATTCCACCCCAGCCAATTTCATGGAGATAGTTCAGCCAGTGAAATCCATGAGCCTGGTATGGTCGCAATGTATTTTCAAGATGCTCCGGTACCGGAATCTCCTTGATCTGTTTGAACTCGCGAAGTGAATCATATTTCTCCTCCAGTCGTACCACAAGTTCTTCCTCGCTCCTGTTCTCATACAACTCATCGATCACACTCATGTGGTATTTGGAAAGACGAAGATCATTCGACTTGCCTTCACCCACCCTGAACAATAAAGAGTATTTCTTGATCCATTCTTCAGGAAGAATACCAAGTGTCCCATCGCTCAGGTGTACAAACTGCTGGCGGTTAGCCAGTGCCTTCTTTACATCTGCAACAGTAACTTTTTGATCTCCGAATTCAATATCAACCCTTGCATCAAACCAATCTGTATTGCTGCTGATATGAATTCTTGTTTGAGGCTTTGATGTATTGAACCTGAAATTCTTCAGTGCTTCAAAACCATAGGTAGGGATCTTCATATCCCTCATGGCATCAACGAATAAGAAGAACCAGTTGTTCTTCAAAACATCGGTGCCCTTCAAGGCAAGCTGGGAGCCGTTTTCAGCAAGTATAAAGTTGGAGTGAAGCTGTTTCAGCTTCTCAATAAATTCATTTTCTTTTTCGCGATTGCGATGAACCACCAGCACTTTATCTTCAACAGGAACTATCAATTCATCTTTTCCACCTGGCTTGGTTTCAAATCCCTTGTAAGAAAAGATCGGCTGAAACACAAGATAGTCGCCCTTTTCCTGCAGTACCAATCTCTTATCCGGTTCGCCATCCTTCACTTCACTGATGAGTGAACGATCAAAATCAACGTGATACTCCTTGGTAAGCGGCAGAACAAATTTCTTTAATTGCTCAGGCCAGTCTTCAAAAGTGAATTCAATCTTTCCCTTGGTAACAAACTTTTCAACCAGGTTAACATCATCAGTTGTTTCCCAGGTAAAGAGGTTATCATCATGAACAAAAATCAGACTACTGGTGATCTTATTATCGGTGATCTCGACAGGTGCACCATTCAGTAAAGTCCAGCACTGAATCTCATATCCTTCTGCAGTCATCTCAATTTTAAAGAATGGCTTGATGCCTTCAGGAACTATTCCAAGTGGTTCAAGTTTATCTGTTTTGAAAGGCTGTCGCGGAGCAAGTTGAAATACAAAAGGACTTACAGCAACTTCCTGGAAGATCTTGCGCAATTTTGGATGAAGGTATTCAACCATCAATGCCTTGGTTTCTTCGGGAAGATCATCTTCTTCATGGTGTACAATATTTTCCCAGATACCACTGAACGGAGAATTCCTGTTCAGGTATTTGGTGATCTCGGATTCCTGCATTTTCCGAAGAAGCGGCAAAAGGTTCTTATCTGCCTCTTTAAATTCTTCTATATTAACAAATTTCGACAGGTCGAGTTTCTCCACTTTTCCAACATAACCTGTAGCATCATCATTTACATCACCACCCACTGCTTCAACAGAAAAGCCGGGGAAGGATTCATGATTCCAGTTAAAAACAACCCCGAGTTTTTTCGATGCAGTATCCACCGGAACCGGTGTTTCTACAGTATTGGCAGTAGCTGCAACCGGCTCAGGAACTGGTGCCGGCTTGGCTTTCAGGTTATCAGGGGTAACAATTCTTTTTATAGATGGATCCAGCACCCTTAAAAAAGGTTTGCCGTCTTTATAACTGAATTCAAATTTGCCTTTCAAATCATCGTTCAGTGAATATCCATATGCTTCAAGTAATTTATTTTTTTCCTTATCCCAGTTGCGGATAGTATCAAAGTAGAATGGACCACCGGTATTATACAATTGAAGGAAAACAATAACCTTGGCAAGACTTAACGGATGAAGCGGATCATCATAATCACTGCTGGTATCAAAGTTCCGCTCTTCATTTTTGCTGAGAACCACATTGTACACAGTTCCTTCGATGGTTAATTCAGCTTTTACAGTTTCATCTTTTGCGTGAAGGATCTTGGCTTTTTGATCGCGAAGATATTTTTCTGCTTCCTGGAAGATCTCGTTGGAAGACAATAAACGAAGAGATTTCAGGTCGATGGTCTTCATCTTGACCACAGTATGGCGCTGGTCATACTCTACTTTTTCAGCTTTGAGCATATTTTTGTCGAGCATCTCCTGCAACTGGATCAATGCTGCGGCTTCATGCCTGCAGATATCGCCCAGGTTGTAAGGGCAGGCGCATCTTACCGACAATGCCTTGGGATCCTTGAATTTGGAAATGTTTACCTTATAGTAGGTGGAATAACTATCATCCTTAACCCTGAAGGTAACGGAATCAAGAAGTTCATCGTAATCTGTAAGTTCAACATAATCAATGGCATGAATCTTTTTTCCTCTGCGGATCACTTCATCGGTACCATTAGTGTATACATACTTTATCAAATGAGGTAAGGCCATAGTTAATATCTCCGGGCTTGGTTTTAACCTACCTTTTCGGTTCGTTGTTCTGAAAAGGGCAATCTGCAAAAGTAAAGGAAAAAAGATGAGCTAACCTATTGGAAACATCAAGAATTAACAATCAGTATCTTAGGACCATGAGAACCATTTGCCTTCTGATTTGCCTTTTCCTGGCTAAACCTAAAGTCAATGCACAAACGAAAAACCCCGCTTCCATCGGTATTATGGGTGATCCGGCCGATGTATCCACCAAAACCAGTGGTGGTGTGGTGCTGATTGGAGGTGGTGGTGAAGTCCACGGGGCATTCAAATGGATGATTGACAGGTCGGGAGGCGGAGATGTGGTGATCCTAAGAGCAACAGGTGACTACCTGTACCACAAAACAATCGACAGTTTAGGAAAAGTAAATTCCATTGAAACCCTTCGCATAGGATCCCATGAACTGGCAAATGATCCGCAGGTGGCTGAAACAATCAGGAATGCTGAAATGCTGTTCATTACCGGCGGTGACCAGTCGAACTACATGAAATACTGGAGAGATACCAAAACCGAAGAAGCCATCAATTACCTGTTGAATGTGAAAAAAGTTCCTGTTGGAGGAACTTCTGCAGGATGCGCGATCCTTACAGGGATGTATTACAGTGGAGAGAATAAAAGTGCTACATCAGAAGTACTTCAAAACCCATATGACTCATCAGTGACCATTTACAATAACGATTTCCTCCAGCCATTATATCTTTCCAATGTGATCAGCGACCAGCATTATTCTGAAAGAAAAAGGCTGGGACGACATGTTACCTTTCTTGCGAGGATCACTAAAGAATGGAACCGCTATCCAAGAGGAATTGCACCTGATGAAAGAACTGCAGTTTGCATTGATGAAAAAGGAAAAGCTATCGTAATTGGTGAAGGTTCAGCATACTTCATTCAAACCATCAAAGGTATTCAGCCTTCGCAATGCGAGCCTGGAAAACCATTGATCTGGGGTAATCCAGGCAAAGCACTTAAAGTATATGTGATCAAAGGCGACGCAGATGGAAATGGATCTTTTGATGTTAAAAAATTCAACCTGAGAAAGGCATCCGGTGGTGAAACTTACTGGTGGTCTGTCAATAATGGTGAACTGGTGATTGATCCATCCTGATCAGACCCAGGCAACAGAAGTCATGGTAAGTGAACCAGCTACTGCTTTATCATTAAAAATGAAAGGATCGGCATTTTTACCTGCTGCGCCTGCTGCATACAGTAAAGGATAATAATGATCGGGTGTTGGAATCGCCAGGTGTGATGCACTGTGCAGGTCGCGGAAGTTGATCAGCGATTGATGGTCTGCAGCATTGATCTTCTTTTTAAAAACGTCATTCATCTCTAGTGCCCAGTCGAAGCCGAATTCAGCATTGAAATCATTCATGTTCTGAATGCTTAGCATGCGCAGGTTATGCACCATATTTCCGCTCCCAATTATAAGGATACCTTTTTTTCTCAGCTCATATAGCTCTGAGGCAAGGTTATAATGGTATTGAGGCGACTGGTGATAGTCTATACTTAATTGCAGTACCGGGATATTTGCTTTCGGAAACATTTGTTTTACAACCGACCATGCACCATGATCCAGCCCCCAGTCATGATCAGCATGAACAGTAGTCTGTTTGATCAGCTCAATCGTTTGAATAGCAATTTCCGGATCACCGGGCGCAGGATACTGAACATCAAATAATGCCTGTGGAAAGCCTCCGAAATCGTGAATGGTTTTGGGTTTTTCCATCGCTGTGATATGTGTTCCCCTGGTAAGCCAGTGTGCAGACACTACCAGTACTGCCGCAGGTTCAGGAATTTCTCTTGCAATACGTTCCCATCCTTCCGCAAATTCATTCTGTTCAATTGCATTCATTGGTGATCCGTGCCCGATAAACAGAACCGGCATTAAATGATCACGCTGTTTTAGTGATGCAGAGAAATTCTTAAAATCTGTAATTGTATTCATAATAAAAAGCCCCGCTTACGCAGGGCTCCTCTCTTGTTAGGATTTTGCTTGCGCAAATTCAAGTTTCAAATCGATATCAACATCTTTACCTACAGTAGCTCCTCCAGCTTCAGTAAGTGTATTCCATTTCAAACCATAATCAAAACGGTTGATGGTGGTCTTAGCTTTAAATCCAGACTTAATATTACCCCATGGATCTTTGGTAGTTCCACCATAAGTAACATCAAATGTTACAGGCTTGCTTACATTGCGAATGGTCAGGTTTCCTTTCAGCTCATATCGATTTCCTGAAAGCTTTTTAAAAGAAGTACTCTTAAAAGTCATTTGAGGATATTGCTCAGCATTGAAGAAATCATCTGACTTCAGGTGCTTGTCACGTCCATCATTATCGGTATACACACTGTTCACATCAACACTGAATTCAACTGAAGCATCAGTAAAATCAGGCTTTGCAGCAGTAACTGATCCATTGAATTTTTTGAAAGATCCTTCCACTTCTGAGATCACGAGGTGAGAAACAGTGAATCTAACGTTTGAGTGAACAGGATCTACACTCCATTTGGTTTGGGCAGAAGCAGCAGCTCCGAGGCTAATTAATGCAGCAAAAATGATGCTCTTTTTCATGATTGTCTTTGTTTAAATTTGATCGTTTATGAATGATTCTTTATCCGCATTTTCTTCTGAAGGAAATCTGTGCAGATCAATGTTTACCAGTTTTGAATATGGAAACAGATCCCTGAGTTTCTCTTCATTTAATTTTCCATGAAAGCCGAGTTGTTTTTGAGTAGCAACATCTTTAATCTGTTCGCTTACCTCCTCTAATTCTTTTTCATCTATCAACAACAAAATCGCATCGGCTTCCCAGCAGGCGTCACGTGAACATTCGAGTACTTCAATGTTGGCTGAAGGGTCAATTTGCTTTACAGGTTCTAAAAGGTTTGCATTTGAACAGTTATTAAACAAAAGGAGGGCGTTGCCTTCCCTTGTAAGTTCTGCCAGTAAACCTGTGTGTGCAGAATTGGCTCCTATGACTGCGATTGTTTTCATGATCGTTTGCAGGGACAAAATTAGCCTGCCTTACCACTATGCTCCATTGAGGTGGGATAAGAAAAAGCATTGACAAAAATCAACGATCTATTTGCGGGTGGAGATATTCTTTCTTGCCCTGCTCAGCGTTTCAGGGGTTAGTCCAAGATAAGATGCGATCATATGCTGAGGTACGCGCTGAACAATATCAGGATAGGTTTTGATCAGCCTGGTATATTTTTCTTCAGTGGTCATGCTGATCATGGCTGTAAGTCTTCTTTGCAAAGCCACATAAGCACTCTGGATCTGGAGAAAAAGAAACTTCTCGTACTGCGGAACTTTAGCCATCAGCTCATTTTGAGCCTGCCGGGTAATCAATAAAAGTTCGGAATCTTCGATGGCGTCAATATTATATGTTGCAGGCTCGCCAGTGATGAAACTGTAAAGGTCAGCGATGTACCAGCCTTCCACTGCAAATTGTATGATGTGTTCATTTCCCTTTTCATCAACGGTATAGGAACGCAATGCACCTTTCGAAACAAAGGCCGTGTATTTGCAAGGATCTCCTTCCTGTAAAAGGTATTGTTTGCGGCGAAGTTTTTTAGGGATGATCAGTGAAGTGAATATCTTCTTGTCCTCTTCGGAAAGAGTAATTTTATCCTGGAGTTTCTGGAAGAATAATTCAAACACATTGATCGGTTGTGGCGCAAAAGTAGCTATAAGAGATTACAGAAATAAATTTATCATATGGAATACAGGAAATTGGGAAGGTCAGACCTGCAGGTAAGCCGCATTGGATTTGGATGTATGTCGATCAAACCCGGACAGGAAGATATTCAATACCTTATTGATAATGCCATCGCTAATGGTATCAATTATTTTGATACAGCAGACCTTTATGATAAGGGTTGGAATGAAGAAGCCATTGGAAAGGCCTTGAAAAGACACCGGTCAAATGTGATCATCGCAACAAAAGTGGGCAACCAGTGGAAAAAAGATGGTAGTGGCTGGACCTGGAATCCTCGCAAAGAGTACATCTTAAAAGCAGTGGAAGAAAGCTTGCGCAGGCTTGGTGTTGATGAGATCGATCTGTACCAGTTACATGGTGGAACGATTGATGACCCAATCGATGAAACGATAGAAGCATTTGAGATGCTGGCAGACCAGGGAAAGATCAGGCATTATGGAATTTCATCCATCAGGCCTAATGTGATCAGGGAATATGTAAAAAGATCGAAAATTGTTAGTGTGATGATGCAATACAGTTTACTGGACCGTCGGCCGGAAGAAGAAATGCTGAGTTTCCTGGAATCTCATAACATTGGAGTGTTGGCAAGGGGAACAGTTGCTTCCGGGTTGCTGGCCGGAAAACCACTTAAGCCATATCTTGACAGGAATGAAGAACAGATCGACCAGTTGATCAAAGCAATGGACGCTCTTGATCTGGACGACCGTACGAATGCACAGATCGCTATGCAATATGTTCTACAAAATTCAGCAATAAATTCAGCGGTTGTGGGAATCCGAACACCCGTTCAGTTAGTGGAAGCGATCGATACCATTGAATTGGGAGCACTTGATACCAGGCAGTATAATACGCTCGCTGGTGCAATCAGTGAAAATCACTATACTGAACATCGTTGATAATCAATGCCAGATATCTTCGGTTGGATCTTCAATTGTTTCTGAAGTAACCAATTGGTGTTGTACATACAAGACAACTACGGCGGCAAGGGCAGTAAAGGCTATGGTCTTAAACAATAATTTCATTTAGAGTTTTCTCTAGAATAAGCAATAGATGTGCCAGTGTATGGTTGTTAAAATAATGCCCGTTGTAGAAACAACGGGCCAACTAACGATTGATTGCCATATAGAAAATTGCTCTCTATTGGAAAAGCAAAACTACTTATTTATTAAGTGTAAATATTACAATTAAAATAAATTTTAAGAAATTAATGAGGATTGGAATATATGGCAGGTGAAAAAGATGATTATCTTGATTCAATAATCCTAAAACCATGGCCGACAAACCTTTATTAAGTCTCTCCTCTGTTATTATCGGGATCTGCATTGTAGCCAGCGCTGCTATTTTTGCCAATGCATATAAATATAAATTTCGCACTACCGAAAATGTAACGGTAACCGGTCTTGCTGAGGTTGATTTCACGAGCGACCTGATCGTTTGGGAAGGAAACTATAGCAGGAAGTCATTTGAATTGAAAGATGCCTATGCTCAATTAAAGAGAGATGAGCAGGCCATCAGGCAGTATATGAAGTCGAAAGGCATTGCAGACAGTTCAATAATTATTTCTGCAGTGGACCTTCAAAAGGAATTCAATAATACATATGATAAGAACGGGATGATGATCTCGTCTGTATTCAATGGATATAATCTAACGCAAAGGGTAAAGATTCAGTCGAGGGATATTGAAAAAGTTGAGAACATTTCGAGGCAGGTAACTGAGCTTATCGAAAGCGGGATTGAATTCAATTCGATTCCTCCTTCTTACTATTATACAAAACTTGCGGATCTCAAGATGAGTTTACTTGCTGCGGCTTCGAAGGATGCCATGCAAAGGGCTGAGACCATTGCAGAAAGCGCGAACAGTAAACTTGATAAACTTAAAAAAGCAAGTATGGGTGTATTCCAGATCACCGGAAGAAACAGTAATGAGGAATTCAGTTATGGAGGATCATACAATACATCTGAACGTCATAAGACCGCATCCATCACCATTAAAATGGAATACAGTCTGAATTAATCAGCCATTATCATTAATACCGGATCAATTTCGAGTGTGAAGCCATTACATGATGGACAGAAATTATATTTTTCCCAAAAAGTATAGTTATCCCAATGAAAAGTTTCAGGAGTTGAACCATCAGGAGATTTCCTAAGTCGGTTATCACTGTAGGGAATTATTGTTCCACCTGGATTCAAATCAGAGTAATTAACCTGTACCAGCTCATTTTGATGGGAATCAAATGCAGGTCCATACATGGTTTCATCGATAAATGAAGAACCCACCTTTATTGAATCAGATCTATAACCACAATCCTTGCATACAAGGCAGATAATTCTCGCCATAGCCAAAAACTTAATTCTAAAGTAATAACGGAGGAAATCAAATTTCATTATGTGATGTGATGAAATGAAAGATCCATTATCGAAAAATTAAGTGTAACTTATAGTGGTATAATTTTTTAAGTCCTTGCAGTTGTTCCCATAACCTAAAAAATTGATTACCATGATACAACTTCAACAACCCGGACCGAAAGAAATACCAACAACAACCCCACCTGAATTAACTCCATACGAAGAACCGATGGAACCCGAAATGCCCGGTGATGAACCATCTAAAGAAGAGCCTGAAATACCGGCAGAGCCAGCACCCGATAAGGAAATACCACAGCCAGGAAAAGAATCATAGATTAAAATAAACCTTATTAACCATGAAGCCAGTTTTATCAGCACAACAGAAAGCTGTTGTGCAGTCCAATTCACATAACCCGGCTGTTACGCTGGTAATGCCATTCGAACCTAAAATGGTAAAGAAGCATGAATTGGAATTCCAGTTAAAACTTCATCAGCAAAAAGCTGAACAGCAACTGCTGGACAAATACTCCAGTGATGTTGCAGTTCCTGTGATCAATAAACTGCAACAGATCATCAAGAAGATCAATTTCAACAGTTACAGAAGATCACTGGTTATTCATGTTTCATATAGTGAAGAAAAAGTATTATATCTTGAAATGGAGCTGGAAAGCAGGCTGATCGTGGATCAGCCATTCAGCATATTGCTGGTTCTCTCTCTAAAAAAAGAGAAAAGAAAATTCGTGGTTCTTCAACTCGGCCATAATCAATCAAACTTTTATTTATACGATGGAAGGATCACCAGGTTAAGAAGCAATTCACTTTCGCACACCAGGTTTATCAAAAAATATAAGGATCTGTGCCAGGAAAATTCAAGGAGTGAAATTTTTCTAAGATATACAGATGAAGCACTTGATGAAATAGTAAAGCAGAATCCTTATCCTGTGTTTGTAATAGGAAGTGAAACAAATACAAGGAAATTTAAAGAACAGACTGTTCATTCTTTTAATATATCAGGTTTTATCACTTCAGGAGATGAAGAGATAAACGAGAGGAAGATCCGTTCATTATTGAAAGCAACTATTGGTGATTGGAAGATCATTCATCAACAAAATCTTTTGATCCAAGCTGAATCTGCATTTACCAGGAAACGACTTGCCAGGGGAATTGATGAAGTGGTCGCCCAGGTTAATAAAAGAAATGGAAAATTGCTTCTGATCGAGAAAAAAGAAGCGCCATTAAAAGATGAAGTAATGTATACCATTCTTGAAATGGCTGTTACGAATGGCTGCAATATTGAATTTGTAGATGCTGGATTGCTCCACCATTTCGGGCAGATCGCATTAATTCTTCGAAACTCTGATGAAAGTCATTATTATATCTAATATAGATTCTTGACCCAGGTTTTTATGGAAATTAATTTAACCATACCATTAATTAATAACTGTAAAAAAAAGGAGGGTGTTATGTCAAGCAAAATGCTTTCCCGTTCATCAAACATGCCATCTGTATTTGATGAATTTTTCAAACCCTGGAATGAATGGTTTGGAAATGGAGGAAACCTGTTAACTAAAACATTGACAGTTCCTGCTGTGAATGTTAAGGAAACTGATAACGAGTACAAATTATCCCTTGGAGTTCCGGGTATGAAGAAAGAAGATTTCAAGATCAGTGTTGATCGGGATCTGCTGACCATCAGCGCTGAAAAAGAGGAAACAAAAGAAGAAAAAGATGACAAGTTTTCAAGGGAAGAATACAATTACAGCTCATTCAGCAGGAGTTTCAATTTACCAGATGATATCCGGTACGATGCCATCAGTGCTAAATATGAAGATGGCGTATTAAAGATCGCTATACCTAAAAAAGAAGAAGCGAAGAAATCTAATATGCAACAAAGGATCGAAGTGAAATAGTACCGTTTATCAATAATAGGGGAAATCCCACTCCATCGCGGGTGGGATTTTTTATTTTCGGTAAATGGAAGCGGCACAAAAGAAATCTTTCAAAGATTATTTTGCTCTATTTCGCGAAGCGATACAGGGTAAAGAACAGGAATTCACAACTGGAAGCATTGACAAAGCCATCTTCCTGCTTGCTGTTCCGATGATCCTTGAAATGGCCATGGAATCATTATTTGCCGTGGTGGATGCTTATTTTGTAAGCACTCTTGGAAAGTATGCGATTGCAACAGTTGGGTTAACTGAACTGGTATTAACCCTGGTGTATACTCTTGCGATTGGTATCAGCATGTCGGTTACAGCTTTTGTTGCAAGAAGAACCGGTGAGAAAGATCATGATTCAGCTGCTCATGCAGCAGTTAATACTATTTATATCGGCGTTGGCATCAGCCTCCTGGTCACCCTTGCGGGAGTTTTCTTTCCTTCGGAGATCCTGTATGCAATGGGTGCTGAGCCGGAAGCAGTAAGAATAGGAACACCATATATCAGGATAATGCTGGTGGGAAATATTGTTATCCTGCTGCTGTTTCTCATCAATGGAATCTTTCGTGGTGCAGGCAATGCTGCCATCGCCATGAGAAGTTTATGGATAGCAAACGGGATCAATATTGTTCTTTGTCCTGCCCTGATCATGGGACCTGGACCACTGCCTGAAATGGGATTAACCGGTGCGGCTGTTGCGACAACCATTGGCAGGGGTGCAGGTGTTGTTTACCAGTTCTATCACCTGTTAAAAGGGTCGAGATTGTTACCTGTCATGAAGAAGCACCTGCAGGTAAACTGGTCAATCATTGCACGGATCATGAAAACTTCCATTGGAGGTACACTCCAGTTTTTCATTGCATCCTGCAGTTGGATATTCCTGGGAAGGATAGTGGCGGAATTCCACAGTGAAGCGGTAAGCGGACATACCATTGCCATGCGCATCATCATTTTTGCCATTCTTCCGGCATGGGGAATGGCGAATGCTGCAGCCACGCTGGTAGGACAAAACCTTGGAGCTAACCAACCGGAAAGGGCAGAAAAGTCTGTCTGGAGAGCAGGTTTTCTCAACCTGATCTTCCTGGGTCTTATCTCTATAACATTTATTGCTTTTGCTCCCCAGATCATTGGGATCTTCACCACTGATCCATCCATTGCAAAATATGGAGTACAAAGCTTAAGGTATATCGCGGTAGGATATGTTTTCTATGCTTACGGAATGGTTATCCCATCTGCATTCAATGGAGCTGGAGATACTATCACCCCAACGCTTCTCAATTTTTTTGGTTTCTGGTGTTTCCAGATTCCCCTTGCATATTTTCTATCCTTTCAATGGAAGATGGGACCCACCGGGGTGTTCCTTGCCATTCCTATAGCGGAGACAGCCATCGCCATTGCAGGTATTTTTTTATTCCGCCAGGGTAAATGGAAGCGCGTGAAAATATGATTGCTTCATTGGCTTGATTTTTTGTAAAATAGCAGTAGAAGCTTCTACATGAACGTGATTCCAAACAAGATCATAAGGCAGGTTTGCCTGATCATCATCATCATACTGATTGCGATTGTTTTATTCCGGCAGATGCAAACCTTTATACCGGCATTGCTTGGAGCGTATACTTTATATATCCTGATGCGTAAGTATATGTTCACGCTTACCGGGAGATATAAATGGAAAAAATCCTGGACGGCCGCTTTGTTGATGCTGATATCATTTTTGGTGATCATGCTGCCCATCCTGTTATTGGTGAACCTGATGGCCAATAAAGTAAGTTTTGCCATCGAACATTCGAACCAGGTGCTCACAACTATAACTTCTTTCATTGAAAAATATGAACAGCAGTGGGGGCTTGAAATACTGAACCAGGCAAATATCGGCAAGCTGACAAGCTGGGGAGCTGAAACGCTTCCTTCAATATTAAATGCTACACTGAGCACACTGGTTACCATCCTCATCATGTACTTCGTACTGTATTTTATGCTAACCGATGCAGTGAAGGTGGAATCAGGAATTGCCAATTGGCTTCCACTCAATGATAAAAATACTCACCTGTTAAGAAAGGATATGAACAAGCTGGTATTATCCAATGCTATTGGGATTCCACTTATTGCAGTTGCCCAGGGTGTTGTAGGCCTGATCGGGTATTTGATCATCGGTGTTCCTGAAGCCATGTTCTGGTTTGTGATCACCACCATCACCGCTATGTTACCGGTTGTTGGAGCTGCCCTAGCTTATATCCCCCTGGGTTTATTGCTGTTTGCAAACGGTGAAACCGGAAAAGGTATTATTGTATTAGCCTTCGGATTTATAATTATAGGAAGCGTCGATAATATTTTCAGGTTCTGGCTGAACAAAAAGCTTGGAGATGTACATCCACTGATCACGATTTTTGGAGTTATCATCGGTGTTAACCTGTTCGGTTTCATAGGTTTAATATTCGGACCGATCCTGATCTCAGTTTTCTTACTGTTGTTGAAGGTCTATACAAATGAGTACGGGGGTCCACAAATGGAGTCGCCCGTGCAGGAAGACCCAAAATAAAACTTACAAACTATGCGTTAGAGGACCGAATCCCGAAAAAACCATAGTGAGTATGCAAAATCTGGTGAGAAGATTGGGGGCGTTCGGAATGTTTACTTTGTTCGCAGCATCCCCTATCCTAATGTCGGCAAGAACTTCAGAAGAAGTTCTTGTCCTGAAAAATCCCGCACCCGTTGTAGTGTTGAACAATCCTGCAACTGAAGAATCCATCCTGAAGGCTGAAGCTCTTTCTTTGTATGAAGAAATGGAACTTGAGGACCTTGGATTGAGTTCAACCGCCTTTGAATATGCCTGGAAAGGGTATAATCACCTGTTAGATAAGAAGAAGATCCGCAAAAAAGAGGTACTGACCATCTGTGATTTCAGCCAGTCATCCCGCAATAAACGCCTGTATATCATTGATGTTGAAGAGAGGAGAGTGCTGTTCAATACTTATGTAGCTCATGGACGCGCATCAGGCGGAGAGTATGCCACTTCTTTTTCAAACAAACCAGAATCACACAAAAGCAGCCTTGGCTTTTATATCACACAACAAACTTATTTCGGCTCACATGGCTTATCCTTAAAGATAAATGGAGTGGAGAAAGGAATTAATGACAAGGCCAATTATAGAAACATTGTGATCCACGGATCCAATTATATAGGAGATAAATTTATTGAGAATAATCCTTTCAATGGAAGAAGCTTTGGTTGCCCGGCTATTCCTGCTGATGAAACTAAAGATGTTATTCAGACCATTAAGAACGGAACCTGTCTGTTTATTTATCATCCATCTTCTGTATATCGGCAGAAGTCGAGCATTATCTAAACCGGTAACAAAACCAACTGTGTTTGCCGCATCCTGAATAGGTTGCGGCAATTTTTTTTATGGGGAATGATGTCAACAGGATTAAAATTTTTTAATTGTTGCGAGCAGATGGCAGGAAAGTTGAATGACAGATGAATATATAAACATAAAACTTTTGACTATGAAAGGCACTATCATCATCGCGCTATTAGGACTTAGTCTCTGGGCATGCGATACACCAGAAACAACAACAGGAACCGATACTTCTACAGGGACTATGTCGACCGACACCATGACAAACTCAACCACCACTCCAACAACCACGGATACCACGGGTTCAGGAGGTGGAACAGATACCACTATGAACCGGAGAGACAGTCTTCGTTAGTTTTGAAAGTCAGATGGGGACCCATAAAATTTGGGTCTCCTTTTTAATTAAAACCAATTCAGATGAAAAAGATCTTATCGTTAGCAATTGTTGCTGCAATGTTTGCGGCTTGTGGAGAAGCAGGAAACGGTTCAGAAAATTATGCGGACTCAACCATATCCACTCCAAACAGTACAACTGATCCTGGAATGGGCAATGGTTCTGGTATGGATACCGCGACCATGGATACCACCGGGAATACGACCGGTTCAGGAACCGATTCAACAACCGCTCCTGGAACAGGGTCGGGGGGAACCGGAACAGGAACCAATCCTTCTTCAGGAACCAGCTCTTCCGGAGTTCCGGGAGGTGGATCCAGGGGAACAGATTCGCTGAGGTAAAAAATCAGTGCGAAAAAAGGGAGCTAAGGGCTCCCTTTTTTTATGTTCATTAAAATCTTTTGAAAAAATCGTTAACCTGTTTAATGTTTTCATGAATAAATAGTTGTTCCCTTACCTTTAGGGACTGAAAACTTATATTATGAGAATAGTTCAAGCTTTATTAATCGGAAGTACCAGTTTGCTGATGTTCTCTTGTGTCAGCAAGAAAAAGTTTGCAGCTGAGCAATTAAGATACACAGAGCTCAGTGCTAAACAGGCTCAATTGCAAAGCCAGTTATCTGCCTGCCAGGATTCAAGTGCTGCTTTTGCCAAAAGAAGAGCACAGTTGGAAGGAGAGATCGATGCGCTGAATAAGCAGATTGCTTTCCTGAAAGAAAACAACAATACAGTGATCAACCAGTTGAAAGACCTTTCAGTTCTTTCTACCACACAGGCTGAAAGCATTAAAAAGTCGTTGGATAACCTGGGAGCAAAAGATGCTTATATCCAGGGATTGCAATCTGAGATGTCTAGAAAAGACTCTCTGAACATGGCTTTGGTAATGAACCTGAAGGGCGCATTGAATGATGTGAACGACCAGGATGTTGAGATCAAGGTTGAAAAAGGTGTAGTATTTATCTCAATTTCAGATAAGATGCTGTTCAAGAGCGGAAGTTATAATGTAACAGACAAGGCTAAAGTTGTATTAGGAAAGGTAGCGCAGGTGTTGAATGCTAATCCTGATATTCACTTCCTGGTGGAAGGACATACTGATAATGTTCCTATCACAACAGAAGCGATCAAGGATAACTGGGATCTCAGCGTGCTGAGAGCAACTGCAGTAACCAGGATCCTACAAAACAACTATAAGATCGATCCGGCAAGAATGACTGCAGGTGGTAAGGGCGAATATGCTCCGATCACAAGCAATGATGATGCTGCAGGACGTGCTGCTAACCGCAGAACCCGCATTGTGATTCAACCACAGTTGGATCAGTTCTTCCAGTTGTTGGAGAAGAAGTAATCCTTTTGAGTAAATCGGAAAGCGATAATCGGAAATCGGAAAGAATACAGGCCACCTACGGGTGGCCTTTTTGTTTTTGGGCAGAACAACACGGGGAAGTTTATTCAGATTTCCATTTTCCCGGATCTTGGCCTAACTTTTAATGCTGTTACATTACCATTAAAAATTATCACTATGCTTTGGCAGGGAAGAAGACAAAGTTCCAATGTAGACGACCGCAGGGGAATCAGCGGCGGCGGACTGATCGCTGGTGGCGGTGTCATTGGCGTTATCATTTTTCTGATCAACATGTTCATGGGTGGAGGAAATGTTGACCCCAATATTCTCAATCAATTACCGACAGGCGGACAATCACGTGAGTTATCTCCTGAAGAGAAAGCTGCTGATGACCAGCGTGCAGAATTCGTAAAAGTAGTTCTTGCAGATACCGAAGATGTGTGGAACAAGATCTTCTCTCAAAGTGGTGAGGATTATCCTGAACCAACCCTTGTTTTATTTCGTGATGCTGTTCAATCGGGATGTGGGCAAGCTTCTTCCCAATCAGGACCATTCTATTGTCCGGCAGATCAAAAACTATACATTGATCTTTCTTTCTACCAGGAATTACAGGATCGCTTCCGGGCACCAGGTGATTTTGCAATGGCTTATGTTGTAGCACATGAAGTAGGACATCATATTCAAACATTGATGGGAACTTCTGCCAAGCTTCAGCGCGCTAGATCGTCCATGAGCCAGGAAGAATACAACAGGGAATCAGTAAAAATGGAATTACAGGCTGATTTCCTTGCGGGCGTTTGGGCACATCATGCACAGAGAATGAAAAATATATTGGAAGAAGGAGATATCGAAGAAGCACTGAATGCAGCTAATGCTATTGGTGATGATCGTTTGCAAAGAGAAGCTACCGGCAGGGTGAGTCCTGAAAGCTTCACTCACGGAACCTCAGAACAAAGAATGTACTGGTTTAAAAAAGGATATCAAACCGGCGACATATCACAGGGCGATACCTTCAGCGCTCCTGATCTCTAAACCTTATCATTTTTTCATTGTTGACATTTTATGCAAAAGATCAGGACGCTTTCCATCGCGAATACAATAGCATTAGTGATCCATATCACGCTCTCTTATTTATCCCAGATCAAAGTATTTGGTAAGTATACTAATGCAGAAGTATCAGATAAATATCCAACCTATTTCACGCCGGCAGGACTAACATTTGCCATTTGGGGTGTAATTTATTTATCGCTGATCGCATTTGTGATCTATCACCTGTATCACGCCTTCAAATCAGCAGAGGATCATTATGAAAACGTTGTAGTACAGAAGATAGGATGGCTGTTTGTGATCAATAATATATCAACTGCATTGTGGTTGTTCATGTTTGGCAATGACCTGATAGGTATGTCTTTATTGCTGATGATCATTCAGCTAATCACGCTGATCATGATCCATGTACGTTTGCAAATTCACGATGCATCAAGACCGCAGGCAAACAAGATCCTTACCCAATTTCCACTCAGTATTTATTTTGGATGGATCAGCATTGCAACAATTGCGAATACAAGTGTATTTCTGCAATCAATTAACTGGAGCGGAATAGGTATTACTGAGCCAAGCTGGGCAATTACCATGATTGCCATCGCAATTCTGATAACGATCTGGGTCATTAATAGAAAAAAGAATGTTGTTTTTGGATTGGTGGTGATCTGGGCTTTGTATGGTATCATTCTGAAAGCAAAAGAAACAGCAACTCCATCCTACGAACCTATTGAAATGGTATCATGGGGAGGAATTGCCATTTTATCTTTTGCCTGTTTGTTTGGATTGATAAGAAACCTTCGGACTGAACGTGTCCGGGCTGAACGCCCTTAAGGGCGGACTACAACAATGTCACTAATTTGGATGCTATTTCTGATTCTAAATTATCAGGTATCTCAATAGCTTCATCCCCCAACGGTACAAATCGTTTGAGCGAAGCATCGAAAGCGAAGACCACTTCTTCACCTCCATTATACGTTACATTGAATCTTTTCTCTTCATTAAAATTAAAGGGTGAAGCCTTAATCATGTAAGGAACACCATCGACATTGATCTCGAAGTTTTTTGCATTCATGATCTCTACTTTAGTTTAATTAAATTTACAAAACTCCTGAGCCTGTTGCTCATTAGCATTTTCGATTATGAAACAATTAGCGTACCTGTTCATTCTGTTTTTTTGCTGCCAACAACTTAGGGCGCAAAACACCTACTGCAATCCCATGAACCTGGATTATGGGTACACTCCCATTCCCAATTTCTCAGAATGGGGAAGGCATCGTGCTACTGCAGATCCAATAATAGTGAAGTTCAAGGATGATTATTATCTCTTCAGTACAAACCAATGGGGATACTGGTGGAGCAGTGATCTGCTTAACTGGAACTTCGTGAACCGCAAGTTTTTAAAACCATGGCATAAGGTCTATGACGAACTTTGTGCGCCGGGCGCTTTTGTTATGGGAGATACTTTGTTTGTTTATGGTTCAACCTGGACAAAATCCTTTCCCATCTGGATGAGTACTGATCCAAAGAATAATGTTTGGAAAGAAGCCATTGATTCACTGCAGGTAGGAGCATGGGATCCGGGATTTTTTGTGGATGATGACAAACGACTTTACCTCTACTGGGGAAGCGGAAACGTTTATCCACTATATGGAATTGAACTCGACGCTAAAACACTTAGCCCTATAGGTGAGGCAACTCCATTATTAAAACTGGATCATGAAAGATATGGCTGGCAAAGGTTTGGAGAATATCTCGACAATACTCCGCTCGACCCGTTCATCGAAGGAGCATGGGTAAATAAATACAACGGAAAATATTACATGCAGTATGGTGCACCTGGAACAGAATCCAGTCATTATGCTGATGGTGTGGCTGTTTCCGATCATCCACTCGGACCATTCGTAAATCAGCAGCATAATCCTTTTTCCTACAAAGCCGGAGGATTTATTCGTGGGGCTGGACATGGTGCAACATTCCAGGACAAATGGAATAACTACTGGCATATTTCCACTATGGGTGTAGTAGTGAAAAATAATTTCGAGAGAAGAAATGGCTTATGGCCTGCAGGATTTGATAAAGATGGTGTAATGTACACCAACACTGCATTTGGTGATTACCCACATTATCTTGATAACGGACCTTCAGACCATCTCAAAAGCAGGTTTACAGGTTGGATGCTGTTGAATTATAATAAACCGGTAGCTGTAAGCTCAACACTTGGCGGTTATCATGCAAACAATGCTGTAGATGAAAATGTAAAGAGTTACTGGAGTGCTGCAAGCAGTAAAAAAGGTGAATGGATCCAGTCAGACCTTGGAGAAGTTTCAACCATTCACGCAGTGCAGATCAACTATGCTGACCAGGATGTTGATTCCAGTTTTTTGGGAAAGATCAATGGCATCTATCATCAGTACATCATGTATTATTCAACTGATGGAAAGAACTGGAAGGTATTGATTGATAAAAGTAAAAACAGGAAAGATGTTCCTCACGATTATGTACAGCTTGATGCACCTGTAAAAGCCAGGTATATTAAACTGGAGAATCATCATATGCCAACAGGAAAATTCGCGATCAGCGGGTTAAGGGTTTTCGGAAAAGGAAACGGCAAGGGTCCTGCTATGGTAAAAGATTTTTCTGTCTGGAGAAGTGATAAGGATAAAAGAGCTGCCTGGATCCGTTGGAGACCATCCACTGATGCATATGCTTATAATATTTATTTCGGCGTATCGGAGGATAAATTATATAACAATGTTATGGTTCATGGAGTGAATGAATATGTGTTTAAAGTGATGGATAAAACGCTTCCGTATTATTTCCAGATCGAAGCCATCAATGAAAATGGTGTGTCTGAAAGAACAAAAGTGATCAGGGTGGAATAGATTTTATGTAAAAAGCAGCTTATGAAAGAAAATCTTCTCGACCTCTTTTACAGCTGGCCAAACTGGGTGCAGGATGTACTGCTTGCATTGGGAGCAATATTGGTTGGCCTGATCATTAAAGGCATCCTGGCAATACTGGCAAAAACTTATTGCCGTAAATCTTCGGGCTATTCCGTGATGCGATCCATCATTAAGCATCTTGGAAGACCAGCCGAATACTTTTTTCCATTACTGATTTTGAACTGGTCGATCCCATTCATGCATCTTGATGCGAAAACAATTTCCCTGTTTCAACGCATCAATGGAATATTACTCATCATTGTTTTTGCATTTGTGTTAATGCGATTAATAAATGTTGTACAGGATTATGTTTATCATTCGTTTGATATAAACAAAACCGATAATCTTCGTGAAAGGAAGATCAGGACCCAGCTTCAATACCTGAGAAAAGTTATTGTTGCGATCATCGTGATCCTTGCAACTATTGCTATTTTATTAAGTTTTGAAAGCCTCCGAAGAATTGGTGCTGGTTTGCTCACAGGTGTCGGTGTCGGTGGTATTATTATCGGTTTTGCTGCACAACGTTCATTAGGAAACCTGATGGCAGGATTTCAGATTGCATTCACCCAACCTTTGCGAATCGATGATGTGCTGGTAGTGGAAGGTGAGTGGGGCAGAGTTGAAGAGATCACCCTCACTTATGTTGTGCTGAATATCTGGGATAAACGAAGATTGATCCTTCCCATAAATTATTTTATTGAAAAGCCTTTTCAGAACTGGACCAGGACCACTTCATCCATCCTGGGTACCGCATCGATTTTTGTTGATTACAGTGCACCTATTGAACCTATCAGGCAGGAATTTTATCGCCTGATAGAAGCTCATCCATTATGGGATAAACAGGCTAAAGCCCTGGAAGTAGTTAACGCAAATGATAAAGTGATCGAGCTACGTGCATTGATGGGCGCTAACAATTCCGGTGATGCATGGCAGATGCGTTGTTATACCCGCGAACATTTGATAAAATTCATCCAGGAGAATTATCCTGATGCATTACCAAAGATTCGCGGGGTGAATATCGATATTGAATGATCAGTCAACAAATACATGTTCACCTGATCCCACTTCATATTTATTTTTCGCAGTAAAAATTGTAGCTTTACTATTTGCAGGAATGGATACTTTCAGTTCAATCTTCTTTCCTTTTCTTTTCCAGGATGAAGTGATCGTTCCGTATGGACCATCATGACTTGCTTCAAACTGGTTCAATCCGTTCACAAAATTTGGTTGAATGATCACATGCTTGAACCCGGGGTTTAACGGATCGATCCTGATGCCTGCAAGTGCTTTGTACATCCATGCACCTATCTCACCAAACATGATATGATTTAATGACAGGTCATTGTTTCCTTCAATGCGCCAGTTCTCGTATAAAGTTGTTGCGCCATTTTTAATCCAGTAGCCCCATGAAGGATATTTATCATTAGATGCTAATTCGTATGCTTTCTGTGCATATCCATTTTCACTCAGTGCATTCAGAATTGCTTTTGATCCCAGTAAACCAACATCAAGCCCTTTGTCAGCTACCACGCGATCATGAAGATTCTTTGCAACTTTGGATCTTAACTCTGCAGGTACAACATTCCATTGTAAAGGCATGGCGAGTTCTGTTTGTACGCCCTTAGCATAAATACCAGTTTCCCTGTTTAGGTATTTTTCATTTATAGCAGTTTTAATTTTACTTGCCAGCATTTCATACTTCTGCTGATCTTCTTTGTATCCCAGGATCTTAGCGGCTTTGGCAAGAATATCTGCATCAACAAAATAATAGATTGATGAGGTGAGTTCTTTGGTGGCTTCAGATTTAATCGGGATCCAGTCGCCCAACCCCCAATCGGTCAAACCTGTAGGATAAGTTCTATCGATATAATCAACATATCGTTTGATATTTTCATACGCATTTTTCAATAGAGTTACATCTCCATAAAACTGGTAAATATTCCATGGAATGATAGCAATGGTGCTTGTCCAATCGGGACCATTCCCCCAATCATATCCCCATTGATTGGTAGGAATAATGGATGGTAAAATACCATTCGCCTGTTGTTCATCTTTATGATCATTGATCCATTTTTCGTAGATAGTGATCGCATCAAAATTATAGAGACCAGTTTCTGAAGCAATATGTGCATCGCCTGTCCAGCCGTTCTTTTCACGTTGCGGACAATCAGTCGGGTATCCAAATAAATTTGAGAGATAAGAATTATTAGTTGCCGACCAGATCTTATTCAACAAATCATTTGATGCATTGATCTTCCCGATTGGCGGAACATCACTATGCATGAAGTATCCCGTCAACGAGGATTGTGATAAGTTGATTGGCGCGCTTGCACTCACTTCAACATACTGAAATCCTTTGTAGTTAAACAATGGCATGAATTCTTCCTCACCATTTCCTGATAGCGTGAAAATATCAGTATGAAATGGATCTTTATCATCGGTTGGACGATAATGCAGGTCAATATTGGATTGATCTGCACGTCCGCTGGAATCCAGTCGCTCTGCATGTTTCAGTCGTACGACTGTACCTGCAGCACCATTTAATTTTATCCTTGATATCCCTGAAATATTTCTACCCAAATTGAAGAGATACAGCGTATCGCTAAATTTTCGCATACTGATCGGTGTTAGTGTATCAGTAAAACGAATTGGGTGCAATTGCTGTGAAACTATTTGTTGAGACGGGGAAGATGTAACTATTGCGTTTCTCCATTTGGATTCATCGAAACCTGTTTTGTTCCAGCCGGACTGCGATTTTCTTGCATCATGATGTTCGGCAGTGTAGATGCTGTTGAATACAACCGCACCATCAGATGTCTTCCATGTAGGATCTGTTTTGATCCATTGAATGGTACCATCTTCATATTCCAGTTTAATATCCATGCAAAATTTAGGACGTGCTCTCCATGTGGCTTTTTCAAAGAACCAGACTGCAGTAGACTGATGATTAAACCATCCATTTCCAAGGATAACGCCAATGGCATTTGCGCCATTATTAAGCTGTGAGGTGATATCGTGGGTGAGGTATAAGTTTCTTCTATCGAAGCGGGTGTACATGGGATCCAGTCTATGATCCCCGATGCGTTCACCATTGATGTACAATTCAAAAAGTCCTGCTGCTGCGATGTAAGCGCGGGCTGATCGAATTTTTTTATCCAGTTTAATTTCTTTCCTGAAATATCCTGCTGGCTTCCTGTTAACATCAATGCCATCGGTGATCCATGAACCCTTCCATCCCGATTGCATGAAGCCTGTTTCAAAAGAAGCTATAGAGGCATCGTATTTATTTCCTTCAGCATCCCATACCATTGCTTTCCAGAAATATTTTGTGTAAGGTAAAAGCTGTTTGCCACTGTATCTGACAAGCATGCTGTCAGCATTCACTTTTCCACTATTCCACCAGCTACCCGATCCGGTGGCCACGGAAGCAGAATCAGTATCCACAATAATGTGATAAGAAGATTGCTTCATGTTTTTCCTGGATGTATTGATCTTCCATGATAATCTTGGATCTGAAACATCAATACCAATGGGACTTTTAAGATGCTCGCAAGAAAGGTCATACAATCTATCCTGGGCCCCTGTTTGTAGCGTTAAAAACAGAAGGATCCCACTTATAAGAAATGTCTTCATAATAATCAGTGAATGGAATATTTAGCAGATTCAGTGATGCCTTTCCATTTGTCGGTGCGGAAAGGTGCCGCCGGTAGTCCTGCAGAATTAAATAGATTTACGAAGCCAGCATCATCAGCCCATGCATAACGGACAGCAACAGGATTGGCAACCGAATCAGAACTCAATACCACTTTATCTTTTTTTATGAGCGCAGTTGCCGGATAAAAGTTTTTGTCTTCGCCTGCGATCTCGAATCCCAGGATTTCGCCTTTCGATATCAATCCTTTTTCGACATGATCGAAGCTTACAACTATCTTGTTTCCCTGCACCTCCATTGATTTGTATACGGGTCCGGATGCAACAACTTTCTTTCCATACATATTCAGTGCGATAGCGGCCAGCCTGCTTCCCACATCCTGTTTGTTTCGCGGGTGAATATCATCGGTCTGACCAATATCGGTAGTCACAGCCATGCCTGTATTTGGAAGACTGAGTGTCATGGACTGTGCTTCGCGCAACTCGGCCCAGGTGCTGCCTTTTTTGCTATCGCCATTATTAGCACCAAAGCTTGCCAACTGTACAAAAAGGAAAGGAAAATCACCCTGCTTCCAGTGTTTTCTCCAGTCCGTGATCATGAGTGGAAATGTTTTACGGTACTGGAAAGCACGTCCTGCATTGTTTTCACCCTGGTACCAGATCACGCCTTTGATTCCATAGGGAATCAGTGGTTTTACCATCGCATTGAAAAGTAAAGAGGGATAGCTGTTTGGACCAATAGAACCGGGGGCACCGGAAATTTTTTCAATCATCATTTTCCATGGACCTGCCAGGGATTTTGATCCTGTACTGGTTTGCAGCTGAAGATCTTCTGCCTTACCATAGATTCCTCCGCCACCACCATTGTCTTCCACACGAACAAGGATCACATTAATGCCTTCTTTCAATACCCCTTGAGGAAGGGTATATACGCGGTCCTTGTCGTAGCTGTTCACCATTCCACCGACCTCTGTACCGTTTACAAATGTTTTATCTGAATCGTCGATGCGTGCAAGTTTAAGGGTTGCTTTGCCGGATGCTTCGGCAGCTGAGAGTTCAATTGTTTTCCGCAGCCAGACAGTTCCGTCAAAGTCTTCCAAGGTTTGCTCCCACAATGCCGGCAGTATGATCTCTGGCCAGGAGTCTACTTTATAGCCGGGTGAAGAAAGGGCAGTTGCAGAACCAATATCCAGCCGTACACTTTTATAGGGAGCAAGCTTTTCAGCCGCCTTCTTTTCTTTTTCAGCCATCATGGAATCCAGGTTGAGACCCGATGAAGGAAATACACCAGCATAAGCACTACTGCGGGTGACTGCCTCCTGGCTGGTCCAGGTTTCCACATCTGTTCCACCCCAGGTTGTATTGATCAATCCAATAGGTACTTTTAATTCATTGTATAACCTGCGTGCGAAGAAATAACCAACAGCAGTAAAATTTCCTGCTGTGGAAGGAGAACTGGCTTCCCATACAGCCTGCTTACGAAGGTCGTCGAGCGGCTTTGTAGAAACATCCTGCTGGATCTTGACATGACGGACCATGGGGTAATCAGCAGCTGCAATTTCTTTGTCGGCATCATTAGAGTTGGATACCGTCCATTCCATATTCGATTGACCAGAGCATACCCAAACTTCTCCAACGAGGATATCATTAAGGATGATATTGTTTTTGCCAGACACCTGCAACGTAAATGGACCGCCTTCTTTAACGGCATTGAGTGCGAGTTTCCACTGACCTTTATCATTGGCAGTGGTCATAAGTTTCTGTCCATTGAATTGAACCGTTATCTTTTCTTTGGGTTGAGCCCAGCCCCATACAGGTATCGGTGCATTTCGCTGGAGCACCATATGATCACCAAAGATTGCCGGAAGCCTGACCTGTGCCATAGCTGCGTCAAAAAACAGCGATGCTGTTGCAGAGCAAAGCAGAAACAGTTTTTTCATTAAGTAGTGTTTTGCAATGTTCTGAAGATAAACAATCGTAGAAACTATAGCATACACAAACAAAAAGGAGACAGAAATTAATCTGTCTCCCTTGAAATATTGCGATCAAATTAAAGGATCCTCAGCTTCGCGTAATTCAACATGATCTTCTTCTCTCCGTTCGTATCAAATTTTATAGTGGCAATCGGGTTATGTGCAGAACCTTCAAGCTTAACTACTTCACCGAATCCGAATTTCTGATGCTCCACTTTATTGCCGATCTGTAATTGTGATGTATCACTGGCTGCAAAATCTTCTGCAGGTTTATGCTCTACAACCTTTGGTGCCTGCGGCTTTGGAGGCACATATGATGGCGTTGGAGGCGCGCCATATCTCTTCTCTGCCTGCTTGGTTGCAAATGATCCGGCCATTCTTTCATACGGAGACCTTGAGGGGAAACCGCCACCAGCCTGGTTCTTCAAACCACCACCGGCATAACTTCTATCAAGATATGCTTCCGGCAATTCATTAATAAAACGGCTAGGTTCATTCTGTACCAGTGATCCAAATTTGTATCGCTGGTTGGCATAGGTGATCCATAATTTTTTCTTTGCGCGCGTGATCACTACATAGAATAGGCGTCTTTCTTCTTCGAGTTCTTCTCTTGTATTAATCGACATAGCGCTTGGAAACAGCATCTCTTCCAGGCCTGCTGCAAACACACAACTAAATTCAAGTCCCTTAGCGGCGTGAATGGTCATCAATTTCACTGTATCTGCATTCGGATCTTTTTCATCTGCATCCGTCAGCAGCGTGATCTGCTGAAGGTATCCCACCAATCCCTTATCTCCTACTTCTCCATCATCATTGCTTGGCGTTTCAGTAAACTCTTTGATGGAGTTCAGCAATTCCTGGATGTTCTCATAACGCTGAACACCTTCAACACTTTTATCATTGAATAATTCACGAACAATGTTGGTTTGCTTACCAATATGCACTGCAACATCGTATGCATTCTTGGTTTGAAGCATGCTCGCAGCACCTTCGATCATCAATACAAAGTTCTCAATGGCTTCAAGTGTTCCGGCCTTGTAACCAAATTGTTTTGCGTTCTTCAATACTTCCCACATGGAAATATTGTTGGTATTTGCTGCAAGAACCGCACGATCAATGGATGTTTTACCAATTCCTCTTACAGGGTAATTGACAATACGCTTCAATGCTTCTTCATCATTGGGATTCACAATTACACGCAGGTAGGCAACGAAATCCTTGATCTCTTTTCTTTGATAGAAAGAGATACCACCGAAGATGGTGTAAGGAATATTCATCCTTCTCAGACTTTCTTCAAACGCACGGCTCTGGGCATTGGTACGATAAAGAATGGCAAAATCATTGTTCTTATAATGATGCCTAAGCTGTTGTTCCTTGATCGTATCAGCAACGTATTTGCCTTCATCGTTATCACTCATTGTGCGAACCAGCCTGATCTTATCTCCTTCATCGTTATCGGTCCACAGTACTTTTTCAATCTGTCCTTTGTTATTCCGGATGACTTCATTTGCCGCTGCAATAATATTTTTCGAACTGCGATAATTCTGTTCCAGTTTCACGATATGCACATCATCATAATCCTTCTGGAATTGCAATATGTTTTCAATAGTAGCACCGCGGAATGCATAAATTGATTGTGCATCATCACCCACCACGCAAACATTCTCGTGCATGGCACCCAGCAATTTGATGATCTCGTACTGCGCAGGGTTGGTATCCTGGTACTCATCGATCAAAATATATTTGAACTTATGCTGGAACTTGGAAAGTGCTTCAGGAACTGTGGTAAGTAAATGATAGAATTTCAGCAAAAGATCATCAAAATCCATTGCGCCATTCTTAAAACATCTTTTTGCATATGCATCATAGATCTGTCCAATCGCTGGCCGGTTTGCGCGGATATCTTCCTGCTGAATGGCATAATCGGTGATATATTGTTCTGGTGTAACCAGCGCATTCTTTGCCGATGAGATCCTGTTGTATACCAGGTTTGGCTTGTAATGCTTATCATCCAGTTGCATTTCATTGATCACCGTCTTCACCACACTCTTGGCATCATCCGTATCATAGATCGTAAAGCTGGTAGGGTAGCCGATCTTCTGCGCTTCTCCTCTCAGGATACGCGCGAACACACTGTGGAAAGTTCCAATGAATAGGTTTCTCGCATCAGTATTGCCAAGCGTTTTTTCCACACGCTCTTTCATTTCCTTTGCCGCCTTATTGGTGAAAGTCAGGGCCAGGATATTAAAAGCACTGATGCCATGGTAAGCCATCAGGTGTGCGATACGGGTTGTAAGTACTTTGGTCTTTCCGCTTCCTGCGCCGGCCACGATCATGATCGGTCCATCCTTGTGCAGCACAGCTTCCCTCTGCCGCTCATTCAATCCACTGAGATAATCTTGCATGGCCGCAAATTACGGATTAACCGTGTAGGCCTTCAGGAGGTGGAAAGAAAAAAATGCCATTAAATAATGGGAAAAACACCATTGCGGTTCCTGCCGCATGGATTAATTTGCCGGCATGTCTGCCGAGTCCAATTCCCGCTTTGAGCTGGCCTTACAATTTGCGCATTTCACCCATCGCCATCTCTTCCTGACGGGAAAAGCCGGGACGGGCAAGACGACTTTCCTGAAACAGTTGAGGGAAACCACGAATAAAAAGATCGCGGTGCTGGCGCCCACAGGGGTTGCAGCCATTAATGCGGGTGGAATGACGATCCATTCCTTCTTTCAACTGCCCTTCGGACCCTTCATTCCCGGATTTTCTGCGGGATGGAATCCTGCGTTACAGTCGGCCAATAATGAACACAGTCTTTTTAAAAATATAAGGTTTAATGCTTCCAAGCGCGACCTGCTGATGCAGCTCGATATGGTGGTGATTGATGAAGTGAGTATGGTTCGTGCCGATACACTCGATGCCATCGATATCGTTTTAAGGCATTTTCGTAAACAGCCGCTTCTGCCATTCGGAGGTATTCAGATGCTGTTCATCGGTGACCTGTTCCAGCTTCCACCCGTAGCAGGAAGGGATGAATGGGCGATCTTATCGCAGGTGTATAAAAGCCCTTTCTTTTTCGATGCCATGGTGATGCAGGAAGCTCAGCCCCTGTACCTGGAGCTCACAAAGATCTACCGCCAGGACGATGAAAAATTTATTGGTCTCCTGAACCGGATCCGGAATGCTTCGCCATTGCGGGAAGATATAGAACACCTGAACAGCCATTACATCGAAGATTTTCAGCCTAAAAAAGAGGATAATTATATCACGCTGACAAGCCATAACGCCAAGGCCGATGCCATCAACAAACGGGCACTGGAAGAACTTCCCGGCAAAATGGTCACTTTTAAAGCGGAGATCAAGGGTGATTTCAACGAAAGATCCTCGCCCGCCGACATGGAATTAAAGCTGAAAGTGGGCGCGCAGGTTATGTTTATCAAGAATGATAAGGGTGAAGAACGGCGGTATTACAATGGCAAGATCGGTGTGGTGCACAGGATCACAGAAGAATCGATCGTGGTGAAATGCCCGAATGAAGAGGAAGAGATCACCGTGGTGCTGGAAGAATGGAAAAATATTCGATACTCCTTCGATAAAGAAAAAGATAAACTGGAAGAAGAAGAACTGGGAACGCTGAAGCAATACCCATTGCGGCTTGCCTGGGCAATTACTATTCATAAGAGCCAGGGACTTACTTTCGATAAGGCAGTGATTGATGCAGGAGAATCCTTTGCTGCGGGACAGGTTTATGTGGCATTGAGCCGACTGCGGTCCATGGAAAAGCTGGTGCTGTGTTCGAAGATCTTTTCAAATGCAATCCAGACGGATTACCGTGTTCTGCAATTTGCACAAAGTGAGATGGATGAAGAGCAACTGATCTCGGTTTTGCAGCAGGAGCAGGACCAGTTTGCAAGCCGGATGCTTGTGGAAACTTTCAACTTACAAAAACTTGTCACTGATTTTGAAGTGTTCAGTGAAGGCTTGCCGGAACGGACTATCCCCGATAAATTTCATGCTATTCAATGGTCGAAAGCCATGAGAATTTCAATGGAAGAACAGATGGAAATCGCAGCAAGGTTCATGGGCCAAATGCAATACCTTCTTCATAATGATAAGGTGAAATTGCACGAAAGAACACAGGCAGGTGCAGAATACTTCATCAAATTCTTTGGCGATAAAAAGACGGAGATCCTTTCAAAAGTGAAGGAATATAAACTTAAGCAGCGGACAAAGAAACTCGTGGAAGACCTGAATTTGCTGGCACTTGGGCTTGAGCGGAAGATCAATTCACTGAAGCAGTCGATCACTATTGCTGAAGGACTCGCACTCAATTCCAACCTTCACGAGATACTGAATAAGATTAACAGGAAGGAAGAAGCACCTACGCCCACAGAACCCACAAAGGCTGAAGGGGTAAAAGTAAAAAAGGGTGACAGCCGGATGATGAGCCTTGAATTATTCCGTGAAGGTTTCAGCATTTCACAGATCGCACAAAAGCGTGACCTGGCCTTGAGTACCGTTGAAAATCATCTCTGTACTTTCATTGAAACCGGCGAAGTAAAAGTGGAAGAATTAGTGGGTGAATCTATCCTCGCAATTGTGATGACGACCATGGAAAAGCAGCCGGGATTAAGTTTAAGCGAATACCGGGAGATCATTCCTGAGGCTTCATTTCACGAATTAAGGGCCGTAAAATTTCATCTCAACAGGAATAGCAATACCATGGTAAATTCCTGATTAGTTGTATGGGCATGAAAATTTGGGTAACTTGAATTTCCATCAACCATGCGACTGCGGCTGCTTATATTAACCTTGATTGCAGTAGGGCTTACTATTCCTGCAATGAGCCAGTTCAAAAAGAACAGGGCACCGAAGACTTCCAAGAATTTTACGATTGAACCAATTGGCAAAGGCGTATGGGCCGCCATTCATAATGATCAATATGGAAGGGCGATCTGCAATGCAGGAATTATTGACTTGGGAGATAAGGTAATGATCATCGATCCATTCATGACGCCCGCATCTGCACGTGAACTGAAAGTGATGGCCGAAGACCTAACCGGCAAATTCGTTTGCATGGTGATCAATACTCATTACCACAACGATCATATCCGGGGCAACCAGGTGTTCAGCAATGAAGCTACCATCATCAGTACTTCCTATACCAGGAAAGAAATTGAAAGAATTGAACCGGCAGAACAGGAATGGGAATCCAAGCATGCACCGGGATTGCTTCAATCAGTAAAAAAGAGAATGGCGATCGCACCTTCCAATGAAAAAGAAGAGCTGACACACTGGATCGGTTATTATGAAGGGATGCTGGAATCCGCACAGGAACTGAAGATGACGCTTCCCAATATAACTTTCAATGATTCCGTATGGATCAATGGAACGGAGAGATCCGTGAAATTACTCGAGTTGAAGGGGCATACAGAAAGCGATGTGGCTGTGCTGATCCCAGATGAAGGCATTGTATTCATGGGCGACCTGCTGTTTACAAAAAGGCATCCATGGATGTCGGACGGAAATCCGCTCTACTGGCAGCATTCATTGAAATTATTGTATGAAGATCCTTTATACAAGACATATGTACCAGGTCATGGACCGGTGGGCGGAAAAGAGCCGCTGAAAGATCTGTACGCATATTTACAAAACCTGAATGACCTGGCTCTGACCGCAACCAATGATTCACTCAGGATCATGATCTCACAAACGCCGATCCCGGATGCTTATGCCGACTGGAAATTCGGAAGGTTCTACCAGCCCAATCTTCAATATTTGTGCGAAAGACAATTTAAAGGCGAAGCAAGGCTTGACGAGAAAAAGAAAAAAGTTGCGGCTCATTAAAAATCTGTTTCATCATAGTCATTTTTATTACCTTAATGCCTCAAACAACTCAAACAAACGAATCATGACTTGCCGCCGCGACTTTATCAAGCAATCCGCACTTTTTACTGCAGGATTAATGATCGACAAATCTTCCTTCTTCAAAGCAAATACTGTAGGACTTCAATTGTATACAGTAAGAAGTGAAGTAAGTAAAGACAAACTGGCTAATACCATCAAAACCATTGCAGATGCCGGTTACACGCATCTGGAATTATTTGGTTACAACCCATCGAACAGGCAGTTCTTTGGTCATTCAGTAAAAGATTTCTCTGCCATGCTGAAGCAGAACAATCTGAAAACTCCAAGCGGACACTATGGCCTGGCTGATATGATGCATGGAGAAAATTACAATTGGGACAGCTGGAAGAACCTGCTGGATGATTCCAAAACACTTGGTCACAAGTATGTGGTGATCCCTTACCTCGATGATAAGCATCGTACTGCAGATGATTATAAGCGCCTTGCAGAAAGACTGAACAAAGGTGGTGAGATGGCGCATAAGATGGGCATGTGTGCAGGATATCATAACCATGACTTTGAATTCAATGACCTGAACGGAACCAATGGATGGGAAATTCTTCTGAATAATACCGATCCAAAATATGTGGCCATGGAAATGGACATTTATTGGGTTGTTTATGCGAAGAAAGATCCGATCGATTACTTCAAGAAATATCCTGGTCGCTTCAAGATGTGGCATGTGAAAGATATGCAGACCACACCTAAGGTTCAGTCGACCATTGTTGGTGAAGGTGTGATCGATTTCAAGAAATTATATGCTGAAAGAAAGACAGCGGGACTTGATCAACTCTATGTTGAGCAGGAAGCATACAATGAACCGGTGTTCGATTGTATCCGCAAGAGCTACACTTTCGTGAAGAACAATATTGTAAATTAATCATTCAAACTAACTAACGGCCATGTCTAACCGCAGATCATTTCTGCAGAACAGCGGTATGCTGCTCGCAGGAACCACTATATTGTCATCCCTCGACAACCAGGCATTTGCATATTTCAAAAACAAGATCATGCCGAGCGATCAACTTAACATTGGTGCGATCGGGATCAATGGAATGGGATGGGCGAATGTAACATCAGCGTTGAAGATCCCTGGTGTGAACCTGGTAGCAATATGCGATGTGGATAGAAATGTGTTAGACAAGCGACTGGCAGATTTTGCGAAGATGAAGCCGGATGCTAAGAAGCCGGAGACGTATGAAGATTACCGAAAACTTTTAGACAGAAAGGATATTGATGCAGTAATTATTGGAACACCTGATCACTGGCATGCTTTGCAGATGATCCATGCGGTGGAATCCGGCAAGGATGTGTATGTAGAGAAGCCGGTAGGAAATTCCATCATGGAATGCAGGGCGATGGTTGCTGCGCAAAAGAAATACAATAAGGTTGTACAGGCTGGTCAGTGGCAGAGAAGTCAGCAGCATTTCAGAGATGCAGTATCCTTCATTCGCACTGGTCAGCTTGGCAATATCAGGACGGTAAAAGTCTGGTGTTACCAGGGCTGGATGAAACCAGGACCAAAAGTTCCTGACACAGCGGTTCCTGCCGGAGTGAATTATGATATGTGGCTCGGTCCTGCCAAGAAAAGAGCCTTCAATCCAAGCAGGTTCCATTTCAACTTTAGGTGGTTCTGGGATTATGCCGGGGGATTGATGACCGACTGGGGCGTGCATTTGATGGACTATGCAGTATTTGGAATGGATGCGCCTGTACCAAAAACCGTGTCAGCACTAGGCGGACCATTCGCGTATCCTGAATTATACCAGGAGGCACCTGATACGATGGGCGCATTGTATGAATTCGATAAGTTCAACCTGATCTGGGATCATGCAATGGGCATTGATAATGGATTGTTCGGAAAGGACCATGGTATCGCATTCATTGGAAACAACGGAACACTGGAACTGGACAGAGGTGGATGGGAAGTAATTCCTGAAGGCCGCAGCAAAGAAAAAGTGATCGTTGAAAGAAAGAAACCAACTGATAATGGATTGGATCAGCACTGGATCAATTTCGTTGATGCAGTAAAAGCAAAAGATCATTCCAAATTAAATTGCCCGATAGAGACCGGCGCACATATCGCTACTGTGTGCCAGCTAGGAAACATCGCCTTCAGAACGCAGGAGAAGTTAACCTGGGATAAAGAGAAAGCGAAGTTTACGAATCCGAAAGTGAATGAAAAGTATTTGATGGCAGGGTATCATAATGGGTGGAAATTGCCGGTGGTGTGAGCAAGTAATACAATATTTTAACTTTCGACTACATAAAAAATATATTGAATTTAAGTACATGAGTATCCTACATGTAAATCAAATTGCGGGAAAATTAAAACCATTGTTTGAACCCTTTTTAAATCTAAATGATATTGCATCACATGATCTGGAACGTGATTTAAAAATACTAACCAGATGTTTAGCTGCTTATTCAGTATATAATCATACAGCTTGCTCACCAGAACAAGCAGCAAAAAGTGTTGTAGATGGAGGAGATGATAATGGAATTGATTCAATATTTTACTCCCCGACATTAAAAGAATTAGTTCTAGTTCAATCTAAATGGATTAAAGATGGTTCGGGAGAGCCTGAAAGCGGTGAAATCACCAAATTTTGCTTAGGTATAGAGGACCTTATTAATCTCAATTTTGATAGGTTTAATCAAAAAGTAAAAGATAGACAAGCTGAAATTGTATCTGCAATTTCAGCTTTTGATACTAAATATGTCATTATATTAAGTTATACTGGAGATAAAGGTATTGCACAACATGGACAAAGGAGAATTGATGATTTACTCAATAAATTAAACGATGCTGGTGAAGGAAATATTGCTGAATTAGTTCGTTACAAAAAATTGGATCAAGCAAAAATTTACACAAGTCTATCTAAAGGACTGTTATCGGATCCTATTAATATTGAAATTGGATTACATCAATGGGGGAAATATTCAGAACCTTTTACTGGATATTTTGGATTTATATCGGGGGAAGAAATTGCAAATTTATGGAGTGAATCAGGAAGAAAACTATTTCATAAGAATATTAGAAACGTTCTTGGAAAAACAGAAGTTAACGATGAGCTTCAAAATACAATTCAGTTTAATCCGGAAAAGTTTTGGTATTTCAATAATGGAATAACGATATTATCTGATACAATTGAAAAATCAATGATTGGTGGAACGAATAGAGAACTAGGAAGTTTTAAGCTGACCAATGCATCTATTGTAAATGGTGCTCAAACAATTAGTACCATTGGAGAAATGGCGACAAAGCATGCAAGCGAGCTAAAAAAGATTTTTGTTATGACACGGTGCATAAGCTTACAGGGTGCACCAATTGAATTTGGAAATGAAGTTACAAAAGCTAACAACAGGCAGAATAGAATTGAAAATAGGGATTTTGTATCTCAAGACAAAGAACAGAATAGAATTAGAGAAGAGCTTGCCCACGATTCAATTTCATATAATATAACTAGAACTGACAATTTTATAAGATCAGTAAGTTCCTTTGAAGTAGAGGAAGCAACTGCTAGTTTAGCGTGTGCCTCTGGGCAAGTTTCACTGGCTGTTCAAGCAAAAAGAGAATTGGGTAAGTTTTATGAAAATTTATCCAAGGGAATTTATAAAGCAATTTTTAACCCAAGTACTATAGGAAGATATGTATATAATTGTGTACAGATTAACAGAAAAATAGAAGGGTTAATTTTTGACAGATTAAATAGCTTGGACAAAAGAACTGGAAAAGAATATGGAGTTTTGGTTCATGGAAACAGAATGATAAGTTTGCTAGTTTTTAAAAAGATCAAGGTATTAACTTCTGAGATTCAAAATATAGAAGACACAAATATTGAAGCTATTTTTAATAATGTAATAAGTAAAATTACAAGTGCTGTTAACTTTTATTTTGCTGACAATTTTCTTGCTACACTTTTTAAAAATAAAGCAAAATGTGACCTGCTTGAAAGCTATTGTAATTAGCTATAGATAAAATTAAAAATTTACTTATTTAAAAATTTGAAAGGCTGCCTTGATTAGGCAGCCTTTCAAATTTTTATACGCCACAAACTTACAGCTCTTTTACCTTCACATTCTTATACCACACTTTATTTCCATGATCCTGCAACAATAATCTTCCTTTCTGGAATTTACCGAAGTCAGGCATGTTGCGGAACTTACTTTTCGCGATCAGTGCGCGATAGTTATCATCCCACAGTGTAGTTTGAAGAACCTTGGTACCATTCATATGCACTTCAAAGTTTCCTTTGTTGCTGATGATCTCCAGGTGATTCCACTCACCCGCTGGTTTGGTAACTTCTGGGGATGAAGAGATCAGGTCGTACAGATCACAAGATCTGTGTTTGATGATCTTTGCATCAGGGTGACGCTCGTTGTCAAGCACCTGGATCTCAGGACCGGTTTCCCATCCGTAACGGTATTTCGGATCTTCCTTTGAATAGAAAATCACACCACTGTTACCTCCGGGCTCCAGTTTCCAGTCGAGCTTCAGGTGGAAATTTTCGAACTCTTTTTCAGTTACGATATCTCCCCCACCTTTTCCTTCCTGCGGATTGAGGTGCAGAGTTCCATCCTGAACTTCCCATGCAGTTCCGTCGGTCTTGTTGTTGTAGACATGCCAGCCAGCTTTCGATTGTCCATCGAAAAGCAACTGCCATCCTTCTGACCTTTCGCTGCGGGATAATTTATTCAATGCGGTTGATTCCTGTGTCTTAGAACTTGCGCTGCAGGCCATCATCATGGCAGCAGCCGCAATTGCGGTTAAAGTATTCTTCATTGGTTGTTATTACTGGTTTCTTAACGAAAGAATGTAGTTAACCATTTCTTTCGCATCTTCTGGTTTCAGATCAGGGTGTGCAGTCATTGGCACCTGTCCCCAGTTACCAGAACCACCATTGATTACTTTTCCAACCAACATATCAACGTTAGCAGGTGTATTCTCATATTTCTTTGCTACATCAGCATAAGCAGGACCGATCTTCTTTTCATTGATCGCATGACAGGTAGTACAATCGCTTGCACCGATCAACTCAAGACCTTTCTCATTTGCAGCTGTTGCAGGAGCAGGAGTTGGTGAATTAGGACCATTGGTTGCAGGAGTATCAGCACCTTTCTCTGCTTCCGCAGTGTTTGCTCCATCATTACCTCCACAGGCAACCATAAAAGCAGCAATTCCAAGTACGATAAAAAACTTTTTCATAATGACTCTTTTGATGTTCTATAAATGGCAATTTACTTAATCCCTAAGACTGACTTATTAAAATTTTCATCGCTTCCTGTTCCTGCAAAATCATCAAATGCTTTCTCAGTAACACGAATGATATGATCTTTAATAAATATCGCGCCTTCTTTTGCACCGTCTTCCGGATGCTTGATCGCACATTCCCATTCCATCACCGCCCAGCCTTTGTAATCATATGCTGCAAGCTTGCTGAAGATGGATTTGAAATCAACCTGTCCATCACCGAGTGAACGGAACCTTCCTGCCCTGTTGATCCAGGATTGATATCCTCCATACACTCCTTGCTTTCCTGTTGGATTGAATTCAGCATCCTTTACATGAAACATACGAATGCGCTCATGATAATAATCGATATACGAAAGATAATCCAGGCACTGCAGTACAAAATGACTTGGATCGTATAGCAAACAGGCTCTTGAATGGTTGTTCACATGCTCCAGGAAGATCTCGTATGATTCTCCATCATGAAGGTCTTCACCCGGATGGATCTCATAACAAAGGTCAACACCATTCGCATCGAATTCATTCAGGATAGGAAGCCACCTGTTGGCCAGTTCCTTGAACCCTGTTTCCACCAACCCCGCCGGACGTTGTGGCCAAGGATATACTGTTGGCCAAAGAAGGGCACCACTAAAGGTAGCGTGCGCATTCAAACCCAGGTTCTGTGAAGCTTTTGCAGCATATTTCAATTGCTGTATAGCCCACTCCGTTCTTGCAGATGGATTAGTACGATATGCTTCGGGAGCAAATCCATCAAACAAAGTATCGTATGCAGGATGAACAGCCACGAGCTGTCCCTGCAGGTGTGTTGATAATTCTGTTATTTCAAGCCCGGCTTCGTTTACAATGCCTTTTATTTCATCTGCATAGGTCTTGCTTTCTGCAGCTTTTTGCAGATCGATGCACCTCGGATCCCAGGTCGGGATCTGTACACCAACAAAACCAAGGCTTTTCGCCCATTTGCATATGGAAGACAATTCATTGAAAGGAGCAGCATCGCCCAGGAATTGTGCGAGGAAGATGCCGGGACCTTTGAGTGTTTGCATGTTTGTTCTTTTAAAAATGGGAAATCGGTAATCGGTAATCGGAAACCGGGCAGAACCAAGCGAAGCGCAGGGGCTGAACGTTGGGTGTAGCACCCAACGTTCAGCCCGGCCTTTGGCCGTTCAGCCCGGTTTCCGATTACCGATTACCCTTTTTCGATTTCTTCTACACCGTATGCGGATACCACTTCTGCTCGCTCTTCGAACTCTCCACCACATTATCAATGAAGGCCATTCCGCGGATACCGTCTTCCACACCAGGGAAGTCGAGCATCTGCTCGGTAGGCTGTGTTCCATCAATTCTTGCTGATAAAGTCAGTGCGAAGTTGCGGTAGATGTTTGCGAATGCTTCCAGGTATCCTTCCGGGTGACCGCCCGGAGTGCGGCAGTTATGCGTTGCATATGCTGAAAGCCTGTCGCCATAACCTCCGCCTGCACGCAGGATCTGGGTTGGCTGATCAAGCCATTTCACGATCAATGTATTTGGCTCGTGCTGGAACCACTCAAGTCCTCCTTTCTCTCCGTAAACCCTGATCTTGAGCGCATTCTCTTCACCTGCAGCTACCTGCGATGCCATCAGCACACCGGCAGCACCATTCTCCATTTTCAGCAGCACGTTGCCATCATCATCCAGCAATCTTCCTTCCACCATCACATTCAGGTCGGCACACAAATGCGTGATCTTCTGACCGGTAACATATTCTGCAAGGTGTGCCGCATGGGTTCCGATATCACCCATTGCACCACTCTTACCACTTTTCTTTGGATCTGTTCTCCAGGCAGCCTGCGCATTTCCTTCTCTTTCAGAAAGTTTGCTCAGCCATCCCTGCGGATATTCAACCCATACTTTCCTGATCTTTCCAAGCACTCCATCACGAACCATCGCACGGGCCTGTTTTACCATCGGGTATCCTGAATAAGTGTGCGTTAGACACAAAATCAGGCCGGTTTCTTCAACTTTTTTCTTGAGCTGAAGTGCTTCGTCCAGCGTAAAAGTGATAGGCTTTTCTATGACAACATGGAAGCCATGGTCGAGAGCCATCATCGCAGGAGCGAAGTGCGCAAAGTTTGGTGTAACGATCGTTACGAAGTCCATTCTTTTATCCGCAGGAAGCGCCGCTTCCTTTGTGATCATTTCTTCGTAAGTCAGGTAGGTCCTGTCTTCAGGAAGAAACAATGACTTCGCAGAATCTTTTGCAACTTCAGGATTGATACTGAGTGCGCCACAGCTCAATTCTATCAGCCCGTCCATATTTGCAGCAATCCGGTGTATGGCACCAATGAAGGCATCTTTACCTCCACCTACCATTCCCATTCGTAGTTTTCTGTTCATGAAATTTTTAATTAGAAAAGTTATAGAGAGAATGAGGTTTAAAAATAAAAAAATTACATTTACCTGCCTTATATTGAATGACATTAAATTAAATTCACTAACGAACCAACGTTATGCAAGCCAACATTCAACGCAACAAACTCTTTGTTGCTTCCTGTTTAGCCCTGTTAGTAACTTCTCTGTCTTTTGGAATTCGTGCCGGTCTCCTGAATCAGTGGGGACAGGAATTTAACCTCTCCGCATCACAACTTGGAACCATTTCGGCCACCGCTTTCTGGGGATTCCCGCTGGCAGTGATTTTGGGCGGATTGGTAGTGGATATCATCGGTATGAAAAAATTGCTGGTGATGGCATTTATCTTCCACCTGATTGGTATCCTGCTCACCATCTTCGCAGGAAGTTTCGGTGATCCTTTCTGGGCTCTTTTCTTATCAACTCTTACTATCGGCATTGCAAACGGAACTGTTGAAGCAGCTTGTAACCCGCTGGTGACAGCACTTTACACTGAAAATAAAACAACCAAGTTGAATCACTTCCACCTATGGTTCCCTGGTGGAATTGTAATCGGGACACTTATTGTTTACTTTTATAATCATGCAGGCATCGGTGATATTGCAGGCTTCAAACCATGGCAGATCCAGGTGGCGATCATGCTGATCCCGACACTGATCTATGGTTTCCTTTTCTCCAAACTTGAATTCCCTGTTACTGAAAGAGTGGCTGCCGGAGTTTCTACAGGAGAAATGTATCGTTCCCTGCTGAGCCCACTGTTCATTTTCATGATCATCTGCATGTTCGGAACAGCTATTACTGAACTGTTTACCGGTCAGTGGATCGATGTATTATTAAGAAATGTTACCGACAACGCGATCCTGATCCTTGCACTTTCAACCGGTGTAATGGTGATCGGACGTGGATTTGCAGAGCCAGTGGTTCATCGCTTTGCACCGCAGGGCGTACTGCTGATATCGGCAATCCTTGCTGCTGTTGGTTTATATATGTTGGGAAATACTTCCGGAAATACCATCTTCTTTGGAGCACTGGTTTTCGGTATGGGTGTTTGTTATTTCTGGCCTACCATGCTGGGATTCGTTGCAGAAAACCTGCCGCGCACCGGTGCAGTTGGACTGAACCTGATGGGTGGAGCCGGCATGTTCGCAGTATCTATCTACATGATGTTCATGGGAGGATTTTACGATCGTAAAGTAGCGGCCAAACTTCCAAACGGAGACCTGGCCGGTTATACCGCAGCTCCTGCCGGATCTGAAATGGCCAATACATTGAACCAGGCGAAGGCACAGGCAGGTCCGGAGATCATCAACGCAACCATGGTTATCCCCATCATCCTGATCGTAGCATTTGCGGGCCTGGTGATCTACATGCGAAACAGGAAAAAGCCACATTTGAAAATTGTTACGGCCTGATCCTGCACAGAGGCGTTTTGATATGGTCAAATTCATTAAATTGTTTCCATGCCCAATTCAACAAACAGGAGAGAAGCTGTAAAAAATCTTCTCGCTGGTTCAGCAATGCTCGGAGGAGCATCCATGCTGAGTTCTTTTTTTTCTGAATCAACCAATAATTCTCTTACGTTGAAAGGAAATATAAATCATGCGGCCTGCCGCTGGTGCTATGGCGGAATTCCTTTGGAAGAATTTTGCGATGCTGCATCCAAAATGGGATTAAAAGCAGTAGATCTTGTTGGTCCGAAAGACTGGGCTACACTGAAAAAATACAAACTCGATTCTTCGATGTGTAATGGCGCTGAGATCAACCTGGTGGATGGTTTCAACGATAAAAAATTCCATGCACAATTGATAAAGAATTATTCAGAAATGATTCCGATGGTTGCAAAAGCAGGGCATAAAAACCTGATCTGTTTTTCAGGCAACCGTCGCGGTATCGATGATGAAACAGGATGGAAAAATTGTACTGAAGGTCTTAAGCAGATCATTGGTCTTGCTGAAAAACATAATGTTACCCTCATCATGGAATTGCTCAACAGCAAGGTTGATCACAAGGATTACCAGTGTGATAAAACTTCCTGGGGAGTAGAGCTAGTGAAAAGAGTTGGGTCTGAAAATTTTAAACTCCTTTACGATATCTACCATATGCAGATCGATGAAGGTGATGTGATCAGGACCATTCGAGCCAATCATCAATACATTGGTCATTATCATACCGGTGGAGTTCCGGGAAGAAATGAGATCGATGAGTCACAGGAGCTGTATTATCCTGCCATCATGAAAGCCATTGTGGACCTGGGTTACAAGGGATATGTAGCACAGGAGTTCATTCCTTCAAGCAAAGAAAAAGAAGGACAACTGGCAGCATTGAAGAAGGCAATATCCATCTGTGACGTATAAACAAAGCTTGTATAAACCTCAATACTAACGAACAAACACACTCCCAATCATGGCAGACAATGTCTTTGACGCAATCGTGGTGGGCTCTGGAATCAGCGGCGGCTGGGCAGCAAAGGAGCTTACAGAAAAAGGTCTAAAAACCATCATGCTCGAAAGAGGAAGAGATGTAAAACATGTGACCGATTACAAGAACGCAACAAAAGGTCCATGGGAATTTCCTCATCGCGGAGGAAGAACGCAGCAGATGATTGAAGACTATCCGGTACTCAAAAGGGATTACCCTTTAAATGAAACAAACCTCGACTATTGGGCAAGTGATAAGGATTGTCCATATGTTGAAACGAAAAGATTCGACTGGTATCGTGGTTACCAGGTGGGCGGAAGATCGCTCATGTGGGGCCGTCAGAGTTACCGTCACTCAGCAATCGATTTCGAAGCGAATGCTAAGGAAGGTATCGCTGTAGACTGGCCGATCCGTTACAACGAGATCGCTCCATGGTACGATTATGCGGAAAGATTTGCAGGGATCTCCGGAAATAAAGATGGTCTGGATGTATTGCCAGACGGGCAGTTCCTTCCTCCAATGGAAATGAACTGCGTTGAAAAAGATGTAGCAGCAAGGATCAAGAATCATTATAAAGGAGAGCGACTGATGACCATTGGTCGTGTTGCAAACCTGACTGTTCCTCACCAGGGCAGAACCAATTGCCAGTATAGAAACAAGTGCTGGCTGGGTTGTCCGTTCGGTGGATATTTCAGTACTCAGTCTTCAACTTTGCCTGCGGCAATGAAGACAGGTAATCTGACACTTCGTCCCTTCTCTATCGTAACAAAAGTTTTGTACGATAAGAATACGAAGAAAGCAACAGGTGTTGAAGTACTCGATGCTGAAACCAACCAGACTTACGAATACAAAGCGAAGGTGGTATTCCTTTGTGCTTCTGCATTCAATTCAACCTGGATCCTGTTCAACTCTGCAACAGATGTATGGCCAGGTGGATTGGGCAGCAGCAGCGGGGAACTTGGACATAACGTGATGGATCACCATTTCCGTTGTGGCGCAGGTGGAACTGTTGAAGGTTATGATGATAAATATTATTTCGGTCGACGTGCAAACGGTATCTATATTCCAAGATTCCGAAACGTTCATAATGATAAGAGAGATTACCTGCGCGGATTCGGTTACCAGGGTGGTGCAAGTCGCCAGGGATGGAGAAGAGAAGTGGCAGAAATGAATATCGGTGCGGATTTCAAAGAGGCGCTGACAGAACCAGGTCCATGGACCATTGGTATCACCGGCTTCGGAGAAATTCTTCCATACCATGAGAACATGATCTCTTTGGATAAGGAAAAGAAAGACAAGTGGGGATTACCGGTATTGAATATGAATGCCGAGATCAAGGAGAATGAGAAGAAGATGCGTAAGGATATGATGGAGGATGCGAAGGAAATGCTGGAAGCTGCAGGTGTTAAGAATGTATACACTTACGATAACGATTATGCACCGGGCATGGGTATTCATGAAATGGGTACTGCGCGCATGGGTCGTGATCCTAAGACCTCGGTGTTGAATGGCAACAACCAGGTTTGGGATGCGAAGAATGTATTCGTTACGGATGGTGCATGTATGACCTCTGCATCATGTGTGAATCCATCACTCACTTATATGGCATTGACTGCACGTGCAGTTGATTTCGCAGTGAATGAATTAAAGAAACAAAATCTCTAAACTTATCAAACTATTCATATGAATCGTCGCGATGCCGTATCAAGAGTTGCCCTTTTATTAGGAGGAACCATTGTTGGTGCGAATATATTTTTAGAAGGCTGTAAGCCGGCTGATAAGAAAGCTGGTGAAGGCGAAAGCTATACGTTCAAAGACACTGATGCAGCGTTTTTGGATGAAGTGGCAGAAACCATCATACCAACTACAAGTACTCCTGGTGCAAAAGCTGCAAAGGTTGGAGCATTCATGACTGTAATGGTGAATGATTGCTATACCAAAGATGATCAGAAAATCTTCCATGAGGGTATCGTTAAGTTGAATGATGCCAGCAAGAAGAAATTCGACAAAGACTTCATGTCGCTTGATGCAACACAGAAGAACCAGTTGCTGGTAGAGCTCGACAAAGAGCAGCGTGATTATACGAAGAACAAGAAGAAAGAGGATGCCACTCATTATTTCAGGATGATGAAGGAGCTTACTCTTTTAGGATATTTCACTTCAGAGATCGGTGCCACACAGGCGCTTCGCTATGTTGAATCTCCAGGTAAATACGAAGGATGTATTGATTATAAGAAGGGGGATAAGGCCTGGGCGATATAGAGACGTGAAGACTTGAAGACGTGGAGACGTGGAGACGTGAAGACCTGATTAGTGCGCACAACCTTGTGCGCACTTTTATTTTAAAAAATTTCGTATGAAATATATTCTACTACTCTTGATGCTGCCTTTAGCATCTATTGCTCAAAATGATGAGCAGAAGATCCGCACCATTCTTAAAGAACAAACGGAATCATGGAATAAAGGCGACCTGAATGATTTCATGAAAGGATACTGGAAAAATGATTCGCTGATGTTCATTGGGAAATCGGGCGTGACTTATGGATGGGAAAATACTTTACAGAATTATATCAAGGGATATCCTGATAGAGAACAAATGGGCAAACTTGAATTCAATATCATCAAAGTTGAAAAGATTTCAGGTGATGCTTTTTTTGTTGTTGGTAAATGGCACCTGATCCGAAGTGTTGGTGATCTGAAAGGACATTACACGTTGTTGTTCAGAAAGATCAAGGGAGACTGGAAGATCGTTGCTGATCATAGTTCCTAACAGGCTGACCACCCGAAGGGTGGGCTGAATGCACCAGGCTGAACAGTTGACGAAGTCGACTGGGCTGACTGGAATTCTGGCCAGCCCAAAAAGCTGCGCTTTTTGTTCAGCCCAGTGCGTTCAGCCCACCCTTCGGGTGGTCAGCCCGCTACACTCTCCACAACCTCTTCAAATAAATCACCATCCACACCAGGGTTCCCGCCATAAATACATAGAAAATATAATTGCCGAGGGAAGGAGCAGTATAGAAGAACATCCATCCAAAATAAATCCCTATGGTCATGTTGAAGAGCAGCCAGAGTATCGCTGCCGACATGGTCTTGACCACCTTCCTCAACAATCTTGATGCATCTTCTTCCATATTACCGCTTTAATAGATTTTGGAAATCAGTGGAATCTCCATTGAATACATTGAAATCAACGCGTCCACGAATTCCATTGACTTTGCCGGATTCACTGTGCTGCCAGAAATGCCAGTCGCGACTGATCCTGGGTTTGTTCTTTTGAAGATAATGAGCAACCCACAATGGATAATCATCAAATTCACCTTTTAAATGCTGCTTATAAAATTCAACATTCGTATAAATAATGGGTTTCACTTTATAATGACGCTCTACTTCATCGAGCCACTCCCTGCATCTTTCTCTCAATAGATCCGACCTGACACCATAGGTTTGTTCCACATCTAAAACAGGCGGAAGATCACCTGGTTCAATCTCGACTGAAGAAATAAAATTCTTTGCCTGCAGCTTTCCACTTTTAGTGGCCAGGAAAAAATGATAGGCTCCCCTTGGTAATCCTGCTTCTTTTGTTTTCTTCCAGTTACGGTCAAAGAACCTGTCTTCCCGCATGATACCTTCTGTTGCCTTGATAAATGCAAAACCAATTTTAATTCCTCTTACCTCCATATCCCGTACATAGTCCCAATTGATCTGCTGCTGGTATTTCGATACATCAATGCCATGGATCTCATATTCAATAGGGATCTCAATGCCAAATTCATCATACTTGATAAAAGGAGATTTTTTTCTTTCCAGCAATTCACGAATCCGCAATCCCCCCATCACGAGGATCGCTCCAAACATGATGAAGACAAATATTTTCCAACCTGTACCGGATTGCTTCTTTTTCTTTCTGGTCATCAAGAATAAATTTCCCTTTGCTGCTGTAAAGTCCGCTGCAAGATAATCCGCCCCAACCGAAACTTCATATTAGCCTATGGGATTATGCTTTACAGACCTTAATTTTACTATGTGGCTATACCTAATTTACATGATACCATCAACCTGATATCAAAACTTACTCCCCGGCGCGCATGGAATGCCGCCAAGGTATTATCGAGCTTTTATGTCAGCAAGTGGACACGTAAACCAATTCAATGGGGGCTGCCAGTCTCTATTTCCTTCGAACCAACTACTTCCTGTAACCTGAGATGCCCCGAATGCCCCAGTGGATTGAGAGCTTTCACCAGGCCAACCGGGATGTTGAAGAAGGATTTCTTTTCCGAAACCATCGACCAGATCCATAAAGAACTTCTTTACCTGGTGTTCTATTTCCAGGGAGAACCATATCTCAACCCGGATTTCCTGGAAATGGTAAAGTATGCTTCATCGAAAGGAATTTATACCGCCACTTCAACCAATGCGCATTATTTAAATGATGCGAATGCAAAAAGGACCATTGAGAGTGGGCTCGATCGCCTGATCATCTCCATAGATGGAACCACGCAGGATGTTTATCAATCTTACCGCGTTGGAGGAAAACTTGAAAAAGTGCTGGAAGGTGCCCGAAACATCGTGAAATGGAAAAAAGAACTCAACAGTAAGAAACCATTTGTATTTTTCCAGTTCCTGGTAGTAAAACCAAATGAACATCAAATAGAGGATATTCGTAAACTTGCAGCCGAGATCGGTGTAGATGAAGTAAGATTTAAGACCGCACAGGTCTATGATTACGAAAACGATCCACACAACCTTATCCCGACCCTTGAAAAGTACAGCAGGTACAATAAACAGGAAGATGGCAGCTATCTTCCCAAGAACAAATTATTGAATCACTGCTGGAGGTTATGGCACGCCACAGTTATAAGCTGGGATGGATTAGTAGTCCCCTGCTGCTTCGACAAAGATGCGACTCACAAACTAGGTGATCTTAAAGGCAAAAGCTTTCAGGAGATCTGGAGAAGTGATACCTACAGGCAATTCAGGAACAGCATCCTGAAGAGCCGAAAAGAGATCGATATTTGTTCTAATTGCAGCGAAGGCACAAAGGTCTGGGGTTAATTTTCGAATCAACACCTTAACATTACATCACTACAATCCATGAGTTTAGAAAAAGACATCCAAACGACGAACTTCCGATCGGAATACCAGAAGCTTAGAGTCAATATGATCTTCACCTATAACTGGGTGATGGAAGGTGCCAGAAAATTTTATGACCAGGCCGATCTAACTCCCCAGCAATACAATATTCTCCGGATCCTTCGCGGTGCAGGAAAACCTTTGTCGACTTTACAGATCAGGCAACGCATGCTCGACAAAATGAGTGATACAAGCCGCATAGTAGACAGGCTCATTAAAAAGGATCTTGTTAAAAAAGTGATTTGTGAAACTGATCGAAGGCTGGTAGATGTCACTATCACTGATAAGGGATTATACTTACTCGGACAGCTGGATGAGCTTATGGATGAGATGGATATGCAATTCAATGGTCTAACTACCGAAGAGTCCAAAACGTTAAATACCCTGCTCGACAAGTTGCGCAAATCAGATTAGGTTGTATTTTTAGAATCTCCTAATCTTAATGACATGAGAAGTGCAACCCCGGTTCTGTGCGCCATGATATTGGTGCTTCTTAGTGTAAACGTTTTTTCGCAGCCCCAGTACGAGTTCCGTGCTGCCTGGATTGCCACCGTCGATAATATCGACTGGCCAACACGAGGCAATTACGATTCAGAAAAACAAAAGGCAGAGTTTATCCAGTTGCTCGACATGCACAAGAAGAATGGCATGAATGCTGTCATTGTGCAGGTGCGTCCGGCTACGGATGCGTTTTATCCATCCCCATTTGAACCCTGGAGTGAATGGCTTACAGGCAAACAGGGAAGGCCCCCATTTCCTTATTATGATCCGCTCGAGTTCATGGTAACCGAGACGCATAAACGCGGAATGGAATTCCATGCATGGTGTAACCCATACCGTGCAGAACACAGCATTGGCAAGTCTTCCATCTCTCCAAATCATATCACCAGGTTATTTCCCCAGTGGTTTCTTTCTTATGGAGGAAAAAGATATTTCGATCCGGGAAACAAAGATGCCCAGGAACATGTGGTAAGCGTTATCCGCGATATCGTGAAGAGATATGATATCGATGGTATGCACTTCGATGACTATTTCTATCCATACCGTGTGGCAGGAAAAGAATTTCCTGACCAGGTCTCTTATGAAAAGTCCGGTTCATCAATGGCAAAAGATGACTGGAGAAGAAGTAATGTAGATTCGATCATTTCAAAACTTTCACGGGCCATCAAGGAAGAAAAGCCACATGTAAAATTTGGAATCAGTCCTTTTGGTGTCTGGAGAAATATGGACAAGGACTCGCTGGGAAGCGCCACCAAAGCTGGTGTTACAAACTACGATGATCTTTATGCAAACGTATTACTTTGGCTAAAAGAAGGCTGGATCGATTATGTTGCCCCTCAGCTTTACTGGGAAATTGGCCACAAAGCAGCACCATACGAGGTTTTGGTTGACTGGTGGAGCAAACATACCTATGGCAAACATTGCTATATCGGCCTGGGCATCTATCGTGCCGGATCCAATACTGCCTGGAAAGATGCAACACTGTTACCAAGGCAGATCAATATGATGCGCTCATATCCTGAGATCCAGGGCGCCATTTACTTTTCTAGTAAATCATTTGTAAATAATCCAAACGGTTGGTGCGACAGTCTGCAAAACAATTACTACAAAGTTCCTGCGATGGTTCCGCCGATGCCATGGCTGTCGGAAGCTATTTCAAAACATAAGGAACAGCAATCAAACCCTGAACCTGTAGCTACACCTCCTGCTGCAATCATTGCTCCAGCAACAGATCGATCGTCCATTAAATAGCATTTTTCTATAATAAGAATATTGGCCAATAGAGATTTTCTATTGGGCATTGTTTTATTTGATACTTCTGTATAATCTTTTGAGTCACCTTTGCACCCGGTTTTAAACACTCAGTAAATTAAAGATTATGAAGAACGCAGTTTTATCAATCGGCTCTACTTTCCCGGAATTTGCTAAGAAAGCAGTTGTATCCATTGAAAAAGGAAAAGAGTTTTATGACATTACATCTGAAGAGATCAGAAGCTCAGGAAAATGGCTTGTAATGTTCTGGTGGCCAAAGGACTTCACATTTGTTTGTCCTACAGAGATCGCTGAATTCAACACCCACGCACAGGACTTCGCTGATCGCGATGCAATCCTGATCGGTGCTTCAACTGATACTGAATTCGTACACGCAGCATGGAGAAGGAATCACGAAGATCTTCGCGATCTTAAATTCCCGATGCTGGCTGATACTTCAAGAACACTGGCAGAAGAGCTTGGAATTCTTGAGCAGAATGAAAAAGTAGCTTATCGTGCTACATTCATCGTGGATCCACAGGGAATCATTCGCTGGGTTTCATTGTATGATTTGAATGTTGGTAGAAATGTGAAGGAAGTGATCCGCGTACTGGATGCTTTGCAAACAGATGAACTTTGCCCATGTAACTGGCAGAAAGGTGAAGCTACCATCGAAGCCTAATCCCAATAATCATCTCTCATAAAGGACCAGTGCATTCACTGGTCCTTGTTTTAAAATCTCGAAATAATGTTTGGAATTACAAGTACTGTTGATAATGCGGTTGCATTATTGCAGGACCTCGGAATAAATGAAACCTCGGTATCTGAAAACCTTCAGTTGCTGCAAAAGGCCGACAGCAGGTACCTGAAGGATGTAAAAGTAAGTTTGTCGACAGCCTTAGGTGCTGAAACACTTACGAGGAAGGAAGCTTTCTTCATTGCATTATCCATTGCAGTGAATGAAAAAAATGACCTGCTGAAAAATGCATTCATTAGCAAAGCAGAAGCGGAAGGTGCAACCGAAAAAGAGATTGCAGAAGTGATCGCATGTACCAGCCTGATGAATGCCAATAATATTTATTACAGGTTCAGGCATTTTATGCATGATGAATTCTATGATACTGCGCAGGCAGGAATTCGCATGGGCATTATGGCATCACCTGTTCTGGGAAAAGAATTCTTTGAATTGCTGAGTACCGCAGTAAGTGCTGTGAATGGTTGCCAGATGTGTGTGACTTCACACGAAAAAGCATTGCTTGGTCATGGTACTACAAAACAACGCATCCATGATGCAGTAAGGCTTGCGGCAGTGATAAAGTCGATCGCAGTTATTATCTAATTTTTTCATTGGTTGGTTAAGGTTGATAGAAGGGCCGTGGAACTTTCCGCGGCCTTATTCTAACTCCCAACTCCCAACTCCCAACTTCTAATTTCCTTACTTTTGCCTCCTAAACAATTCAATTATGCCCGGTTTTGAATTATTCGGTGCTGAAGAGCGCAAGGAAGTAAATGATGTATTAGAGACTGGAATTCTGATGCGTTATGGTTTTGATGGATCGCGTAAAGGGATATGGAAATCCAAAGATCTGGAAGCGGCTATCTGCGAAAAATTCGGATCAAAATATGCGCAGCTGGTTTCAAGCGGAACAGCAGCTCTTACTACTGCGATGAGCGCGCTAGGGATAGGATATGGCGATGAAGTGATCATGCCGGCATTCACTTTCGTAGCAAGTTTTGAAGCAGTTATCAGCGTTGGAGCAGTTCCGGTGCTGGTAGATGTCGACGACACACTTACACTTGACCCCGAAGCAGTAAGAGCAGCGATCACTCCAAATACAAAATGCATCATGCCGGTTCATATGTGCGGAAGCATGGCCGATATGGATGCGCTGGCTGCTATCTGTAAAGAACATAACCTCCTCTTGCTCGAAGATGCCTGCCAGAGTATTGGCGGAACATATAAAGGAAAAGCACTGGGAACTATTGGAGATGCAGGAACTTTTTCATTCGACTTCGTGAAAACCATGACCTGCGGTGAAGGTGGTGTAGTGATGACCAACCGCGAAGATGTATTCATTAAAAGCGATGGATACAGCGACCATGGACATGACCACCTGGGTGCAGATCGCGGAGCAGATCTTCATCCATTCATTGGATATAATTTCAGGATCTCTGAATTACACGCAGCAGTGGGTCTTGCACAGATAAAAAAGGTTGATCAGATCCTTGATACACAGAGAAAGAATAATAAAATGTTGCGTTCTTACCTAGAGCGGATCCCTGGTGTAAGTTTTCGTCGCGTTCCAGATGAATCAGGCGACAATTGCAGCTTTCTGAGCTGGTTCCTGCCTTCTGAAGATCTTGCACGCAAGGTAGTTGCGGAAATGAAAGAGCAGGGAATTCTCGCAGGAAATTTCTACTGGTTTGATAACAACTGGCATTATATCAGGAAATGGGATCATCTGAAAAATTCAATTACATTGAATGGACTTCATCCTGATCTTAAGTCTAAAGTAGTGCATCATGCAACTAAAGATTTCAGCAAAAGCGATGCAGTTTTAGGAAGATGTATTTCAACATTAATTAATCTTGGTTGGACGGAAGAACAAACAACAGAAAAAGGTGAGAAAATGGCCGCAGCAATTAAGAAAGTTTTAGGATAATGTAAAGCCCCATGAAGGGGCTTTTTTTAATGCCTGCTGGTGATAGCTTTTTCCTTTCCTTCTAATATATCGCATTGCTGAACAGATCCTAGTCGGACCCTTAATTTCACCGAAGTAGCTTTCTCCAGTTGCAATTCCTTCTTGCAAAAGAAGCCAAAGTTTTGAGTATAATATGCGGGATCTGGCCTGAGAACCGGGCGGGCTACATTAATTTTTGTCGATCTAACAGTGTCATTTACAGTAGTTAAAGGATGAATAACCAACTTGCTGACAGATGCTATCTGGGCACTGGAGCCAAGAGCCGACAGACAAAATATTACGCTTAGGATAATTTTAATGTTTGTTTTCATCCCACCTTTTTAATAATTTGTAATTTACGGCCTGATTTTTGTGGGCGCCCGGCCTTTTAAAAAATTTTCCGGGTTAAGTAGGATAAAGATATGTCACTGAGCCAGAGTTTACAGCAGAAGCTATTACAAAAATTATCTCCTCAGCAGATTCAGTTAATGAAGTTGCTGCAGGTTCCTACTGCGAATCTAGAAGAGCGTATCAAGGAAGAGCTTGAAGAGAACCCGGCATTGGAGCAGGCAGAAGAGGATCATGACGACCAGTTTGATGATATCAAGGATGAGTTTGATACTTCCGAGGAAGAGGATTATGAAATGGATGGAAGTGAAGATGAATATGAGAACCTTGATATAAGCGAATATGTTGGCGACGAAGATGGAGAGATTGCAGAATACAAAATGAAGGATGATAATTATCCTGAGCCTGATGAGGGCAAAGTTGCACCTTATAAAATTGAAACTTCCTTCCACGAACACCTGCAGGAACAGCTGGGTATGCTGAAGCTTGATGAAAAGCAGCAAAAGATTTCGGAGCAGATCGTTGGATCGATTGATGATGATGGATACCTGAGAAGAGAAACCATTGCCATTGTTGATGACCTTGCCTTCCGCCAGAATGTTGATACGAATGAAAAAGAAGTGGAAGATGTGATTAGGCTCATTCAGCATTTTGATCCTCCGGGAGTGGCCGCAAGAAACCTCCAGGAATGTTTACTGCTCCAGCTCGAAAGGATGCGTAAGGATAATAAAGATGTGGATATGGCGATCGAAGTTTTATCTAAATACTTCGATGAGTTTACAAAGAAGCATTACGATAAGATCCAGCGTGGATTGAATCTTACAGATATTGATCTTAAAAATGTCATTGGACAGATCATTCGCCTCAACCCCAAGCCTGGTGGCAATTACAGCGACCTGAACAAGGCAGAGAGTTATGTGATCCCCGATTTCTTTATCTATAATAATGGAGGAAAGCTTGAGTTAACGCTTAATTCCAAGAATGCACCTGATCTGCGCATCAGTGAAGGGTATCGTGACATGCTTCGCGAATATGATCGCGGAAGTAAAAAAGATAAGCGCCAGAAAGAAGCGGTTCTGTTCATCAAGCAAAAAATTGATGCAGCGAAATGGTTCATTGATGCAATCAAACAGCGTCAGCATACCCTGAGCAGCGTGATGGAAACCATTATGAATTACCAGCATGAATTTTTCCTGACTGGCGATGAAACCGTGCTGCGACCAATGATCCTGAAAGATATTGCTGAAAGAACAGGTCTTGATATTTCAACCGTGAGCCGTGTGGCCAACAGTAAATTTGTTCAGACTGAATTCGGTACTTATCGACTCAAATTCTTCTTCAGTGAATCTCTCAGCACGGAGAGCGGTGAGGAAGTGTCGACCCGAGAAGTGAAAAAGATCCTTAGTGATCTTATTGAAGGAGAGAGCAAGAAAAAACCGCTGAGTGATGAAAAACTTACCGAGCTATTACAGGAAAAAGGGTATAATATTGCGCGCCGTACCGTGGCGAAATACAGGGAACAATTAAATATACCTGTAGCTAGATTAAGAAAAGAACTTTAATATGGATGCGAGATTATTAAGATTTGCAGGGAACTTTGTTTCCGTTCTGTTTCATCCATTGTTTATTCCATTGTATGTAACTGCCTTTTTACTTTACTGGCATCCAACCTATTTTGCGGGTTTCAATGATTCTCAAAAGATCAGGATCATGGCAACTATTGGAGTGAACCTTTTCTTACTTCCCGCTATCACGGTCTTTCTTCTTTGGAGATTGAAGTTTTCCAGCAGCATACTTTTGAAAACTCAGAAAGAAAGGATCATTCCTTATGCTGCAACCATGTTCTTCAGTTTCTGGGCATGGAATGTTTTTAGAAATCTTGGGTTTAGTCCCGAAGTATTCAATGATTTTCTATTGGGTGTATTCATCACCGTGATCATAGGATGGATGTCGAACATCTGGTTCAAAATTAGTATGCACGCTCTCGGTGTGGGAGGAATGTTGTTCTTTATAATAATGATAGCACTTTCAGGGGAGGGCAGCAGCGGGCAATATATTGCTGCCGCTACTGCTATTACTGGTCTTACCTTATCAGCAAGATTTGTATCCTCTGACCACACACCTTTTGAGATCTATGGTGGATTACTGCTTGGTGCCGCCGCGCAGTATCTTGCAACTATTGTTTAGCTTTTCAAAAATCCTCTCACTGCCTTATGCAGTGCTTTATTATTTTCCAGGTAAAGAGCATGACCGCCTTCAACTGTCTTAACTTTCATGTTGGGAAACTTCATGATAGAAGGATGATCAACGCCAATGGTATAATCTCTTGAACCTGAAATTACCAGGACAGGAATATTGATCTTTGCAGTTTCATTTACATAACTTCTGAAGTACTCCGGATATCCCCAAACCTTTTGGTTGAATTCAAATTTTAAGAATGGCTGGTTCATTAGTGTGCTGTCCAGCTTGTAGCTTTCCTTCTTATCAAACATGATCGCATAAACCATATCCCTGTTGCGCAAATGCCAAAATGCATTTCCCCATCTGTCGAGCAAAGGCACTGAATCATTCAGCAGGTAGGCTTTTTCATTTCCTTCAAGCTTCAGCAGGTCGATGGTTTTCTCTATCCCGCTTTTTGCAGAATGATTGATATCGATGGTACAATTCAGGAAAACCATTTTATCTATGGTAGAAGAATAGTTCAAAGCATATTGGGTAGCGAGTACACCACCAAAACTGTGAGGCATGATGGTCCATTTGCTTATACCCAGTGCTTTTCTAACTTCATCGAAATCTTTGGTAACACGATCCAGGGAGTAATCACCATTTGGTGCGAAAGACGATCTTCCGCATCCGCGCTGATCCATGTAGATCATTTCAACATCTTTCTCAAACACAGTTCCACCTTCCTGTTCAAAATAATAGGATGTTGAACCCGGACCACCATGGATGAACAATACAGGGCGGCCCTTACCAGCCCGCTTCACAAATATTTTTACTGAATCAGAAGTTGTAACGAATAATGAGTCGGCAGCATAGGAAACAGATACTAACAGTAATGCACAAACGAACAATAGAGAGCGCATAAAAAAAGGTTTGCATCCTTTGACGCAAACCTTTCATGAGTGGTTACACAATATTTTATCAGATTACCAGCACACCTTTAGCGATAAACTGCACTTCTTTTTTTGGCTTGGTGATCTTACCAATCTCTTCTTTTGATTTTCCGGCATCTTCAGCATAATGCTTTTGCTGTTTCACGGAAACTTCTTTGGTCAGTGCTTCCCCGTCCAATACCACCTTTTTACCTACAATATCTTTAGGCATGAAGAAACCATAGTCCTTGAACTTTACCATTAGCGGCTCACCACTGCCATTATCCACTTTCATCCAGCATCCTTTTTCCTGGCATACTTCAGTAACTGTACCGGTGATCTTTCCATTGAATTTTCCATTATTCATTTTAGAAGAAAGGTCTGTAGCGCTGATTGCCTGGTCGGCAGTTGTTTTATCGCCATAAGATACGCCTGGTTTAGCTGAGGCAGGCTGACTGAATCCACTATAACTTACCAGCAGGATCGCGATCAATATTAATAGTCTCATATCAAGGTTTTTTCAAATTTAGGGGAAATCACCATGAAAACCGGAGGAAATGACGATCAACCGAAGGGAAAAATAACCAAAAAAATTAGTGTTTTTCTGCTAATAAAATTAGTGTTGAAAAGATAATTTTATCTACATTTGACAAATAATAATTTTGAATCTAAACTCAATAACATGTCAAATAGCGAAAAACTCAAGGCCCTGAAGTTAACCATGGACAAGATCGACAAGGATTTTGGAAAGGGTAGCGTGATGATGATGAATGAAAGGGCAGAACAGCAACAGGAAGTGATCTCAACCGGTTCAATCGGTTTGGATAGTGCCTTGGGAATTGGCGGTTTACCAAAGGGAAGGATCGTAGAGATCTACGGACCTGAATCTTCCGGTAAGACCACCGTTGCTATCCATGTTATTGCAGAAGCACAGAAAAAGGGCGGAATGTGTGCTATTATCGATGCGGAACATGCATTTGATAGTGCATATGCTCAAAAACTGGGTGTTGATGTCGACAACCTGCTGATCTCCCAGCCTGATTATGGTGAGCAGGCATTGGAAATTGCCGACAGGCTGATCCTTTCCGGAGCATTGGACGTAGTGGTGATTGACTCCGTTGCTGCCCTGGTTCCTAAGGGTGAACTCGAAGGAGAAATGGGTGACAGCAAAATGGGCCTCCAGGCAAGATTGATGTCGCAGGCGCTTCGTAAGCTGACTGCTACCATTAATAAAACAAACACTGTCTGCATATTCATCAACCAGCTTCGTGAGAAGATCGGAGTGATGTTCGGAAATCCTGAAACTACCACCGGTGGTAATGCATTGAAGTTCTATGCTTCAGTAAGATTGGATATCCGTCGTATGGCACAGATCAAAGATGGCGATGAAGCGATCGGAAACAGGGTGAAAGTTAAAGTGGTTAAGAACAAGGTTGCTCCTCCTTTCCGTGCAGCTGAATTTGATATTGTATTTGGAGAAGGTATCTCTAAAGTAGGGGAGATCATCGATATGGGTGTTGAATTGAATATTGTGCAGAAGTCGGGGTCTTGGTTCAGCTATAATACTGATAAGTTAGGCCAGGGACGTGAAGCAGTGAAGTCGCTATTGCACGATAATCCGGAGTTAGCTAATGAAATTGAAACCAAGATCAGGGAAAAGATCAAGGAGATGCAGAACGCATAAATTGGCCGATGCCTTAATATAGTTTTCGTATGGGTTAGTAAGAAAGGGACCTCCGGTGACGGGGGTTTCTTGTTTTTAAACCGGGCAGAACCAAGCGAAGCGATGGGGCTGAACGATTCTTTTCCTCCCAACGTTCAGTCCGGCTTCTCCGAAGCCGTTATGCCCGAAGGGCAAAAAAAAAGGGGCATGAATGGAAATTCAACCCCGTTTTAAAATCCAATATCCTATGAAAAACCGAGGTAAAAGTAAGTTTACCTTTTGAAACTAACAATAGTATTTTTCAGATAGGGAATTTACTAGTGCAACATCAATTCTTTACTAACCGCTCCTGGCTTACCAGCCCGGTTAATTTATTCTGAAACCTGATATAGTAAATTCCTTTCTCCAGCTGAGATACCGGCAAGGTGGTCAACCCGTTCACCTTGAACATGGGCACTTTGATCATACCCTGTGCATCCAATATCACCACATCAAGCGGGTAAGATGAACGAATGATCAATACATTATCAACAGGGTTTGGATAAAATTTGATATCCGTAGCTCCTGAAAGTATTACCTGCGAACCCGCAAGAATCATCTTCTGACCTTCACTGGTTACAACAGATAATCTATAATAATGCCGGCCAACCGAAGCCCCTTCATCCAACCAATTGTATGTACTCAATGAACTATCACGACGAATGACCCCAACCACTTCAAACAATGATTCATTGGTCTTTCGTTCCAAAGAATAATAATCAACATCAATCGAATCAAGCTTTGGCCAACTGATCAATACCTTGTTCTTATCCTTAATCGAAGTTGTTAGATGACCATTGTAAAGTGAAGTTTGCTGATCAGCACTTACCACATTTGTTGCAGCGCTGTCGGCACCCGCAGACGCTGAAAGCTGCGCGCACACTGGCACGCAGGCAAAGCTTATTACAAATGGAATAAGTAACTTAAACATAATTTAATGGGAATGAAGACTTAACAAATACCATGCCCCTTCACTTGATAAGCATGCAAAAAACTTATAACCTCCAATTTTATTTTACGGGCTTCCGTTAATAAGAATTTAAAAAGTACCTTTCGGCAAATAAGTATCTCAAGGTTTTTAAACAGATTCAACATGGATAGCAGGCTGATGAAGCCCAGGAAACGTATAGCACTGGTAGCTCACGATAACAAAAAGAAAGACCTGATCGAATGGGCGTTATTCAATAAAGCGGTTTTATCAAGACATGAACTTTTTGCAACAGGTACCACAGGAAACCTTTTAGAAGATAAACTAGACCGTCCTGTAAAAAAATTACTCAGCGGGCCAATCGGTGGCGACCAGCAGATTGGAGCCATGATCGCGGAAGGTCATATCGATATCCTTATTTTCTTTTGGGATCCCATGGAAGCCCAACCCCATGATAGCGATGTAAAGGCACTGCTTAGAGTGGCTATCGCCTGGAATATTATCGTAGCAAATGATCGCGCCACTGCGGATTTCATCCTAACCTCCCCATTGATGCTCAATGAATACGCAGCCCAGGTTCCCGATTATTCGACCTACCTGAAAAGAAAGATCAGTAACTCATAGTGCCGGGGCGGCCCAATTTTTTAACCGTCTTCTTCAAATATCATTTTCTTGAATAAGTATTTGAAGAAGGCGTTTTTTATTATAGCACTGGCCCTCGGAATCCTCCTGATCGCCCTGGCTGCTCTAACCATTTATATCACATCCAATGAATCAGCTTTAAAGAACAAACTGGTAAAAGCTATCAATAAGAGAACTCACGGGCAAACCAGTATTGGAAGTATCTCCACCGGTTCAAGCGAAACCTTCCCCTTTCTGTCCATTAAGATAACTGACCTGGTAATCCGCGATAGTGCCTACCAGTTTCATAAAAAAGATCTACTGTCAGCAAAAAACGCATTGCTAAGAATTTCACTTCTTAAGATCTTTTCAGACGTAAAACTCGATAGGGTCATCCTTCAGAATGGAAGGATCAATATTATCAAGTCGGATCAATTTGATAACACTTACGTATTCAGAACCTCGGATAAAGAAAAAGATGAACAGGATGAAAAGCCCGATGCTGCAAAGTATCCGGACATAGAATTCAGGCAGATGATCCTTGATTATACCTATCCGGAAAGAAACAAACACCATCATATACTGGCTAAAAAACTCCTGGTTGAGCTTGACCACAACAAAAATTTCCTCGAGATCGATGCTGATATTGATTTCAATATTACACAGGTTGCTTTCAATACCAGCAAGGGCGGATACCTTACAAATTCTACCATGCAAACCGCACTTCACCTTGTTTACAACAAGAAAACAAGATTGCTCAGCTTCAATAAACAAACGATCAATTTCAATAATAAACCCTACCAGATCGCAGCGGCATTTTCTTTAAATAAAGCAGCTCCTGATTTCTCACTATCCATTTCAACAAACAAAGCTAGTTTAAAAGAGATATCAGCCATTCTTCCCAAAGCCATATCCTCCAAGATAAATGACTACAAATTAGAAGGAGATTTTTCAGTTGAAGCATTGATCAAAGGAAGAACTACTTACAAATTCAAGCCCCTTGTTCAAATCAACATGGATCTTCCTAACGGTGAAGTACAAACGAAGATGCTCACATTATCCAATGCAAGCTTCAAAGCAAGATTTTATAATGAGGCAGATAAAAACAAACCCAGGGACGATGAAAACTCTACTATCAGCTTTTATAACCTGAAAGGAAATATTGAAAAAATACCGGTGGCAACAGATTCCATGATCATTGCCAACCTGAAAAAGCCAGTACTTAAAACCCGCCTCAACACTGAATTTCCACTCAAAGATCTGAATGAGATCTCTGGAAGTGAAACCATGAAATTCACAGCAGGCAAGGCTTTGGTTGATCTTAATTATTCGGGTCCCATTACGGAGAACGACAGTACTCCTTCAACACTGAATGGAAACATAATTGTAAAAGATGGGGGTATGACTTACCTGCCAAGGCAATTTCAAATGAATAATGCCGATGGAAAGATCATCCTCCGTGGCAATCATGTTTATGTTGAACAACTAAAACTCAACACTGGAAAAACCAATATTACCATGAATGGCATGGCGGAAAACTTTTTGTCCATGTTGAATATCAGTCCCGACAAACTCCTGTTGAAATGGAATATTTACAGTCCTCACCTGTACCTCGAAGACTACAAAGGATTTCTTACAAAAAGACCTAAAACCACCAAGTCGAGAGACAAGGCTCTCCTCGGAAAAACTGCCGGCAAGATCGACAAGATGTTTACGGAAGGAAACGTCGAACTTACACTCAATGCTGGTTCCCTGGACTACAGGAAATTTCATGGAGAAGACCTGAAAGCCAATATTGAGTTGTTAACCAGTGAAGCCAGGGTAAATAATGTATCGCTACAGCATGCAGGAGGAACCATGCAGTTAAAAGGAACTATGAAAGAAGGAGACCGGAATAATTTCCTTCAGATCCAATCAACCTTAAAAAATATTCATCTGCCCACCATCTTCACAGCATTTGCAGATTTTGGCCAGGATGCGATTACTTCAAAAAACATAGAAGGAAAGATCAACGCAACGGTAAATCTTAAAACAGAGATCAACGACCAGGCCCAGATCCAGCGTGAAATGAATGCTGGAACCATCGATTTCCTTATCAGCGATTTTGAGCTGAACAACTTTGAACCGATCCAGAAGATCTCACAAAAAGTTTTTAAGAAACAGGACTTTACAAAAATTAAATTTGCAGACCTGAAGAACCGGCTCATCGTTGATGGAACCGCTTTCAAAATGGACCGGATGGAGATCCGGTCAACCGCACTCACCATGTTTGTCAGAGGAACCTACGATGTAAAGAATGGAACGGATATGCGGATAGTGCTACCCGTAAGAAACCTGATGGGAAGCAATGCAGATACGGATCTTAGTGATACCGCCCAATCAAAAAGAGGTATCAGTATAAGATTAAGAGCGCAAACGGGTGACGACGGAAAGTTGAAAGTAGGGTGGGATCCACTCCGCCGGGGAGGAAAAATAACAGACTAATGCCATTCAAACTACATACACCTTATTCACCGGCAGGTGATCAGCCTGAAGCAATCCGCCAGCTTACTGAAGGAGTGCTCAACGGAGATATGCATCAAACATTGTTAGGAGTAACCGGCTCCGGTAAAACATTTACTGTCGCCAATGTTATCCAGAATGTGCAGAAACCTACGCTGGTACTGACACACAACAAAACACTGGTTGCCCAGCTGTATGGCGAATTCAAACAATTCTTTCCGGAAAATGCTGTCGGGTATTTTGTAAGCTACTACGATTACTATCAGCCGGAAGCCTACATGCCTGTAAGCAATACATATATTGAAAAGGATCAGTCGATCAATGAAGAATTGGAAAAACTGCGACTGCAGGCAACCTCTTACCTTCTCAGCGGCAGAAGGGATATTATAATTGTGGCATCTGTGAGCTGTATCTATGGTATCGGTAACCCGGCAGAATATGAGAACAGCATTGTACGAATTGCAAAAGGCCAGGTAATATCAAGACAGGGATTTCTTCATTCCCTAGTTAACTCCCTGTACACCCGCAGCCAGGGCGAGTTTGGTCGTGGTACATTTCGTGTAAAAGGCGATACTGTTGATATTAATCTTCCATACCTTGATTATGGTTACCGGATTTCATTCTTTGGGGATGAGATCGAAGAAATCGAAAGCATCGATGTTACGAATGGCAAGCGTATGATCTCACTGAATGATGCGGCCATTTTCCCTGCCAACCTCTATATCGCACCAAAGGATATGATGACACAGATCCTGTTTGAGATACAGGATGAACTGGCAGCACAGGTTGAATATTTTAAAAGTACCGGCAAGTTGATTGAAGCACAGCGATTGAGTGAAAGAGTGAATTATGATCTTGAAATGATCCGTGAACTTGGCTTCTGTAACGGAGTGGAGAACTATTCAAGGTTTTTCGACAGGCGTTCACCCGGTTCAAGACCATTCTGCCTGCTGGATTATTTTCCGAAAGACTTTTTATGTGTGATAGATGAAAGTCATCAGACCATCCCGCAGATCTCCGGAATGTATGGTGGCGACCGTTCCCGAAAAATGGTGCTGGTAGATTACGGTTTCAGGTTACCATCCGCTCTCGATAACCGCCCGCTGAATTTTCACGAGTTTGAATCCATGATGAACCAGGTGATCTATGTTTCGGCAACACCGGGTGAATATGAATTGCAAAAAACTGAAGGATTGGTTGTTGAGCAGGTTGTACGACCCACCGGGCTTCTTGATCCGCCCATTGAGATCCGTCCGAGCCATAATCAGATCGATGATCTGCTGGATGAGATTGATAAGCGCGTAAAGAAAGGTGATCGCGTACTGGTAACGACGCTCACCAAGAGGATGGCGGAAGAGATGGACCGATACCTGGCCAGGATCAACATAAAATCAAAATATATCCATAGTGAAGTGGATACACTTGAACGCGTTGAGATCCTCAGGCAATTGCGACTGGGTGAGATCGATGTGCTCGTAGGCGTGAACCTGCTGAGAGAAGGATTGGATCTTCCTGAGGTTTCATTGGTTGCGATCCTGGATGCAGATAAGGAGGGATTTTTGAGAAATGAAAGATCGCTTACCCAAACAGCTGGTCGTGCTGCAAGAAACGTGGATGGACTTGTGATCTTCTACGCGGATAAGATGACGGAAAGCATGCAGAAAACTATTGATGAAACAAGCAGGAGAAGAGAAAAGCAGATCGCGCATAATGCCCTGCATGGAATTACTCCCAGAACGGTGAAAAAATCCATTGAACAGGTTTATGCCCAGACATCTGTACTTGATATCAAGGGATACGATGTGAAAAGTCCTTACAGTATTGCGCCTGATGAAGAGCTGGTACATAACCAGGCCGCGGAAGAGCAGGGTGATTATGAAACAATTCCGCAATTGGAAAAAGCCATCAATAAGGTAAAGAAAGAGATGGAAAAAGCAGCCCGGGACCTTGATTTCATGGAAGCTGCAAGGCTAAGGGATGAAATGTTCCGCATGAAAAAACGACTGGAGGAGATGAAAGCATAGAACCCTTCCGCTAGCAAACATTTTCCTACTTTTGGGCATGTCCAAAAAACTCTTTCTCCTCGACGCGATGGCGCTGGTTTTCCGTGCGTATTATGCATTGATCAGGAACCCTCGCTATACTTCAAAAGGAAAAAATACCAATGCTCAATTCGGTTTCACCAATACATTGATCGACCTGATCAATAACCAGAAGCCTTCTCATATGGCTGTGTGTTTCGATACACATGCACCAACAGAACGTCACACGGATTTTGCAGACTATAAAGCAAACAGGCAGGAAGCTCCGGAAGACCTGATGGCTGCTATTCCTGATATTAAGAGAATCATCGAAGGACTTTGCATTCCCGTTATTGAAAGCGATGGATATGAAGCGGATGATGTTATCGGAACATTGAGTAAACAGGCTGCCAGGGCTGGTTATGAAGTGTACATGGTTACGCCGGATAAGGATTACGGACAATTGGTTGAAGACAATATCTTCATTTACAAACCAGGCTACCAGGGCGGTGAAGCAGAAATCCTCGACAAAAAGAAGGTCTGCGAAAAATGGAATATCAAAGATGTGAACCAGGTAATTGATATTCTTGGTTTGATGGGTGATGCAGTGGATAATATTCCGGGCATTCCGGGTGTTGGAGAAAAAACTGCAGCAAAACTGCTGGCAGAATATGGCACTTTGGAAAATGTCCTGGCTAATGCGGCCAACATCAAAGGCGCACTGGGAGAGAAGGTGCGCAATGGAATGGATTCAGCCATCATGAGTAAGAAACTTGCAACTATCATTACAAATGTTCCGGTGGAATTTCACGAAGAAGATTTCAGGCTGAAAGAATGTAATAAAGAAAAGCTTACAGATATCTTCATGGAGCTTGAATTCAAGACCATTGGTAGAAGAATTCTCGGTGAAAGCTTTGCGCAGCAGGCAGCAGCAAATGGTGGAGCAATTTCAAATGTTCAGCCACAGGGAGTACAAACAGACCTCTTTGGAAATGCAGTAGCAGCAAGCGCCCAGGTAAAGGAAGAGCTGGAAGAAACATCCATTCTTTCTGTAGAAAAAAATATCAATAACACAACACACAATTATATTCTTGCTGATACTGAGGAAGAGATCAATGCAATGATCGACAAGCTGATGAATGAATCAGAAGTTTGCTTTGATACAGAAACCACCTGCATTGATGCGAATGATTGTGAACTGGTTGGAATGAGCTTCGCGATCAAATCGCATGAAGCCTATTATATTCCTTTCTCACAAATACAGGATGAATGTAAAAACAAGCTGAAAAGATTTGAACGCTTGTTTGAAAATGAAAACATCACCTGGGTAGGCCACAACCTGAAGTATGATATCCTTGTATTGAAATGGTATGGCATCGAATTAAAAGGAAAGATTTTCGATACGATGCTCGCACATTATGTGATCGATCCTGATGGAAAGAGAAGTATGGACTTATTGAGTGCGCAGTTCCTCGGATATGAACCAATTCCAATCGAAGATCTTATCGGAAAGAAAGGAAAGAACCAGGGCAACATGAAAGATGTTGAGCTGGAAAAGATCAAGGACTATGCAGCAGAAGATGCAGATATCACCCTTCAACTCAAACATGCATTCACTCCTTTGTTGAAATCAAAAGATGTTGAAAAGGTATTTACACAGGTTGAAAACCCACTCGTGAAAGTACTGGCGGATATGGAGTTTGAAGGAATCAAGGTTGATATTGATTTTCTTAATGAATATTCTAAAACCCTGGAGCTTGAAGCAAAACAGAATGAAGAATCGGTTTATCAACAGGCCGGAGTTCGTTTCAATCTTGGTTCACCCAGGCAGTTAGGAGAAGTATTGTTTGAAAAACTTCAACTCGATCCAAAAGCAAAGAAGACCAAATCTGGTCAGTACGCAACCGGTGAAGATGTATTGGCAAAACTTGCGCATCAAAATCCTATTGTAGAGAATATCTTATCCTATCGTGAGTTGACCAAACTTAGATCAACTTATGTTGATGCATTGCCGCAGATGATCAACCGCAAAACAGGAAGAGTTCATACAAGTTATGCGCAGGCTGTTGCAGTCACAGGTAGATTATCAAGCAACAATCCAAACCTCCAGAATATACCTGTAAGAACAGAGCGGGGACGAGAAATAAGAAAGGCATTCGTTCCTCGCGATGCAGAGCACATGCTGCTTTCAGCGGATTATTCACAAATTGAATTGCGTATTGTTGCCGCCATCAGTGGTGACCCTGCGATGTGTGAAGCATTCAAACTTGGAAAAGATATTCATACGGCTACTGCGGCAAAAGTATATGGAGTCGCAGAAGAAGATGTAACAAAAGAAATGCGTTACAAAGCGAAAAGTGTGAATTTCGGAATCATCTATGGACAGGGTGCTTTCGGACTGGCTGATAATTTAGGTATCAGCAGAACTGAAGCAAAGACCATCATCGATAATTATAAAAAGCAATTCAGCAATATTCAGAAGTACATGGATGATACCATCAACTTCGCGAGGGAACATGGATATGTTACAACCTTGATGGGAAGAAAGCGTTGGCTGAAAGATATCAATTCAAGCAATTTCACTGTTCGTGGTTTTGCAGAGAGAAACGCGATCAATTCACCCATACAGGGAACTGCAGCGGATATGATCAAGATGGCAATGATCAGGGTGCACGAAGAATTTAAGAAACATGGATTTCGTTCCCGCATGGTGTTGCAGGTGCATGATGAATTGGTTTTTGATGCACATAAAGATGAAGTGGATCTGATCAAACCAATCATACTTGATTGCATGAAAGCTGCCCTGCCATTACCAAATGGTGTACCTGTCGAAGCAGAAGTAGGATCCGGAATCAACTGGCTGGAAGCACATTAAAGGAAGAACTATGAGACCAAAGATCATTTATTGTTACGATGCATATTGCGGCTGGTGTTATGGCTTCAGTCCGGTGATCAAAAAAATATTTGAAACCTATCGAGATCGTTTCGATTTTGAAGTGCTATCAGGCGGTATGATATTGCCGGAATCGCCCAAGCATATTAGCCTGTCGGCTGATTATATTAAATCAGCATATAAAACGGTTGAAGAAATGACCGGGATTAAGTTTGGCCAGGATTATCTCTGGCATATCAATAACCCGGATATGAGCGACTGGTTTCCTGATTCCCTTAAACCCGCCATAGCATTGTGCGTTTTTAAAGATTATCATCACGAACTTTCTGTGTTGTTTGCAGCAGATCTTCAATATGCATTGCATTATGAAGGTCGTGATCTTACTGATGATGAAGCTTACCGCCACCTGCTGGAGAAGTATGAAATTCCAGCTGATGAATTTTATGAGAAGATGAAGATGCCGGAGTATGAACATTCCGCGCGGTATGAATTCTCGCTGGTCAAACAATTGCATGTTTCTGGCTTTCCAACGATGTTCGTTCAAATAACCGAAATGAGATTCTACCTGTTGAGCAGGGGCTATTCGGATTATGAAACAGTTGATAAAGTCTTTCAATCTGTGCTGGAAGAAGTGAAGAGCAGGGAAACAGAACAATAATTATTTATGATCCTTACACTTACCATGAATCCCGCGGTGGATAAAAGCACCAGCGTGGATGCATTGCTGCCTGAAAAAAAATTACGCTGTACGGATGTTTCAACCGAAGCAGGAGGCGGTGGCATCAACGTAAGTAAGGGTATTAAAAAGCTGGGTGGTGATTCTCTGGCACTATTTCCTTCCGGGGGAAATAATGGCAAGCTGCTTGAAAAATACCTGGAAGATCTCCATATTAAATTTCATGTTATTCCTTACCAGGGAGAAACGAGGGAAAGCTTTGCTGTTTCTGAAAACAAAACGGGGGCTCAGTATCGTTTTGTTCTGCCCGGACAAAAACTCGGGGAAAGCGAGATCCAAACTACACTTGACTATATCAATACATTACAACCCGCTCCTGAATTTATAGTAGCAAGCGGAAGTTTGCCACCCGGGGTTCCGGATGATTTCTTTGCCACCCTGGCAAAACTATGCAGGGAGAAAGGATCTAAACTAATAATAGATACATCAGGAAAACCGCTTCAGCTTGCAGCAAGAGAAGGGGTGTATCTTCTTAAACCCAATCTCAATGAACTTGCATCGCTTGCAGGTAAAGAATCTCTCGAGATCAATGAAGTGGACGATGCGGCAATGGAACTCATCCTGCAGGGACAATGTGAAGTAATGGTGGTATCACTTGGTCCGCAGGGAGCACTGCTGGTTTCAAAGGATGGATATGAACATTTCCCGGCGCCTGCCGTAAAGAAGCAAACTACTGTTGGTGCAGGCGACAGTATGGTGGCAGGAATGACTTTCAAACTCGCTCAGGGAGCGGATCTCAGGGATGTTGTCAGGTTCGGGATAGCATGTGGAACCGCTGCAACCATGAATAAAGGAACCCAGTTATTCAATGTACAGGATGTTGAAAAGCTGTACGACTGGATGAATAAACATTCAGAAAAACATCGGTTGAACCTTGATTGAAAAAAAGAATGGAAATGTTATATTAGCCATATGAAAAAATTAACCATCCTTAGCAGCCTTGTCATAGTTTGCCTGGCTTTCGTAGCCTTCACCGTAAATAATGGCGACTATAAAAACCTCAAAGTACTTCCGAAAAATATCACTCATGATGAAATGGACAGCGTCATGAAAAGCTTCTCCAAATCACTTGGTGTAAAGTGTGGATTCTGTCATGAAAGAAAAGAAGACGGCAAGTTTGATTTTGCCAGCGATAAGAACGAGCATAAATCAATTGCGCGGGATATGATGCGTATGACTGCAAAACTGAATAAAAAATATTTTCACGACGAGAAAGATAAAGCAACAGGATTAAGCGTGGTAACCTGTTTCTCCTGCCATAACGGGCAAAAAAAGCCAGGAGTGAAACCACCTGCTGATCCTAATGATGATTAAAAGAAAAGTCCGGACTTAACCATCCGGACTTTTTTTATGCTACCTGGAATCTTGAGCCCATTAGTTTTTGCTGATGTTGCTTAAGATATTGTATCACACCCATCGGGTCTTCCACAAGGATGACCACTAATGAATCTTTTATGGCATAATTCAATGCATGATCAAGTGAATCTTTTTCTGAAGTAAATGTCTTTACCAAAGTTTCGCCCTTTACCTGCCGTATTCCCTGCATCAATAAAGCAGTAAGATCTTCCATCGTTCTTCCTCTAAGATCTGAATCGTGACGAATGATCACTTCATCAAAGATCTTTGCACATTCATGTCCCACTGCTATGATGTCTTCATTTCTTCTATCACCTACACCAGCAATGATGCCAACTTTCCTGGATGCTTCCATTCCATCTAAAAGTTGTCCAAGAAATCTTATGCCATGAGGATTATGTGCATAATCCACCATGACACGATAACTGATCATATCAAAGATATTTGCCCTCCCCGGAAGCTGTTCTGGCGAATTTGAAAAGCTTTGCAATCCCTTTCTAATAAGGTCCACAGGAACCCCTGAAACATAATTAGCCAATGAAGCAGCCATGATATTATAAACATTGAAAGTTGCATGACCACCAAAGGCAAGAGGAATATTCGAAACCTGGTCGATAGGAATTCTTCTGTCACCATGGATCAGTACAATATTATTTCCGTCACGCACTATGGCGATCCCTCCTTCAGAACAATGCATCATTATCTTTTCATTGTATCCATGTATTGAAAACAATGCAACATTGGAACGTACCCGTTTCCTGATGGCATACACACGTTCATCATCTGCATTTAACACTGCATAACCATATTCAGGAACTGCTTCGGCAAGAATTGATTTTACATGCGCCAGCTGTTCGATGGTATTGATATGATCAATGCCGAGGTGGTCTTCATCAATATTGGTAATGATGGCCACATCAGGATTTTCAAACCCCAATCCAGAGCGTAACATTCCGCCCCGCGCACATTCCAGCACAGCCGCCTCAACAATCGGATCTTTCAAAATAACCTGCGCTGATGATGGTCCGGAACAATCACCTTTCATCACCATTTCATCACCGATATATACACCGTCCGTAGTAGTGAATCCAACCTGCTTTCCCGTTTGTTTCATAATATGAGCCGATAGTCGGGTAGTCGTCGTTTTTCCATTCGTGCCTGTAATAGCAATAATTGGTATTCTTCCATTGTTATGGTCCTGGAATAACATATCTACTATTGGCGCAGCTACATTTCTTGGCTGGCCTTCGCTTGGATAGAGATGCATGCGCAAACCGGGAGCAGCATTGACCTCCAACACTACGCCACCATTTTCTTTTATTGGAGATTCAAGTGTTTCAGCAATGATATCAATCCCGCAAATGTCTAACCCGATTATCCTTGCTGCTCTTTCAAAGAGTGATTTATTCAGGGGATGCACATGATCAGTTACATCTTTTGCAGTTCCACCTGTACTTAAGTTTGCCGTAGTTTTTAACTGGATCGTTTTTCCAGCCGGAACAATCATGTGTGGTTCAAAACCCTGTTTTTTCAAAAGCTTCAATGAACATTCATTGAGTTCTATTTTAGTCAATACATTATCATGCTCATGACCTCTTCTTGGATCATTGTTAATGACGGCAACCAATTCTTCAATGGTATGAATTCCATCACCCGTAACAGAAGGAGGCGTTCTAAGTGACGCTGCAACAAATTTTCCATTCACTACCAATGCGCGAAAATCATGACCTGTAATGGATTGTTCAACAATTACCTTCTTACCAAATTCCTGTGCTTTGTATAAAGCCTGTTTTGCTTCATGTATGCTATGGATATTGATGGTTGCGCCTTTGCCCTGGTTTCCGTTCAATGGTTTTATCGCCACAGGGAAAGCAAGCCACTCAAATACGGCTTCTAATTCATCATCCGATTGAATGATAGCTCCTTCTGGTACCGGTATGGATGCTTTATGCAGCAAGGATTTGGTAATTTCCTTGTCGCTGGCAATATCTACACCTATAGCACTTGTATATTGACCCAGACTGGCCTGGATCCTTCGTTGATTTTTACCATACCCCAATTGAATAAGAGAATCATCATTTAATGGAAGAACGGGTATGTTTCTTCTTTTTGCCTCGTCCACAATCGCCTGTGTACTGGCGCCGAATCTTTTGCGTAGATACGTTTCTTTCAAATATCGGAGATCTTTTTCCAGGTCATAATCATACCCTCCAATCAATGCCCTCGCAATGTTTACGGCAGCTTCTGCAACATATCGACCACATTCTTCAATCACATATTCAAATACAACATGGTATTGACCATAATTGTCCGTGCTTCTTGTCCTGCCAAATCCAACTTTCATATCTGCGAGCGACTGGATCTCAATGGCGATATGTTCTATAACATGTCCCATCCAGGTTCCGTCTTTTACACGCTCAAAGAATCCGCCTTCATGTCCTTCCGAACATTCATGTGTGTAAAGAGATGGAATCAATGATTGTATACGTTCGTAAAATCCCGGGATCTTATTGGTGGGTTGTTCTTCAAGCTCTTCGAGGTCTAACACCATCTCTATCAAATTACACTTCCTGATCGACCATAAATTTGGTCCTCTCAAGGCCTTCACTTGTAAAACTTTCATATGGCTTTTTTAGACAGAGCCATGATGCCCTGCTCCGTTGTTAGCTTTCTAATTTCATGCCGCGATGCTATTAATACCAAACGAATAAACAGGAATTATTTCTACACATTATGCTACCTGATCTTCCGGAATACCCTCTGTTACTGGGGTTCCGGCTATGCTTGCATAACTGTTGTTTATTCTTTGCTGTGCGAGCATCAATTCCTTTGCATATGGATAATATAAGATCCTGTCTGTTCCAAAGTTGTTTTCATCTACTTGAAGATCCCATAATCCTGCAAGATGCCAGTCGTTTAATTGATCCCAATCAGGCCTGTTGATAATAGGATACAAACATGCTCCTTTTAAAGGATATCCAAGCTCAACAACCTTACTCATTTCTTTAGAAACATATTCCAACCAGTTCGGACGATGATCATTGCAATGACTCGTTTCAGAAACTACAAATGGTTTATGGAAGCGTGAGTATGCGCAGATCAGCAGATCACTGAAGGAACGCCATCTTGGATCATTATCATCATTGAACCAGGGAAGAAATTCTTTTTTATTATGGATCCACTGGTTGTTATAATAAAAATTGAATCCAAGTATATCGAGCAATCCCTCGTGTCCACCTAATTCAGGACATGCTTTTCCAACAAGCATATCAACTGACTGAAACTGGTATTCTGTAAAGTTTGCAGCATTCAGCACCTGCTCTTCATCTTCGATATCTTCAGCCACAAAATTTACAAGGGGTTCTGTTGTTTGAATAAGAATGTTATCATCCATATTCTTCATTGCCTGAGAACCCTCTATAAAAGCTTTCATCAGTGTATACTTTACTTCAAAGCCTTGGTTGACACAATACGGAGAAGTACCTCTTACATCTCCTCCAAGCCATGAAAGAAAACTTACTTCATTGATTGGAACAATGATGAGGGTCTTATCAGGTTCAATACTCCGGTACATCTTTACGAAATCCCTGCATAAATGTGCAAACCTTCTTGCAAACATTGGATGTAATGGTGTAAGATCATCAGGAAAACCAAAATGGCAGATATCCCATACCTGCTGTATCTGGTGATCTTTTGCTGCACGGATCATGGTTATTACATCGCGCCAATCATACTCGTATGGCTTTGTTTCTACCTTACTCCATCGTATGCCTTCTCTTACCGTTTCAATATTGAATTCTTTTAATGAAGCATAATCTTCATGGATATAATGAAAATGTTTTGTTTGCTCCAGGAGATCAACCCTGATTCCAAATGCATTCTGATGATCTGCACATTCATATCCAGCCATCCAGAAAGATTGGAATGGTTGAAAACTATTGTTGTTTAGTGAAACTATTGATGACATAAAGAATGAATTGTTGTTATCGAAGAAATTATAATGCCATCGGATAAATGAGTTATAAATGCTTTGAGGGCACAGGTTTTGCTCCCACCCACAGGCTTTTTGATTATTTCATTTAAAATAAATTGTATGAAAAAAATAAGCTTTGTTTTCCTTTTAGGTATTGCTACAATGGCATTCCAGTCATGCGGAGATTCAGGAACTGATAATGATTCCATCAACAGCAGTTCCAATAATGAAACAGCAAACACTGAATCAAACACTATGGCTGATTCTAATGCAACAATGGGCATGGGTAATGATTCTCAGAATGAAGCTTCACAGTTTATGGTGAAAGCCGCAAACGGAGGAATGATGGAAGTAGAGCTTGGTTCACTTGCTAAAGACAAGGCAACCAATCCACAGGTAAAAGAATTTGCTGCAATGATGGTAACCGATCACTCAAAAGCAAATGATGAATTGAAATCACTCGCTGCAACAAAAAACTTTACTTTACCGGCAACCATGGATAGTGATCACAGAGATCATATAACTGACCTGTCAAATAAAACAGGTAAAGACTTCGACAAGGCCTACATGGATATGATGGTTGATGATCATAAAAAAGATATTGATCTTTTTGAAGACATCACTAAGAAAGATAATGTAGATGCGGATCTGAAGGCATTTGCAACTAAAACACTTCCTGTTTTGAAGAAGCACCATGAAGCAGCAAAGAAGATTCATGATGCATTAAAATAGATCATTATTTAGTAGCACTAAAGAAAAAGGGTTCGAAGTATTTCGAACCCTTTGATCTTTTATAGGAATGAATATTCAATAGCTTTACCTACAGCCTGGGATCGTTCGGTTTGTCCCTCCTGTAGTTCAATCCATGAACCTTTATCATCTTTCTTTACAAGAATGATGGGACCACCAATAAGTTTGACAATATAATGCATGATCTTACCCTGCTGTGTAAAAGGCTTTACGATCATCGCCATCCATTCACGATTCCATTTGAAAATTGTTTCAATAATTGAATCTCCTGAAAAGATCTCTTCCTCGCTGTTATTATACTCCTTCATAGTTGTTGAATTTCTCATATATAAAAAAGAACCCTGCCAACAACTGCTATCAATCCCTTCCATATTAATTGAAGATTTGATTACTCAGGTCGATGAAAATTTTTCTTCTACACATTTATTATGTTGACTTACTTAAAAAAATGTGGAACTATTTGTTGATTTCTTCCAACAAATAATGGCATAATGTTTCTTGTAAATGATGAAAAAGATTATGGAAAAGAAATTCACTACAGGCGATGGTTCCAGGGAATTACAGGAACAGAAAGGTATCGGTAGACATGATGAAACACTTGGTGCTGAAGAAAGTTTTAGTGGAAATGACGAACACAAACTTCTTGATAGGACAGAAGAGCAACAAATGCAGGAAAAGTATATTGATGAAGTTGCAAAAATTGAAGATGCCCCTGGCAATGGAGGAGAAAAAGAAGAAGAAGATACTAATGGAAATGATTACTGATCTTGTCTGAAATGTACTTCGCAACAGTATCTACCCGGTTACTTCCTGTTACCCTGATGGCTTCGAAAATCTGGGTGGAAGAAACTTCGAATTTCTTTGACCAGTAAACCGCTTCCCTTGGCTCCTCCAGGTGGATTCGCTTATCATGTGATTTACCAGGTTTTCTTAAGTTGGTATTGGGCATAAAAATAGATTTCAACATATTAGAAAATAAAAACTGTGCCGCAATGTCATTTATTGTGATAATTGATCAATATCTAACCAAAGTTACTAACCCACCGGGAAAATTAAAAGGGTTAAACACCCATCCTGACTGGGTTTAATACTAAAATAATATGAGGTTTTAACGGCAATTATGTCAGCCAATTTTCTCATGTAGAATTTAATCCTCAATATGAAAATTCAACCAAACATCATAAAAGCCGGAAGCTGGGATGAGTACAAGAAGTTAACAACATCCCTAAGCGAAAACTGGGTATTCCGTGGTCAACTTAATGCAGACTGGGAGATCCGCAATGCCCTTGAAAGAACTGCCTTTATTAAACACCATAATGGTATTGAAAAGACCTTCCTGAAAGAATTCCAACGGGGCTCAAGAAACTACCTGCAGAAAGATGAAATGCCCCAGCATATTATTGAATGGCTTGCACTTATGCAGCACCATGGCGCTCCCACCAGGTTAGTGGATTTTTCAAAATCACCCTTTATATCAGCCTATTTTGCATTTGAGCAGTGTTGGGATGATGCTCAAAATGTAGCGATATGGGCTATAAACATCAATTATATCAGGAGAGTTGCTTTTGCTATTATCCGGGAAAAATTTGGGAATGAGATTGGAAAAGAGTCCCGGGACCTTGTCAATGAAGAAGTTTTTGAGAAAGTATTTGACCTAGACGAGCTGAGCCTGATTTTTCCAGTGGAACCATTCCGCATGAACAAGCGATATTCTTTACAGCAGTCAATTTTCGTCAGCACAGGCAATTCAAGGGAAACTTTTATGGAACAGACCCGCTTCCTGGGAGATAAAATTTCCTCCTGTATGGTCAGAATAGAAGTTCCCACAAAAAATAAAAAGGAAGTTGTCCGGGATCTTCTTAAGATGAACATTCATCGGGCAAGTCTATTCCCGGATCTCGATGGGTATGCCATTGCACTCAAAATGAAGTATGATAATATGCGTACTGCAGAAGAAGCACTTGAACACCAGGTAAGGTTGCTGAATGACCCCGGTTTTCACTTGTTCCCCTGATCAGAAAAACCAACCCAGGAGCAGACAAACAAATACAATCAGGGGTGCTGGAATCCTTGTAAATGCTAACAGCAAATAAGTGGAAAGGATAACGCCAATATTCAGGATGCTGACAGTCTTAAAATCCGTCATGGATATATCATGCATCATAAATAGGGTAGAAGCCACCATGATCCCCACCACAACAGCATTAATGCCTTCCATCGACCGGTAGACAACTGCATATTTCTTTAAATTATTCCAGATGGGGAAGAAGAATAAAACCAGTAAGGCGCTGGGCAAAAATATCGCTACGGAGGCGAGGACTATTCCTATAACCTGGAGCACAGGTCCACGGTCTTTCATGGCAACACCTCCCATAAAAGAAGCTACTGAAAATACAGGTCCTGGTATAGCCCGAACCAGTCCTGCTCCTGTATAAAAATCCTCCTTGTCGATTCGCACAACATTTTGATTTTTAGGCACTTGTCTTTTTTCAAGAGCCCGAGGACGTTCCACAAATTGTTCATACATCATCGGAATCAATACCTGCCCTCCTCCAAATACCAGGGAACCAGAACGATATATATTTTCAAAAAGATTATACATTCTACGGTATTGCCATTCATTTTTCCTGGCTGTTTCACTGAGTACTCCGGCCAGGATGAATATGAAAGCAAATAACCATATGTTTCCCCACTTGATCTTCTTAGGTGGAGCACCTTTTTGAGGAATTCGCTTATCACTCAGGTTGGTTACAAATCCTCCTAATATCAGTAGTACCGGGAATATCCACGGTGATTTAAACAAGAGATAGGTAGCAATGCTGCTTACCAGGAATATTCCCTTTGTTATGGGGTTATGAACAGCTACTTTAAATGAATGAAGCGCTGCAAATGCAAGAAATCCAACAGCCATAGGCTGAATGAACTTAAATATATCAGTATGTAATGCAGATTTATCGAGGTATCCTACCAGGAAAGAAAAAGCTCCCATTAAAAAGCATGCTGGAAAGATCCATATCAGCAGCGTTAAAACAGCCAGCGGCACCCCGCCCCGTTTATACCCGATCAGGGTAAGCACCTGGGTCGAAGAAGCTCCCGGCAGTAACTGGCATATTCCGTTGTATTCCAATAACTCCTGTTCAGTAACATCATGGCGCTCCTTCACAAAAGTCTTAACCATCATCCCATAATGTCCCTGTGGCCCTCCAAAAGCAGTGACACTGTGTTCAAATACTGCTTTTAGAAAGGGGATATGTCGTAATAGAATCATCCACAAACATTATTTCGGCCCAAATTAAGGTAGTTTTTCCAGCAACAGGGGTTAAGAAGCTTTTAACCCCTATTTTTACCCGAATTGAAATGATCCCAAAGTATCCTTGAAATTTTCCTTGTCAGTACCCAGGCCTCATTTTCACTCGTCCAGGAAGTATCTGCATTATTCTTAGTAGCAATGCAAAAGGCATAGGGTTTTGGACCATACACCAATAAAACTTCACTTCGGGAGGCATCAACCGCTCCATTTTTAGAGCTTACAAATATGCCGGCTGGAATTTGACTTACTGCAACATCATCCCAAAAATTCCTTGAAGTCATCTTCAACATTCTTTCAGAAACAGCTGCATTGATAAACTCATGATTATACATCTTTTGCATAAACATGACCATTTCCCTTGGTGTTGTTTGTCCCCACCCATACATTTCCCGATTCCTTTCCCGTCCAGGAGTCCTGGAATTCACCCGGGTATGCGTAAACCCATTTGATTGTAAAAGTTCATTGATCCTGGCACCGGTTCCGGCAAGGGATTGAAGCCAAAGGCTGGCGGTATTATCACTCATGGTCAACATCAGCATTACTAATTTACCTAGTTCGATTTTCTCGCCGTTTTTGAAGGATCCGAGGATATCAACTCCTTCATAAAGCAGTGAATCTGTGTAAACCAGGTTCTGACTGTCTTTCAGCGTACCGCTGTTAATTTTATCCATTAACCCTAACAATATGGGAAGTTTTACCATGCTTGCAGTAGGGAAGATGGTATCAGCATTAATGGATATTGTTTTTCCGGATTGAAGATCCACAACATGAATTCCAAACTGACCCTTAAATCCTTTTGTTAGTTCTTTGATTTGGGTTTCAATCTTTTGAAGACCTTTTTGTCCTGATGCGGAAAATATAGACAGCAGTATGGAGATGATTATAGAGAGAATGCATTTCATACCCTTAAAATAAGGACTATTTATAGTATCCGTTACGGTCAATTTCCTGCATTACCTTGTCTGGAACCAAAAATCTTATGGATCGGTTCTGTCTGATTAGTTGACGGATATGAGTGGCCGAGATTTCGAGCATAGGGGCTTTCAACACTTGTACACCCCTGGGAAGATCAGCCGAAACAGGATGACCAGGTCTTTCATAAACAATTATGTGATAATTACTTAGAAGCTGCTGGAAGTTCTTCCATTTATTAATGTTCTGAAAACTGTCACTACCCATGATCACCACAAATTCGTGAGTAGGGTATTTCTCATGAAGATAAGTTAGTGTATCAATTGTATAGGAGGGTTTAGGCAGGCGAAACTCAATATCTGTAGCCTTAAAACCAGGTTCATCTTCTATGGCAAGGTTCACCAGGTGCAGCCGGTGATATTCGTTAAGTAAGCCATTGGATGGTTTGAGTGGATTTTGGGGAGAAACAACAAACCAGATTTGATTGAGATCAGTATGCTCCTGTATATGCTTGGCGATGATCAGGTGTCCATGATGAATGGGATTGAAGGATCCAAAGTACAGTCCAATCTTCATCTCATGCACTTAATTCTTCCACGAAAATATTGTCTGCTTCATTCAGCCTTAGGGAAAGATTATAGCCTGCAACAGCTATAGATATTGGGTCGCCCAAAGGAGCCACTTGCTCAACGCGGATCTTTTCTCCTGGCACACAACCCATTTCCATTAATTTGAGAAAGAGGTCATTATCCTCAAATGATAATATTCTTACTACTTGTCCGGGCTTAACTTGTGATAATCTCTTCATGTTGTACAAAAGTAGTTTGGTACTCCCAATTCCCATTACGAAATTTGGAAATCATGAGCAGTAAAGGCAAGCCAAAAGTAAACTTTCATTTCGCAGATACCCGTACTAAACTTCCCAATAGAACCATCTTAAAGTCATTCCTCATTGATTTATTCCAATCAGAAGGAGTAGAGCTTGCTTCGCTTGATTATATATTCTGTTCAGACCCTTACCTCCGGCAGATCAATATCCAGTACCTGCAACACGATTATAATACTGATATCATTACTTTTCCTTTAAATGAGGATGATCAACCGGTGATCGGAGAGATCTATATAAGCCTGGATACAGTTAAGGATAATGCTCAAACATATAAGGTTCCTACGGAAAATGAGCTTCTTAGGGTAATTTTTCATGGAGCTCTTCATTTATGCGGTTACGGCGATAAGACAAAAAGGGAGCAATCCATCATGACAGCAAAGGAAGACGAATACCTGGAAAAATGGAATTCCTAATGTTCCACGTGAAACATCTAATAATTAGGTACCAATAGTGTTCCACGTGGAACACATTCATTCCCTATACAAATTTGTTCCACGTGGAACAACCTCCCAACTCCCAACTCCCAACTCCTAACACCCAACTTCTCCTATCTTTGCCCCATGTTTCCAAAGTATAATGTAATTGTGGTGGGTGCAGGCCATGCTGGCTGTGAAGCAGCTGCAGCAGCAGCAAATATGGGTTCCAAGGTGTTATTGATTACCATGAACATGCAAACCATTGCCCAAATGAGCTGTAACCCGGCCATGGGAGGAATTGCAAAAGGACAAATTGTTAGAGAAGTTGATGCTCTGGGGGGATATTCTGGGATTGTGACAGATGAATCAATGATCCAGTTCAGGATGCTCAACAGGTCAAAGGGACCAGCTATGTGGAGTCCAAGAGCACAAAGTGACCGCATGCAGTTTGCCACCAAATGGCGGGAAATGCTGGAATCAACTCCTAATGTTGACTTCTACCAGGATATGGTTGGTCAGATTCTGATCAAAGACGGTAAAGCACATGGAGTCATAACCGGCTTAGGACACAGAATTGAATCGGATTCTGTTGTTGTTACCAGTGGAACCTTCTTAAATGGGGTAATCCATATTGGAGAAAAGAGGTTTGGCGGAGGAAGAGTAGCCGAAAAAGCCGCAACTGGTATAACTGAACAACTGGTAGAATATGGGTTTGAATCGGATAGGTTGAAAACCGGAACACCTCCACGGGTTGATGGAAGAAGCCTTGATTATTCCAAAATGGAAGAACAGAAGGGGGATGAGGATGTGGTTGGTTTCTCTTACATGGATACAAAAAAGCCAGCTGAACAAAGAAGTTGCTGGATCACCTATACCAATAATGATGTGCATGAGATCCTGAAAACTGGATTTGATAGAAGCCCCATGTTTACTGGTAGGATAGAAGGTGTTGGACCAAGATATTGCCCCAGCATTGAGGATAAGATCAACCGCTTCGCGGAGAGAGAAAGACACCAGTTATTTATTGAACCGGAAGGGTGGAATACGGTGGAGATCTATGTAAACGGTTTTTCTACTTCTCTTCCTGAAGATGTCCAGGTAAAAGCACTGACAACAGTACCCGGTTTTGAAAACGCCAGAATCTTCCGCCCTGGATATGCGATTGAATATGATTATTTCCCACCAACACAGTTGAAGTATAACCTGGAAACGAAAATGGTTGAGAACCTGTTCTTTGCAGGACAAATAAATGGAACCACAGGTTATGAAGAGGCTGCCTGCCAGGGATTAATGGCAGGTATCAATGCACATTTGAAAGCATTTGACCAGGAACCATTTATCCTGAAAAGAAGTGAAGCATATATCGGAGTACTCATTGATGACCTAATTAGCAAAGGAACTGAAGAACCTTACAGGATGTTTACTTCAAGGGCGGAATTCAGAACCCTGCTGAGGCAAGATAATGCAGATATCCGGTTAACACCAATGAGCGCCCGCATTGGACTGGTAAAACAGGATAGGTTAGAAAGAGTAAATACCAAGATAGAGAACGTAGAAAAGATCAAAGCTTTACTCCAGGAAATATCTATTGATCCTACTGAAGCATTACCATTGCTGGAATCATTCAATTCAGCTCCACTGTCCCAAAAGGTCAAAGCTATAACGATTTTGCTAAGACCAAACATCGAACTGACGAAGATGGTGGAGTATATTCCAAGACTTCAAAATGCACTTGGATCATTCGATCGGTTAAGCCTGGAACAGGCGGAGATCCAGATCAAATACGATGTATATATTGAAAAGGAAAAAGAACTGGTAAAACGAATGGGTCAATTAGAAGACCTGAATATTCCTGATACTTTTAATTACGACAGGGTAGCGGCTTTATCCAATGAAGCTTTACAAAAATTCAAAAAGATAAAACCACGTACCCTTGGACAGGCTTCCAGGATCAGTGGAGTAAACCCAAGCGATATCCAGATCCTGATGGTGTATATGGGAAGATAATTATCCCTTCACATATACTTCCCCTTTATAGGGATGTATACTGGAATGATAAGTGTACCCGGCAACATGAAGGAGATAAAAAGTCATGATATCACACCAACAGATCTCATCTTTGAAAGCTTCTATTTTTGGAAGCTTTCCTCGTTGGCAGCTATTGTCCTTATCATAATCGTATTCACCTTCATTCTGCACACACCATGTTTTCCAGCGTTCAAATTCAACCGGATCTGAGAATACAATCTTGAAATATGTTTCTTCCTTAACCTCTTTTAAATCATCATTGAGGTAATGATGATATTTATGCCTGTGCCTTATGATCTTAGCTGTGTGCATTCTTTTTAAAGAACACTATCTAAAATAATGGGCCATGTTTAACGGATCAGCACTGTAGTACCTTTTTGACTGAACTTTTTCCCAGTATCTGATAAAGTATATTGAAGGAAGTAAACATAGGAACCCGTTTCCAATTGCTTTCCTTTAAAGGTACCATCCCATCTTTTGGTCCAGTCGCGGGTTTCAAACACTACCTGTCCAAAACGGTTATAAACCCTGAACATTAGCTCACTTGCCTTATATGCATTGGATGGATAAAGCCAGTCATTCTTGCCATCATTATTCGGAGTAAAGGCCGATGGAACAGCTATCACGCAGCTGGGTACTACAAGGATGGGTTTAACGATAGTATCATAACAGGAAACCCCATCACTGATAATTAGCGTAATTGGAACTTCTTTTTCTCTTCCTGTAGAAACATATTGTTGCTCACCCGGAATCTGCTGATTTGATGAAGACCCATTTCCAAAATCCCAATTCCAGCTGAATACCGGACCGGTACTCTGGTCTACAAATGAAGCAACTTCATTCGGACAGGCAACAGTACTTCCGGCAAAATCAGCATTAAGTTTGGGAGAAAAAGGAATGGACACAGAAGCACTGTCTTCACAAAATCCATTTGAAACTTTTAAGGAAAGAAACCTTGAACCATCCACACGATTAAGAAAAACAGGATTTTGATTCCTTACATTTCTGATATCTTCAAAATTCCATGAGTAAGTATTCACTCCATTGGCACCATTATGAAATCCCTGTAAAGTATCTACAACACAACCCACATTAACAGCATAGGTGAAGTCAGCATTGACAGTATCTTTCAAGGCAAAATTTATAGATGTCCCAACCGGAGTCTGCAATCCACATTCATCAAAAAATGTATTACCATCTGTTCCCTGCTGAACGGAGAGCGTATAAGTTCCGCCTGCATAAATAGGTTGATTGAATTCAAACCTGATAGATTTCGCATAACCATTACTGTTAGTAAAGTTTGCAGATTTCACTGAAACATTCGATGGACCTGTAACCACTATATCAGATCCTGACGCAGTAATAGATGAAGTAAGAATTCCTTTCCTGAAAAATATTTCAATTGAACCAGGAGCGCATGCAGGTTTGGAAATACTATCAATCAAAGTAGGTAATGCAGGAGTTACTGTAAAACTAACTTTATCGGTAGGAAGAATTGGATTCTCACAGTTATCCACAATTGCATTCAGGTCAGAACCATTTTTGATGGAAAAACTATAATTACCTGGAGTCAATGGATTCTGTAATAAAACTTCCACCTCATCCATATCAAACCCGGCACTACACTGAACAGCAGAAGCACCAACAACTTTATTGGAAGGATCAGAGAAAATGAAATCAGAACCGTTAGCAGCAAGTGAACTGCACTTCATTTTCTTATTAAGTTTAATTTTAATACGTTTAGCATCACAATTTGCCTCCGCTGATGCAAAAGCCGGAGGTTGAGGATCCGTAATGCTGGCAGTACCACCTTTGAATTCCAGCGTATAGCCAAATTGTGTATCAGTAAAGTGACTGATCATAAGAAGGTATTGCCTTCCTTTTTTTACATCAGGCATTTTACTGAATAAAGGTTTACCGGTTCCACCGCAGACATTTACTGCAGAAGCGCCAGGTGCAGCTCCTGTGATTCCTGTTTCACCAGACCAGTTACAGGCAACAAACAAAGCTTTATTGGTATACACATCCTCGGGCCTCGCATTGGTGATATCAAAAAGCTGCCAGTCGTAATCACTGCTTAAATCATTGGGAGTAATAATGAAACCAAGGGTTCCATCCGAAAATGCAGTGAATTTATACCAGAAAGGATTTTTATCAGTATAAGCCATATCGCCGCAAGGACCAGGGACAGCCCGGTTTCCACAGATAGGTACTTCCTTCTGCACAAATTTGGAAATACCACAGACAGGAAATGCAGTGCCTGGATTTTGTCCAAGTGTGGTACAATCCTGCGAAAAGGAAACAATAGCAAAGAGGACAAGGGTCAATAGCAGGGTGATACTTCTCATAGCTTAATCTGGCGTGAAGATATTCACATTTAGCACAAACTGACAAGCTATCAGCAGATCATGCTGCCTTACTGCTCGGGATTTTCTTCCTTGACAAGTTGACCAACAAAGGTTCCGGCCCATAGATCACCCAGTCTTCTCTGGTAAGTAGTATTTCGGGAGATAATAATCGCAGGGAGACCAATAAAAGCAAAATCTATCCAGTCACAGATCCTTCTTTTGAAAGCATCAAGATAGGTGTAGTTGCTACCGTCCAATTTAACCACTTTTAAGCCCGTAATTCTTTTTCCGATAGTCTGACCTTCAAAACCTTCCATGACAGGAAATGCGAGTATCCAAACGATCACAGGGACTACTTCCCAGTAACCCTTCAGTTCAAAAACAGGTTGCCCAAGAAAATTTTCAGTCCTGCTACCCACCTGCATCGACAACAAAGTGTGGAAAAGTGCGAAAAGGGTATAATCAACCAGAACGGCAAAAGCTCTTCTTCGAAAAGAGGGCAACATATATTCCATCCGGCAAATATACCCGTTTAGTAATTGAACGATTAAAGTCCTGCCTTTGCAGAAATCTCCAGCATCCTGTCGATCGGCTTCTTCGCTGCTATCCTGATATCTTCATCCATCAGGATCTCCGGCAATTCATATTTCATACACAGATAAAGCTTCTCAAGAGTATTCAGCTTCATATGCGGACAATCATTACATGCACAACTGTTATTGGGCGGAGCAGGAATGAAGGTCTTATGTGGATTACTCTTCTGCATCTGGTGAAGAATTCCTGTTTCGGTGGCAACGATATATTCCTGGCTCTTATCCTGCTCGGTAAATTTCAACAGACCTGTGGTGGATCCAACAAAATCAGCGATCCTCAGGATGGCATCTTCACATTCCGGATGGGCGATGATCTTGGCCTGCGGATGTCGAACCTTTAATTTGGTAATTTTTTCCAGGCTAAAGATCTCGTGCACCATACAGGCACCATTCCAGAGCAGCATATTACGCCCTGTTTTCTTATTTAACCACGCACCAAGGTTCTTATCGGGAGCGAAGATGATCTTCTGCTCAGGTGGCAAAGAATTCACAATATGAACGGCATTACTACTGGTGCAGATGATATCACTCAAAGCCTTGATGCCTGCAGAGCAGTTGATATAGGAAATAACAATATGATCAGGATGAGCTTCTTTAAATTTTTTGAACAGGGCAGGAGGAGCAGAATCAGCTAGTGAACAACCTGCACGAAGATCCGGAAGAACAACTTTCTTGGTTGGGTTCAAAATCTTGGCAGTTTCAGCCATAAAATGAACACCGGCAAAAACGATCATATCCGCTTCGGTTTTCTCGGCCTGCTGGGCAAGACCCAGGCTATCCCCGATATAGTCAGCCACATCCTGGATATCCGGCTCCTGGTAGTAGTGCGCGAGCACAATGGCATTCTTTTCTTTTTTCAACAATTCGATCTCATGAAAAAGATCGAGCGACGGGTCAACTTCCAAATCTAGAAAGCCTTTTTGATCGATCAATTTTTCCGGTTCACCTATGTTTATAACTCCCATAGTATTCTATAATAATTAATTATTTAAATAAAAGTCTATTACTATTACGGCTGTGGATTCGGGGATAAATCAGTTACTGAACTATTTGGTAAAGTTAATCCATCTCTCTTATCCACAGTTACCAACATCTAATTAACAGCTGTTTTGCGCTACCATTCACTATTTGCCATGTTTTTCCACTCCTGTTAATTAAGTTCTCCGTGATAAAAATTTTCCTGGTTAACCAGGTTTTTTCCTGTGGAAACCACAGGGAAAAATTGGGAATTATATACACAGTTCCAGAGAAAATAGCAACGCACAAAGTTTATCCTCCAATTACTCCCCAAATCCAAATCCCCAAAACCATGCTTATCCACAGTAAAAAACGCTTTTCCACGAATGACGTGAATTCTGTTTTCACGGCCGTTTCACGCTCCGGCCCTAAAGACGGTAATTTGGGTCCATTTCGTTGGTAATAAAAGGATACCAACATTTGCAATTCTGCTAAAATGCTTACCAGTATTGAATTTCACAGGTTTTTCCACAATTTGTTAATAAGCACATTTACCGCTATTTTTGCCCTCCTTGAAATCATAATAATTATGTCGATCATTCAAAACATCCGTGACAAAGCTGCATGGATCATTATTGCTGCAATTGCCCTTGCCCTGATTGCATTTATTGTCCAGGATGCTTTTCAAAACCGTAGCATGTTCAGTGGAGGTTCCAATACCATTGGTGTTATCAATGGTGAAAAAGTGAATGCCATTGAATTTGAACAACGCGTTAATGCTGCCGAAACCCAATATCGTAACCAGGGTTATCCTATCAATGATATGATGAGGCAGAATATCCGCGAATCCCTCTGGAATGAGTACGTGGAAAATGCTATCATGGACGACCGCTACGAAGATCTCGGTATCCAGGTATCTGACAAAGAACTTAGTGATATATTATATGGTGCGAATCCTCCGCAGGATCTTCGCCAGCAGTTCACTGATCCTCAAACCGGTCTCTATGATGCAAACCTTGCATATCAGCAGATCCAGGCATTGAGAAAACAGAAGAACTCACCAATGTATAACAGCTTCTTCAATCAATATCTTCCTGCACTGGTGAAATCACGCCAGCGTGAAAAATATCTTTCACTTGTTAGCAACACAATGTATGTTCCTAAGTGGATGGTTGAAAAGATGAATGCTGATAACAGCCTGGCTGCTTCTATTTCTTATGTAGCCGTTCCTTATACTTCTATTTCTGATTCAGCAGTAAAAGTTTCTGATGATGAGATCAAGGAATATGTGAACAAGCACAAAGAAGAATACAAGCAACAGGAAGCACGTGGTATCGAATATGTTCAATTCGATGCATCTGCCAGCAAAGAAGATTCTGCTGCCCTGCTTCAGCAACTCAATGCTGTGAAGAATGAATTCCAAACCACCACAGATGTTGCTTCTTTTGTATCAAGAAACGGAAGCGAAACTCCCTATTTTGAAGGTTATGTGTTGAAATCAAAATTGCAGGTGCCAAATGCAGATACACTCGTAACACTTCCTGAAGGTGCCGTGTTCGGTCCATACATCGACAATAACAATTTCGTTCTGGCAAGAATGGTTTCTAAAAGATCAATGCCGGATACTGTGAAAGTTCGTCATATCCTCGTGAAGTATGCTGACCAGGGTGCACCGGTAATGACCGACTCTGCAGCGAAGAAGCGTATCGATTCTATTGTTACCGCAATTAATAATGGTGCAAGTTTCGATAGCATGGTAGTGAAGTTCAGTGACGATCCAGGATCAAAAGATAAGGGTGGTGAATATGAATTCAGCTCCATGCAGTTTGCTAACCTCAGCCGTGAATTTGCTGAAGTGGCATTCTATGGTAAGACAGGAGATAAGAAAACAGTTAATGTAAACAACGCTCAGTATTCTGGATATCATTACATCGAAGTTTTAAATCAAAAGAACTTCGAACCTGCTTACCAGATCGCATATCTTTCTAAGCCAATTCTTCCAAGTGATGAAACAATGAATGCTGCGATGAGCCAGGCTGTACAGTTTGCAGGTAAGGCAGATGATAAGAAGAAATTCGATGAAACTGCTGCAAAAGAAAATCTGAATAAGCTTACCGCCGTTGATATCAAGCCATTGGATTCTGAGATCCCTGGATTGGGCAGCAGCCGCGAACTGGTGAAGTGGATGTATGATGCAAAAGTGGGCGATGTATCTGAGCGTCCATTCCTGGTGGGTGACAAGTACATTGTTCCAATGCTAACCGCAGCGTATGCTGAAGGGGTAATGCCGGTGGAAATTGCGAGAGCAGAAGTGGAAGGAATCATCCGCAACCAGAAAAAAGCAAAGCAGATCTCTGATAAGATCGGAACTCCAGCTTCACTGGATGCTGTAAGTAAAACTATGGCTCAACCGGTTGCTGTAGCAGATACACTTCTTTTCGGATCTCCATTCATTCCAAATGTTGGACAGGAAGCTAAAGTGATCGGTGCTTCATTCAATAAAGCAAACCTGAACAAAGTTTCGAAACCTATCGCAGGTAATGCAGGTGTATTCGTGATCAGCGCTAAAAATGTGTATGCGCTTCCTAACCAGGGATTCAATGCACAACAGCAACAACAGGCAATGACACAGTATTATCAGCGTTCATTGTCGGATCCAAGACTGATCCTTGACATCCTGAAGAAAGATGTGAAGATCAAGGATAACAGGCATAAATTCTTCTAAACTAATAATGATCGATAGGAATCGGGAAGTCGCAAGGCTTCCCGATTTTTTTTGTGACCATCCCTTAACAATCAACTGGAATATCAATTGATGAATCTGAACTAACTTTGCCAAAACTTTTTCCATGAGTGAACCGATAGTGAATAAAGTGGCAGCCAGTGCGTTGACTTCCCTCGACCTGGAAGAATATTATCCAAAAGGTGACTGGATGGTTTTTGACATGAAGCCCCATCTTTTTATGGAACTGATCCTGAAGGAAAAGGATTTTAGAACAGCCCTTCAAAACCTCGACTGGTCTGTATACCAGGATAAATATGTAGCAGTGACCTGTACTACCGATGCCATCATCCCGGTGTGGGCCTATATGCTTGTGGCTTCCTACCTGCAGCCATTTGCAAAAGATGTATTTTTTGGAAACGAAAAAGAAGCTTTGAAACAGGCCTTCCTGGATAAAATTCATACAATCGATATCACCCAGTTTAACGACCAGCGGGTGGTTGTAAAAGGATGCGGAGAAACACCCATTGGGGATTTTGCCTACCTGGAGATCACGAAAATGCTTCGCCCGGTAGTTAAAAGCATCATGTATGGTGAACCTTGCAGCACGGTACCAATTTTTAAGAAGAAGTAATAAAACCACATGATAACCATTCGCCACGCGACCCTTGCTGATATAGAACAGATCACCGACCTTTTCGACCTGTACAGGATCTTTTACAGGAAAGATTCAGACAGGGCAGCGGCAAAAAGCTATTTAACAGACCGACTAAAGGGCAAGGAATCAGAGATCATCGTGGCAGAAGAAGATGGAAAACTGGTAGGATTTACCCAATTATATCCACAGTTTTCTTCAACCCGTATGAAAAAATTCTGGGTACTCAATGATCTGTATGTACTCGAGATCTACCGCGGACTTGGCGTGGGTAAAGCACTGGTTAAAGGTGCACAACAATTCTGCAGGGATAATTCCTCTGCCGGACTCCTGCTTGAAACGGAAAAATCAAATGTGGCCGGAAATAAATTATATCCTGCCTGTGGTTTTAAAACCTACGAAGACACTAACTTTTATTGGTGGGAATAGCTTCTGCTGATAATATACGCTTAAGAAAAATAAACCCTGCAACGCCTGATACCAGTGATGCCGCCAGGATGGCCATCTTGGACTCCGTTATATAATGCGCTTCCGTAAATGCCAGATTGCTGATGAATACCGACATGGTAAAACCAATTCCTGCAAGCAAACCCGCACCCAGGATAGTTTGGAAATTTATATCATCAGGTAATGAGCTGATCTTTGTTTTTACCAACAGGTAACAGGCCAGCATGATTCCAACAGGTTTTCCAAAAATTAATCCAAGGCTGATTCCCAGGGAATTTTTTTCACCAAGTGTTCGGAATGTTTCTGCAGATAACGCAATACCTGTATTGGCAATGGCAAATATGGGAAGGATGATAAAATTCACCGGTTTATGCAGCCAGTGTTGGAGATGATAGGATACATTTTTTTCATCATCCGGATGCGAAGGAATCGCAAATGCCAGCAGCACACCGGTTATTGTTGCATGAACTCCGGATTGCAACATAAAATACCACATGATCACTCCCGCAGGTAGGTAAACCCATAAACTGTTCACACCATATTTTCCAAGGATGAACAGCGTGGCAAATATGCCCATGGCAATTCCAAAGTATAAGAATGAAAAGTCAGCCGTATAAAAAACTGCGATCACCGCAACAGCGCCAAGATCATCGATGATCGCCAGCGCAGTAAGGAAGATCTTTATGGATGCAGGTACACGGTTACCCAACAAAGAAAGTACCCCTAATGAGAATGCAATATCGGTTGCCATAGGAATGCCAAATCCGGACTGCGTTTCGGAGCCGGCATTTAATGCGAAGTGAATTCCCGCAGGAACCAGCATACCACCTATCGCAGCAGCGATGGGCAATAATGCATTACTGAAAGAAGATAATTCTCCTTTGTATAATTCTCTTTCGATCTCCAAACCTACCAGTAAGAAGAAGATGGTCATCAATCCATCATTGATCCAATGTTCATTGGAAAGATTTAGCGCAACAGGACCGAAAGACAAATTACTATGTGCATGAAGAAAATGTGCATACTGCTCTCCTAACCCGGAGTTCACTGCAACTAATGTAAGTACGGTGCACAGTATCAGGATGAAACCACTCAACTTTCCACTTTCATAAAACTCCCTGAATACATTAGTTAATTGAAATCTCATAGCAACAATTTAAAACCAGCCTCTTCTTTTAAAAATGATCAGCATAATGACTGGAACGATCAGCATGAAACCCACCGTAGAATAGAAACCCATCTGGTGATGAGAAAATGGGATCACATCGAAATTCATTCCGAAGATACCACCAATTACAGTTGCAGGCGCCATTAAACAGGTAACAACTGCCATAACCTTCATCACTTCATTCATCTTCAGGTTCACATTGTTCACATATAGATCCTGCATACTCATCATTACATCACGGTAGTTCTCTGAAAGATCATATGCCTGGACGATATGATCATACACATCATTAAAATATTTTGTTGTACGATCATTTAATAGTTCACTTTCACTGCGGATGATATCATTCATCAGATCACGGACCGGAGTAATATTTCTTTTCAATACGATCAGCTCTTTTCTCAAACGGCTGATCTTTATAAGCGTTCTGGGAGAACTTCTTTTGATCACTTCTTCTTCTAGCAGCTCAATTTCATCAGAAAGTTTTTCCATCACCAGGTAATAGTGATCCACAACCATATCGATCAATGAATACAGGAGATAATCTGATGTTCTTTGCCTTACATTACTGGATTCAAACTGGAGCTTATGTCTTACCGGGTTGAATACATCTCTCGTTTCATCTTCCTGAACAGTGATCAGGAAATCCTTCCCAAGTATGAAACTTATCTGCTCTGTTTCAACAGATTTTTTTTCTTCATTGAAGTATAACATATTCAGCAGGCAGAATAATTTTCCTTCGATCTCATCCATCTTTGGACGTTGGTTAATGCTGAGTATATCTTCAACGATCAGGTTATGCAGACCAAAATCTTTTGCAACTTTATCTATATCTGATTTTCTTACGCCATCAATATTTACCCAGGTAAGATTTCCATTTCCATGAAAACGCCCGATCTCACTCACTGAATCAAAAGTTCTTTCCTGTAAATAGGTTGCTGAATAATCATATACTGAAACCTTTACCTTTTCAGCATCTGTTCTTTGCGTAACAATGGTTGGGTTTACCCTGAGTATTTCCTTGGTACGCGCTGATCCAAAAATATTCGGAAGATTAATGAATGGGAATTGTTTGCTGATAGGTCGCATATGAAATTGATAAGACTGAAAATTATAATCTTATTTCCAAATACCATTAAAACAAAAAAAGCTGCCGAAGCAGCTTTTCAATTTTGAAAGAATATTTTATTTAATAGAATTCACAGACAGATCTGGGCCCATAGTATTTCCTTCGATCTTAAGGATCATAGGCCAGTTTGGATCATTCAGCACCCATAATCTGGTTGAACCGTTCTCTCCCTGGAATACCAGTGCATCCACCACTTTATTATCGATCTTCAATGTCATCTTTTCATCCGCTGTGATAGGAGTAAATGATTGCATATCGTATTCAAACTTTTTATCGGTAGTAGCACCTTTCCATTGTGCTTTCGATAAGAGCAATACGAGTTGCTCGTCTGCTACTTCCTGTTCTGCATCCGGCATTGGTTCTTCCCACCAGGCTCTTTTGGCATTCTCCAGTGAATTCTTTTTCATCACCCATGCACCTTTACCCAGTTGCTCAATGTTCCAGCCCATTTTAATATAGTCATTGGCAACTGAATCCATGCTGATCAGCAATGGTAATTCCTGTCCCTGCACTGCAACCATATATACCAGTTGAGTTCCCTGTTTTATTTCCGGTTTGAATTTATCCTGGGCAAAGCTTCCCAGTGCGATGATTGAAGCGAATAAGGTTAATAGTTTTTTCATGTCTGCTATTTTCATCGAATTTATTGTAATTCGTAACTACTTGCAACACCGTTCATATAACAATTCGGGGTAATGAAAAAAGACATGGCATGGTTTTTTATCCATTGCTGAAAAAACCGGAAAATATGAAAGCAATCAACACAAAGAAAGGAACCAAGTGGCTGGCAGCCATTATCCTGTTCATTTATTCAACATTTTATGCAACCCTTGCACTGGCCCAGGAAAAAGATATTGATATAGATATAAATGCAGGTAAATCCGACAACTGGTATGCCGCTCCATGGGTGTGGGTAGTTGGAGCCGCAGTATTTATTCTATTGCTCGTAGCAATTTTGAGAGGCGGAAGTAGGAGAGCGGAGTAACTTTTTAAGGAGTTAAGGAGATGAGAAGTTGAGGAGATGAGAATGTTCGCACCTCCTCACCTCCTCACCTCCTCATCTCCTTTTAATTACAGTTTTTCAAAAATCCCCCTCAACTTCTCCCTCGTCATCACTTTCTCCCAATCCTTACCTAATGCATTCTCCCAAAGTGGTTTCATTCCAAGAGAAACATTGATCATGGTGTCGAATTGTTCGTCGGTGAGGCCTTTAGTGATATGCTGAGGTATTTCGATTTTGTTCTTTTCAACCATGTATTTGAATTCCTTCACACCTTCAGGATAAAATTCTTCCAGCTTATCAAATACAATACAGTTGCCGATCCCATGTTTGGTTCCAAGCAGGTAACTCAATCCATAACTTACCGCATGTGCAACCCCTACCTGTGAATAAGCGATGCTCATTCCGCCGGCATAGGAAGCCATCATCAACTGGTCGTCACTTTCATCATCCCATTCAGTTTTTTCAACAAATACCTTGCGACAAAGATCAAGTGCTTTTTCCCCGTATGATTTGCTGAATTCATTGAGGTATGTTCCGGTCAGACTTTCTATACAATGGATATAACAATCCATACCAGTATAGAATCGCTGGTTAGCAGGTGCATTCGTTGTAAGTGTAGGATCCAGCACGATCTGGCTGAACGGAGTGAAGTCGCTGTTCATACCCAGTTTCCTGGTAGGACCTGTCAATACAGTTGTCCTTGAAACTTCTGCACCTGTACCACTGAGTGTTGGAATCCCAACCTTGTAAACACCAGGCACTTTCACCAGATCCCATCCCTGGTAATCTGCAGAAGATCCCGGGTTGGTCATCATCAGCGAAACTGCTTTTGCCAGGTCCATGGTTGAACCACCACCAATTCCTATCACACCACTCACAGTTCCGAATTCCTCTTTCAATGACTGCGCGATCTTATCAACCTGGGTTGTCTTTGGTTCATAGGTCACATCAGCAATGATCAATTTATCCTTACCTCTTAATGGAATTCTGTTGGCCAATTCTTTTCCTTCAAAATAATGATCCAGCAGGAACACCATCGATGCATCGCCCTTTCTGTGCGGAGCTAATATCTCATCAAGCTGATTAAATGCGCCTCTTCCGAAGACTACATAATCAACCATCTTAAAATTTCTGAACTGCATATCAAGTAATTGTGGTGCAAAGTAACATCAATCTTACCAAACAGACTTCAAAGGAAAGAATTCAACCTTCCTGAAAGTTGTCGCTGCTTTCTCTGTAAACAGGTTGATTCCCTGGTGAACTTCTCCGGGAAATGCCTGCATACTTAACACGTATTCGCCCTTGTTGACATATACTTCAACTACACTATGATCAACCAGGATCCTGAGGTCCAGTTTACCATCCCGCAATTCAACGGGAACCTCATAATAATTCATCTTTGGAAAATCCTCGTGGAAAGAATCATCACTGATATCACCACGATCAACATACACCACTTTCTTCATCGCATCATACCCAATTTTCAAACCTTTGTTGGCTGAAGAAAAAACGGTTACACCACTGTTGGTGATATTCCCCGGTTGCCAGTCTATATTCAATTCGTAACTGAGCCCATTCAATGCAAGTGGTTTGGTAGATTGAACTTCAATATTGGAAAGATAGGTTTGCTTGCCTCTCAGTTTTTCCAATGATTTAACCGGCTGCTGAAACAATACATACTTACCATTGATCTTTTTTAGATACATTTCTCTTGGAACACTCATCGCACTCTTCCATGGATTGGTTGGAATATCGTTGGCATATTTCCAGTTGTTCATCCATCCAACCATGATGGGTGCATGTCCTTCCGGTAAATTATTGTAAGTGATACATGCATAATAATCGGGACCGAAATCCTGTCTCAGGATAGTGGAAGAAGGATTATCATTTTTGAAAGTCTTTCCATTGAAAGTTCCGACAAAATATTGCACACTGTATTGTTGTGAATTGATCAGCACCCATTTCTTTTCTGTAGTGCCTTCAACTTTCATTTCAACGAGATCAGAACATTCCCAGATCTCATCATAATCGCCTTCAGGTCCGAAATGTCCAACTTCAGTCCATTCTTTTAGATTAGGTGATTGAAAGAAATCGATGATATGCTCATGTGGTTTTACTACCAGCATGATCCATTTCTTTGAAGGCTCATGCCAGAACACTTTTGGATCCCGGTAATCCTTCATTCCATTATTGTGAATAGGATTGCCTTCATATTTGGTAAATGTTCTTCCATTATCTAAACTATATGCGAGGTGCTGTTCCTGCCTGTAATCATCCGGCTTTGAAGGATCTTTAATAATGTGCGCAGTATAGATCTCAACCATTGGAACCTGTCCAGGTTTTGTTGCAAAACCAGATGTATTGTTTTTATCGATCACGGCACTTCCGGAAAAAATTGCCACTGAATCCTTTTCAGGAATCGCCACGGGAAGATGTTTCCATTTAACAAGATCACGACTCACTGCATGTCCCCAGCTCATATGTCCCCACCTGTTTCCAAACGGATTGTGTTGATAGAACAAATGATATTCTCCATCATGGTATACCAGTCCATTCGGATCGTTCGTCCAGTTTTTCTGTGGAGTGAAATGGTATTGAGGTCGGAACTTTTCTTTATAAGTAAATCCGTCTTTATACTGGGCAATGGCAGAACCTGATAATACAAGTGCTGCGGCAATCATTAGAACATTTTTCATTTTACATTATTTAGAAGTAAGTGCAGCTGCACCGAATACGCCGGCGCTATCGCCCAGTGCTGGTTTCAGCACGGGAACATCCACTCGGTTATTGAAAATATATTTACTGATGGCTTTATATCCTTCGGAATAAATTTCATCAATATTTCCAACACCTCCACCAACAATGATCACATCAGGATCAAGCATATTGATCACCACTGAAACAGCTTTTCCAAAATAATCACATAAACGTTCAATGGTTTGAGAAGCATTTTGATTGGTTCCTGCGCGATGTTCAGCAACGATCTTCTTCAAGCTTGCTTCTTCACCGGTGATGGATTTATAGAAGTTTTGCAATGAAGGACCGGCGAGCACTTTCTCAACACATCCAACCTTTCCGCAATAGCAGGGTCCGCCGGATTCATCGAGGAAATTATGTCCCCATTCGCCTGCAATACCATGCTTTCCACTCCAGACTTTTCCATCGATCACAATTCCTCCACCCACACCGGTTCCCATGATAATTCCGAATACCAGTTTTGCATCCGGTGCCTTTTCTTTTACGATACCCCAGTGCGTTTCTGCGAGTGCAAAACAGTTGGCGTCATTGGCAAGAATGCATTCGAGTTTTAATTTTTCTTCGAGATCTTTTTTAAGAGGCATTCCATTCAGGGAAGTGGAATTACAGTTCTTCATGGTATGAAGAATCGGATCCAGGACGCCGGGTGTTCCAAACCCTATTGATGTTGGTTCGAGACCAGATTCTTTTTTCATGATATCAACCAGCTTTGCGATCTGGTCAACAATATGATGATAACCATAAATAGCTTCTGTGTCGATACGGGTTCTGACGATCGGCTTCGGATCATTGAGAGATGGAAGGATGACACCTTCGATCTTGGTTCCGCCGAGGTCGATTCCCCATAGTGGCTGTTGCATGCAATCGTAGTTTAGAGGATTAGAACATATTTAGTTTGGCTGCCCTTTCAAGATCTTCAGGTGTATCAATTTCAACACTAATATGATTGGAGATCACCATCTTCAAAGGGATGCCATATTCAAGGTAACGAAGACATTCGATTTTTTCCGCAGATTCAAGCGGGGTCATTGGCCAAGAGGTGAAATTGAGCAATGCCTGTTTGCGGAAAGCATATACACCTACGTGTTCATAGTATGGAATGTCAATGTCTTTATTTCGTGCAAAAGGAATTACACTTCTGCTAAAAAACAGTGAGTTCATATTCCGGTCGACTGCAACTTTTACATAATTAGGATCAGCAATGAGAGCTTGATCTTTTAAATGCTGCATCAATGAAGCGACCTGCACTGAAGCGCCTTCCTGGCCTTCAAAAACCTGGAGTAATTTTTCGAGTGGTTCTTTTTGAACAAAGGGTTCATCTCCCTGTACATTAACGATGATCTCTACATCCAGTTCTACTGCTGCTTCCGCGATCCGGTCGCTGCCGCTTTCGTGAGCTTTTTTGCTCATGATGGCTTTACCTCCATGAGAAGATATTTCTTCAAATATGATCTCGCTATCAGTAACTACCACTACATCATCGAAAAGACCTGTAGCTTTTGTATTATCATAAGTATGCCTGATCACAGTTTTGGAACCCAGCACCTGCATCAGTTTTCCCGGGAAGCGGGTAGCTGCATATCGTGCCGGTATCATTGCGATTTTTTTCATGAAGCCAAGATAGATATTTTGAAATCGAAAATCGGGAATCGGGAATGGAGAATCGGGCAGAACCAAGCGAAGCGCAGGGGCTGAACGCCGAGTGATGCACCCGTTGTTCTCAGCCCGCCCTAAGAGGCGTTCTGCCCGGGTGTTGACATTCCCGCTTCCCGCTTCACCATTCCCGCTTATCTCCTAAACGGTATCCCCATCTGGTACCCCAAATCCTCATCCCTGCTATCATCCAGCACATCCAATCCATATTTTAAAGTGCGCGGATCAACATAGGCAAAGGTTCCGAATAGCCGGTCCCAGAGAGAAAAGATATTTGCGTAATTCGTATCAGTTAATGGACGTTCGAAATGATGATGTGCCTTATGCATGTTTGGCGAAACCAAAACAGTGCTGATCAGCCGGTCGAGCCATGAAGGCATCCGAATATTGGCATGGTTGAAATGCGTGAAGAATGCAGAAACTCCGCGGTATAGAAAATACATCCCAATTGGAATACCCAATAAATAAACCCCCAAAATAGTTCCTGCTTCCCGGAAGATCCATTCGCCGGGATGATGCCTTGTACCGGTGGTTACATCTACATGGGTATCGCTATGATGGACCATATGAAACTTCCACATCCATTTTACTTTGTGCATCATCCAGTGGGGTGCATACTGTGAAAAAAAATCCATGAAGAACAAAGCCAGTATTACTTCAACCCATAATGGCCAGTTCAGCAGGTTAAACAGGCCGATTTTTTCTATACTAACATAATCGGCCACCTTCACCGTAACATATCCCAATGCAAGGTTCAATACCATGGAAGATGCCAGGAATACCATATTGACTCCGGCATGGCGATATCTCTTATACCTGAAAGGAATGAGGGTAAACCAGCTTTCAATGATCCAGAAAAGCAGCATCCCGCCCATTACCATCAGCAATCGTTCGGCACTGGAAACATTATCCCAGTATAACATGAAGCGCTCCATTAAATCAATTTACATAAAAAAAGGAGAGCAATTGCCCTCCTTAAAATCTTCTTCTCTTCTTCACTTCCCCACTTCTCCACTTCGTCCCTTCTCCACTTCTTACGAATTCAGCATCAACGGCATCACCAGCATCAGCAACTCCTCATTCTCATCTGATTCGCCCGGCTTCAAAATACCAGCCTTGGTTGGAGTGGATAATTCTATAGTTACTTCTTCAGATTCAACAGCATTCAGCATTTCAATCAGGAACTTCGCATTGAAAGCAATCTGCAAATCCTCACCATTATATTGGCAATTCATCCTTTCATTTCCTTCAAATGAAAAATCAACATCCTGGGCTGCCAGCTTCAGTTCACTTCCGGAAATACTCAGTACTACCTGGTTGGTACTCTTGTTGGAGAAAATACTCACACGACGAAGTGCTCCCTGGAAATCAGCTTTATTAACAGTAAGCCTGTAAGGATTGTCGACAGGAATTACCACTTTATAATCAGGGAATCTTGCATCGATCAGTCGACAGCTCATCTGGGTAGTACCATGTTGTACAAAAAGGTGATTGCTGTTATAGCTGATGGTCAGCTCATCTTCATTGTCAGGAAGTGCAGCTTTCAAAAGGTTCAGTGGTTTCTTTGGAACGATCACTGAATCATTCTTTGGACAGCTAACATCAGTACGCTTATATCTTACCAGCCTGTGTGCATCAGTTGCCACGAATTGCAGGCCTGTATTGCTCATTTCAAAATATACTCCGGTCATGGCAGGACGAAGATCATCGTTACTTACCGCAAAAAGAGTTTTGTTGATACCGGTCACCAGGGCTGAAGATGGGATCACAAATGAATTGGTATCATCAGCAACCGGCTCTTTAGGAAAGTTGTCGGGATTTTCTCCCATCACCTTATATTTACCATTATCGCTGGTTAATTCAACAGCAAAGTTCTTATCAATATTGAAAGTCAGCGGTTGATCCGGGATGTTTTTTAATGAGTCGATGAGGATCTTGGCAGGAATACAAACCCTACCGGCTTCCTTTGCATCAACATCCATCTGGATCTTCATCACAGTTTCAAGATCTGTTGCAACTACGGTCAACTTGTTTTTGTCAACTTCAAAAAGGAAATCTTCCAGGATCGGCAGTACGGTATTGGCATTGATCACACCACTGATTTGTTGTAGCTGTTTCAATAGAGACGTAGAAGAAACAATGAACTTCATACTGTTATGATTATTAAATTGAATTTCAGCAAACCTATGAAAAAATCTGTCTCTTTCCCCCCTTGGCCCAAAAATAGCTGAACCATCATTTTCTATGCTGCTACAAAAATTTTTCGGACGTAAAAAACCACTTCAGCGGACCCAACCGGGCATCCGGCTGGGGCGTTATTCAGATAATAATAAACTGCCTTCAAAAGTTAAACAGTGGACGGCAGCAGAGGACCTGTTTAAGAAAGAACAATACCTGGAAAGCCTTGATGCCATGTTCGACTACCTATCCGATGAAGAACAGCAGAACATGTTCTACAAAAGAAATGGCTCATCCGGAAGCTTCCACTTTTTCCAGGGTTCCAAAGTTGTAAGAGGAGCATTCGACGAAAAATCTCTATGGGCTGAAGTTGCGGTAGCAGGCATGAAAGACCCAACGGTTCCCGTAATGCGAAGACTGCTTGAAATGAATTTTCATCTCTTTTACTCAAGATATGCGCTGCACGCAGATCATATTTTTATGCGGTTTGATTCTTCCATCTCGACCGCAAACCCCAATAAGCTATACTATGGCCTGAGAGAACTGGCCATCAAGGCGGATAAACAGGATGATCTTTTGGTGCAGGAATTTGGAAATTTAGAAGCCACAGATACCGACCATATCATCCCGCTGACAGAAGCTGATAAGGAGATCAAATTGAAATACCTCCACCAGTGGATAGATAAAACACTCGACCAGGTCCAATCTCTTGACTCTGAAAAATATGCGGGTGCAATTGCTTACCTGTTCCTGGCGCTTGTATTCAGGATTGATTTTCTTGTTAGTCCGGAGGGAAGATTTATGCAGGAACTGGAAAAGATTCCGGAACAATACTATGCGCAGGAATCACGGCCGGCTTCAGAAAAGAACCAGGTGATGCTCGATGCAATACATAAAATCCGGAATAAGCCAAAGGAAGAACTGCTTCCATTCCTGTTTCAATCAAAACATACTTTTTCCATTGTATCACCGGTAAGTCATAAAACCATTGCAGATAATATCCAGGCAGCATTAAAAGATATGTATTGGTACCGCGATAACAACTATCCCTATATCGCCAACCAGGTGATGGAATATGCACTTACCCATGCGCAATACCAGTATAGCCTGCCAAGGCCGCTTACGCTCTTCATTGAAACATTCATGGATGTTAATCATGGAGATTTTTTTGAAGCTGCAGGATATGCTCCAAAACTCTATGATCCTAAAAACAGCCAGTTTCAGATAGATCTGATCATTGAAGAACTGAAGGCAATCGAACAACAATGGAAACAACGCTATCCCAAGCTATTCTTTAATACCGACGAGCTAAATTTTTCAAACCTTTTAAAATTCAATCAGAGCTTCCTCAATATTGTGGCTGCTTTGAATTTCGATGCCTGATATGGAATTCCAACAGATCATAGAATCATTTCAAACTGCCGTGATCCAGATCTCTTCGCGAAGCGGAACAGGTACAGGATTCTATCTTAAAGATTATGGATTGATCGTAACCAATGAACATGTGGTGGCAAAGAATGGAGAAGTGATCATTGCAGGAAAAAATTTTTCAAAACAGTTATCAAGGGTCTGGTTCATTGATAAGAAACATGACCTGGCTTTTCTTCAACCTCCATCCAATATTGAATTGCCCCTGATCAGCCTAGGCTCTTCACAGGAATGCAAGGATGGAGATGAAGTGATCGCTATCGGTCATCCATATGGTTTGAACTATACTGCCACACAGGGAGTGATCTCTAAAGTTGATCGTGTAAGGTCCGGGCTTCATTATATTCAAATTGATGCGGCCATCAACCCCGGAAATAGCGGCGGTCCGCTGGTGAATGAAAAAGGACAGGTCATTGGTGTAAATACTTTTATCATTCGCGGTGGTGATAATCTGGGGTTTGCGCTTCCTGTGAAATCGCTCAAAGTGGCCCTGGATCTATATCTACCCTATGTTGGGACGCCTGCAGCAAGATGCCCGAGCTGCGATTTCCTGGTGTTGCCATCCAATATTGAATCAGGAAAATATTGTCCTTCCTGTGGTACTGAACTTAAACTGCCTGCACTTCCTGAAAAAGAACATGTTCCGGCAGGGATTGCTAAGAAGATCGAAGAAATACTGGTTGGACTTGGCAAAGACATCCGCCTTGCAAGAGAAGGTTATAATAAATGGGAGATCAGGGAAGATGCAGCAAGGATCAAGATCACGTACAGTCCCGATAATTATTTCATAACAGGCGATGCCTATCTCTGCCAGCTCCCCAGGGAACCTGAACATATTAAATCACTGTATGAATATTTGTTGACCGAAAACTACCAGAACCATGGACTGGTATTGAGTTGTGTAGGACAGAACATTATTCTTTCCTGTGTTTTGTATGATCTGGACCTTTCCAAGGACGCAGGTGGTTTGATCATGCGTAGCCTTTTCGTGGAAAGCAAGGAATATTATAAAGTATTACGTGAAGTGTATGGGTGTATTCCTCGCCTGGAAGAATAATTTTCTTATCACTGCCGGTATAAACATCATTGTAATAGTTTCAAAAAAACTTAGTTTGCCTTTGATATGCTGACAAGAAAGAAGTTGACGAAAGAGCAGGCATTGCAAAAGGCAAGACACTATTGTGCCTACCAGGAACGATCACATGCTGAAGTGAAGGAAAAGCTTTATGGGTTTGGTTTGTATAAAAATGAAGTGGAAGAGTTGATAGCTTCATTGATAGAAGACAATTACCTTAATGAAGAAAGATTTGCCATTGCTTTTGCAGGAGGAAAATTTCGAATGAAATCATGGGGACGGAAAAAGATCGAGTATGAACTGAAGCAAAAACAGGTCAGTTCATATTGCATCAAAAAGGCATTGAAACAATTTTCAGAAGAAGAATATCTTGATGCACTCGTAAAACTTGCCAAACAAAAACGATCACAGATCAAAGAATCGAATCCATTTGTTGCAAAACAAAAACTAAGAAATGCCCTGATGATGAAAGGATGGGAATCGAACCTGATCGAACAAATAATTAATAAAGAATGAGCCTGAACATAACCTTGATTCAATCATCACTACACTGGGAAAACATTGACGCCAACCTGGAGATGTTTGAAGAAAAGATCAACAACATTAAAGGACCCGCAGAGCTTGTATTATTGCCGGAAATGTTTTCGACTGGCTTCAGTATGAATCCTTCAGCATTGGCTGAAACCATGGATGGATCTGCTGTTCAATGGATGAAAAGGATCAGCAGGGAAAAGCGCATAGTGCTGACCGGTAGTTTGATGATCCGCGAAGATGATGAAGTGTACAACCGTTTACTTTGGGTTTTGCCCAACGGGAATATTGGATACTACGATAAGCGGCATTTATTCGGATATACAGGTGAGAATGAACATTATCAAAAAGGAATGAAGCGCTTCATTGCTTCAGTAAAAGGATGGAAGATAAACCTGCAGATCTGTTATGATCTGCGTTTCCCGGTATGGGCAAGGCAGCAGGTGCAAAATGGCGAAGCAGAATATGATGTGCTGATCTATGTTGCCAACTGGCCGGAAAGAAGAAGTCATGCATGGAAAACACTCTTACAGGCTCGCGCCATCGAAAATCAATGTTATGTTGTAGGTGTAAATCGTGTTGGCAATGATGGAAATAATATTTACCATAGTGGAGATTCGATGGTGGTAGATCCTATGGGGACAATCATGGAACAGGCCTCGCATGATGAAAAAATTTTTAGCGTTACACTGAAACGGGAAGAGCTGGATGGAGTAAGAAATAAATTACCTTTCCTGAAAGATGCCGACCAATTCCTGATACATACATGAAAAAAATTGAACATGCCAATTGCTTTAACTGCCAGTAAGATCTTCGATGGAAACAGGTTCATTATAGACAGTGCAATATTGATCAGCAATGATACTATTGAAGAGATTATTCCTGTTAATAATGTTCCTTCTCATTATACAATCAAAGACCTTGGGGATAAGATCATCAGCCCTGCGTTCATTGATCTTCAGATCTATGGTGCACAAGGAAAAATGTTTTCACAAGACCTTGATTCTGCCTCAATTTCAGCCACCAACGATTATTGCAGGGAAGGCGGTGCCGCACATTTTATGATGACAATGGCCACCAATTCAATGGATAAATTTTACCAGGGGATTGATGCAGTAAAAAGGTATTGGGATGAAGGAGGAAAGGGTTGTCTTGGTTTACATATGGAAGGGCCATATCTGAACCCCGAAAAGAAAGGCGCTCATATCGAGAAATATATCAAACGCGCTACTGCCCAGGAAATCGATGATTTGCTGATAAGGGGTGAAGGAATCATTAAGATGATGACCATCGCACCTGAGTTGATGGAAACATCCCTCGTAAAACAATTGCAGGAAGCTGGCATACTGATTTCCGCAGGCCATAGCAATGCAACTTATACGCAGGGAATGGATGCTTTTGATGCCGGAATTCCTGTCGCGACTCATCTTTTCAATGCCATGTCATCTTTTATGCACCGTGCACCTGGATTGGTTGGCGCAATCCTTGACCATCCCATTGCAAAATCAAGTGTTGTTGGAGATGGTATCCATGTTGATTTTGCAGCATTGCGTGTTGCCCACAGAGTCATGCAGAACCGACTCTTCTTTATCACTGATGCAGTGACTGAAGTTAGCGAAGGAGAGTATCCTCATATTTTTAAGGGCGATCGTTATGTTATGCCCGATGGAACTTTATCCGGTTCATCCTTAACCATGTTCAAATGTTTGCAGAATGCAGTGCAGCAGGCAAGGATCCCACTTGATTCAGCACTGGCAATGGTTTCATCAACTCCTGCAAGTTTAATTGAAGAAAAGATCGGCAGGATTGAAGCAACATACAAGGCTGAGTTTTGTGTATTGGACGAAAACCTTGAAGAGGTACAACTTTATGAAGCATCTACTAAAGGATCTTGAAAAATGATTCTATATTCGGGGCTATGAGACCCCTATTACTCCTTACAATCCTTTTTTCTTTATCGTTACAAGTCCAGGCTCAAAATAATTTAGGATTTGTGAATACTGATAAAGTACGCTATGAATTTTTTGATAGTGCAATGAACGCTACGGAAGATTTTGTCAAAGTTGCCTATTTAAAAAAGCTTACAAAAACTGATACAAGTTATACAGAAGCATTGTACCAATTCCGTGGCCCACAGGTATACACTAAAACCTATAAAGATGCTTCAAAAGCAGCATTGAATGGTGTTTCAGTGTACATGAATCAATATGGAAACCTTGATTCTGCAGGATATTATAAAGATAACCTTCGGAATGGACGGTGGATATTCACTTCCAGGAAATCTTATACTACTAAATTGTACAATGACGGTTTAGAAACAGAAATTAAAACGGTGAATCTTGATTCGTTAAAAGGACGACCAGCTGTAGATTCCCTTGAAAAATATGCAGAGTTTCCGGGTGGGGTAGAAGGATGGAGAAATTATCTTGTCAAAAACTTTCGTTATCCTCAACGTGCTATTAATTTAGATAAAGAAGGCACAGTTTACATCACATTTATGATCGACAAGGACGGCACATTGCTCGATCCTTATATCAGTCGGTCTATTGAATTGTCCATTGATGAAGTATCTCTTGGCCTGATCCGAAAGTCTCCCAAATGGATTCCTGCCGTTCAGCACGGACGTAATGTAAAATGCTATTTCTCTCAACCTGTTTCATTCCGGCTTCAATGAAAATAATCCTGCTTTACATCTACCTGGCTTTTACGTTACCATCCTGTGTTAACAATGAAACTCAGGATGGAACAGTAGTGGGTGTGATTGATGGCGATACATTTGATATGATGCAGGGCGGAAAAAAGATCCGTGTGCGAATGTTTGGCATTGATGCACCTGAAAGAAGGCAGGACTATTACCAGAAGAGTAAAGAAACCTTGTCTTCCATGATCTTTCATAAAAAAGTCCGCTTACAATCAAAAGGCCGCGACCGCTACAGAAGAGAGCTGGCAGAAGTGTATGTAGGAGATAAGTGGATAAATTATGAAATGGTCTATGCCGGTATGGCCTGGCATTTTACAAGATATTCAAGGGATTCGCGGGTTGCGAAAGCTGAGCAGCAAGCAAGGTCTGCAAAGAGAGGATTATGGTCGATGAAGGCCGTTGCACCCTGGGAGTTCCGAAAGCCGGGCTGACCATTCCCGAAGGGAATGGGCTGAACGGACAAGGCTGAACAAATTGTAAAGCAATTTGGGCTGACTTGACCTTCAATTCAGCCCACTTGCTTCGCAAGTGTTCAGCCTTGTCCGTTCAGCCTAATTGCCTTCAGCAATTATTCAGCCCGGTTCAACGCCTCATACAACACCTCCACCGGGTGCTTCGCTTTCCTTCCCGTACCATCTTTGATCTGGTGACGGCAGCTTGTTCCTGGTGCTGCAATGATCACGTCTTCCGAAGTATTTCTTACAGAAGGAAATAATACCAGTTCCCCGATCTTCATCGAAACATCATAATGCTCCTTCTCATATCCGAACGACCCTGCCATACCACAACATCCGGAAGGAATTACTTCCACACTGTAGTTAGAAGGAATCGATAAAGCTTTTACAGAATTGCCAAGCACCGACATCGCTTTCTGTTGACAATGTCCATGCAACTTGATATGCTTTTTTTCCTTCGTAAATAAGGATGAATCAATCTTTCCCTTTTCTAATTCTGATGCAATAAAATCATCAATAAAGTATACATTCTTTGCTAATCTTCTTGCTGATAATTCATCATCAGCCAGGTCAACATATTCATCCCTGAAAGTCAGTATCGCAGAAGGTTCTATGCCAATCAGCGGAATATCATCCGTTACAATATCTTTCAAAAGACTGACATTTTTATTTGCAATCTCCTTTGCTTTTCGGATCAGTCCTTTTGACATCCAGGTCCTGCCACTTTCAAGATGTTCTGGTATACTAACGCTATAACCCAGTCCGCGTAATAGTTTCACCGCTTTGATCCCGATTTCTGTATCATTATAATTGGTGAATTCATCGCAGAACAACCAGACTTTCTTACCGGAATCCTTACCAGGATTTTGCTTCATCCATCTTTGTAAAGTAATCTTATACAATGTTGGCATCGACCTTTCCACAGCAAAACCGGAAGTCTTCTTGATCAGCTTGCTGATGAAACTGTTTGTTACAGCAAAATTGTATAAGCCCGGGGCAATAGATGCAAGCTTTGATGAAGCAGTAAAATTTGCAATCAGCTTTGATCTGAACGGAACTCCATTCGCATCATAATAATGCTGCAAAAACTCAGCTTTCAGTTTTGCCATATCCACATTCGACGGACATTCTGCTTTACATCCCTTACAACTCAAACATAGATCCATTACCTCCTTGATCTCTTCATGATCAAAGCGGTTGACCTTCGTTGAATTGGTCAGCATCTCCCTTAAAATATTTGCCCTTGCCCTCGTAGTATCTTTTTCATTTCGCGTTGCCATATAAGACGGGCACATAGTTCCTCCGCTCAACTGCGTCTTACGGCAATCTCCTGATCCATTACACTGTTCAGCATGCTGTAAAACATTCTGACCATTGAAACGGAACACTGTTTTTATCTCCGGCACTTCATGATCGGGTTCATACCTTAACATGGTATTCATCGAAGGAGTATCAACGATCTTATTCGGATTGAAAATATTATCAGGATCCCATGTGTATTTGATGACCCGAAGTAATTCATAGTTCTTATCTCCAACCATCTGCCGGATGAACTCTCCACGCAATCTTCCATCACCATGCTCACCACTTAGTGAACCATTATATTTCTTAACCAGTGTTGCAATTTCTTCTGCGATCACTCGAAACAGCCTGTTGCCTTCTGAAGTTTTCAGATTGATGATAGGGCGTAAATGCAATTCACCTGATCCCGCATGTGCGTAGTGAACAGAATACAATCCATGCTTCTGAAGGATCTCGTTAAAGTCCCGGATATATGCAGGAAGATCTTTTACATCCACTGCAGTGTCTTCAATAACAGGAACCGCTTTTTCATCACCGGGTAAGTTAGAAAGCAATCCCAGTCCAGCTTTGCGAAGGGTCCATATCTTTTTGCTGTCGTTACCGAATAGTAATGGAAAATGGTAACCCAGTCCTTCTGCACGCATCCTTTCTTCTACATGTTTTGCGATAGCAATGATCTCTTCACGAGTTTCCCTTGCAAATTCAATTACCAGTATGGCACCAGGATCACCCTGTACAAAGAACCTGTTCTTTGCCTGTTCAATATTATCTTTTGTACACTCCAGTATGTAATGATCGATCAGTTCACTCGCCGATGGTTTGAATTCCATTGCGATAAGATTTGCACGCAATGATTCATCTATCGAATTAAAATGAACGCATAGCAATCCAACTTCCGAAGGAGGCAGCGGATCAACATGAATCTTTATTTCAGTAATGAATGCCAGTGTTCCTTCTGAACCAGCGATCAATGAACAGAAATTGAAATCAGGCTGTCCGGCAGTAAATGGAGCTGTTTCGAGTAATAAGTCTATGGCATAACCGGTATTCCTTCTTTCAACAGATTTTTTAGGAAACTCTCTCCTTATCTCCACCTGGTTATCGTAATTGCTCAATATGGATCTTACACTTTTGTAGATGTTTCCTTCAAGATCCTGATGTTCACATTTATGATGAAATTCATCCAATGAAACTGTTTTGAATTCAGCTTCGGAGCCATCGCTCAACAGGCATTTCACTTCAAGCAAATGCTCTCGCGTGCTGCGATATACAACAGAGTTGGAACCACAGGAATTATTTCCAACCATTCCGCCAATCATAGCCCTGTTAGCGGTAGAAGTTTCCGGTCCGAAAAATAATCCATGTGGCCGTAGAAACATATTCAGTTCATCCCTTATCACACCGGGCTGCACACGAACCCATGATTCTTCTTTGTTCAGTTCGAGAATTGATGTAAAATGTTTTGAAACGTCCACCACAATTCCATTTCCCACTACCTGCCCAGCCAGTGAAGTTCCTGCAGTCCTGGGTATCAGCGAGGTTTTTTCCTGCCTTGCAAACCGGATCAGCTTTTTGATATCCTCCACCGACTTTGGAATGGCAACCGCAAGAGGCATTTCCCTGTATGCCGAAGCATCAGTAGCATACAGCGTTCTCATGGTTTTATCAAAGAAAAGTTCTCCTTCCAGGGTGGCGGCAAATTGTTCCAGCTTAACCTTCATTACTTGTGATTGGATGCAAAAACTGCAAGTTAAACCCGAAGAATGATTAATCGGTTGAATAAGGCCGAAACCACCTATGTTTTAGAAAATATCTAAAAAGATATGCACATTACCGGCTATGTGCAGACTGCACTTGTATTTCCCATAGAAGCGAAGTACCTTATATGTCCTCTGATTGTGCAGCCGCACCTGATCGAAAGCTCCCTCCGTTAGAGACATCTGCATCAAAACCTTACAATATGCCAACCACAAGCTTGCTTCGGGATAATATAGCCCGTTTTCCGATGATCAGGGAATTTCATTTTTTTGACAAATTCTACTCAAGCACTGTATTGCCATTTACTATGGAACTCCAGGTAAATTCAAACTGGTGCTGGGCTGCCACTTCAAAAAGCGTTTCTTATTTCTACTGTACAAGTAGTCCATGGACACAATGCAAAATTGCCAGCGATGAACTCGGTTTATCCTGTTGCAATTCCCCTTTACCGGGAGGATGCAATGTGCCATGGTACCTCGATCGCGCACTTACCCGCACCAACAATTTTGTGCAGATCCAATCCGGAACTATTGACTGGCAGGAGATCAAGGATCAGCTCGACAGAGGTTTGGTGATCGGTGCCCGTGTTGGATGGAATGGGGGCGGTGGCCATTTCATGGTGATCTATGGCGTATCAAGAATTGCTTTCCGTGAATACGTTCATATTGATGATCCTATCTACGGCAAGAATACCATGACCTATACCGAGTTCGCAACCAACTACCAGGGTGCAGGAACTTGGACCCACACCTATTTTACAAAGAAATACCATTACCATATGTGGCTAAGAGATCTTGTTTTCAATCCAAAACTGTTGAGTCCTATTCCGGAAGTAAGACCGCTGGCAAGAATGCATGACGGTTTCCCAAGTATTCTGTCGAATCTGAAAGAGCCTGAATATGCTTCCGCACATAATAATTATATCATGGGGCTGAATGAGATCCATGGTGAATTACGGCTTCCAGAAAGACCAATGAGCCTGAGGGTCCTGGAATTTGAAGAAGATGAACCTGTTGCCATGTATGAAGTGGCATTGAATGAAGAACAACCTGGACTGATCCAGCTGAATTCAAATAAGAACTACTTCAAAAATTTTGAATCTGCGCTCGAAGCCCTCAAGAGATCCGGAAGGGAACAGGACCAGGCAGAACTCAGGAGCATCCGAATCCCGGCATTAAACCTTGAAGCAGCCTGGCTGCATTATGATGATGTTCAAAACGACCGTTTTGTAATGCTCAATAATTTTCCAAATCTGAATGGTGTGAAAAATAAAGCCATGACAGAATCCGAATTCAGGGAATACCTGATGAAGCAAAAAGAAAGAATGGGTGAAATGAATGAACTAATGGGCGCCTGAGCATTATCATGTTGTTTCATTATTTACGTCATAAGGTGGGGTTTTTCTATACCTTATTTTTGTTTCATAAATCAATCATATGAGAAAGAATATGGGTAACACCGACCGGTTGATCCGCATATTGATCTCGGTCGTTCTGGTTGGATTAAACTTAGGCGGAGTGTTAGCGGGAACGTTGGCGCTGGTGGCCTGGATCCTTGCCGGAGTATTCGTTCTCACATCATTGGTAGGTTTTTGTCCGCTGTATACCCTATTCGGCCTCAATACCTGCCAGAGTAAGTCAGTTAATCCCTAAACCCTTACTGATTTGTGAGTGATCGTTACCCTGTCTAAAATAGGTTCGATGTAAATTGGGGTTGCCCTGGCATTGTTGGTTTGCCGGGGCATTTTTTTATCTTTTCCTGCTGGTCATTTTCTTCATAAACGGAGTAAAAAGACTATCGAATACAGGCCTTTGTTCTTCAGTACAAAGATTTCTGACTCTTCCAAAATGATGATAAAAAGCTACTTCAATAAATGCCTGTTTTTTTCCTACAACAGAAGCAAGGGAATCAATGGTTGAAGAATCCCTATTAAGGGTTACCTGGCGGTATATATTCTCCTTGGCCAGATTCATTTCTTTGAAATGAGGCTTCATGGATTCAAAATGAGCATTTCTGAGACTGTCGAATGTTTTAAGCTGCTCGTCTGAAAAGTGGATCTCTGATTTCAGGAAATTATGCATCATGCCCCTTGGGCCTTTAGGCGCATCAGCTTTCTTTGGACGGAACATCCAGTAAGAAAGCATAATTATGTTCGAAAGAAGAAGGATGCCTACCAAAACTATCAGCACCTTGTTTTTTGAAAACTTATCCATCAGGGTTCCGAAATTTCAGATTCGTAATTGGAAGCCAGTGCTGTTTGATAATCACTGGGTGAAGAAGCCTGGACTACTGCATTATCATCCTGGGTCGACTGGTAGATGGCCGAAGCGTTTGAAAGCAGAACAGCTAAGAGAATAGCCCCAAAAACAGCCGGTCGGGAAAGGAAATTTCCAATGATCTCCCAGGTAGAACGGTCTTCCTTGTTGAGCCTGTTTTGAAGCTTTTGATAGAAGAATGGCGATGCTTCAGCCCTCCGGATTCCCTCCAGGCTGTTCAAAGTTTCTTCAATCCTGTTTCTTATGTCCTTTTCCCTTTTCATGCACAGAGTTTGACGATGAACGAATCAAAAACTTGTCATCTTTTCTTGTAATAATCTTCCAGGTATTTTTTCAAATTGTTTTTAGCCCTATGTATCAGAGATTCAACCGATGAAAGGCTCGTTTCCATAACCTCACTGATTTCCTGGTAACTCAATCCCTCGATCTTATTCAATGTAAAAGCTGTTTTTTGCATTTCAGGCAACCTTGCAATCGCCCGGAATAGTTCCGCAGCTTTTTCCTTGTTCTCAAGAGCAATCCCCGGGTGATGGAATTCCGGAACATCAACAGTTTGTTCACCTTCCATGCCAAAAAGACTCTTTACAAAGGCAAAACGTTTCTTTCGCTTCTTTTTTTTCTGGTGGTCCAGCGATTTGGTTATGGTGATCCTGTATAACCAGGTAGAGATCCTGGACTCGCCTTTAAAAGTCCCAATCGACTGGTACACCTGTAAAAAAACTTCCTGCGCTACATCTTCAGCATCTTCGGCGTTCTGAACAATTCCCAATGCAGTATTGAATACCATGTCCTTCCAGGTATGTACAAATTCCCGGTAGGCTTCAGGGTCTCCATTGCAAAGTCTTTCTAATAAATCCGGATCGTTCAATTGGGCGGCGTTTCAGCACGATATTAGTTAAAATTTCGCTGAAACATTCCCGGTCCCTGGCCTGCACCTCTTCTCATTTCCATTCCCGGTCCCTGCATATCCCTTCCATTCCTGTTAGACGCTTTTCCGAAATTTCTCAATTTATACGTAAAGGTCAACATGAAATACTGTTGCAATACCATGGTCTGAACATCTTCAAGATATGTTTCGGTTACATTCCTGCTGATGCTGGTATTCTGTTTTAACAGGTCGAAGACAGTCAGTTTTAATTCACCCTTTTGATCTTTTAAAAACTTCTTGCCCACTCCCATATTCCATAATACAAAATTTTGATTGAATCCATCTTTCAAACCTTTGTAAGATTGATAAGAAAGATCATTCTGGAAGATCCATCCATTCTTCGACAACATATTTGCGTCCACACCAATCGACTGAGTAATAAAGTCATTGTTCAGGTTTGGCTGCACCGTATTCCTAACCGAACTGAAGTTTCCATTATAGCTAACAGTGAAATCAACATACTCACTGATATTGCTTGATAATACCGCTCCAAATCTTACACTGTTGCTTTTTGAAAAATTGAAAGTATTGTTTACATATCCTGGCGTCTTTGTAAAAGAGTATCCTGAATTCAGGTTGATATTACTCTTCATGAATTTCAATGGAATTCCTAAAGTGAAAAATGACCTTGCACTCCAATACCCGTCAAGATTTACAGGCTTGGTCAACTGCGATCCCTTGAACAGGATCACTGATGGAGAAATGATCGAATCCTTTGTAGCAATATAACTTGCATTGGCAACATAGTTGTCCGTTTTCTGCACATTGAAATTCGCAAAGAAGCTTAATCCTTTTGATGAGTTCGTATAATTGAACATACCTGAAGCATTCTGTGATAAGCTTTGCGACAGATCCGGATTACCGGTACTCAGGAAAAGTGGATTTGTATTATTGATCACATTCTGCAGCTGGTTAACATTCGGCGCATTCACATTCACGCGGTAATTCACCCTGATATTGGATCGCTGACCGATCTTACTTCTGAAATTCATTTCCGGAAGGAAATTGCTGAAGGTCCTGTTGATCGTGAATGTCTCAGGATATTTATACACTGTATGAAGCTTGGCTTCCTGGTAATAAATTCCCACGGAAAAATTCCTGTTCTTTCCATTGGTATTGAATGTAACACCACCTCTTTGTGTATTATAAGTATTATCAAAAACTGTAGATAAGCGCTGGTCTATTTCACTGTAAGTCTTTACTGTTGTGTCATACCTGTATGTTACACGATCATTGGTGTTCAGTGAATAACTTGGCTGGTAAGAAAACTGGATCTGGCTTTTTTTACTGATCGGTTCAGAATAATTGATATTACCATTGATCTGCAAACCCTTATTATATTGATCAGCCAACTGCCTGGTTGTATCATTCCTTGTGCCGCTGCTCGTGATACCATTCAGGTAATTATCATTATTCCTTTCATTGAAACCAGTATAAAGATTCACCGACAAAGAGCGACCTCTTTTTTTGAATGAATGTCTCCAAAGTGCATTGTTTCCTATGTTGAAGCCATTACTTGCACGGTCCTGCAGGTTCGTGGTACTGCTTTGTAGAGTTGTCTTTTTAATAAAGTTCTGTCCTACTGTTTCACTTTCTGAACTGTTATTCTGGTAACTGATCGATGGAGTAAAAATGAAACTGTTTGCTGAATCCATTTTGTATTCGATCCTCGCATTCAAACGGTGATTGAGGTTATTGCTGTGGGAATTGGATTCCTGCTCATAAACCCTGCTGGAATCGCCGTTTGCAAAAAGCTGCCTGTTTAATACCGATTGGTTTGTATTGTCTGTGTTATTGAAGAAATAGCTTCCGCTGATATTTAATTTTTTAGAAGGCTGATCCGAAAAGTTTATTCCGAATGCATTGGTTTTGGTGATGCCGGGTGATTGACCTACCATAAAGTTTCCACCGCCTCTTCCTCCAAATCTAGATCCCTGTCCCTGCGATGTAACACCAAGCAGGTCTTCCTGTGAGAAGTTTTGCTGGTTGATATTATTCGACATACCAACAAGAGATATTCTCCTGCTTTCTTTCATAAAAGTGACATTTCCTCCCACGCTGTAACGGTCATCTGTGCCGTAACCTGCAAATAATCTTCCATACTGGCCATTGCGCATATTCGCCTTGGTCACTACATTGATAGCTTTTACGGAATTTCCATCATCCACACCGGTGAATTGAGCCTGATCGCTCTGGCGATCATATACCTGGATCTTATCTACCACTTCTGCGGGAAGATTTTTAAGGGCAGCGGTAGCATCGTCCCCAAAGAATTCACGTCCATCGATGGTAACTTTTTTGACATCTTCACCTCCAGCTTTCACCACTCCATTTTCAACCGTGATGCCAGGCATTTTCTTCACCATGTCCTGGATATTAGCATCGGGATTGACTTTAAATTGTGAGGAAGAATATTCAAGTGTATCTGCTTTTTGTCTAACCGGAGGCGGCGTGGCCTGCACCACAACTTCCTGGAGTTCATTGGCGGATTTAAATAAGGAAAGTTCGCCAAGATCTATATTCGATTGAAGTTTCAGGAGTGTATCTATTGAGGAAAATCCAACATTGGAGATTCGAAGCCGATAGCTTCTTGCGGTTAAACCGCGCAGGTTAAAAGTTCCTGCCTGGGATGACAACTGGTTTAAAACAGGTTTGCCGGAACTGTCGGAAAGGTTGATAGTAGCACCGCTAAGTGGCTTATTTTCTTCCCTGTCTCTGAGTTTGCCTTTGATTGAAAACGTTTGGGCATAACCGGTCGAAGCAAATCCTATAACCAGGATCGAAAGCAGAAATCCTCTCATTTGAATAAAAACTTTGAAAATAAGACGACCACCCAGTCGATTTCTTTCTATCTAAAAAATTAAATTCAAGGGGTTAAGTAGGGAAGCAGGTTTAATAAAACAGCGGTTTTCTGTTAAACTGAATAAATTTAAAAGGTGGTACAAGATCAAATCCCTTATTTTGCACCTCCTTTTTTAAATAGACATTGTATGGAATACGGAAAAATTATTGCGATCACTGGGATGCCGGGATTATATGAATTGATGAGCAGCAAGAGCGATGGAGCGATTGTTCGTTCTCTGGATGACAAAAACTCACGTTTTGTATCCAGCCGCGTTCATAACTTTTCTCACCTGGAAAGCATTGAAGTGTTTACCGTTCGTGATAACGTAAACCTTGCCGAGGTATTCCAAGCAATGGAGAAAAGTGATGAGAAGGTTCCTGATGGAAAGGATGCAAAAGCCCTGAAAGCTTATTTTGAAAAGGTATATGGTGACCTGGATTTCGATCGTGTCTATAACAGCGACATGAAAAAGATGGTAAAATGGTATACCAGCCTGAAAGAGAATGGTGTTGAGATCGCACTGCGCTCGTACGAAAATGAAGAGCCTGTTGAAGAGCAATCAGAAGTAGAACCGGTTGCAGAAGAGCCAAAACCAAAAAAAGCATCTAAGAAAAAAGTAGCTGCTGAAGAACCTGCTGTGGAAGGTGAAGAGAAGCCAAAGAAAGCAACCCGTAAAAAGAAGACAACAGAAGAATAATAAATCTACTGGTTATTTAACCCGGTTTTTGATTGGCCATAAGTAAATTGCCATTCAGAAACCGGGTTTAATTTTTTTAAATAGATGATGTATGAATGCAACAGCTGAATTGAGCAGACCACAACGCCAATACCTTCCACAGGATTTTGAGATCACTACCTGGGATGCGTTGGAGCCCTATTTTAAAGAGTTATTGGATCGACCAATCAATAATAATGCTGACCTGGAAAAATGGCTGAAAGATGTGAGCGAACTGGAAGCAGTAGTGAGTGAAGATGCTTGTTGGCGCCAGATCAGGATGACCTGTGATACTGAAAACAAGCAACTGGAAGAGGCTTTTACTTTCTTCTGCATGGAGATCCAGCCACAAATGCAGCCTTATGCTGATAAATTGAACAGGAAGCTGGTAGAAAATCCTTTTACAGCCCAGCTCGATAAAGAAAAATATTTTACCTACCTGCGTTCCGTAAAAAAGAGTATTGATCTTTTCCGCGAAGAAAATATCCCTATCAATGCTGAACTCAGCGTAATGCAGCAGCAGTTTGGAGTGATCTCAGGAAAAATGACCATCGAGGTAAACGGTAAAATCTTTACCCTCCAGCAGGCTGCCAAATTCCTTGAAGATCCAAGTAGAGAGCTTAGGGAAGAGGTTTACAGAAAGATCAATGAAAGGCGAAAGCAGGACCAGGCTACACTGGATGACCTTTTTTCAAAACTGGTAGAAATGCGCCAGCAGGTTGCAAAGAATGCAGGCTTTGAAAATTACAGGGATTATAAATTCAAGGAATTAGGCCGTTTCGATTATACAAAAGAGGATTGTTTCCAGTTCCATGATGCAGTGAAACAGCACGTGTTGCCACTGGTAAACATGATCTATGAAAAGAAGAAGAAGAAGCTTGGACTGGATACTTTAAGACCCTGGGATCTTGAAGCACAGCCGGAAGGGATCCAACCTTTACGCCCCTTCAAAGATGGAAAGGAGCTGCTGGATAAAACCATTGCTTGTTTCACCAGGTTAAGACCATTCTTTGCTGATTGTCTTAGAACAATGAACAAAATGGAGCGACTTGACCTGGATTCCAGGATAGGAAAGGCTCCTGGAGGATATAATTGTCCTCTGGCAGAAACCGGAGCTCCTTTTATTTTCATGAATGCTGCCGGCCAGATGAGCGATGTTACTACTATGGTTCATGAAGGCGGTCATGCGGTTCACAGTTTCCTGGCGCATCCCCTAGAGCTGAGTGCTTTTAAGGAATATCCAATGGAGATAGCTGAAGTGGCGAGCATGGCAATGGAACTTTTCACCATGGATCACTGGGATGTATATTTTGATAATGCTGAAGAACTCCAGAGAGCGAAGGAGCACCAGCTTGAAAGAGTGATCACTATTTTCCCATGGATTGCTACGATCGACAAGTTTCAGCATTGGATCTATGAAAATCCGGCACATACTGTTGAACAGAGAACCGAAGCATGGATGAGGATCCTGGAAGAGTTTACTTCTCCGGTAATTGATTTCAGCGGATTGGAAGAATACAGAAAAATTTCCTGGCAGAGACAACTTCATCTCTTTGAAGTACCGTTTTATTACATTGAATATGGTATAGCGCAATTGGGAGCGATCGGAATGTGGATGCAGTATAAAAATAATCCTGATGCAGCGCTTGATAACTATATGAAGTCTCTAAGCCTTGGAGGAACCCGAACATTACCGGAGTTGTATAAAGCGGCAGGACTTAATTTCAATTTTTCACCGGATCATATTAAAACTTTAATGGATTTCGTGAAGGTAGAGATGGAAAAAAAATAGTAAAAACCGCAAAAAATACTCCTTTTGGGGTATATGTGGACGTGTTTTAGGTACTTACCTTTACAGCGTACTAATACTTGAGAGGGCAAAAGCCCTTCTACATAAAAAAGCTACTAATCAGAGCCTTAACCAAAAGTCCCGTTGTTTCTACATCGGGGCTTTCTTTTTTGGGGTAATGAAAAATATAAAATGAATAATGAAAAATGCGTTTAGTGAGGAATACCTGACTAAACGCATTTTTCATTATTCATTTTACATTATCTCGCGTTCTGCCCGCCCTTTGGGCGTTCAGCCCGGAGTACAATCCTTACAGGTCCCCCTGACCACCATCTGGCATTCGCTGGGTTGAAATCCTTCAGGAAGGGAAACATTTGGAACCATCACATGATCAAGGCAGGTGGTGGAGTTACATTGTATGCAAACAAAATGGACATGGTTGTCGTGGTGATGCCCTTCTTCACACTCATCTTTACAGATTGCGTATCGAACAGAATTATCTGAAGTGGGAATGGTATGAATGATCCCTTTTTCAAGAAATGATTGCAGGGTTCGGTAAACTGTAACCCTGTCGAAGCGTTCGCCGGTCTTCTTTTCAATGTCGGCATGAGCAAGTGCTCCATTATTTTCCAGGAATAGCTCAAGGATCCTCTTTCGGCTTCCGGTAACACTGAGACGGCTTTTCCTGAGAATATTATTTACCTGGTTTTCTAACATCGTTCTGCTAATTTCCGAAAATATTATTGGCAAACCTGCTTTGTGTAACAGGTTCCTTCAAGAGTACATCAATATCTTTCTTCAACTCTTCCAGCTCATCTTTTTTTAGACCGTCATAGATCTTCTTTCGAACCTGTCCATTTCTGTCGACCAAAGCAAAGAATTGAGTATGAAGAAATTGCTCTTCAATATTTTCATTGTTATTCTTAGGGTCATCCAGGAGATAGCTGATGCGGGCGGCCTGGTAAAGACTGTCCTTACTACCGGTCAGGAACCACCATTTTTTGGTATCCACCTTCATGGAGTCAGCATAATATTTCAACCTTGCCACCGAATCAACATCAGGATCAACTGTATGTGACAGGATCAGGAAGTTAGGTTCATTTTTATAAGCTTCATAGATCTGCTTCATGTTACGGTTCATGATGGGACAAATGCTTTCACAGGTTGAATAGAAATATTCAGCCACATAAACTTTGCCGGCCACATTTGACTCTGAGATCTTTTCGCCATCCTGGTTAGTAAAGGAAAAAGGCTTCACATAACTCAAAACCTGGAATTTCTTTTCACCATACCCGGGAATGACCATGGTTAGAGTATAATAAAATCCAACAACGATCACTGCGAAGAAAACAATCAGGAAGACGGCTTTTTTGCTCATGTTTCAGAATTGGGCCCAAAGTTACCAAAGAACAAGGCAGGTTGGTCGGATAAAGTAAGTTAAAACAAATTTTTGCAACTTTGTTGCATTTCATGGAAATCCATTAGTTTTGCGACATGCGATCAAGGATCAATTGGGATGCGTTGGGAATTGCCACATCGGTGGCTTGTGCTATACATTGTGCTTTTTTACCCTTGTTATTGACTTCTCTGCCATTGTTCGGGATCAATATCATCGATAATATGGCTTTTGAATATTTCATGATATTCCTTGCTTTCGTGATAGGGGTGATAGCGCTCTGGCACGGATTCAGAAAACATCATCACAGTAAAAAACCATTATTGCTGTTCACCCTTGGAATTTTACTGTTGATTGCCAAGCAGTTATGGCATGAGTATCAATACTGGATCCTACCATTTGCCGTTATTGCCATAGTTACGGCACACCTGATAAATTTCAAGAGCTGCAGGATCCATGATCACGGCCATGCAGATGACTGTAATCATTAGTTTTCCCAAATTCACAAACCAATAAGTTTCTTCTTCGTTATTTTTGCATTCTAAACTGAGAGCGTTATGATCAAAACAGGCAACCCGGTGATTAGCATATATACTGAAATGACTCCTAACCCGGAAACAATGAAGTTTGTGGCCAACAAGCTCTTGTATCCTGGAAAGAGCATTGATTTCCCGGATGTGGAGAGTGCAAAAGTGTCGCCCCTTGCTACTGAAATCTTTGGATTTCCATTTATTAAAGCGGTGTTTATCGCCAGCAATTTTGTAACACTGACCAAGACCACTGATACTGAATGGTCTGATGTAATACCAACCATTCGCCAGTTCCTTAAGGAATATCTTGAAGAGAACAAGGCCGTGGTTAATGAAGAAGAAGTAGCTGCCATGAAGCAGGAAAGCAGTAATGCAGTGGCTGCGGATGACGATGACGTGGTGAAGCGTATCAAGGAACTACTGGAAAACTATGTTAAGCCGGCGGTGGAAATGGACGGTGGTGCCATTCAGTTCAAAAGCTACAATGATGGTGTTGTAAACCTGATGCTGATGGGTTCATGTTCAGGATGTCCTTCTTCCATGATCACCCTGAAAGCAGGAATTGAAGGGATGATGAAGAGAATGATTCCTGAAGTGAAAGAAGTAGTTGCAGAAGCTGAGTAAGAGACACTGATCACTCAAGAAATATTGTGAAGGTATGAATGCAGTAAGCTGGTTCATACCTTTTTATTTTGCCTGTTATGCTTGAACAACTGATTGCCTCACTTAAGAATACTACCGCGCTGGAATATATTGCCGTCGTCTTTGGGATCCTGAGTGTCTGGTTCTCGAAAAAGGAAAACATCCTGGTTTATCCTGTAGGCCTGATCAATACCATTACCTACGTATACCTCAGTTTGAAAGGTCATTTGTTTGGTGAAGCAACAGTGAATCTATATTACACAATCGTTAGTATTTATGGATGGATCCTGTGGGCTAAGAAAGATAAAGAGCAGCATCATGTGGTGCAGATTAGCTTCTCCAATCGTAAAGACTGGATAGCGCAATTATTGTTTTTCTCCTTATTCATGATTGGCTTCTTCCTGTCACTTACTTTACTGAAAGAATATTTTTATCCAGGGGTATTACCACTTGCTGATTCATTTGCATCTGCAACAGCATTTACAGGAATGTGGCTGATGGCTAAGAAAAAAGTGGAAAGCTGGTATTGGTGGATCGCTACAAATATTACTTCTATCCCATTGTATTTTGTAAAGGGTTATGCTGTAACCAGTATATACTATATCGTTTTACTTTTGCTTGCTTTCAGCGGACTTACAGAGTGGAAAAGAAAGGCCGCGATAAAACCAAACTGATATGAAGAAGATCGTGGTTCTTGGACCTGAATCAACAGGGAAGAGTACGCTTTGCGAGTTATTATCGGCACATTATAATGCGCCATGGGTCAGAGAGTATGCCCGTGAATATCTTCTTAAGCATGGAACTAATTATAGTTTTGATGATTTACTTTCAATTGCAAAGGGTCAGTTGAAAGGAGAAGATGAAGTAGTGAATTCTGTAGATTCACCTGTTGTATTTATCGATACAGATATGCATGTGATGAAAGTATGGTGCGAATTTGTATTCGGTGAAACACATCCTTTCATCCTGAAAGAATTGAATGAAAGAAAGTATGATCTCTACCTTCTGTGTAATATAGATCTGCCCTGGGTTAAGGATGAACTGCGTGAATATCCCGATCTTGAAACCCGATCAAAACTATACGATATCTATAAAAACATCATGATCAATGAAGAACTTCCATGGGTAGATATCAGTGGTGATTATGATCAACGTGTGGCAAAAGCAATTAGTGCAGTTGATTCCATTCTTAAATAACCTTTTACTATGACCTTCATTCAAAAGAATCATCGGGTAATATTTTTCTTTTCATGGTTTTTGATCAATTTTCTTCAGGCCGCTTTTACAGGTTTGATGGATGACGAAGCATATTACTGGGTGTATTCACAATATCCTGCATGGGGATATTTTGACCATCCGCCGATGATCGCATGGCTTATTAAACTTGGTGGTTGGTTATTTAATGGTCCTCTTGGTGTAAGATTTTTCATTGTACTTCTAAATACTTTGACCATTGTATTGATTGGTAAATTATTGGAGAGGAAGGATGATAAATTATACTTCACCATTGCATTATCATTGATGCTGGCTCAAATCGGTGGAATCATTGCAGTTCCAGATCTTCCGCTATTATTCTTTGCAACATTGTATTTTCTTCTCTATAAAAGATTTGCAGAGAGGACCAATATTTTGAATGCGATCTTACTTGGTGCTGGTATTGCCTTGATGTTGTACAGTAAGTACCATGGTATTTTGCTGGTATTTTTTACGCTCTTATCCAATATCAAATTATTTACAAAGTATCAGACCTATATTGTAGCTGTGGTGGCTGTTTTATTATTAATGCCACATATTCTATGGCAGATAGATCACGATCTTCCAAGTGTTCAATATCATTTGTTCGAAAGAAATGCATCCGAATACAAGATCGGCTTCACTACAGAATATATTCTTGGTCAGATAGCATTGGCAGGACCCATCGTTGGATGGCTGCTCTTGTATGCTGCGTTTTCAAAGAAACCTTCTACCATCAGTGAGAGAGCGCTGAAATTCAGTTTGGTTGGGATCTACGTGTTTTTTCTGCTGAGTACATTCAAGGGGCGAGTGGAAGCCAACTGGACTGTACCTGCATTTGTTGCACTGATAGTGATAAGTCATCAGTGGTTAATTGACCAGGAAAAATGGAAGAAGATCTTATTTCGTTTACTTCCTGTGACCATAGTAATTGTTGTAGCGGTACGTATATTTCTATTTCTTGATATTGAAAGGGTACAGTCGATCAGTAAAGACGAGTTTCATGGTAATGAAGAATGGGTAACTGAAGTAAAATCACATGCAGGAAATACTCCAGTGGTCTTCCTCGATTCTTACCAGTCGCCTTCTAAATATATGTTTTATTCCGGTGGATTATCCATGGCTTTGAATACGCCAAGGTACCGTAGGAATAATTATAATTTCTGGCCGATTGAAGATTCATTGATTGGGAAAAAGGTCCTGGTTGCGGGAAGAAAGGATTCAATATTGAATGGAACATTCAAGAATAACTATCTAAAAGAATCTGGGTATGCGATGATTGATAATTATTATTCCTTTTCGAAGATCCAGTTTACTGATTTGAAATTGAATGATGATAAGCTGACAATGCTGATCAAATCTCCTGGAAATTATCTGCCATATTATCAAATGGAACAATACAGTAATGTACCGGTTTATTTTGCGGTTATCACGCCGGATGTTGGCATTGAGTATATTGAAACGGGGCTAACGTTGAAGGATATACGAAGTGAAAGGCAGCAAGTTGAAATTCCTTATACTATTGAGGTTAAGGAAGATCAAAAAGTGAAGATTGCTGTGGGTGCAAGTGTTGGGAAAAGTTTGAATAGCGTGGCGATCGGGCAGAACCAAGCGAAGTGAAGGGGCTGAACGATAGGCTGGATCACCCGGCGTTCTGCCCGCCCTACGGGCGTTCAGCCCGTGGTTCCTTCTTCCTGGGCTTTTCGTAATTCTCTCTTACAATTACCAGGATATCCGGATCATCATAGAGGTTATTCATTTGTCGCATTACCCAGGGATATTTTACCGCTACATTCTTTGACAATGGCTTAATTGTATATTTTTTTGGATTGGGAAGCGCAGCTGCGATCATTGCTGCTTCTTTCCTGGAAAGTTGCTGTGCATCTTTGCCGAAATTATGTTGTGCGGCAGCCTGTATGCCAAATACGCCTTCACCCATTTCTGCAACATTCAGGTATACTTCAAGAATTCTTTTCTTCCCCCATATCAATTCGATCATGAAAGTGAAATACACTTCAAGCCCTTTGCGGATATAGCTTCGGCCCTGCCATAAGAAAACATTTTTAGCTACTTGCTGACTTATCGTTGAAGCACCACGCACTCGATTAGGTTTCTTTTTATTATGGTCAATTGCCTTTTCAATACGTTTCCAATCAAAACCATTGTGATCTGGAAATAATTGATCCTCGGAAGCAATCACTGCAAGCTTTCCAAAGGTTGAGATATCCTCCATATCAACATAATCTCTTTTCAATCCATGTCCGCCTAAAAGACTACCTAATTGGGTAATGGTAATGGGAGGATTAACCCATTTCAGAATGAGGATATAGAACAACTGGAATAGAAAAAGAAAAATGAAAACTCTTTTGATGGTACGCCAAAGCCGTGGAAAAAATCCTTTGGAATAGGATTTCGGTTTTGCAGTTTTAGAGGATTTGGACGATTTCGAAGCCATGGTGCAATATTAGGGAAATCGGAAAATTATTTCATCCTAACATACTCTACTTTGTATTTTCCACCTGCCTGGTCATTCCGTTTGCGGATACCATCCCAAATAAATCCAGCAGCTGCAACACCTGCTGCAATACCCAGTGATATTGGTTTGTTTCCGTCGGTAAAAGATTCTTTCCGATAAATTGTATTAACAGATTCAAGAAGAACATAACCAATTCCACCGATCTTCATTAATCTTGGAAGAGTAACTCCGCCACCACCTTTCAATCCATAAGAGGTCTTTACTTTATAATCGAATTTCCTGATCTCAGTAAAGTGCATCCGAATGGTTGTATAGGTTGTATCAAGTGCAGGAGTACCAAATTGAGTACCAACCTGTCGAACATACATCTGTTCGATCGTCAGTGAATCATTCTTGATTTGTTTAATGGTACCGTAGATCCTTGCGCCGGTATAGGTTTGGCCTGAAATAAATGAACCGGGAAAATAAGATCGTATAGACTGGTTATTCTTTTTTCTTAATACAATGAAATCAGATTGCTGTGCGCTCAGCAGTTTTGAGAAGAACAGGAAGCTCATCAGCAACAGGATTGGTTTCATCTTGTATTATTATGAAGAAAAGAAAATTGAACCGACCATCAAAGCTATACCAAAACCGATAAGAATGGTACCCGAAACTTTGTTAATGATGTTAAGATTATGCAGTGTTAGCCGGTTTCTTAATTTACCTGCCATAAGAACTTTGAGAACATCTGCGGCAATATTTACAATGAGGCACACTCCAAAAATGATGGTTCGTTCAATGAAAGTATACTGACTTGCAAACGCTGTTGCTGTTCCCAGCCAGAACAGAAATACATTTGGATTGAGCGTATTGATCAGGAATCCTGATGAAAAGATTTTCATCATATCAGAGGTCGTAAACTTTGGGCCATTATCACCCTGGGTTTGTAAAACTATCTTCTTGAAGAAAATATAATATGCGCCCATAGAGATCAGGAAGATGCTTCCAACAATGGCCAATGCCATGCGGTATTGCATCAGGCTTGTTACGATCTCTGAAAAAGCATTGCTTATAAATATCAGCAGTATATCACTGAGCCATACTCCGGCAACAAAGCTGAAGCCGCCTTCCTTACCATTATTCAGGCTTTGCTTAATGACCGTAAAGATCACAGGTCCTACCGATATGGCAAGAATAACTCCCAGTGTAAGTCCGCTGATAATGGCCTGAAGCATACTAAAGAAGGAAAATTAAATTGATCCGGTTTCCAGGAATCGCTGCCATTCTTCGAGCATCTTACCTTTCATAACCCTGGGGAATTTATGCTGACCGCCGATCTTACCCTTGGCCCGCATAAAATCCATGAACTTTGATTCCGGAAGGACTTCAAGATAAACATCTTTCAGTGCGCTTTTTCTTTCTACCGCGTAATCATCATTCAATTCACATAATTTTTCATCGATGCGCACTCTTAGTTTTTCAGCATCTGCATGGTCGTTACAGGCTACCCACCATTTATGGGCAAAGAACAATCCATGAGGGATACCCGCAACGGTGAACTCGGGGATGCTGACATTCTGTTCCTGTGAAACCAGTTGTAGTGCGCGGTTCATATTGTCAACACTCAGGTGTTCACCCACCAGGCTAAGAAAATGCTTGGTGCGGCCAGTGATGATGATTTCCGATCTTGGTTTGTCGACAAACCGAATTGTATCCCCGATCAGGTAACGCCATGCTCCTGCGCTTGTACTCAGGAGGATCGCATAATCACGTCCTTCTTCGACCTGGTCGATGGTAAGGATTTCTGCATTGGGAAGAATATTTCCGTCGTGGTCAAAATTCTTATCAGTAAATGGTACGAATTCATGGAAGATATGCTGGCTCAGCACCAGTTTCATTCCATTGGCATGCTGCCTGTCCTGGTATGCAATAAATCCTTCAGAAGCCAGGTAGGTTTCGATATAGGTCAGCGGTTTGCTGACAAGCTTTTCAAATCCTTTCTTATATGGTTCGAAGGAAACGCCGCCATGTACGAAGAATGCCAGGTTTGGCCAGATATCATGAATTGATTTAAGCTGGTATCTTTCAATGATCTTCTCCATGCACATCTGGATCCATGCAGGGACACCCACCACGAAGCCGATATCCCAGTTAGGCGCTTCATTAACGATCGCTTCGATCTTACTGTTCCAGTCTTTGGTTCGGGCAATATGCTTACCTGGTTTGTAAAAAGGGGAGAACCAGAACGGAACTTTTTTAGCAGTGATCCCGCTAAGGTCGCCGGAATAATATCCTGGTCCTTTTTGCAGATCGGTGCTGCCACCCAGCATCAGCCAACCTTTACCGATACTGCGTACCGGGATATCGTTGTAATGACGAAGAGTAAGTAACTGCCTGACCATTACCAACTTATTTCCCCGCATAAGGTCACTGGTAATAGGAATATATTTACTGGCGGCTTCAGAAGTACCGGAGCTCAGGGCAAAATATTTGATCTTGCCCGGCCAGCATACATCCGGTTTTCCTTCCAGTGTTTTATGCCACCATTCTTTATAGATCTTATTATAATCGTAGGTAGGAACTCTTTGCTGAAATACTTTCACAGGGTCTTTGCTGAGAAGGATCTCGTCGAAATGATAAGCCTGACCAAACTCCGTAAACCTCGCTTTCTGCAACAACTTCATCAATACTTTTACCTGCTGCCTTCTGGGGGATTTAGCAGGTAACCGTAACGCTTTAGCAATCGATGTTGGCAATGAAATATCAAATAGAGCCATTCAATTTATCAGCCGGGTTAAATCAGCCAAATTCAAAATTAGGGTATTAATTCAAATGGCCTAATCCCTTCATCCAATAATGTTGTTAGTTCCATGTAGTTGAATGCTATAGTTTTTGCCGGGGTGTTTTTTAATGTATTCAATCAATGATTGAAAGCTTTGATAATCTTCAAAAGAAATAATTGTTGATGAGAAATTTGGTAATGATTTCTTTTTAAAACCAAATAAATCCAATTGCTCTCTTAACCAAATGCCCGCCAATAAAGGAATTGAAGCCATTGGTCCATGATGCTTCTTTACATACTGTTTCATGGCACCATAGAACCTTGATATATATTTTTTATCCTTATTCGTGGAGATGCCTTTAAAATGTATAATAGTGGCTGCACCGAAATAAATGGTTTGATATCCTGACTGATTGATGGTAAGAGAGAGGTCGATGTCTTCCGCATACATAAAATATCGCTCATCGAATCCGCGAACCTTATCAAAGACATCTTTTCTTACAAGGAAAAAAGCACCTGATAATACAGGAACGTGAGCAATTGAATCCCTCTCTACATGAGGTTGATAATATCCATTCAGTGTTTTCGATCTTCGGTTGTATCCGGATAAACCAAAGAGCTTGGAAAGGCTATTCCATGGCGAGGGATTACCCCTCTTAGATTCTTCAAGAAATTGGCCGGAACCATCGATCATCTGAACACCTAGGGCACCTGCGTTCGGGTGCTGGTTCATGAATTCGATGGTTGTACTAAATGTATTTTCTGCCACCAGGCAATCGGGGTTTAGGAATAACAGGTATTTGCCTGATGATTTCCACGCACCAATATTACAGGCCCTGGCAAATCCAATGTTGGCAGGATTCTTTATCAGTATAACGGAAGGAAATTTTTGTGAAACCATGCCAGGAGCGCCGTCACCTGAATTATTATCCACAACGATCACTTCGGCATCGAGATGTTCGGAAGCCCTCATTACAGAAAGAAGGCAGCCTTCGAGGTGATTACGACCGTTAAAGGATACAATGATGATGGAAAGGGTCATGGCAAACAAAAATAACAATCTACATTTGCTTATGCTAAAAGAAACACTGATCAATGCCACTGAGGCCGGAGCCCAGGTATTGAAGCATTATTTTGCGAGCAGCACATTACAGATCAGCAACAAGGAAGGGATCAATAACCTGGTGACAGAAGCGGATCACGCTTCGGAAAATGCCATCATTGATTGTATCCGCGAATCTTATCCTGATCACAGCATTTTATGTGAAGAAAGCGGGGAGCATCATACCTCTTCTGAATATAAATGGATCATTGACCCGATCGATGGGACAGTTAATTATGCCCATGGGATTCCTATCTGTTGTGTATCGATTGGGATTGAACATGAAGGAAGACTGATCATGGGCGCAGTGTATAATCCTTTTATGAAAGAATTTTTCTTTGCGGAAAGAGGTAAAGGCGCAGTATTGAATGGAGATCCAATTAAGGTGAGTGGTCAAACCCATGTTGAGCGGTCATGTGTGGTAACAGGTTTTCCATATACTTACCTGGATGTGCCGAATGGTCCCTTGGAGGTCTTTGACCGATTTATCAGGAGGGGAGTTCCGGTAAGAAGACTGGGTTCTGCTGCATTGGATCTTTGCTGGGTTGCAGCAGGAAGATTTGATGCTTTTTACGAGCATAAACTTCAGCCATGGGATAGTGCTGCCGGAGTACTCATCGTAGAAGAGGCCGGTGGAAAAGTAACCGATTATACAGGTGAATCTTATTCAGTTTATCAGCCTGCAATTTGTGCAACCAACGGAATCATCCATGAAGAGATGTTGAGATGGGTCAATAATGAAATTTAAAAAAGGTAATTAAACATAGATGGAACAACAAAGAACTGAGATATCATCATTAGGAGAATTTGGATTGATTGAACACCTGACAAAGAATATTGAATTCTTCAATGCATCGAGCATTGTAGGGGTTGGTGATGATGGTGCAGTGATCGATCATTTTGGAAAGCAGACGGTGATCTCAACGGATATGCTGGTTGAAGGTGTTCATTTTGATCTCATGTATACACCGCTCAAGCATTTAGGTTATAAATCTGTTGTGGTAAACCTGAGCGATATCTATGCCATGAATGCCACGCCTACGCAGATCACTTTGAATATTGCTTTCAGTAACAGGTTCAGTGTGGAAGCGCTCGATGAATTCTATGAAGGAGTGTATGCGGCATGTAATAAATACAATGTTGATCTTATAGGTGGCGATACATGTTCTTCGCAAAAAGGATTTGTTATTTCAGTAACAGCCATCGGTGAAGTTGCACCGGGTGCATATGTGAGAAGAAGTACCGCAAATAAGGGAGACCTTATCTGCTGCAGCGGAGATCTTGGTGGTTCATATATTGGATTACTATTTCTTGAAAGAGAAAAAAAGATCTACCTCGAAAATCCACAAATACAACCAGACCTGGAGAATGAGCAATATGTGATTCAGCGATTACTGAAGCCTGAGGCAAGAAAAGATATTATTGAATTTTTCGAGCAGAATAATATTGTACCGACAGCCATGATGGATATCAGTGACGGATTGAGTTCTGAAATTTTGCATATCTGTAAGCAAAGTGGATTGGGAGCTGTATTGTATGAAGAAAAACTTCCTATCCATGAGGATATGAAAAAAGCAGCTTTCAAATTTGAAATAGATCCAACTGCATGTGCGTTAAGTGGGGGAGAAGATTATGAACTTTTATTTACCATTCCCCAGGCCGATTATGAAAAGCTTGTATTGAATGAAGAGATCAGTGTGATAGGATATATGACTGAACCCGAACAGGGCACGCACATTATTACAAAAGGTGGAAACAAACATAACCTTACAGCACAGGGCTGGAAAGCTTTCTAATAAAAAAGGACTAGTGATATGACCATGCGAACAGTTATTTTCTATTGCTGCATGGTCATATTATTTTGTTCCTGTGCAGCTTCAAGAAATTGGAAGCCTGAGCAAAAATATTCTCCGGATCAACTTAAAAAAGACTTTACAGTATTCAGGAATGTACTGGAAGAAGTACATCCGAGCCTGTATTGGTTTTCTCCTAAAGACAGTATCGATCATTATTTCGATCTAACCTACAACAGGTTGAAAGATTCAATGACTGAAAGACAATTCAGAAATCATCTGAATTATATGACCAATAAATTTCATTGCGGTCATACTTCAACTTACTACTCAAAGAAGTACACGAAGTACTTAAGGAAATCGAAGCTTCCCGTATTCCCATTCAGTATGAAAATTTGGGAAGACACTGCATTGGTCACTGCAACATTATTGAAGGAAACCGGAGGTATATTCAGAGGTGCTCAGATCACTGCAATTAATGGTGTTTCAATGAAGAGCATCCTTGACACTATTCTTCAACATACTAACCTGGATGGTTATGCGAAAACTGGTCAGTACCAATTCTTATCGAACAGGGGAAATTTTGGAAGCATGTATAACAACCTGTTTGGTCTTACAGATACACTGGCTTTCGAATATTTAGATCAATATGGAGCGCGGAAGCTGGAAAGACTGCCTGTATTTGTTGCCAAAGAGGATACCACAAAAAGAAAGGATTCCGCTTTAAAAGAAAGAGCCCCAAGGTACCTGGATCCTGAGAAAAGTTTACAGATCGACACTACATTGAGTTCTGCCTATATGAGCCTGAATTCATTCAACCGAAGTGAAGGACTGACAAGATTTTTCAGGAAGTCATTTCGGATGATTAGGAAAGAAGGGATCCAAAATCTTGTCGTAGACCTCCGGGCAAATGGAGGTGGTGATGCAGGTTTGTCGACATTACTGACAAGGTATGTGATTGACAAGCCATTCAGGGTTGCTGATTCACTTTATGCAGTGAAAAGATCAAGCAGGAACCGCAAGTATATTCAACATCAATGGGCTTACTGGTTATTTAGCTGCATTGTTACTCATCGGAAGGAAGATGGTAAATATCATTTGGGACTGTATGAGCGACATGTTTTCAAACCAAAGAAGAGACTTCATTTCAAAGGACAGGTTTTTATTTTGACAGGAGGAAATACTTTTTCTGCCGCAACATTATTTGCTCAAAAATTAAAGGGTCAGAATAACGTGACCATAATTGGAGAAGAGACAGGAGGTGGGGCTTATGGTAATACTGCCTGGATGATCCCTGAAGTAAAACTTCCTAATACCGGTTTGAGATTCAGGCTTCCGAAATTCCGGCTTGTAATGGATGCTTCAAAGGTTGAAGAAGGAAGGGGTGTAATGCCTGATGTATTTGCTGCTCCATCTGTGATTGATGTAAGGAATGGAGTTGATGTTAAGTTGAAGAAGGTGAGGGAGATGGTGAAGCCGGGCTGACAAATCTGCGAAGCGGATTTGGCTGAACGGATCGGGCTGAACAATTGCCAAAGGCAATTGGGCTGACCGAAACTTCCAGTCAGCTCAGACAGCTTTGCTGTTTGTTCAGCCCGGTCCGTTCAGCCAGCCCTTCGGGCTGTCAGCCCGGTTAAATATTCCCCTTCTTCATTTCTCCTACCGCATAATCCACTGCCCTTGCAGTAAGTGCCATATAAGTTAATGAAGGGTTTTGTGTTGAAGTGGAGGTCATACTTGCTCCATCAGTAACGAAAACATTTTTCACAGCATGCATCTGGTTCCATTTATTCAAGATGGAAGTCTTGGGATCATGCCCCATTCTTGCTCCTCCCATTTCGTGAATGTCTAATCCAGGTGCCTGTTTGCTATCGTTTGTTTTAAGATTTTTAAATCCTGCTTTGGTAAACATCTCGCTCATCTGGTCCAGGTAGTCCTTCACCATTTTTTCATCATTGTCATCGTAGTCGATGTTGATGCTAAGTAATGGCATTCCCCATTGGTCCTTCTTTGACTGATCGAGTCTTACATAATTGGTTTCTTTTGGAATGGTTTCCCCCATCATATGAGAACCAACATACCAGTTACCATACTTTGTTTCTGAAAGTTTTTTCTTGAGATCAACTCCAAAACCATCCTGTTCAGAGTAACTCATTCTTCCGGATCCAAATCCTGCAGCATATCCGCGAAGAAAATCAGTTTCCTGTTTGTAAACATTTCTGAATCTTGGTAAATAAGCGCTGGTAGGGGTTTTGCCGTCTGTTGTCTTATCGAGGTAGCCTTCATATTCACCAGAAATCCTTGCACGGTAATTATGAAACGCAACATATTTTCCTAACACGCCACTATCGTTTCCTAATCCATTTGGAAATCTTGATGAAGTTGAATTAAGCAGGATGAGATTTGTATTGAGTGCGGCAGCATTGACAAAAATAATTTTTGCATAGTATTCAGTTTCCTGCTTTGTTACACTGTCAATTACACGTACACCTTTGGCAATTCCTTTTGCATCATCATAAATAATTGAATGCACAATTGCATTTGTCTGCATGGTGAGATTGCCTGTTCTTTCCGCCCATGGAAGGGTAGAGGAATTGCTGCTGAAATACCCGCCGAATGGGCATCCGCGCTGACAAAGATTTCTTTTCTGGCATTGTGCTCTTCCCTGCTGAATATGAATCTCGTTCGGTTGTGTAAGGTGTGCGCATCTTGCATATACAACATGACGATCTTTATAATTCTTTCCAACAAAATCCTTGAAGTAATTCTCTACGCAGGATAATTCAAGTGCAGGTAAAAATTCACCATCAGGTAAAATATCAAGCCCATCTTTATTTCCTGATATTCCTGCGAATTTTTCAACATAACTGTACCATGGTGCAAGATCATTGTACCTGATAGGCCAGTCTACTGCAAAGCCATCTCTTGCAGGGCCTTCAAAATCAAAATTGCTCCAGCGCTGTGTTTGCCTGGCCCAGAGCAGCGACTTCCCACCAACCTGGTAACCACGGATCCAGTCGAAAGGCTTTTCCTGCGTATAAGGATGGTCGTTATCTTTTACAAAGAAATGCTGTGCATCTTCCCTGAAAGCGTAACATCGGCTAACTACAGGATTTTCATCCTGGATCTTTTGCGGGATCTGTCCACGATGTTCGAATTCCCAGGGCATCATGTTGGTAGTCGGATAATCTTTGAGGTGCTTCACATCACGGCCTCTTTCAAGCACAAGTGTCTTTAAGCCTTTTTCAGTCAATTCTTTTGCTGCCCAACCGCCACTGATTCCGGAACCGATGACAATTGCATCGAAGGTTCTGTTAGTATTTCCCATAGTGTATGATAGAAAAATTAGGAGAGTTTATTTTTAGCCTGGATCGGAACACATCCGTTCCATCTTCCCGGAACAAGTTCGTATACCTTAACCTTAGTCAAATAAAATTGAGAGCTGGTATAAGCCTGAACGGTGAGTCGTTTTACAGACCTGTAAAAACCTGTTAGTTCGTTATCATCCTTATTTGATTCCATGGAAGCGATAAGTTTATTTCGCTGATCCGGGCTGGCTTTTATGAATGATGTCTTTAATTGTTCGGAAGCATTTTTCTCAAACGCTTTTAGCCCTGCAACAAATTTTTGCTGGTCCTCTTTAGATCTGCAGTCGTCCACCATTTTCAATACGAAGAGATGTGCTGCAATATCTTTTGCGCCGGGAGTATCTGTTTTGGGAATGATGGTCTCACAGAGTTCTGCGAGCAATTCTTCCTGGCCTGATTCAATCTCAAAATTTTTAACCAGGATGGAAGATTTCGACTTATCGCTCATGCAGGAAGGGATAAGCAGCGCTCCTGCCGAAACAAGGGCAAGTCTTTGGATGGCAAGTCTCCGATTCACGTTGGGTTGATTGTTTTTTGAAAGATACGGAATCTGAACAGTCGGGGTGCAGTACCGGTTGTAAAAGTATCAGTGTCGGCAAGAATAATATCAATAAGAAGCCGGGCACTAACCCGGCTTAAAAAATTTGTACAGTTAGCTTTTTACTAACTGGATCTCAGCGTGGATCTTGATTTCATCAGAAACTACTACCTGTCCGGCTTCAGTTACTGCATTCCAAACCAGTCCGAATTCTTTCCGGCTGATCTTACCACTAACAGTAAATCCTGCCTTAGTTTGGCCGTATGGATCTACGACTGTTCCTCCGTAATCAACAGTTACAGTGATAGGTTTGGTAGTGCCGCGGATGGTTAGGTCGCCGGTCAACACACCGTCATTTGTGAAATTGCTGCCTTCAAATACAAGCTGGCGATGGTTTTCAGCATCAAAGAAATCAGCGGATTTCAGGTGCGTATCTCGCTGGTCATTATTGGTATGGATGGAATCGATGTCGGCGGTGAATCGGACATGATTCGTGGTGGTAAAATCTTCCGTTTCCGTTTCTACCTCTAGGTTAAAATCTTTAAAATAACCTGTTACCGTTGTGATCATCAGGTGTTTAACCTTGAATTGAACTTCTGAGTGCGCAGGATCAAGATTCCATTTAATTGCCATAAAATAGATTTTATTGGTTAATGTTAATCAATGTTACAACATTTTATCGGGAACCTGTAGGGATTATGAAGGTAATTAAAGTATGGCTGGCTGCTTCATTAATTGCTGCCCGGATGCCTATCTGGCTTGATTTTTCTTTCAACATCTCCAGGTAAGCTGGCTCGGCAAAGGAATTTCCCCTGAAGTTTATGGAGAAGAAGATCTTTTTCTCTTTATGTGCTTCAATCTGTATAGCACTCACATTGGCTTTGACAACCTGCCTGGATAACTCCTTGCAGGTAGAAAAAATGAAATGTTTATATACTTCTTCGATTTCTGTCTCTTCAATATTGATCTTGTAGCTGACTTCTATCCCGGTTTCTTTTTTGAAATTATTGCAATAGTCCATCATGGCAGGAAACAGTCCTATATCAGTAATGATCTTTGGCGCTAGTCCTACAGAAAGTTGTTTTACTGATTGAAAAATGTCTTCAATTTTTTCCAATGATGAGTCAAATAGTAGCCTGACCTGTTCATCTTCATTCCTAATATCTTCTTTGATGATGGAAAGGGTAACTTTTACGCTGGTCAGATCCTGTCCAAGTTCATCAAACAATTTTGCGGCTAATTCGCTTTTCTCTTTATTAATAGTACTCTGCAGGTTATGATTCAATTTTGATAAGGCTGAATTTTTCTCCTCACTTTCTACCAGCTGTTGTTCTATAGCATCTTCTAATTCTGCTGGAATTTCACCTGTTCTGTGTTTTGGAAATTTGCGGAAGGTTATATCTCGTATGACCGAAAGGGTTCCGTTTATTTTTTCTTTATCGGTAAGAAGGGAAGTGGAAATAGCGATAATAATTTTTTCTCCTGACTTAGTAAGTTGTGTAAAGTCAGAAAAATTGGAACCATGAGTTTTTACGATCTTTATATAATTCATCCATTCATCACGATCATCACCCTGTACAAATTCACCGATATTTCTTCCTAATACTTCCTGGGCAGTCCAGCCAAATATCTGTTCTGCGCGACGGTTCCACCTGGTTACAATAAAGTTCTTATCAGTTTGGATGACGGCTTCATAAATTTTATCCAGGATCATTTTTTCTGCCTCATCCTGTATTGCTATTTTTTTTGCTGATGATTTAAAATATAGATAGAAAGCGATAACAAGTATTGCAACCAACACAAAAAATATGACGGATAAGGTTAGAGTCATGAGCCTTGGTTACGTAAAGTAATTTCAACCGGGTTGTATTAAAATTAATTCAAATATTACAAAGGCAATAATATTTTTACTTCTGTTCCTTTTCCTGGAAAACTGTGTAAAGTATAATCAGCATTGATCAGGGCTGACCTTTCTTTCATGGTCTTTAAACCAAGAGAATTAAAATTCAGTTCGGAAGTATCAAAACCTTTCCCATTATCGCGTATAAGCATCATTAACTTTGAATCTTCCCTGCAAATAATGATAGATACCCGGGTTGCTTCGGAATGCTTTGCAATATTATTCAGAGATTCCTGGAACACTCTGAATGCATGCATCCCGGTTTCATTACTGATCTTAAGTTCATTGATCCTGATATCAAGATTCACAGGTATACCAATTTCTTTCTCAAATTTTTTTACATGCGTTGTGATCACCTGTAAAAAACCAAGATCTTCCAGTGCCATAGGTCTTAGTTCCATAGCAATGGAACGGACAGAAGCAATGGAATTATCCAGGGTTTTCAAAACATCATTAAAACTGTTTTTAAGTTGATCGTCTTTGATGTCGAGTTCTTCTCCAATATAACTCAAATACAATTTTGCACTGGTGAGCCTTTGTCCAAGATCATCATGTAATTCTCTCGAAATTCGCTTTCTTTCTTCTTCACGAGCTTGTTCAAGATCTTTATTGAATTTCCTGAGTTTGTTGTTGGCTTCTTTGGTTTCCTTAAGTTGTTTTTCAAGTAAAAATTCGAGCGACTGATTACTTTTCTGTAATGTTGTTTCAAGTTTTTTTCTTTCAGTGATGTTTCTGAAAACAGCAACTGCACCTGTTGACACAGCATTAGGATCTTTCAATAATGTTACACTAGCTAGTACAGGGATTTCATGTCCATCGCGATGGTAATGAAGAAACTCTCCGCTCCAATGTCCAAATTTCATCAGTTGTTCAAAGGTTGAAGAATATTTATCCGTTGTCCGGATCTTTAAAACATCTCCTACACTCTTGCCAATTACTTCCTGCCTGCTCCATCCGTACATAGTTTCACAGGTTTTATTCCAGTGAATGATGCTGAAGTTTTTATCAGTGATTACTATGGCTTCTGTCAGCTGATCAAGTATGGCACTTTTTTGTGAAGCTTCAAGGTATAAAGCCTGTTGTGTTCTGATGTATCTTAATAATAACCATATGAAAAACCCGATCAATACAACAAGACTGAAGATCAGAATAGCTTTTACCAGTTCTTCCCGGTTTCTTGAAGCCAAATGATTTTCCTGTCTTTTTCTAAGTAAGGAATATTCTTCCAATGAAAAAGCATGGATCTCATTTTTGATAGAATCCATGAAAGTTTTTCCAATATTGCTGTTGGTTACCGCAATAGCAGAATCCAAATGCCTGTCGCGCAAAAGATTCAGAGAATCGGATATTTCCTTACGAATGAATATCAGCTCTTCAAGATTGTTGATCCTTTTTTGCTGATAAGGGTTATCTGCTGTTAAGGACTTTAAATTGAGAATGATGATTTCCAATTCTTTCCTTGCTTCATACAAAGGATCAAGGTATGTTTTATTACCTGTCAACACATAACCCCTTGATGCCATTACTTCCTGGGTGGATAGCCGCAACAGCTTTTCAGCATTGGTAATAACCTTATAAGTATGCTGAACCCATCCTTCTGCCTCTTTTCTTCGTTGGGTTTCTTTAATGTTCAGATAGATAAGCAATGTTATTGCTATAAATATCAAAACATTGATAAGAACAATGAATTTCTTTTTGTAGATAAAAGGCATAATGGTTGGTCGGAAAAAATAATATTCAATTTTATGTTTTGCAAAATTCCAACCATTAAAATTTCATTGCAGAAATAAAAAAACGCCCCTAGAAGAGGCGTTTCTAAATTATCGCTGACTTAACTTGTCGAGTTCCAGATATCGTTCCCTGTTCTTTTCTTTTACTTCACCTGAATTTGCATTAATGATCATTACTGAAACATCATTTGGTTTAACAGGCGACCACTTTGGTAAGCCCGGTCCATTAGGATCATGTTTTTTAATGAAGTTTGCAAAATACTCGTGCATTATTTTTGAAACTTTCCGATCATCTTCAGTCCAGTTGAAGACTTTATTATAATGAAGATTATTCAATGCATATTCAATTTCTGCAGAATGTGCTGCACCTTTTGAACCTGGACGCGGTTGAGCATAATAATATCGGTAAACCGGTTGTCCGCTTGTTTTGCTGTGTTCATCCAGTAGTTTCCAGGTACTGAAACCAATGAACCGGTCACCTGCAAGGTCGGTTGCAACCTGCTCCACTTCTTCATCTGAAGAAGGTTTGTATACTGCAAGAATTTTATCAGCATTTGCTCCATACAATCTTTTAACAGCAGCAGTAAAATTTTCAACGGTTGGCTTCTGATTTCCCAGGATACCACCTGGTCCCGATTCTTCGGAATTCCATCCACCTAACAAAGCAACTTTTGCCTGTTCTCCTGATTCAAAGATTTCAAATGGACTTTTAGGAAACATGTATCCATCAACTGCAACAGTAAAACGGAAGGGACCATATTTCATGGATGCTGCCAATAAGCTGTCCGCATTCATATTTCTAAGATCGGCAAGAGATTTTGCACCTACTTTATTCGTGAATTCAACACCTGTTTTTTCAACTTCAGCTAAAGAAACAGCACGAAGTGTTCCAAGCAGTGATCCGCTTTCAGCAATTGCTGCAGCAAATGTATTCTTTGATAAAGGCGATGCCATTTGTGCGCTCACTGAAACAGAACCTGCAGATTCACCAGCAATGGTTACTCTTTTTGGATCACCTCCAAATGCCGCAATATTTTCCTGCACCCATTTGAGCGCAGCTGATTGATCCAGCAGACCATAATTTCCAGAACCATTGTACCCGGATTCTTTTGTGAGTTCAGGATGAGCAAAAAATCCGAATAGCCCTAAGCGATAGTTAACAGTTAATGCAACAATTCCTTTTTCGGCCATCTTCTCACCATCGTATCTTCCTTCTGAACCATCACCTGCTACAAATCCACCTCCATAGAAGTAAACCAGCACAGGAAGTTTTTCTTTTGAAGATTTTGCAGGAGTCCAGACGTTCAGGTAAAGACAATCTTCACTCACACCGTTTGACCTGAATTGCATATCACTGAAAATGGGTGCCTGCATGGCACGTGGACCAAATTTTTTTGTTTCTAAAATACCTGTCCAGTTTTTTACGGGCTGAGGTTTTTTCCAGCGAAGTTCACCCACGGGAGGTGCAGCATAGGGAATACCTTTATAACTTTTGATACCACTTGATTCAAGGGTTCCTTCAACTACACCGTTTTTTGTTTTTACCTGCAAGTCTTTTTGGGCAAAAATTGTTGTGCTCAGGCTACCCATGATAACAAATAGAAAGATTTTTTTCATATGTGTTGTTGCTATTGCTTAAATATATTGAATCATTTAAAACAAAGGATAAGGAAAGGATGATTTTAAGTTGATACGTTGCCCTGTTTCCTGTGATTTGCGTGCAGCTTCAATAATCTCGAGTACATGTAATGCATGTTCTGCATTGATCTTTGGTTCTTTGCCGGTTGCCAATGCTTCGCAAATAGCGGATGCACCCATTTCCCAAACATATTCACCGGGATCAGTGACAAATCTTTGCGATTGCTCCTGTTCAATGGTCGCCATATCAACACCAAAAGGTTTCCAATCGTAGCCGATCAAATGCATGGCACCTCTTGTTCCAACCAGTGAGATGGTTGGTTTTTCCTGCCCGTTTCCTTCATGGCCATAGGGATCAAAATAATTGAAACCACATTGAACATGAGATAGGGCGCCGCTTTCGTGCTGCATCAATACCATGGCATTGTCTTCCGCTTCAACAGGAATCTCTCCTTTATCATCAACTGTTCTTTCTTTGGTGAGGATATTGGTCATGGCCATTACAGATTTTGCTGGACCAAGTAAACCGGTAAGCGATGCAAGATTATAAACCCCGAGATCGGGTAAGGATCCGCCACCTTTTTCATAAAAGAAAGCCGACCAGGTTGGACCAAGATGACCATAGTGGGCATGTGCTCCTGCGATCTTTCCCAGTTTCCCGGATCTTATTTGTTCGAGCATAAATGCGAATTGCGGACTATTGACAACTGCTGGTGCACCCCAGATCCTAAGGCCTTTTTGCTTTGCAAGGTCGTATAATGCTTTTCCTTCTGCATAGGTATTCCCCATGGGTTTTTCGCTCCAGACATTTTTTCCTGCAAGCAGTGCCTGTTTGTTCAAACGACCATGTTCCTGCATGTTGGTAAGGTTTACCATTAGATCGAAGGATGGTCCTTTCAACAAAGAATCAATATGTGGAAATTGATTAGGTACATTATATTTTTCCGCAGCCAGTTTTGCCCTTTCGGGTTTGATGTCACAAACGCTTACCAATTCTACGTAAGAGGATTTGGAGAGATGGGGCAGATACATGTTAGAAACGCTGCCACATCCAATAACAGCAACCCGGATCTTTTTGAATTGAAAGGAAGCTGAAGAGGCCAGGGGGCTCAATGCGACTACTGTTCCGACAGTTCGAAGGAATTGTTTACGTTGCATGGGAGGTGATTTGGGGAGAAGATAGTTGATTTAAGGCGAATGGAGAATGGTGAATTGGGAATTGGGAATAGAGCCGGGCAGAACGCCCGAAGGGCGGGCTGAACGATGAGTGTTACACTCGGCGTTCAGCCCCTGCGCTTCGCTTGGTTCTGCCCGTTCGCGATTCTCGATTCTCCATTCCCTATTCTCAAACCTAGTACTCCTCAAACCACTGAAACTTCTCCTTAATGATCTTTTCTTTTTCACTGCGGATATAATCGAGGAGGGCGAGGGCAACTGGTGAGAGATTTTTATTTTTCATCCAGATCAAGTTCCAGGTGGAACGGATGGGAAATCCTTTTACAGGAATGATCTGGAGATCGCCATTGATCAATTCATTGCGGATGCCGATGAGCGGCATGATGGAATAGCCCAAACCTGCAATCACGGCTTCTTTGATCGCATCATTGGTGGCCAGTTCCATATTCTTATGAACCGGGATCCTGTTCTTTTCAATATATTCTTCCATCGTATGACGGGTACCTGACCCAGGTTCACGGTAGATCAATGGAAGATCTTCGAAGATTGAATTATCGTAGGGTTTCTTGTTGAATTTCCGTTCATTGTTTCCAACAAGAAAAAGCTTGTTCTGCATCAATTCAACCTTATCAATCTTTAAATGATCCGGAAGAACCGAAACCAGTGAAAAATCAACATCATTGTTCTCCAGGCTTTCCACCACTTTGGTTTTGTTCGTTACATCCATAAACAACTGAACGGCAGGATTCACTTTCATGAAATCAGAAAGAAAATAAGGCATCACGTATTTTCCAGTTGAGACAATGGATATGCGAAGCCTTCCCGAGATCTTGTTCTTATGCGCCATGGTTTTCAGGTTGATGGCTTCCACTTCATTCAGGATCTTTTCTGCGGCTATGGCCACTTCTTTGCCGAAATCCGTAATGAACAGCTTTCGACCCACCACTTCCGTAAGCGGAATATCAAACTGGTCCTGGAAATTCTTCAGCTGGATAGATACTGCCGGTTGTGTGAGATATAGTTCTTCAGCGGCCTTGGTTATACTTTTAGTCTGAACCACCCGCGCAAACACCTGCAATTGATGTAAAGTATATTTCATAAACAAGGCTTATGGGTAACATAAAATATATAAATAAAGATATATAAAAACCTTATGGATATTTGTCCCATAATAAACAAAAATATATGACAAAGGTTACGATTGCCATGGGCGACGGTATCGGTCCGGAGATCATGGAAGCAACGTTGGAAGTGCTCAAATCGGCCGGGGCACTGATTTCTACCGAAGAGATTAAAATTGGTGAAAAAGTTTACCTGTCGGGAAATTCATCGGGTATTTCGAAGGATGACTGGGATGTGATCCGCAGGAACAAGGTTTTCCTGAAAGCTCCCATCACCACTCCACAGGGAGGAGGGTATAAAAGTCTGAATGTATCGACCAGGAAATTCCTTGGACTTTTTGCCAATGTTCGTCCCTGCACCAGTTATCATCCTTTTGTTTCTACCAAGCACCCGGATCTCGACATTGTCATCATTCGTGAAAACGAAGAAGACCTATATGCGGGGATCGAGCATCAGCAAACGGATGAAGTGGTTCAATGCCTGAAACTGATCAGCCGGCCAGGATGTGAAAAGATCGTTCGCTACGCATTCGAATATGCGCGTCATTATGGAAGGAAGAAAGTCACCTGCTTCACGAAAGATAATATCATGAAGCAGACTGATGGCCTCTTCCACAAAGTATTTGATGAAATTTCAAAAGAATATCCAGAGATAAAATCCGACCACTATATCATCGATATCGGTGCGGCATTGCTGGCCGATACGCCGGAGATCTTTGATGTGATCGTTACGCCAAATCTTTATGGGGATGTGGTTTCAGATATAGCAGCGCAGATCGCGGGATCGGTTGGACTGGCCGGTTCGGCCAATATTGGACAGGAATGTGCCATGTTTGAAGCCATTCATGGATCAGCACCCAATATTGCCGGAAAGGATATTGCTAATCCATCCGGTCTGCTGCACGGAGCCATCCTGATGCTAAATCATATAGGCCAGGGACAGGTTGCAGAAAAGATCCACAATGCCTGGTTAAGGACCATTGAAGAAGGATTCCACACCAGGGATATTTATAAAGAAGGAACCAGTAAACATTGCCTGGGTACCAAAGATTTTGCAAAAGCGGTGGTGCAACACCTTGGCCAGGCTCCTTTACACCTTCCTGCGGTTTCTTATAATCAGCAGAAAGCCTTCAAACTGCCAACCTATAACAGGAAGCCTGCATCCAAAAAGGAACTGGTAGGAGTAGATGTGTTCTTCCAGTGGCAGGGAATGAACCCGGAAGAGCTGGCAAATCATTTAAGAAAGATTGAAAATGAGCATGTTAAGCTTTCAATGATCACCAACCGGGGAATCAAGGTTTGGCCTGAAGGTTTCAGCGAGACCTTCTGTACCGACCACTGGAGGTGTCGTTTCAAATCTGTAAATGGATATCATTTTGAGAAAAAAGAGATCATTGAGCTGCTGGCCAAGGCAGAAGCTAACCAGCTTGATGCTATAAAAACCGAGAATCTCTATGAATTTGATGGAGTTGCGGGTTATTCATTGGGCCAGGGACAATAGTTTTTCCTGATACCGTAACCCCTTTTCCTCATTTCGGTACATCCTTCTCATTGCTTCGAAGTTCTTTTGCACTCCAAAGAAGAATCAGAACAATGAGAAGGACTTTTTTACTAATAACCTTATTCCTGGGATTATCAACTTCAATTTTTGCTCAATACTCTGTTAAGGGAAAAATAAAATCAGCGGATGGTCAGCCAGTTGGACATGTGAACGTTTCACTGAAAGAAATCAAGAAAGGTACTGTTACCAATGAACAGGGCGAGTTTCATCTTCCCAATATACCTTCCGGAAAACATACTGTTGAGGTAACCTTTATTGGTTATGAAACTATTGTTACGGAAGTAGACCTCAACAATGATCGCGAGCTTTCTTTCAAACTAAAAGAAAATCCATCGCAGTTATCGGAAGTAACGTTCATCTATAACCGAAATGTAAATGATTATGAAGCAGCTGTTGGGAAGGCTGCTATCAAGCCAATGGATCTTCCGCAAAGTATGGCGGTGATCGGTGAAACGCTCATCCGTGATCAGCAGGCTCAGAAGTTGAGTGATGTGATCAAGAATGTTAACGGCGTTTACCTTGGAACTGCAAGGGCAAGCACACAGGAAAACTTCTACGCAAGAGGATACAGCTTCACTTCAAATAATATGTTCAAGAATGGTTCACGCATGAACACCGGTACCATGCCTGAAGTAAGTTCACTGGAAAGTGTTGAAGTTTTGAAAGGTGGTGCTGCGATTCTTTATGGAAATGTTGCTCCGGGTGGAATTGTGAACATGGTTACCAAGAAACCAAAATTCAATTTTGGTGGTGAAGTTGCATTCAGAACCGGTAGTTATGACCTGTACAAACCACTGGTTGATATTTATGGTCCTTTATCTAATAAGATCGCATACCGGATTAATGGAACCTATGAGTCTGCATTATCTTACCGCGATAAAGTTGCTTCAAAAAGGTATTATGTGAATCCTTCCTTATTATTCAAGCTTTCTGATAAAACAGAATTGATCATTGAAGGTGATTACCTGCGTCATGAATTCACACCGGATTTTGGAATTGGTTCACTGGATAATACTATTGTAACACCAGTTTCGCGAAACAGTTTTTTTGGAACTGACTGGCAGTATTCAACTACAATGCAATCAAATGCCTCTGCAACACTTAGAAGAAAATTAAATCATAAGTGGGGATTTGATGTGATCGCTGCATACCAGGAATATAGCCGCGATTATTTTGCAGTAGAAAGGATCCAGGCCAAAGCAAACGGAGACTGGGCAAGGCCTTTGGGCAGAACAGATACCAAAGAAAAATACCTTACTGCACAGGCGAATATCAATGGCAAATTCAAGACAGGAAAAATTCAGCATACTTTATTAGCGGGTGTTGATGCAGAAAGATATTCGACCAATACATACAATTATGATGTGCAGGGAAAGATCTATGATACCATCAACCTGCTTGATCCAAATAAATTTGTTGCAAGAACAGATATTCCTGTAGCAACAAGAGTGAATTTTGTTGAAACACCTATCAATCGTGCGGGAGTGTATGTGCAGGACCTCATCAGTATTTCAGATAAGATCAAATTGCTTGCAGGTATAAGATGGTCGATGCAGGAATCACAATCTGCAAGAACAACATTTCTTCAAAAAGATTCTGTTGCAAGAAGTATCTATAAAATGGACCAGGCATTCTCTCCAAGATTTGGATTGGTGTATCGTCCAACAGCAAACACTACATTGTTTACAAGCTATAGCAATTCATTTGCAGTGAATAGTGGAACTGATATTTACAACCAGGCATTGAAGCCTTCGATCATTGACCAGTTTGAAATAGGTGTGAAGAATATTTTGCTGAAAGGAAGGCTTACAGCGAATGTTACAGCATACAGGATCATCAATAATAATCTTGCGCAGACTGCACAGTTCGACAGGAATGGTTTGCCAAATAATAATTCCACTTTGAAAGAACTGACCGGTCAAACTACCAGTGATGGAGTTGAAGTTGATATCACTGCGAATCCGGCAACTGGATTTTCAATTATGGCAGGATACAGTTATAACAACATGCGTTATACCAAAACACCTGATACAAAAGGATCTTATGTTGAAGGGGAGCGATTGGTGAATACACCGGCGCATACTGCAAACGCAAGTTTCTTCTATACTTTCCAGAAGGGTGCAGTAAAGGGATTGAAAATTGGAGCGCAGGCATTTTATGTGGGCGACAGGTTTGGCGGATGGAATAATACTATAGGTCAGACGCAGAATTTCTCAAGATTGATTGCAGTGGATGAGTTCACAACATTTGATATCAGTGCAGGATATACACATAAGAAAGTTTCCTTGCTTGCAAAAGTTGCGAATCTTGGAAATGCATATAATTACTATGTGCATGAGAATTACAGCATCAACCCGATTCCTCCACGTACTTTTACAGCAACTGTTTCATATAAATTCTAAACCCCGATGAAGGTATTTTTTCGAAGGATACATTTGTATCTGAGTCTGGCTGCAGGTGCGATCATTATGATCACCTGTCTGACAGGAGCGATACTTGTTTTTGAACACGAGTTACAGGAATTATTTCATCCAGAAAGATATCATGTGAAGGCAACCGGAAACAGGTTGCCTTTGCAGCAGGTGGTTGACAATGTGAAGAAAGACATTGGCAAGGGAAAGATCAGTGGAGTGAAAGTGTATACGGATTCAACAAGAACTGTTGAGGTTGCGTATGCTCCGAAGAAGGAAGAAAGAAGGACAGCGTTTGTTGATCCCTATAGTGGAGTGGTGGTTGAGAAATACAATCATCGTGAATCATTTTTTTATTGGGTGATGGATCTGCATCGATGGATGCTTGGCGGAGATGTAGGTAAAATGATCGTGGGTACAGCAACGCTTATTTTCTTATTTATTCTGATCACGGGATTGATTTTATGGTGGCCAAAGAGCAGGAATGCATTGAGCGCAAGATTGAAGTTGAAGCTGGATGGTGGATGGAAGCGGATCAATCATGATCTGCATATTGTGTTGGGATTTTATTCGATGATCTTCCTGTTTATCTTTGCATTTACAGGATTGGCCTGGTCGTTTGAATGGTTCAATAAAGGAATCTATACAGTTACTGGATCCCCGATGAAACCAGCAAAGGCTCCGGAAGTAATGTATGATTCGGTGGCGAAGAAGATCACGTTGGATGCGGCTTATAATGTAGCACAGGCTTCTTCACCTGAGGCCGTGTTTTATAATATTCAATCTCCTAAAGATTCTGTATCAACTTTTACGGTGAATGTTTTAAGAACAGGCGCGGTGCATGAATCAGCAACTGACTCGTATTATATTTCTCCATATTCCGGTGAAGTTGTTGGAACGATGAAGTGGGAGGAGCGGAATACTGGTCAAAGGGTTAGGGCAACATTCAAGCCTGTGCATATTGCATCGATCTATGGATTGCCTTCGAAGATCGTGGGATTGGTGGTGTGTTTGTTTGGAGCGAGTTTCCCGGTGACGGGGGTGGTGCTTTGGATAAATAGATTGAAGAAAAAGAAATCGAAAATCGGTAATCGGTAATCGGAAACGGGCTAATAGCCGAAGGGGCTGAACGATGGGGGTTACACCGGCGTTCAGCCCCTTCGCTGCGCTCGGTTCTGCCCGGACAGGGTCCAGCCGCTTCTTATTTTCGATTACCGATTACCGATTTTCGATTTAATAAATCGATAGCTTATGTTCTGCCAACACCACATTATCTTTTCCAATAATCCTATACGTTACCTGTGGTTTTGGTGAAGACCAATCGATTTTTATCAAACCAAAATTTCTTTGTCCGATCAGTTCGCCCACACGGTATTGATTTACTTCAGGGTCTTTGATGGTACTGCTATGAGTCATGCCACTTGATGAAAGATCATAGAGTGGATAGTTCATTCCTTTTAGCTGAATCTTTGAAAGTTCCGCGATATGCCTGTCGCCACTTAAGATCAATATCCCTTTTGCTTTTGATCTGCTGATAAGGTCATAGAGTCTTTTATGAGCTGTTGGAAAATTTGCCCATTTTTCAAAGCGGTGTTGTTCAGATACCACCTGGATACTTGAGTTGATGATATTGATCTGGGCTTTTGAGTTGTTGAGTTCTTTTTCAAGCCATGCCCATTGTGCTTCGCCGAGGATATCACGACCTTCAATGCGCTTGTACCTGTATTCAGTTTTGTTGGTTGCAGGGTTGATATAGTTTTCGCGTTCGAGTGAATCGCGGAAATAACGCGTATCAAGATTGATGACTTTAACGCATTTGTTTTTTGGTCCGTATACGTAAGAACTGTAAGCACCCTCATGTTTGCGTGCCTTGTCTTTTGCAGGGATTTCGAGGAAGTCAAACAAAATATCGCGACTTTGTTTTTTGAATTTAAAGTTCTTCCCTCCATCATTCACACCGTAATCATGATCATCGTAGGTTCCTGTGATCATGGCAGTTTTCTTCAATTGCTGGTAGCCGGGTTGAGCATTCTGCAGGGAATATTTATAGCGAAGGGTGTCCATGTTTTCAGAATCGCCATAGATGATGTCGCCACCCCAGATCCACAGCTGTGGATTTTCATTATTCACTTCATTCCAGATCTTGTTGGGATTGTACTGGTGATCGCATGAACCGAAAGCGATGGTGGTGAGGGGTTTGGATTTCTGGGCCTGAGTGGCCAGGCTACATAAAATAGAGATGGTAAACAATAAGGAACGCATCTTGATAATTTTTGCAAAGGTAGGAGGAGTGTGTTGCGTGAAGATTAAATTAGGTAGAAACTTGGGATGCGGAGATTAAAGGCATTATTATCCGCATAATTTGCGGATAATAATTTTACAATGAGCTGAATAATGAGTATTTTCACCGCCTAAATTGCGGAGAATGTATATGCATCAACGTTCCGAATGGCCGGAATTTAAGTGGGACAAGCTCAAAATAGCTGAACTATTAGCGGCAGTGAGATACCGGCAGGGAAAACTGATCGGCCACATGCAGGCTCTTGGATTTTCATTGCGGGAGGAGGCCATGTTGCAAACATTGACTCAGGAAGTAATAAAATCCAGCGAGATAGAAGGAGAAGTGCTTGACAGGGAGCAGGTCAGGTCGTCACTTGCCAAAAGATTAGGAATTGAAATAGCGGGGATGGTCCCTTCAGACCGTCATGTAGAAGGTGTGGTGGAAATGATGATCGATGCGACCCAAAGATTCAGTGATCTGCTTATGAAGGAAAGGTTATTTGGCTGGCATTCCGCATTATTTCCAACGGGAAGAAGTGGGATGTATAAAATAAAAGCAGGTGCCTGGAGAACAGGGGAGCGCGGACCCATGCAGGTGGTTTCAGGAGCCATAGGAAGAGAAAAAGTTCATTTTGAAGCGCCTGATGCTGAAAGGGTAGAAGGAGAAATGAAAATATTTTTAGACTGGTTCAATAAACGCCAGGACCTGGATCCTGTATTAAAGGCTGCTATTGCGCATTTATGGTTTGTAACGATACATCCTTTTGATGATGGAAATGGAAGGATTGCACGTGCCATAGCAGATCTACAGTTAGCCCGCGCGGATGAGAGTCCACAAAGGTTTTACAGCATGTCGTCGCAGATAAGGAAGGAAAGAAATGATTACTACAACATCCTCGAAGAAACCCAGAAGGGAACATTAGATATTACTGACTGGCTTGACTGGTTTTTGAATTGTCTCGATCGTGCATTTGCAGCAACCAGTGAGATCCTTTCCAACGTGATGAAGAAGGCTAAGTTCTGGGAGCGATTTGCTACTACGAATCTCAACGAGCGTCAGCGATTGATGCTTGATAAAATGCTCAATGGAATCGAAGGAAAAATGACCTCATCCAAATGGGCGAAGATGGCAAAGTGTTCACAGGATACTGCGAGCAGGGATATCCAGGATTTGATAGAGAAGGGGGTGATGAAGAAGGAGGAAGGAGGTGGAAGGAGTACGAGTTATGGGCTTATATTCATTACTGATTAGAGTAACGAATTAGTTCTGAACCGAATTCCAGTGCAATTACATTTTTATTAGTTCCTGCATCATCTCCAATAATGGCATTGCATAAACTCCGCTGCCTAGTGGAAATTTTTCTAATCCCGGGTATACAATGAATTTTTTGGTTGCCTTTATATCCTCACAACCAAGATGAAATCCCTTCGATAATACTGGGGTAGAAGAGCGCTTGATCTCAATTGCATACCTGGTCTTGGAGTTCCTTTCAAGCACCAGGTCGATCTCAGCACCCGCCGCTGTCCGATAAAACCAATAACTTATACCGTCCGGTAGAACTGACAGCAAATTTTCAATTACAAATCCTTCCCAGCTACTTCCCGCCACCGGATGAGCCAGAAGATCATCGTGAGATTGGATATTCAACAATGCATGAGAAAGACCACTATCCCGGATGTAAATTTTGGGTGTTCTAACCAATCGTTTACCAACATTTCCCGACCAGGGACGTAATGAGCGAATAAGTAATAAATCCTCTAATAGCTCCACATATTTCTTAACAGTTGGAGAAGTGATTTCAAGACTTGCTCCAAGGGTAGACATATTAGATTGTGCTCCCTGGTTATGAGCCAGCATGGTCCATAATCGCCTTAACGTTACGGCAGGAATTCTGGGCGCCAGCTGAGGAATATCCCGCTCAAGGTATGTACTAATAAAATTTGTTCGCCACCTTAAGCTAGCTTGATCTGAACGGGCGAGAAAGCTATCAGGAAACCCTCCCCTCAGCCATAGAGAAGAAATATCTCCAATATTTTGAGCTTTGATTTCAGCTGCAGTAAAACCTGTAAGTTCTGTATAGGCAATTCTTCCCGCCAACGATTCCGAGGATTGTTGAATCAGCTCCAAGGATGAAGATCCAAGGATCAGGAATTGACCTGTCTTCAAACCCTGTCTTCTTCTTTCATCAATAATGCCTCTGAGGATTTTAAATATTTCAGGCATTCTTTGAATCTCATCCAATATGATGAGTTTGCCTTGATGCATTTCGAAATATGCCTTTGGATCCTGAAGTTTTGCCAGGTCTGCCGGACTTTCCAGGTCGAGGTAAACAGATCCTTTTGACAAGCTATCAGTAATCTCGAGGGCAAGCGTTGTTTTCCCCACCTGGCGAGGACCAAGGATCGCAACTGAAGGAAATTCCTGCAGTAACTGTGCAACTTTATCGAATAATTTTCTGGAAATCATCCTTGCAAATTTAAAAGATGATTTTAAAATTACAAGGTAAAAATTTTAGAAGTAAATGGTTTAGGTTAATAATTTCTACCGATAATACTATCAGTTTTATGCACAAAAAAGGGAGCACTTTCGTACTCCCTTTTCGTGGTGTGGGGCGGGATCGAACCGCCGACACAAGGATTTTCATTCCTTTGCTCTACCAACTGAGCTACCGCACCAGTTCCTGTTCTGTTGAACGGGTTGCAAATATACGGCCCCGGACTAAATAAACAAAAAATCATCAAAATATTATTGAGCGCCATCGGATTGGGCTTTGCATGAATTTATTATTACGATTAATCAAACCTTGAGGCGTTGCTATTTTCTATCCTATCTTTTCAACCTGAACAACCATTAACTGAAGCATGAAAAAATTCATTCTGATTATTGTAGTACTTGCAGGCTTTTTACACTCCAATGCGCAAAAACAAAAAGCACTATTTGTAATTGTTGATGGCGTAGCCTATGATGTTATTCAAAAACTGGAACTCCCAAACCTTAAGAGAATCGCCGGGAAATCAGGGATGGGTCCAACGGTTGTTGGGGGTAAAAAAGACGGTAAAACTCAGTCACCTACGATTTCGGCAGTTGGCTATAATACAGTTCTGACAGGCGTTTGGGCAAACAAACATAATGTGTGGGATAACGATATCGATTCTCCTAATTATAAATATCCTACCATTTTCCGCGTATTTAAAGATCAATACCCTGAAAGGAAAATCGCCATATTTTCTTCCTGGCTTGATAACAGGACCAAACTCGCAGGTGATGGATTGGAGCATACGGGTAAGTTGAGTGTTGATCATCATTTCGATGGACTTGAATTCGACACCATCAACTTTCCGCACGATAAGGATAAAAAATACATGCAGCGCATCGACCAGAAAGTGGTTGAAGTAGCTGCTCAAACCATTCGCGATACAGCACCCGATCTGTCATGGGTTTACCTGGAATACACAGATGATATGGGTCATCGTCATGGAGATAGCGAGATCTATTATCAATCTGTAAAAGATGCTGATAAAATGATGGGTCAATTATACGATGCCATACGATTCAGAGAGAAAAATTATAAAGAAGATTGGCTGATCATCATCACAACAGATCATGGAAGGGATGCGAAATCGGGTCATGGTCATGGCGGACAATCAGATCGTGAAAGATCAGGATGGATCGTGACGAATGCTAAGAAATTGAATAAGAGATTTATCGAAGGGAAAAGTGAGTTGGTGGATATATTTCCTACGATCGCACAACATCTAAAGCTCAATTTAACTGAAGAGGTTTTGAATGAGTTGGAAGGGAAGAGTTTGTTGAAATAAGGACAGAAAGAAGAAGGGCTGAAGGAGGGGTGTTGCACCCTTCGTTCAGCCCGCCATTCGGGCGTTCAGCCCGGTCCGTTCAGCCCAGTTGCCTGCGGCAACTGTTCAGCCCGGTGCGTTCAGCCAAACCGCCTTCAGCGGTTTGTCAGCCCGCGCTACATCCCGTATTGCGCTAAGAATTTAATTCGCATGATCTTGAGCTGCTCCCAGGTGAAGTTGCCATCACTGAGTTCCTGCTGCGCGATCTGCAAGGAAGAAGTTTCACACTGCCTGAAGTATTCAAGAATATCATCCTGCTCGTATTCATCCAGCATCTCATCAATTGCATAATCAAGGTTCAGCTTGGTTCCGCTTGCAGCAATGGTTTCCATCTGCTCAAGCAATTCATCCAGTCTCAATCCCTTGTTCTTTGCAATGGTTTCAAGCGGAATCTTTTTATCAGTCTGCTGAATAATATAAACCTTGTTACCACTCTTATTCACCACGCTCTTCATCACAAATTCATCCGGACGCTCGATATTGTTTTCTTCAACATACCTCGCGATCAACTCAACAAATGGCTTACCATATCTTAAAGCCTTACCCTTGCTCACACCTGAACACTTGTCGAGTTCTTCAACAGTAATAGGATATAATGTTGCCATATCCTGCATGCTGGTTTCAAGGAAGATCACAAAAGGAGGAAGACCTTTTCTCTTGGATTCTTTCTGCCTTAATTCCTTCAACATCTCAAACAACTTCTCATCTGTAGCAGCTGCACCACCACCGGTTTCTGCTCCTTCTTCATCATCGTCAGCATTGGCATCTTCAAACAGATTGCTCAATACAATTTTGAAGCTTTTAGATTTCTTGAGGAAGTCATGTCCTTTCTTAGTGATCTTAAGTACACCATAGTCCTCGATATCCTTGCTCAGCAAGCCTTCCAGCAACATTGCACGGATAACGGTATTCCAATAATGATCATCCTGGTCTTTACCAATTCCAAACTCGGCAATGCCTTCGTGACGGAACATGGTTACGTTTGGAGTTAATCTTCCTACAATAATATTCACCACATAATCTGACGCAAATCTTTCGTCGAGTGCCTTGATAGCTTTCAATACTTTCACTGCCTGGTCTTTTGCTTCGACCATTTCTTTCGGATGCAGACAGTTATCACATGCACCGCAATTTTCAGTGGTATATTCTTCTCCGAAATAACTCATCAGGATCTTTCTTCTGCAAACACCGGCTTCGGCATAGGCAACAGTTTCGTTGATGAGTTGTGCTCCAACTTCACGCTCACTCAGCGGCTTATCGCGCATGAGGTGCTCCAGTTTGGAAACATCTTTATGTGAGTAGTAGAGGATACATTTTCCTTCCAGTCCATCACGGCCTGCACGACCGGTTTCCTGGTAATAATTTTCAATACTCTTTGGAATATTGTAGTGGATCACGAAGCGGATATCCGGCTTGTCGATACCCATACCGAACGCGATGGTTGCAACGATCACCTGCACGGATTCATTCATGAACAGGTCCTGGCGCTCTGCGCGCAGCTTACTATCCAATCCGGCATGATAAGAAACGGCCTTCACACCATTTGCCACCAGCACTTCCGCAAGTTCTTCGGTGGTTTTGCGGTTCAGTGTGTAGATGATTCCGCTTTTATTTTTCTGACCAACGATGAATTTCACGATGCTCTTCACGGTCTGGTCCTTTTTCACTTTTGGCTGGATCTCATAATAAAGATTTGGCCTGTTAAAGGAAGATATAAAGATGGCCGGATCACGGAGATCCAGGTTCTTAATGATATCGCTTTGAACTTTTGGAGTTGCAGTGGCTGTGAGCGCAATTACAGGGGCATTTTCATCGATCTGGGTCATCATTTCACGCAAACGACGGTATTCCGGGCGGAAATCATGTCCCCATTCAGAGATACAGTGTGCTTCATCGACTGCGAAGAAAGAGATCTTGAGGTCGCTGAAGTAGTCCATGTTTTCCTGCTTTGTCAGGGTTTCAGGAGCAACATAGAGCATTTTGGTACGACCAGCAGTCAGGTCGGCCTTTACTGCATTGATCTGTTTTTTGCTGAGTGTTGAGTTCAGGAAGTGTGCAACATCGTCGTTGCTGGAGTAGCTTCGAACCAGGTCGACCTGGTTTTTCATCAGCGCGATCAGCGGGCTTACGATGATGGCTACTCCTTCGCTGATCATGGCCGGAAGCTGGTAGCAGAGGCTTTTTCCGCCGCCGGTTGGTTTGATCACGAAAGTATCTTTTCCTGAAAGAAGGCTTTGGATGATGGCTTCCTGGTTGCCTTTAAAGGCGTCGAATCCAAAATTTTCCTGTAAAGCTTTATGGAGGTCTTCTGAAGAGAAACGGCTTTCTGCAGATAGCTTAACCTTAGTGATGGCCGTGGTTTTAGAAGCCCGGCCGGCTTTTTTTGTTGTCGTTGTCATGCTCTGAATGTTTCCTTCTTCACATTAATTGTTAGAGGGTTGAAACCCATCCCTTTAGGGTTAGTCCGCTTTCTTAATATACTACTTTTTAAATCAGTTCCCGGTAAAAATCCCCAGAGAAAGGATAAGGCGGCGGACAGGGGGTTGCGAATTTACTGCAATTTGATGGGTCTTTATCATTTAAAACGTCAAAGTTTAGATAAGAAGCGTGGGGGGTGGGAGGTATTTTGGGTGGGTAAGGGGAAGTATTTAGAGGAGGTGAGGAGATGAGGAGGTGAGGAGTTGAGAAGTTAGGAACAAGCCGCATCCAGATTCTCATCTCCTCACCTCCTCATCTCCTCTACTTCTTCCAAAACATTACCTTTGCCCCATGCCAACTCTCCTTACAGATATTCGTTCGATAGGGATCCGGACTGTGAAACTGGAATCGTCTGCCATTGCGGCTTTGGAGCCAATGATCAATTCGGATTTTGAAAAAGCAGTGCAGGAGATCCTGAATTGCAAGGGCCGACTGGTGGTGAGCGGAATCGGGAAGAGTGCCATCATTGCTCAAAAGATCGTAGCGACACTTAATTCCACTGGAACTCCAGCTATCTTTCTCCATGCTGCAGATGCCATCCATGGCGACCTGGGAATGATCCAGCAGGATGATGTAGTAATGATCATTTCCAAAAGCGGCGAATCACCTGAGATCAAAGTACTGGTCCCACTGATCCGTAATTTTGGAAATACCCTGATCGCGATGGTGGGAAATGTGCAGTCGACACTGGCTAAAGGTTCAAATATCATCCTGAATACTACGGTCGACCAGGAAGCCTGTCCAAATAATCTCGCACCTACCAGCAGTACCACTGCGCAATTGGTTATGGGTGATGCGATCGCGGTTTCATTGATGGAACTGAAGGGTTTCAGCTCGGAAGACTTCGCCAAGTTTCATCCTGGAGGTATGTTGGGAAAGAAATTATACCTGCGTGTGCAGGATATGTTCCCTTCCAACGAAAGGCCTTTTGTAAAAGAACAGGATGGATTGAAATCGATCATTGTTTCCATTTCAAAAGGAAGATTGGGTATTACCGCGGTTATTGATGAGCATGATCATGTAGTTGGTGTGGTAACTGATGGTGATCTGAGAAGAATGCTGGAAAAAGAAATGGATTATGCCGATGTGAAGGCAGGAAATATCATGACAAAAAATCCGCGGACCATCGAGCCGGAAGCACTCGCGGTAAATGCTCTTGATCAAATGAGAACTCATGATATCACTCAGTTGATCGTAATGAAGGATAATCAATATCTTGGCATCATACATTTGCATGACCTGATCAGGGAAGGACTGATTTGATCCCCTTAACTTAACACTATGAACAAACATCACTACGTTGCTATCATGGCAGGCGGCATTGGCAGCCGTTTCTGGCCGATGAGCCGAACCAATTTCCCTAAGCAGTTCCTGGATATTTTGGGTACCGGAAGAACACTGATCCAGTCGACCTACGATCGATTTTCATCTTTTATTCCTGCAGAAAATATATTTATCGTTACATCTAACGATTATATCAATATTGTAAAGAAGCAGTTGCCACAGGTGCCGCTTCAAAATATATTGGGTGAACCTTCGAGAAAGAATACAGCACCTTGTATTGCTTATATATCTTTCAAATTATCGCAGCTTGATCCAAATGCAAAGCTGATCATTGCTCCTGCGGATCATATCATCCTGGATAATATTGCATTTAGAAAAGTTTGTCATGAAGCACTGGCTTTCGTTTCAAAGAATAATGCACTGATCACGCTTGGTATCAAACCAACTTATCCGAATACAGGCTATGGTTATATTCAATACGAATCTCATCCTGTATCTGATAATGTTTACAAAGTAAAAACCTTTACAGAGAAGCCGAATCTTGAACTCGCAAAAGCATTTGTATCGAGTGGTGAGTTTCTTTGGAATGCGGGGATCTTTGTGTGGCAGGTTAAGAATATCATAGTTGCATTTGAGCAGTTTCTTCCTGAGATGCATGAAGTGTTCAATAATGAATTGTCAAAATTCAATACGGTTGAAGAAGAAGCTGCACTGAATACGATCTATCCTTTGTGTGTGAATATTTCCATTGATTTTGGTGTGATGGAAAAAGCGGATAATGTGTATGTGATCCCATCATCTTTTGGATGGAGTGATCTTGGAACCTGGAACAGTGCCTATGAAAACAGGAATAAGGATGGTGATAATAATGCTATAGCCGGCGACCAGGTGATGGTGGTGGATGCAAAGAATTGCGTGGTACAAACTCCGCCAAATAAGCTGGTGGTTTTGCAGGGATTGGAAGATTTTATTGTGGTTGATACGAATGATGTGTTGCTGGTGTGTAAGAGAGAGAAGGAGCAGGAGATAAAGGATTATGTGGCGGAGATCAAGAGGAGGAAGGGGGAGAGGTATCTATAGAGGAGATGAGGAGGTGAGGAGATGAGGAGGTGAGAAGCGGGCAAAACCGAGCGGAGCGAAGGGGCTGAACGGTGGGTGTGGAACCCGGCGTTCAGCCCGCCCTTCGGGCGTTCATCCCGGGTTAGATCTTGGAGAGGCGTGTAGCGGCTTCCCGAAGTGTTTCTTCTTTTTTCGCGAAGCAGAAACGGATGACTTTATGATCGGTGCCGTCGGTATAGAAAGCTGAAACAGGAATTGATGCTACGCCATATTCTTTCGTGAGCCTGATGGCAAAGTCTTTATCATTTTCATCACTGATAGCACTATAATCATAACACTGGAAATAACTTCCGAAACTATTGAGTGGCCTGAATTTCGTTGCACTCATCAATTCTTTGAAGAGATCTCTTTTCTGTTGAAGAAAATTTCCCAAATCCAAATATGAATTCCTGTTCTGCAGGTAAGTTGCGAGTGCTACCTGCGATGGAGAATGTGATGAAAAACAATTGAACTGATGAACTTTTCTGAATTCACTCATCATATGCGATGGTGCAATGCAATATCCCAGTTTCCAACCGGTACAGTGATAAACTTTTCCAAATGAAAAGCATACAAAACTTCTTTCCATTAACTCAGGATAGCGAAGCATTGAGTGATGTTCCTTCCCATCAAAGATCAGGTGTTCATATACTTCATCAGATAAAATGATGATCTCTGTTCCTTCAACTACCTTCTTTAGTTTTTCAATATCATTGGCTGAAAGTACCGCCCCGGTTGGGTTATGTGGCGAGTTGAGCATGATCATCCTTGTCTTTGGATTGATGGCATTTCTTACTTCATCCCAATTGATACTGTAATCAGGAAATTGTAAAGACAATCTCACTGCCTTTGCGCCATTGATCTCAATGTTCGGAATATAACTATCGTATCCGGGTTCAAATACGATTACTTCATCACCCGGATGAAGTACGGAAGTAAGTGCAGTGTAAATTGCATAAGTACCTCCTGGAGTTATCGTGATATCGGTATCCGGATTGATCTTCTGATTATATAAATATTCCACTTTTATAGCCAGTGCTTCTCTCAATGAAATGTACCCGTTCATATGAACATACTGGTTGAAGCCGTCTCGCATGGCCTTATTCACCAGGTCTATCAATTCTTCATTCATAGAGTAATCAGGAAAACCCTGACCGAGGTTCACAGCTTTTTTCTCCGCTGCAAGGCTGCTCATAACCGTAAAAATGGTTGTTCCAACCGCTGGTAGTTTACTCACTTGTTTCATTTGATAAAAATAGGCAACTTGATGTATCAATCATTCATCATGAACATTCAAAAGCAAAGGTCATTGTTGACATATTTAACATTGATTGTGCTGGCAATCATTACCATGTATTATGGGCAATGGCTCACACAGAATCACAATAATATCCGTGTTTGGAACTGGGACAGTTTCCTGATGATTGCCATTGGAATCCCCTTTATTCTTTTACAAAAAGAATCCGGACTTCCAGAAGTCTGGGATCCAAAAGTATCAAACAGGAACCGGCTCTGGATTCCACTATTTACTGGTATTTTATTCGGCATTGCCGACCTTATAGCAGTCAAGATCATTCAGCATCCTGAACCCTATACTGAAATGCCACCATTCCTTCAACCCTTTCCATATTCCATCTTTTTGTACAGCTCCGGAGCTTTTGATGTTGAAGTTACCTATCGCCTAATTCCCATTACACTCCTGATGCTATTGATTGGAAGATTTATATTGAAGGGAAAGTACAATGCTCAATTGCTGCTTATTCTGGCCATAATTACCGGCTTTATTGAACCTATCGATCAGCTCGTAACTTCTCCTACATGGTTTGCTATTTATGCTATGATAACAGGGTTTGCCATGAATTTTATACAGGGATGGAATTTCGGCAGATTTGGATTTTTGTCAGCCTTGTTTGTTCGGCTAGGACATTATCTCATCTGGCACATACTCTTAGGTATCTATGTTGAATTTTTCGAGCTTGTCCGCTAATTTTTATATTTACACATGATCCCACCACCAGATATTCACAACATTCTCTTTCTTGATATTGAAACTGTTTCACAGCATGCAGGATATGAAGATCTTGATGATGCGTGGAAAGAATTATGGATGAAGAAGGCGCAATCCATCTCAAGAGGCAATGATGAATTAACGCCTGAAGTTATTTACGACAGGGCTGCGATCTATGCTGAGTTTGGAAAGATCATTTGTATCAGTGTTGGACTGATCAAGACTTCTTCAGAAGGCCGGAAGCTTGTGGTGAAATCATTTTATGGCGATGATGAAAAGTCGCTGCTCAATGAATTCTGTGATATGCTTACCAGGTGGACCAATGGCTCCAAAAAATTTCTATGCGCACATAATGGAAAAGAATTCGATTATCCATACCTGTGTCGCAGAATGGTGATCAATGATATTTGTATTCCATCCATCTTACAAATTGCGGGAAGAAAACCCTGGGAGGTTGAACTCTATGATACCATGGAGATGTGGAAGTTCGGTGATTTTAAAACTTACACTTCATTGAACTTACTTGCTCATGCACTGAATGTGCCATCTTCAAAAGATGATATGGATGGAAGTATGGTAGGACATGCATATTGGAAAGACCATGACCTGGAGCGCATTGCAGCTTATTGCGAGAAAGATGTCAGAACGCTTACAAATGTATTTTTAAGAATGGTCCGTGAACCGATCATTACAAATTTTGAATCGAAAGGATAAACCTTATCACCATGCAAAGACAGAATTTTTCTTCAGGAGCAAAATGGGAATCGATCGTAGGATATAGTCGTGCAGTAAAAGTTGGAAATTTTATTGAAGTAACAGGAACAGTTGCCGTTGATGAAAATGGTGAAGTAGTAGGTAACGGTGATGCCTATGCGCAGACTGTTTTTGTATATCAGAAAATTCAGAAAGTTTTGGAGCAGGCCGGTGCATCGATGAAGGATGTGGTTCGTGTCAGGATGTTTGTAACAGATATATCCAGGTGGGAGGAATACGGAAAAGGACATGCAGAATTTTTTAAAGATATTCGTCCATGCAATACAATGGTGGAAGTCAGAGCGCTCATTTCACCTGAATATTTAATTGAAATTGAAGCCAGCGCAATTATCACAGAGTAAATTAAAACCTATGGCACGCAAAACAGTGATCTTTGATTTGGGAGGAGTATTGATCGATTGGAATCCCGACTATGTATACAAAACCATCTTCGAGAATGCTGAAGATATGAAGTGGTTCTATGAAAATATTTGTACTTCTGATTGGAATGAAGAGCAGGATGCAGGCAGAAGTTTGAAAGATGCAACGGAGCACCTGATCACCCAGTTCCCCGATCATGAAGCAAATATCCGGGCATTTTATGATCGTTGGGAAGAGATGCTTGGCGGTCCGATAGAAGGTACTGTTGAGGTTTTCAGGGAACTGAAAGAGCGTGAGGATCTTAAGTTTTATGCCCTAACCAACTGGAGTGCCGAGACCTTTCCCATTGCGTTGGAGCGTTATGATTTCCTTCATTGGTTTGATGGAAGACTGGTATCCGGGGAAGAGAAAACAAGGAAGCCATTCATTGATATATATGAAAAATTAATCCGCAAATTCAATATAGACCCACAGGATGCCGTTTATATCGACGATAATATGAGAAACCTTCATCCCGCACGTGAGTTGGGCATGCATATCATACATTTTCAATCGCCTGAGCAGTTGAAAGAAGCGTTAAATGAAGTTCTTTCCTGAGTCTTATCAAATCACTAACAACAAGAGGTCTCTAAATTGTATTAATTCAAACCTGAAAAACCGAAAATATATGAAACCCATAAACCTCACTGTCTTATTGCTGGTGGGCGTTTTTCTTTTTTCCTGTGGAGGCTCAAAGAAATTCCAGGCATCCACAACTGAAGACAAGCCCCTGTTTGCAGCCATCAATGAATTGAATAAGCGGCCGAATAATGAAAAGGCCATGTTTGATCTGAAGAATCTATATGCAAATTCGATTCAGCGACATGAAGACCAGCTTTATGCCTATAAAAACAGCTCGGATGAAAACCGGTTTGATAAAATGCTGCAGGAGCTGAATGCCATGCAGAATATTTACAATAGCATCATGTCGACACCTGGTGCCACTACTATTGTAAAGCCAACCAGCTATCAAAAGCAGATAGTGGAAACCCAGGAGATGGCAGCTGAATACTTTTATGATAAGGGAAGAGATTTTTACCAGAAAAACGGAAGAGAAAATGCGCTCGAAGCATACCACTCATTCCAGCGAAGCAACCGGTACATCAATAACTATAAGGATGTGAGGAAGCTGATGCAGGATGCTTATGAAAGGAGTGTGATCAATGTGGTAGTGAACCCGATTGACGACAGCAGGGTTGTGTTCTCAAGATTTGGTTCATGGGGAATGGATTTCAGGTATCGACCTGAAGACTATCAATTGAGCATGGTAAGGGATCTTGATTCGAGGTTGAAAGATGCTGAACGTCCTGCAAGATTTTTCTCAGACAGGCAGGCTTATAATGACAGGATCGAAGCAGATTGGGAAGTGAATTTAGCCTGGAGACAATTCGATGGAACCCGCAGCCAGCCCCAGGTTTTCGACAGGCAAAGGTCAAAGCAGATCCAGATTGGAACAGATACAGCGAATAAGCCAGTGTATAAAACTGTGTATGCAACATTGCGTGTAACAGAAACAGTATACCAGGTGAGAGGTGTGATTGAATATGAGATCAGGGATAAAGAGTCAAGAAGGAATGTCGATTTCGGAAGTGTACAGGACCAGGTGGAATGGAGAGATCAGTATGCAACTTTCTCCGGCGATCAGAGGGCATTGAGCGACCAGGATTGGGCGATCATCAACAACTCCGGAAATGGAGGTGATAATCCAACGAAGGGGGATATATTGAATGAGTTGATGAGGAAGATGTATCCGAGTTTAAGGAGTAGGGTCGAGAGGGGGTTTGTGAGATGAGGAGTTGAGGAGTTGAGGAGTTGAGGAGTTGAGAAGATGAGAAGAAATACAGAGGGGCAAAGCCGTTTGGTTTTGCCCTTCTCTATTTTCGATTACCGATTACCGATTTTCGATTTATTTAAATAGCTGGTAAACCAATAAACTCATGAAATACGCCAATGCTGTCATATATAGCAACTGAACAATTGGCCATTTCCAGCCCTTGGTTTCGCGCTTAACGATGGCGAGGGTCGACATACACTGCATGGCGAATACATAGAAGATCATCAGTGAAAGCCCGGTGGCAAGTGTGTAAACTTTGGTGCCATCAGCCTTGGTGGCCATCTGCATTTTTTCGCGCAGCATCGGAGATGATTCATCATCTTCTTCTTCCACACTGTACAGGGTTGCCATGGTTCCAACGAATACTTCACGTGCTGCAAAAGAGGTTACCAGTGCGATACCAATTTTCCAGTCGAATCCCAAAGGTGCGATAGCAGGCTCAATGGAACGACCCATAATTCCGGCATAAGATTGCGCAAGCAGATCAGTATTCTTGGCCTTATTGAGCTCAGCTTCTTTATCTGGTTGTTGTGCGATCAGTGCTTCATACTTCGTTTCAATAGCACTCATCTTTTCTGATGGGCCATAAGAACTGAGTCCCCACAGGATGAGTGAAATGATCATGATGATCTTACCCGCATCGAAAACAAAGATCTTGGCCTTGTTCACCATGGTCAAAAAGATATTCCCCCATCTTGGTGAACGATATACAGGCAATTCAAGAATGAAATAACTCTTTTCTTTTATGTTGATAAACCACTTTGCAACATAACTAACGATGAGGGCCATTACCAGTCCAAGCAGGTAAAGTCCCATCATCACCAAGCCCTGCAGATTGAAGATTCCCAGGAGAAATTTCTTTGGAATAACAAGCCCGATCAGGATCGTATAAACCGGAAGCCTGGCGCTGCAACTCATCAATGGTGTTACCAAAATGGTGAGTAACCTTTCTTTCGTGTTCTCAATATTTCTTGCACTCATGATGGCCGGAACAGCACATGCAAAGCCACTGATCATGGGCATTACACTCTTTCCGTTCAGTCCAACTTTTCGCATGAGCTTGTCCGTTAGAAAGCTGATACGTGCCATGTAGCCGGTATCTTCCAGCACAGTGATCAATCCAAAAAGGATCATGATCTGCGGAATGAAAACGAGGATACCACTCAGGCCTGCAACGATCCCGTTAACAAAGAGGTTCGACCACCATGCTTCAGGGAGGATGGAGTTAAAGAAATCGCTGGCCTGTGCAAAGATCCACTCTATTGCCTGCATTGGATATTCTGCCAGCCAGAATACACTTTGGAAAAGCAGGAAGAGTACACCGAGCAGGATCACATAACCCCAGACACGGTGAAGCAGGATGTTATCAAGCTTTTCGGTGAACAGGCTCTTTTGCAGGGCGGTCGGTTCGGTAACCGACTGTTTCAATATATGAGAGATCCGCTGGTAGCGCTGAAGGATCTCTTCGGCCTGGACCTTTGTATGATTGAAGTTTGTTTTTTCTTCTATGGATTCGATCTTATCCTGCAGTTCAGGATCAAAATTGAAATTCTCATGGTTGATGAGGTAATGAACTGCTTTATAATCACTGATATCCGGAACAAGATCCTGGACCTGGCTGATCGCAGACCCGGCGATATTTTCCAGGGAGAGAAAATCCCTTGACTGAACCACTGAAAGCGTTTGGGAACGATACTCAATAGCTTTTTTCAGTTGGGCTATTCCTTTATTTTTTCTTGGGTTGATAGCAATCACAGGAACGCCGAGTTCTCTTTCGAGTTCTGGAATATTTATCTGGATATCCTTTTTACGGGCGATATCCAACATGGTAAGTGCTACAACTACGGGGATCTTCAGGTCGATGATCTGTGAAACGAAAAGGAGGTTTCGTTTCAGGTTGGAAGCATCAGCTACGAGTACCACCAGGTCAGGATTTACATCCTGGTCCTGTCCTATCAATACACGGTAAGCCACCCATTCGTCTTCACGACGAGGATAAAGACTATAAGTTCCTGGAAGGTCGATGATGGTCGCGCCAAGCTGATCGGAGATCTTAGCTTCTCCAACTTTTTTGTCTACGGTTACTCCGGGGAAATTTCCGACTTGCTGGTTCAGTCCGGTCAGGGAGTTGAACAATGAGCTTTTTCCGCAATTAGGGTTACCGACTAATGCTATTTGTAATTTTCTATCCACCACAATTGGGCAAAAGTAACGAGAAGAAGTTTGGGGTTGTTACGATTTAGGAAAATTTAAAGGGCTGACCAGCACCGAAGGTGATGGGCTGAACTTACCTGGCTGAACGCCTGAAAGGCGGTCTGACGGGATGCCTGGTCAGCACAAATGCCCTGTGGCATTTGTTCAGCCCGGTGCGTTCAGCCAAACCGCCTTCAGCGGTTTGTCAGCCCGCTACTTCATTCCCGATCTTTCCTCCTTCTTCAAACTCTTTAATATTCTGGTAGGTTGTCTTCGCTATCTCGGTGAGTGCTTCATCGGTGAAAAAGCCCTGGTGGGCAGTGATGAGCACATTGGGGAAACTCATCAATCGCATGATGATATCATCTTCAATTACCTGTCCGGTGAGATTATTGAAAAAGAGTTTTTCTTCCTGCTCATACACATCGATGCCGAGGTATCCCAGTTGGCCCGACTTAAGCGATTCCACTACTGCGGGGGTATCGATCAGTGCCCCGCGACTGGTATTGATCAGCATGGCGCCTTTTTTCATCATCTTTAAAGTGTCTGCATTGATCATGTGATAGGTCTGGTCGAGCAATGGGCAGTGCAATGAAATGATATCGCACTGTGGAAGCAGTTTTACCAGGGGAAGGTATTCAATCCCCATTGCTTCCAGGTCACGGTTAGCAACGAGATCAAATGCCAGTACCCGACAGCCAAATCCCTTCATGATGGCGGCAAATGCCTGTCCTATTTTGCCGGTCCCTATCACTCCAACTGTTTTTTGGTAGAGGTCGAAGCCGGTTAATTTTCTCAGGGAAAAATCCCCTTCCCGAACGCGGTTATAAGCCTTATGTGTTTTGCGGTTCAGGGCCATGATCAGTGCAACGGCATGCTCGGCAACTGCATGGGGAGAATATGCCGGAACCCTTACCACGCGAATGCCCAGTTCCCTGGCAGCTGAAAGGTCTACATTATTATATCCTGCGCAGCGCATGGCAACCAGCCGGACGCCATTTTTATGCAATCCCTGTAAAACCTGGCGATTCAAAACATCATTCACGAAAGGACAAACCGCAGTGCAGCCTTCGGTCAGGTTTACCGTATGCTCATTTAACTGGGCTTCGAAAAACTCCAGGTGGTGGCCTTCATTATATCTTGAAAAATATTCCTTATCGTAAGAGTGCGTGGAGAAGAATGCTATTTTTTGCATGTTGGTCGATTAACAGACTATCTTTGCCGTCCAAATTAGTTAATTATGTTCAACAACAGGATCAAGGTAAAGGAGTTGCTCAAAGCAGAGCCGGCAGAACAACAGGTTACAGTAATGGGTTGGGTGCGGACATTCCGTAATAACCAGTTCATCGCTTTAAATGATGGTTCTACCAATACCAATCTCCAGGTTGTTGTTGAACTCGGTTCACAGCCTGAAGAAACGCTGAAACGCATTACCACCGGGGCTTCCCTGAAGATCACAGGAATTGTTGTGCCATCACAGGGTAAAGGTCAGAAGCTAGAGGTGAAAGCACAAACGCTCGAAGTGTTGGGTGATAGTGATGCTGAGAAATATCCTCTTCAACCTAAAGAGCATAGTCTTGAGTTCCTTCGTGAGAAGGCACACCTGCGTTTCAGGACCAATACTTTCGGATCTGTATTTCGCCTGAGACATGCGCTTGCTTTTGCGATCCATAAATTCTTCAATGAAAAAGGATTTGTGTACATGCATACACCGATCATTACGGCAAGTGATGCAGAGGGAGCAGGAGAAATGTTCAGGGTGTCAACCCTTCCATTCGACAATCCTCCAAGAAATGAGGATGGTACCATCAACTTCAAGGAAGATTTCTTTGGGAGAGCTACCAACCTGACTGTAAGCGGACAGCTGGAAGGAGAACTTGCAGCCATGGCTTTCAGTGATATCTATACTTTCGGTCCAACTTTCAGGGCAGAAAATTCAAATACAACCCGTCACCTGGCTGAATTCTGGATGATCGAGCCGGAGATGGCATTTTATGACCTGGAAGACAATATGAACCTGGCGGAAGAATTCATTCAATACCTGATCAGGTATGCGATGGAGAATAACCGCGAGGATCTTGAGTTCCTGGCACAACGTCTTGAAAAAGAAGAAAGCAAACTTCCGCAGGCACAGCGTTCAGAAATGGGGCTGATCGAAAAGCTTGAGTTTGTACTGAATAATAAGTTTGAAAGGATCACTTATACCGAGGCGATCGATATCCTGCTTCAATCCAATCATTATAAAAAGAAGAAATTCCAGTATGATGTGAAGTGGGGAATAGATATGCAAAGTGAGCACGAGCGTTACCTGGTGGAGAACCATTTCAAAAAGCCGGTGATCGTGACCAATTATCCGAAGGATATCAAGGCTTTTTACATGCGTCAGAATGATGATGGAAAGACTGTGGCCGCGATGGATATCCTGGCACCTGGTATCGGGGAGATCGTTGGTGGATCACAAAGAGAGGAAAGACTGGAGAAGCTTGAAGCAAGGATGGCTGAAATGCATATCCCGGCTGAAGAACTTTGGTGGTACCTTGATACAAGAAGATTCGGTGCGGTTCCGCATGCCGGTTTTGGATTAGGTTTCGAGAGACTTGTACTTTTTGTAACCGGAATGACCAATATCAGGGATGTGATCGCTTTCCCAAGAACGCCAAAGAATGCGGAATTCTAATAAGAAGTTTAAGGCTTCACTCGGAAAATCAGCAAGAATCATTACTGTAATCGTTACGGTAATGTTTCTTGTGATTGTGGTTGGACAGCTGGTTTATTTTCAAAATGACGGACCGATGGCCACCAACCTGGTGATAGCTTTGCTGCCATTGATCTACCTGGTGGTGTTTATGATGAGTCCCAGGGAGTATGTGATCAATCATGAAGAACTGGTGATCAGGAAAGTGATTGGAAAAACCGTGATTCGCAGGGCTTCGATTGTAGGCATTGAGATCCTTCAACATAAAGATATCAGTGGAGCGGTCCGGACTTTTGGAGTAGGCGGACTATTTGGCTACTTCGGTAAATTCTATAAGAAACAGTTTGGATCGATGAACTGGTTTGCCACCAGGCTTGATACACCGGTACTTATCAACACCATCGATAATGTGAAATATCTTCTCAGCCCGGATGAACCCATCCGTTTTTCAGAAGCGCTGAAAACCCACAAAAGGTTTAATTAGCCTTGAAATTCCGAACCCTGGTCATGGTGTTTTCGCGGATATTCATCCAAAAAAGATTGATGTCGCCGATATGAAGATTCTTTCTCCTGATAAGAAAGCTTCCGGGGAAATTAATCTCTCTTACCGACAAAACTCTTCCATTGATCTTTGCATCAGCGCCGTTGAGATAGAGTTTTGAGGGGTCTTTCAGCATTACTCCTTTATTTAATGAAGCAGGCGCATATTCTTCTGTGGTGGTCCAGGTAAGAGGGTTGGTGACCATGGGTTTACCTGTTTCCTTTCTCACAAATGAGGGCACATAGTTCCGGCGATAGGTTCTCCATCCAACGATGCAGCCGGTGGAGGTTGAATCTTTACACATGGAGAGTGAAGTAAATTCATCGGGGATGCGCATACCTATTATATATGCAGCTACAAGCCTTTGCTGAAGCGGCTTTCCATCGATCATTTCTTTTAAAAGCCTGATGGCATGGGTACTTCCCTGACTATGTGATGCAAGAATAAAGGGTTTTTGGTCGCCGATCTCCATTAGAAATTCTTCGAATGCTGATCGTACATCATTATAGGCCAGGTCGAATGCAGCTAGGGCCGTGATAGTATCGGTGGTGAAATAGGAGCGGATATTGGCCTGACGGTACCTAGGGGCATAGACCGGGAAATTATTGAAAGCACTTGCCTGTAGCAGGATAGTGGAGCGGTCGGTTTTCTGGTTAAGTGCTTTATCGTCGAGCTCGGCGTTCCAGTTTTCAGATTGGCGGTCTGTGAAGGTTGTGGGGTGGAGAAAGAAAACAGCTACAGTTGTATCAGTTTGAAATCCTACTTTCAGTGGAGCAGGAATACTATCGGAAGGGTCAGCTTTACCAGGGTGGGCAGCCCAGGAATCCAGTTTAGAATAAGAAGATGTTGGCGTGGTGTAGAGGGTGTTGTTATTTTGTACTTTTGGCGCACAGGATGAAACCAGTAACGGAATAAAAAGGATGGCCAGAAACAGATTCTTCAGCGATGGAGCGTAATTCATTCTGTCAATTTATCAAATTATTTGCCGATGTCTATACCAGTTGTTGACTTAGCCCAATTCTTATCGGGAGATGAGTCGAAAAAGCAGGCTTTTGTGGCCGAATTAGGAAAAGCTTATGAAGAAGTAGGTTTTGTGGCCGTGAAAAATCATGGAATTCCGGATGAGCTGATCCAGGATCTGTACAGGCATGTACAGGAATTTTTTTCATTGCCTATTGAAGAAAAGAAGAAATACGAGGTACCGGGGCTTGCCGGACAGAGAGGGTACACCTCCTTTGGAAGGGAGCATGCGAAGGGAAGTGATGCGCCGGATCTGAAAGAATTCTTTCAATATGGACAGGAAGTGCAGGGTTCGCCAGATCAATATCCTCCGAATGTTAAGGTGGATGAAGTGAAGGGTTTCAATGAAACTTTTCAGAAAGCATACAGGGCGTTTGAAAAGTCGGGTACTGCCTTGTTGCAGGCTATTGCGCTGTTCCTGGGGCTTGATGAGCATTATTTTGATGGACATGTTGAAGCCGGAAATTCAATTTTGAGGGCGATACATTATCCGCCGATCGTTTCTGAGCCTAAGTCGAGCATCCGTGCTGAACAGCATGAAGATATCAACCTGATCACTTTGCTGGTAGGTGCCTCCGCCGATGGATTGCAGATCCTGACCAAGCAGGGAGAATGGGTTGGTGTGACATCTTTGCCGGAGCAGATTGTAGTGAATGTGGGTGATATGTTGCAGAGGCTAACAAATAATAGATTGAAATCGACAACGCACAGGGTAGTAAATCCTCCCAGGGAGTTTTGGCATACTTCAAGATTTTCCATTCCATTTTTCTTACATCCCAAGAGCGGTATGAGCCTGGCCTGCCTGAATAGTTGTATTTCGGAAGGAAGGGAGAAGGCTTATGAGGATATTACGGCGGGGGAGTATTTGGATGAGAGGCTGAGGGAAATAGGGTTGAAGAAGTAGGAGTTAGGAGTTGGGAGTTGGGAGTTGGGAGGAATGCATTTGATTAATATTAAGGGTGTTGCGGTGGCAGCACCCTTTTTCATGTCTCCATGTCTCCATGTCTCCACGTCTTCACTTCTTCACTTCTCCCCTTCCGTTCATCCGTCAAGTACCCCGCCTACCAAACTATTTTAAAAAAAATGGTACTTTATATTGCATAGTACTAAAATGTTTCTTAGGTTTGTATTGTTAACGGAAAATATCAACCTAAATAAAAAGGTCATGAACATTGAAAACACACAGAGCCAGATGCGAAAGGGGATCCTGGAGTTCTGCATTCTGTCGGTGATCCGGAGAGGGGAGGCCTACCCATCCGATATCGTCGACGAGATGAAGGCAGCCAACCTCCAGATCCTGGAAGGTACGCTGTACCCGCTCCTGACAAGGCTTAAGAACGCCGATATGCTCACCTACCGCTGGGTAGAAAGCAATTCCGGCCCGCCCCGCAAATATTTTTCCCTGACACCAAAGGGTGAGGAGTTTTACAAAGAGCTTGAAGCGACATGGAATGAGTTGGCGAATGCAGTAAACACCCTTACCTCAAAACGGGAATCACTTGTGACCACGGTGATCGAAGAAAACGAGGTGCAGGCAGACAAAACCAACAACTAACCAACTTCAACCATTCAATAATATCAATCATGAAAAAGGTCATCAACATAAATTTTCAGGGCAGGGTTATCCCGATCGAGGAAACTGCCTATGAATCATTGAAACAATACGTCGAAAGCCTCCGAAGATATTTCGCCAACGAAGAAGGTCGCGACGAGATCATCAACGACATCGAAGGAAGGATCGCTGAACTCTTTTCAGAAAGACTGAAGAAAGGTGCCACCTGCATCACAGATGCTGATGTGGAATCAGTAATCGCCAGCATGGGCCGCCCGGAAGAACTGGAAGCCCAGGAAGCTGAACTGGGTGCTGCAACCCCTAACTCCGGAACCGGCAGCTCCTCATCTTCCTATACCGGCAGCCAGCAATCCTATACTTACACCCAGGCAGAAACCAAGAAATCCTTTTCAAGGAATTCGGACGACAAGATCCTTGGTGGTGTGTGTAGCGGTATTGCCAACTACTTCGGGATCGACCCGGTGATCATGCGTATCATTTTCGTGTTGCTGTTCGGTGCGCTCTTCTGGGTGTATATCCTGCTCTGGATCATTGTTCCGGCAAGATCTATCCAGTCGAATATCACCAAGCGTCTCTTTCGCAACCCCGATGATAAGGTAATTGCGGGTGTTGCCGGTGGACTTGCAGCGTATTTCAACATAGATACCTGGATACCCCGACTGATCTTTGCCCTGCCTTTTGTGCTGGCACTGATCTCCGGAACATTCAATGCTTTCTGGTGGGATTTTGATTATGGATTCGGTCCAAGGATCATCTCCGGTTCACTCGGAAGCACCATGTTCGTAACCTATATTATCCTGTGGATAGTGGTCCCAAAGGCCACTACCGCAGCTGATAAGCTGGAAATGAAAGGTGAGCGCGTTAACCTCAATACTATCCGCGATACCGTAAAAGAAGATCTTGAAAGTTTTAAATCCCGCGCTAAAGAATGGGGTTCAGAAGTGAAAGAATCTGCCCAGAATTTCGGTGCAAAAGCAAGAGAAATGGGATCTGAAGCCGGTTCAAGAGCTCAGGCATTTGCTTCTGAAGCAGCACCTGTAGCAAGAAGAACAGGCAGAGGTTTCGGACATGTAATCGGCATCCTGTTCAAAGCTTTCTTCCTTTTCATTGCAGGTGTGATCGCACTTGCACTGTTTGGTGCACTGATCGGAATGATCTGGGGTGGATTCGCGGTATTCCCTATCAAGAATTTCATCCTTGAAGGATTCTGGCAGAATTTCATGGCCTATACTGCACTGTTCCTGTTCCTCGGAATCCCAATCATTGCCCTGATCACCTGGCTGATCCGCAGGATCGCAGGATATCGTTCAAAGAATCATTACCTTGGTTTTGTTTTTGGTGGACTCTGGACCATCGGATTGATCGCACTGATCTTCCTGGTAGCTTCAGTTGGCCGCAATTTCAGAACACGTTCAGCCATCCAGGAAAAGATCTCAACTTTTCAACCTACCGGTAATAAGTTGAACGTGATGGTGGAAGGTAGTAATGTAAGTTACTATGGTGATGACTGGTTCGGAATCGAGAACAATGATGATTTTCCTTTCTATGGCATCAACCAGGATACCCTGATGATGAATACCGTGAGAGTGAATATTGCAAAGAGCCCGGATAGCAACTTCCATATTTATAAAGTGAAGTTTGGTCGCGGTAGTGATCCCCGCAGGGCAAGAGAGATCGCTGAAAAGATCAGCTTTGAAATGACTATGAAAGACAGCACCCTGGTTCTTCCAAAAGGGTTCGCAATATCAGAGCAGGAAAAATTTCGCAACCAGCAGGTGTTGGTAGTGATCGAAGTTCCTGTAGGAAAAAAGATCGAAGTGGATGATGCTGTAAATGATTTCAGCTGGTTCAATATCAGTTCAAGCAGGAGAGGATGGAATGTGAACATTGATGATAACTGGGATAATAATTATTCATGGCAGACTGATGTTGAATACATCATGACTCCTGAAGGATTGCAAAGGTTATCAGACCTGGATCAGCAGGAACTGAAGAATGGAAGATTCAAAATCAGGATCAATGAAAATGGAATCGATATCCAGGGTGAAGGTGAATTGAAAGATGTAGATACTTCATCAAATTACCGATACAAAAAAGACGTAGAAATAAAACTCGATTCAGCTACCATTAAAGTTTCTGGTACATCAGCCAAAAACACTGAAGCCGAAGGATACGATGAAACTTCATCGAAAGTTCATTCAGACCTTGGAATGCCGATCGTAGTTTTTTCAAGATTGTTTCAATAAAAATGGTTGAAGTTGGAACAGGGGGCCGGAACCGAAGGGGGAAGGCCCTTTTTTTTGGAATGGGGAATGGGGAATGGAGAATCGAGTTAGGTTGCTGCACTTTCTCCATTCCCGATTCTCCATTCCCCATTCCCAATTCTTACTTATGTTTGCGTTGATGAAAAACACACCATTCACACAAAAGCATATCGATTTGGGAGCGAAGATGGCTCCATTTGCAGGTTATAACATGCCGATCTCCTATAGCGGCATCAATGATGAGCATCATGCAGTAAGAACCAACGCGGGCGTTTTTGATGTGAGTCATATGGGTGAATTCATTTTGAAAGGTCCGGGTGCGCTCGACCTGATCCAGCGTGTTACTACCAACGATGCTTCAAAACTTACCGTGGGAAAAGCGCAATACAGTTGCCTTCCAAATGAAAACGGCGGGATCGTTGATGACCTGATCGTGTATTGTATTGAAGAGAACAATGTTTACATGCTGGTAGTAAATGCTTCAAACATTGAAAAAGACTGGAACTGGATCTCCAAATTTAATACGAATAATGTAGAGATGCATGATGTGTCGGATAAGACATGTTTGCTGGCCATCCAGGGTCCAAATGCTACCAAAATTTTACAGACCCTCACTGATATGGATATCCTGAACCTGAAGTATTACACTTTCGTAAAGGGTGAATTTGCAGGAGTGAAGAATGTACTTGTGAGTGCAACAGGATATACCGGCGCAGGTGGTGTTGAAATTTATTTTGAAGATAAAGATGGTGCGGCTGATATCATCTGGGATGCCATCTTTAAAGCAGGTGCAGCATCAGGAATCAAGCCGATTGGCCTCGGAGCAAGAGATACGCTTCGACTGGAAATGGGATATTGCCTTTATGGAAATGATATTGATGATACTACATCTCCGCTGGAAGCAGGACTTGGATGGATCACCAAGTTCACGAAAGATTTCACCGCAAAAGATATCATTCAAAATCAGAAGCAGGAAGGCATTCAAAGAAAGCTGATCGGATTTGAAATGATTGAAAAAGGAATTCCGCGTCACGATTACGAGATCAAGGATCATATGGGTGCCACCATTGGTAAGGTAACTTCAGGAACACAATCTCCTTCGTTGAATAAAGCAATCGGTTTGGGATATGTAGCTATGCCATTTGCAGAGATCGATACAAAGATCTACATCAAGGTGAGAGATAAATTGCTGCAGGCAAAAGTGGTGCGTTTACCATTTGCTTAATGGAAATTTATGCCAAGAATTCATCAAACTATTTTTATCGAAGCCCCTTCAGCAAGAGTATTTGATCTTGCAAGGCATTTTTCTTTATTAAGAAAGGCATTCGATAAAGAGCAGGTGAGTTCTGCATCTTCATCAAATTTTTTATCGGTTGGTGATACGGTAACCATTCATGCAAAACACGCAGGAAAGATCCGTTCAGTTATGTTGCGAATTACCGAAATGAATGCTCCAGAAAAATTTGTTGAGGAACAGGTGAAGGGTGACCTGCTTTCATTCAGGCACGAACATCATTTCAAACAAATTGATAATGGAACGATCATGATCGATATCATAGATTATGATTATCCGCGTGATCTTATCGGGAAGATGATCGGAAAAATTTACTTCAAAACATATCTTGAAAAAATTCTTTCAAAAAGAAATGAAGTGATCCGGAAATATGCAGAATCGGATCAGTGGAAACCATTGCTTGCCAGGTAATGTTTCAATGAAAAATCATCAAATGGAAAATCAAAAACCTTCGCTGTTTACTTGTGCGTCGCCGGCATTGCTTAATCTTTATGAAGTGAAAGACACGATCGTAGTGGTGATCGATGTGTTGCGTGCAACATCCACTATTGCTGCCGCTTTGTATAATGGAGCCGAATGTGTTGTGCCTGTAGCTGAAGTTGCGAGGTGCATTGAGTTGGGAAAATCAATGGGAGGCATTACTGCAGGAGAAAGAGATGGCAGGATCGCTGAAGGATTAACATATGGGAATTCTCCGTTTGAATACCCCAGGGAATTTATAGAAGGTAAAACACTGGTGCTGACCACCACGAATGGAACCAAATTGTTGCATATGGCGCTGGACCGTGGAGCAAGTCATATTATAACCGGTTCATTCCCCAATCTTTCTGCAGTTGTAGAATATCTTATCCAGCATAAAAAACCTGTGATCCTTGGTTGTGCGGCCTGGAAAGACAGGGTAAATATTGAAGATATGCTCTTTGCCGGCGCAGTGATCAGCAGGGTGAAGGAGCATTTCCATATCAACTGCGATACATCACAAATTGCTGAAACACTTTATGAATCAGCTTCCGGGGATCTTTTTGGCTTCATGAAAAAGAAGAATGCTTCTCACTACCACAGGCTTATGAATTACGGTTTGGAGAAAGATATCAGGTTTTGTCTGGAGGAAGATGGGGCTGGGGGGGTGCCGGTGTATGATGGGCAGGCCCTTCGGATAGGAGTTGGGAGTTAGGAGTTGGGAGTTGGAGACATGAAATTTTTTTCGATTGGTGCGATTTTTTAGTTATTATTGCCGTCGGAAAAAGGCTGATAAGTCATTCCAGTTCTCACATAACTCATCAGTTCTATTCATTCCGTTCAAGAAAAACTCAATTTCAATTTATTTCACGAACCAAGTTTGGTTGTTTGATCAAGTGGTAAACTCTCAAGTATATTTATGTACGACATTCTCCAATTGAACGACATGCTCGTTCCCGAGTTGCTTGATATAGCAGAGCAGCTTAGTATCCCCAATCCCAAAAAGCTGGATAAACAAGAACTAATTTATAAGATCCTTGATAAGCAGGCTGTTATGGCCAGTGAAGACAAGGGCGGAGCAAAGGATGATGATAAGCGCAAAAGAAAGCGTATCATTAAAACTTCAACTGCTAATTCTTCTGAAGAGGCTATTGTTGAAAATGATGCTCCGGAAGAAGAAGTGAAGAAGCCAAGAAGTGAAGAAGTGAAGAAGTCTGATGAAGAAAAAAAACCAGCCCGCGAACTGGTTAGGAAAAAATCTCTCGAAAAGCCAGTACCTGCTGCACCTAAAAAAGGCCGTAAGAAAAACGAAGAAGGTGAGCCTTTTCTTCCTTTCAATTCAGAAGAAGATGATTTCGTAGCATCTCCGATCGAAGAAGCTCAACCTGAAGAAAATTCTGTAGTAAATGAACCACCTGCTCCAACTGCACAGGAGCCTGAAGTGCAGCAGCAGCAAGCGCCACGACAGTTTCAGCGCAGGGAACGCGAACAGGTTTTCAACATCGAATTTGATGGTGTTATCATGGCCGAAGGTGTCCTCGAAATGATGCCTGATGGTTATGGATTCCTTCGCTCTTCTGATTACAATTATTTAAGTTCTCCTGATGATATTTATGTTTCACCATCACAGATCAAATTGTTTGGTCTGAAGACCGGTGATACTGTTTCCGGTGCAGTTCGTCCTCCGAAAGAAGGTGAAAAATATTTCGCTTTGCTGAAGGTTGACATGATCAATAACAAGAGTCCTGAAGAAGTTCGCGACCGTGTTCCATTTGATTACCTGACACCATTGTTTCCTTACGAGAAACTCAATCTTTACACCACTCCATCTAATTACAGCACACGTATCATGGACCTGTTCACACCAATCGGTAAAGGACAGCGTGGTTTGATCGTTGCCCAACCGAAAGTTGGTAAGACCGTGTTGCTGAAAGAAGTTGCGAATGCTATTGCAGCTAACCATCCTGAAGTTTACCTGATGGTGGTATTGATCGATGAGCGTCCGGAAGAAGTAACCGATATGGAAAGAAGTGTTCGCGCAGAAGTGATCGCTTCTACCTTCGATGAGCCTGCAGAAAAACACGTGAAAGTATCTGCCATTGCATTGCAGAAAGCAAAGCGACTGGTAGAGTGCGGACATGATGTTGTGATCCTGCTGGATTCCATCACTCGTTTGGCTCGTGCACACAATACTGTTGCTCCATCTTCCGGTAAAGTATTATCCGGCGGTGTGGAAGCAAACGCGATGCAGAAACCAAAGCAGTTCTTTGGTGCTGCACGTAAGATCGAAAACGGTGGTTCATTGACTATCCTGGCAACTGCACTGGTTGATACAGGATCGAAAATGGATGAAGTGATCTTTGAAGAATTCAAAGGTACCGGTAACATGGAATTGCAGCTCGACAGGAGACTGGCCAACAGGCGTATCTTCCCTGCCATTGACCTGGTTTCTTCATCAACCCGTCGTGATGATCTCTTACTCGAAAAAGACGTACTGCAGCGTATGAACCTGCTGCGTGTTTTCCTCAACGATATGAATACTGAAGAAGCAATGAATGAATTGCTGAAGCGTATGAGAGGAACGAAAGATAACCAGGAGTTCCTGGCGAGTATGAATAGATAATGAATAATGTAAAATGAATAATGAAAAATGCCTGACTAACAATCAGGCATTTTTCATTTTACATTTTTAATTAATGCCGTGGCACAGTTTTTTTCATAGAGATTGAAAAGCATTATGAAAAGGATTTTTGCAATACTTCTTGTTGCTGCCTTTGCTGCCTGTGGAGACGGGAAAGACGCGGATGATGAGGATAAAAATCTAACTACAGAAGGGCATGAACAAATTCAGCCGCCTGTAGAAAACAGTGGTGCTGAAATCGAGCGTGAGCGCGCCCTGGAATCTATTCAACAGGATACTACAGGAAATACTGTTATTGTTGGACGTGATTCGGTAAGGGATAACAAATAAATCATTGTGATTCGTACATATAGAAAGTGTTAGTAGGCAGATGGTATTTCCAAATTACCCTGTAAAAATCAGTGCCATTTGGTTGTGCTTGTCTGCCTGCTATTATTGCGGTTTCATTATCAATCCATCCTGCATCATCAATGATGGAGCCGGGTCCAAGAAATATCAACCTGGTCCTTTTCTTATAAATGATTGATACCAGGCTTATCTCGATATCAGGTCCTATATCCTGGTAGGTTTTATTTCCTTTTGAATCAGTTTCCACTTCAACATTATAGCTGCCCAGATCAATGAAATAAGTACTGTCTGGAGAGAAGCGAAGCAACTCGCGGTATTTATCTACAAAAGGTTTTGTTGTATTGAATTCGCTGATCAGCATGGAATCTTCTTTCCAGGTATTGACCATGCGAAATTTATCTTTAGAAACCTGTGCTTCAGGTTTGGTAAAGAATTGAAATGTTTCGGGGGAAAGAACAGTATCTACTTTATCAATTTCAGTTACATAAGCAGAAGAATCAGGAGCCGGGGCAATCTGTTTATCATCCGAAGAATTACAGGAGACCAATACTACAATCAGAATTACAGGAAAGGTTTTTCGCATACGCTTTCGTTTAACCAAAATAGAATTTACGAAATTGTCTAAACTCTTTCAGTTACTTTGTATGCGTTTAACCGGAAATTAATGGCAATATTAAAAGTGGAAACAGAGCAGTTTCTTTCCTATGCTGCATTTCATCCGATCCTTGATGTAAGAAGTCCCGGAGAATTTAATCATGCACATATACCTGGTGCTATTAGCTTCCCATTGTTTACGGATGAAGAACGTAAAGTTGTTGGAACGCTTTATAAACAAAGAAGCAGGGAAGATGCTATTAAAGAAGGACTGGTATTTTTTGGTCCGAAGATGAGGCTGATGGTGGAGAAAGCGGAGGAGATCCTATCAACCTATAAATTCAATAAACTCACGCAGGAGCAGGAAAATTTTGTTTCATCTAATTGCCTGCTGGTACATTGCTGGCGTGGTGGAATGCGCAGTGGTGCTGTTGCATGGCTGCTCGACCTGTATGGATTTCGCGTGATCACGTTAAATGGTGGCTATAAAAAATTCCGCAATCATGTGATCAGTGCATTTGAAAAGAATATCAATGCAAGAATTCTTGGAGGATATACAGGGTCGGGAAAAAGTTATGTATTAACTGAATTGAAAAAATCAGGACAGAAGATCATAGACCTTGAATCGCTTGCAAACCACAAGGGATCAGCGTTTGGCGCGATGGGTGAACAACCTTCGCAGGAAATGTTTGAAAATCTTCTCGGACTTCAACTGCATGGATTGTTGCGTCATGATGATCGTCCAATATGGTTTGAAGATGAAAGTCAGAGGATTGGAAGCATCAATATTCCTGCACCACTCTGGAAGCAGATGCGCAAAAGTCCTGTTTTATTTGTAGATGTTCCGTTTGAAGAAAGACTCAATCATATCGTAAAAGAATATGGTAAGATAGAAACCGAGCGATTGATCAATGCGATCATCAGGATCAGTAAAAGACTGGGTGGACTTGAAACAAAAACTGCTATCAATCATTTGATCGAAGGCAATGTGCGCGAAAGTTTTTCAGTGTTACTGAAGTACTACGATAAATGGTATTTGAAAGGATTGAATGATCGAGAAGGTCTCCAAGAATTATTGAACAAGGTGGAAGCTCCACATGTAGATGCAAAAAGAAATGCTTCACTGGTAATAGAAAAATCAAAAGAATTATGAGTACGATAGTTTTTAATCCTGAAGAGAAGATCAGGCTGACTGCCTATTCCCATGGCGCAGGATGTGGATGTAAAATTGCACCGAAGGTGCTGGAACAGATGCTGGAAGGGAGTTTTGCGTATCCCGATAATAACCTGGTCGTTGGCAATCATAGCAAGGATGATGCTGCAGTGTATGATCTTGGAAACGGAACGGCAGTGATCAGTACCACTGATTTTTTTATGCCGATCGTGGATGATCCATATGAATTCGGAAGGATCGCAGCCGCAAATTCTATCAGTGATATCTATGCAATGGGTGGAAAACCTTTGATGGCTATTGCAATCCTGGGATGGCCTGTGAATACATTGCCGGCAGAGATAGCGCAGAAAGTAATCGAAGGAGGAAGGTCGATCTGCGCTGAAGCAGGTATTGCACTTGCCGGCGGACATAGCATTGATAATCCTGAACCTGTATTCGGATTGGCGGTGACAGGCATTGTTGATACAGATAAGATCAAACAAAATAATACGGCAAAAGAGGGCGACCTGTTATTGCTGACCAAACCGATTGGTGTGGGTGTGGTAACAACTGCAGGGAAAAGAAATCTTGTAAGGCCTGAAGACCTGGAAAAAGCTGCAAAGCAGATGATGCAGTTGAATAAGATTGGAGCAGAGCTTTCAAAGATTGGAGGAGTGCATGCGCTCACTGATGTAACTGGTTTCGGACTGGGTGGACACCTGGTTGAAATGGCCGATGGAAGCGGGGTGACAGCTTACCTGGATTTCAGTAGGGTTCCAATGATCACTGATATGAAGCATTATTTGGAACACAAAACATTTCCTGGGGCGATCCCAAGGAACTGGGCATCGTATGGTGACAGGATCGAGATGAGGGGAGTAAAGGATGAGTTTGCTGCATTGAACCTGTTACCCGATCCGCAAACGAATGGAGGATTGCTGATAGCTGTTTCTAAAGATCAATATGATGAAGTGGTGAAAGTGTTGATCGCTCATGGCTTGAGCGAAAGGCTTGAACCAATTGGGTATATGTCGGCAAAAGAATCAGTAGCAGTTGTTGTTTCCTGATCGTACAAATGTTGTAAATTCTCTGCATGAAAAGACGTCAATTCATCCAGCTCAATGGCATGGCGTTGGGATCGCTTGCCATTCCATCTTTTATGAAAGCAGCAAAACTGAATATCGGGATCCAGTTGTTTTCCATCCCAAAAATAGTGGAGAAGGATCTTGAAGGCACATTCGCGCAATTAGCATCGATGGGATATAAGGGGATAGAATTCTATGGTCCCTATGAATTCAGTGCGGAATCCACCAAACAGGGCTGGAATGCAATAACCCCGCAGCTGGGATTCAGTGGCAGCGGGTATTACGGAAGAACGGTGAAGGAGATCGGTACCATATTGAAGAAGAATGGATTGACGAGTCCTTCAATGCATATCGATCTGAAAACGCTCGAAGAAAACCTTGATGCTACCGCTGAAGCTGCGCATGCATTGGGAACGAAATATGTGATCATACCATCTGCGGAAACGCAGAAGGACCTGGATGGTTATCGCAGGCAGGCAGATCAGTTCAATAAGTTGGGAGAAAAGATCCATGCGAAGGGCTTGCAGTTTGCGTATCACAACCACGGAAATGGAATTGCACCTATTGATGGGATAGTTCCATTGGAGATGATCATTGAGAATACGGATCCAAAGTATGTATCATACGAAATGGATATTTACTGGACGATCGCTGGTGGTGCGGATCCTGTAGCGTTATTTGAAAAATATAAAGGAAGGTATAAGTTGATGCATGTGAAGGATATGACGAAGAAGGTGAGGTTTTCAGGAGATGGTGGTGATCCTTCGCAGTGGATGGCATTGTTTCCATTCATGGCGGATGCAGGAAGTGGAGTGTTGGATTTGAAGTCGATCGTTTCGGCAGCTCAAAAATCAGGAGTGGAGCATTTTGTGATGGAGAGGGATCTGGCTCCGGAGGGGTTGGAGAATATGAGGAAGGGGATTGGGTTTATGAAGGAGATGAGGAGTTGAGGAGGTGAGAAGTTGAGGAGATGAGGAGTTGAGAAGTTTGACGTTATGAATAATACATGGAAAGAAGAGAACAATGCTTTGTACCGGAAGTTTGAATTCAAAGACTTCTCGGAAGCTTTTGCCTTTATGACCAGGGTGGCAATAGAGGCGGAAAAGATGAACCATCATCCCAGGTGGACGAATGTCTGGAATACCGTCGAGATCTGGCTGAATACTCATGATGCCGGTGATGTAGTGACGGAAAAAGACAGGAAGCTGGCAGGAAGGATTGATGGGTTGGTGGGGTGAAGGCGGGCTGACAAGTCGCCGAAGGCGGCTTGGCTGAACGCACCAGGTTGAACAAACAGCGTAGCTGTTTGGGCTGACTGGAATTCCGTTCAGCTCAAATGCCTGCGGCATTTGTTCAGCACGGTCCGTTCAGCCAAACCGCTTCGCGGTTTGTCAGCCCGGTTAAAAGATCAAATGCGCCTTATGCTTTATCTTATCCGGAGTGATCTCCGTTACCAATTGAACAGTGGAAATGCTTCTTAATCCAGTAACCAGGTCCTGGAAAAAATCTTCCGTAACAGTATCTCCCTTCATGAGCCAGAGATAATCCAAATGTTTGAATTCCGGTAAAAGATATTCTCCATCATACACATTGTTGTAGAGGTAATGAACCAGCGATGTGTTTGGTTCGGGGTATTCAAATATGGAAAAATAATAAGTGCGGTTCTTGCGCTTTAAGGCAATCTCAATATCATTTTTATTCCGAAAATCAAACCTGAGCATCTGGTTAAGTTTCCAGCAAAGCTGGTAATCCTTTACAGGTGCGACCATGCCGAGGATCCTGGTGTCGTCCAGGAATTCATCGGCCATATTATCGACGTCGAGTTTGAGTTTCATGGTGGTGTTTTCTGAGCGGGCTGATCAGCCGCCGAAGGTGGCTGAGCTGAACGCACCAGGCTGAACAAGCAGCGAAGCTGGTTGGGCTGACTGGAATTCCGTTCAGCCCAAATGCCTACGGCATTTGTTCAGCCCGGTCCGTTCAGCCAAGCCTCCTTCGTCGGCTTGTCAGCCCGGTATTAAAACTGTACTGCTGCTTCCTTAACTTCTTCTCCGCGCTTATATTTTACGGTTGTACTGTCGCCTTTTTTGAACTTTGCCAGGGCCTGCATATATCCTTCAACCGAATTTACAGTATGTTGTCCAAGCGCAACAATTACATCACCAGCTTTCAATCCGGCCTTTTCTGCAGCTTTCCCCTGGCTGATACCATCCACTCTTACACCGGTTCCACTGAAGGTATAATCAGGCATGATCCCAAGTGATACACTGAATCTTGCAGTAGTAGATGTTTGTTGCTCTCTTGTTGGCGTGAAAACCAGCTTACCTACTGGTGCTGAACGATCGATCACCTGGTTGATCACTTTGATGATATGCAGCGTTCCTACTGTGTTCACTTTATCAAAATCATCACTAGGTTTATGATAATCAGTATGCAAACCGGTAAAGAAAAATAATACAGGAATATTCTTCCTGTAGAATGAAGTATGATCGCTTGGACCGGTTCCGCTCGAATCATATTTCACTGAAAAATACCTGAGATCCTTTATTGGTGTAAACAGATCCTTCCATGCAGGTGATGTTCCGTAACCCCCGATGGTCATGGCTTTGGAAGAATCATTCAGTCTTCCAACCATATCCATATTGATCATATAATTCACTTTCGACAGATCAATGGTAGGATGTTCGGTATAATATTTCGAACCATTCAATCCTAATTCTTCAGCAGAAAATGCAATGAACAGGTAATTGTTGGTTTTGCTTTTTGATTGTTTCAGCAGGCGCGATAATTCAATCAAGGCTGCAGTTCCACTTGCATTGTCATCAGCACCATTATGGATCATTTGTTCGCCGGTCCTGATCATTGAATTTCCATCTTCACCAAATCCCAGGTGATCATAGTGCGCACCTAATACAACAGTGTTTGCCGCACCGTTATCAATATATCCAACCACATTATGACCGGTTCTTTTCTTATCCCCGATATCAACTTTCATCTTGATATCCAGCATGGCCGCATCATCATGAAAATATTTATCAAATGTTTCCTTTGAAACATATACAACCGGGATCCTGCATTTCTCCGAGCGATCCTTTTGTAAAAACTGGATGTTATCAGGTAGTGAACTGCTGTTGTGAACGATCAATGCTGTTGAACCTTTTTCTGCGGCCTGCACAGATTGTGTGCGCAGTGCTTCATAAATATCATAATGAGGATTGTCCTTGTTTTCTTCCAGTAATTCTTTCAGATCTATCACCCAGGGCACTCCATTTTCTCTTAATGCTGTTGCAAACGCCGCTTCAATTGTAGTGTTTGGACTGAATGTCAATGGAAAAAAATCTTTTCCCTGCTTCAGATCATGATCATTGATGATGAGAAAAGTTGAGAGATTCACCTGTTTTCCATCATTGATCTCAAAGGGTTGAAGCCAGCCATTTTCACCCTTCGGCTGGAGTCCATTCTTTTCAAATTGCTGGGATATATATGTTGAGGCAAGCTGTTCTCCTTTGGTTCCCGCCCTTCTTCCTTCAAGTTTGTCATCGGCCAGGTAACTGATATGCGACTTCAGATTTTCATTGAGGATCCTATCAGCCTTTTTCAGCTTTTGGCCATAAGAAGCAGTACCGGCAAGGGTTATAAAGAGAATAAGCGCTAAGGGTTTCTGTATCATGTGTGTAAATTCAACTGGGCAAAGTTAACAGGAAATCCAGTTGGAGTCTTCATACAAGACTTATGCCTTTTATATGGTATCGAGGTTTTTTTGGAATCTTTCAACAAATTGGGATACATGCCAGCCATCCATTAAGCCATGGTGACCATTTACCGATACGGGCATTAACATTTTTCCTTCTTCATCTGATGCTTTTCCAAAGCTGATCTTTGGAATCGAATCGGGATAAGAAAATGCACGTGCATGCGTTAGGGAAGTAAATTTTATCCATGGAATGGATGAGAAATGCACCACGTTCTCCCCGCTGAGCGCCGGCTCTAATCCTTTGCTGTTGCGCACCCTGTCCATCTCAACATTTGCTGTTTCAACAAACTGTTCAAATGTTGGTTGATAGGGCATATACGCAAATCCAAAAGTACCATCCGGACGATTGATCGTTGGTGAAGCATTGACCACATCATACAGGAACACTTCTTTATTGATGATGCGATATCGAAATGCTTCGGTTTCATTCACCGCTTTCAGGCATTGATAGAGATAATATAAAAAGAATGAATGTTCATTTGCTTTACAATGTGCATATGCTTTCGTACAATCTATGTTGACAGTAAGTCCGAAGAATGGTTCTTCAAACTGGCTGAAAAAATTGAAATGATCTTTCCTTGACCATTCATCTATGTTGATCTTCTGTTTCATTTCATTACAAGTGGAAGAATTTCACTGATGGATTTTACTTCTGCAAAATTTTCGTGCTGAATGGTATGCGTGATCACTTCATGTGCCCAGGTTGTATGAAATGGAATATGAACAGCATATCCTCCGATATTCAAAACAGGAAGTACATCTGATTTCAAAGAATTACCAACCATCAGGAATTCATGTGGCTGAATATCGAGATGCGCGATCAATTCGAGGTAATCATTTTCCTGTTTGTCTGACATGATCTCGATATGGTGAAAATAGTGTTCGAGACCGGATTTGCGAAGTTTTCTCTCCTGGTCGAGCAGGTCACCTTTTGTAGCCACCACCAACCTGTATTCGTTCTTCAATGTATTCAATACTGATTCAACTTCTTCCAATAATTCAATTGGCCGATCGAGCAGATCCTTTCCAAGTTCAAGTGCTTTTTCAATTACATCCAGGCTGCATCTCTTATCTGAAACACGTAATGCAGTCTCTACCATTGACAGCATGAAGCCCTTGGCGCCATATCCATACAGCGAAAGGTTTTGCATTTCAGTATTAAAAAGTTCTTTATTGACAGAATGTATTGGCATGAAGTCCTGGAGCAATGCACAAAACTTTTCCTCTGTTTCTCTGAAGTAAGGTTCATTCACCCACAAGGTATCGTCGGCATCAAATGCTATCACCTTAATATTCATCTTACAATTATTGAAATGTAAAGATATGCGTGCTTTTTAAATCCAATATTAGTTAATGGAAAATACCTTGATCAATCCATCATTTTCACTTCCTACAACAAGCAATGGTTTTTTGATCGGTGAGTTTTGTTTTGATATGAAAAGAATCCCTTCCGGTCCATCACCCACCGGAAGCAATTGTTTGAACTTTGGAAGATAAGGATCAGTGATATCATAGATGGCTACACAATCGGCACGATCCAATCCTATGAATGCATATGTTTTTCTATTAATAGTTCCGATGGCCACGCCTTCTGCTTCAATGCTTTTATCATCACTTCTGCTGTCATCATAATATCCTGCATGAAAAGTTAACTGGTCAAGCTGGTTATGACTATCCCAGATCTTTTGTCCCGAGTTGCCATTCCAGATTGTAAAACTTCTACCACCAAAAGAATAGAGTTCTTCAATATAACCATCCTTATTGTTATCTCCCATCAATGTATCAATGATCAGGCGGCCAAGTTTATGATCGGCCTGAATGGAACTCTCTTTAAATTTAGAAGGATCCAGTTTCACCTGGTTCACTCTTTTGTTTTCAATGAAAGATGTGTATTCTCTTGTATCACCTTCATTGGCTGTTATGACAAATGGCACACCTTTATGCTCATAAAATCCAATAGCATCGGGCATGAACATGCCTTTGACAGGATAAGGCTGAAAGTTTATTTTTCCATCTGTATCGGAAACATCGATGGCATTTAAAGGATCACTATGGTCTTTGAAACCAAGTGGAAATATATCGGTGATCTTCTTTGCATCAATATCAAGTTTTGCAATTGCATTGTTTTCCTGCAAAGTGATCCAGGCAAATTTTGAATCTTTAGACACTGCTATGTATTCCGGCTCTATATCTTTTTTAAGTTGTTCATTTTTTCCGGAGATGCGGAAACCTTTCGACAAAAGCATGTCTTTTTGCACATTCACAATCGAGAAATCTGCATGAGTAGCGTTGAAATCATTTACTGAAATTACAGAAACCGAACCTTCGGGATCATTATCGTATGCAGAAGATGGTTCTCCTTCATTGGCAGACATTACGTATTTGCCATCGGGAGTAAAAGTTACCATATCAGGTAATGCACCTACGGGTACAGATTTGAGATGCCGGTGATCATTTGTATTGAAGAAAACGATAGAACCGTTTTCCTGTTTATTCTTCGATTCAATAGCTGCAGCAAGCAAACCATTTGAAATAGCCACACTGTTTACAAAACCACCAAAGCTGCTGATATCGATGGATCCCTGCAACCTGACCGAAGGAAGATCATGAAAACTTAGTACATCGATTTTATTGATAGTCCCATTGTTGACTACAAATAATTTTTTGGTCATGGTATCATAGGCACTGATCTCTGCTGCACCCGTATCACCCAGATCGATCTCTGCGATCTCTTTGAAATGAATATATGATGAAGATTTACACGATGTGAAAATAATAAGTAAGAGTAGCATTGATCTCATGACTGCAATATTAAAAAAACAGTACCAGCGAACCGGTACTGTTTCGTTATCTTATCACATTCACTGTTCCGCGCTTTACAAAGCTTTGTTCGTTGCAACTCATTTCAGTAACGTAGACATAGGTGCCTGTATCAACCGGTTTACCATTGAGAGTGCCGTCCCATGAGCCATTCACATCATCGAGCCTGAAGTTGTTTCGTTCAAAGACCAGGTTGCCCCAGCGGTTATAGATCCGCAGGTATTTCACAATTTTGACACCATATCCCGCGATCTTAAACCGATCATTTTTACCATTATTATCAGGCGTGAATGCAGTAGGAATATAGATCCTGCTTTCACTGCAAATGAGTTTAACAGAGATGGTATCATATCCAAAACAACCATTTGATGAAGTGACTCTTAACCTGTAGTCAAGCGGTTCAAGTGGTGATACAATCGGATCAGGACAATCGCTGCAGCTTAAATGCCTTGCCGGTTCCCATTTCCAGGCCACCACATCATTGGATGAAACTGATTGCAGCTGGTATGGTGCACCGGTAAGTAATTCTACATCCGGACCTGCATTCACCGTTGGCAATGGAAGAATTACCATGTTGATCCTGCCGGTATCGGTGAAGCAATTGTCGGCATCTTTACCCACAACTGTGTATTTAACATTTCCTGATGGCTTTGCCAAAGGGTTATTTGAAGTGGTATTGCTAAGACCTGAGGTGTTATTGATCCAACTGTAAGTTGCTGCACCATTCACTTGAAGTGTTACTTCATTTCCTTCACAAACTGTATAGGTATTCTGAAAAGAAAGATCCAAAGGTTTTGCCACACGGATCTTCACTGAGTCTTCTTTAAAACATCCGAACTGGTTGCTGACCTTCACTTTATAGGTAGCATTGTTTTTAGTGCTGATGTTAACCTGTGCAGCAGTGGTATTATCAATGAAAGAAGATGGCGACCATTGATATTGTGTACCACCACTTGCATTCACCTGTAAGTTTGAACCTTCGCAAAGCACAGCATTGCGTGTTGAAAGATTTACTATAGGATTTGCTCTTACTGTTAAGGTTGAAGGAATACTGTCGACGCAACCGTTATTATCCACCAGCAGCATGATCTTATAATCACCGGCAGCATTGTATTTTCTTACAGGTGTTTGAACTGCGCTGGATGTTGATCCATCATCAAGCAACCATTTGTACACAGGTTTACCGGGAATGATGGTAGATGCTGTGAATTGTGCGGTACCTCCTTCACAGATCTCGGTTGGACCTGTAATTTTTCCGCCCAGCCCTTCAAATACTTTGATAGTGCCCGAGGTTGATTTGCTACAACCCAGTGGGGAGCTAACATTCAGGGTAATCGGATATGTTCCCGGTGAAAGATATGTGAAGGATGGATTCCTTGTATTAGCTGTGTCTTTAGGATTGCCTGTTCCAAAATTCCAGTGATAATTCAATGGAATGTTTGCCTGGTCGGATGCAACACTATAAATGGTTGGATCAAAGAACAGGTCTTTCGGACTGCAGATCTTGGCCGGTAAATTTTTCAATGCAATGGAAAGAGAATCGATGATGATAGATTCTTTCATGTCTACAGCAATTGCGCATCCGTTCTTATCAGTCTGGATAAGTTTCGGATGATACACACCGGCCATTTTATATCGATGAAGGTAGAAACTGTCGGTGGAGGAAATGATTCTTCCATCACCGGGATCCCAGGTATAAGTCATGCCATCATTTCGGTTACCCATGAGCGTTATATCCTGTGCCGTACATGCCTGGAGGATATTTGATGTAATTGAAGGTTGCGGAACATCAATGAATACAGAATCCTTTGTGATGTATTCCGTATTGTTATCACTGTATGCTTTTGCAATGACGATATATTTTCCGGGCTTGGTATAAACATGTGAAGGGCTGAAAACATTTTCAGCAGTAGTGCCATCACCAAAGTCCCAGTTGATGCGGGTAACGTTGTAAGATTTATTCGTGAATCTAACGACCACCGGAACACATTTCCCGCTGCTGATATTTGTTTTTGACATATCAAATGCAGCATTGATATATTTCACCTGGATACGAACAGAAGCGGTATCTGAACAACCCTGTGATGGATTTCTGACAACTATTTTCACCGTGTAGAACCCTGGTGTGGTATAGGTTTCATTGAGTTCAGAAATCGCATTGATGACGGTGCCGTCACTTTTGATCCATTTGAATTCGGTGTTGGCAGGTTCTTCAGTTGTACTGGAATTGTAAAAAGTAACAGTTGTGCCGGGAGAAACCAATGTAGATGATGCATTAATGAATGCCTCGACAGAGCTTTTGCGGGCAAATACATCATAATTTTGAATGGTTGACGTACATCCAATTTTATCAGTAACCGTTAATGTAGTCCAGTATTGATTACTATAATTGTACTGGTAAGTAAATGGTGCTCCACTGGTTTTAGATGCCCATCTTCCATCACCAAAATTCCAATCCCATTTCACTATAGGATTATCTTTTGAAGTTGATTCATCTTTAAAGATGACAAGATTATCCTGTTCACAAACCTTATCGCTTTTAGAACTGAATTTTGCTGTTGGTCCTGTAATTTTTACAAATACAATATTGGTAGTGTCTGCGCATTCAAAATAGCTTGAACGAGTCATGATCCTTATTCCCTTTTTAGTTGGGTTCAGATTGTAAAAAGAGTTTACAAATGGAGGTTTGTCGAAATTATAATAGGTCGATATATTTCCGTCGAAAGGAGTTCCATCATCATATTCCATAGGATAAAAACTATATCCCCAGTAATTATAATTGTTATTCCAGGGATTTTGTTCAAGGTTGGTAATGCTGATCGGAAAATAACCAGTCTGGCAAACTTCTGTGAGTGTAGAACTCAGTATGGGCTTTTGTTTCATCAGGACTGGAACAAAAATGGAATCAGAAACCGTGCATGCTCCGTTGTAGGTGGTCAACTTTACTTTATAGAGCCCGGTTTTATTATAATAATGCTGAACGGTATCCTGTGCGACAGATAGAGTTCTTGCTGATGATCCATCACCAAAATCCCATGTCCAGGCATTTGTCTGCTTTGATGTTTGAGTTATTGTCATCAGGCCCCTGTCGCCTTCACAGGTTGGAGTAAATGACTGGATCTTTGGAAAGGGAGGGATAACTTTCAAATAGTTAACTTTCTCAACAGTATCTAAACAAACACTGCTGAATACAACCAATTTGATGGAATAATTTCCCTCTTCTTCAAATTTCTTATCAGCATTCCCATACCCGGTGAAATATTGATATTCACCTCCTTCTTTTGCGAAATACCAGGTATAAGAATGATACTTATTATCCGGTGCGGCAATGGTATTAAAGAATACGGGAGTATTACCGCAAATATTTGTTTCGCTTGCTTTAAAATCAATTTTACGTTTATATTCAATGGTAAATTGTTGGTCATACCTTTCCGTACCTGTACATCCATTTTTTAGAGTATAGGTTAAGGTAACATAATAAGATCCTTCCTTGTCAAACAATTTGGTGGGAGTAGATTCAGTAGAAGTAGTACCATCTCCAAAGTTCCATAGATAACTGACTATTTCATTATTGTATGCGGACGCTGAAAATCTTGTAGTAATGCTTCCGCATTTTCCTGTTACATAGGCGCTATCGAAATAAGAATCTGTTATGTAAATAACCGGCTTGTGGACATTGATATAATTACCATAAACTGTTGTAGAGCAGCCATAGGAATTGGTCAGTTCAACATAAGGTTGAATATATGCATTGTAAGAAAGGGAATATTCATAAGTATTTTTATTGGTTGTAACAGAACTATAGTTATAGTGATATTCTGGAAACCATTTCCATGAGACTACACCAGATGAAGTATCCTTTAACCTGATCCTTGCTGGTGCACCACAACTATCTAAAAGCTCGGATGTAAAACCTTTATAACCTGGTGAAGGTTTTATATCCAGGTTTCTTACAAGAGTATCATAACAGGTTCCAAACCGATTGATCAGCATTAATGGTTTTGGTCCGGCAACATCGGACCCCAGGTAGATATTATAAGAGTTATAATATTTCCAATTGTTGTATTCCCAAATGGTTTCATCCGGTTGTGGTGAACTGGCATTGAATAACTGGAAACTATTATTCTGACAAAGCAATGGATTCTCCTGTGTAAAATCAGTTTTAAAGTTTTTTACATTGATCAGTGCTGGCTTTTCTATGGAGGCTACACAGCCTTCGGAACTTGTTGTAGTAAGCTTGATGGAGTAAGTTCCTTTCGTTGCGAAGGTATGATTAGGTTCTTTGCTGTTTGAACTAGTGTTGTCGCCGAAATCCCAATTGTAATTGAGTGTGCCTGGTCCGGTGCTTAAGTTTGTAAAACTTACTGCATCACTGATCCGGCAGAGGTATAATTTATCTGCACTAAAATCTGCCGTGATCTTTGGAAGAACTTTTAAAATATCTTTTTTAGTGAGGGTTTGCTGGCAACCGTTTGCTGTGGTAACAGTGAGGTTGATCACGGGATCCTGAGCATAATTATAGGTATGCGTAATATTGGTGCTGGTGGTTGATTCTGTATATCCGTCACCAAAATCCCAGTGATAGTTGGTGATGGCTGAACCTTGCGATGTTGCGGTTGCATTGAGTTGAACATTCAGAGGAAAGCATCCCTTCTTGATGGATACATCAAAATCAATCACAGGTTTCGGATCAACCTTGATATCTAAAGTTTCTGAAGAGGATTGTGCGCCATCTCTAACGGTCAGGCTTACACGAAAAGTTTTTTCGGAAGTAAATATCGCCGAAGGATCTTTTACAGTTGAAGTATTGCCATTGTCGAAATTCCATTCAAAGGTCGAAGCTGGTGAAAGTCCTGTCGATGTATTTGTAAATGAAACGGTCAAAGGATTACAACCGGATTGTTTGGATACGGTGAAATCAGCCTTGAGCTGCGAATAGCCACATAAGGACAGGATTAGGGTCAGGGAAAGCAATAAAAATCTCACATGTCGGGTTTAGGTGGCTCAATATAGAAAGAGAAAGGGGAAAAAAGAAGAGGAGGGAAGGTGAGGAGTGGAGGAGATGAGGAGGTGAGGAGTTGAGGAGGTTGCGGGATGAACTCACCAAGGGGGGGTAATTAAAAATGAAAAATGAAAAATGCCTTTAGTGCAGAATTGCGAACTAAAGGCATTTTTCATTTTTCATTTTACATTGGGGGAACCCCGCGTTCAGCCGCCCTACGGGCGTTCTACCCGGTAGGCGATCCTGGTTCTTTTACCTTCTTTTATAGTGAAGGCTATGAGTAAATTATCTTGGTCATCGGTGGCGGCAACAGGATAACTTGAGATGGATGATTGACTTGTAATGGATTTATTGGAGATCAATTTTCCTTTCGGATCGCGGATTTGAAGATAGACCTGCCTCGTAGCAGTGTCCTTTGATGCATCGTACACAATGCCCAACTTTCCATCACTGAATGAAGTGATCTGCGGATGCATTCCCTTCTCACTGATACTATCACGCGGGGTGAAGCTCGCACCCATATCGGTAGTGTTATTATAAAATGTGCCTTTCACTTTTCCACCGGTGAACCAGGCGAAATGCATTCCATAATCGTTGGCTACCTGGGCCGGACCGGTATGCGGACAACCATAGATCACCCAATTATCCTTGCTGATCGTTTGTGGTGCAGAAAATGTTTTTCCTGCATCGGTTGAAACCATGTGCAACATATCGCGAATACTGTCCTGGATAATTCCACGATACAATACATGAACATTACCTTTCGTATCAACATACAAATCGGTGCGACAACACTGGCAGGTAGGCTGACTGATCAATTGCTCCCCTATGAATCCATGATCTGCGTGAGTAGTTGCAAAATATAGTGCTGATCCGTCTTTCTCGACAGTCTTGCGATTGTCGAGCCAGATGATCGCTGCCTCTCCATTTGGCATCAATGCCACATCAAAGTATCGCTGATCAAATGAAGCCGTATCCTTTACCAGCGGTTGCACTTCAGTCCAGCTTTGTCCATTGTCTTTAGATGTTGTGTAATACACCAATCCTGAATATTTATTCTTTGGATTCGGATTCTTTGCACCCCATACCGCAATGATCTCACCTGATGGTTTGAAAATGATCTTTGGTAGATTTTCGTTGTGCGGAAAAACAGTATTGGATCCTTTCACGACAATCGGATCACTAAACGTTTTGCCTTCATCTTTCGAAATGGCATAACAAAATTCATGGGTTGAATCATTGACAGATCTTACATAACTGATCACGAAATTTCCCTGTGCATCTTTGGTGATATTTGGACAGGAAGCCGTAGTGCTATCAAGAATGATTACTCCAGTAACAGCATCCTGCGATATGCGATCGCAGGAGCTTACCATTATTATTAGAAGTATGATGATTAAGTTTTTCATTATTTTTTGTTGAAAAGGGAATAGATATCATAGGATACACCTATGTTGAAATTTCTGGGATCCGCTAACCTGTAACTCCATCCAAATGAGCTCTTCGCAGTGATGTTTGAATAATATTCATTCGTAACATTCATGGCATTTGCCCAAATTTCAAAGGCATTTTTTCTATAACCAGCCCTGATGTTCATGGTCATATAACCTTCGTAAGTAGCATTATTGGCAGGGTCTACAAAGTATTTTCCAACCTTCTGAACTTCTGCTCCGATCCTGAAACCCTGAAGCCATATTGGCCTGTACCAAACTTCAGTATTGAAAAGAATTTCAGGTGCATTCGGCATCACATTACCATTCATACTTACTCCTTTCTCACTATGCTGAATGAATTCATGTTTGCTGTAAGCACCGCTGAATCTGAACGACAACGATTTTACAGGCATTGCATTCAAACCAAATTCAATTCCCTGGTGAAGTGTTTTTCCTGCATTCTGATTTTCAGTTGAACCATCATTGAGTCGAACAGAAATGATCTCATCATTTCCTTCCAATCTATACAAACTGATGTCTGCAGAAAATTTGTTTGAAACGATATCCATCCATCCACCTATCTCATAATTATTAAAAATAGATGGTTTGAGGTAAGGCACTTTCACACCGGTATACATTTCTGTTACCTGTGGCGGAACAAAGCCCTGGCTATAGTTTGCATAGAAACCAATCCTGTTGGTAAAGTTGTAAGTCAACCCAATCTTTGGACTCACTCTTTTAAAATTATTGCTGGTATCTGGTGATCCACTGAATGCTGAAGGTTTTAATTTATTATTGAATTTGTAAGTGAACAGATCATAACGAAGTGATGCAACTAGTCGAAGGTTTTTCACCGGGCTCAACGATGCATTGATGAAAGCCGCGTAGTTATTGATCCTGGTTGAATAGTTTGTTAACGCGCTATCCGGTGCAGTATAGCTCAAATATTTTTTTGAAATGGTATCTTTCTTAATGCGGATATAATCTGCACTGTATGTTGATGGACTAAGGTCTGCGCTTGCACCTGCAATGAGTTCAGTATTCATCCAGTCGAACCTTTGACGATGCTGTGCTATCAGTACAACACTTTTAAATTTACTTGCATTGATCTCTCCATGTGCTAAGGTTTTATCACCTCGCCAAACATTGTTTACTTTTTTGTAATCATCCTTGATGCGATATGCAGGATTCTGCCCGATGGTATTTGCTCGGTATCCTGCAGTGAGCGTGCTGTTGCTGTTTTCGTTCCACTCGTGTTTCAAAGTGGAAGTATATCGGAAGGATTTAACCAGTCGATAGGTAAATGTCTGCGGATTGGTAAATGTCTTTGAAGCAAACATGGCACTGTCAATTCCTCCGGCCATATCACTGTAATAATCAATATAGCTGAATTGATTCGTGATCGATGTTTTATCAGTAAAGCGATAATCCGCACGAAGTGAAATGGCTTTCTTATTAAAATCGTTGAACTCAAGCACCTTGTTCTTCTTATCAGCATAATATCCATTGATCACCATGCCGAATTTTCCTTTCAGGAAGCTGGTTTGAAGATCCGTTCTTTTGTAACCGATATCATTTCCCTGTAGTGAAACTTTGAACAAAGGCACTGCAGTTGGTGAGAGCGAAATAAAATTCACTGCACCGCCAATCGCTTCACTTCCGTATAAAGAAGAGGATGGGCCTTTGATCACTTCGATTGATTTTGTCGCGGCCATATTCATTTCCAGCAGCGCGTTGTGATTGTAGAGGCCTGTTGTTCTTACCGGGATTCCATCTTCCAAATAAAGAAAAAGACTGCGAGTGGTCATAGGCTGACGAATACTCATCTGGTGTTGTTCGTTGCCGAGGTCGATCATATTTACACCGCTAACTTTATTCAGCAGTTGATCAACACTGATGGCTTTTGCATCCTGGATCAGTTTATTGTTGAGTGTTGCAATGGCAATCGGTGCTTCGGATCTTTTGGCTGCCTGTCCGCGGTTAGCAGTCACCACCACCTGGTTCAACATGGAAGTTTTGGTTTCCAGTGCTACGAATTTAAAATCGGTGTTGACATCAATCAGTGTGGAAGCATAGCCAACCTGTGATACGGTAAGGTTCTTACATTGCTTGCAATTCAGTTCAAAGAAACCTTCAGCGTTTGTTGAGCAACCGCAATTGCAGTCTTTCATATCACAATGAATGGTTGCTCCGTAGATCGGTTCTTTTGTTTGCGCATCGATGATGCGTCCTTTAACTATAGTTTGAGCAGTGAGTTGCTGGCTGAGCAATATAATAGACAGCATGGTCAGCAGCCTGATGACTCTGTGCATGATAATTCAGTTTTGAATCAGTAAAAATATTTGCCTGTAGTGGGCGATGAAAGGTCAATATGTAGGAACTGATCAGGCTGGCGGATGAAATATGTCAAAGCTGCGATGAACTGGAGCACCGGTGTTGAGGATGATTGTGTAGCCGTCAAGCTTTGTTGTGACCGGCAGTGGTGCTTCCGCGAAGAATGATTTGGAAGAAAGGACGAAATCAGCCTTGGCAGTATTGATTTGCTGCTGTTGTTCTTTGTCTTCCTGCTGCTGCATCTTTTTTGACATCTGGCATTTACCGTGGCAGTTGAGTTTCGGTTTCGATTTGTTGATACAATTCTTTTCGAAAGCCGCGGTATTGAACATGTAATCGATCAGGATAACCGACCTGTTCATAGCCTGGGCCATAAAGGAGATCAGCAGCACGAGTATGGTTATCCTTGAAAGCATGGGGCGAAGGTATTTTGTTTTGGGGGATGTAAAATATGATTTAGATCATAGTTGGGGAGGAGATGAGTAGGTGAGGAGATGAGGAGATGAGAAGTTGGGTGCGGGGTTCATGTCTCCATGTCTCCATGTCTTCAAGTTAAAATCATTTCCCCCTTTGACTCCCCTCATACTCCCTCTTCCCCCTCCATAATACATTGCCTATAAATCTTAGTGTCATGAAAATAGAACAGATATATACAGGTTGTTTGGCTGAGGCAGCATATTACATTGAGAGCAATGGTGAAGCAGCGATCATCGATCCGTTGAGAGAAACCAGGCCCTATATTGAACGTGCAGAAAATGACCACGCAAAGATTCGGTATGTATTTGAAACGCATTTTCATGCCGACTTTGTAAGCGGCCATCTTGACCTTGCGCGCAAAACAGGTGCATTGATCGTGTTTGGTCCAACGGCATCACCAGACTATAAAGCGCATATTGCCGACGACAATGAATTATTCAAACTCGGGAATGTGTATATCAAAGTCCTGCATACGCCAGGACATACACTTGAATCCACCACCTATCTTTTGATCGATGAAGATGGTAAAGAGAAAGCCATTTTCACTGGTGATACCTTGCTGATTGGTGATGTAGGAAGACCTGACCTGGTGCAGAAGGTCAAGGCGGATATCACGCCCGAATACCTTGCCGGTAAACTCTTTGATTCTTTGAGAATTAAGATCATGACATTGTCTGATGAGGTGATCGTTTACCCCGGACATGGCGCCGGCAGTGCATGTGGTAAGAACATGAGTAAAGAGACCACTGATACTTTGGGACACCAGAAGCTTGTCAATTATGCATTAAGAGCCGATATGACCCGTGATGAATTCATTAAGGAAGTAATTGAGGGATTGGTGGAACCTCCGCAATATTTCCCGCAAAATGTATTGATCAATTTGCATGGAGGTATTCAAAGTATTGATGAAGTGATTCGAAGAGGGTCAAGAGATCTCAGTGTGAAAGAATTCCAGACCATCTGGGAAACACTCGATGCACTGGTGCTCGATACACGTAAGAAAGAAGATTTTATTAAAGGACATATACCAGGATCCATCTTTATTGGCCTCGATGATAATTTCGCTCCATGGGCCGGTACATTGATCGCTGATCTTCAGCAACCGATTTTGTTGATCACAGAATCCGGACGTGAACAGGAAGCTGTGATGAGGCTTGCGCGTGTTGGGTTTGATAAGACAATGGGTGTATTGAATGGTGGCATTGAAGAATGGCAACGCGTAGGAGAAGTGGTGGATACAATTGATTGTATCAGCGGAGAAACTTTTTCCGAGATCTATTCACACAATGTTCCATTGCTTGATGTAAGAAGAAAAAGTGAATTTGATTCCGAGCATATTGTTGGTGCGTTGAATATTCCCTTGGATTTCATCAACCAGAAAATGAACCTGATCGATAAGAATAAAAAGTATTTCGTGTACTGTGCAGGCGGATATCGTTCCGTGATATTTATTTCCATCATGAAGGCAAGAGGTTTCCATAAGATGGTGAATATTATCGGAGGATTTAATGAGCTCAGTAAAACTGATTTGAGGAGATCGGAAAAGCAGGAGAGGAGGACGATGTTGTAGCGCAGGCTGACCAGATCCGTTGCAGGCTGACCAGGTCCGAAGGACCTGGTCTGAATGCACCGGGCTGAACAAAGGCCGCAGGCGTTTGTGCTGACCGGAAATTTCCGTTCAGCCCAAACAGCTGCGCTGTTTGTTCAGCCCGGTGCGTTCAGCCCAACCGCTCCGCGGTTGGTCAGCCCGCTAATGCGGCAACCTATCCCTAAACCTCCCATACACCCAGGTCCCGGCAATTGCACTGAGTATCACCACGCTGATCACCAGCACTCCGGTGCCAAGTTGCGCAAACAGTGGTCCGGGGCAGGCTCCTGTGAGCGCCCAGCCGAATCCGAAGATCAATCCGCCAATCACCTGTCCTTTATTGAATTTCTTCCTGACAAATGTGATCGGTTCTCCATCAATCGTTTTGATGTTGAATTTCTTTATGAGAAACACGGAGATCATTCCGGTGATTACCGCGCTTCCAATCACCCCATACATATGAAAACTCTGGAAGCGAAACATTTCCTGGATCCTGTACCAGGAGATCACTTCTGATTTCACCAATAAAATTCCAAAGATGATCCCTGCGAGCAGGTATCGGATATTACTGTACCAGGGTAATTCTTTCTGTGCAATGTTGAGGCCCAATGATCGCACTTCATAATCTGTATCTACTGTACTCATCGATCAAAGATTTAAAATGAATGGTAAGATAAAATTCGCCATGATGATCCCTCCGGCCATGAAACAGCAGGTTGCAATCAATGAAGGTAGTTGCAGATCACTCAATCCCATGATCGAATGACCACTGGTGCATCCGCCAGCATACCTTGTTCCAAACCCAACCAAAAATCCACCACCAATCATCATGATCAGTCCGCGCAGGGTTAACAAGGATTCGAAATTGAACAGCTGCGGAGGAACTAAATTGTTGTAGTCAGTGATGCCATAGGTTGATAATTCATCCGCAAGTTTCGGATCAACAGCAACAGGATCATTGCTCATCAGGAACATCGCAGAAATAATTCCACCGATCAATACACCTGCAATAAAAAACAGGTTCCAGATCTCTTTCTTCCATTGATAATCGAAGAACGGGATCTTTGATGGAAAGCATGCAGCGCAGATGTGGCGCAGGTTTGAAGAGATACCAAAGTGCCTGTTCCCAAGTATCAGCAGCAATGGTACCATCAGGCCGATAAGTGGTCCTGCCACATACCACGGCCATGGCTTTAAAATCACTTCGAGCATTATGTGTATGAATTAATTATTTATTTATAATAATGTAGTCGGGCATAAGTAATCTGAAATTTCGAATTTGCCTGACTCCTTGATCGATTTGAATCCTCCTTTCACATCCACCAGTTTGTCAAATCCTCTTGCGCGCAGAATTGAGTTGAAGATCATCGAACGATAACCTCCTGCACAATGAATATAATAGGTTTTGTTTTTATCAAGCTTCGACATACTGTCGTTGATATAATCCAGCGGAGCATTTTCTGCATCGATGATGTGTTCGCTTAAATACTCCGATTCTTTTCTCACATCCACAATAGTTCCTTTACCGGCCTTTACTTCTTCCGACATTTCTTCAGCAGTAATAGATCTTACCTGATCAATTTCTTTACCCGATCTTTTCCAAGATTCAAATCCACCTTTGAGATATCCAATGGTATAATCATATCCAACTCTTGCAAGTCTTGTCACCACTTCTTCTTCACGTCCTTCATCTGTGATCAGCAGGATCTGTTGTTTGATATCAGGGATCATCGCGCCCACCCATGGTGCAAAATTTCCATCAATCCCGATATTGATAGAATTCGGAATGAAGCCTTTTGCAAATGTTTGCGGATCGCGTGTATCGAGGATCAATGCACCTGTTTCATTCGCTGCTACTTCAAATGCTTCCGGATCGAGTGCATGTTGTCCTCTTTCGAGTACTTTATCGATGCTGTCGTATCCTTCAATATTCATCATCACATTCAATGGAAAATATGCGGGAGGAGTAGTGAGTCCTGAAGTAACTTCTTTGATAAATTCTTCCCTCGACATATCAGCCCTCAATGCATAATTATTTTTCTTCTGGTTGCCCAGTGTATCGGTGGTTTCCTTGCTCATGTTCTTACCGCATGCACTACCGGCGCCATGTGCAGGATAAACGATGATATCATCAGGCAAGGTCATGATCTTATTGCGTAATGAATCGAATAAGTGAGAAGCAAGCATTTCCTGTGTGAGATCTGCCTTAACTTTTTGTGCAAGATCCGGTCGACCCACATCACCAATGAAGAGCGTATCACCACTGAAGAGTGCCACTTCCTTACCCTGTTCATCTTTCAGGAGATAACAGGTGCTTTCCATGGTATGTCCCGGTGTATGCAGAACCTTGATGGTAAGTTTTCCCAACTTAAGTTCTTCACCATCTTTTGCGGAATAGAAATCGAAAGAAGGCTGGGCAGTTGGTCCGTAAACGATCTGTGCGCCGGTCTTCTTGGCCAGGTCGATATGACCGCTTACAAAGTCGGCGTGGAAATGCGTTTCCAGTACGTATTTGATAGTTGCTCCATTTTCTGCTGCTTTCTGGATATAAGGATCTACTTCACGCAGCGGATCGATCACCACTGCTTCATTTTCACTCTGGATGTAATAGGCGCCCTGTGCAAGACAGCCGGTATATATCTGTTCAACTTTCATATCCTTCAATTTAGGTGCAAATTTGATGCAATTTAAAAATAGTGGCGGTGATATAGGTCACTATCCTTTCATCCAGGCTGCGCGCTCGTTTGGCGTCATTTTTTCGATGGCATATCTCAGAGCGGTGCGGGGTAATTGCTTAAGATTTTTTGCCATGAATTTTTCCACTGCTTCCGGGTCGCGTTTCCATGCTTCGCGCAGCATCCAGCCGATGGCTTTATGAATCAGGTCGTGCGGATGTTTGAGCAGCAGGCTGGTGATCTTAAAGAAATCCTTCATGTCATTTTTTCTGATAAAATGAAAGCAGCTGATTAGCGCAATGCGGTTCTTCCAAAGATGATCGGCCTTGGCGAATTCGTAGAGAATTGAACGGTCTTTGTCTTCCAGCCAGTCGCCCAGGATGGTGGTTGCCGATGAATCCACGAGGTCCCAATTGTTAACGCTATCGACATTGGAAAGATAGAGATCGACCCAGTGTTGTTTTTTATCGGCTTTGTATTTCAGGTTCAGGATGAGCAGGGCGGTTAGCCGGTGTTCATGCCATGAAGAGTGCAGCAGTTCGATGATGGTATCATCGTCGGCTTCCTTAAAGAATTGTTTACTGACGGACCGCTGATCGGGAACGGTTACGCCGATGAATTTATCTCCTTCGCCGTACTGACCTTTACCGGTTTTGAAGAAGCGCGGGAAGAATGCTGCTTTATCAGGATTAGCTTTTTGTTTGAGGGCGGTGTTGATCTTTTGAAAGGTGGATGGCATGAAATAAAGGTAAAGTTTATTGGTCTAGATGTAAAGGAGGACCAACCACCTGCATGTCATTGTCGGAGAAGATCTTTGCCACCTCTTCCTGTCCCGGTTGATGATCCAGTGCTGCCATGGTCACGAAAAAGTTTTCCAGTTTTCCTGCTGGCTGGAGTGTGACAAGCATTTTACCGGAATCAGATAATTGCGACCACGCATGTGGAACTTTTCGCGGGAGAAATATGCTGTCGCCTGCGGTTAGGTCAAATGTATCATCGCCCACTTTGAATTTATAGTTGCCAGCTATCACATAGAAAACTTCATCCTGGTTAGGATGAACGTGTAGTGGAGTGCCCCTACCTTTTGAAACAGATGTTTGTTCAAAAATGGCCAGATCCCCATCGGTATCAGATCCGGAGATCTTGACGTCGAGAATATTGGCATTAACCCCTCTAAGTTTCAAATGACCATGAAGCCTTCCTTCACCGGCAGGAATTTTAAATCCTTTGGAATTTCGCTGGAATAATTTAGAAACCTTAGAGAATGCGAGTGTTGGGAGCGTTGATAAGATCAGCAGGGAGCTGATAAATTTGTTTCTGTTCATATCCGATTATTGAGGTGATGTAAATACTAATAACTCAAGGGTTCGGATATGGTAGTATGAAACTACTGACAGCTTTGCCTGATGATCTCTTCCAGTTGACGTGCAGATTTTACCCCTGCTGCGCGCCATTTAACGGCTCCTTTCTGGAAGACCATTAAAGTAGGAACGCTGCTAACGTTGTATTGACGGGATACGTCAGGATGCTTGTCTACATTCACTTTAATGATCGACACAGCATCTCCCATTCTTTGTTTCAGTTCGTCGAGTGCGGGCGGCATCATACGGCATGGGCCACACCAGTCGGCGTAGAAATCAACCAGTACGGGCTTATCGTTCTGGATGATGTCGTTAAAAGATTTATTGATACTTACCGTTGCCATGGTTATTTATTTACAACTTCTTCGAAATCCTGTTGTTCGGTTGCGGTTTTCCTATATGTAGGGGCGCATCCGTTCACGCCACAACAGCCAACATTAAATATACCCATTACCAGTAACAAAGCGCCTGCCAAACCCAGGATCCAGTCGTGGATAATGACAGCTTGTCCGGCTGCCACGATAACCATTACCACTCTCAGTACACGCATGATGGTCCAGTTAGAAAGAATTGTTTTCATGGGAGCGAAGATGGGGGAAAGGGGGGAGGGGGAAGGTGATAGAAGTCACAGGGAGTTGGGAGTTGTCGAATTATTCCTTCGACTGTATCTCAGGCTCAAATTTATCTATTAAACTAAATCCAAGGCCAAAGCCAATATAGGGATTCAATTTCTTGGTTGCAGTCTTGAACCCTTTTTCAGCTCCACCTGCAAGTACCAGGTTTAGTTTGCCAATTGAATACACCACATTACTTCCAAAATTCAGGGCAAATTCAGATTTTTTAGTGGCAGGGTTTTCAATTTTTGCCAATCCAAGAAATGGACCAAAGGCAATAGACCTATTTCTTGGTTGAACAAAACGACTATGAAATATTTTGGTGGTACCAAAAACACGCAGTAAGGTTATATTGAAATTTAAAAATTCTCCTTCAAGCGTTGTGCTGTCTCTAAACTTTACTCTAAAGGGCAGGTTAGTAGCTGTGATTTCCCATTGACGATACGGGATTTTAATCCTCTTGTATTTATATTTTTCCGGGTTCCAATCTTTAACCACTATAACATAATCTGAATCATGCGCGGTTCCATTAGAATCTAAAATTAGTTTGTTTCCTTTCAATGCTAATGATGGCCAAAGGTTGACAGTGAATGTATCTCTCTTTCTACTACCAATCTCACCTCTTAATAGGAAGTCAAAGTCCCTGGCTTCGTATTTGTCACCTTTTTTCTCGAAAAGCTGGAACTTCTGGTTTTTAAAATTTGTGGTGTCAAACCGATATTGAAATCTAAATACCTGCTGACTATTTACCTTACCCATAGCAAGAAAGCTAATGGCGATTAATAAAAAGAATTTCATGATAATCCTTTGTTATTGGCTACTTTGATTTTCTGTATTTACATCTTCAGGAACGTATGGTGTATTTTGATATTCCCAGTCATCATAATTACTTTTTAGCGCCCAGAGAGTGGATAATAAAGCCACAGATATAAATAATCCGGCAATAAGTCCAACAAAGAAGAACAGGATAAAAGCAAGAATTATCAGGTAAATCCTGATACCTACTTTTTTATATTCATCCTCGTACAGGGTGTAGGATTTACATAATTTATATCCAATAATACTTGCCCAAAGTAAAATAGCCCAGGAAACAATTCCCATAATAAATGACAGGCTATAATTCGGATCAGGTAAAAGAATGGTGGCTGTGATACTAATTAATAAACCAATAATGGATAAAACAATAGCAACAATGGAGAATTGCTTTACAGTCTTCTGTTTAAACATTGTGAGGGGTTAATGGGTTAAGGTTAAAAATACCATTCAAAAGATTGTTCAGATGGTAATCAGGACAATATATAAATTAATTGGAGTAACATGAATTTTTGAAGCATTGCTTCAAATCATCTCTTGAATTTTATTCCAAAGTGATTTATTCTGGCTTCCAAAGAGTGTTTTGATTATGCAATATCCAAAAGGAATGCAGGATATTATAGATAGATGAGCATAGCTATCATTTCGAATTGCATATGCGTAAATGATAACTGAACTTACTAAAATGAGTAACCCAAGTAATTGTAATCGTAATTTGTGAATTGATTTTTTTGCAAAGATTGAAGAAAGAACCTTTTAAATATCAAATCTGGGTACAATGATTTGTGACCAAAGTTTTAACTCCTGCGATATTTAAACACACATTAAAGTGTAGTACTGTTACCGCCAGTAATTTGATTCATGTCGGTGATACAATACATTCTTTAAAGGATTTGTAGGCTCTGGTGGATTGACTTTTTGAACAATCTCTTCCAAATCGCAATCTGGAAAGTCAGCAATTATCTCCGTAGCAGCGGCAGACATCAATTCTAGATCATCTTCAGTTGCAAACTCATCAAAAACACATTTGAAAACTACTTTATTATTATTCCACTCAAGGGATACGCTTCTTAGGCAAGGTGTAATTTCTCCAATTAAAGCTCTAACCCCACTAAGAATAAGAGATATGTCTTTTTCAGTTTTCAAAATATGAGCTTTTAATAATGACCAAGTGCAATACCTCTAGCGTCGGAGGCTTTGGGAAGGTTGGAAAATGGAATTCTTAATACCTAGCATTGACCATATTTTTTGGTTTAATCAGCCAAATTACAAAAGCACAATAGAAATACAAAAGCAGAAGACGTAATCCCAAACCAACTTTACTAGGCACTTGTGTTTGCTGCAAAACTAAGATATAAACACTTTGTAAATATTCAAATCTTAATACAATGTATGATATTGCCAAATATTTTTTTTATCGATAAAATACGCGTTCCAATTAATTAAAAGCATAGCCTTGACTAACTTTTTTACAAAGCGGTTAAATGTCCATCTATAGGGGCAGTTTAATTAAATTATAGGTAGTAAAGAAACCTAGTGTAAGCTCCCCCTTTTTTAATGCCACTTGTTAGTTAGGGTTTTCAAATATAATTTTCTTTTGAT
>CBHWDO010000002.1:0-505545 GCA_966112615.1 uncultured bacterium
AACAATCATCTTGTTAACCTAACCTTCAAATGGCCGAAGATTGGGGGAGCTTACACATTGCCCTGGGGTAATAAATCTCTTTTGTTTCGTGATCCTGATGGGAACCTAATTAATTTGTTCACTCCTGTTACGCTAGAAGCAATAGAGAAGTTTGATGGGAAAAATTCAATTTCGTAACTTGATTAAATGAACAACAGCACTTTGAGCGAAAGCTTTGGAACGCTATCAGAAACCATAAATGGTTTAGCGCAGTCAGGATATACACTTGATTTCAATATCAACCAGGAATGTTTGGTATGTCGACAATCAAATATTGTTTTGTCTCCTGAGGAATTCCAGGTTGATAAAGTATATCGCTTTGAAGGAGCAAGCAATCCGGATGACGAGGCAATCGTATATGCCATATCATCTGCCAAATTTGGGGTCAAAGGGATTTTAGTTAATGGCTACGGCATTTCTGCAGACGAAGCGTCTTCAAAATTAGTGGAACGATTGCAAACGCACCTGGTAAAAAGCATTAGTGAAAACAAATCAAACGATGCCACACCACAGCGTCCCGAAGGTAACCGCGTCTTAAACGCTCAACTGGTAGAAATGAATCTTCAAAAATTCATTGACCAGATAAAAAGCGAGTCAGCCTGGAAAGACAGCGATCGAAATTCCGTTACAATTTTTAAATCGGAGACCATGCGCATTGTGCTTATGGGGCTGCACCAGCATGCCGAGTTAAAGCCGCACAAAGCAAATGGAGTGATTAGTGTTCAGGTATTGGAGGGTAAAATAAATTTTTCAACTGATCAAAAGACTGCAGTAATTGAAAGCGGTCAAATGATTGCATTGCAAGAGAATATTTCGCACAGTGTGTTAGCGTTGGCCGATTCATTTTTTCTTCTGACCCTTTCAATGAATAAACACCAGGCTTAACAGAAGAATGCTTGATCATATCGATAAATCAGTATTCAAACCTTACGGACTTAAACTAACAAAGGTTGAAGTTGAATTGGAAAGCCAGGATTATTCTGCTCATAGATTTCAACTTAACGGGCGAAATGTGGTTTATCGTACTGCGAAAATTACACCGACAAAAATCGGACAATTTGTAACTATATGGAAACGCAACAAGAGTGGGTTAATAATACCATTTGACATTTCGGACAATGTAGATTTATATATAATTGCAACAGGAAAGGCCAATAATCTTGGACTGTTTATTTTTCCAAGAAACATTTTATACGAATTCAAAGTTTTGTCGGGTAATGCAAGTTGTGGTAAGCGCGGAATGAGGGTTTATCCGGCCTGGGATATGCCAACAAGTGCTCAAGCTCTAACAACTAAGGGTTGGCAGGTGAAATATTTTTTAGATATTTCTGAAGAAAAAAAGGTTGATATGGAAAGTGTAAAGCGTTTACTATGAAAGCAAGATCAAATAACTCTAGCTCGATTCCTGTTTTGTCATTCTTTTCATCAAGGGATTGGAAAGACTGGTTGGAAAAGAATCATGGCCTGTTAAATGGGATCTGGTTGCGTTTGTTTAAAAAAGATTCGGGTGAGAAAACCATAACCTATGGGGAAGCTCTTGAAGAGGCTTTATGTTATGGTTGGATTGACGGGCAAAAGGACAAGTATGATGCTAAATCATACATTCAAAAATTTACACCTCGCCGGCCTAAAAGTATCTGGTCTAAAAGAAATACCGAAATTGCTGAGCGCTTAATCCAGGAGGGTAGAATGACCAATGCTGGGTTACAGCAAATAGAATTGGCAAAGTCTGATGGTCGCTGGCAAAGCGCTTATGATTCTGCTAAAAATATGAAGCTGCCGGAGGATTTTTTACAAATGCTTTCTGTCAATGAAAAAGCCAAATCATTTTTTTCCGGATTGAATAAGACAAATATTTATGCCATTGCCTGGAGATTGCAAATAGCAAAGACACCCAGGTGGCTGCTGCACTTCATCTTTCACCCAATTATTTGGGCGATATGCTTCGCGCTTTAACAGGAATGAACGCACAGCAAAATATTCATGAAAAACTTATTCAGTATGCAAAGGAAAAACTTTCAACCACTTCCTTGTCTGTTAGTGAGATTGCCTATGAATTAGGTTTTGAACATTCACAATCGTTCAGTAAACTATTCAAGACGAAGACCAATCTTTCTCCTAAAGAATTCAGACAATCATTTAATTGAGTAATAGTAGTTTGCAATATTGACAGAGCTATATATCTTTATTCCCATCCGCTTAACTGAATCTATAACCTTGAGATGATAATCAGATATATAGCATTTATTTTCCTTTTTACTTTAGTAACCTCTTCTGCAATTGCTCAGAAATACGAACGATATAAAAAGTTACAAGACACAATAATCAATTCAAAAAACCTTGGATTTGAGAAAAAGGTTTCTGTTGTAGTTCCGGTAGAGTGGCAAAGAAACACAATGAATAAATTTCCACTAATTATTGTGTTCGATAAACAAAATCAAAGAAGTAATAATTATATCCTCAATACAATCGACTATCTAACTAGTAATGAACAAATTCCTTCTTCAGTTATAATAAGTGTGACCTCCGAACAGCGCTATCGCTATATTGAAACTCAATACAAAGTTTCCGACCCAAAGGGTCTAGCACTTGAGAATGAAAAATTCGTTTTTGATGAACTTATACCTATCGCTGAAAAGTATTATAATGCTTCTTCATTGAGGTTATTAATTGGTCATTCGAGATATGGATATTTTACAACTTCACTCTTCAATACAAGGACTAATGATTTAAGTGCAATCATTTCTATGAGTCCATTCATTAACCAGGAAAAAATTAACCTGGCAGATTCCATGGGCCAATTGAATAAGCGCAGTTTTAAGAGTAAAAAGTATTATCGTTTTGGAATTGGAAATGATTATCCTGAAGACTTCATTAAGTTAGATTCAGTAACTAAGAATATAGATAATCCTCAATTAGACTTCAAAGGATATCTTTTTAAAGAAGCTGATCATAATGCCACACCTGGATTACTTATCAGCACGGCTCTTTATGAAATATTTGAAGACTGGTCGGCTATTCAGTCAAAGTATATTTCCAATAAGCAAACTGATCTGTCCATAAAACCTTCATTGGAAAAAGAAATACAATCCATCTATGGGAGTAACATTAATTTTTCATTGGGTATTTTAAACGGAAAAGGCTGGTATTTTTTCAATGAAAAACAATATGAAAAAGCAATCAAGGCCTGGAAAATTTTAATTGATTCTTATCCAAACTTTTCAGAAGCTTATTTATACATTATACAGGCACAAATTCAGTTAAAACAAAGCTATTCCGGCACTCTAAAGGAATTTCGAAAATCACTCGCTAGTTCTGAATTCTATTCTGAACAGGGAAAAAAAGACCTGGAAATTGAGTTGCAGGAATTAGCAAAATAACACACTTATGAAATCATCAACATGGGTATTGCCCATTCTTTTATTCGGAATAACCTTAGGTTCCTGCGACTGGACCAAAAACAAAGCAAAAGAATCGCTTCACAAAGGAGGTGAAATAGTTGGGAAGGCAGGATCAGAAATAGTGGATGGTGTTGCTAAAGGAGTTGAAGAGTCTTTTTCCAACCTGGTGGAAACTTCTCCAGCAATAAAAGATAATGGAATTACCCTGGGAGAAGTAAAAGTTTCGGGAACAGATTCCTCCACCGACAATGTTGTATCAATTTACCTCATCTTCAATAAGCGATTTTCAGGAAAAATAACCGCCAAAGCAATTCACAAAGATAACCTGGAGTTTGGAAGGGCTTCAATGGATATTTCTGCTGATTCGGGCCAGGCCAAATTTGTTGATTTTGTTTTTGACAAGAGGACCAACATCGACAGAACTGATAGGGTGAGGTTAGAATAAATCCATGATTCTTAATCGATATGTTCATCACTATTTAACCAGTCATAATGAGAACACTTTCTATTATTCTATTACTTGTAATGTTTAGATCAACTTCCACAGGTCAGCTGGCAATTGGTAGTACAGGTAGATTTGTAGAAGTTAATCACGCGAAGATCTATTTTGAAGAGTATGGACAAGGTGAACCGCTATTTCTTCTTCATGGCTTTTTAAGTACCGCAGAAGATTGGCGAAATTTCATTAATGAATATTCGAAGAAATATAGAGTATTAGTATGGGATATGAGAGGGCATGGCCGGTCAAGTAACCCCGATGAATTAAAAGATTTTAAACATGAACAGGCTGCACTTGATTTGCTGGAGTTGATGAAGATATTGGGAATAAACAAGGCTAAAGCAATAGGTCATAGTTCTGGAGCAATTACAATTTTATATGCTTCGACTATGGCCCCTGAAAAGTTCGATGCTATTGTTCTAGTCTCATCTCAAAACTATTTTTCCCAACCGGTTCGGGATTGGCTCAAAAGCAGAATATGGGAAAACTATTTTGATCAGACTGAACTGGATTCATTACATGGAAGGGAAAAGAGTTTAAATCTGAAAAACCAGTTTTACCAATTCTCTTTTTTAAAAGGCGATCCATCAATTTCTAATGATAGATTGAAAAAGATTAAAGCAAGAACCCTTGTGGTTCATGGCGACAATGATTTCATTCCTGTATCACAGGCATGGGAAATTTATAAAAATATTCCTGGGGCAAGGATTTGGATTTCACCCAATACCGGGCATATGCCTCAATATGGTGCAGGAAATGAAAATGACTTTATCCTAAGAACACTTGATTTTTTACATGGGGAAGGATGGGATCATTAAACAAAGCAGGCTTTTTCAAAAGAAAAAAGTTAAATAGAATTTGTTTTTAAAATCACATTATAAACAAGATTGTGAAACGATCTATTCTATTCGTCCTGATCCTGTTTGTCGTTTTATTTCTTTCATTCAAGTTATCGCCATATCCATCCGTCTGGATCATAAGATATGGATTCAATAAAGAAGCCATCAGGGTTAATAAAGAACTGGAAAAACATGTTCCGCCAAACATTGTTGAACTTAAAGATATCCGATATGATCAGGATGACAGCGATGCACTTTTTGATGCCTATTTTCATTCCGATTCCCTTCAGAAAAAAACTAAACTTCCTGTAATTGTTTGGACACATGGTGGTGGACTGATCTCCGGTGATAAAAGCCAAATAGGCAATTATTGTAAGATCCTTGCAGGTAAAGGATATCTTGCCATATCCATCGATTATACCATTGCACCGGAAGGAAAATATCCCGTTCCTATTCAGCAACTTAATAATGCATTGCGATTTATAACTTCTAATGCTGATAGTTTACATGCCGATACTTCTTTTATTGTCCTTGCAGGAGATTCGGGTGGGTCAATGATTTCTGCTGCAGCAGCCAACGTGATTACCAGCCCGGAGTACGCTTCAATGACCAAGATTAACCCTGGATTGAATGCTGGCCAATTGAAAGGGTTGATTTTATATTGTGGTATTTATGAAGTGCATAATCTTAAAACAGAAGGATCTTTTGGATCCTTTCTGAAAACTGTGATGTGGTCTTACTTTGGAGTAAAAGATATAACTAATGACCAATACGCTAAAACTGCTTCCGTAACAAATCATCTTACAAATTCCTTTCCTCCCAGTTTTATATCAGCAGGAAATCATGATCCTCTGCTGGAACAATCAAAGGTCCTGGCTTCTAAATTAAATGCATTGAATGTTCCTTTAGATACCCTTTTCTATCCTGGTAATTATACACCAGCCTTAGAACATGAATATCAGTTTACGTTGGATAAATCCGGGAACGAAGCATTGGAAAGATCAGTGATATTTCTTAATAAACTGAAGTCTAGCCAATAATTGAGCATTGCAATACTATCTTTTGAATTGTATATTGTAATTAGTGTCGAGGCCCCGCTAATTCTTATGCAATCATGTCATCCAATAAACATGATATTATTTCCGAAGCCATTGCTGCACATTTGCGTTCAGCCAGGAGCCATAAGGATACATGAAATTGCTCTTTCCAATCCAACCCTCCTTTCCTGTGCATCCAGTGAACTGATCGGTCATCTTCTACATACAAAAAAACAACTTGAGGAAAAGTTTATTGAGAAAATTCCAGAAAATCAAGCAGATATTAAATTATTCCGGAAAGATGTGCATTATGATTTAGTATTTCCTGATTCTATAATTGTTGCCGGATATATCTTAAGCAGGAAAGTTGAAGCCCTGGATAAATTCAATACTCATCAGCGTGATAATTTACATCAATTCAGAAAGATCATCAAAGACCTCAAATATGTTTATGAAATAATTCCAGTAACAGAACAACAGCGAATATTCTTAAATAATAAGCTCATTGATAAGTTACAAAAATCTATCGGGGAATGGCATGATACCTATTCATCAATGCAATTGCTTTCTCAAAACCTTTTCCCTGGGGCGGAACATTGTATAGATGTTTTAAGACAGAAAGAGCAACTTCAATTGGCTGCCCTTGAATCCAATTATCCTGATTTAAATCTTTAGGCTGACGGAAAACAACTTATCTATGTCGGAATTGGCCTCTTCGGTCTTTTAAATGCTTATTACATTTGGTACAAATAACCAACTATGGCACTCATCAACCCGCACATCAATTTCAACGGCAATGCCGAAGAAGCTTTTAATTTTTATCGTTCAGTATTTGGAGGCTCATTCGCAACGGTAATGCGCTTTAAAGACCTTGCAAACGCGCAGTTCCCTATGTCGGCAGAAGAAGCCGAGAAGATCATGCATATTGCTTTACCAATTGGCGGCAATGTATTAATGGGCAATGATGTTCCATCATTTATGGGTACTGTGAATGAAAAGGAAAATCGCTCGAAGATCGCTGTGGGAGCTGAAAGCAGGGAAGAGGCTGATAGATTGTTCAATGGACTATCTGCAGGCGGTGAAGTGGAAATGCCGATGGATAATAGTCCATGGGGCTCCTATTTTGGAATGTTCCGCGATAAATATGGCATTGAATGGATGATCGATTATGATACAAGGCACGAAGGAAAAGTATAAGAAGGATCAATGGATGATCCTTCCATCTTCCATTTCAATCATACGATTGGTATGTTCAGCAAATTCCGGGTCATGTGTAACTATAAAAAGAGTTTGCTGAAACTTGTCGCTTAACTCTTTGAAAATATCAAACACCAACTGGCTATTCTTTTTATCAAGATTGCCGGTTGGTTCATCTCCCATGATGATCAATGGATCATTGATCAATGCCCGTGCTATGGCAACCCTTTGTTTTTCTCCTCCTGATAACTGGTATGGCATTTTCATTTGAAGTTTTTCGATGCCTAAAACATTCAGCCATTTTATGGCATTGGTTTCAACCTGTTTTTCTGTATCACGGCCCAGCTTCAATCCCGGCAGCATAACATTCTTCAACACATTGAATTCATTCAGCAAGTAATGAAACTGGAAAACAAACCCTACTTTTTCATTACGGACTTCCGCAAGCCTGCTTCCACTCTTGCCCGTCACCAGCTCACCATCTATCAATAATTCACCTTCATAATCTGTATCCATGGTCGATAGAACATAGAGCAGGGTTGACTTTCCGCAGCCCGACTTACCCATCAATGCAACAAACTCTCCTTTGTTGATCGTGAAATTGATGTCTTTCAGAACAGGTTGTTCGATGTTATCATGAAAGGTCTTGTTGATATGTCTTGCTTCAAGTACAATATGGTTCATACTATTTCCCTCTGATGATGATAACCGGATCTACTTTGCTTGCTTTTGCTGCAGGAAATAGTCCTGCCAGGTACGTGGTGATCAATGAAAAAATGATCCCGATGATATAATACACCGGGTTGTAATTGACAGGGTAGGAGGTGATGGATGGAAGTGATGGAAATTCAAAAGGAATGGCATCAATAACCCTGGATAAAATATATCCAAACAGCAACCCTACTGATCCGCCAAATAATCCAATACTCAATGCGATCAATATAAATATCTGTTTGACATCAGTGCCTGAAAACCCTGTGGCCTTAAGTATTGCAATGGAATCCATCTTTTCATAGATCATCATATTTAGAATATTGTAAATTCCGAAGCCTGCTACAATCAGTAAAGTGATGCCTACTACATAAGAGATCAGTGTCCGAATAGAGCTTCCTGTTTCAAATTCACTGTTGGCTGTCTGTATATCGATCGCCTGCAATCCGAACAGGGTTTTGTATTCCTTCGCAACTGCAGGTGCTTTATTTAGATCAAACAGTTTTACCTGTATATCGGTAAAGTAATTGGCATGCTTGCCCAATATCTTTTGTGCAGTTGCGATGGAAGTATAGCCCTGTGCTTTATCCAACTCACGGATTCCTGATTGATAGTAACCGATCAACTTCAAAGCAAATCTTTCACCGTTGGGTGTAGTAACATACACAAGGTCTCCAATATCAACCAGCAATTGTTCAGCAAGTGGTTTACCCAAAATGATACTATTGGGAATAAGGTTCAGATCGCTTGCATTTCCGCTGATGATGTATTCATAGAAGTTGAACAATTTATTTTCTTCTTCCGCATTGATGCCATCAATGATCCCTGCGATCCGGACATTGCCTTCATTAAAAAATGCAGGAGAATGGATCTTGGGAGAAACACCTATTACCCTGCTATCCCTGGTGATCGTATTAATGATATTCTTGCCATTATAAATCTCTTCACGGGTGTTTGGCGCCTTTATGGATGAAATGAAATTGTAATGATCTTTATATTCTTTTGTGTTTGCAATAGGTTGATTAGGATTTCTCTCTATTTCATTGTACAGCCTGATATGTGGTGTTCTGTTCAATATCAATCCATCCAGCAATTTGTTCAGTCCTGTCATAAACCCAAGTAATGCAATGAACATGGTAATGCTGAAAGTCACGCCTATGGCTGCAACCAGCGTTTGTCGCCACCTGGCCATCAGCAATGATCTTGCAATGTCAATATTCAATTTAAGGTTCATGGTGCAGGCTTTATGATCTCATCATTTTTATTCAATCCACTGATGATCTCTACCCGCTGGTAATCCATTAATCCTGTTACCACTTTTCTCTTATCGCCATTCTTCAACATTACTGTAGTATCATTCATTAAATAATTCCTTGGAATGGTTAGTGCGTTTTCTTTTGTGCTGATCAGGATATTTGCTTCAACAGTTAAATTTGGATATAGATTATCAGGCCTTGTATCAAACACTGCATCTACCTTGAATGACCTGGAGCGATCATCCATCAGGGGTTGAATTTTTACCACCGTTGCTTCGAATGTTTTGCCCTTGTAGCTGTCCATCGTTACATAGATCTTTTGTCCTTTCCTGATCTTGCCGATATCGTATTCATCCACCTGCAACTCCATCATAAAATCATTTACATCACCAATCACTGCAACCGGCATTTGTGGAGATACCAGTTCCCCCGGTTCTTTGAGGATGTTATAGACTCTTCCATTCTGCCTTGCTTTGATGATATAATCACTGTTGATCGCTGTGGAGATCTCAACATTTTTTGCCGATTGTTTTGCATTGAAGTCAATCGATTTCTTTAGGTTATTATATTGAAGTAGTGCGGATTGGTAATTGGTGTTTGAATTTTTCCAGGCGAGTTCTCTTTGTTCAAGATCATTTTTTGATCCGATATTTTGATCCCAGAGGTTTTGTTGTCGCTGGTACAGCACTGAATCATGCTGCATCTTGGTGCGTGCAAGGTCGATGTTGATCTTCATTTCATTCAGACGGTCGCGGTTCAGTTGAACGGAAGAATATTCTGCAGCGATCCTTGCATTTTCGGCGTTAAGTTGCTGCTTTTCATCGACCAATGTTAGGATGACATCACCTTTTTGAACGGTATCTCCTTCATGCATTTTTATTTGAGCGATAATACCATTGACAGTAGAAAATGCTTCGTATTGATTCGTGCTTTTGACGATTCCAGAAGCATAGACTGATTCAGTGATTTTCTGCACTACAGGTTGAATGGCTTCTTTCTTTTGCTTATTGCAGGAAGCAAGTATGACGATTATTGCGGGTATGAACCATTTCATCAAATAAATTTAGATTTCCTGGCGACAGCCAATGATGATAAAGGTCATAATTTTCTGCTGTAAATATCAATATTCCGATCTGTCGTAATTGACCTTTTTATTGCCTTATTCACACCCGCTGTAAGTCTTTCAGATGGTTCAAATTTGTGTTCAACTTAAATCAATCATTATGAATAAGGTAAAAACAACCCGGATCGTTTTTTGGATCTCTACCATCATCATCTTTCTTTTTGAAGGTGTGATGCCGGCGCTAACCTCCCAGACGGAGCTCGCCAAAGAGGGCATTCGTCATCTTGGATATCCTGCCTATTTTGGCGTTGCGCTGGTGGTTTTCAAGATCCTTGGATCACTGGTGCTGGTGATTCCGGCAATTCCTCCACGGGTAAAAGAATGGGCCTATGCAGGTTTTGCATTCGATTTTATTTTTGCCACGATCAGCCATTGGTCGGTAGATGGTTTCAGCGGGCAGGTGATCATGCCAATAGTGATTTTTGCGATCCTGGTTATTTCTTATGTAAGCTATCACCGGTTGCTGAGGGTCATTTCATCAATTTCCTTTTGAACTCTTGCAGTGAATTCAGGCGACCATATGCTGAAATGATTTGCATTTGGTATGAGTTCAACAACAATTTTTGCATTGGCTTTTTTGGCTTTTTCACCAAATGCTTCTACTGCTTTATTAAGAAAGAAATTATCTTTTTCACCGGCATAAACATGAAGCCTGTTATTTAGGTCAGCTTGCAGAGATTTCCAGTTCTTTGAAACAAATTTTCCAAGGTCATAAGGTTCCCAGGTTTTTACAATTTTCGGGTCAATCGCACCGGTTTCCCGGTCGAAGATTTGTTTTGGTCTGCCTTGTTTATCCGGAACACCAAATTCAGCTTCGAAGGATTGGAATTGTCCTCCATCCCCTTCAAAAATTTCCAGGGCAATGAATTTCTTTAAAGTGGTAGCGGGTTTTCCGTCAATTATAAAAAATGGAATTTCATTTCCACTGGCATCAGTGTACACATTTGCTTTCTTGCTGTATAGTTCAACACCTGTGAAGTTTGAAAAATCAACCGGATCAGGTGATACTGCCCAGCCTCCTCCAAATGCTTTTGGGTAATTAAGCGGAAGCCATAACGCGGCATAGCCTCCAGAGCTTTGTCCAACCACGAAATTGTTTTTTGGCGAACCTGTTGATCGATATGTTTTGTTGATATATGGAATCAGTTCTTCCACTAATGCCTTACCCCATGGACCGTTGACCCTTGAATCAACAAAACAATGCAATCCAAATGGAGTCTGTGTTTCAGGGTTCAGGTAAACATAGATCTTTGGGGCGCCCTGGTCCATACCATAACGTGTTCTTGCAAAGGAACCCTGTACATCGAAATGGGTTCCACCCCATCCGGGAATGATGTACACCACAGGGAATTTTTTAGAGGTATCATTTGCATATTCTTTTGGTAAAACAACAGCAGCTTTTAGCGTGATATCTTTTTTATGAAATGAAGACAGCAGACTGCTTTTCAAGTGAACCAATTTAAGCGATTCAGTCTCCTTAAAACCTCTGATCGGTTCACGGTTCAGATACAGGTGTGTTTCACCTTGCCCGTTATTGTTGATCTCAAGCCTGGCTTCTTTGGTAGAATAAAAACTGCCTGGATTAAAGCTTCCTCTTTCTTCAGGATTGCCATCGACCACCCCTGCGATCTTGTATACACCCGGTGTCAACTTTGATAAGGGAGTTGAAAAAGCGGTGGCATGATCATCAATGGTAATGATGGATTGCTTTGTCCAGTTATTTACCGGTACAGAATACATTGGTTGAGGATTGGCAATATCCGGTGAATTAGGAACACCTTTGATGGTATCTGTAGATGTGTAGATAAACAGCTTACCGGTAATGGATCGATCAATTGCTGAATCAAGATGTACATGGATCCTGACCTGCGCAAAGCAAATCATATTTATCATGATCAGTGCAATTGTCAATATTTTTTTCATTGCGGTGTTTTTTCAAACATCGGTTTTAGGAATGAAAAATGTATTGTAATATGTATGAACTGTGGAAATTGAGGGATGTGCGCGAAAATTGTTATGAACAATTGAATTATGAAAACCAATAATTTTTATAATGAACCAGTATAAACCTTCTCATTACAATTCATTGTCGCCCTATTTAATTGTCGACAATGCCCAACGTTTGGTTGATCTGCTTTCCAGGGTCTTTGGTGCCAAACAACTACGGCGATATGATCTTGAAAATGGAAAGATCATGCATGTTGAATTGCTAATTGATGATACTGTTATAATGCTTAGTGACAGCACTAAACAATATCCTGCGAATAAATCAGTGCTCCATGTGTATGTTCCTAATGTACATCAAACTTATAAGCATGCAATAGAGTGTGGCTGTGAAGAACTTGAAAAGCCTGTCAATAAACCGGGTGATCCGGATACACGAGGTTCATTTTATGATTTTGCAGGAAATTTATGGTCTGTTAGTACACAAATCAATCTATGAAAAGTTCAGTAAATTCTTCGGTCACCCAATTCCTCGATCAACTCCATCATCCAACTTCCTAATATTCCATGTAATCATTATCCTGCTGGTACATCTTTCCATTTTCTTTATATGCAAAGCCTGAAGTATAGTTTCCGTTAAACGGAACCTGCTTTACCAGTTTCCCATCGAAGGAATAAAAATACATGTGCGACTTTCCTTCAGGATAGGTTGCGTTGACAGGGAATATCAAATATTTATCAGTAAGTAAAGGAGTGAAATCTGTATAGAGATAATTTTTGATCTTTTTCTCCCATTTAACTGCCATAGTATTCAAATCATAAGATGCGATCCTCATTGAATCCATATCATAACGCGTGGCTATATACGCGCTTGTTCCAGACAGATCACAACCCATCGAAGCAAAATCGGGATCACCCACAGATGTCGGGATCTGCAGTTGCGATTTTTTCTGCACCTGGCCCGTATTTATGTTGACTGTAACAAAATTGTATTCAGTGCCCTTGACCTTCACTACGATCAGCTTATCCTGGTTGAAAAAAGTGGCTGTCCTTTTAAACTGCTCCACGCCCAGGTCAGTTTGCCAAAGTTTTTGCCCGGTCAGTGCATTGATGCAAATGGCATACTTATTTGAAGTTGAATAGATCCTGTCATTTTCCAGTCGGAGATGAAAAGAAATATCATCCAGAATTTCCGACTTCCATATTTCAGCACCATCATCTGTTTTATAGGCACTGAGACGTTTATGATTTTCTGCATCCCTTGTAATCACGATGACATTTTCTCCCACTACCATTGGAGTGGTATTGAAAGGGTAACTGGCAAATCCATAATCAAGTTGGATCATCCACTTTACTTTTCCTGAGTTTTTATCCGCACAATAAAGATATCCATGATCCCACATGCTGCTGGGAGATGTGAAATAAACATTAGCTCCTTTGAAAGCCGGCTTCCTGTATGTAATGGCATCCTCAAATGCATACCAGTTAACTGACCATTTGGGCTGGCCCGTCTGCTCGCTGTAAGCTGTTATGCCATTGAAATTCCCATGGTAATATGCAGTGGTGTCAAAGGTCATGGGGTTATTGAATGAAGCAAACAGGTTCCTTGTTTCTGTTCCCCAAACCATGGAACTATCCACTGTTTTGATCTTGATAAAATACCCTGTCACATTGATATACAATTCACCATTTACTGTCCCGGTTCCAGAGGTTGGTTCTTCAGAATCCAATTCTTTACTGCAACCCGTGACCATCATTCCAAGTAAGAAAAATAAAAACAGGTTTTTAAGTTGCAACATATCATTTAAGTTTAGGGTATCATTCAGATGAATAATATAGGAATAAAATTTTTGATTACCAAGGTCTGCTTAATGTTGGCGTTACTGGGGGCTGCTTGTGCTGATCATGAAAAGAACAATACTTCAAAATCGACTTCACGCAGTATTCAGAAGATCGTCGGTAAGGAAGATCCCATTCCAAAAGATTCTTCACAAAAAGGGAAGGTATTGATTGCGTATTCTGATTGTTATACCTGTCATAAAGAAGAGGAAAAGTCGGTGGGGCCTTCATTTCAAAGCATCGGCAAAAAATATCCTTTCAATAAAGTATATACCCAGATGCTTGCGCAAAAGATCATGGTAGGAGGGAGTGGTAACTGGGGTTCACCGGTTATGTCGCCACACCCAGATCTGTCATACAATGATGCAAAGCTGATGGTGTCTTATATTTTGTCGCTTGATAATTAGAAAATTGATATATTGTTTATATAAACATCCCGCCATGGCACGCCCCTTCATACCAATTGGTTTAATTGCCATTTTCATTATCTACATTTTATACCTGGTGATTATTAAGCAGGATATAAAAAGAGCAAAACTGTTTTTATATCCGGGCTTGTTCTTTATTGCAGTTTGGGCGGTTATTTACTTTTACTGGCTGACCTGATAAAACATGAAAAAAACTACACTAGCCATATTCTTCTGGTTCTTTATACAGTTTGCCTATTCACAAAATGAAAATCCTTTACATAAGTCCATCGCAGATAGGGTAGAAGCTTTCTATAACAATTCTGCCTACGACAGCATCTTCCATCTTTTTTCTGATGGGATGAAGAATGCATTGCCTTTGGATAAGACCATTAATTTTTTGTCGGGACTTCAATCCAGTGCAGGAAAAATCACCAGCCGTCAGTTTGAAAAATATCAATCGGGCTATGCTTCGTACAAAACTCAATTTGAAAAAGGAACCTTTTCTTTCAACCTGGCATTCGATAATGAATTAAAGATTGCTGGGTTGTTTGTAAGGCCTTATGCTGCTGCAATAGCACCTTCACTGCAAAGAAATAAGTCAAAGCTGGTTCTGCCGTTTAAAGATGAATGGACTGTTATCTGGGGAGGCGATACAAAAGAACTGAATTATCATGTTGAAAGCCCCGCGCAAAAAAATGCATTCGACCTGGTGATAACCGACAGTCAGAATAAGTCCTATAAAACCAATGGTTCCACCAACGAAGATTACTATGCATTTGGAAAGGAATTATATGCTCCATGTGATGCAGAAGTAGTACTGGTAGTCGATGGTATTAACGACAACAAACCAGGAATCATGAACCCCGTATACATTCCTGGTAATACAGTAATTTTAAAAACATCAAATAAAGAATACCTGTTCTTTGCCCACTTCAAGCAATATTCCATTAAAGTAAAGCCAGGACAAAAACTCAAACAGGGAGATTTATTGGGTCTCTGTGGAAATTCAGGCAATTCATCGGTGCCACACATTCATTATCATATGCAGAATGTGGAAGACATAAATACAGCCACAGGGGTGAAATCTTATTTTGATCAACTGCAGGTAAATGGTAAAGTAATGAATGATTATTCACCCATCAAGGGAGATAAGATCAGGCCGGTAAACTAGTTATTCACTGTATTTATATCCAACACCTCTTACTGAATGGAAGTAACGCGGGTTGCGGCTATCCTCTTCAAAATATTTCCTGAAATTCAGGATGAAATTATCAATGGTTCTTGTGGTTGGATAAACATTATAACCCCAGACAGATTGCAGGATCTTTTCCCTGGTCACCACTTCATTTCTATTCTCGATCAACAGCTTTAACAGCATCGCTTCTTTCTTGCTGATCTGGATCTTCTTGCCATCTTTGGTAATGGCTTCCTGTGCGGAGAAGTTGATCGTATTGTTGCCAAAACTATAGGTATCACCAATGGTGTCCTTATCCTGCATCTTCTTATTCTTCTCGATCAGTTTATGAACACGCAGCAACAACTCTTCCAGGTTGAAGGGTTTGGTCAGGTAATCATCTGCACCTTTTTTCAATCCCAATACGCGATCCGAACTGCTGTCCTTTGCACTCAGAATCAGGATCGGAACTTCATTATGATGCACCCGAATGGTTTCTGTAACGCTGATGCCATCTGTTCCGGGCAGCATGATATCCATGATCACCAGGTCGAAATATTCTTCTTCGATTTTTTTGAGTGCCTCATTTCCATTGTAGGCCGAAGTGATCTCGTATCCTTCCAGTTCAAGATTCAGCTTCAAAGCCTCATGAAGATTCTCTTCATCTTCCACTAACAGTATGGTAGGTTTTCTTTGCGTCATAAGGGTTGATTTTGGGCACGGAACCTGGTAGTAAAAACAGCGCCATGGGGCTCCCTGTCACTCACACTGATCTTTGCTTTGTGATCTTCAGCGATCTTGCTGCAAAGATATAATCCCAGTCCGGTTCCCTTTGTCTTGCGCGTTTGCTCACTTCCCGAGCGATAGAATTTTTCAAAGATATGCTGCTTCTCCTCATCCTTTACCCCTTCGCCTTCGTCCATCACCCTGAAGTAAATATGTTGATGATCTTTCTGCAACTCTACAGTGACCCTGCTTTCCTTTGGAGAATATTTATAGGCATTCTCCAATAAATTATTTAACAACATCTGCAATAGCAATGGATCGCCCTCAGTATAAATTTCCCGATCAATTTTCGCATCCCATTCCCGGTCAGTAAAATGCTCCTTAAATGAGTTTACATGCTTTTCCACCAGGGAGGATAGATCAATGAGCTCATGCGACATCTTATACCTTCCAGCTTCCAGTTGTGAGCTTACCAGTATATTGCTTGCCAGCTGGTTCAACCGCTCCGTTTCCTGTAAGGCCGTATCGATCAACTTGTGCTGTTTTGTTTCATCCAGCCTGTGCTTACGTAATGTTTCGAGGTTTAGCTTTGCAATAGCAATCGGGGTTTTGAATTCATGTGTCACTGCCATCATGAAATTCTGTTGCTGCTCCTGCAGCTTGAATTGCCTCCTCACATTTCCATACATGTACACGGCACCCATCAGGATCAATGCAAGAAAAGTAATGCCTTCAGCAAAATATTGAGTGGTATGTCTTGATTTCTGATCCTGCAATGCATCCAGCTTGAACATGAATTGCGGATCATCAACATTGAGTAGGCTGAGTTTGTACTGGTACATTTCCTGGTTCTGCATTTCCAGTTCAATGAACCACCATACCAGTGCAGCAACAATGTACAGCAAGAGGATCCAGAATACGATCGTAATGATCCGGAGTTTTTGTCTTGGATTGGCTGCCAACATAATTTAAGATGCTGCTTTCTCGATCCGGATACCCATATTCAACACATGCGGCAATGGATCTTCCCGCATGATCTGTTCCAGTTTGAAAGTATAGGTTCCGGCTTTTGGAAATCTTACCGGCGCAATGAGCACCCGGTGCTCAAAAATATCATCCATGCCTGATCCAAGCCATCCTTTATCATCGGTAGCCAGTCGCAGGTCAAATCGCTGCTTTCTTTCCTTCTCACCCGGAACGCTGGTATACAGGTTCACCCAGAGATTATTGTAGCGGTAAGCATTGGTATGGCGCACCACTACGTACAACTGGTGAACAGCCACCGTATCAGTGATCTCTACTTTGATCTCCGGCTGGAAACTGCTGCTCCATTCGTGTTTTGGAATAGCTACATTCTTTTCAAATACACCCGGTGTAAATTCACAGGATGCCAGCATCACTAAGGTTAACAGGGTTAATAACTGCTTCAAGGTCCCTTCTTTTGAATTATAAAACGTTGAGCACTTGTTCTTTTGCTTTTTCCAGCTCGTCCTTCATCAGCACCACGCATTGCTGGATGGTACTGTCGTAGGCTTTTGCACCAGTGGTATTGATCTCTCTTCCAATCTCCTGCAATACAAAAGACAACTTCTTACCTTTCCCTTCATCCGTATCATCATTGAGAATGGTGAAGAAATATTCGCAGTGATTGCTTAACCTTACCTGCTCTTCAGATAGATCGATCTTTTCAATGTAATAAATGATCTCCTGCTCCAGCCTGTTCGGATCATAGTTTTCCTTGCCCACATTTTCATCCAATACTTTCTTCATTCCTTCCTTGATCTTTGTTTTGCGCAATGGCTCCAGCTTGATCACTTCCTGCTGTTGTGCCAGGATATTATTGATGCGAAGCGTAAGATCCTTATGCAAAGATTTTCCTTCCTCTGCCCGATGATCATTCAGGTTATCGATAGCGCTTTCAATCACCTGCTGCAATCCTGCCCATTCTTCATCATTGAGTGTTTCACCGGTTGGAGTGATCACCTCAGGAAGTTTCAGCAGCGTGCTGAGAATATGTGATGGATCCAGTTTCAGTGCTTCAGCAATTTCAGCTATCGGCTGGTAGTATGCCTTGGCAAGATTGGTATTGATACTAACCGGTTTTGCACTTCCGGTTTCTTTGAGCGTAATGGTACAGTCAATGGAACCACGTGAAAGTTTCTTCGACAACAATCCCCTGATATCAAATTCAAATGGCTTCAGGAATGATGGCAGCTTTAATGAAAGTTCGAACTGCTTTCCATTGAGTGATTTGATATCCACCAGGAAGGTCTTGTCGCCCACGGCCTGTTCTGCTCTTCCAAATCCGGTCATTGATTTTACCATTGACAAATAATTTCCAGCAAGGTAATTTATTATCCGAATACTTTCTTGCTTGTCAGCTCAAGCATTTCGCCGGGTTTCATATCACCCAATTCCAGGTGACCGATCCTTTTGCGTATAAGCCTTAGGGTTGGAAATCCTACTGCTGCTGTCATTTTCCTGACCTGTCGGTTTTTTCCTTCGGTGATGGTTAGACTGATCCAGCTTGTTGGAATATTCATCCTGAATCGAATGGGAGGATTTCTGAATGGAACCTTTAGTTCAGGATCAAGGATAACCGCTTTGGCTGGTTTTGTCTGGTAAATTTTTCCATCCACACTGATCGGTACACCATAATTCAATTGCCTGATCGCTTCTTCCGAAATGGTTCCTTCCACCTGTACCAGGTATTCTTTTTCATGATTGAACTTCGGATCAGTAAGCCGGTGATTCAATGCTTTGTCATTCGTTAACACCAGCAATCCTTCACTGTCGAAATCCAATCTTCCAACAGGATACACGTCGGACGGCACATTGAAGAAATCTTTCAATGTTTTCTTTCCAGGTGATGGACTGAATTGCGTTAATACCTGGAATGGTTTGTAGATGATAAAATAGTGCAGCATATGAAATAAAAAAATCCTCCCGGGAAACAGGAGGATCATTATGTAGATGGGTTAGTAAGTACCGGGAAATAAATTCCCTTCACAATATTAAAAATAATTTTTCCGATAAGAAAAAAAATTCTATGAAATTTTATTCACAATTTTTTTTCGGCGATGTTGATAAGGGTGAATCCTCATCAAAAAACTTTCATCGCTTAGTTGTTTGTTGAAGAAGTAATTTCGCCAAAACCTTTTTGAATGAAATTTCCTTCTCCTGTTTCTGTTGAATGGATTGCAAACCTGGTAGGTGCAGAATTGATTGGTGATACATCAGCACAGGCAACAGGTATCAACGAGATACATAAAGTAGAACCGGGCGACCTGGTATTTGTTGATCATCCGAAATACTATGATAAGTGTTTGAATTCTGCTGCAACATTCATCATCATCAACCAGGCCACTGCAGTTCCTGAAGGCAAGGCAATCCTGGTTCATCCTCAACCATTCGAAGCTTATTTAAAAATCGTTCGTCATTTTCGTCCTTTTGAGCCGTCAACAAAAATGATAAGTGACAGTGCTGTAATTGGCGAGGGTTCTTTTGTATATCCTGGTTCCTATATCGGGAATCATGTCACCATCGGAAAGAATTGCATCATTCATCCGAATGTTACGATCATGGAGCATTGCATCATTGGCGACCATGTGATCATTCAATCCGGTACGGTGATCGGTTCCGATGCTTTCTACTACAATACCAAAAAGGATCGTGAAGTATGGTACCGCAAAATGGAAAGCTGCGGACGTGTGATCATTGAAGACCATGTAGAAATTGGTGCAGCCTGCACTATTGATCGCGGTGTGAGTCATGATACCATTATCGGACAGGGTTCCAAACTCGACAACCAGGTGCATATTGGTCATGATACGGTTCTTGGTAAGAATGTATTGCTTGCAGCGCAGGTTGGTATTGCCGGTGCAACAACTGTGGGTAATGGTGTTGTGATGTGGGGGCAGGTTGGTGTATCGAAAACACTCACCATCGGTGATAATGCCGTGATCCTTGCACAGAGTGGAGTTCCCGGAGACCTTGAAGGAGGTAAGATCTATTTTGGATCACCGGTTGAAGATGCCCTTACAAAGAAAAAGGAACTCGTTTGGATCAAACGAATTCCTGAACTATGGAAAAAAGTTATGAGCTGATCATCGTCGCTCGGGATAATCATAAGGAAGCATTTCTGCTATCTTCTTCCATGCCCAATACCCCGTATTGATCACATCATATTGTTCATAGAAGTAACCATTCTGTTCAATGGCGAAGCCGTCTTTAATGTTCAGGATGGTTACCTGTCTGATCATCGAAGCAGGTAATTTATATTCTTTCAGGTACACTTTATCCGGCGCAACTTTCCGGTAAGTGACACGATACTTTCCATTCAAGAATACCTGTGCGGTGAGAGTGCTGTCGAATTCAAAATAAGTGCTGTCGTAAGGATCATTTATTTCAACAGCACCTGTATCGTTCAATGCTTCAATCACAAATCCTTCGCTCGTAAGAACCGAATCATAATAGGCTCTCATAAAATGAAGCTTGGATCCCATGTAGGTCCGGATCCTGTTTTTACGAAACTGTTCCTTCGCTTCATCGGTGGTATCAATCTCCATAAAAAATGGATCACCGGTATACTGCGAGATATTGGTTTTATAATCGTAGCTGAAAGAATCCAGTTGATAACGGATCTTATATCCCAGCCCATAATTCATAATGACCAGGTCTTCTTTTGCTTTCACACGAAGCCTGTTGCTTTTTTTTGTGTAGAAGAATCTCAGGGCTTCAGGATTTACGATCTCGCAAAATGCTGCATTGGGTGAAGTGCCGATGAATTGTTCCATGAAAAATTTTCCGAAACGCTGGTATCCATCCTGCAATTCATTACTGGCAACTACTGCAACTTCAGTAAGTGCATTGTTTTGTTGAGTGAGCAGAATATTGGTACTATCCAGTGGAAGATTATTGCTGATGCGCAACACTTTTTTATCATAACCGGTATAGGAGATCACCAGGTCGTATCCTCCATGCGGAAGCCTTAGTGAAAACGATCCATCGGCCTTTGTAGTGGTACCATAACTTGTATTGGTACAATAGGCTGATGCATTTTGTAAAGGTTGTAAGGTTGCAGAATCAAGCACTTTACCTTCCACGACAAAAAACTTTTCCTGTGCAGATAATGAGCAGGATATTCCAATGAATAATAGCAGCAATAATTGTTTCATCTTTAATAAAACGATCAGCCGGCAGTATTATTACGCAGGTATAATGCGCAGGCTTTACGGATCGTATCGTTCAATGGTGTGAATTGAAATCCCGGAACCGCTTCCAGTATCCTGCTGTTGTCGAAGTAAGTGATCGAATTAGCCACCCTTGCACTTTCTTTTGTCAGCAGAACCTTCTTACCAAACATCGATTTGATCTTTTCCAATCTCCATGCCAGCCCTGATAAAAAAGGAGTGGCTTCAATGCGTGGGCGTTTTTTATTGAACTGGTCGGCAATGGTATGAAACAGTTGTTTGAATGTCCAGTTCTCTCCATTTACAATAAATCGTTTGCCGCTGATATTGGATTCCATCACCAGTACGGCAGCTTTTGAAACATCTTCCACATCCACGAATCCATTGATGCCATTGCTGTAGAATGGAAATTCATTGAAGATACTTTTGAAGATAGCGCTGCTTGATTGATGCCAGTCTCCATAACCTAGTATCGTACTTGGATTTAATATCACTGCATCCAGTCCTTCAGCCATGCCGCGCCATACTTCTCTTTCGGCCATCTGTTTGCTGATCGCATAATGAGTGTTGGAAGAACCCTCCACCCATTTGCGTTCCTCATTTACGCGCTCTCCATTTTGAGATCGTCCCAATGCAGCTACAGAAGAAATATGTACCAGCTTGCGCACATTCGCTTCCAGGGCCATATTCACCACGTTTGCCGTGCCTTCTGCATTGACCTTATATAGATTGTCTTTATCTTTTGAATGAAAAGAAACCACCGCTGCGCTATGGATCACAGTATCTGCTCCCGCAAATGCATCTTCAAGCGACATGGTATCGAGCACATCGCCTTCCACCCATTCCACTTTTTCAAAAATTACCGGATCGATGAAAGCAGGAAGTTTTGATGATCTGCGGATCGCCCTCACCTGGTAACCTTTCTGAACCAGTTCTTTAATGATGTATGCGCCAAGAAATCCTGTGCCTCCCGTAACTACTACCATAGTGATTGTTTATTCATAGCTATAATATCCCCTGTCTGTTTTTCTGCCCAACAGTCCCTGCTGCACCATCTTTTCCTGCAAGGTTGATGGTTTTAGTCTTTCGATCTTTCCCATGGCTTCATATACCGAACAGCTCACTGCATAATTGATATCATTCCCGATCAGGTCCATCAATTTAAAAGGTCCCATTTTGAATCCTGTTGCTTCCAGGATGCGATCCACCTGTTCAAAATCTGTGACACCTGATTCAACAAGCCGCAATGCTTCAAGGTAAAATGGTCTCGCAACATGGTTCACAATAAATCCTGGTGCATCCTTGCAGATCACCGGAACCTTTTTCATTTCTTTCACTACATCAAGCAAGGCATTCTTTGTTGATTCGCTGGTTTGATTGCCCATCACTACTTCCACCAGTTTCATGATGGTGGCAGGGTTGAAGAAATGTAAGCCGGCAAATTTTGAAGCATCCTTTAAAGCGCCTCCAATTTCATTGATGGAAAGAGAGGAGGTATTGCTGACAAATATTGAATCGGGATTGATTGCCTCCAGTTCTGAAAACAGGGATTGTTTGATAGATAACTTTTCAACAATGGCTTCAATGACCAGGTCAGCTTTTACTTCTTCAATCAAAGAAGTGAACCGGATCTTTTTTATGGCAGTAATTCGATCCTGTTCCGAGATCTTTCCTTTCTTTTCCAAAGAAAAAAGCGACCGGGATATTTCATCCCCGGCCGCATGTAGTATATTTTCATCCAGGTCGAACAGAATGGTGTCGAAACCCGACTGAACAGCGGCCTGGGCGATTCCTCTTCCCATAGTTCCTGCTCCGCAAACTGCGATCGACCGGATTGTATTCATCTTCGTTTATGGATATACGTTAGTTTAATCTGCCGACGTGAATTGTCGCAGGAAGCGAACATCATTCTCACTGAACAACCTGATATCATTGATACCATATTTGAGCAATGCAGGTCTTTCGATACCCATGCCGAAAGCAAAGCCGGTATATTTATTCGGATCGATGCCGCAATTCTCCAGCACATTCGGATGGATCATACCACAACCTAGGATTTCGAGCCAGCCGGTTTTCTTACAAACATTACATCCTTCACCACCACATAACTGGCAACTGATATCCATTTCTGCACTTGGCTCGGTGAAAGGGAAATAGCTCGGGCGGAATCTTACTTTCACATCCTTGCCATACATTTCCTGCACGAAGAAATAGAGTGTTTGTTTCAGGTCGGCGAATGATACCTGTTCATCAATATAAATTCCTTCCACCTGGTGGAAAAAGCAATGCGAACGCGCGCTGATGGTTTCATTGCGGTATACACGTCCGGGGCAAATAATGCGCAGCGGAAGTTTTCCCTTTTCCATTTCCCTGATCTGGATATTGGAAGTATGGGTGCGCAGCAGCCAGTCGGGTTGCTGATTGATATAAAATGTATCCTGCATATCCCTGGCAGGGTGATGTTCAGGAAGATTCAGTGCGGTGAAATTGTGCCAGTCGTCTTCGATCTCCGGACCTTCGGCCACTGCAAAACCCAGTCGCTGGAATACTTCAATGATGCGATTGCGCATCAAAGAGATCGGGTGGCGTGAACCCAGCGGCAATTCATCTCCCGGTAAGGTAAGATCGATGCTGCCTGAAGTGCTGGTGCCATTGAGACTTTGCTGGGATTTACCTTCTTCAAATTTCTGTTCTGCGAGTTGCTTGAAATCATTGAGGATCTGGCCGAATTCTTTTTTTCGGTCGCCCGGTACATTGCGCATCTCTGTAAACAATTGTTTCAGGATGCCTTTTGTTCCCAGGAATTTGATTCGGTAAGCTTCAAGTTCATCAGCACCATTCACCGGTGTTGATGCGATCTCCTGTTTATATTCTTCGATCTGTTTCAGCAACTGTTCCATGGCGCAAAGATATGATTTGGGGTGAAGTTATAGCCAAGAACCGTTAATTTGCGCCCATGTCGGATTTCAATCATTTACTGGATTACCTGGAGCCTATCAACAGGGCTGAATTATCGGATGACGAAGGTTATAAGGACGGACAATTTGGAGTGACCATTGATGTATTTGAAGAAGAGATGCCCGATCTTGACAATGTTCACCTGGTGATCGTGGGTTGCCCCGAAGAACGCGGTCAGTATATTTTACCTGCTCAACATTCTGCTCCCGACAATATTCGCCGTGAATTCTATGGATTATACAACTGGCATGGAGATATCCGGATCGCTGATATCGGGAATATCAAAAAAGGCCATTCGTTGAATGATACGCATGCATGTTTAAGAATGGTGCTTCGTGAATTATACCAATTGGGAAAAACAGTGATCATTCTTGGAGGATCTCATGATCTTACGCTCGCACAATATTATTCTTATGTTGATGAAGAGCGCATGATCGAAGCTGTTTGTGTGGATGCGAAGATCGACCTGGATATGGAATCCCATCGCAAGAGTGATCATTTCCTGATGGAGATGCTGACCGGCGAACCGAATTATTTAAGGCACTACAGTCATGTAGGATTTCAAAGTTATTTCGTGCATCCGCATATGCTCGAAACCATGGATAAACTGAGATTTGATTGTATCAGGGTTGGTCATGCCAGGGAAAATATTGAAGAAATGGAACCCGTTATCAGGCATGCTGATCTTTTCAGTTTTGATATCAGCGCGATCGCACATGCCTATGCACCGGCCAACCAGGTTACCACCAATGGATTGAATGGAGAAGAAGCATGTTTGCTTGCTAGGTATGCAGGATTGAGCCCGGTAGTAAGTACGGTGGGTATTTATGGATACAATCCGTCGCAGGACAGGATGGAATTAACCGCAAAGCAGATCGCGCAGATGATCTGGTATTTTATCGACGGAAGGTATAAGGGACTAAAAGAATCCGGATTGGAAGAGCGACATAATTTCACTGAATACCATATTGCATTTGGTGAAGTGGAAACCGTATTTCTTCAGAGCAAGAAGACCGGAAGGTGGTGGATGCAGTTACCCGATCAGAAATACATTGCCTGCTCTTATAATGATTACCTGACTGCCAGCAGCAACGAGATCCCGGAAAGATGGCTGAGGGCGCAGGAACGGAGTTTTTAAGACGGGCAGAACGCCCCGGGCAGAACGCCCAAAGGGCGGGCTGAACGCGAACATGGAGACGTGAAGACATGAAGACATGAAAAAACAAACAACTATGCCAAAACTTCTCATAATACTTTTATTCTTTACCTCCTGCTCCTCCATCAAAAAAATCACTCAGTCTCCCACTTTACAGAATGCCCATACCGGCATTCTGATTGTTCAGCAAAAAAAATCAGGATTCAAAACCATTGCATCGCATCAATCCAATAAGTATTTCATTCCTGCATCCAATACGAAGATCGTTACGCTGTATGCTGCTATGAAACATTTGGGAGACAGTCTCATTGCTGCGCGTTACTTTTTGAATGATACCGCTCTTTTTCTGCAGGGAACAGGTGATCCGAGTTTTCTTCAACCAGAATTCCATCATCATCCACTTATGGATTTTATTCGCAAAATCAATAAGCCCGTATACATTGATGATCAGCATTGGAGATCTGATGCATTTGGAACTGCCTGGAGCTGGGATGATTACTCAGAATACTATATGCCCGAGCGTTCCGCATTCCCTGTATTTGGAAATGTGATCCGTTGGAAGCAGGAAAGAAGTGGCGAAGCAGAACAGGATTCAACCGAATTCGACCAGTCGGTATTCATATACAGTACGCCGGAAGTCAACTGGGACGTGCGTTTCAACCCAGCACCAGATGCCCGTGCATTCTCCGTTCAGCGCGATCAGCATCGCAATGCATTTACCATCACGCAGGGAAAAGAAAAAGAAGCACTGGCAGAAGTTCCGTTCATTACTGATGGAGTCAATACTGCGATTGAATTGTTGCAGGATAGTATGCGCATTGCAAAAGCTGGTGTGAAAGAATATCCAGGCATCATTCATTCTCAACCGCTCGATACGGTGTTGAAGAAAATGATGCAACGCAGTGATAACTTCTATGCTGAACAACTTGTGATGCAGGTAAGTGATACCTTGTTTCATCTACTAAATGATACACATACAAGAGACAGTTTATTAAATTCAATTTATAAAGAGCTTCCTCAAAAGCCTCGCTGGGCCGATGGTTCAGGACTCAGCAGGTTTAATTTGTTTTCACCGGAAGATTTTGTAGAGATATTAAAATCGTTGGAACAGTTTCCTGAACAAAGATTATTCAACCTGTTCAACGTCTACGAACTTCCTAACGGTAAAGCATATGCGAAAACCGGAACGCTTACCGGAGTTGTTGCTCTGAGCGGATATTTTATTTCCAGTAAAGGAAACCGTTTTATCTTTTCATTTCTTGTAAATAATCATAAGTCCACTGCTTCAGAAGTCCGCAATGAATTCACGAAAATATTGAGAACGCTGCGTTAGGATTTTCTGAACAACTGTTCGAGATAATCTTTTTTAAATTCGATATAGGTTGGATTTCCATTCGCCGTAACATTTGGCTGAAGGCAGTTGAAGAGTTCCTGCACCAGTGCGATCATCTCTTCTTCTTTCAAAGGAATTCCTGGTTTGATGGAATGCTGTGCTGCCAGTGATCGGATCAGTTTTTCTTTTTTGCTGAAACTGTATGTTGCACTGAAATGTTTGAATTGCTCGATCACTGCTTCGATCGCGGCCTTTTCATTTCCCTGTTCTACATCCGCAGGTGTACCCTGTATCACAAAACTATTGCTGCCAAAGGGTTCTATCAGGTATCCAAACTGGGTCAATTCAGGAAGTAATTCTTCCAGGATCACCGCATCTGCCGGCGATAATTGCAATGTTCCGGGAAAAAGGCTGCGTTGTGCAGCCACTGCCTTGCCTCTGGATGCTTCCAGGTATTTTTCATACAATACACGTTCGTGTGCCAGTTGCTGGTGTACCAGGATAAAACCTCGATTGGTTGGTGTAACAATGTAGGTATTCATCAACTGCGTGATCGAATGTGTGCTGTTATCTACTTCTAGAACATTTCCAGAATTGAAGGACGACTGAACCGTTTTGGTATATCCCGGTTCATAGGATCCTCCTTTAGTGATCGAACTCAGCAGGCTTTCAAATTCCTTATCCGGAGCGGAACCCTGGCCGGCGTGCGGCATAGTTGGTTCGGCATTCATGGAACTGCTCCTGGAACCATATCCCTGCAGGTTACTCTGGCGGGATGGTTGTATGAAATGCGCCTGGTTCTTTTGCGAAAATGACTGGTATAAAGATGATGAAGCAAGGTTGCTCAAAGTATCATCGCTGACCGGTTTCGACACAGCATCCAGTCGCTGGATCTCCGGGTCAAGATCAAAATCTAGGGTGGGAGTGATGCTGAATTGTGCCAACGCATGTTTTACCGCTGCCTGCACAAACGCGTATACGATCTTTTCATCTTCGAACTTGATCTCCTGTTTGGTTGGGTGAACGTTCACATCCACCTGGGTTGGATCAAGATCGATGAACAATACATACATCGGGTAACTATCCGAAGAGATCAGTTCCTGGTAGGCTGTCATCACCGCATGGTTCAGGTAAGGACTACGGATGAAGCGGTTATTGACAAAAAAATACTGGTCTCCACGGGTCTTTTTGGCGGCATCCGGCTTTCCAACAAAGCCCATGATGTTCAGGTAATCCGTTTTTTCTTGTACCTGCACCAGCCGGGTAGCATACTGGCTACCGAGGATCTGCACGATCCGCTGTTTTAAAGTGCCTTTTTCCAGGTGGAATACCTGCTGACCATTGCTGCTTAAGGAGAAAAATATTTCGGGAAATGACATCGCCACGCGGATGAATTCATCCACGATATGACGCATTTCTGCTGCATTGCTTTTCAGGAAATTGCGCCTTGCCGGCACATTGAAGAACAGGTTTTTCATGGAGATACAGGTGCCCACTGAAGTGCCTACCGGCTCCTGCCTTCTCACCACGCTGTTCTCAATTTCAATGAAAGTTCCCATTTCATCTGAAGCCCGGCGGGTTTTTAGTTCCACCTGCGAAACCGCTGCAATGGAAGCCAGCGCTTCCCCGCGGAAACCCATCGTCCTGATGTGAAAAAGATCATCAATATTGCGGATCTTGGAAGTGGCATGGCGTTCAAAACACATCCTGGCATCGATATCCGTCATTCCCTTTCCATTATCGATCACTTGGATCAGGGCTTTCCCCGCATCATTCACGGTGAGTTTTACCTCCGTTGCCCCTGCATCCACGGCATTTTCCAGCAGTTCTTTCACTGCACTGGCCGGCCTTTGAATTACCTCCCCCGCTGCTATCTGGTTCGCCAGATTATCCGGTAATAACTGAATGATGTCTGCCAATTCCTTCTTAATTTGAATCTCCAAAAATACTAATAAAATTAGCTAATTTACAGCTTATGCGTACATCCCTCCTCTTTCTTTTGGTATTCTTCTCAACATTCAGCGTTTTTTCACAACCATATTCCCGTGTTTTAGCGGAAAAATGGGCGGATAGTGTCATAAAAACTCTTTCCGAAGATGAAAAGATCGCCCAGTTGATGGTGATCCGGGTTTCTTCTATCGGTCCCGAAAGAAAGATCATCTTCTATGAACAGGAAGTGCTGGATGCGATCCGCAAATACAATATTGGCTCTGTTTGCCTTTTCCAGGGCGGTCCGCTCAAGCAGGCTTCCATGGTGAATGCCTTCCAGGCTGCTGCCAAAACCCCCATCCTGGTAACCATTGATGGAGAAAATGGCCTGGGTATGCGCATGGACAGTGTTATGGGACTTCCACGGCAAATGATGTTGGGTGCCGTGCAGGATCCTAATATCATTTACCAGTATGGACGGATCGTTGGAGAGCAATGCCGTCGTGCAGGTATCCAGGTGAATTATGCCCCAGTAGTAGATGTAAACAATAACCCGGCAAACCCGGTGATCAACGACCGTTCATTCGGAGAAGATAAATACCGTGTTGCGCATTATGGCCTGCTGTATATGCAGGGGATGCAGTCTGTTGGGATCATGAGTACTGCCAAGCATTTTCCCGGTCATGGTGATGTTGGGGTCGATTCTCATTACGACCTTCCTGTGATCAATAAATCGCGCCGCGACCTTGATTCGCTCGAACTATACCCTTTCAGAAGGATGATCGAGGGCGGCGTTCCGGCGGTCATGGTTGCCCACCTGAACATTCCTTCGATCGATAATACCCAGAACCGTGCTTCTTCGATCTCACGGAAAGTAATTACTGATCTGCTGCGTAAAGACCTGAAATTTAAAGGATTGACTTTCACAGATGCGCTCGAAATGAAGGGCGTTTCCAAGTTTTTTACACCTGCAGAATTATCCGCCGAAGCGCTCATCGCGGGAAATGATATGCTTTGTCTGCCAGGCGATATTCCCGGCAGTATTGAAGCCATCAAAAAATCCATTTCTAAGAAGAAACTCAGCTGGAAGGATATCAATGAACGCGTTAAAAAGCTGCTGGTAGCGAAATACCAATATGGCTTGACTCGTATCCAGCCTATTTCCCTGGAAAACCTGACAGAGGACCTGAATAAGGATGTTCCGGATATGCGTCGCAAAGTGGCTGAACATGCGATCACTTTATTAAGAAAGGAAGATGGGGGCATCTTTCCGTTGAAGAAAGGGAAGAGGGTTGCATATGTAGGGTTTGGTCTGACCAAAGACAATGCTTTTGCCCAACATGTGCGCGAGGATTATGATGCGCAGGTATATTATTTCGACTATAAACTCGACAGTTCCAAAGTGCAGCCGGTTCTGGATCTTTTTAAAGGAAGATATGACGTGGTGATCCTTGGAATGCATGCCTATAGCCGTTTCCCTGGAAATAATTTTGGTGTGAGTGAAGCGGCGATGAAACTGATAAAGGGACTAAACCTCCAGCATCGTACTGTGAATATGATCTTCGGAAATCCTTATATGGTGAAGAGTTTTTGCGATGCAAGGGTTTTGGTAGCCTGTTACGAGGATGATGAATATACCCAGCAGGCAGCAGCGGATTTACTTAACGGAAGATTTGAGGCGAAGGGTAAATTGCCGGTGACAGCCTGCCCGGAATTTAAACTGGGAGATGGGATCATTGCGGAAAGGGCGATGCCTGAGGTGCAGGCTGGGTCCCTGGGATTCAATGAAGCAAAACTGATGCAGATCGATTCAATCGTCGAAGATGCCATTCAGAAAAAAGCCATCCCGGGTGCAGTGGTGCTGGTTGCCAAGGATGGAAAGATCGCTTATGAAAAGTCGTTTGGCTACCAGACCTATGATAAACTGGAGCCTGTATATCCTGAAACCATTTACGACCTGGCATCCGTGACCAAGGTAATGGCTACCACGGCAGCATTGATGAAATTATATGATGAAAAAAGACTGGATATTAACCGTCCGCTTGGCTATTATGTGGAATGGGTGAGGGGAAGCAATAAAGAAAATATTATCCTGAAAGATCTGTTGCTACACCAGGCCGGTTTGCAGGGCTGGATTCCTTTTTATAAGGAAACGGTTGATCCACGAAGAAATAATAAACCGGTGTTTGGATTATATGCAGCAAGGCCAGACACGACCTATGCTGTACGGGTAGCGGATAATATGTATATGCGCAAGGATTGGCTGGATACTATCAAGGCCAGGATCCTTAGCAGCCCGGTAGCTCCGCGTGGTAAATACCTGTACAGCGATCTTGATTTTATCTTTTTGGGAGAAGTGGTACAGTCGATCACGGGTCAGCCGCTCGATGAATATGTCCAGAAAACTTTTTACGAACCTCTGGGCATGTCGCACACCGGTTTTTCACCCCGCAATAGGTTTCCTTTGTCCAATATTGCCCCGACAGAAAGGGAGGAAGGATTTCGATTGCAGCTGATCCAGGGCGATGTACATGATCCGGGTGCCGCTATGATGGGCGGCGTGGCAGGTCATGCCGGGTTATTTGGAACCGCCGGTGACCTGGCGGTCATGCTGCAGATGATGATGAATAAGGGAAGTTTTGGAGGACATACTTTCTTTTCTCCTGCTACGATGGACCTGTTCAACAGGTATTATAATGACAGCAGGAGGGGGCTTGGTTTCGACAAACCCGACCAGGACAAATCAGGTAAGGATGAACCCTATCCAACCTTGTCGGCTTCCCCGGCAACATTTGGTCATACCGGTTTTACCGGTACCTGTATCTGGGCAGATCCAGCTAAAAACCTGATCTATGTATTCTTATCGAACAGGGTGAATAATAATGGAGATGCGAACCGGTTTTTAAAGATGAGTGTGCGTCCAAAAGTTCATGAAGTGATTTATGAGGCGTTGAAATAGCGGGCTGACCAGCTTCAAAGAAGCTGGGCTGAGCGCACCCGGCTGAACAAACAGCGAAGCTGTTTGGGCTGAAGGGAATTCCGCTCAGTCCAAATGCCTTCGTCATTTGTTCAGCGCGGTCGGTTCAGCCCAGCTCCTCCGGAGCTGGTCAGCCCCGCATATCCCGCTATTCACTACCTTTGCAACTTACAATCAAATACAATGAACAGATCTGAAGAGATACGCCAGGATGTGGTGATCAAATTCGCCGGTGATTCAGGTGACGGTATGCAGTTGACTGGCAGCCAGTTCACGAATAACACGGCTTTGTTGGGTATTGACCTGGCGACCTTCCCGGACTTTCCGGCCGAGATCCGTGCCCCGATAGGAACCATCCCAGGGGTGAGTGGATTCCAGCTTCGATTTTCATCAAATCCAATCTTTACCCCCGGTGATGAATGTGATGTACTTGTGGCTATGAACGCCGCTTCCCTTAAAGCAAATCTTAAAGGACTCAAGAAAGGCGGAAAGATCATCGCCAATACAGATGGATTCGATTCCAAAAATCTTCGACTGGCCAATTACCCGGATGGCGTAAATCCCCTGGAAGATAACAGTCTGACCAACTACGAGGTCATCAAAATGGATATCACCAAGATGACCCGAGAGGCTTTGAAGGATATCACCATGGGTACCAAGGAAAAGGATCGTGCAAAGAATATGTTTGTGCTTGGCTTCCTGTACTGGATGTACAACCGCGACATGGCTACGACCATCAAATTCCTGACGGATAAATTTTCCAAAAAACCGGAGATCCTCGAAAGTAACGTGAAAGCCTTACAGGCTGGATATAATTACGGAGATACTACAGAAACCTTTACCACCCGATACAAAGTGGAAAAGGCAAAGATGCAGCCGGGTACTTACCGGTCAATTATGGGTAACCAGGCACTGGCTTTAGGATTGGTGGCCGCTTCTCAGAAAAGCGGATTGAAACTGTTTCTCGGAACCTATCCTATCACCCCTGCATCAGACATTCTGCACGAACTGAGTAAGCATAAATCATTCGGGATCCGCACTTTCCAGGCAGAAGATGAGATCGCAGGAATCACTGCCGCCATCGGTGCGAGCTATGGAGGTTCTTTAGGTGTAACTACTACTTCGGGTCCGGGTATGGCTTTGAAAACCGAAGCCATGGGATTGGCTGTTATGCTGGAGATCCCATTGGTGATTGTGAATGTACAAAGGGGTGGGCCTTCAACCGGTTTGCCAACCAAGACTGAACAAAGTGACCTCCTGCAGGCATATTATGGAAGAAATGGTGAATGCCCGATGCCTGTGATCGCCGCCTCAACGCCAAGTGATTGCTTTGAAACTATTTATGAAGCAGTACGCATTTCAATAGAGCATATGACCCCGATCATCATGCTCAGCGATGGATATATCGCCAATGGAGCCGAGCCATGGAAGTTTCCTAAAGCGGACGACCTGAAACCAATCAAGATTGAGTTCAAGGAAGGACTGGATCATGGGGAAGATAAATTCCTCCCTTATAAGAGAGATGAAAAGCTGGTTAGACCCTGGGCGATCCCTGGAACTGCAGGCCTGGAGCACAGGATCGGAGGATTGGAAAAGCAGAATGTGACCGGTAATGTGAGCTACGATCCCGATAATCACCAGGTGATGGTGAAGATCAGGCAGGAAAAAGTTGATAAGATCGCTGACTATATTCCTTTACAAAAGATTGATACTGGTTCCGACAAAGGTAAAGTGCTGGTACTTGGATGGGGAAGTACCTATGGAGCTATCAAAAGTGCTGTACTGGAACTGATTGCACAGGGTTATGAAGTTAGCCATGCACATTTAAGATACCTGCGACCTTTCCCTAAGAATCTTGGTGAAGTACTGCGCAATTTTGATCATGTGCTGGTTCCTGAATTAAATAATGGACAGCTTATTAAGATTATCCGTGACCAGTACCTGGTTGATGCGAAAGGATATAATAAGATCATGGGAGTTCCGCTCACTAAAACAGAACTGGTGGCCAGGGTGATGGAATTTTTTGGAAGCACGAATTAGCGGGCTGACCACTTGCGGAGTAAGTGGGCTGAACGCACCCGGCTGAACAAAAAGCGAAGCTGTTGGGGCTGAAGGGAATTCCGCTCAGCCCAAATGCCTTGGCATTTGTTCAGCGCGGTTCGTTCAGCCCAGCTCCCTTGGAGCTAGTCAGCCCGATCAAAACGGAATTATCGATATATCCCCATTCTTTTCCAGCACTGCATATTTTATCTGGCTCATTCTTTCGAGGCCATGTTTGTTGCGGGCTGCTTCCAGGATATCTTCTTCTTCAACCCTGGTTTTCGCCATGCGTTTTTCCAAAGGCTTGCCATGGTCCACGATGATCATGGGCATTCCTTCCGCAACCTTATCGAACCAGTCGAACCTGTTCTTGATCCCTGAAAATAAAAGATCAGCACCGATCAATGTCGTGATAAGAATGAATGCACCGGTTACGGAAAAATCTTCGCCCACCAGTGCCTGTTGTGTTACTTCGCTGATGATCAGCAAAAGAATCAGGTCGAAAGTGGTGCTTTGAGAAAGACTTCTTTTCCCTATGAACCGAAAGATGATCACCAGGAAAATATATACTGCAAGTCCTCTTACTACCGGGTTCATCATGGATAAAAAAATTGGTTGACGGGAATAGTTGTATTGCCAGCAATGATCCCTGCACTCACTGAACCGCTCATTCTTGGTTCGATCTCAACAAATACTTTCAGTGCACCATTGCCCCTGAAAAGAAAAGTGTAAAAATTGTTTTCAATGCGCTGTTCAACAGGCTCAGGTGTAACACTTCTTAATTGTACATGCTTGAAATAATCCTGCGGGACTCTGACAACGATACTGTCATTCACCTGCTGAATATCCAGTTCCAGGTTCATAGGCATTTGATTCCTGCCATATTTTTCATATACCAGGTTTACACCATTGACTTGTTCTTTTTGAACACTGAAATATCCTTTACCAAAAAATCCGAGTAAGGCTGCAATCAGGAAAATGTAGAGGAGAAGCCATCCGGCTACCTGGATGGGAAATGATTTTTTCGCCAGGGGAATATCTTCATCGATAGGAAGATCGTGTTGAATATTTTCAAGTACTTCATCCTTAGACATGAATTATAATCAGCAATTTACAGGCCACCGTATTGTACCATGCATTGCTCGCAGTAGTAAGCCTTGCGTTTTGTTTTGCCAAGGTTTTTTATTTCATATGGAATTTTATCGCGCGGGCAGATCTTTTTTCTATGTGCTTCCCAGTGTTTTTTCAGCTCATCTTTTTTCTTCCATTCCAGGAAAAGAAAACTATAATCGCGCGCATCCTTGACGATCTTCTTAAGTTTTGCTGCCGGTATATCACCTACAATACTGAGGGGATGAACTTTTTGTCGGAATAACACTTCATTCTTGATGATATTTCCAACACCCGAAAAAATTTCCTGGTTCAATAATGCATCGCAGATGAGTGCATTTGGAATATCCTTAAGTTTTTTCAGTGCTGCTTTTTCATCCCATGCATCGCTCATTACATCGGCAGACCAGTCGTACACTTCATCAAGATCTTCTTCAATCACACGAATTGCTGAAGCATAAAAATTCAGTTCGCCATTTTTAAATCCAAGGTGTAATCGTGCAGGTGTGTCTTTGCGTTCGTTGATCAGGTATTTTCCAAACAATAGAAAATGAACTCGCAATGTATACCGGGGCAAACAGATCAGAAAATGTTTGCCCCAGGTTTTGAAATCAATGATCTTTTTATTGAGCAGGTCCTGCTGATCGATCTTGCTGTTTCCATTCACATCAATGATCTTCTGACCTTTGAATTGAGAAACGGATTCTTTCAGTATGATAAGGGTAGGACCTTCAGGCATGTAATATTAGTTTTGAATAATTCCGGATGAACCGCAATTCCAGTTGGTAACATGGTTTATACCATCCAGTTTATAACTTATTAGGTTTCCTTTTGCATCAAGCTGATGATCTGTCAGGGTTGCATCCATTGCCTGGTAACCTTCATCCCACACCACAACAGTTTTAGTCATAAGGTTAGAGGGCTTCAATGAAGGAAGCCATTCCATATATTTTGCCAGCATAAAAGTATTGTGAGAAAATCCTACAGGTTCATGAAAATAAGCCTGGTTGCCTGCTTTTCTTGCATTGTTATAAGAATAGGAAATAGATCCACCGCCTGCTTCCATTTCTTTAATCAGGATACAATTTCCGTTTCCATCATAAAAGAAATTTCTTACCAGCTGACCACCGTTAAAGTCGATCTTCATTTGTGATACTCTGCCGGATTTATAAGAAAAGTAAGTATTGAGATAATTTCCATTTGGTGCATTTCCTCCCACAATTGAAAGCAGATTTCCTTTCTTGTCAAAGTTTGCTTTCATAATAGTATCTGTCGAACTTCCTTTTGCCAGAAAATAGGTGTTGTTATTTTTATAAATAACATCCATATCAAGTATCTCACTAACTGAGATCACATAAACGCCGGCTTTAATAGAAGAAACTTTTCCGGTTAGCGGGTTAATTGTTTTTTGAAATGGCGCATAATCGGCGTCGTTATTCACAATAAAAGAAAGCGATTGGCAATTTGCTTTTGAAAGCTTCAATGCATTCAATTCATTCTCTACGGGTTGTTCTACGAGGTCAACTTTTGTACAGGAAGAAATTGCGAAAGTTAATGCTGCGGCAGCACTGAGGAAGGTAAACTGTTTCATAATTGTGGTTTAAGAGTTTCACGAATAATTGCAACTTGTGCAAAGCCTGTACCGTGGAAAATTGGGGAATTTTAAATAGGGGAAGATCGGAAAATCAGCAATACTGCTGAATAACAAGGTACAATTTGTGGAATTGGATTGCAAGTAATTTTGGTCAGGAAGGAAGGTGAATTTATTTAGGAGTTGGGAGTTGGAAGTTTGGAGTTAGTATAGGAAGTTCAATCCAAAACTTTCTTCTGCGATCACATCCTTCCATTGCTCGATCACTTTTTTATAAGCTCTTCCCACCGGCATGATCTCACGATTGAGATCGAATAATCCTAATTCATTTACACGCCCGTTATTTTCTCGAAGTGCAGTATCCCAATCTACCTGGTGGAGCAGGCTATACCAGGTGAAACCCAATACAGGCACGCCGTCTCTTCGCAGGCGCTGCACATTCGCCCATTCTTTCCAGAACCACTGCACACAATTTGGCATGACGATATTGGTCTCCGTGTGCATGATCGGAAGTTTATATCGCGAATAATACTGTTTTGTAATTACATAATATCCAAAGATCTCACCGGAAGCAGAAGTTCTTCCATCAGGGTGTACAAGATGTTCATTGGTGTAGTAATAATCATTGCCCATGATGCATCTTGCTTTCACCTGGTTATCGGTGAACCATCGATATTCCTGCCTGGTCATTCCATTGTCGAGGAGATATTCATACATATTGGCGGAAATAGGATAGCCATAGGTCAGATCCAGTGACAAAAATCTTTTTTCATTCAGGAATTCTGCATACCTGTTTACTTCAGGCCGCATCGGGTGAAAATATTCTGAAGATTCACTTTGTATGAAAATGGCATTATGCTGCACTTTTAAGATCTCGTGCATGGCCATTACGTTTGACTGGCAAAGGTGTTTGAGTGCCGTGACAAATGCCGCATCACTGCTCAGTCTTTCATTCCACCATCCATATTGCGCAGAGAATGTGGCGGCAATGAATATTTCATTTACCGGGGTATAATATTGCAGGTATGGATATCTTTTTGAAAAGGCGGCAGCATATTCCGCAAAGTATTTGGGGAAATCAGGATTCTGGAAATTCTCCAGCCAGTCGGGAACACCAAAATGACAGAGATCCACTATGGGCGTGATGTCCAGCTCACGCATCCGGTTAAAGGTCTCATCTGTGAATGACCAGTCGTACACACCAGGTGCCAGGTGAGTCTTGAAATACGGTGGTCCATACCTTAAATAAGGTATGTTCAGTTGCTTCACTAATTCAAGATCTGTCTGCCATTTTTCATAGTGTCCGGTCTTTTCCATTTCATCCACTCTGTGCGTGGTGCCGTCGGGAAGTAAAATGGTTGGGTACGAATTCTCAATGCCGGTTGTGAACATGAACTGGTGTGTAAACATGGTTGGTGCTTTAGTCCTTAATGCTGTTTCTATGTTGCCTTATCCCTGGTTGTCCTGATCAGGCTGATGCCTGAGAAAAAGAAAATTGCGCCTAACACACCGTAAATGACGATCTGCTTGATATCTCTTGTACCGGATCCATTCATGAAATTGATACCGGCAAGGATCAATCCCACAATGCCCAGTACAGATAGAAGAATACCCATGATTCTTTTTTCCATATTGGTTTTTTTGGTTGTTAGTGCAATTCGTATTCCATGAACAGTTATCGCTATTTTTGCCGCTATGCAGGATCTATTTGAAGCCATCAGGAAATTATGCAAAGAGCAACTGGGCATTGAAGCTGAAGGAATTGACAAGCTACCGCAAAGTGGAAGCGACCGGTCCTATTTCCGGATCAATACCAATGCTCAGAGCTTTATTGCAACCTATGGAAGAAATACCAGGGAGAATGAGACCTTCCTTTATTTCAGTGAACATTTCCGTACAAAAGAATTACCTGTACCGACCATTTTTGGAGTGAACGGGGAAACAACAATATATATCCAGGAAGATTTTGGCGACCTGTCCTTATTAAATGTACTTGAAAAGGAAGGATATAACGATCATGTATATACGCTGTTTCAGAAAAGTCTTGAGAGACTTGCAGAAATGCAGATCAAGGGTGATGAAGGACTGGACTATAATAAATGTATTACCAGCAAAGAATTTGGACGCCAGGCCATCATGAGTGACCTTCTTTATTTCAAATACTATTTCCTGGATACACTTCAGATACCCTACGATAAAGAAAAATTGCTGGATGATTTTGAAGCATTGAGTACATACCTCACAAGAGTAGATCATAAATATTTTATGTTCCGCGATTTCCAGAGCCGTAATATCCTTGTTCGTGATGAGCAACCTCATTTCATCGATTACCAGGGTGGTATGAAAGGTGCCCTTCAATATGATGTTGCATCTTTATTATGGCAGGCGAAAGCTAATCTTCCGGATGATTGGAAAACCAGTCTGCTTGAGCATTATATCAACCATGTTCAATACTTGTTGCAGCAACAGATCGATAAGTCAAGATTTGTTGCCCAATACAATGGGTATGTGCTTATCCGGTTGTTGCAGGTAATGGGTGCTTATGGGTTCAGGGGTTTGTTTGAAAGAAAGGCTCACTTCCTGACCTCAATTCCGCTGGGGTTACAGAATCTTGGCTGGTTCATGAGTAACCGTCATATCGGGATTGCATTACCTGAGTTTGAAAGAATGCTCAATATCATTACCGGTGAAGAAGTGATCAGCAGGTTTCAGCATGTAAAAGCAACAGCAGAAACACCATTGACTGTTTACATTCACAGCTTCTCCTATAAGAAAGGATTGCCAGCAGATGACTCCGGTAATGGTGGAGGATTTGTATTTGATTGCCGCGGATTGCTGAATCCCGGACGCTTCAAGGAATACAAAGCTTATACGGGAAGGGATAAGAACGTGATTGATTTCCTGGAACAAAAAACCAGGATCCACGAATTTCTGAACAGTGTTTTCAACGTGGTTGATATTTCTGTTGAAGATTATATCACAAGAGGGTTTGATAGTCTGCAGGTAAATTTTGGATGTACCGGTGGGCAACACCGAAGTGTGTATTCAGCTGAAGCCTTGGCCAGGCATCTAAAAAATAAGTATCGTGTAAATGTTGTGGTGAAGCATATTGAGCAGGAAGCAAAGAACTGGTTCAACGGATAAAAACAATCAGATGTATCATTTAGTATATGGATTTCTATACCTTCTTTCCTTACTTCCGTTAAGGGCCTTGTACATATTTGGCGATGCTGTTTATGGATTGGTGTATTATGTATTAGGGTACAGAAAAGAAGTTGTGATGAATAATCTTCGCATTGCCTTTCCAGAAAAGACTGAGGAGGAGCGCAGGATCATTTGCAAGAAATTCTATCACAATTTCATTGATAATTTCATTGAAACCATTAAGATGCTTTCAGCTCCGAAATCTTTCTTCCTGGAAAGATTTAAAGGGGATGTATCGGTGCTGGATGAACTGCATCGTGCCGGGTTGCGTTGCCAGGTCCATTTAGGACATAATTTCAATTGGGAGCTGGCCAACCTAAGTTTTCCCTTTATGTCTGATTTCCCTTTGCTGACCGTCTACATGCCGCTCAAAAGTAAATTGTTCGAGAGGCTGATGATAAAACTGAGGAGCAGAACGGGCGCTGTCTTATTGCCTGCTACCAATATGAAGGATGCCATGATGCCTTTCCGCGACAAGCAGTATATCCTTGCGCTGGTAGCCGACCAGGTTCCGGGGAATCTGTCCAAGGCTTACTGGTTAAATTTCTTCGGAAAGAAAACTCCATTTGTACAGGGACCAGAACGTGGAGCAAGAGCAGGTAATATCCCCGTTGTATTTGCGAGTATCACAAAATATAAAAGAGGATATTACCAGGTTCATTTTTCACTTGCCTCTAAAAATCCTGCAGGGCTGGCTCCCGGTGAACTAACCCGGATGTATCGTGATTTCCTTGAAGAGGTGATCCGTGAACAACCTGATATGTGGTTATGGAGTCACCGCCGCTGGAAAAGAGAATATAAAGATGAGTATGCTGATAAATGGATCGACCGTTAATTCAGTACTTCGCCTTCTTTTACGATCTCAATCCGCTTTTCATCCTGGATGCTGTTGAATCCACCAACAACATTTCTCAGGTTATGAATTCCCTGGCGCTTCAGCATTGAACTGGCGATCACACTTCTGTAGCCACTGGCACAATGAACATACAGGTTCTGGTTTTCATCAATATTAGCCATTGAACCCGGATCGGTCATTTCTTCTAATGGAAGATTGATAGCATCCTTGACATGCCCGTTACCAAATTCTGTTTCTCTTCTGACATCAAGCACAACCAGGTTATCGTCAAAGGGAAGATCCATTGCCAGTTCATCAGCTTCAACATTGATGATCATATCGATCTGTTCGCCGGCAGCCTTCCAGGCAGGAAAACCTCCTTCAAGTGTTCCTGCAAAATCAGTGAATCCAACGCGAGCAAGCCTGACCAGGGATTCCCTTTCCTGTCCGGGTTCTGCAACCAACAGGATTGGAGTTTCAAATGGCAAAAGGCTTCCGGCCCATTCTGCAAATCTTCCATTTAATCCTATGCTGATGGAACCTGGAATAAATCCTTCCACGAATTCATTGGAGTTCCTGGTATCAAGGATGATCTTATCTGATTGTTTGATAGACTGCTTAAAGTCGAGCACATCCATTTTCTGAAGTCCTTTTTCAAGGATCTCATTCAAACTGCCGTATCCTTCCTTGTTGATCCTAGCATTGACTTCAAAATATTTCGGAGGAGTTTTAAGTCCTTCGGTTACTGCATTGATAAATTCTTCTTTAGATCCAGCCTGCAGTGCATAGTTTTCTTTACGCTGATCTCCAATGGTTGTTGACCTTCCGGGACCGAGGTTCTTTCCGCAACTGCTGCCCGGTCCGTGAGCCGGGTATACGATCACATGATCAGGCAACGAAAGGATTTTAGTTTGAAGTGAATCGTATAACAGGCCAGCAAGTTCTGCCATGGTAGAATCGTTGCTTCCAAGATCCGGTCTTCCTACTTCATTTACAAATAAGGTATCACCTGTAAAAATCGCATAAGGATCACCGTTAGTGTCTTTTAAGAGATAGCATGTAGATTCAACAGTGTGACCTGGTGTATGCAATGCTGTAATGGTGATATCACCCAATTTGAACACTTCTCCATCTTTAGCTTTATGGATACGAAAGCGGGTTTCAGTATTTGGCCCGTAAACAATGGCAGCTCCTGTAGCTTTTTGAAGATCCAGGTGACCGCTGACAAAATCGGCGTGAAAATGTGTTTCGAAAATGTATTTGATCTCTGCATTCCTGCTTTTTGCAAGATCGAGGTAAGAGTCAATATCTCTTAAAGGGTCGATCACAGCAGCTTCTCCATTACTTTCAATATAGTAGGCTGCTTCACTCAGGCACTCGGTATACAGTTGTTGTATGAACATCTTTTCCATGCTGCGAAGGTATCAAAAAAAAATCCCGGCTGCTTGCCGGGATCACCTAAACTCTCTTAAACAGGAACTATACTGTCAGACTATCCACTGAATCCATTATCTGCTGCACCTTTTCATAATTGACCGTATAGTAAATGAATTTACCATCACGTTCTGTTTTTACGATACCGGCACGACGAAGGATAGCGAGATGCTGTGAAGCAACTGACTGCTCCAGTCGAAGTTTGATATAGATCTCAGTTACAGTAATTTTTTGCTGGTCGTTGATAAGCTTGATGATTTGCTGTCGAAGCTTATGGTTGATCGCTCTTAAGATCATGGCAGCTTTCTTAACACTCAGGAAATCGATCTTCACGGCCAATGCATCATCACCTGATGCGGTGATGGTCATTGAATAATTGTTGGCGACACTCGTACTCATCGTGCTATTTCTCTTTTATAAGTTGCGCAAAATTAACGCGTTTTGAATAGGTTGATTATGAAAATGAAATTAAAATACCTTAATGTTTAAACGTGTCATGAAACTCCTTAAGATATTCAGGTTCAGCATATGCAAGGTTTGCAAATGCTGAAATTTTCATTTTTCCCTCACTTGCAAAAATCATGTCTTCCGCGCTGAACGTGCATTCCACGAATTTTGCATGAGAGTGTGTCAACACTGATGAAAATTTTCCCGCTCCTGTTCCAAAGAAAATAATGCTGTTCTTATCGAGATGATCATGAAAAGTTTGCGAGGTCAATACCATGGCCTGTGGTGTCAACTTAACATTTAATTCACAATCGTACAATGCAGTGAATACTTCCATTCTTCTTGCATCGATCATTGGACAATACAGGTCCGCAACATGTTGCGTAATTGCTGATCTTGTCATGATCTCCAGGGTATTGTGTACTATCAAAGGCTTATTGATAGCATAGCATATCCCCTTAGCCGTAGCCAAGGCCACTCTCAGGCCGGTATATGAACCCGGGCCGGCAGTAACTGCAACAGCATCGAGTGATAAAAGTGAATGGTTGTTATTGGCAAGAAGATTTTTTATTGCTACATGGATCCATGCAGCGTGATCTTTCTGATCCGGATTAAATGCCGAATCGACAATTTTTCCATCATGTCCCAACGCAATACTTGCTGTTGATGTTGATGTATCGATATTAAGAATTAAACTCATTAAGATCATTTATTAATGCAGCGCAGGGAGTATAACGATCATCCTTATGCGAAATTTGCTCCAGCAGAGCTGCTATTTTATTCAGACCGATGTAACGACTCCATTCAAATGGTCCATATGGATAATTAGTACCAAGTTTCATGGCAGTATCGATTTCTTCTTTAGAAGAAGTGCCTGCCTCAAAAGTAAAATATGCTTCATTGACAATTCCTGCAACCACGCGGTTGCTGATGAAACCAGGAAGATCCGGTGTCCATTCATATGCCCATCCCATGGAACCAAGTACTTTTTCAGCTGCTGTTGTATCGGAACCTTTTGCAGCAGCCAGTTCCACTAAAGGTCTGTTGATCATTCTCGGCCAGTTGTTGATCCGGTAACAGGTAAAATCAAGTTCCTCACAAGTAATTTCGTTCGATCCTATAAAAAGGGTCTTGAGAGACTTTAACTGTTGATTTCGCTCCGGATCGTTCCGGAATTGCAGGTCGAACCAGGCATCTGCTTCCATCATGACCAGGGAACTGACTGAATCAACCCAGTAGATCTCCACGCCAGGATTTATTCCCTTTTGAAGGATCTCCGCTTTAGTATCATTTTCACAAAGGATGGCAATGGTCATACCCTGAATTTTTTGCAAAGAACGTTGATTTTGAATTGGTGGGATAGAAATTATGATGACTGAATTATTTTACTTTTACGACATGGAAAAGATCATTATCAATACGCCAACAGCTCCTGCACCGATCGGTCCTTACAGCCAGGCTGTTCAGTTTGGAAATTTACTGTTCATTTCAGGCCAGGTTGCCATCAATCCTGAAACAGGAAATGTAGATGCTACCGACATTACAGCAGAGACGGAACAGGTGATGAAGAACCTTCGTGCAGTACTTCATGCCGCACAGATGGACTTCATCAATGTCATAAAAACAACCATATTTTTAAGTGATATGTCGCTCTTTACCACCGTAAACGAGATCTACGGAAAATATTTCAACGGTGACTATCCCGCCCGCGAAACCGTGGCAGTGAAGGGATTGCCGAAGGGGGTGAATGTGGAGATTTCGGTGGTAGCGGGGAGGTAATGGAGACGTGGAGACATGGAGACTAGAAGTCATGGAGACAAGAAGAATACCTTAGGGTTTTTCCCTTCATGTCTCCAAGTCTCCACGTCTTCATGTTATTTCACCACCCCCAACTCCTTCCCAACTTTCACAAACCCTGCAATTGCCTGGTCGAGGTGATGCTGTTCGTGGGCGGCGCTGATCTGTACGCGGATGCGGGCCTGGCCTTTGGCTACAACCGGGTAGAAGAAGCCGATCACATAAATTCCTTCATCCAAAAGTTTGGCCGCGAACTGCTGTGCTACCACGGCATCATAGAGCATGATCGGAACGATCGGGTGCTCTCCTGGCTTTATATCAAAACCAGCTTCCGTCATTTTCGAGCGGAAATATTTAGTGTTGTTTTCAAGCTTATCGCGCAGTTCAGTCGTTTCACTGAGCAGGTCAAGCACCGCAATACTTGCTCCCACGATCGATGGTGCCAGGGTATTGGAGAAAAGATACGGGCGTGAACGCTGACGCAGCATTTCAATCACTTCCTTTCTTCCTGAAGTAAATCCTCCGGATGCTCCGCCCAGGGCCTTACCCAAAGTACCCGTGATGATATCTATCTTTCCTACCACACCACGGTATTCGTGGGTACCACGACCGGTTTTTCCCAGGAAACCGCTGGAATGACATTCATCGATCATAATGGCTGCATCATACTTCTCAGCAAGCACCACGATCTCATCCAGTTTAGCTATGGTTCCATCCATGGAGAATGAGCCGTCGGTAACTATCACCCGGCTTCTGGCGCCTGAAGCTGCCTGAAGCTGAACTTCCAGGTCGGCCATATCATTATGCTTGTAGCGGAACCTCTGTGCTTTGCAAAGCCTTACCCCATCAATGATGGAGGCATGATTCAGTTCATCGGAGATGATCGCATCCTGGTCGTTGAACAAAGGTTCAAACACACCACCATTTGCATCGAAAGCTGCCGCATACAGTATGGTGTCTTCAGTTCCGAGGAATTCCGAGATCTTTCTTTCCAGCTCCTTATGAATATCCTGGGTTCCACAGATGAAGCGAACGCTGCTCATGCCATATCCACGGAGGTCAATATATTTTTTGGCGGCTTCAAGCACTTTAGGATGGGAACTTAAACCGAGATAGTTGTTTGCACAAAAGTTCAGAACCTTTCGTCCTTTCACCTGGATCTCAGGTCCCTGTGGTGATTCAATGATCCTTTCTGTTTTAAAAAGTCCCGCAGTGCGGATCTCTTCCAGCTCTCCTGCAATGCGCTGAACCAGTTTATCGTTCATGAGAATTTATTTTGGGGACAAATGTATGGAAATGAGGATAGCGTTTAGCCACCGGAAAAAAACTTGCGCAAACGTGTAACCTTTGAGAAATAGTGGTCGTCCTAACTTCAAATTTAACAATATGAGCCGGAAATGGATGCAACTGACCCTGATAACAATGATCACCCTGGTGGTAGCAGGAATGGTATATGTTGGTGCATCCAGGATGAGAAACCTCCTGGGAAAGAGCAAAACCGAAGCAGGAGTGAACGCAACCGGCCTCCATACTGAATTTATGCTATGGGAACTAACAGGGACCACCATCCTGAACGCAAACCTGCCCAACTAGCCTACTTGATAATTATATGAACGGGGAACCTTTACGGGTTCCCTTTTTTATTTTTGAAAAAGTTTAAAGGGGGTGTAACTTTTAACAGGCTCCCACGTATCATTAACCATTAAACCAACAAGTCCTATTAAATAGGCCCTGACTTATGACCGAAATTGAATATAACCAGACTGTAAGGGATCATGCGGACCATGTGTACCGCTTTATCCTGAAGAATCTGCGACATGAGGAGGATGCCAGGGATGTAGTGCAATCAGCTTTTGAGAAAATGTGGGTGAACAGGGAATCCGTGGATGGGTTGAAAGCAAAGTCCTTTTTGTTCACCGTGGCGTATAACCAGATGATCGACCATATCCGAAAAGTGAAGCGGGTTTCACTTAAGGAAGAATTTGGTGAGGAAGTAAAAGTGATCGACCGGCCAATGCACAATACAAAGAAAGTGTTGGATGAAGCACTGGCAAGGTTGAGCGACACACAAAGAACGCTGGTGTTGCTGAAAGACTATGAAGGATATTCTTACGAAGAAATTGGAAAGATCACGGGGCTGAATGAAAGCCAGGTAAAAGTATACCTGCACAGAGCAAGGGTGCAATTAAAGAACTACCTGGTAAAACCAGAAAATGTTATCTGATAACATTAAAAGAAATGCAATGAACATCAACAGAAATAATTACGAGAAGTTCTTCATCATGTATGTTGACCATGAACTGAGTGCTAAAGAAAGGATGGAGGTGGAAGCATTCGTAGCAGCGAATCCTGATCTGAAAACAGAACTGGAAATGTTTCAGGAAGTGGTACTTCAACCTGAACCACAGATCACATTCCCTGGTAAAGAAATACTGTTTAAGAACAGCAATCCTGTTACTGAAGAAAATTATGAAGAATACTTTGTGTTGTATGGTGATGATGAACTGAACAGGGAACAAAAAGAATTCGTTGAGCAGTTTGTATATCGTCATCCGCAATTCCAGGCAGATTTTGAATTGATCCAAAAAGCAAGAGTTGTTGCAGATACTTCAATAGTTTATCCTGATAAATCAGAATTGTTCAGGTATGAAAAGAAAGGTGGTGCTGTCATTAAGATGCAATGGATGAGAGCAGTTGCAGCAGCAGTAATCTTTTTATTCATGGGTGGAATGGGATGGATGTTTGTTCAGCAGGAAGAAAAAGTTCATCTGCCAGGGGAAGATGGTTATGTCAGGAATATAGAAGTGGAGAAGAGTGGAAGTGAAGAAGTGGCGAAGAGGGGAAGTGGAGAAGAGGCTTCAAATACAGTAGTGGCAATGGTTTCAGGCGATGAAGGAAAAAAAGTTTCAGAAGCAGGTAACATTAATAAGGGGGTAAGCGTAAGTGTAGCAGAAGAGAGGAAGAGAAGAAGTGATGAAGTGGAGAAGAGAGGAACTGATGAAGTGGAGAAGAGGGGAAGTGATGAAGTGAAGAATGTAATAAGTGATGTTGCAATTGCAGATGGGCCGGAAAGAAAAACTGAGATCACTGATGAAGCAATTAGTGAAGATCAATTGAGAGGTTTGAATAAAGTGGGAAATGCAGTTGCTGCAGCACCGGAAATTCAGCAGGTATCCAATGTAGTATATATCGAACAGGAACCTGACAGATCAAGGAATAAGTCTCTCAGAGGTCTGGTTAGAAAAGCCACCAGGATCTTCGAAAAGACTACCAATATTGACCCTGCAAATAAAGACCACAAAGTTCAGATCGCGGGGTTTGAAATCGCACTAAAATAATCACAGAAGAAAAAACAGCAGTTATGAAAAGGATCTTTACACTCCTTGCAGGGATAGCTATTGCCCTGGCAGGACAAGCACAGGACTCAACAGCAACAGAGAAAGAAAGGGTGGATACCATTCGTATCGGGAACATGGTGATCATCAAGAAATCTGATGGGAAAAAATCAGATGGTGATTTTAAAATGTACAAGCGCGATTACAAGCCATCAAATGTTACAACAAACTGGTTCATTGTTGACCTTGGAGTAAACCAGTTCAGCGACAACACAAACTATGCACAGGCAATTTCAAGCGGTTATCTTCCTGCAGGTGCAAATGAAGACTGGTTCGATCTGCGTAATGGAAAATCAACCAACGTAAACATCTGGGTTTTCATGCAAAGGTTGAATGTGATCAAGCATGTGGTGAACCTGAAATACGGAATGGGATTGGAATTGAATAATTATCGTTTCAGAGAGAATTTAAAATTCAATGATCATACAGCTCCATTGGTAAATATGGATCCACAATATTATGGCAAGAATAAACTTGCAGCAGATTATGTAACTGTACCATTGATGTTGAATTTCAACTTTACTCCAAAGAAAAAATATGGATTTGGTTTCAGCGCAGGTGTTTCAGTTGGATATCTTTACTCATCAAGACAAAAGATCAAAAATGATGACCTGGGTAAGAAAAAGTTCCGTGATAATTATGACCTGAGGGATTTCAAAGTTGCCTATGTTGGTGAAGTGAGTTTAGGTCCTGTAAGATTATACGGTTCTTATGCAGATAAGAGCATGTTCAAGAAGTCACTTGATTTCACTCCCTATAGTTTTGGTTTGAGATTATCGAATTGGTAGACCGGGCAGAACGCCCGAAGGGCGGGCTGAATGCGGGTTTGACCCAATGTAAAATGAAAAATGAAAAATGCTTTTAGTTGGAGTTCCCGACTAAAAGCATTTTTTATTTTACATTATTCATTTTTCATTTACTTCTTATTCACCAGGTAAGCCCCTGCAACAACCAGCGAAATCCCAACCAGCTTTTGGATGGTTAATGGGTTTTGAGAAACTCCCAAAACACCGTAATGGTCCATCACAACAGCGGTGAATAATTGTCCTGCGATGATCAATACAAACATATCTGCAGCACCGATCTTCGCAATCGAAAGAATGGTGGCAGTTACTACGAATGCACCCAGTAATCCCCCGGTATATTTATAAAAACTCAGGTCACTGAATTGCTGTAAAGTTGGAAAAGCCTGCTTGCTAAATAAAAGCAGTACACCTAAGGCTATGATTCCTCCAAGGAATGAAAGAAATGCAGCCAGGATGGGATGTTGCAGGGCTGATCTTAATTGGCCGTTTATTCCAGACTGTATACTCATGGCAATACCGGCCAGGAGAGGAAGTAGGTAATAGAGAATCTTCATGCCGCAAATTTCTGTAAAAGAAATAAGAGCAGATCATTTTTCATTACCTGCGGATAATTACACTTGTACCTACATTCACCCATTGTGCGATCTCATCGATATCATTGTTTTTAAGAGATACGCATCCGTTTGTCCAGTTGGTAAAATCATCCACCACGATATTGTCATTGGGCCAGGTGCCATGTAATGCAATGCCACCGCCGATTTTTGCATTTTTAGGAATCAGGCCTTTTGCCTTTCGTTCATTGAATTTCTGCCAGCTTTCTTTATTGGGATAATCAAGCATCATCATCTTGTTCCACTTGTTATGCGGGCGTTTGGAAATGATCCTGAAATTTCCTTCGGGTGTGCGCTTATCGCCCTCCATATATTTATCCTGCTGGTTCTTACTTCCAAACACCACGGGGTAAGAAGCATACCATCCTTCCTGGTCATAGATATGAAGTTCGTAATCAGATTTGTCAACAACGATATAGATCTCCCCGGTTGGGTTTGGCGACAGAAATCTTTTCTTGAAAATTCTTTTTTCAAAAAAGTTAAAAGAAAACAATGCCGACAAAACAACAGCGGCAAATCCGATGTGCAAAAGGTTCCGTGGTTTCATAATATTTAAGCTTGGTGCGCGTAGAGACCAGCCATGCATGTAAATGTTTAATTGAACTACGGGTGGGGATTGAAGAACGTGGGGGTGAGGGAATTATTGTGGGAAATGAAGACGTGGAGACATGGAGACGTGGAGACTTGAGGGGCAGAACGGCCCGGAGGGCCGGGCTGAACGGAGGGTGTGATACCCATCGTTCAGCCCCTGCGCTTCGCTTGGTTCTGCCCGTAAAAAAAGTCGGGTTTTTACCCCGACTTCCATGTATTCTGTGTATTCCGCGTATTCCACGTATTCCTTATTCAAATCCTCCCATCCCTTATCTCCTCCACCACGCCCGGATCCAGCAAAGTGGAAGTATCTCCAAGATTATGCAGGTCGTTTTCGGCGATCTTACGAAGGATGCGGCGCATGATCTTGCCGCTGCGGGTTTTTGGAAGACCCGATACAAACTGGATCTTGTCAGGCTTTGCTATCGGACCGATGATGCGTGAAACTGTCAGCGTGATATCCTGCCTGGTCAGATGATCATCACCATGTGATCCCTGGTAGATCACATAAGCATAGATTCCCTGTCCTTTAATATCATGAGGATAACCTACCACAGCACTTTCCACCACACCCGCGTGCATGTTGATCGCGTTTTCCACTTCAGCAGTTCCGATACGGTGACCACTTACATTCAATACATCGTCCACCCTTCCAGTGATGCGATAGTTGCCATCTTCATCTCTTAAACATCCGTCACCCGTGAAATATAAATTAGGATAAGTAGAGAAATAATTCAGCTTACACCTTTCATGATCACCATAGGTTGTTCTCAAAATTCCTGGCCATGGAAACTTGATACATAGATTTCCACTCACACCATTTCCCTCTATTTCCTTTCCATTTTCATCCACCAAAATCGGTTGAACTCCCGGTAGTGGAAGTGTTGCATATGAAGGTTTGGAAGGTGTTACATTAGCCATATTCGAAATAAGCATTCCACCAGTCTCTGTCTGCCACCAGGTATCTACAATCGGGCATCTTCCCTTCCCGATATTTTCATGATACCAGTACCATGCCTCTTCATTGATCGGTTCACCTACAGTTCCCAATACTTTCAAGGAATCAAGATGATGTCCATGCACAGGTCCCAACCCAAAGCCCATCAGCGACCTGATTGCAGTTGGAGCAGTGTACAGTACATTCACTTTGTATTTATCAACGATATCCCAGAATCTTCCTGCATCGGGCCAGGTTGGAATTCCTTCAAACATCAAAGTGGTTGCACCGGCACTTAGCGGGCCATATACAATATAGCTGTGGCCTGTGATCCAGCCTATGTCTGCCGTACAGAAATGAATATCCCCTGGTTGATATTGAAATACGTTAATGAAAGTATAGTTGGTATAAACCATGTATCCGGCAGTAGTATGCACTACTCCTTTTGGTTTGCCGGTTGACCCGGAAGTGTATAGGATGAAAAGGGGATCCTCGGAGTCCATCTCTTCTGCAGGAACATCAGGATTGCCCATGGTCTCCACTTTCTTGATCTCATCTTCCCACCAAACATCACGGCCTTTGATCATCGACACCGGTGTGCGTGTGCGGGTGAGAACAATCACTCTTTTTACAAACCTGCACTGGATCAAAGCATCATCGATCACACTCTTCAAAGGAATCTCTTTATTACCCCTGAAAGCTCCATCGCAGGTGATCACAAATTCTGAATTGGCATCCATGATACGATCTGCAATACTCTGTGCACTGAATCCTCCAAAGATCACTGAATGAATGGCGCCGATCCTTGCACAGGCCAGTACTGCAATTGCCAGTTCGGGAACCATACCCATATAGATACAAACACGGTCACCTTTCTGTATGCCATTGTTCTTAAGCACATTCGCAAACTGTACTACTTTGAAATGCAGTTCACGATAGGTTAGTATGCGGTGATGTTCTTCAGGATCATTTGGCTCCCAGATGATCGCTGGCTTATTTCCAAGACTTCCGAGATGACGATCCAGGCAGTTCTCTGTAATATTCAGCTTGGCACCGGTAAACCATTTGATATCGGGCTCCGTGAAATTCCACTCCAATACTTTATCCCAGCGCTTTCTCCAATAAAAATGAGAAGCAATATCTGCCCAGAATCCCTCAGGATCTTCCACACTCTTCTTATAAACCGATTTGTATTGATCCAATGAATGGATCTGATAGGGGTATGACATAGCAATCTAAAGTTTGTACATAGTTACAAAGTATTCGGACTACTCCCCAACCATACTTTGCTAAAATGGTATATTTATGCTAATTTGATATATCTATTGATTATTTTAGAAATATGAAACAGGTTGCATGTCCGAAATGTCACCAGGTTGATGTGGTGAAAAGTGGCGTCGTTAAAGGTCGACAGCGTTTCCGCTGTAAGCATTGCAACTACTATTTCACTGTATTGAAAGAAGGGAAAAACATCGATCCATATTATGTGATCAAGGCGCTTCAACTATACATTGAAGGAGTAACTTATCGTGAGATAGAAAGGATCCTTGGTATCAGCCATGTTTCAGTAATGAACTGGGTCAAGAAATACCATGTGAAAGCACCCGAGAATTATGAATACCGTCCAACCTATAAAGTGCTTACCCACAAGGAGCTGATCAGCTATCTTGATGATAGAAATGTTTTGAAAAGTTCTGGTTGTATGATCACTGAATTGGGTGATAAATACATGCTCATCAAGTGGGAGAGATTCCGCAAAAATTCATTGTAAAACTATCCTGTTTAGCAGGAGTATAGTCATGAGCACGATCTGATGAAATCTTATGATGAAATTGGAATTGTCATTGCTCACTAAACTCCTGACGATATGCTTAAACGGTTGCTTGCCTGCACAGTTACCATCGCTGTGTGTGGCAATATGTATGGACAGGGAAATGCTTCCGGCATTGATCATTCCTACAAACCAATGGTGGTCAAGCTGGATGAAAAGGGCCAGAAATTCATACGATTCATAACATGGCATCAGGTGTGGTTAACGCATACCATGAATAATCCCGGCACACTGGATATCAATGGTGAAGTTCAACAGTCTTCCACCGATATTGCCATCAGGCGATCACGTGTTTTGATCCATTCGCAGATCTCTCCAAGATTCATCATCCTTACACACTTTGGTATCAACAACCAGAGTTTTGTGAATGGAGGATCTACTGCAGTCAATAATTACAACAATATCAGTACAGTTGCCAGCAATGGAGGAAAGCGTCCGCAATTATACATTCATGATGCATACACAGAGTTTGCCGTGAAGCCAGTCAAACTTCATCTTGGTGCGGGAATCCATTACTGGAACGGCGTTTCAAGATTCAGCAGTCATAGTACTTTGAATTTCATGACGGCTGATGCACCGATCTTCAACTGGTATAATATCGAAGCAACGGACCAGTTTGCAAGGCAACTTGGAATCTATGCAAAAGGACAGATCGGAAGAATAGATTATCGGATGCATGTCAATAAGCCTTTTGCTTTCGGTACAGCAAAGTCATCCATTGTTTCACCCAATGCAGTAAATGTATTGAATGAGCATTGGTCGACCGGCGGATATGTCAATTACATGTTCTTTGATAAAGAGAACAATACGCTGCCATATTTTGTAGGCTCCTACCTGGGTGCTAAAAAAGTTTTCAATATTGGTGCAGGTTGGTATCATCATATAGGGGCTACTGCTTTTAAAGCTTCTGAAACTTCAGCAGTAAAAGAGCATGGCCAAAGTAATTTCGGAATTGATTTGTTTTATGATGTTCCGCTCAATAAAAAGAAGCGCACTGCATTCAGTCTCTATAGTGTGTTCTATAAGTATGATTTTGGTCCTGGTTACTTACGCAATATCGGCATCCTCAACCACCATGCTGCAGTTCAATCCATCAGTACAAACCCGGCTGTAAGCTGGGCCGGAGGTGGAAATATGCAGCCGACCATTGGCACTGGTGAGATCTGGTATACACAGGCTGGTTATCTTCTTCCTGCATTCAATAACGGAACTGCTTTTATGCCTTATGCAACTTTCACGTATAAAAATTTTGAGAGGATCGGTAAATCATCTGCGCAATATGATCTTGGATTGAATTATCTTATCAACCAACATCATGCAAAGATCAGTGTACAATACAGCAACCGTCCGGTTTATCGGTCGATCAATGATCAGCCGGTAAGAAATGGAAGCAAATCAGAATACATTCTTCAAACACAGATATTCCTTTAGTAACAACAAAACAATCCAACTAATGAGTTTCGAAACAGAAAAAAAAGGACTGGCCGGGGTCATAGCGGCATCATCGGTGGGAACACTGATCGAATGGTACGACTTCTACATCTTCGGTAGCCTGGCAACAGTCATTTCAACCAAATTTTTTCCTTCCGGAAACCAGACCGCAGCATTGTTATCCACGCTTGCAACATTTGCTGCAGGGTTTGTTGTTCGTCCTTTTGGTGCCCTATTCTTTGGAAGGTTAGGTGACCTCATCGGGAGGAAATATACATTTCTTGTAACCCTTGTATTGATGGGACTTTCCACCTTTCTCATAGGTTGTATCCCTGGATATGAAACCATTGGATTTCTTGCACCGATATTGGTATTGATACTTCGATTGCTGCAGGGACTGGCACTTGGCGGAGAATATGGTGGTGCAGCAACATATGTGGCAGAACATTCACCTGCTGAAAGGCGTGGCTTCTGGACCTCATGGATCCAGACCACTGCAACCATCGGGCTTTTTGTTTCCCTGCTGGTGATCATTTCCACCAAAGCCATGATGAGTGAATCGGATTTTAATGATTGGGGCTGGAGAGTACCATTCTGGATCTCTATTATCATGGTGGGAATTTCTGTCGTGATCAGGATGAAGATGAAAGAATCTCCATTGTTTGCCAAAGCAAAAGCTGAAGGAAAGACTTCCACTAATCCATTGAAAGAAAGTTTTGGCCACAAGCTTAATTTCAAATTCGTATTGCTTGCATTGTTTGGTGCAACGATGGGTCAGGGTGTTGTTTGGTACACTGGGCAATTCTATGCTTTGAGTTTTATTCAAAATACATTGAGTGTTGAGATCGGGCAGGCTTCAAAGCTGATCATGTATGCACTTCTTTTTGCCACACCATTCTTTGTGATCTTCGGAGCATTGTCTGACAGGATTGGAAGAAAATGGATCATGCTGATTGGAATGCTGGTAGCGATCATTTCTTATCGACCCATTTATTCAAAGATGTTTGATGCGGGAAGTGTAAGTTCAAAGACGGAGATCGCTGGTAGGTCAAATGTAGAGATCAATACAGTTGCGGATCCCAAACATGAAGGTGATAGTATCCGCACAACGATCACTTTGAAAGAATACACCGATGGTACCACATTCCGCGAAGTGAAGGAAGAGCCGATTCATGCCAATGTGATGTTGGCAAGTTTTGAATCAGGAACAAAGATCCATAAGGTTGTCATGTTGGATAACAGTTCCTTCTGGACCCTGGTATGGCTGGTATTTGCACAGGTTTTATTTGTAACCATGGTATATGGACCTATTGCAGCTTTCCTCGTGGAAATGTTTCCAACCAAGATCAGGTACACTTCCATGTCGCTGCCTTACCATATCGGTAACGGGATCTTTGGTGGATTGCTTCCTGCCATTGCAACCTTCCTGGCAACAAGAGCAGCACAGGCCAATGAAGCTGCAAGTGAGGCTGGTACTGCACTCCCTTATGATAAACCATTTCTAGAGGGATTATGGTATCCAATTATCATTGCAGCTGTGAGTTTTGTGATCGGGGCACTATATATCAACGGAAAAGACAATCGTATTGAAGACTAATCAAACTTTTTTTATGAATACTATCAGGAGAGTTCTGGGCATTGTATGGATTTTGATCGGGCTGGCAGCAGGATATTATCTAATCGTAAACCAGGCCATACCAAAGTTTCACAGTCCAAAGACAGAAGACCTTATCCCCGCCATCATTTATGCGTTTGTACTGACGCCTATAATTGTAGGAGGGCTATCAATTTTCGGATATTATGCGCTGCTGAATGAATACGAGATAAATGAATAAATGTTGTTGTTATCTTGTGAGGAATGAATCAGCCGGTCAAGCAACAGAAGCTAAATTTACTTGCGATCACACTGGTACTCCTGCTTTCTTATCCATTGATCTCCATCTTTGATAAGAACAAATTAATTGGCGGGATACCAGTGTTGTTCCTGTATATCTTCATGGTCTGGGTTTCAGTAATTGTGTTCGTATATATCATTACAGAAACCAAACGCCGTCGTAAATGAATAACTACATTGTTATCGGTGCTTCGGTTCTGTACCTGTGCCTGCTGTTTGGCGTTGCATATTTCGCGGAATACAGGTTGAAAAAAGGGAAGAGCCTGATTGCTAACCCTTATGTATATGCGCTTTCACTTGCGGTGTTCTGTACCGCATGGACTTTTTACGGAAGTGTAGGAAGGGCTGCGGAATTTGGTATTGAATATATCACTACTTATCTCGGCGCCACTTTGATGTGTGTGATGTTTATCCCGGTTTTAAGAAAGATCGTCAGGATCTGTAAAACGCAAAGGATCATCAGTATTGCAGATTTTATTTCAACACGATATGGAAAGAACTTTTCCATTGCAGTGGTAGTTACAATTCTTTGTGTGCTTGGTATCATACCCTATGTGGCTTTGCAGGTTAAAGCCATTTCAACCAGTATGGATGTGCTTACGGGAGCTGATACATCTGCATTAGGGCTCCAGGAATTCTATAAGGACAAAGCTTTTTACATCACGGTACTGCTGACTTTCTTCATCATCCTGTTTGGAACGAGATCGATCGATGCATCGGAAAAACATGAAGGACTGGTTGCTGCAATTGCCTTTGAATCGATCATTAAATTAATTGCATTCCTGGCAGTGGGCTTTTTCGTAACCTATCAATTGTATGATGGCTTCAGCGATGTGTTTACCAAAGCATCTGCGAATCCTTCTTTCCAGGAATTATTCTTACTCGAAGGAAATGTTTCCTATTCATCATGGATCACCTTAGTCATGCTTTCCATGATGGCTTTTATTTTCCTGCCTAGGCAGTTCCAGGTTGGAGTAGTTGAAAATATGCAGGAGCGGCATTTGCAGAAAGCAAGCTGGTTATTCCCGTTATATCTTCTGCTCATCAATGTATTTGTATTGCCTATTATGTTCGGCGGAAAAATGTTGTTGAATGAGACAAACTTTGAGCCCGACAGTTATGTATTGGCTCTTCCACTGCAGGCGGGTCATGATATGCTTGGATTATTTGTTTTCATTGGAGGTTTTTCTGCGGCAACCAGTATGATCATTGCAGAGACGATCGCTCTGAGTATCATGATGAGTAATAATATCAGTACTCCATTGTTATTGAAAGTAAGAGATTTTAATGCAGGGAATGATACGTCGATCAGCAGGCGAATACTTTATTCAAGAAGGATCAGTATCATCATCGTATTGCTGCTGGCATATATCTATGATAAAACTGTTGCACAGTCGGCATCACTGGTGTCGATAGGACTGGTTTCTTTTGCAGCCGTGGCACAGTTTGCGCCGGCCATTTTCGGTGGCATTTACTGGAAGGGTGGAACACAGAAAGCTGCGATCACGGGAATGATCATTGGTTTCGTTATTTGGACATATACCCTGGTAGTACCATCATGGGTGGTGTCAGGTTTTCTTCCTGAAGCAATTGTTACGCAGGGTCCGTTTGGGATTGACTGGTTAAGACCTGAATCTTTATTTGGAATGAAGGGAATGGATCCTATTTCTCATTCATTGTTCTGGAGTTTGATGTGTAATATTGCTGCTTATGTAATGATCTCTTTCAATACAAAGCAAACATCACAGGAGATCTATCAATCGGAGATCTTTGTTGATATCTTCAAACATTCTACTGTTGAAGGAAGTGAATCTGTATGGCGGGGAACTGCCTATCTTCCTGATCTTACGAGTTTGCTTGCAACATTTCTTGGAAAAGAAAGGGCGGATAATCTTATCAAAAAATTTGCTTCAAGGAATAAGATCAACCTGTTGCAGAGTCGTGCAGATCCACGACTGGTAAGCTTTGCAGAGAAAGTATTATCGGGGATCATTGGTTCTGCCTCGGCAAGGATCATGGTAAGCAGCGTAACGAAAGAAGAAGATCTGAAGATCGAGGAAGTGGTGAAGATCCTGCGGGAATCTCAGCAGATCATTGAACTCAACAAGGAGTTAACAAGAAAGTCGCAGGAACTTACCCGCGCTTCAGAACAATTAAAAATTGCAAATGCCGCATTAACCGAGATAGATGTATTAAAAGATGAATTCCTTTACACGGTAACACATGAATTAAGAACCCCGCTTACATCCATCAGGGCAATGGCAGAGATCATCCATGATAACCCTGATATGGAAGATGAGGAGCGTAATCATTTCTTATCCGGAGTGATCAAGGAATCTGAACGTTTGAGTCACCTGATCACCCAGGTGCTGAGCCTTGAGCGATACGAATCCGGAAGGCAAAAACTTCATCTTGAGCCGGTTGATATGCGATTGATGGTGAACGATGTGATTCAGTCGTTCCAGGCTATCGCTGCTGAACGCAATATCAAAATTGTAAAGCAGCTTCCGGATTCCATGTTGTTGCTTCAGTGCGATAAAGCGCTTATTCACCAGGTACTTGTAAATCTTGTAGCGAATGCTGTGAAGTTTGTGAAGGATGGCGAAGGTTTGGTGAAGATTTCCATGTTTGAAAATTATAATGAATGGCAGGTGTGGGTGGAAGATAACGGAAAGGGAATTGATCCGGACCTGCATGAACTGATCTTCGATAAATTTTTCCAGGCACGTAATCAAACACTGAAGAAGCCTGAAGGCAGCGGGCTTGGGTTATCAATCTGTAAAAAAATTGTGGAGATGCATGGCGGAAAGATCTGGGTGGAGAATGTACAGGGAAATGGTGCAAGATTTATATTTACAATACCGGTTTAAAACAATGTATGCATAAAGTATTGGTGGTAGATGATGATCCTTATATATTGATGTCGCTTGAATTTCTCATGAAGAAAAATGGTTTTGAGGTGATGGTTGCGAGGAATGGAAAGGAGGCGCTTGATATTGTCAATACCAGTATTCCGGACCTCGTTCTGCTCGATATCATGATGCCGGATGTGGATGGATATGCCATTTGCCGGCATATCAAATCCAGTAAAGAACTGAACTCCACCAAAGTGGTATTTCTCAGTGCCAAAACCAGGGAAGCGGATATTCAGAAGGGTCTTGACCTGGGTGCCGAAATGTATATCAGTAAGCCGTTCTCCACCAGGGAACTGGTTAAAAAGATCAGGGAGCTGCTGTCCTGAAATTGTTAAAGGATTCCCAATGACTTTGTGGAAGGAATTACAAATCCAGAAACATATCTTTGCGACAATGACAGCAACCCCGATATATGATCTTTGCTATAACAGACGCTTTACCCGTGTCGTTGCACTGGTAATGATGTCGTTGCTGTTGTTCCTGACCAATGTAAATTACCTGATCTTTCCCGAGTTAAAAAAGGGAGTTGTGGTTAAACTGATCAATGAGGACGGAGCGACTGACACGTCGCAAACAAATCCTGCCGGTCCCGATGAAAAATCACCCAGCAATTCCTTAAGCATTAATGAAGAATATGTCCACAAGCAGGTAGAACTGCAGGATCCCCACTGGACAAATCATCTCTTCGAATATATGGTGCAGTGTTCTGAAAAGCTGCATGTAGTCCACTTCGAGATACTTTCCCCGCCTCCGGAGCAAGCAATATGACCATATTGAAATTTTAAGTTGTAGTGCACGACTGTGCATTGCTGTGTCATGTTTGTTTGATCAATAAATCTTTTATCGTGGATAATAAAAAAGGTTATCTGCAGTCGATCTCCAATGATCTTCCTGCATCTATCGTTGTATTTCTTGTAGCCCTTCCTTTGTGTTTAGGTATTGCTTTGGGTAGTGGTGCCCCTCTCTTTAGTGGTATTATTGCCGGTATTGTTGGTGGTATTGTAATTGGTGCATTGAGTGGTTCGCAATTAAGTGTGAGTGGCCCTGCTGCAGGACTGACCACCATCGTTGCTGCCGCTATTCTGAAACTTCCTGCATTTGAAGCCTTCCTGCTTGCGGTAGTGCTGGCAGGTGCATTTCAGCTGGCACTAGGATTTCTGAAAGCTGGTGTGATCGGTGATTATATTCCTGGCGCAGTGATCAAGGGAATGCTGGCAGCGATAGGATTGATCCTGATCCTGAAACAGTTTCCACACCTTGTAGGATATGATGCAGATTTTGAAGGGGATCAAAGTTTTGTACAACCTAATAATGAAAATACTTTTACATCCATTATAAACTCCTGGAAATATATTACTCCGGTTGCTTTACTGATCGGTGGTATATGCCTTGTATTCCAGTTTGCCTGGGAGAAGTTTACCATGAAGAAACAGGGGTTCATCAAGATGATACCTGCACCTTTGATCGTGGTATTGATTGGTGTGGGAATCAATTTCTTTTTCATGTCTTCTGGTACAGGACTGGCACAGGAGCAATTGGTAAATATTCCAAAAGCTTCCAGTGCCGGAGAATTTTTATCGTTCTTCAGTTTCCCCGACTGGACAAATCTTGGCAACAAGGATGTATGGATCGCTGCGATAACCCTTGCGCTGGTGGCTAGTTTAGAGACATTGTTGAGTCTTGAAGCCATCGATGATCTTGATCCTTACCAGCGTGTATCTCCAACGAATCGTGAATTGAAGGCACAGGGTGTGGGTAATATGGTTTCCGGCCTGATCGGTGGTTTGCCAATTACCAGTGTGATCGTACGTTCTTCTGCAAACGTGAATGCAGGGGCAAGAACAAAGATGTCTGCCATTATGCACGGTCTATTCCTGTTGCTCAGTGTGGCTTTCATTCCAAATGTTCTAAACCTTATTCCATTGTCGGCCCTTGCCGCGATCCTTATCTTTACAGGGTATAAGCTGGCAAAACCTGCCTTATTTAAACTTTATTACAAGAAGGGTTGGGATCAGTTCATGCCATTCCTGATTACCATACTGGCTATATTATTTACTGACCTGTTGAAAGGAGTACTGATTGGTATTGTTGTTGGATTATTCTTCATCATCAGAAGTAATTTCCGATCTGCTGTTTTTGTAGTAAATGATAATAATAGGTATCTTTTCAGACTACGGAAGGATGTATCGTTTTTGAATAAGCCCATCATTAAAAGAAAGCTTGAAGAAGTTCCTGAGAATGCGGTGGTATTGATCGATGCGGGTAGAGCAGACTTTATTGATAAGGATGTCATTGAAGTGATAGAAGACTTTATGAAACATGCACCTCTGAAAAATATTTCAGTAGAGCTGAAGAGAAATGCAACACGCGAGCAGGGCTTTAAACTGGCATATGATGAACCATTAACAGCAGGGTATACCAAGGTTCAATATTCTGCTATCGATACAAATTTTAATTAGTAATTCTTTTAAAAGACAGTTATGCAATCTTACGAGAAGTTATTGTTAGAAAACAAGGCCTGGGCAAAAGAGAAAGTAGCAGAAGATCCGGATTATTTCAACAGGCTGGTGAATCTTCAGACACCGGAATTTTTATGGATCGGATGCAGTGACAGCCGGGTACCTGCTAACGAGATCACCGGAACTCAGCCAGGTGAGATCTTTGTACACAGGAACATTGCAAACATGGTAGTGCATACAGATCTGAACCTCCTTAGTGTATTGGAATATGCGGTGAATGTATTGAAGGTTAAGCATGTGATCGTTTGCGGTCACTATGGTTGTGGTGGTGTGAAAGCCGCTATGTCAAGGCATTCTGTAGGGATCATCAATAAATGGTTGCGTAATATCAAAGATGTATATAGGCTTCATAAAAATGAGGTTGATTCAATTGAAAATGAAGAATTGCGTACAAACAAACTGATTGAATTGAATGTGCAGGAGCAGGTTATTAATCTGGCTAAAACATCTATTATTCAAAAGGCATGGAAATATGACCAGCGTCCTTATTTGCATGGATGGGTGTATGACCTTCATGATGGCGTGATCAAACCGATCTTCGAAATGGCTCCTGGTGATCATCTTGAGGAGCTTTATGAATATGATAATCTCTAAGGTGTTTTCCGTTACAATTTGTAGGTTTGTTGCATGTCGATACAGGTAAATCAACTGACCAAACAATACGGAGAACAGAAAGCAATTGATAATATTTCTTTCAGTATAAAAACTGGTGAAGTAGTTGGTTTCCTCGGTCCGAATGGAGCGGGGAAATCTACTACCATGAAGATCATTACGGGATACCTGATGCCTGATAATGGTACTGCAATCGTTGCAGGTGTTGATGTGGCAAAGGATCCTATTGCTGCAAAAAAGAAGATCGGTTATTTGCCTGAGTCAAACCCATTGTACTATGATATGTATGTGAGGGAGTACCTGGAGTTTGTAGCAGGGGTGCATGAAGTGGAGAAGATGAGAAGTGGGGAAGTGGAGAAGGGGAGAAGGGGGCGAATTGACGAAGTGATGGAAATGGTGGGATTGATGCCGGAGAAAACAAAAAAAGCCGGACAGTTATCGAAAGGATACAAGCAAAGACTTGGTCTTGCTGCAGCACTGATTCATGACCCGGAAGTGCTGATACTTGATGAGCCAACAACCGGATTGGATCCAAACCAGATCATCGAGATCAGGGATGTGATCAGGGAATTGGGAAAGACCAAGACCATCCTTTTTTCATCCCATATACTTCAGGAAGTTGAAGCGATCTGTGATCGTGTGATCATAATCAATAAAGGTCAATTAATAATTGACGAAAATCTTTCACAGTTACAATTGTCGACTGACAAACAGTTGTTCGTATTAGTCGAGTATAAAGAAAAGGTAGATGTGGCGCAGGTTTCAGCGATGGTGGATGCTATTGCTGTTGATCAGTTATCCGACAATTCATTTCAAATCAGGACAGAAAATCCTGAATCGCTCAAGCGTTCTTTGCTTGAACATTCTTTGTCACATAACCTTAATATAGTTTCTTTGCAAACTGGTGAAAGGAAGCTGGAAGAAGTGTTCAGGGAATTGACAGGCGATAAATCGAAAATCGGTAATCGGTAATCGAAAATTAAAATGTTCTGTTTTTCTCTTTCATTTCCGTTTTCCGATTACCCATTTCAGATTTCAAAAAAACACAAATATGAGTTACATCGCAGAGGTTCATGCAAGACAGATCCTTGACAGCCGTGGAAATCCTACGGTTGAAGTTGATATCATCACTGATGAAGGAGTATTGGGAAGAGCGGCCGTTCCAAGTGGCGCAAGTACCGGTATCCATGAAGCTGTTGAACTGAGGGATAATGATAAGAATACATACGTTGGAAAAGGAGTTCTCAAAGCTGTTGAGAATGTAAATAAAGAGATCAGCGAAAAGCTGTTGGGTTTTGAAGTGGCTGACCAGGCTGGTATCGATCATTTGCTGATCGAACTCGATGGAACAGCAAATAAAGGCAGACTGGGTGCTAACGCAATGCTGGCAGTTTCTATGGCTGCTGCAAAAGCTGCTGCACTTGAATTAGGTCTTCCGCTCTTCCGTTATATTGGTGGAACCAATGCACGTACATTGCCTATCCCGATGATGAACATCCTGAATGGTGGTGCACATGCGGATAACAAGATCGACTTCCAGGAATTCATGGTAATGCCTGTAGGTGCTTCTTCTTTCAGTGAAGGTCTTCGCTGGGGAGTTGAGATCTTCCATGCATTGAAAACCGTATTGAAGAAAAAAGGATATTCTACCAACGTTGGTGACGAAGGTGGTTTCGCTCCGAATATTCAAAGCAATGAAGAAGCGATCGAAACTGTACTGACTGCTATCACTGCTGCTGGTTATACCCCGGGTTCACAGGTTGGCATCGCTATGGATGCTGCAAACTCTGAGCTTTGGAAAGAAGACAAATACATCTTCCACAAGAGTGATGGAAAGCAGATGAGCAGCGAGCAGCTGGTTAAATACTGGCAGAGCTGGGTTGATCAGTATCCTATCATTTCTATCGAAGATGGTATGGCAGAAGATGACTGGGAAGGTTGGAAAATGCTGACTGAAGCAGTTGGAAATAAATGCCAGCTGGTAGGTGATGATCTTTTCGTAACCAACGTAAAGCGTCTTGAAGAAGGAATCAATAAGGGAATTGCAAACGGTTTGCTGGTAAAGGTAAACCAGATCGGTACCCTGACTGAAACCATCAATGCGGTTACCATGGCTCAGCATGCAGGTTACAATACCATCATGAGTCACAGAAGTGGTGAAACTGAAGATGTGACCATCGCTGACCTGGCGGTAGCGCTGAACTGTGGTCAGATCAAGACCGGATCTGCATCAAGAACAGACCGTATGGCCAAGTACAATCAACTGATCAGGATCGAAGAGATGCTTGGAGACAATGGCATCTATCCTTCCGGAAAGATCAGGTTTGGAAAATAAATAAGAGGGGCTGAGCAATCGGCCCCTTTTTCTTTTGCAATTCAACACAAAAGCTATATTTGCAACGTGCGAATACTGCAGATCATACCAGCATGGATCCGGAACAAATACTTCCTTACGGCAGTAGGCTTCGGTATCTGGATGTTTTTCTTCGACGAGCAGGATTTCATCACCACGCACATTAAACAAAGAGGTGAACTACAAAAGCTTGAAGAAAGCCGCGCTTACTACCAAAAAGAGATCAAATCCACCAAAGAAGAACTCGAACAGTTGAAGTCGGACCCCGCTATTTTAGAAAAGTACGCCCGTGAAAAGTACCGGATGAAAAGGGATAATGAGGACGTTTACATTATCGCCGAGGAGGTTACACAATAATCCTCTTTCATATCCGTTTATATTCACGGACGGACAACCGAAATTGACTCTTTCGGAAATATTAGGACATAAATGGTTTGCCTATGACTTCTTATTTTACACCAGAGGAGCTTGTACAGTATTTATACAATGAAGCTACCCCTGAGAAGAGAGCACAGATTGATGCAGCTCTTCAGCGTGACTGGTCGCTTCGCGAGAAATTGGAGGTTCTGAGATCGTCTTCCAATGCTTTAAACCGAGAATTGGTTTCCCCAAGAGCTGAATCTGTTCTTAAAGTGCTGAATTATGCACGTGAAACTATGCCTGAAACAGCAAATCATCCTTAGGGAATTGTTGTAGTTCTTGCCTATTTTCGCAGTCGCAATGACGCGCAAAGAACGTTTTAAAATTGTTTTAGATTATTTTCAGGACCATATTCCCGACGCGGAAACGGAACTGTTATACGACAATCCCTACCAGTTGCTGGTAGCTGTGATCCTGTCGGCTCAATGCACAGATAAGCGGGTGAATCTTACGACTCCCCGCTTATTTGAATTATATCCCGACCCTCAAAGTCTTTCCCAGGCTTCTTTTGAAGATCTTTTCCCACTCATCAGAAGCATTTCTTATCCCAATAACAAAACAAAACACCTCATCGGCATGGCAAAAATGCTGATGGAAGATTTCAACGGGGAAGTTCCACTTACCGTGGAGGAACTGGTGAAATTGCCGGGTGTGGGCAGGAAAACTGCCAATGTGATCACCTCGGTGATCGATCAGCAACCTAATATGGCCGTGGATACCCATGTTTTCAGGGTTTCTGCAAGGCTTGGACTTACCGTAAATGCCAGGACTGTCCTGGCAGCGGAGAAACAACTGATCCAATACATTCCCCAAGAACTGGTTCACAAGGCTCATCACTGGCTGATCCTTCATGGCAGGTACGTTTGCCTCGCCAGGAACCCGAAATGTGACCAATGCGGGCTGAGGAAAATCTGTAAATTTTACCGTCAAAACACCAGGGTTATCACAGCCGATATATAGATCTTCATATTCTAAACCAGGATTATGAGGAGATGGATTGTGATGGCAATGGTTTGCCTGGCTGATGCCCTGCACGGCCAGGATTATTTCTACAATGCAGATTATCTCGAACCCCCATTGTTAGTGGAGATCGGGGTAAAATCGGGTTTTATTGCCGGATTGACTGATATCGGTCCAAAGAGATCTGCAAATTTTTACTTCAATGAACTGAATACCCGTTCCCCGGGAATTATGGCTGGACTGATGATTTCCGCTTTATACCAGCGGAAAGTCGGGATTTCTATCAGTGTAAACAGGGGCAGCCTGTCGGGAGCTGATTCCAACTCCAATGCAGCTGGAACCCAACGATCGGCCCGCAACCTGCATTTTCGAACGGATTTTACAGAAGTCCAGGCCAGGCTGGAACTGCATCCATTGTCTTTTGGAAGGGAAGCAGGCACGATTTCTCCCTATTTCTTTTTCGGGGGCGGTCTAAACTGGTATGATCCGATGGCAAGACTAGCAAATGAATGGGTAGATTTAAGGCCTTTACATACTGAAGGACAAACAATTTCCAATGAATACAGGGTATCCACCGGTTTCATTTCGACGGGAATCGGAATTTATTGGGATGTGGGTCCGGGATGGTCGATACGGTGTGAATGGAACCATACGGCATTATTCACTGATCATTTTGATGATATTGGTGGCAGGTTCATCGACCCGGTAAATTTGAAAGGCAATTTAAATGAACGATCATATGGGCAATTGCAGGAAATATATGGGTTATCAAAATCATGGAACGGTCGGCAGATTAACCTTCCGGGAATGATCCGTGGTAATCCGCTAAAAAAGGATGGGTTTGCCGGGATATCCCTTAGTGTTTGCCGCGTGATCAACCGTAAGCGGGTATAAAAAACAACAGTAGGGGTTTTAAGCTGCGTTTAACAGGGCGAAGAACAGTTTTTGCACTATTCAAGGCATGGATAAAAAGTCTTGCCTGGTACAACCATATAGCTCTAAGGTTTCCCTGCTTCCTCTGGTGGATAGCTGGAGAAATTCTGCACAGGGTAATCTGCCTGTGTACACATGGTTATTGGATAAGATCCTGGCCGATGAAGTATTGAGTAGTGTGATGGATAATAAGTCGCAATGGGAGTCGAGGCAGGATATGATCAATGAACTGATGCAGGTTTTGCTACCGGTGAACCTGGTGGCAGAAGATGAGATCTACGTGGTGACCCGGCCTTTCTCTTTTGAAGTGGTATACAGCACGTCTTCATTTTTTCAACTGAAAGAAAAACTCGTCAGCTCAGGTGGGATCGATAAGATCATTGAAACAATGAATCGAAACCTTCGGATTGCTGCGGTTGGCCATTTACTGGAACAGGCTATGGGAAAGAAATTACAGGGTCATTTCAAACCTGTGGTAAATATACCTGACCAGCAGAACCTGAATAAATACTTTGAATTTGCGCTCAAAAATAACCTGATCATTTCGAAAGGAGAACCAGCCGGAATGGCCTGGGATACGCTGAAGGAACAACAGATCACCAGGGTTAATGAACTGGATCAACAGCATGAACTAGTGATGCAGGTTGACTTATCTGCTGTTGAATTTGAGGGATTGGGTATTGTCCATATCCGTGACCTTACAGAAAGAACGGTAGTGAGCAGTATAAAAAACCTATTGCTGGATTACAGGTGTTTGTCGGAAGAAGAAGGGTTTGCTGATCTTGAAAATAAGATCCGTGATCTTGCCGGTTCGTGTAATCTGAAAATGGGAATAACATCCCTTTTTTGTATCAATAAAAAATATGTTTTTCCTTCCTTGTTGCTTTCAAAAAGTATGTTGCTTGAAGGCGTTGAGGAAGATGAAAACCGACAGGTGATTGCAGAATCATTACATAAATATTTTTCCAAAGGAGTTCCTGCCTTAGTGATTGATGTTATTGATGATGTTGTCTTGCAGCAGTATTCTTTTCTTCAACCCCTGAAAGCCAGAGGAGTTGAGAGCATGGTGTTATATCCATTATGGCATGAAGAAGAATTGATTGGAATTTTAGAGATCAGTGAAACATCTGAAAAGTTTTTTACACAGGAGTTTATCAATAAGATGGAACCTGTTGTAAGTATCATAGAACTGGCATTACAAAAAACTTCAGATCATTTTGAAGGACAGATCAATAAGATCATCAAGGAGCAATTTACTGCCATACAACCCGCTGTGGAATGGAGTTTCACTGATGCTGCAGTTGATTACCTGATGCGTGTGGAAAAAGATGAAGATGCACGCGTTAGCAATATAGTGTTCAATGGAGTTTATCCATTGTATGGAGCCATTGATATCAGGAATTCTTCTGTGGAGAGAAATAAAGCGATCCAACAAGACCTGATCGAACAACTGGAACTGGTGGAAAAGATCATCAGGCAGGCAATCAAAGAGAGATCATTGCCGAAGCTCAGGGAAACTTTTTACAGGATCCGGAAGTATAAACATGCTGCAAGAAATTTCATGTTGTCGGAAGAAGAATTTGCAGTAAACAGGTTCCTGAAAAATGATGTGGTTGAATTGTTCCATTTATTGAGGGAAAAAATTCCAGCAGTAAAGGAAATGATCACCGATTATTTTAAGGAAGTGGCTTCGCCAATTGATATGCTGTATAGACACAGGAAGAATTTCGATGACAGTATCTCATTTGTCAATACCATGTTGGCAAGATTTATCGATAATGAAGAAAAGGAAGCGCAGAAAATGTTTCCGCACTATTTTGAAAGGTTTGTGACAGATGGTGTTGATTTCAATATTTACATCGGTCAATCCATTTGTCCGCAGGAAACTTTCAATGAATTCTATCTGCGCAATCTGAAGCTGTGGCAATTAGGAATGTTGGCAAGAGCCGCACAGCTATCAAAGAGATGGGAAGGAAAACTTGCAGTGCCTTTACAAACTACGCAACTCGTACTGGCGCACAGTTATCCTATTTCCATCAGTTTTCGTCATGCAGAAAGAAAGTTTGATGTGGATGGTGCCTACAATATCCGCTATGAGATCATCAAAAAAAGGATCGACAAAGTATGTATCCGCGATACCAATGAAAGGCTTACCCAGCCTGGAAAAATTGCCATCGTTTATATGCATAACCAGGAAGCAAAGGAGTTTGAAGAGCATATAGATTTTCTGCGAAATGAAGGTTTGCTGGAAGGTGATATTGAATACCTTGACCTTGAAGAACTGCAGGGAGTAAGTGGATTAAAGGCATTGAGGATCGGGGTAGTTGATAAAACCAGGCAGGAGAAGGACCAGGAGAAAATGATCCATGAGAAAAAACATCAATAATATCAATGTATTAAGTTTTGATGTTTTAAATAAGCAGTAATTGTTGTAGATACCTTTGAACTGTTTTAAATTAAGACAATGAGAAAGCTTCTACTTCAAACTGCAGTTTTATGCACGTTTGTATCTACTCAGGCACAGGTTACCCCGGGAAAAAAAGGAAAAACAGTTTTACTGTCGAATGGGTGGAAGATCAGTCCTGCGGGAAGCTCTATTCAACTTGGTGACCTTCCTTTGCAACTTAAAGTTTCTCCCGATAAAAGATGGCTTGCAGTAACGAATAATGGTCAGAGTGATAATTCCATTCAACTAATTGATCGTGCTTCTTCAAAATTGGTTTATACCAGGGTACAGCCCAAAGCATGGTATGGGCTTGAATTTGGCGATGATAGCCGATCCATTTATACATCAGGAGCAAATGATAACCTGGTGTGGAAATATTCCATTGTGCAGGATTCGCTTCAACTTACTGATAGTTTTCTGCTGGGAAAAAAATGGCCGAATAAAATTGGTGTTAGCGGAATTGCAGTATATGAGCAGGGCGACAGGCTTTTCGCAGTTACAAAAGAAGACAGTGCATTGTATGTTCTATCGATCAGGGAACACAAAATCCTGGAAAGGCATTCATTGGGTGCAGAAGCATACGCAGCTATATTATCGCCTGATAGATCGAAATTGTATATTTCTTTATGGGGAGGAGATGCAATTGCGGAATATGACCTGTCGCTAAACAGGATCACCCGAAAAATTTGTGTAGGAGATAATCCCAATGAAATGGTCATCCGCAAAGATGGTAAGGTGTTATATGTTTCGAACGGAAATGAGAATACTGTTTCTGTTGTAGACCTTGTGGCAGGCAGAACAATTGAAACACTAACAACCAGTCTTTACCCAAATTCCCCGATTGGATCCACCCCGAATGCACTGGCATTATCTGGTGATGAAGAATTCCTATATATCGCCAATGCAGATAATAATTGCCTGGCAGTGTTTGAGGTGGAGGAGCCGGGACAAAGCTTCAGCAAAGGATTCATCCCAACCGGATGGTATCCAACCAGTGTGAAGATTGTTGATTATAAAATTTATGTGACCAATGGAAAGGGAATGAGTTCTTTACCAAACCCTGATGGGCCAAGGCCTGTGAGCCTGAATGAATCATCGGGAAACCATGAACAGAATATCCGGAAAGGAGGAAGACCACTGCAATATATCGGAGGGTTATTTAAAGGAACCCTTAGTGTAATTGATATCCCTGGCGAAAAGCAGCTTGCAGGCTATAGCGCTTCAGTATATTCAAATACTCCATTTGGTAAAGTGAAAAAACCTGAAAAAAAAGACTTAAGAAATAATCCTGTTCGGTTAAAGTTGGGACAGTCGTCTCCCATCAAATATGTATTTTATGTGATCAAAGAGAACCGAACCTATGACCAGGTATTGGGTGATGTTAAAAAAGGAAATGGAGATACAAGCCTTGTATTATTTGGCGAAAAGGTAACGCCCAATCAGCATGCCATAGTTGATGAATTTGTATTGCTGGATAATTTTTATGTTGATGCGGAAGTGAGTGCAGACGGGCATAACTGGACAACGGCTGCCTATGCAAATGATTATGTTGAGAAAACCTGGGTGACCAGTTATGGAGGAAGAGGCGGAACCTATGATTATGAAGGTTCGCGTGAGATCGCACATCCAAAAGATGGATTTATCTGGGATCATTGTAAGCGAGCAGGAGTGACCTACAGAAGCTATGGAGAATTTGTAAGCAAAGGAAAGCCAACTATAAAAAGTCTTGAAGGAAATATCTGCGAGAGTTTTCCTGAATACAATCTTGATATAAAAGATAATTATCGTGTGGATATGTGGATCCGCGATTTTGATTCATTGTTGAAGAAGAATGCGGTGCCGCAATTCCAGACAATAAGATTAGGAAACGATCATACTTTTGGCGCAAGAAAAGGAAAGCCAACTCCTGTGGCGATGGTGGCCGAAAATGATCTTGCTGTAGGAAGGTTAGTTGAATATATTTCGAAGAGCAGCATCTGGAAAGAATCTGCCATTTTCATAATTGAAGATGATGCGCAGAACGGTTCGGATCATGTGGATGCGCATAGATCAACTGCATATATCGTCAGTCCATATACAAAAAGAAAAACGGTGGTATCAGAAATGTACAGCACATCTTCCATGCTTCGTACGATGGAACTGATATTAAATATTCCACCGATGAGCCAGTATGATGCTGCCGCAACACCCATGTGGGCCTGCTTTACATCCAAACCGGATCTTACACCTTTCAGGGCCCGACCAGCTCTCGTTGATCTGGATAAAAAGAATGTCGCAGTGGTGGATCTTCAAAAAGAGATCGATCATCTCGACTGGGTAAATGCAGATGCCTTACCTGATCTTTTATTCAATCGTGTTGTATGGAAGGCCGTTAAAGGAAATGATAGTGAGATGCCGGCGCCGAGGAGAGGTGGGTTTGTGAGGGTGGGGGAGGATTAAAGAAATGGAGAAATGAAGACATGGAGACGTGGAGAAATGGAGACCTGAAGCTGCTGCACTCCCTCATGTCTCCTTGTCTCCCCGTCTCCCCGTCTCCATTTTAAAATTGAAACCCTAAACTCAACACCGGCATATTACCATCTTTTGAATGGGCGAACGAGGCGGAGGCTACCAGTTTCTTTGCTGGTGCAAGCCAGACGCCAATTCCATAGCCATTGTGCCAGGTGTTTGATTGCTCTTTTTTATACCAGACCCTTCCTACATCATGGAATGCCAGCAAGCCATATGCTGCAGGTAATAAGTATGTTCTGAATTCTCCAAGTTTATACCTTACATCCACATTGTTGTAAAACATCTTGTCACCGGCAAATCGAAATTTGCGATATCCCCTGAGGTTGGTAGTTCCACTTAAATATTGCGCCTGGTAATATTCATAATCGCCATAAGTGATACCTCCTCCGAAACGCAATCCCACAACGAGTTTTGCAGGTCTGCTGGAACTGATATAAATCGAAAGATCTGAAGACAACCTTGCAAAATTATTTGAACTGGATTGCAGCCCATAGTTCATTTCGGCATCGGTTACCCAACGTATACCTCGACTTGGAATGATCGGATCGTTCCTGTTGTCGATGCTGATCCTGATCCTTGGTCCTGCATAGGTCTTTGGTGAATTTAATTCTGCTGTATCAATATTCGGGAATGGTCTCTCTGCGAGGATCTTTCCTTCATTGTATTCGGTCTTGTAATAATAATACTGGAATGTTCCACCATAATAGAAATTGATATCAGGCGTCAATGCGGTTCTAAATCCTGCTGCAATTTCACCATGGTCAAATCTTGTTCGGTAGTAATTGATACTCTTTCCATCCGAACGATCATATTTCGTATCATTTCCCAGGCCAAAGAAGTTAATGGTATTGCGTGGCAAACGAAGTGTACCATCTACAATAAAGTCCTGGTCGCCAATTGCATCGATCAGCTGCAAATGATAGTTATACATGAATGCTTTAGTTCCCAATGCATGATGCGCTGAAACCTGCTGCAGTACTTTATACGGTTCTTTTCTGAAACCATGTGCCTGGTATTTCAATGCCATTCCAAGGTATAAACCATCATCACGATTATATTCAACAGACAATGATGGCTTCAGTATATCGTATTTAAAACTTCGCCGGTTATAGGTATTGATGAATGGAGAATTCGAACTCCTGTTTCTTAATGCATTTCCTTCAACAATATTTTTTTCCGGGGTGAAATCATACACGATGGTTTTTCTCTTCGGCGCAGAAGATCTATTGATGATATGATCTTTATCTGAACCGCCAATGATGCGAACCTTGATCGGGCCTCCATTTCCGGCGATCAGTACACTGTCTTCACCAGCCCTCGCAAAGATCCTTACTTCATCAGTTTCATTCTTTTTGAACAACCGATGATATAAAACTTTTGAAGTATCTCCTTCCTTATTGATCTTGCGGATGGTAAGATCTATATCGCCATTCTCCTGGTGGTCCACCAAAATAAATTCACGTTTGTCTGAAGTGCTGATGTCTACTTCTTTTGCAAGAAATTCATAGTACTTCATCATATCATCCCTGAAGTATTTTCTTCTTTCTTTCAACGTATTAATAATATCAGGTCCTGAGAATTTATAGATCTCCGGTGGTTGTTGTTTGAGTGCTTTTGTGATGGTGGCATCATCCATATTTTTGATGATAGTGTCTACCATCTGCTCCCATTGTTCACGGGAAAGTTCATTCATGAAACTCCTGTCAAAGAATCTTGCATTGAAGTTGAATGTATTGATATCACGCGCTTTTGCACGGAAGCCTTGGAACTTCGGTATCCTATACTGCTTACTTACCTGTTTCGGAATAAAGCCCATGTTTACAAAGAAGGCCTGGTCGCGGTCGCGTGGAATCGGGTAATAAGTTCTTTTATCGCCGGTATCATTGGTGCCCCATCTCCACTGGTCTTCATGCCTGTCAAAATCCATGATGAACATATCCAGCATTCTTGCTCTTAGCACAGCCTGCTGGTCAACCTGGTTATCATGATCTTCCTTCAGCTTGTCGATCACTTTTTCAGTGCTGCTGTTTTTTTCATATCCTCCAGGTTCTCTTTCTTCAAAAATGGCCAGTGAATTAGCAAATAAATCTTTGTAGTATCCAAATCTTGGATCGTCCGGAATATAGACCAGTTTTGGCTTTGCACTTGGAATCCCAAGTTTGTCGGTAAGTGTTGGAATGGAAAGTGCAGCAAAAGGATAGGATGCTGATATTCCATCCACCACAGCATCTTTTACGAATGTCTGCCTAAATTCCTCCGGTAAAGTATTGTCGGGGAATTTTTCAACACTTCTCAATACATATTCATTACCTTCTTTATCCTCAAGTCTTAATGATTTTGTCTGCATTCCTCCACCAAGTTTGGTGATCTTCAATCCTCCTTTTTCTTTGCCAATATCAAACACTTTTGCTTTCACCGGAGTTGTCCATTCTTCGCGGTAATTATCTCCCAGCCACCAGCGTTTTGCCTTGCTGGCTGTTAGCTTTGGATTGGCGATTGATAATACAGAATCAGGAAAATTTTTCAGTGCATAAGTTTTTGGCTTTGGTGGTGCCGTATCAAACGCAGGAAGATTAGTTCTGAACAATGCATTGGTTGCAGTATCATTCATGGTTGAATAGAAACTGACATATACCCCACCTCGTTTTGAAACATCGATCACACCGAATCCTGTTTTCGAAGTTCCATATACCATATCTTCTCCCTTGGAAAGATCTGAATGCTTTGAACCTGCACCGCTCACGATATAGAACTGCTCTTCCTGTTTGATGAGCTGAAGCGAATGTTCATGACCTGAAACCCTGATACAATATGGATGTTGATTAAGAATGCTGTCAACTGCAGCACTGAAATCGCGATAGATCGGGTGCCTGATATCCTGGATATTTCCAAACACACCTCTCGACAAAGGATATAATGAACCCAGCACCGGTAAAGGAATATAGAGCTTCGGATTCATTTCAGTGAAAGGAAAAATATGCTGCTTCCAGCTATAGTAACCTCCATGTCGGCCATAAGAAACGAATGGATGGTGGCATGCGAAAATGAGCAGTTTGTCTTCATTTCGATTGACTATATCTTTCAATTCATCGAGTAATTCTTCTTCGGTCCTGATATCACAGCCATAGCTTACACCTGGCTTTTCAAAACGATGCAGCCACCATTGTGAATCGATGGTTACCAGTGTGATCTTTGGAGTGAGTTGAATTTCTTCAGGACCCGGACAAACATCAGATGGACTGTATATCACATTCGGGCGATTCAGTGAATTGATATAGCGCGCCTGGTTGAGTACCTGTTGCCATCCTCCTGCGCGACCCTGCATCCAGTCGTGGTTGCCGGCTATAAAGTATGCTTTTGCTTCAGTTCCCTGCACCAGGTTGATCTGGCTGTCGAGGATCTGTTTCATCTCCGGATAATTTTTTTCATAAACAGAAGGAAGGCCTTTAGGATAGATATTATCTCCAAGGAATATGACCGAAGTTTTTTTATCGAGTGTATAGAGTTTTTTAATGAGTTCAAGCTCAGGATGTTTGTCGTTTTCCTGTTGACCTGCATCGCCGACCAGTATGATACGGTATGCAATGGAATCCTGTGAGAACAGCGAAAAGCCGCTGCTGATGCAGATTGCAAGAGTCATCAATTTTTTTACAAAGCCCATCATGGTGTAGTTATATTTTTCGCAGCGGTGGCGGGGTTGTATGGATATTTGATCAATGTTGCTTTACCGTTCAATCCTTCATTTGAAATGAACATATCGCCGTTGGATGCAAAACTTATACCTTCCGGCTGTTGAAACTGATCGGGGTTGAGGTCATAGGCTGCTTCAGGCACCCCATCTTTGGAACAGATGACGATGCATTTTCCAATGGAAGCAACCAGGTAAAGTTTTTTGGTAATGGGATGGATCGCTGCACCTGAGGGTTTGAATTGTGCAGCATAGTCTTTGAGTTTGCGAAGAACAAGATTCATGTTGATGGTAAAGAAAGGTTCCGGATCAAATGATCTGGTTCGCAGATCGAATGAGTAAGCATACAATGCGTTTTTATCCAATCCATGATCCTTGGTGATCAATACCAGTTTGTGCAGGTCTTCATAATACGCGAGTGATTCAAATTCAATCTTTTTTTCGAGCTCAAATTTGTATTGAGTGCTTTTCTGTGAGGCAGGAGTAATTTCATGAATGTCTCCATTGCTTTCCATCACATAATAATTCGAATCAACTTTTTTGATGTCTTCATAATCGCCTTTCTTGGCAAATTTTGTGGAACTGATGGTTGATGAATTATTGGTGGAGAAGAAGATGATCTCCCCGTCCTCATCGTTGATGGCGGCAAACTTCTCATCTGAGAGGTTAACCTGGCCGGAAATTTCCAACAGCTGTTTATTCAATACCATGGCGGTTTTGCGGCGATCATCGTATCCCGGCATCGAAGGTTTGAATGACCTCCCGGACCATGGATTACAGGAAACCAGGAGGATAATGCAGTAGGTTATGGGGAATAATTTGGTGGTTGGCATGGATTTGTTGTATGGAATTGTTGTTTTAAACATATTCATTCAAAGCTTATACCAGCATGGAAGCATCCATTCAGACCCTGATCCACGAATCTGAGCAGCATGTTCGCAACCTGTTTCATTCAAAGCAGGCTAAACACCTTGTATATCATAACCTCAATCATACCAGGGAGGTGGTACATCATTGTGAACATATGGCTGATATTTATGGGATTGAAGGGGAAGATGAAGTTGCTTTGCTTGTTGCGGCCTGGTTTCATGATACAGGTTATTTGAAAGGTCCTTCAAAAGGCCATGAAGATGAGAGTAAGAAGATCGCAAGGGATTTTTTGAAAGGATTGGGTGCAGACAGGCAGCTTATAGAAAAAGTAGAGAGTTGTATTGAAGCAACAAAAGTTCCCCAGCAGCCAAAGAATTTGATTGAAGAAATTTTATGTGATGCTGATCTGTATCATTTGGGAACTGATGGTTTTTATGAAAGAAGTTTGTTGCTGAGAGAAGAGATCAACCTGCATAAAAAAGATGATCCTGTCAGTAAGAAAGAGTGGCGGCAACAGAATGTAAAGTTCCTGGAGTCGCATCATTATTTTACGCAGCATGCAAAGGAATTTCTTGATCCAGTGAAGAAGCGTAACCTTGAGGCGTTGGAAGAGAAGGCTGGCAAGAAGCACAATAAACAGGATGATGGCTTTACTGGTTTGCAATCTGCACAACCCGTAACGCAGATCCAGGAACCCCAGGAGAAGCTGATAGGAGAGGAAATCAAATCAGAAGAGCAACAGGTGATTGTTGAAGCTGATGATATCCGAAGGATCATGGAAGAAGAAAGAATGAAAGCAACACAGGTAGTGGAGGAAGTGGTTGAGGAAGGTGAAAAGAAAAAGAAGAAAAAAAATAAGGATCCCGAATTGGCAGCACAGCAAAAAGAAAAACGTACGGAAAGAGGCGTGGTGGCCATGTTCAGGATCATGTCGGAGAATCATGTGAACCTTAGCCAGATGGCAGATAGTAAGGCCAACATTATGATATCGATCAATACGATCGTTGTATCGATACTGGTAAGTGTATTGTTGGGTAAGTTGCAATTCTATCCTCAGTATACCATTCCAACGATCATGTTGATGGCTGTTTGTTTGGGTGCTATTGTATTTGCTATCCTTGCAACAAGGCCAAATATTAGTGAAGGAAAATTTACCGAGCAGGACATCAGGAATAAACAGATCAATCTTTTGTTCTTTGGAAATTTCTACAACATGCAGCTGGAGGATTATGACTGGGCGATGAAAGAGATGATGAATGATAAGGAGTACCTGTATGGAAGTATGATCAAGGATATGTATTTCCTTGGGGTAGTACTAGCCAGAAAGTATAAGTTACTGAGGATCTCCTATAATATTTTTATGTTCGGCATTGTTGCGAGTATACTGGCGTTTGGAGTGGCGATGATGTTTTTTCAGAATTAATTAGAAATGTAAAATGCTTTTAGTGCAGGATCTCTGACTAAAAGCATTTTTCATTTTTAATCTTACATTGGGGGTACGGCGTTCAGCCCTTCTAACTCCCAACTCCTAACTTCTAACTCCCAATTACATACTCCTCCGGTACTGCCCCCCAACCTCATACAACGCATGCGTGATCTGGCCTAAAGAACAGTACTTTACACATTCCATCAATTCGCGGAAGATGTTGCCGTTGTTGACAGCCACTTCCTTGAGAGATGCAAGTGCATCTGCAGAGCGGGATTCATTGCGCTTCCAGAAAGCATGAAGGTTCTGGATCTGTTGTTCTTTTTCCTCAGTGGTGCTTCGGATCACTTCTCCTGGAATGACAGTCGGACTGCCCTTCTTATTCAGGAAAGTATTCACCCCAACGATCGGTAATTCGCCTGTATGTTTTAAATGCTCATAGTGCAGACTTTCTTCCTGGATCTTGTTGCGCTGGTACATTCTTTCCATCGCGCCCAATACACCACCCCTTTCCGTGATGCGATCGAATTCAGCAAGCACCGCTTCTTCAACAAGATCAGTGAGTTCTTCAATTAAGAATGATCCCTGGTTTGGATTCTCATTCTTTGCAGTTCCCAATTCCCTGTTGATGATCAGCTGGATCGCCATCGCCCTTCTTACCGATTCTTCAGTCGGGGTAGTGATCGCTTCATCATATGCGTTTGTATGCAAACTGTTACAGTTGTCGTAGATCGCATATAATGCCTGCAGTGTGGTGCGGATATCGTTGAAGTCGATCTCCTGCGCATGCAATGAGCGACCGCTTGTCTGGATATGATACTTCAATTTCTGACTGCGGTCATTTCCCTTGTACTTGTGCTTGATCGCTTTGGCCCAGATCCGGCGCGCCACACGGCCGATCACGCTGTACTCAGGATCCATTCCATTGGAAAAGAAGAACGATAAGTTCGGAGCGAAATCATCGATATTCATTCCACGACTCAAATAATATTCGAGATAAGTGAATCCATTTGATAAAGTGAAAGCAAGTTGTGTGATAGGATTCGCACCTGCTTCCGCAATATGATATCCACTGATGGAAACACTATAGAAATTCCTCACTTTCTCATCAATAAAATACTGCTGTACATCACCCATCATCTTCAAAGCAAATTCTGTAGAGAAGATACAGGTGTTCTGTGCCTGGTCTTCTTTCAAAATATCAGCCTGAACGGTTCCTCTTACCTGCATCAATGCATTGCGGCGAATATTTTCATAAACATCCGCAGGCAAAATTTCTTCACCACTCAGGCCGAGTAGCTTCAATCCCAATCCTGAATTGCCTTCAGGTAATCTTTCCGGTGAAGAAGGATTGTAGTAAACGGGCTTGCCACCATTACTGTATTTATCAGCATACACATTTTCAACAACAGACCACAAACCGTTCTCATCAATGTATTTTTCACATTGCTGATCGATCGCAGCATTCATGAAGAATGCCAGCATGATCGGTGCAGGACCGTTGATGGTCATGCTTACAGAAGTCTTTGGATCACAAAGATCAAATCCGCTGTACAATTTTTTCGCATCATCAACAGTGGCAATGCTTACACCGGAGTTGCCGATCTTTCCATAGATATCAGGCCGCTTGCCCGGATCTTCACCATATAAAGTAACGCTGTCAAATGCAGTACTGAGGCGGTTTGCAGGCTGACCTAAACTCAGGTAATGAAATCTTTTATTGGTTCTTTCCGGTCCACCTTCTCCTGCAAACATGCGTGTTGGATCTTCACCCTGTCGCTTCAGTTCAAATACACCGGCCGTGTACGGAAATTCACCCGGAACATTTTCCTGCAACTGCCATCTTAAAATATCTCCCCAGTCTTTGTATTTTGGAAGGATAACTTTTGGAATGGTTGTGCCCGACAAAGATTTAGTAACCATAGATTGCCTGATCACTTTATCACGCACGGTATATTCAAAAACTTCAGATCCATATTTTTCTTTCAGTGAAGTCCAATTGTCGAGCATGGATTTACACTCATGGTGCAATTGTTTTTCTATCTCGCTGTATCGTTGTGCAATGTTTTTATCATCACCCAAAATTTCTATTGTTCCTTTCAGTCGGTACAATTGCGTGGCAATATTGCATTGCTCATTTACCCATGCATCGTAATTCCTGTTATTGTCTGCAATTTCTGAAAGATAACGAACGCGCTTTGGCGGAATGATCTGCGATTTGGTGGTTGTATCGGCAACATGTGTTGCATGTTTTGCGCCGAGGTTCACAGAAGTTTTTTGAGCGATCACTTCCAGCAGTTTTTCAAACAACTCATTCACTCCACTATCGTTGAATTGTGCAGCAATGGTTCCAACCACAGGAAGTTCTTCATCCTTCGCCATCCACAAACCATGATTGCGTTTGTATTGTTTGCGCACATCATGCAAAGCATCAAGTGCACCTGCTTTGTCAAACTTGTTAATGGCGATCACATCGGCATAATCGAGCATGTTGATCTTCTCTAACTGGGATGCAGCGCCATATTCAGGCGTCATCACGTAAAGGCTGACATCACAGTATGATAAGATAGAAGCATCTGACTGACCAACACCTGCAGATTCAAGGATCACCATATCGTATCCTGCTGCGCGACAAATATCAATCGCGTCCTGCACGTGTTCGCTCAGTGCACGATCGCTTTCGCGCGTTGCCAGTGAACGCATGTATGCTCGTGGATGAGAGATGGAATTCATACGAATTCTATCACCCAGTAATGCTCCGCCGGTTTTCTTCTTTGATGGATCAACAGAAATTACTGCGATGGTTTTATCTGTGGTTCGATTCAGGAATCTTCTTACTATTTCGTCTGTCACAGAACTTTTTCCTGCACCACCGGTTCCTGTGATTCCGAGTACCGGGATCTTTTTATCGGTAGAGGTTTTTACTGATTCAAGAAGATGATCGTATGATTGGCCATTTTCCGCATGACTGATCGCTCGTGCGATAAATCGAACATCGCGCATTTCTTCGAGCTGAAGTTTTCCGTTGATGGAAAGATTTCCATTCACAGGGAAATCGCAATGACGGATCACATCTTCGATCATGCCTTCAAGTCCCATCTTTCTTCCATCATCCGGAGAATAGATTCGCGTGATGCCATAATTATGTAATTCATTGATCTCCTGCGGAAGGATGGTTCCACCGCCACCGCCAAAGATCCTGATATGACCACACCCGTTTTCATCGAGCAGATCCTTCATGTATTTGAAAAATTCAATATGGCCGCCCTGGTAAGAAGTGATCGCAATACCCTGTGCATCTTCTTCGATCGCGCATTCGACAATCTCGCGAACGCTCCGGTTATGACCCAGGTGAATGATCTCGGCTCCTTTCGATTGAAGGATACGGCGCATGATGTTGATAGCCGCATCGTGCCCATCAAACAGGGACGCAGCGGTGACTATCCTGACTTTATTAGTAGGAGTGTATGACATAGACAAGCTTTAAACAACGGCGTAAATCTCGGATAAAATTTCCTTTTTACGGATTGCGAAACCATTTTTCCCATTTGCGGTAGGCTGCTCCATGGTTCGAAAACAATTTTGCGACCGATTTACAAGAACCAAAATTGAACAGTAATGCGTGTATTTAGTTTGATCGTTATCATTTTATGTTGCTTAAAACTGGAAGTTTTTGCAACTGATGGTACAGGAATCATCAGCGGAACAGTCACCACCAGCGACGGAAAACCAGCAGCAGAGGTATCAGTACAGATAAAGGGAACTTCAAAAGGAACTATTACGGACGAACAGGGAAAGTTTGAGATCAGGAAACTTGATCCGGGAGTCATCGTTCTTCAATTTTCATTTCTTGGATTTGAAACTGTTGAAGAATCAGTGCCTGTAGAGAATGGAAAAACTTCACAGGTCAATATATCTTTAAAAGCATCAGAGAAAGAATTGTCTGCAGTGATTATTACGAGCAACAGGAAATACAGAACCGGCAAACTTTCTCCAACACTTCGATTGACTACGCCCATCCTTGAAACTCCACAGAACATCCAGGTAGTGACCAAAGGACTGATCACAGATCAGCAATCATTCGATATGCTGGAAGGCATCCAGCGTAACGTTAGTGGCGCACAGAAGTTGGAGCACTGGGATAACTATGCAAGGATCAATATGCGTGGAAGCCAGCTGACTGCTTTCAGGAATGGCATGAATGTGCAAATGCCCTGGGGTCCGTTGACTGAAGATATGAGTATGGTGGATCGAATTGAGTTCATTAAAGGTCCTGCAGGATTCATGTTATCCAATGGTGAGCCCGGTGGGTTTTATAATGTGGTGACTAAAAAACCAACAGGAGTAAACAAAGGGGAAGTAAGTTTTTCACTGGGAAGTTTTAACCTGTACAGGTCGACGCTTGATCTGGACGGAAAATTATCGAAAGATGGGAAACTGTTGTACAGGCTTAATTTGATGGGACAGTTGAAAGGCTCTCATCGTGATTATGAATACAATAACAGGTACTCAATCGTGCCCGTATTGAAATACCTGGTGGATGATAAAACTGCTGTAACACTAGAGTATACACATCAATATTCGCAGATGAGTGTGATAGGAAGTAACTATTCTTTTTCTAACAGGGGATATGGAGATCTTCCAAAAGAACACACTACTGCAGAACCAAATCTTGATCCATCAAAGATCAATGATAATAGTGTGCTGGCAATCTTTGAACACCAGTTCAATGATGACTGGAAGTTCACTGCGCAGGGAAGTTATCTCCATTATAAAATGATTGGACAAAGTATTTGGCCATGGGGAATCAGTATGACAAATGATAGTTTGATGCAGCGTGGAATTTCTATATGGGATGCATTAGGATTGAATAAGACTGCGCAAATGTTCCTGAATGGTAAATTTTTTACCGGCAAGCTGAAACATAATGTACTGGCTGGTTTCGATATGGGTCATAAGGATTATTATGCTGATTGGAACCAGGGGGCAGCATTGGGTACACCGGATTTTAATATCTATGCGCCACAGTATGGAACCATAGCAGCAGCAGATATACCTGTATGGGATCGTTCAAAAGATATCAGGGAAAGAGGTGTTCGATACAACAATGCTTACAGCTCATTTTATTTGCAGGATGAGTTGTGGTTTTTGAATGATAAATTAAGACTGACACTTGCAGGGAGGTATACCACGAATAAAAATATCAACCCTTACAGTGGAAATACGGATGACTCCAAATTTACTCCACGCGTAGGTTTGAGTTATTCGCTGGATAAGAATACAGCTGTATATTTTGTATATGATCAGTCTTTCATTGCAAACCCGGGAACTGATTATTTGAAGAGAAGCTTCGATCCGTTAACAGGTGATAACATAGAAGCAGGTATCAAGAAAGACTGGTTCGGTGGTAAATGGAATTCTGCTGTATCTGTTTATCAAATAACAAGGAATAATGTGTTGACCACCGATTTGGAGAATCCGAATCCTGCAACCGGTCAGTATACTTTCCAGAGACAATCTGGCCAGCAACAAACCAAGGGTGTTGAAGTAGATATCAAGGGTGAAGTATTCAGAAATCTTGAAGCTGTGATCAACTATGCATTCACGGATGCACAGGTTACCAAAGACAGTGATCCAAAGCTGATCGGAAGCCAGGTGGCTGGCGCAACCAAACATATTCAGAACACTTGGTTGACTTACAAGATCACTGACGGAAAGCTGGCAGGGTTGCGGTTTTCATTGGGTTATCAATACCAGGCAGGAAGATCGACATGGTTCCAGTTCGATGATTCAAAAAATTCACTGCCTGATTATTTCAGACTGGATGGTGGTGTATCATACAGCACCAACAAGTTTGGCATCAACTTCAATGTCAACAATATTGCAAATAAATATTTGTACTCAGGAGCGCCTTATGGAACCATGTTCTACTGGCAAACTGAACCAGGAATCAATTCAAGATTAACTGTATCATACAAATTCTAAGATGACAGTAAAAAAGATAGTTGGTAAGATACATCTCTGGCTCGGACTTGGTTCCGGGCTGGTTGTTTTATTCTTGGGCATCACCGGGTGTATCCTTGCTTTTCAAAAAGAAATTGAATCAGCTACACAGGATTACCGATATGTGCAGGAAAGAAAGGAAGCGCTGTTGCCGCCTTCGGTATTGAAAGAGATTGGCATGAAACAGTTGCCGGGCAAGCATTTGCACGCAGTGTTATATGAAGGAAGGCAAAAAGCTGCGCAGGTAATTTTCTTCCAGTTTGAACCCGAATCTTATTATCATATCGTGTTTGTTGATCCTTATGATGGAACAATTCTGAAGGTGAAGGATATGGATAAAGATTTCTTTAGGCAGGTGATCAATGGACATTTTTATTTGTGGTTGCCTCCACATATTGGTCAGCCGATCGTTGCAAGTGCCACACTCATTTTTGTTGTGCTCCTTATCACAGGGTTGATCTTGTGGTGGCCAAGAAATAAAGCAGCACTTAAACAGCGATTCAGTGTGAAATGGAATGGTACAACCAAGAGAAGAAATTATGACCTGCATAATGTACTTGGATTTTATGTGATGTTCATTGCATTGATATTGGCTGGAACAGGCCTGGTATGGGGCTTCCAATGGTTTGCAAAGGGATTGCACAATGTTGCAGGTGGTGATAAGGAATTGTTGTATATCGAGCCGCAGTCAACGAAGATCGCAAAAGAAGGTGCACCTAAGATCGACCTCGTATGGGAACAGATGAAGAGGGAATATCCACGTGCTGAAATACTTGAAGTGCATGTGCCGGATACAGAAACGGCACCCATCGCAGCGAATGCGAATGAAGATGCATCGACTTACTGGAAAACTGATTATCGTTATTTCGATCAGTATAGTTTAAAAGAGTTGCCGGCACAATCCATTTATGGAAGGTTGAAGGATGCCAATGCTGCAGATAAACTGATCCGAATGAACTATGATATTCATACAGGTGCGATCATTGGATTACCGGGAAAGATATTGATGTTTTTTGCCAGTATGATCGCCGGATCATTACCGGTAACCGGGTTTTTGATCTGGTTAGGAAGAAGAAGAAAGGCCAGAAGGTCAACTGCAACAGAAATCGTTGATGCCAAAGTGGTGAGCTTATCGTAAGTTAGAGATATAGATAACTTATGATCGACGCACATGTTCATTTCTGGAAATACGACCGAACCAGGCTCGACTGGATCGATAACTCCATGAAGATCCTCAAGCAGGATTACCTGCCCGAGAATCTTTCTTCAACACTTAACCGAAATGGTATAAGTGGTGTAATTGCAGTCCAGGCAGAAGAAGCAGAGGTTGAAACACATTGGCTGGTGGAATTGTCGAAGACACATCCTATGATCAAAGGTGTTGTGGGATGGGTTGATCTTTTGTCGGAGAATGCAGGAGAACGATTGGATTATTTTTCCCAGTTTCCTATCATCAAAGGATACAGGCATATAGCACAAAAAGAGGCTGATGATTTTTTCATGCGCGATGATATCCGCAGGGGGATTGCAGCATTGGTTGAAAGAGGATTGACTTATGATATCCTTGTATTTCCACGACATCTTGAAGCATCTGCTGATATGGTTGCGCAGTTTCCGGAGGGAAGGTTTGTGCTGGATCATTGTGGGAAACCTTCGGTGAAAACAGCGAGACATGGAGACATGGAGACGTGGAGACATGGGATTGAGCTGCTGGCTAAGCATCCCAATGTGTATTGCAAATTATCTGGATTGATCACCGAGGCGGAGTGGAAGGGTTGGAGTCCGAAGGATTTTTATCCTTACCTGGATGTGGTTTTTGAAAATTTTGGCGTGGAAAGACTGATGTTTGGAACCGACTGGCCGGTGATGTTATTGTCGGGCATGTATGTACAATGGAAGAGCCTGCTGGAAAAATATATGGAGGACCTGGATGAAGAGAGAAAGGCGTGGGTGTTTAAGGGGAATGCGGAGAGGTTTTATTTGGCGGGCTGACCAATTTGCGGAGCAAATTGGGCTGAACGCACCGGGCTGAACACTTGCCGAAGGCAGGTGGGCTGACCGGAATTCCGGTCAGCCCAAACAGCTTTGCTGTTTTGTTCAGCCCGGTCGGTTCAGCCCACCCTCCGGGTGGTCTGCCCCGTCGGTTCTGCCCGAATTTGTATCTTCCCCTCATGAAAAAACTGCTAACGATTTTGCTGTTCCTGGGGCTTCAATCTACTGCCCAGGACCCGTGGAAGATCACTGCCACTTCCATCGATCCATCAAAATATTACGGGATCACCGTTGCCAACGGGATGATCGGAATTGTATCGGCACCTGAACCTTTCAAAGTAAAAGATGTGGTGCTGGCAGGTGCATACGATCAGTACGGTCGGGGAAGAGTGAGTAATTTCCTGCGAAGCTTCAACCTGCTCAATATGACGCTTGATATCGATGGTAAAAGAATCAGTGCTGCGGATGCTGTCAATATGAAACAGGAACTTAACATGCAGGAAGCGAGCTTCACTACTTCTTTCAATTATGCAGATAAAGCAACCATCTCTTACACTTACTATTCGCTTCGACATCTTCCCTATACTGTATTGATGGATGTGCGAATCCAACCGCTGAAAGATATAACCATCGCAGGTTCCAGCGTGATGGAAGCACCGGATGCATTGAGAGATGTACAGAATTACTACAACGAAATAGATCGGCCACGTGTAGTGATCAGTCTGCTGACTTCCTCCGCGAAAAGTCCAACAGGAAAATTATTGATGTGCGCATCCAATACATTTCTTTTCAATGAACATCATGGAGAAGAGCCGCGGGTGATCCATGAGATGTGGGATAATAACATGCACCTGATGAAGTTTTCTAAAAAGCTCAAAGCGGGGCAGACATATAATTTTTCAATTGCAGGTTCATCGATTACTTCAGCACATCATGATGATGCATTGAATGAAGCAGAGCGATTGACCATTTTTGCGAAGCTGGAGGGCCGCGAGCGACTCATCAATTTTCATAAGAATGCCTGGAAAGAATTGTGGAAGAGTGATATCATCATTGAGGGAAATGCACAGGATCAGCAGGATGTTCGTAGTATGCTGTATCACCTATATTCCTTTACCAGAGAGGGTTCCAACTTCTCTTTGTCGCCAATGGGATTGAGTGGACTCGGATACAACGGACATGTTTTCTGGGATACAGAATTATGGATGTATCCAGCAATTCTTGTAATGCAACCGCAGATCGCAAAAAGTTTAATTGAATATCGATATCAACGACTCGAAGCTGCAAGAAGAAATGCATTTGCGCATGGATATAAAGGTGCCATGTTCCCGTGGGAGAGTGCCGAGACCGGTGTGGAAGAAACTCCGGTGTGGGCATTGAGTGGCCCGTTTGAACATCATATTACGGGATGTGTTGCGATCGCTGCATGGAATTATTACCAGGTAACGCAGGATAAGGATTGGCTTCGCGAAAGGGGATGGCCGATCCTGAGTGCCACTGCGGATTTCTGGGCAAGCAGGGTGGAAAGAAATGGACCAGGAAAATATGAGATCAGGAATGTGGTGGCAGCGGATGAGTGGGCGGAGAATGTAGATAACAATGCATTTACGAATGCGGCTGCAAGAGCCAATCTTTCTTATGCAACTGAAGCTGCCAAGATCCTTGGAGTGAAAGCAAATGCGGATTGGATGCATGTCGCATCAAATATTCCAATATTGAAATTCAGTGATGGTGTAACGCGCGAACATGCTACGTATAATGGAGAAGGCATCAAGCAGGCTGATGTTAATTTAATGTCTTATCCTTTGAAGGAAGTGACAGATCCTGCAGCGATTCGAAGAGACCTGGAGTATTATGAGAAGCGTGTTCCTAATGAAGGTACTCCTGCGATGACGCAGGGCATCTTTACTTTGTTGTATGCAAGATTAGGAGATGGGGAGAAGGCCTATCATTTTTTCAAGGATGCATTTGAACCAAACCTGCTTCCTCCATTCCGGGTGATCGCCGAAACAAAGGGTGGAACCAATCCATATTTTGCCACCGGTGCCGGAGGAATTCTGCAAAGTGTGATCATGGGATTCGGTGGAGTGGAGATCACTCCAAAAGGATTGATACAGGTGAAGTCGAAATTGCCTCCGGGTTGGAAAAAGCTGACGATAACCGGGGTTGGGATTGAAGAGAAAACGGTGGAGGTGAAGTAGCGGACTGACCAATTTGCGGAGCAAATTGGGCTGAACGCACCGGGCTGAACACTTGCCGAAGGCAGGTGGGCTGACCGGAATTCCGGTCAGCCCAAACAGCTTTGCTGTTTTGTTCAGCCCGGTCGGTTCAGCCCACCCTGCTGGTGGTCAGCCCCGCAGCTAATTCAACCACCCTCTCTTTTAACTCTTCCATCACTCCGGCAATCTCCCGCGTCAACTCAATCCCCTGCTGCTGCAGGGTTTCAATGCTAACCACAAAAATGTACACTTCAGGTTCTTTGCCTAAAAAGTGCATTGCTGCGATCATATCTTTCAAACCAATTTCATGAGAGCTCATGGCCGCAGGATAATCAGAAGCATAACGTGGTTTGATCAGTCGTATGGATCCGGGCTCGCGCCCATCCAATGTTGCATCCACAATGATCACGCGATCATGCTCTTCAAAATATTGCAGCAAGTGAAATCCACCGGTGCCACCATCCAGTACAGTTATATGTGATGGCAGTTCTTCGTTCTCCAGTGATTTTGCCAAATGAACACCCAAGCCTTCATCGCCCATCAGGTAATTTCCAACACCCAGTATCATCGTCTTTTTCATGATTCATTTTCTTTCTCGTGTTTTTCAGGATTTGGTACCAGGTGTTTGTTCTCAGTGAATACATCTTCCTCTATAAATTTCCATCCGCCTCCCATGCTTCTGATCTCGCCCCTTCCTTCAACATAATCATGATAGAATACGAGGTAAACATGCACGATCGCAAACAAAATAAAGAACCACATGGATAGTATCGTACTGGATGAACGGGTGGAAGGTGCATGTGAAATGCTTGGATTGGACCCATTGTATGTTGCGAAAGGATTGTTCGTTGCTGTGGTTAATCCTTCCATTGCGGATGAATTTGTTACATCAAGTCGTAAGGATCCTTCAGGAAAAGATGCAATAATTGTTGGTGAAGTAGTAAAAGAGCATCCCGGTAAAGTAGTGATCAGGAGCCGGGTTGGCGGAAGAAGAGTTGTTGGGATGATGGCTGGTGAACAACTGCCGCGGATCTGTTGATAACTGCCTGTTAAGCAAAGCGTATCAAAGCTTTAAATACTTCTATTTTATATGCTAAATAAAAACTCTTAGCAGCAAAATATCCCGGCTAATGGCGAAACATCAGTAAATGGAACTTGTGTAGTTTGCTGTTGGTTAAAGGCTTTGATTATGATAGCACCCGGAATCCCACCCAATGAAGAGCTTAGACTGAAGGATCTTTACTATTACGATATACTGGATAGTGAAGGGGAGCAGGATTTTAATGACCTGCTGGAAATCGCTTCGGAGAAATATAATTGTCCAATAGCAGCCATATCATTTATTGACAGGGGAAGACAATGGTTCAAAGCAAAGAAAGGATTTGGTCTTAACGAAACTTCTCGCGAGATATCATTTTGCGGACATACCATTTTGCAGGATGGTCCTTTTATTGTGAATGATGCTTCTCTTGATGAAAGGTTTTTTGATAATCCCATTGTTACAAAACATAATTTCAAATTCTATGCAGGTGTTCCTATTGTATCCCAGCAGGGATATAATTTAGGATCAGTATGTATCATTGATCGAGAAGCAAAAAATCTGACAGCGGAACAGGCAACTGTACTTACCATCATTTCCAACCAGGTTTCAAAACTGATCGAACTCAGGTTGAAAAACAGGTTGCTGATCAAACAGATGGAAGAAAAGTTGGAGCTGGAAAGATCCATGATGCGTAAGACTGTTTCCAGGTATGATGAAGAAAAGCTTGAGATCAGTAATGAGATCCAGGAAAATATTGCGCAAAGTCTTGCTGCTACTAATTTCTATCTTGAACTCGCGAAGAAAAGTGAAACGCGCAGGGATGAACTGATCGATGAAAGCAAGGTGAATATTTCAAAAGTTGTTAACCAGCTTCGTGAATTATCTGTTGCAATCACTCCCTCAACACTGCAGAACCTAAGTTTAAAATTTTTGGTAGAAGACCAAGTAATGAAATTTAGCAAGGCCAATAATGTTGAAGTAGATTATACATACAAGGGTTCTCAACAGGTATCCAATACCATTGCAATCTGTATTTACAGGGCGATCCAGGAACAGTTTGATAATGTTGCCAAACATTCAAATGCCGATAAAATCTCGCTGGAGATTGAAGTCCTCAATGGAAATGTAACACTGGTAATTGATGATAACGGAACAGGTTTTAGTCTTAACCGGTTTAAAAAAGGTGTAGGATTAAATGCAGTTATTTCCCGCATTGAAGCGATTGGAGGAAAGGTAAATATCCTCGAGAATGATCATCATGGTTTTAACTTCCGCGTAAATATTCCAATAAGATAGTCCTGATTGTTTTATAAACTAAGCCCCTCATTTGAGGGGCTTGATTTTGTTATCTATTTCGCAATGAATGGAATGTTGAATAGGTCATTCCCTTTTCGGAGACTTAGTGTATAATATCCCGGCCTTATGCCATTATTCAAAGGAATATTAACCCTGGTATTATTCAGTTGAATATATCCCTGCTGAACTGCAGAACCTGCATTGTTAATGATCATGTAAGTAAAATTACCACTGATCGAATTGGATGTAAGGTTTAGAGTACCTGAAACAGGATTATTTAGCAATTGAACTGTTCCAGTAATTTCGGCGCTTAATTTGATCACTACAGAAAGGTTTTGAGAACCATCGCGGTCAACAGTTCTTAGCCTGTAATATGCATGACCATTGATCTTTTTTGGATCGATCAACTGGTATTGATGGATGCCATCAAAATTTACAGCTGCAACTTCGCCGGTTGTATAGAATGAAGTTCCATTGTCACTTCTCTCCACAATATGTTTGCTGACATTTTTTTCCTGAGCTGTTTTCCAATTGATCAATGTTCCTTCATTTACCGGCTTAGCTGTGAACTGGAGCAGTTTCATCGGCACGATAGAAGAAACACTTCCTAATGTGAACAGGTTAAAACTTGTAATAAGATCAGAACTGATAGAGCCCGTTGTTGCTACATTGCCTGTTGCCGAACCACCCTGGCTGCTCCAGTTGCTGCCATCGTATCCTGCAACACGGATCTCTGATAAAAGCCAGTTGGGAATATCAACCTTTGCATCATCCCAGTTCATCAGGAGTTTTGCATTACCGCCTGATAAGCGTGAAACCGACCAGTACTCATTCGGTTCAATAGAATGTAGTGGTGATATGATCGCTGTAGGATTAACAGGTGACTGCTTAAAATACTGAACTGCAAAAGTACTGCTGCTACTTAGAGCAGTGATGCTTATATCGCGCATCACCAATCCATTTCCAACAGGAAAAGTAAAATCTGTTGAACCTGTTTTCTTCACTGCGCCATTCACATGTTTATTATCTGCCGCTCCATTGTAAGATGCGCCATCCTGGTATACAATGAAGTTGCTGTTGCCTGTAATAATGCCTGAGAGAAAACTGTGCACACCGGAAATGCTGAGATCATTATTCAATACAATTCCTGCAGCATTGTTAGTTTGAAGCGAAGCAGTGCGAAACATTGCAGTACCCTGGATATACTGTTGTGATGTGCCATTGAGCACCAGGGTTCCGGTTCCGTTTGTCATGGACGCCTGGTCGTTTTTCAGGTTGCCTTTAACGGATAAAGAACCATTGTTGACAAAGTTTGCAGTGCTCTTGTTATTGAATGCGCCTGAGCTTCGCAAGGCTGAACCATTATTGATCTTCAACGATCCATAATTGGTGAACCCTGTTTGTGCATGCAGGTAATGAGCCATCAATACCATGCTGCATAAAAATATTTTTTTCATGAAATGAATTTGACTTTGATAGAATTGAGCTGATCTATTTAATAGTCAGATTCATAAACTGCGTGATCATATTTACATTCGATTCATTGTTTTCAGTATACACTTCAACATAATCACCAGGAGAAAGTGTGACTGAACATGATAGGGCAATAACCTGAATATCTCCGGAGGATGAATACACTTTAGTTTTTTGCCTGGAAGAGGTAATCTTTGTACCATTCTTAAATATATAAAAAGAATAGGCATACGTTCCACTAGTACCTGTTGCAGAAATCGTTGCAGTTACAAGGAAAGTTCTTGTTTTAGTACCATCATATTGAAGCCTGTTATTTGTGGGAGATGTAAATCTTGCCAGTTCTGTTGTTTGAGTTGTTCCAGAAATTTTAACAGCTACATCTTTGGATCCAATAGAAGTTGTATTTGAAGTCGTCAGATAAAGAGACCCTGTTGCAACAGCATCTTTTTCCGTAGTTAAACCAGCCCCTTCCACTTCCCAAACTTTGGAAAACGTTCCGTTCACTTTGGTTCCATTTCCAACGAATGCTGTGTTCTTCAGATCTCCAGCTTCTGTAATGGAAGTTATTCCTGTTATATCCATTCCGGTTGCGCTGTTGGCTGATAAAGCATGAAAAAAACCTCCCTGCTTTTTGATCATGTTAAATGTCCCTACAAATTTTTCATAGGTACCACTGTTATTGGAAAACCATGCGGTGTTATCAAGCAATACATTATAGCAATTCTGAAATGTTATTCCTGAAGTATTACCGGAAAAGCTTACCACACTAAAGAATATCAGGTTACCACCCTGGATCACTCCGATATCTTTAGTATTACCAACAATAGCATCACGTAAAAGCAACTGATCAGTAGATCCCATATTTAGATTGAAGAGTTTTGCCCCAGTAGAACTTGCTACCATGGTTAAAGTCTTAATCGTACCACCTTTTGTTCCCGTAAACAATTCACCTGTTGCAGGGGTATATACCAGCTTGTCGTTATTGGCATCCTGTCCAACCAGGTAACAACCATTCAGGTTGATCTTGCTGGTGAGCGTAATGGTTCCATTTACTTCATAGGTAGTTCCGGCAACCAGGGTGATTACACCACCAACAGGTGCAGGAAGATCAGCTGCTGATTTAACCAAAACATAGTTGCTGCGCTGGTTTGCGCTGGATTGTACCTGCAGCCATTGTGAGCCATTCCAGAAATAAAAACCATTAGCAACTGTTCCTCCCTGGCTGTATACGATCATGCCTGCCGTTACGGGAGCAATAAGTGGTGAAGCAGAATTTACATCGTTGATCGCAATTCTTGGAGCAAGTAACCCTTTGTTGGTTGTTTCCATTTCAAGCAACGCATTGCTGTCCATGTTATCAGGATTGTTTCCGATCTTGACCTGGGCCTGCATACACAAGGTTCCCAACATCACTACACATAGTGCAAGCACTTTTTTCATAAGTAGAATTTTGTTTTTTTAAGTTGATTTTTTTATGAACCCAAAAATGACTTATTAAAAAACGCTTAAAAAATATTTAGAATCCTGTTAAAGATTTTTAAGTAAAAATACCATCGTAGATAAACGAAACTATGTAATAATTGAATGATGAAAAATCAATATGTATGTCTACGCTCACCGATCTGCTGCCTCCACATAGCATAATACAACCCTTTCTGAAACAGCAGTTCAGCATGGTTGCCTTCTTCAGAGATCTTGCCTTTTTCGAGTACAAAGATCCTGTCGGCATGCATAATGGTTGATAGCCTGTGTGCTATTAATATGGTGATTCTTTCCCTGTCCTTCGATAATTCACGGATGGTTTCCGTGATCGATTCTTCTGTGATTGAGTCCAGTGCAGATGTTGCTTCATCAAAGATCAGCAGTTGAGGATTTCTTATTAGTGCTCTTGCAATGGATAGTCTTTGTCGCTCTCCGCCGGATAATTTCATCCCGCTTTCTCCCAACACCGTATAAATTCCTTTGCCACTTCTTTCCATCACATTGTTGAAAGATGCTTTATTCAATGCATCGAGGATCATTTCATCAGTTGCTGTATGATTTACAAATAATAAATTATCCCTTACTGTTCCGGCAAACAGTTGTGTATCCTGTGTTACAAAACCTATCTCTCTCCTGAATGCATTGTAGTGGATCTGGTCATGGTCGATCCCATTGAACAGGATCTTTCCTTCAGTTGGTTTGTACAATCCAACAAGAAGCTTAACCAGCGTGGATTTCCCGCTTCCGGATGGACCCACGAATGCAACAGTCTCTCCTTTATCTATCCTGAATGAAAGATCATCAATTGAATTTTGCGTGGCTGTTTTATGCCTGAAGATCACATGATCGAATTCAAGTGTTTGCAAAGCTCCTACCGTAATAGCATCTGTTGGTTTTCTTTCCACCTGCTTTTGCATCAGCGAACTGAAATTCTGCAAGGAGGATTCCGTTTCGCGATACAGTAAAATGATATTGCCTAATTCCTGCAGAGGTGCAAAGATCGATGTGCTGATGAATTGCATGGCGATCAGTTCACCAGTACTTAATACATTTCTGAAGATCAGCCATAATAAAATGAAGAAGATGGATTGCTTGAGCAGGTTCATCATCGTTCCCTGTAAAAAGGAAAGTGTTCTTACCTGTCTCACTTTATACATCTCAAGGTCATAGATCTTTTTGGTGAGTGATTTCAACCTGCGGATCTCTGGAAATGTAAGTCCAAGGCTCTTTACCAGTTCAATATTCCTCAATGATTCCGTGATCAAACCCGCCTGCTTATTAGTTTCGCGGTTGATAGATCTTTGAACAGTCTTGATCCTTTTACTCAATAATCCTGTGAGACCACCAAGTATCAATACACCAATTAAGAACACCGGGATCAGCAGCCAGCTTTTGGTGAATGCATACCATAGTAAAAAACATATTCCTACAAGTGATGTGAATAATACATTGACCAGTGCCTGCAAAAATCTCTGGAGATCTGATCTTACTTTCTGTAGTATAGATAATGTTTCACCACTGCGTTGCTCTTCAAATTCCTGGAAAGATAATCGTAGTGTCTGTTTAAGTCCGTCATCAAAAATCTGGAGCCCGATCTTCTGGATCGATAAACCTGTGAAATAATCCTGGAATGCTTTTGCGATCCTCGCTAACAATGCAACTGCTATTGCAATTCCAAGTAAACTTAATACGCCCTGTACCATTTCATCTTCTGAAACCTGTTGTGAAGGCTTTGCATACTGATCGATGATCTTTCCAAAGATGATCGGATCGATCATGGATAATACCTGGCTGATTGCAGCCAGTATCAATGCAAGGATAACGGTCCGGTATTGCGGTCGTAAATATTTTATCAGCATATGTAAACACGTTAAAGGGGCTGAGCTTTTGGCCCAACCCCTTTCAATAAGAATTTGTGCTGATTAAATTTACTGATTAAAACCTTACTGAATATCCGAGGCTGATCACATAATCTGCGAATGCAGCATCACCCTGGCGGAATGTTCCGGTAAGTTTGGTCATTTCTTTATCAGTTACACTTTGTGTTCTGTTTCTCTGGATCATCACCGGTACATTGAGATACAGGCTGCTTTTATTGAATGAATAAGATACACCCGGTTCAATGGAAACCGCATAACCTGGTCTGCGGAAACCTTCACTTCCTCCAACAAGATCATACACCGGAATACCATCCACTCTTCCACCAACAGTTACACTCAATGCATTCTTGTGGTATCCGAATCCTGCTCTTGCCATATACTGATCAGGAACACTCATGATGGTTTCGTTAGCCAGTGCCGGCGAAAGTGTTTCACGATAGGTGCGTGTTCCATTAACTTCTCTTGGATTGATCAGGTAATAACCATTTCCATATACAGAGAAATTTCTTGCGATCTGCCTGTATGCATTGAGCTCAACAGTGAAGCCTGTTCCGCCATCACCTAATTGGATCGACTGGTCAACAGTTCTTAATTCCGGTGAGCCGTTTGGTCCAACATTGTACCAGTAATCCTGGTAATTGTAGTCACCTGTTGCGAATTTTATACCTGCACCTACCTGGATATTTCCTTTGATGGATTTCATTGGATCCATTAACCAGTAGTATGCAGAGAATCTCATATCACCCAGTCCAAATGATTCTGTGAATCTTCTTTCTTTCTTGACATAAGTTCCATTCACCAGTCCGTGCTCATAGAGTGATGAACGACGATTGGCAAGAATGGGTACGTTCAAACTCAGGCTCCACCTGTGATTCAGGATCCTCGTGATGGAAAGGTCAATTGAATGTGAATAGTTTCTTACATCAGTCTGCTGTTCAAGTCTTTCTTTCTGTTCTTCTTTCCCTTTGAAGTGACGGAATGATTTAAAGTACCTGTAACCAGCATTGAACTGCCATTTGGTATTATCATGGGTTGGTGTCTGTACGGTACAACTAGCGCCGGTGCTGCGAATGGCAACACATCCCTGTGAATAGGAAAAATATCCTGATGTGATCAATGCTATAGTGAATGCAATCTTTTTCATAATTGGGGTTGTTAGTTTGGTTGATTGTTTGTTATTTTTTCGCCAGTCCTGCAGGTGATTGGTTCCTGCGCATCCTTAACCTGTCGACAACAATTTGTCCGAGCATCTTGCCCTGTTTGTTGCCTTCATACAGATCAAAACTATAATGGATACCCCCGTATAATCTCGACATGGAAGCTTCCCATGCAGCGTCCCTGAAGTTTTTGAATGATCTTGGTTTGATACCGAATTCAACACTTGATGTGTCGGTAAAATTGAAATTATCACCAAAAGCTTCGGTCATCACTTCTGCTGCGGCAGCAGAAATAACTGAGTGACCGCTTACATATGAAGGGAATGGAGGAGTCTGGATAAATGGTCTCCATTCCGGGTCGATGTATTTGTTGATCACTGTTTCCGGGCGAATAACATTGCTTCGGTATTTTTCATCCCAGCAGCTTACAAAACCTTCGTATAGTGCAATGGCAGTTTTCGCATATGCATATACGGTAGTATTGAAATCGCTCTTTGATTTTTCTGCCGCGATACCAATGATGTTAAGCCAGTGGCCGCCAGGTGAAAATTTCTTTGTAGCAAATTCAACGTGGCCGATCTTGGTCAGTGCAAAAGGATTGTCGTCCCAGAATTCAGCAATATGCCTTTGTTCATCAGTCAGTGAATCCACTGCTGTTTTCACTTCGATCACTGCTTTGTAGAAATCGCTGTTCTTATCGGTGATGTTGAATTTCGGAGGACGCGGAGGTTTGCATTGTGCAGCAGAATCCATGACGAAGGTCCTTAATTCCATCCAGTGTGCTTCCAGTGCTGATGCATAGGCGGGAGGAGTGGGGATCCAGCGTCCTTCTTCTGTGGTCACGGTATACTTGCTTGCAGAGCGGGTTTGAGCGTAGTTATCTTTTTTTGCCCAGTCGAGGATCGCAGAACTTACCTTATCAGCATATTCTTTAGAATCATAGATCATGGCGCTTTTCATACCTGCATCGTCTGCCATTTCAACCAGCTGATCGTAATATCCCATCATACTTCCTTCGGGAAAGGTAACGGCATTGCCTACTTTGGTGAAAGCCAGCAAGGCGGCAAGCTGGAAATCAACTTTCTTGCCTGTGGTAGGCTTTGGCATTTCGGGCATATGTTTTACCTGGCCATAGAGGGAGCGATAGTTCGTGTCGCCTGCAGCAATACATTCAAATGCAGCAATGTTTGCATAAGCGTAATTGCGTGCCGCGATCATCGGCGGGAAATTATTTTCGAGCACGATATCGTTCAGTTTCTTAACAGTTTTGGCATACAGGATAGGATCGTGTACAACTTTTGAATGATCCTTTTCCTTACAGGAGATCATCAGCATGGTGATGCAAAGCATCCATCCCATGCACAGAAATAATTTGCGCATAATAGGGTTCTAAAAAATGTGAATAGATAAGCCGATGCAATGGGGTAGCATCTGTTTTGATCGATTATGCGGCCTGATCGGGAGGCGGTGTGGCAGGAAGGATGGTGGTTGAATTGTATTCTTTAGTATCAGCTACGGCAAAGACATTTTCATTCGCTGCCGGACTGCTGATGCTGTAGGTATTCTGCTCTTCGCAGTATTCGTTGAATATTGATTTGAAGGAAAGGCCGGGTGCTTTAGAATCTTTATGCTGGCCTTTTTGCTGAAGGTCGTTCACGAGTGCGAAGAACCTGTCGCGCGCAGTTTGCAGCGCCATTTTTGTTTCGTTAGGAATGCATTTAAGGACGAGCTGACCGTTTTCGATCTTGCGTTTAACGTATTTGTAGTGAACGTCGCCGAGGGTTATTTCACCGTCGATCCTTTCAAAGTCTTTGGTATCGTTCTGGTAGGGGAGGTTAACTGGAACGCGGATCTCGATAAGGTCATCTTCGTTGTATTGTTGCTGATCCAGTTTTGCTTCCAGCTGGATATTTGAGCGGTTTTCGAGGTATTCAGATACCAGTCGATACCCGACCCAGTTGAAGGCCACCAGGCTCAAAAGCAGTATGGTGAGCAGTTTCCGCATTCGTTAGTGGGAGCAATATAGGGAAAATTTTAATACCGGGATGACCAGCCGCTGAAGGCGGCTGGGCTGAACGGACACCGCTGAACAAATGCCGCAGGCGTTTGGGCTGAGGTGAGTTCTGGTCAGCCCAGCCACCTGCGGTGGCTGTTCAGCCCAGTGCGTTCAGCCCAGTCGCCTTCGGCTCCTGGTCAGCCCGCCGCTACTTCTTCCCCTCAAAAAACCCTTCTTCCTTCAATATCTCTTTCAACAGATCGATCCGGACTTTCGCGAGTTCCATATTCTTATCTGCAGTTTCCACCTGGAGTACAAAGGGGAATACGTGCTTGTTTTCTTCGATCCAGCCTACTACCCAGCCGATGGTATTTCCTTTTTCGGTTGTTCCCATGCCGGTTTTGTAGCTGAGTTTGTAATTGGAATTATCTTCCTGCAACATCATCTGTCGAACGATCCGCTGAACCCTTTTCTGGAAAGGAAGCTGGTCGAAATACAATCTCTTCATCAATCCCAATTGCTCATCAGCACTCACTTTCACGGAATTATTCAACCAGAACGTATCGATATTTTCAGCAGTGATCACCGGTCTTTTGAATTGTTTTCCATACCCGATCGAATCGATCCAGTATTGCATGGTATCCTTTCCGATCCTCCTGGCCAGTTCCTGGTACCAGGGCACTGCCGATGCGCGGAAAGCCTGGTCCATGGTCAGGTCTTTGTTCCATTCAGGGTTCCATCTTGTCACCCCATCCCACTTTATCACGGTTTTTTCATCGTTCACCACACCGGTATGCAGACCGATCAGTGAATTCAGTACTTTGAAGGTCGAAGCAGGAGTGTATAAACTATCGCGGAACCTTCCAAGGTTATGAATGGTAAATCTTCCGGCACCATTATCAAACATGCCGAAAGTGCCTTCCACCTTGTATTTGTCGAAGAGTGGCTGCAGCTTTTTATCTTCCTCAATATTATTCATGGAGCAGGAAGCAAGAAAAACGATGGAAATCAGGACCAATAGGATTCTGGGCATCAAAAAAATTTTGGCAAAGATACCGTGCAAATGGATAATAACTTCGGACCTAAATTTGCATACAACAGCGCATGAATTTCACTGATCAATGGTTACTTGTTTTGCTTTCTCTTGTACCCCTGCTATTGCTGGTGTATTTTTTTGCATGGAGAAAATGGAAGCAGAAAACAGCCATGGTCGGGGATTCCAGGCTGGTAAACCTGTTGACAGCCAACCGCTCTCCGATAAGATCTGTGCTCAGGATTTCATTGGTCATATTGTCGGCAGCTTTGCTGGTGCTGGCCCTTGCCAATCTTCAAAAACCATCGGAAAAATCTGAGGTTACCCGGAAGGGGGTGGATATCATGATCGCGCTGGATGTGAGTAAGAGTATGCTGGCGCAGGATATTCAGCCCGACAGGCTTACACGTGCCAAACAATTTCTTCAAAAATTAGTGGACAGGTTACCTGACGACCGCATTGGGATCGTGTTGTTTGCAGGAAGAGCGTACCTGCAGATGCCACTCAGCACTGATCATTCCGCGGCTTCGATGTATATCCAGCAGGCTTCTCCTGAATCGGTTCCAACGCAGGGAACCGTGATCAGTGAAGCATTGCAGCAAAGTTTCAATGCGTTCATGAGTAAGGAAAGAAAGTACCGATCGGTGGTGATCATTTCTGATGGCGAGGATCATGATCCGAAAGCATTGCAGCTGGCGCAGGAAATGTCGGCCAGGGGAATCATGATCAATACAGTGGGCATCGGTTCGCCAAACGGAAGCCAGATCCTTGATCCATCTACCGGGAATCCCAAAACAGATCTGCAGGGAAATATTGTAGTTTCCAAATTAAATGAAGCGGAACTTAAGCAGCTGGCTGCCACTACGAATGGAGTGTATACAAGACTTGAAAATACAGAAGCGAGTGTCAATGCAATTGTCCGGCAATTGGGAACGATTGAAAAGACGGCTGTAAGTGATACGGAATTCAGGGATTACACCAGTTATTTCCAGTATTTTTTGATACCTGCATTGGTGTTGTTGCTGATCGAATTTTTTATGGGGGAAAGAAAGAGAATGTTTGCAATGATGGTTATTTTGATGTGGATGGGAAGTCTTTCAGCGCAGCAAAATAATCGCCAGATCGTGAAGGGCAATGAATATTATCGCGCAGGAAAATATGACAAGGCTATCGATGAATACAGGAAAGTGCTGGAACGCAATCCCGACAATAGTTTGGTGACCTATAACCTTGCGAATGCATTGTATCGACAGCAGAAATTTGCCGAGGCGGAAGAGTTGTATGCACGCAATGAAAAGCTGACAAAGGATGCGGCTATGTTGAATAAAGTTTATTACAACAAGGGCCTTACACATACGCGTAAAAAAGAGTTAGAGAAAAGTATTGCCGCATATAAGCAGGCATTGATCTATGATCAGAATGATGCTGATGCCCGACATAATTTGCAAAAAGCACTAAGGGAACTGAAAAAGCAGAACCAGCAGGAAAACAAGAAGGATCCCAAGGAAAATAAGGATAAGCAGGAATCGAAGCCCAACCAACAAAAGAGCAAGCTCAACAAAAAGCAGGTAGAACAATTGCTAAAGGCTTTACAGCAGCAGGAGCAGGAGGTTCAGAAGAAGTACCAGCAAAGCAAGAGCCGGGCGAGTACTCAGCCGGAGAAGGATTGGTAGCGGGCTGACCAATCGCCGGAGGCGATTTCTGCCTCTGTATCCTTGATTTTTTCCTCATTTTGCAACCGTGATTTTCTTCCTTCAAATTGGTCTTTCCCTCATTTCTCCTTTTCCTATTCTCCCGACCTTCCCTTCAAAAATGCGCTTCATTCAAAACTACAGCAACCACCTGTACAATTGTGGAAATAACCAGCAAACAGCAAATATTATAAAAGTTACCAAATTTGGTAACTTTGTTTTATGTTTTTTGGATTAATGCCTACATTACACATTATAAATTCAATAAAAATCGATGTCTATTCACGAGAACATCTTCCTCCTCATTTTCATGCCATTTATGCTGAGCATGAAATTTTAATTGAGATACAGACGCTTGCTACCTATGCGGGTTCTCTGCCTGCAAGGCAGCATAGAATGGTTATTGAGTGGGCCGATAATAAGGTGATAAAGAGGTTTCTACAATCAAATTTTGATACATTAAACCCAAATCTGAGACGATGAAAAAGATGATTAAAATTCCAAGAGTTCTTAAAATTCAATCAGTCAAGGGTTTCGAGGTTATTTGCATTTTTAATAATGGCGAAACCAGGGTAATCGACTTTTCTAAACTTTTCAAGAAATGGAATGTGTCAAAAAGCGACCCAGAATATATCCTTTTGGATGAACGAGAGTTTAAAAAGGTTCGTTTGCGTAATCAAACATTGTCATGGAAAAACGCCGGAGTTAAACTTACTGACCTGAACGGCCATAAGGTAATACATCCTTATGAATTAAGTCCTGATATACTTTACAAGCACAGCCTGCCTGTGAAACAGAACAAAAACAGGTTTTTCTTTGGTTCAATTATTAGGGAAACGAGGATTGAAAGAGGGTTAACCCAGCAAGAATTAGCTGCACTTAGTGGAACAAGTAAGACTTATATTTCCAGAATTGAAAACAACCAAATTGAGCCAGAGCTTACAACTTTGTACAAAATTGTTGAGTTAGGATTAGGCAAAAAAGTCAAGGTTAATATAGAATAAAAACGGTAACATTCTGTGAGGTTGATTTGTTACTGCAATTCGTTTCCCGGTCCGTTCAGCCCAGCCGCCTCCGGCGACTGGTCAGCCCGGTAAGCCCGGATATCGTATCTTGCCAACTGATTTTTAAAACAGCTCTATGCAATTGTATTGTGAATCGCTTACAGGTTACCGGAGATTGAAAACGCTTGAGGTGAAGATCGGCGACCTGTCCCTTGGAAACGGAAACCCTATCCGCGTGCAAACCATGACCACCACCGATACCATGGATACTATTGCAACGGTTGAACAAACCATCCGCTGTATCGAAGCTGGTGCCGAAATGGTCCGCATCACCGCACCATCCAAAAAGGAAGCAGAAAACCTGCTCAACATAAAAAATGAACTGAAAAAACGCGGTTATACTACACCGTTAGTAGCCGATATTCACTTCACTCCAAATGCTGCAGAAATTGCTGCCCGAATCATCGAAAAAGTGCGCGTCAATCCGGGCAACTATGTCGATAAAAAGAAATTTGAATTCATCGAATATACCGACGCTGATTACAACGAAGAGATCGACCGCATCCGCGATCGCTTCACCCCACTGGTGAAGATCTGCAAGGAATACGGCACCGCCATGCGCATCGGTACCAACCACGGTTCACTCAGCGATCGTATCATGAGCCGTTACGGTGATACCGCCAACGGCATGGTGGAAAGCGCCATGGAATTCCTTCGCATCGCCCGTTATGAAGATTATCATAACATCGTTTTGAGTATGAAGTCGAGCAATCCACAGGTGATGGTGCAGGCATACCGATTACTCATTCAAACCATGTACAATGAATTCGGTGTGATCTATCCATTGCACCTCGGAGTTACAGAAGCTGGTGATGGTGAAGATGGTCGCATCAAGTCAGCTATCGGTATCGGAACATTACTTGAAGATGGGATCGGTGATACCATTCGTGTTTCACTGACTGAAGATCCTGAATTCGAGATCCCGGTTTGTAAAGACCTGGTAAAAAGATATACCAATCGTCAATCGGATGGATCCATTCCGCCTGTGATGGATCTCCCTTATTCACCTTTCGAATATAAAAGAAGAGATAGCATTACCCTTGGAAACATAGGAGGGAAGCAGGTTCCATTGGTGATCGCTGATTTCATGCACAGCAGTAATATCACTGAAAATGATCTGCAACCTATAGGGTATCGTTACGATGCCGCAACAGATAAATGGAATATCGGTGATGCTGCTGCAGATATTATTTATACCGGTAAACAGGTTCCAACTTTCAATCTTCCAGGTACACTGAAGATCATGGTGGATCATGATGTCATCAAAGAAAATATCAACCAGTTTGAACAGGTCATTCCTTTGATTCAACATCATGAACTCAATGAAAAGATCGCTCTCTCCGGCAACATGAATGTGATCGCATATGATTGCAATGATGTCGCTGCTGCTGCGATGGTGAAGAGTTTTGTAAAGGATCGGTCAAACACAGTACTGGCGCTGTTTTCAACCAATCAGCATGCAATGCCTTCTGTAAGAAGATTTATCATTGACCTGTTGAAGGAAGGAATTAAAACCCCGGTGATTCTTGCAGTGGAAAGTCATGATGCAACCATTGATGAACAACTCATTCATTTTTCCACTGATGCAGGTGCATTGTTGCTGGATGGAATGGGCGATGGGATCTGGCTGATGAATGATCCTTCCAAACTCGTGAATCAAAAAGTTAGCGGACGCACCTATCTTCCTACCAATAACAATAACCAGTTCATCAACAATACTTCATTTTCTATCCTGCAGGCAACACGTACCAGGATCTCGAAAACGGAATACATTTCCTGTCCATCCTGCGGAAGAACGCTCTTTGATCTGCAGGAAACAACTGCAAAGATCCGTTCTGTCACCAATCATCTTAAAGGTATCAAGATCGCGATCATGGGATGTATCGTGAATGGACCTGGTGAAATGGCGGATGCGGATTTCGGATATGTGGGAAGCGGCCCCGGCAAGATCACATTATACAAGGGAAAGGAAGTGGTAAAGAAATCTGTGAACAGCGATGTGGCTGTTGAAGAACTGATCAATTTGTTGAAAGAAAACAATGCATGGGTAGATGTCCCTCATAACTAACCTCAAACCTTAATCATGAAAAGAATTTTCGCTGTTGTTGCAGTTGCTTTCACCCTTTTGCTGGTGAGCTGTTACGAGATCAATGAACTGATCGAGATCAAAGAAAATGGGTCGGGTGTGTATACCACCAAGATGGATATGAGTGGATTGCTCGAGATCATGGAATCAATGGGAGGATCTGAAAGCATGCAGAAAGAAGGACTGGACAAGTCTTTAGATACTACCATCTATTTCAAGTCGATGACCGATACCATGCAGAACATCGATCCGAAGGAAAAGAAATTATTCAGTACAGGAAAAATGCGCATGTTGATGAATATGTCGCAGAAGAAATTCCTGATGGATATGGATTTTAAATTCGATGATCTGAAGGAGTTGGAAATGCTGATGTCGGGTGTTGGATCGAAGAATTTCAGTGGTGCTATGAAGAATTTATTTGGTGGAAAAGATTCATCGCAGCCTGCACTGGATGCACCAAAAGATCTTGAGATGGACCAGATGAGCCAGATCTACGAAGTGAAAGTGTTGCCTAACAAGATCACCAAGTCGTTGAACAAAGCCCGTTATGATGCGCTGATGAGTCGGCCGGAAATGGCGCAGATGGATCAGTTCGCAGGAATGGGGATTGAAATATTGATGACCTCTACGATCAAACTTCCAAGGCCGGTGAAGAAATCGGACAATGCGATGTTGAAGCTGAGTGATGATAAAAAGACCATCACTTTCAAGTTCAATGTGCTGGATGCGATGAAGACGCCGGAGAAGTACGCGTTTGAGGTGGAGTATTAGCTGGTTGACGCTGGCTGACCAATCGCGAAGCGATTGGGCTGAACGCAATGGGCTGAGCAAATGCCGCAGGCATTTGAGCTGAACAGAAAGAGGCAAACTTAAGGGTTTGCCTCTTTCTGTTTTCAAGTCAGCCCAGCCACCTGCGGTGGCTGTTCAGCCTTGTGCGTTCAGCCCAGCTCCTCCGGAGCTGGTCAGCCCGCGCTAATCCTATACCTCACCCCAAACTTTACTTCTTCACCTCCCTTCAGCATCATCAATCCCATCTTGTTGTTCAGGCAGTCAGGGGCGCCACTGAGGTTTTCGATCGCAATGCTCTCACGGTCGTCTGGTGTATAGATCTGTAAGAAAGGATAATTCTCATCAGCATAAATCTTCAGCTCCAATCCATTCACTGGATTGCGCAGCACACAATCAGGTTGCTCATGTTCGGTATGATCCAGCAGGAAACAATTATCGAAATGCATCTTGCCCAATAATCCATTGTCTACAAAAGTTGCTTTATCGATCAACTGTCCCGTAGGAATCAACTGGTCATTGAACTCAAGCATCTTCGCAGAACAAAAATGTAACTCCAGTTCATCTACCTTATTCCCCAGTTTGAAATACGGATGCCATCCATCTGCCAGTGGCATGGATTCCGTACTGTTGTTCTTTACAGTTGTTTCAACCTTTAATTCATCCAGGCATGAAAAACTATAGGTGATCCTGCAGGTGAAAGGCCAGGGGAATCCTGCATCTGTTGCTGTATAGTTGGTTTCGAGCGCCACCACTGCTTCTTTCTCTGTCACATAAAAATCTACTACATTAAATGGATGATCATAGATCAAACCATGGATCGCACTGCCATCCGGAAACTTGTTCGCAAACTCGTATTCCTTCTCACCAAATAAATAACGGCCATTATTGGTTCTGCACACAAAAGGAGATAGTTTTGCACTCTTATAGGACCTTGCAAATTGCTGTTGTAGCTGATCATTGTCGCTGTAGTTATCGATGCAATTAAATAACTGGCCCTCCATTTGAATATTGAAGGCATGCAACAATGCACCATGATCCGGAAGAATACCTACTGAATGTTGATTGTCGTTATTGATCAAATACATAACTTCCAATCCGTTCTCTGATTTCCTTTCGATGGTAAACATAATGGTTAATAGAATTGATAAGACACTAAATTAGTTCAAAAGATGATTAACGCGATCCGACAGCAATTCAAAGAAAAATATCAAAAAGATCCTATTGTGATCGCAGCGCCTGGCCGTGTAAACCTGATCGGCGAACATACCGATTACAACAATGGATTCGTTCTCCCCGGTGCCATCGATAAAAAGATCTATATCGCTGTTGCCCACAACGATGGTTTTGAAATAAATGTTCATGCCAACCAGTTCAACGAATCCTTTTCCTTCTCACCACATAATATCGACAAAGCTTCCAGCTGGAAAAATTATATTCTTGGTGTTACTTATTATTTCCAGAAACAGACAAAGCCGCTCACATTTGGTCTCGATGTAATGATCGATGGTGATATTCCTGTTGGCGGTGGTATGAGCTCTTCAGCCGCTCTCTGCTCTGGTTTTGGAATGGCATTGAATCATTTGTTTGATGGAGGTTTATCGCTCATGGACCTTGCCTTCATCGGTCAGAAAACAGAGCACAATTTTGCCGGTGTGAAATGCGGTATCATGGACCAGTTCGCAAGCCTGCATGGAAAGGCCGGTCATCTTGTAAAGCTCGATTGCCGCAACCTTGAATTCGAATACATTCCATTCAATTTCCCCCAGTACAAAATAGTATTGGTGAATACCATGGTAAGTCATTCACTTGCCGGATCTGAATACAATGTTCGTCGTCAACAATGCGAGGAAGGCGTGAAAGTGCTTCAACAATATTATCCTTCTGCTGTTTCATTGAGGGATATCACGATCGACCAGCTTCATCAACATAAAGATGAACTGGATCCTGTAGTGTATCGCCGATGCAAATTCGTGGTGGAAGAAATTGCACGTGTTGAAAAAGCAGCAGCATTACTGAGAGAAGGTGATCTTGTTCAATTCGGACAACTGATGTATGCAACACATGATGGCTTATCGAAGGATTATGAGGTAAGCTGTCCTGAACTTGATTTTCTTGCTGCAGAAGCAAGACCTCTTGAATATGTTGCAGGGTCAAGAATGATGGGTGGAGGCTTTGGCGGTTGTACCATCAACGTGGTGGAAAGCAGTCATGTTGAAGCATTCACACAACACATGCAGCAGAAATACCAGCAGCAATATGGCAAAGTTCCTGAAGTCTACATCACGCAAATTGAAGAAGGCTGCCATATCGCAGGCTGATCATTCATTTTTCATTTTTCATTATTCATTAGCATGAAAACCGATTTCCTAATAGTTGGCTCCGGTCTTGCCGGACTCACCTACGCATTGAAAGTTGCAAAGCAGTTTCCTGATAAAAAAGTATTGGTGATCACCAAGGCACAGGCCGATGAAACCAATACAAAGTACGCCCAGGGCGGCATTGCGGGCGTGATGGATCCTGTGAACGACAGCTTTGAAAGTCATATAGAAGATACACTGATTGCAGGTGATGGACTGTGTAACCGTAGAGTTGTTGAGATCGTAGTGAAAGAAGGTGTTGACAGGATCAATGAGATCATAGACTGGGGTGCGCAGTTCGATAAAGGAAAAGAAGGTGATTATAAGTTAGGGAAAGAAGGCGGGCACAGTGCTTATCGAATCCTTCATCATAAGGATGTTACAGGAAAAGAAATGGAGCGTGCGATGCTCGATGAGATCAATGAGTATAAGAATATTGAAGTAGTGAAGCACTGGTTTGTGCTTGATATCATCACGCAGCATCATCTTGGTTGTCTTGTAACCAAGGCTACGCCTGACATTGAGTGCTATGGCGTATATGCATTCAATACAGAAACAAAAGCTGTTGAAACAGTGCTGGCAAAGATCACTTTGTTTGCAACAGGTGGCAACGGGCAGGTATATCGGACTACTACGAATCCATCCATCGCAACAGGTGATGGTGTGGCGATGGTGTATCGGGCGAAGGGAAGGATCGAGAATATGGAGTTCATCCAGTTTCACCCGACAGCATTGTTTGAGCCATCTGTTGGTGGACAGTCTTTCTTAATTACTGAAGCAGTACGTGGTGATGGCGGTATCCTGAGAAATAAGGATGGCGAGGCTTTCATGGAAAGATATGATCCACGCAAAGACCTTGCACCACGCGATATTGTAGCAAGAGCGATCGATAGTGAAATGAAGCGGACTGGTACTGAACATGTATATCTCGATGTGCGACATATTCCAACAGATAAATTTGTAGAGCATTTTCCGAATATCTACCAGAAGTGTTTATCGATCGGGATTGATGTGGCAGTAAACATGATCCCTGTTGCTCCTGCAACACATTTCAGTTGCGGAGGCATCAAAACCGATGAGTGGGGAAGAACATCGATCAGGAATCTATATGCGGCTGGAGAGTGCGCCAGCACAGGGTTACACGGGGCGAACAGGTTGGCCAGTAATTCATTGCTGGAAGCAATGGTATTCGCACATCGTTGTGCCATGGATGCAGCATTGCATATCAATGAAATTAATTTCAGGGATGATATTCCAGAATGGAATAAGGCAGGAACAGTTGAGCCGGATGAATTGATATTGATCACTCAAAGCAAGAAAGAACTGCAGATGGTGATGAGTGATTATGTGGGAATTGTAAGAACAGATATACGTTTGGAAAGAGCATTGACAAGAATTGACCTGTTATGGGAAGAAACTGAGCAGTTGTATAAGAGAACGGTATTGTCAGCAGAATTGTGTGAGCTTCGAAATATGATCACGGTAGGATATTTAATTGTGAAGTGTGCAAGCTTCAGAAAAGAAAGCAGGGGATTGCATTTCAATACAGATTACCCGCAGAAGAGTGAGCTGATCCAAAACATTGTATTATGAGGGGGATGATCTTTGCGGCAGGATTAGGAACGAGGTTCAAACCCTGGACAGACAAGCATCCCAAGGCACTGGCACCTGTTCATGGAAAGAGTTTGTTGCAGAGAAATATTGAGTACCTGCAGCAATATGGCATTGATGAAGTGGTGGTGAATGTGCATCATTTTGCAGACCAGATCGAAGAAGCAATTAAGTTGAATGATGGATGGGGATCGAAAGTGATCATCAGTGATGAAAGAGATGTAGTGTTGGAAACAGGTGGAGGATTGATGAAAGCAAGGGATTTGTTAGGTGATGAAGATTTCGTGGTGATCAATGTGGATGTGCTGACGGATCTTGATCTTGGAGCTATGATCTCTTATCATTCTTTGAAAGGCTCACTGGCAACGCTAGCTGTAAGTGACCGGAAAACTTCGCGATATTTTTTATTTGATGAAACGATGGAACTGAGGGGATGGAGGAATGTTTCAACTGGGGAGGAGCGGCTCCGGGCTGAACGGCCGGGTGGGCTGATCCAAAGAGCTTTCAGCGGGATCCATATCATTTCACCCAACATATTTCAGCACATTTATCAGCAGGGCAAATTTTCGATGGTAGATGTTTATCTCTCCCTGGGCATAGAATACCCGGTTTATGGGTTCGATCATACTGGTTCAAGATTTATAGATGTAGGTAAGCCGGATTCGGTGGAGAAGGCGGAAGAGATGTTTGCTGCGGGCTGACCAATCGACGGAGTCGATTGGGCTTAACGCACCGGGCTGAACAAACAGCGCAGCTGTTTGGGCTGAACGGAATTCCGCTCAGCCCAAATGCCTTCGGCATTTGTTCAGCGCGGTACATTCAGCCCAATCGCTTTCAGCGATTGGTCAGCCTGTAATAATTCATTAAATTAACCATATGAAATACTTACTAACCATTCTCACCCTTTCACTCATCATTGCCTGTGGCGGACCAAAAGTCATCAGTTCCGAACTCAATGATGGCATGTCGCTCGCATCCTATAAAACTTTTGATTTCTATAGCTCTGAAGCATCCGGTGATACCACGCCCGGAAGGTTCAAAGAAAACCTTGTACTGATCAAGAATGCCATAGTAAAAAACATGATGGCGAAAGGATTCACTCAAACATCTGCTGATCCTGATTTGCTCATCAATATTGGTGTGGTGGTCGACGAGAAAGTTCAGACCAGGCAAACTGATTTCAGGACCGATGCACCAAGATATATGGGACAAAGAAACTATTCCTGGAAGAGCCAGGAGATCGAAGTGGGCAGGTATAGAATGGGTACCGGTTCCATTGAGCTGGTGGATCCAAAACTAAATAAGGTTGTCTGGAAAGGTATTGTGGAAGATGTACTTCCCAACAAAGCATCCAAAGTTCCCAAAGCCATAGAAGAGAGTGTGGATGCGCTTTTTCAGAAGCTGCCTGTTTAATTCTTTAGGGATTTAGGTATCTAGGTGCTAAAAAACACATGAATATGAACAGTAAATTAATATTGGTAATTGATGAAGCGGTTATAATAAATGCTAAAATTTACGCACAAGAAAATGGGCGCAATGTTTCTGAATTAGTTGAAAATTATTTAAGAATTCTTGCAAGTTCCAAAAGCCCAAATATTATAAGTTCTCCAACAGTAAGCCGTCTGTTAGGATCAATTAAACTTCCTGAAAATTTTGATTACAAATCTGAATTATAAATCAACTGGTAACTTTCCACGTAATCACTCCCAATGAAGCAGTAGGCTTTTATTTAAATCAATGAATTCAGTTTCTTTATCACATAACTCACCACACCAACCACTTCAAAACGGCAAAACCTGGTATCAACTTCCAGCGGGGCCAGCTTCGATCCGCCGGACAGTAACCGGATCTGGACCCCATCGGTCTGAAGTTTCCTTAATAATAATTCACCATTTAGTCGGGCAATGATGAGCTGTCCATCCGTGGCTTGTACCCGCTCGTTAATGATCAGCCGGTCGCCGGGGTAAATCCCTTCTTCCTCCATCACTGAGCTCATCACTTCCATTTCAAGACCGGTATATTTTGATTCAATCCTTTGATTTTCAGTTAAGGTCATAGTTTCCATAATTACCTCCCAATTTTCTGTAGCAAAAATACTAAAAATATTAGCACAATAATACTAAAATACTTAACTTGCTAATGAATCAAATTCATGATTATGGAAATCAGGATCCCCGGATATCGGCTGCATGATTACCAGTTAGTGATCATGCCCAATGAAACATTCAGGCAGCGAGTTATGCATGTGAGAAAGGAGTTTGCGGAGAAGTTCGGACTTGAAAAGCCTTTTGCCGGAGGTGCGCATCTTCCACTGCTTAAATTTTCGCAGGTTGAAATGATGGAAGCCAGGGTCATTAATGCCCTGAAGGGAATTGCCATGGGCATCCAGCCATTCAGGGTGGAGGTAAAGGATTATGGTTCCTATCCTACCCATTCGGTTTACCTGAATACCACCACCCGTTCGCCCTTGTTGGAACTGGTTAAACAGTTAAAGCAGGCAGGAAGGCTGTTGAAGTCACAATCCGGTGAACCTGTTTTCCTGAATGATTTCAATTTTACCATTGCCAACAAGCTCCTGCCATATCAATATGAAAAGGGCTGGGCCGATCTGAAGCACCGGTCGTTCAATGCGCGTTTTATGGTGGATGGATTGTTATTGCTAAAGCGAACGGCGCAGGCGGGTAAGTTTTCGGTAGTGGAACATTTCCAGTGCCTGGATCTCCCGGTATTGACCAGGCAAGGCGCTTTATTTTAAAACTTAATTATTTAAGGGGAGCAGGTAGTGAAGGAATATATCAAGGGCAGGGGTGCTCAATTCAATACCCATAACCGTTTTCTGAAGCAGGAAAAGGTTAGGGAGCATATTGAATCGATCGATGATTGGGAAGATGGCGAAATGTTTACAACATTCCTGGAGGAACAGGCGAAGGGACTGGTCAATAAAGTAGACAGTCCTGATGTGGGTATGTTCTACAGCATGAATCCCTATCAAGGTTGCGAACATGGTTGTATCTATTGTTATGCGCGTAATAGCTTCGAGTATTGGGGGTATAGTGCTGGGATTGACTTTGAGCGGAAGATCATTGTCAAGAGGAATGCACCCGATCTGCTTCGAAAATTTTTAATGAACCCGAAATGGGAGTGCTTACCTATCGGACTCAGTGGTAATACAGATTGTTACCAGCCGGCGGAAAGGAAATTCAGGCTAACCAGGCAATTGCTGGAAGTCTGCAATGAATTCAACCAGCCGGTTGGTATCATTACCAAGAATGCGGGGATCCTGCAAGACAAAGATCTTTTAAAAGAAATGGGTCGAAAAAACCTGGTATCGGTGTTCATGACCATCACCACACTCAATGAAGACCTGCGCAGGGCCATGGAACCACGTACTACAACCGGGTTACAGAGGATCAGGGTATTGAAGGAGCTTAGTGATGCCGGGGTAAAGACGGGTGCTATGCTGGGTCCAATGATCCCAGGGCTCAACGACCATGAAATGCAGCAGATCCTGAAACTTTCGGCTGAAGCGGGAGCTAGTTTCAGTTCCTATACTTTTATCAGGTTGAATGGAGCGATCAAACTACTCTTCCACGACTGGCTTCATAAAAATTTTCCCGACAGGGCCGATAAGGTCTGGCATATGATCGAAGCTTCTCATGGAGGAAAAGTGAACGACAGTGAATTCGGCCGGAGAATGCGTGGCGAAGGGATCATCTCTGATCTTATCGCTCAGCAATTTAAAAAATACACCCAGCGATATGGAATTGGAGACAGTCGATGGGAACTGGATTGTACTCTGTTCAGACGACCGGGGGAGCAGATGAAACTTTTTTAGACACCTGCCTGCGATGATACCATTTGCACAGTGGATAGAAAATGATCACCGTCAATGCCCAGGCCAGGTACACCCATGGCAGCGAAACACCTCCTGCCCCTGAAGCCGGTCGGCCAAAACCAAAAGGCCCGAAGTTCATTTCGCTGAATCCAATTCCCTTTACCAGCAACATGATCAGCATGGCAGGGTGAATGATGTACCAGTGCAGTAAGAAAAAGAATAAAGGTTCTTTACCGTAAACAGTGAGAAATGATTTGACCCGGGATGGAAACCGGTCGGCAATGGAGATCAAAAGGAAAATGATACCCAAAGTCAGCAGCACGAACTGCAATGATGGCGGGTATTTGGAGATATTGATAAAAGAGAGAAAAGTTCGTCCGGCGGAATCAAATTCTTTCCAGGGAAGCGGATCTCCATATACGTTGACGATCCGCAGCACCAGGAACAGGGCCAGGAAAGCTGCGCCAATTATCCGGAATTTCTGTTTATGGTCGGGCCTTGTAAACACCGGCGCAATGCCATATCCAATCAACAGGATAGCGATCCACTGAAGAGGTGGATACCCGATAATGAACACTCTTCCAGGGCCTAATTCAAAAACTGTGCTTTGTGTAAGTGCTCCAAAGATTGTTTTGAATATCGGAACTCCATCCAAAGGAAGTAATTGGAAAGCCTGTTGCAGCACAAGTACCAGCGCTCCAACGGTGATGAGGATGGTTTTGGAACTGTCGAGCACCACCGACAAAACTATAAATCCCATTGCGATGGCGCCAATCACTTCAAATATGATAGTATGAAAACCCGGGTCCATCCAGAGACCGAAATTCACCACGGTAAATTCCAGCAAAAGCAGGATCAGTCCGCGTTTGAAGAGGTATCGCTTCATGGCCGACGAGTCTTTAAGACCCTGGTATTTCTGGAATGCCGATACTCCGGCCAGCATCACAAATGCAGGTGCACATAGATGGGTGATCCACCGGGTCAGGAATTCTGCAGGTGTTGCTGTGGTGAGATCAGTTGGATTTTGTGTAATGGAATGTTCATGGAAAAAGTCACGCACATGATCCAGGATCATGATGATCATAACAAGTCCACGGATGATGTCGATCGATTGAACTCTTTTCATGAATGTTTGATTTCGGAGAAAATGTATTCGAGGGTAGAGAATTCAAGGACTTTGCGGACTGGCGAGGAATCAGGTGTTTCCTGTTCCCATTTCACCAGGCGGATCTCGCCATCGGCAATTTCGATGCAGGTGATATCACCATCGGAGAAGCAGCAGCATCCACTGTTGAAATATCGGGGCATCACTTCCACCCGGCTGGTTTTCTTTCCCTGGTATTCTTTCTTGCGTTTTTCCAGTTCGGACAGCAGCACCTGCATCCGGTCATCGTTTCCTTCATCACGTGCTTTTTCAATGGCCAGTTCCAGCCTTTCAATATGGTCGAGCGAGCAGAAAACCGGTTTGTGCGTATGACCCGTGATCAGGAAAAGGTTTTCCTGGGTAAGGGTCCAATCATACATGATCTTGTTATGTTTATCCCCCAGTTCATAAGAATCCGCGATGGTATTGACGCTGATCTCGAGAAAACGCTGGATGGGCGTCCAGATTGCCGCAACAAACCATGAGCTGAAGGCATTAGAATCGCTGCGTTTATCGCCCTGGTGGCCGTGTGTCAGGAGGAAGCGGTAGGCTATTCCTTCGTAACTGCACTGCAGGATAAAGCCTTCGCAGACTTCCAGTTTATCGCCCATCACGGGTTTAAGGAACTGGTTCCGGGGGAAGGCAAATTTCCATGACAGGTCATGGTTCCCGTAAGTGCGGTAATACCGGTCCTGTTCGAGGAAAGCAGCTTCAAGTGCCAGCGAATCCCGGTTCTTTTCAACGGCTGCAGATTCCGAATTCTCCCACAGTTCTTCGCAGTCACCCAGGTTGATCAGCGTAAAATTCTCTTTATAGTAATGGTCGAGGGCCGAAAAGAAATTTGTTTTCGACAGCCTGAAATCGTCGGCAGCATCCCCGGCTCCCTTGTGCTGATCGGAGATGATAACGAACCGGTCGCTCATGGAAAAGGGGATGATCTTTCCTTCCGACCCCTTGGTTCCGATGCGGTAGAGCAGGTCTGACAGTGAGTAAAATATGGCGTCTTTATCCGGTTTGGAGCTAAAGCGGTTAGCGATCCAGATGGCGGGAGGGGAGAAAATTTTTTTCAGTATTTTGCGGATAGGGCTCAAGTGTTGTTGGTTAGAAGGTTTTAAGATAGAACTTTTTCAAAAGCAAAGCTTATGGAACCAGGCCAGTCGCGCATCAGGACATCCGCCTTGATCTTTTTCTCCTTTTTCTCTGTTGGAATCATCTATGTTTTCCTGATGAAGTCGTTTATCTCCCCAATCGATACCCAGGATATCATTGACCTGGAGATCGCCCGAACGATAGACCGCGCCCAGATCTTACTCGGTTATTTTACTGAGAGTATTCCCTCAAAGATGGAAAAGGTAGGCTTGTCCATTTATCTTGATTTCCCTTTTATTGTAATATATACCGGGCTCATCATTAGCGCTTCAAGATTTTTCGGCCATTTATCCGGCAATGACCTGGTAGAGCGTGCCAGCCGATTTTTCCTGTTCATTGCCCTGGCAGCGGGCCTGGCAGATGTAATAGAGAACCTGCTTTTATTGCAAACCATCCGGAGAGAATTTTCGGAGTTTGTGATCAGGATGACCTATAATATGGCGGTTGCAAAGTTTTCGATGATCATAATATCGGTAATGTTTATTGGGATTGAGTTGGTGTTTGTTGGATTGAATAAGTTTGAAAGAAGAGCGTATAGCAGGGTATTAAAATGAAGAAGTTATATCTGAAATTACTCAATATGCCTTAAATGCTATATTTGCGCTGCCCTTAACCTAATAAAAATTGTGAGCTTTCATATATTAACTCAAACTAAGTTAACGTTTTAGAACACAATGGGTATCAAAAGTCGGACTCAGGCTTTTAATACCCGATTTTTTTTTTAGGTTGGAGGCGGTCGGTTCTGAGTAGTTGGGACTGACGTGGCGAAGCTTTCGATATAAAATTTAAACAAAAAACCATGGGCTTATTCAATAGGAAATTATTTTCAATTTTACTTTTTTGCTTTATAGGATTTACTTCTTGCGTTAACCAAAAAGAGCTTCAATACTTTCAGGGTAACTTCGATTCTACAGCATTAAGTAAATATAATGTCCCAGAACCGGTTATTCAACCTAATGATCTTTTAAGCATTTTGATATATAGCGACAATCCTGAAGCAACAACTTTATATAATCAGCCCTCGGTAAATCAAACAGGCAACGCTAATGCAAATGTACAAGTTCCCCTAACTGGATATTTAGTAGATAGTGATGGAAATATTTTTATTCAGGGGGTTGGAAAAATAAAAGTTTCTGGATTAACAAAGATTGAATTAATTCAAGTATTGAGTAAAAAGTTTGACGGCATTCTTCAAAATCCTCACTTTAATGTTCGATTCTTAAACTTTCGTGTAACTGTATTGGGCGATGTAGTCAAACCAGGGGTTTATAGTGTACCTACTGAAAGAATTAATGTACTGGAAGCAATTGGATTAGCTGGTGATTTAACTATCTATGGTAAAAGAGATAATATTTTATTGGTCAGAGAAATAAATGGAAAAAGAGAGTTTGCTAGGTTGGATTTGACAGACCCTAATATTTTTAAATCTCCATATTTTTATTTAAGACAAAATGATATGATATACGTTGATTTCCATAAACGTAAGGCAATTATGTCAGATCAAGTAACAGTTCGAAATATTGGGATTGCAACAAGTATATTATCAAGTATAGCAATATTGATCGCTTTATTTAAAAATTAATTGATGTCGGAGAATTTGCAGAATAATAGTTTAAATAATCAATTTACTCCCAAAGAACTATTCTTTAAGTATGTAAAATTTTTGCCACTTATACTTATTTCTTTGATACTTGCATTAGGTATTGCATGGGTTAAACTAAGGTATTCAAACCCTGTTTACAATGTCTCTGCTAAAATGCTGGTTAAGGAGCAAAATCCTTATGGAGATAATGCGGATAAGTTTGGTGATATATTTATGATGCCAGGTGAAAGTGATAATCTTGCTGATGAAATAGAGATTATTAAATCACGCAATATGGCTATGAGAGTTGTGAAAGATTTAAATCTTTCTGTAAGCTATGCGTTAAAAGGTAAGATCAGAACTACTTTAGCACACCCAAATGAAGTGCCTTTTGCTATCGAGAATGTAATAATTAAAGATTCTTCAAATGCTTTATCTATTTCCGTTACAGTAATTGATAATAAAACTTTTAAAGTAAATGAACGGACTGAAACATACTATTTTAATCAACAGGTTTCATTGGACTATGTATCATTTAAATTGAAACCTCGAAGAGAATCAGTTTTAAATAATATTACGAATGAGTATATAATTTCGATCGATCAGGAAGAAAAGATTGCTAATCAATTAAGTAATACAATTGACATTGTTAGGTCTGAAGGGGCCAATGTTCTGATAGTAACTTATCCTACAGAAAATACAAGGCTTGGAGTAGATATTGTAAATAAATACATGCAAGAATACCAGCAATCAAGTTTGGAAGACAAGCAGATAATTGCATACAACACTTTAGAATTTATTGATGAACAGCTAGATACTTTATATAGGGAATTAGGGGGAGTAGAAAAAAACCTTCAGCAATTTAAGGAGTCGAACAAAGTCATTAATCCTCAAATTCAATCAGAACTTGCTTTTAATGAGATTTCAGAAACAAATAAAATACTTACAGAACAGAATGTTAAGCTTAAGGTTCTTGACTATCTCTATAATTATATAAGCGAAGAAGAGAATAAATATAAACAGGTCTCAGCTCTCGGAATAGAAGATCCTGCAATTGTAAATCAAATTAATGAGTACAATCAATTGCAGATGCAAAGAGAAGCTATTTTAAAAACCACACCTGCTGGAAATCAAACTGTAAAGAATTTAGAAGGCGCAATTTTAAAATCACGAAATGACGTTTTACAGAACGTTAACGTGGTAAGACAATCATTAAAGTTTGGAATTAATGATTTGACCAATAAAGTACGAAAATCTGATGCTGCTCTTAATACACTTCCAAGAAAGGAAAAGCAACTATTGGAAGTTTCGCGTCAACAAAATATTCTTCAAGAACTTTACTCCTTTTTATTACAGAAAAAATTAGAAACTGCTATTTCTTCTGCATCTACTATTTCCAATATAACTGTACTTGAATCGGCGTTAGCTGGTAAATTTCCAGTTAGTCCTAACAGAAAGGGATTGTATGCAATAGCATTGTTTTTAGGTTTGGCAATTCCTGTTGGAATTATCTTTTTGACAGAGTACCTGAATGATAAGGTTAAATCCAGAAATGATGTTTTAAGGGAGACATCAGCTCCAATTATAGGTGAAATAGGGCATTCCGATAAAGAGGATACTCTTGTGGTGTCTTTAAATAACCGACATTTTATAGCAGAGCAATTTAGAATTATTAGAAGTAATCTAAAATATGTACTTCCACCAAATGAAAATCCTACAATTCTTGTTACCTCCTCCTTTAGTGGAGAAGGTAAATCATTTATGAGTACTAATTTAGGGGCAGTATTAGCTTTGTCTGGCAAAAAAACGCTTATCCTGGAATTTGATATAAGGAAGCCCAAAGTGCAAAAGGGCTTGGGATTAAATGAACGAAAGGGGATTACTAATTTTATAGTTGGTAATAATGATATTCAGGATTTGATTGTAAAAGTTCCTGAAGTAGAAAATCTATACGTTTTGCCTTGTGGGCCAATTCCGCCTAATCCTTCAGAATTATTGCTTGATCCAAAAATTGATATTTTATTCGATGAATTGAAGAAGATCTTTGATGTGTTGATAATTGATTCTGCTCCTGTAGGAATGGTAAGTGATGGGATTTCTTTGGCTAAATATTGTAATTCTACAGTTTATATGGTTAGGCATAATTATACATTGAAGAAACAAATATCGTTGATTAATGATCTATATACTCAAAACAAACTCCCTCGGTTGTCAATAGTAATCAATGATATTAAGACAAATATCGGGTATGGTTCTTATTATGGTTATGGTTATGGATATGGTTATGGATTTGGTTTAGATAAGAAAAGTAAGAATTCATATTTTGAAGTAGAAAATTATGGGAAGAACTGGTTCAAACGTCTTTTTGGAAAAAAATAGAAAAATTGATTAAAAGAATATTTAAATCTGATTTTTTAAAAAGTACAATAACCTTAACCTCTGGTACTACATTAAGTCAATTAATTTCTATTTTAACTGCCCCTGTCCTTACAAGAATATTTCTTCCTTCTGAATACGATGTTTTAGGAATTTACTTAATGGTTACAGGGGTATTAGGGGCTTTAGTGACATTACAGAGTCATAACATAATAGTAACAGAAGAGAAGGAAGATGTAGCTGAAAAAATTGTTTCTCTAAGTGTATATATCACGTTAATAGTATCTTTAATTACACTTCTAATTATTGGTGTAATTGATCTATTGTCATTTAATTGGTATGAAGAAAAGTATTCAAGTAATTGGTATTATTTAATTCCTGTTTCTCTTCTGTTCAATGGATTAAACCTTACTTTTTCATCATTAGCTGTACGTAAGAAAGAATTTAAGGCATTGTCATTCAATAAAATTCTTTCAGCAATTTTTGTCCCTATTTTTTCAATAACACTCGGATTGCTTTTTGAAGGTCCGGCAGGATTAATAGTCGGCCTGCTGGTTGGTCAATCTATAGCAACAATAATGTTGGGTTATAAATTCTTTTCACATTATAGAATTAATCTATTTATTAGTTTACCAAAAGCAAAAAAATTACTTTTCGGAAACAGGGGGTTTATCAAATATGCAGTCCCTTCGGAAACTATGAATGGATTTGTTTTTCAATTGCCGATTATTATGATTGCAAGTTTCTATAATTCTCCTGGTATAATTGGAAACTTTAATCTTAGTAATAGAATGTTGTCTATGCCTGTTCAACTTATTTCCACTTCAGTTTTGGATGTTTTTCGACAAAAAGCTAGCAAGGAATTTGCAAAGAATAAAGAATGTAAAAATACATACGTAAAAACTTTCTTGTTACTTTTTGGTTCAAGTCTACTTCCATTTCTCGTATTGTTATTTTTTGCTCCTTATATTTTTAAAACCATTTTTGGAAATAATTGGGTACAGGCCGGCGTATTTTCTCAAATTATGGCTCCGTTTTTCTTCTTAAAATTTATTGTCAGTCCTTTAAGTTATATGTTTTATATAGCTGGAAGGCAAAAGGAAGATTTTATTGCTCATTTTGTTTTAAGCCTGTCCATATTTAGTTCTTTCCTTCTATGCAGGTATTTTTCTAATGATATTCATGTGTCCTTAGTAATGTACACAATTGTATACTCCGTGATATATTTATATTATTTAATTCGGTCTTATCAATTTTCAAAAGGATTCCATGTATAATAATACTTTTGAAAGAGTTGTCTTTAAAATTTCTAGTATTTCTTCCAAACTTTTTTATAAAATATTGGAAGCAATTCCATATTTCCATTTTATAAAGAAGACTAGGAACACTCAAACCCCTATAACTTTTAGTATTTGGTTTAACCAAAAGATACTTGGAAAGAATAGATATGCTTACTGGCCTGTTAGTACGAAATCAGTAGTAACAAATCCAAAGAATATTTACGCTGGAATTGAAACTTCACCCGGATTGATGCCTGGATGTTATATTCAGGGATTAGGTAAAATTTATATTGGAGACTACACTCAGATTGCAGCCAATGTTGGAATAATTAGTGCTAATCATGATTTGTATGATAACCGTAAGCATGTTTATGAAGAAGTAAGAATTGGTAAGTATTGCTGGATAGGAATGGGATCTGTTATATTGCCAGGAGTAATTCTAGGTGATTACACAATTGTGGCTGCAGGGTCTGTAGTTACAAAGTCATTTTCAGAAGGATATTGCGTAATAGGTGGTACCCCAGCTAAGCTTATAAAAAGATTAGAGAAGGATTATTGTGTATTTCATACAAGTACATTTAGGTATAACGGTTATATTCCTTCAGAGAAGTTTGAATTATTTAGAAGCAAACATTTAAATGTAGATAAATGGTAGCAGTACTTGATTATGGAGTAGGAAACCTTGGATCAATACAAAACATGTTGAAAAAAATAGGAATTAGTTCTGTTGTAACATGTGATGAGGAAAAGATAAGTGAGGCTACACATTTAATTTTACCTGGAGTTGGCCATTTTGATTATTGTGTTAACCAATTTAAGAGTAGTGGTTTTTACAATTTGGTTCAAGAAAAAGTCTTTAATGATTTCATTCCAATACTTGGAGTTTGCGTAGGGTGCCAAATGCTTCTTGATTCCAGTGAGGAAGGTGTTGAAAAGGGGTTAAATTGGATTAAAGGGAAAGTGGTACGATTTGATAAAAATAGATTGGAGGATAGTATGAGAATTCCTCACATGGGATGGTCAGACTTATTAGTAAGAAAGCAAAATCCTCTTTTTAGCAATATTCAAGATCCTCGTTTTTATTTTGTTCATTCATATCATTTGGTGTGTGAACAATTGGAAGATGTGTCTTCTCATGCTTTATATGGATATGAATTTGTTGCCTCTGTTCAAAGAGGAAATATTTATGGAGTTCAATTTCATCCTGAGAAAAGCCACAAATTTGGAATGAAGTTATTAGAGAATTTTTCTAAAATATAAATTCTTGAAATGAAAAGAATTAGAGTAATTCCACTTTTGCTTCTTAATAACTCAAAACTAGTTAAGAGTGTAAATTTTAAAAATTATAAGTATGTAGGTGATCCTATTAATGCTGTAAAAATATTTAACGAGAAAGAAGTTGACGAACTTGCTTTTATAGATATTACTGCTACAAAGGAAAAGAGGCAGCCAAATTTTGACCAGATAAAGAGAATTGCATCTGAAGCCTTTATGCCAATTGCTTACGGCGGTGGTATTTCTAATCTCGATGAGGTAAAAACGATACTATTGAGTGGAATTGAAAAGGTCATTTTAAACAATGCTGCAATTGAAAAACCTGAACTATTAGGGAGTATTGCAAAAGTTTTTGGAAGTCAAAGTGTAATTGTGAGCATTGATGTTAAAAAAAATATCTGGGGCAAGTATAAAGTTTTTGCTAATAACGGAAGTATAAATACAGGGTTTGATCCGCTTGAATTTGCACTTAAAGCGCAGGACCATGGTGCAGGGGAAATTTTTTTAAACTCCATTGAACGGGACGGTACTTATAAAGGATTTGATCTTAATTTAATAAATTATGTTTCTAGTAAGTTGTCTATCCCTTTAATTGCATGTGGCGGTGCGGGCTCGGTGAATGATTTCCGATTAGCTGTACGGGAAGGGCATGCTTCAGCTGTCTCTGCTGGCAGTATGTTCGTTTTTCAAAGACCTCATAATGCAGTACTTATAAGTTATCCAACTCAAGATGAACTCAAAAAGAGCCTTTACAATTAATAGGGATGATTAAAAGAATAAGAACATCATTTAAGAGAATTCTAAATAATCTAGTATTGCCGATTGTTGGGGGGCCATTAAAAGGAATTAAGTTGCGTGTTAGCCCCTTAATTCAAGGTGTCTATTTTTTTAAACCATATGAACCTGATAAACAGTTCGCCTTATCGAAATTTCTTAGGAACAATTCAATTTTTTTTGATATTGGGGCCAATGTTGGGATGCATTCGCTTTATGCGCTAAAATCTTTTCCAGGAGTCAAAATTGTCGCATTTGAACCTTTCCCCAAAAATGTTTCCTATTTAAAAGAAGTTATTTCGCGGAATAAGATAATTAATATTGATTTAATACCCTGTGCAGTGGGCAATTCCACTGGTAAAATTTATTTTGAAGAGGGTGCTACAAATCTTCAAGGTAAGATTAGTAATGAAAAATCTAACATTGAAGTAAGTATTATCAGCCTTGATTATTATATCTCACAAAGTAATTTAGTTCCTGATTTAATAAAAGTTGATGTTGAAGGTGCTGAAATAGAAGTTCTGAAAGGATCAAAACAACTATTATCAAAACACTCTCCGATTTGGGTTATTGAGCTACACAATCAGGAGCAATGCAAATTAGTATCAGAATTTTTTGCTGATAAAAATTATAAGTTGCTAAGGATTGTTGGAGACAATGATCTATTTTCTCTAATTGACATTCCCAAACCATTATCATTCTGGCCAGATCCAGAAGGTGTTCATGGAAATATTGTCGCAATCCCAATCATTAAACCGAGATAAAAAATTATGAAGTTCCAATTTAACGGTGCTAATCTTGATTTGCCGGATTATGAAATAGATAAATTAAAGAATAACCCAGCAATTAATAATGGAAGGCCTTATCAACAGTGTACGTTAAGCTTGATGGATACAATTGCTGACCCAAATATTCGATTTGATGAAAATGGTGTTTGTAATTATTATTGGGACTATAAAAAGTTGGAAAAGCAAGAAGTATTTAATGGTGAGGCGGGAAGAAAGAAATTGTCCGCTGTAGTTAGTAGAATTAAAGAGGCAGGTAAAGGACAGGAATATGATTGTATTCTTGGTTTATCTGGCGGTGCAGACTCCTCCTACATGGCCTATCTGGCTAAAGAACAGGGCTTACGTCCATTAGTTGTGCATTTTGACTATGGATGGAATTTGGAACTTGCCGTTAATAATATAGAGAATATCATTAAAAAGCTTGGTTTCAATCTGTATACTATTGTTATGGATTGGGAGGAAATGAAGTCATTACAAAGAGCATATTATAAATCTTCCGTACTTGACCTTGATGTTCCTGCTGATCATATGATTTTTGGAGCCTTATATGAGACAGCAAATAAATTCAAAATAAAATATATTCTTTCCGGTAAAAATATAGTTACAGAAGCTGTTCTTCCAAAAGCCTGGAATTACAATAAGTTTGATCTTGTAAATCTTAAAAACATTAATCAAAAATTCGGTGATCAAAAGATTCAACAACTTCCTTCGTTGGGTATTTGGCATTTAGGATATTATACTGCAGTTAAGAGAATTCAAATGGTTGAAATCCTTAACTATATTGAGTATAATAAATTTGAGGTTAAGGAGTTGATCAAAAGAGAATTAGATTGGCGGGATTACGGTGGTAAACACTATGAGAATATATATACCAGGTTTTACCAAAGTTATTTGTTGCCAGTAAAATTTGGAATTGATAAGAGGAAAGCTCATTTATCAAATCTTATATTCTCAGGTCAGCTATCAAAAGAAGAAGCTCTTTCAGAAATTAGTAATCTTCCATATAATGAAACCCAGGTTTTAGAAGATTTTGAATATGTGAGTAAAAAGCTCGGATTTTCACCACACGAATTTCTTGATTTAATTCTCCAGCCAAATGTAGATCACTCCGTTTACGGAACAGACGAACGTCAAAGAAGGTTATATTGGAGAATGATGAATATGGCGGGTCCTCTTTCAACAATTTTCTATAAAGCAAAAATTTTGAAGAGATGATCCTTTCAATAATAGGCGCCAGACCTCAATTTGTTAAAGCTGCTGTAGTTTCTAAAGCACTTAATAAACTTAATTTACAAGAGACAATTGTACATACCGGACAGCATTATGATGATAAAATGAGTACGGTCTTTTGGGATGAATTAAATATTCCAGCGTATGCTACCAATTTAGGAGCTGGGTCCGGATTGCAGGGGGCTCAAACCGCTTTTATGATTGAAAAACTTGAATCCTATATTTCAGGTTTACAGGATTTTCCAAGATGCATGTTGCTTTATGGGGATACTAATTCAACGCTTGCTGGCTCTATTGTAGCATCTAAAATGAATATTCCAATTATTCATGTAGAAGCAGGTTTGAGGAGCTTTAACAGACAAATGCCTGAAGAAATTAATAGGATAGTTACAGATCATTTGTCTTCAATATTATTTTGTTCATCAGATTCGAGTTCTCTGCGGCTTCAAAAGGAGGGTATTGAAAAGGGAGTATACGTTACCGGAGATGTTATGTATGATGCAATAAAAATGTTTACCAATATTGCAGATCAGAAAGTACGGCTTGAGGATGTACATCCTTTTGAAAAAGGGAACTACTCTTTATTGACTCTTCACCGACCATCTAACACTGAAAATCCTAAAAATCTTGTTTCAATTTTAAACGCACTCAAAGAAATTAATCAGAATATTTTATGGCCTGTCCATCCAAGGTTGAAATCTAAAATTGAGTCATTGGAACTTCCATCAAATATTATGATGGTTGAGCCTTTATCTTACTTTCAAATGCTTAAGTCATTAAGTAATTGCAATAAAGTATTTACAGATTCAGGCGGTCTTCAAAAGGAGGCTTATTGGCTAAAGAAACCATGCATAACATTAAGAACAGAAACAGAGTGGATAGAAACCTTACACAATTCCTGGAATATTCTGACAGGTCCAGATTTTGACGCTATAGTTAATGCCGCTAATTCCTCTTTAGATTATGACTCTTGGAAGGAATTATATGGTAATGGAAATGCAGCTGACCTAATTGCCCAAATTATTAAGACCCACTATTTCTAAGCATGAATGTTTTATTTATTGTTATGGAATTTATCCCAATTAATATTGCTGGGGTATTCCGACCGTTGCGATTTATAAATGGACTTAAAAAAAATGGGATAAATCCAATTGTAATTACTTTTTCAATAAATGATAACCTTTTAAAAGTTCAAAGTCGAATAGACAATAACTTAATGAATTTAATTGACCCTGAAATTAAAATCATAAGGATCCCTTTAGATGATGTCAGTTCGTTTACTTCATCAAAAGTTAAAAAAATTAAGAACGTTTATTTTAATACTTCTGATAACTTTTTAAAAGCCTGGCGGAAAAACTTTTTTGCTGAAATTCCTGGTATTATTAATGAATATAACCCCAAGGTTGTAATTACTACCTGCCCTCCATACAGTAGTGCAACACTAGGTGCGGAGGTATCAAAAAAGTATAATATTCCATTGATTTTGGATATGAGAGATGCCTGGTCAAAATTATCAATGGGGCCGGTAGGATCTTATTTTCATTATTGGTTTAAGAAGAAAGCTGAATATTCAGCTTTTAAGCAGGCTTCTGCCATTATTACTGTAACTCCTCAATTAAAGGATGTTTTTATTAAGACCCATCCTTCAATTCCTAAAGAAAAATTTCACCTCATATATAACGCCTCTAATTATCCTATTCCTCAAAATAGAAACCTAAGTTTTACTCCGAAGGTTGATCATGGTGTAATAAATATTGGCTATACTGGCTATTTTTATTACGATCCTAAATTTCGTGATTTAGTTTTCCAGCCGTGGTATAAAAAAAGAGGACACAGAATGTTACAGTATACACCAATTAAGGAAGATTGGTTATACCGGAGCCCATTTTATTTCTTTAAAACATTGTCAGATCTTTTTCTTTTAAACCCAGAACTTAAAAATAGAATTCGTTTTCATCATATTGGCCAAACTCCTGATTGGATACATAAAATGATTGATCAGTTTGATTTAAAAAACAATGTCGTTCTTCATGGATATCAAAGCCAGCAAAAAGTGCTTGAATTAGAAAGCCAGTTTGATTTTTTGTTGTCAACTTCGGAGAAGGTTATTGGAAATGATCACTATTGTCTTCCTTCAAAATTGTTTACATACCTGGTATCAAATAAGCCTGTTTTGGGATTTGTTACAAAAGGAATTCAAAAGGATTTTTTAATTAAGTCTGGAATGGGGATTGTTCTTGATCCTGACCATTCGAAGGAAAATGCTTGCTTATTAAATGAATTATTTGCAACTGGCTTTAGCAGTAACATTAATTCTGAATATCTGCAGGAATTTAGTTTTGAAAAATCCACCTCAAAACTAATTGATATTGTAGAAAAAACTGCTAAATCAAATTAAAGTGATGAAAGTTTCAATTGTATATGGCACCAGGCCTGAGTTATTAAAGCTAATACCTCTTATTAAAGTATTTAAAGAGGATCAAGAATTTGATCTTACTATCATAAACACTGGCCAGCACCAGGCAATGTTATCCGACATTGAAAATAAATTTGATATTGTTCCTGATTTTAGGTTGGATTCCATGAAGCCATCTCAATCCTTAACAAAATTGCATATCCGAATATGTGAACTTGTGGAGCCGGTTTTATTGAATATTAAACCTGATCTGGTGCTAGTCCAGGGAGATACTGCAACAGTTGCCGCAGTTGGATTAGTATCCTTTTTCAACAAAATTTCTGTGGGTCATATTGAGGCCGGTTTGAGAAGTTTTAATCTGGAAGAACCCTTTCCGGAAGAATTCAATAGAAGGTCGCTCTCAATTTTCGCTAAATATAATTTCGCACCTACCCATCAATCTGCCGAGAATTTGAGGCAAGAAAAGGTAGATCCATCTTCAATTTTTGTAACTGGAAATACAATTGTTGATATGGTTAGGATTATGAAAGAATCTTCCCCTAATCAAATTGACGATGTTAAAAAGAAAATACTGGTTACATCGCATCGAAGAGAAAATCATGGAGAAGGGATCCAAAATATATGTGGTGCCATTAAAAAAGTTTCTCACCAATTTCCGGATTTGCAGTTTGTTTGGCCTTTACATCCTAATCCAAATGTTAAAGACATAGTGGAAAAGGAATTGGCACATTTGCCAAATGTTAAGCTTACTGAACCTTTAGATTATTTTGATTTAGTAAATGAACTTCAAACCTCATATTTGATTTGGACAGATTCTGGGGGAATTCAGGAAGAATGTCCTTCGTTTTCAAAACCGTGTTTGATTTTAAGAAATGTAACGGAAAGGCCGGAAGTTGTTGAATCCGGATTTGGTAAGCTTGTTGGGACTGATTTGAATTTGATTGTAAATGAAACCCTTGAGTTACTCGACAATGAAAATATTTACAAAAAAAGAATATCAGGAATAAATCCATTTGGGGATGGCTTCGCCGCTAATTATATAAAAGATATTATCAAGAAAGAAAGGAGGATGTCTTTATGAGAATTCTTATAATAAGTAAGAATGAAATCTGTTACAATCCAAGATTATTAAAAGCTGCGGATTACCTCTCTGAAAAAGGTTGTGACATTGAAATATTTAATCCAATAGTGGGGATTGCAACAAAAAAAATTTATGATGAATCTATTCAGGGAAAAAATTGGAAGATTTTAGAAAATGACATAAGCAAGAGAAGTTTTTTTAGCAAATCCAAATGGCTGGTCGTTAGTGTCCTGCATAGTGCTTTATCTAAATTGCAAACCAAGTTCAAGGGGAGGATAGCGTTCGATGCATTTTTAAATAAAGGCCTTCTCTTCAATGGTATCAATTCAAAAAGAAAATACGATTGGATAATTATTAATCTTGTTGATAATCTTCCTTTTGCTGCAAAATTAAAAACCACCACAGGTGCTAAACTTATATATGACAGTCAGGAATATTTTGTAGGTCAATATCAAAAGTATGCTAAGTCAGAACTGGATTGGGTTATTACTGCAGAAAAGAATTTTATACATGAGGCTGACATAGTAATCTCCACTACTGCTGTAATGGGAGATCGTCTTAAAAAGGATTACAATCTTAAGGCCCCAGTTGTAAGGGTAAGAAATGTTCCTTCCAGACATATGCTTAAACATGAAACTTTAATCAATTCTGAGTTGCCAACCAAAGATTTAAAGCTTATCTGGCATGGTATGGGTATCTACTTTAACAATACAAGGGGAGTGCATATTTTAGTTCAGGCTTTATCAAAGGTAAAATCCAATGTCCACCTGACTCTGCAGGGAACCTTGAATACAGTACAACAGAATATATTAAAGGAGTATATCAAGCAATATAATTTACAAGATAAAATTTCAGTTAGACCACCAGCTGATCCTTATAAAATTGTTGAATCTTTAAAAGGATTTGATATAGGTTTAATAGGCGAACTTCCAGAGGAGGATAATCAGAAACTGACATCTTCTAATAAACTTTTTGATTACATAAATGCTGGCCTGGCAGTTATTGCATCTGATTTGCCTGGTCTTCGTGAGACGGTTTCTGATTTTAATGTAGGGCAATTATATACCTCAGGGAATATTGATGAATTGGCAAAGGCTATTGACTTGTTAGCCAACAATAGAGAATTGCTTAAGAGCTACCAGGAAAATAGCAAATCAGTTTCTGCAAGGGAGCTTTTTTGGGAGAATGATTTTGTAAATGTTTGGAATATTATCAATGCTTAAGAAAATTATTATTATAACCCCGCATTTCCCTCCTTCAAATCTTGCAGCTGTTCACAGAAGCAGGTTGTTTGCAAAATATCTTCCGGAGTTTGGGTGGGAGCCTATTATACTTACTGTTCATGAAAAATTTTATGAAGAGAAACTTGATTTAAATCTTGAAAAATTACTTCCCAGTAATCTGCGAATTGAAAAGGTAAATGCAATAAAGACAACAAAGCCAAGAATAATTGGTGATATAGGTATTAGGGGTTTCTTTAGCTTGTACAAAAGAGCAAAACAAATTATTCAAAAGGAGAACATTGATTTTTTATATATTCCTATTCCTTCCTTTTATGCGGCCTTATTAGGTAGGATGTTGAATAAAGTTACCGGTATAAAATATGGGATTGATTATATCGATCCATGGGTTCATGAATTTCATGGTTCAGATAAAGTATTTTCCAGAGCATGGTTAAGTACAAAAATCGCTGGCATTCTTGAACCAATTGCTATAAAAAAAACAAGTCTCATTACTGGTGTTGCTGAAGGCTATTACAAAGGTGTTGTTGAGAGAAACCCTATGCTTAAACATTTTAGTGTTTTTGGAGCAATGCCGTATGGTGGTGATGAAGATGATCATAGGAGAGTGAAAGATCTTGGTCTTAAACCATACCTTTTCGAGAAGAAAACCGGCAAAATTCAATTGGTGTATGCAGGTGCAATGCTTCCAAAAGCGTATGCTCCATTACATGAAATATTCAAAGAAATAAGTTTAAATAGACAACTTTTTGAAAATATTGAATTCCATTTTATCGGAACAGGAAAATCTCCAAATGATCCGCAAGGATTTAATATAAAACCAATAGCTGAGCAGTATGGATTATGGAATCAAATAATTTTTGAATACCCTGCCAGAATACCCTACCTGGATGTTTTAATTCATTTGGAAGCTGTTAATGGAGTATTTATACTTGGTAGTACTGAGCCGCACTATACGCCGTCAAAAGTTTATCAGGGAGTACTTTCATCAAAACCTATCCTTGCCGTATTACATCAGGAAAGTACTGCTGCAGAGGTAGTGATTAAATCTAAAAGTGGAGTCGTTTTGAAATTTCAGGGAGAGGATTTAACCTCGATTCAACAAAATTGGATTAAAACTTTTGCTTCTTACCTGAAATTTATAGATGATTTCGATCCTGCAAGTGTTGATAAAGTGCTTTTTTCTAAATATTCTGCCAAACAAGTAACTCGGGAGTTGGCAGAGCTGTTAAATAAAGTAACATCGTAGAATGAAGTTTAGCTTGCAAGTCATTATTGCACTTTTATTTTTTGTTGTCAAGGTAAATGGAAACATTATTCCAGCACTTAATTGGATTGAAAGAAGTGATTGGATTAATGTAAAAACTGACAAAAGGGTGAATGCTTTAGGCAATGGATTATCTGATGATACAAAAGCATTGCAGACTGCTATAGACCTTCTTGATATATCAAATCCAGATATAAGGAAAAGAAAGTCCACTGTTTATTTGCCTGAAGGAAAATATCTAATAAGCAGTACCCTTGAAATGAAACTAAAGAGAGGGGTAGCTATTATAGGATCAGGCAAGAATACCACCATAATTTGGACAGGTGCTCAAGGAGGCACAATGTTTCAAAGCAATGGGAACAACAGATGTAGATTTATTGGAATTAACTGGGACGGTGGATCAAAGGCAAAATATGCAGTACTTCATAGTAATAAGGATATTTCAGCCTTTGAAACAAGAATAAGGCATCAATATGAAACATTCCGGAATCTTGAATATGGAATTGCTGGAATGCTTGCTGAAAAATCGACTGCCGGAAGAGGACTTGCAACTGCGGAAACAATAATTCAAAACTGCCATTTTGAAATGGTCAGCTTTCCAATCGCTATAGCTGATTTCAATTTTTATAATTGGGTAATTGATCAATGTTCTTTTAAAAAGTCAAAAGTTGCAATTTATACTCCATATGGAACATGTTTTGTAAGAAACAGCAGGATTGAAGAAAGTTCCGATGCTGATTTTGTTCTTGGTGCATATCCAAACGGATATACAATTAGAAGGGTTGAATCGATAAATTCCAATAGGTTTATAAGGCATCGGGCTGCATTTTATTTGCCATGCCCCCTGGTATTAGAAAGCTGCGTAGTTAAAAATTGGAAAGCTTTTGATGCAATTCATTTGTTGACAAGAGGGCCATCCATGATTATAGATTGTTCATTTATAAAAGAGGGTGCTAAAAGTCCTGTTCAGGTCTTGTCAGATATAAAAAATGGGTTTAAAATATCAAATCCTAATGGTAAGATTCACCGAATGTTGATTTCGGGAAATACAATTAATGGAAAGGAACAAAAATTCATTAACTTATTTGGTAGGGAAAAGGATGTAGATATTTTATCAATTCCTAAATCGTTTTCGGTTTCTAAAGACATTGACCTGGAAGATTTGGATCAAGCATATTCATTTAAGTTTTCATCACATCCAGCTTCTAAAGTAGTTGATGTATTAAAAGCAATTCCTTCTAGTATAAATCCCGAAAAGGAGGATGTTAGTAGGATTCTGCAACAATTAATTGATAAGTATTCTAGAAATAAGGAAGAGGTTATATTGTATTTTCCGGTTGGAAAATATAATGTGCAGCAAACTTTGAAAATTAATGCCACCAATATTGTAATACAGGGAAGTGGTTTTGAATCTTCTTTAGAGTGGGTAGGTTCTGTTGACCTTCCAATGATAAGTGTTGAAAGTTCCAGATATTTTAAAATGGAGCAAATTAAATTGTCAAATAAGGAAATTCCTCAGAACTATTTAATAACCTTTAGAAATCCCTTTAATAGCAAAAGTTTTCTTTTGTTCGATGGGGTTTATCATAACCATAATGTCGCAAAGAAGAACCTTCTTTTGCAGGACGTATTGTTTAGTGGATTCAGTAGCAATTCGTTTGTTTATATGAATCATGCCGAGTTTTCATTTCATTCTCAGAATTCCTCAAGCGCTACCATAGTGATTGATAAGTTTTTTAATTACTATCAAACTGCAATTAGGATTTCCGGCCCTGCAACAAATAACTTTAATGGTATAAATTTTCTTTCTTCAGTTATTGTTGCCGGTTCCTCAAGTGCCGATATTGTAGTGGAAGATAATAACAGTTTGGTGATGACTGATTTGTATCATGAATCTGGAAAGAATCATCTTTTTTTGTCAGGGCGCGGAAGAGGAAGTGGGCGAATTTCCATTCAAGGTGTCAAGCATGACTTTATTAATAAAAGCCAATCTGATACTTTGCTCTACAGCAATAATTATAAGGGAGCATTATTCTATGGCCCTCAAAATTTCTTTAATAATGTAGATCGTCAGAAAATTATAATTCGGGGTAAAGATTTAAAAGCATATTTCGTTGGAGTGAACATTAATGATACTTTGCCCAACAAGACTGAAGAAGTAAAATTTTTGATGAGTATTATACATGACAGAAAAGTTCAAGGTGATAAAATTATTGAAAATTCTCCTTTATCCTCTTTTGTAATAAGTGATATTTCTAACTCTCTTTTGGACATAAGGTTATCTGGATTAATTGATTATTGGATCAAAACAGGTGAAAATGAAAATAATAGTTCTAGAATAAACTCTTTAGAAAGAATTGTTTCCCAATAGGGTATGAAAAAATTAGCTGTAGTTTTAAGCCATCCTGTACAATATTATTCACCCATTTTTGAATTATTAAATTCAAGAAAAGTTGTTAAGGTTAAAGTATTTTATACTCATGAGCCAAAGTCTTTTGAATATGATAAAGGTTTTGGTCAAAATGTTGAATGGGACGTGCCTTTATTAAAAGGGTATGATTATGAATTTGTTTCAAATAATGGTAATTATAAACGAGGATTTTTTGATGTTAAAAATCCATCTTTATTGTCATCTATAAATAGTTGGAATCCTGATGCTATTTTGGTTTTTGGATGGAATTATTATAGCCATTTAAAAGCTATGAAGTTCTTTCATGGAAAAATTCCGGTTTTGTTTAGAGGTGATTCAACTTTATTAGATGAAAGTAAAGGGCTAAAAAAATATCTTCGCCGATGGTTTCTAACGTATGTCTATTCTAAAGTAGATAAGGCTTTGTATGTTGGGGAAGCTAACAAAAAGTATTTTGAAATTCATGGATTAAATTCAAGCAAGCTAGTATTCGCTCCCCATGCAATAGATAATAATAGATTTGGAGCTTTTCTCGGGAGTGAGAAGTTAACTTTGATTAGAGATAAGTTTAATATTCCTCACTCAAGTATTGTTGTTCTATTTGTTGGGAAGTTTCAGTCAAAGAAAAACCCTGAGCTGCTAATAAATGCCTTTTCTCAATTAGAATCACAGAATGCTCATTTGATTTTGGTTGGGAATGGTGAACAGGATATGAAGTTGAAGAAAACAGCTGAGAAAAATCCTAATATTCATTTTGCGGGATTTCTAAACCAAAGTGAATTGCCTTTGTATTATGCTGCGAGTGATATATTCTGTCTTCCTTCAAAGGGTCCTGGTGAAACGTGGGGGTTAGCAATTAATGAAGCAATGGCTGCGGGGAATGCTATTATAGCAAGTAATAAATGCGGCTGTGTTTATAATTTGGTCGAAAACAACCAAAATGGATTTATTTTTGACTCGGATAATCTACATGATCTTAAAGTGAAATTAGAAAGACTTATTAGCAACAGGGATGTAATTAATAAGTTTAGTCTAAAATCATTGGAAAAAATAAAAAGTTATTCCTTTGAGAATATTGTTGTTGCAATAGAGAATATTTTAACTAAGTAAATTTTGATAAAAAGATCACCATATTTATTTACTCTTATATATTCAGTACTTTTTTTTCTAAGTTTCTTCTTAAAAACATATAGAGAAATCAGTTTGATTTTTACAATTATATTGTTTGTTTCCATAATAGATAAGCTTGGTAAGGGAATTGTTTTAAGGGAACTTATTGCTTTTCATCTTACGTTGGTTTGTCTCATAATGCCAATTTTTAATTACGAATGGTTTTCAAATGCACAGTTTCGAATTTGGCTAAAGCACATGTTAGTTCCTGAGCAGGAGTATTTTGGATTTAGTGTACCAGCGGTATTGGGGTTTTCGATTGCATTGACATTTCCAATAGTTAGAAAAAATGTTTCTGATGAAGGGACTTACATATTGGGGGCGCTAAGTCGAATAAAAGAGATACTTAAGAATCGAGTAGGGTTGGGGATAACTATTATGATCATTGGGATATTATTCTTTTTTTTATCAAGGTTTGTACCTAATGAACTAAAATTCATATTTACCCTGATGTTTTGGGGGTCTTTTACTGGGCTTCTGTATGTTCTATTTACTCCAAAAACTAAATGGCGGGTTCCAATAATTCTACTGTTTGTTTTATTTATAGGTTGGCAGGCCATTTCTGCAGGGATGTTTACAATTGTTGCCTACATGGGGATTACCATGTTTTCTTTAATTTTTTTAGGAAATAAAATGAGTTTCTTTAGAAAATTAATAATATTCTTATTGGCTGTTCTTTTTGTTGTTGTTTTGCAATCTGTAAAAAGCCCCTTTAGATCATTTACTTGGAATAAAAATTTTGAAGGAAGTAAAGTTTCATTATTTGCTGAATTGTTTATTAATCAGATTTCAAATCCAGGCCAGTTGTTTTCAAAAGAAGCTTTTTTCCCTATTGCATACAGAATGAATCAAGGATTCAATGTAAGCCTGGTAATGAAACGTATACCATCGCAGAAACCTCATGATTATGGGGCTAATTTATTTACTACTATATCGGCATCCTTTGTTCCACGATTATTTTGGCCTGATAAACCTGAGGCTGGAGGTAAATTTAATATGAGATATTATGGTGGTATTTCAATTCAAGGATGGTCTACAAATGTAGGACCTTTAGGGGAGGCTTATGGAAGTTTTGGGCAATGGGGGATAGTATACATGATGATTTTGGGGTTATTTATACGATTTGCTTATTATCTGGTTTTTAAAATTTCAAGTAATTATCCACTTATTATATTTTGGTTGCCGCTTTTATTCTACCAGGTGACTTATTCTGCAGAGACCGATACTCTTCAAATTTTCAACTCATTGATAAAAGCCTCCTTTTTTCTCTTTGTTATAATAAAAGTATTTCCATCTTTATTAGGAATTAAAAACAAATCAAATAGGCATATTTATACAACCTCCAGTAATGCCCTTACCTAAATTAATTTTCCTTTTTAGAAAGAAATCTCCAGCACAGTTTAGTATTGAAAGAGTATTTGACCGAATATTACCCGGCATTTCCAAATTCAATGTTCTTAAGGTTTATATGCCTTTTACATCGGCAGGAATTACTTCAATACTTCAGAATTTAAAATTTATAGCTTTTCTGAAATATGATATTGTCCACATTACCGGCGATGTTCATTATTTGATGGCTTTTCTTAATCCAAACCGAACTGTTCTTACAATTCATGATTGTGTTTTTATTCATAAATATTCTGGATTAAAAGGTAGGATCATTAAATATTTATTTCTCTCAATGCCTGTCGCCAGAGCAAAATATATTACTACAATTTCCGAAGCAAGTAAACGGGAAATTATAAAGTATACTGGTTGCAAGGATGATAAAATTAGGGTTATTCCAAACCCTATTGATCCAAGAATCAATTTTTTAAAACATCGATTTAATAAAGTCTATCCAGAGATTTTATTTATTGGGTCCAATGCTAACAAAAATCTTGATAGGGTTATTCCAGCAGTTAAAGGCATCAATTGCAAATTGCATATTATTGGGAAGCTTTCTCCAAATCAAATAGATAAATTGGAAGAGTTTCAAGTTTCTTATATTAATAATTATTCAGTTAATGATGAATATATAATAGAAGCATATAGAAACTGTGATATTGTATTGTTCCCATCTTTGTTTGAAGGATTTGGATTGCCAATAATTGAAGCTCAGCAGACAGGCCGAATTGTAATAACCAGCAATATTCCACCTATGAATGATATTTGTGGAAATGGTGCATATTTGGTCGACCCCTATTCAATTCATGATATTAAATCAGCTATACTTGATGTTGTGAGTGATGACAATTTGCGTGAAAAGTTGATTAAGGAAGGTTTAATAAATGCCAGTCGCTTCAGTAGGGAAAGAATAATCCAGGAATATGAAAATATATATCAGGAGATAATGAGAATAAATAATTGATGTCAAAAAAAATCCTTCTCCTCACCGACTGGTACCACCCAGGCTTCAAGGCCGGTGGCCCTATCCAATCCTGCAGGAACCTGGTGGCTGCTTGCAAAGAGGACCTGGAGATAAAAGTTTATACATCCGATAGGGACCTGGGTGATAACGCTCCCTATCCAAACATTCTGTTGAACCAATGGACAGAAATCTCTCCAGGGGAAACTGTTTATTATGCCAGCCCGGAAAATCTTTCTTCCAAAAATTTGCTCGAACAGATAAATTCTATTCAACCAGATGTGATCTACCTCAATAGCATGTTCTCCCTTAAGTTTAGCCTGCTACCACTTTGGCTTAAACTTCAACGTAAGATCAATGCTAAAATAGTACTCGCACCCAGGGGAATGTTGCACCAGGGTGCTCTTCAATACAAGCCACTTAAAAAGAAAATTTTTCTTAGCCTGTTGCGATTAACCGGAATTACATCAAAAATCCAGTTTCATGCAACGGATGAACAGGAAGAGAAGGATATCAAGTCCCATTTTCCATCAGCTAAAAAGATTTTCAATGCTCCCAATTTTGCCAGCGCAGTTAAGCCTGCACGCAAATTGATCAGTAAGGAAACAGGAAATCTTTCACTGGTTTTTTTCTCAAGGATCGCTCCTAAGAAAAACCTGCTGTATATTTTCGACCTTCTCTCCCAACACTCCTTCCCCGGCACCATCCACTTTACCGTTGCCGGCGAAATAGAAGACAAGGCTTATTGGCAATCCTGCCTGGATAAAGCAACATCTTTTCCGGAAAATATTAAGTTCAGTTATGCGGGGCCCATCGAGCATGCACAACTGCTCGACTGGCTTCAGCAATTCCACTTCCTAATACTGCCCACATTTGGAGAAAACTTCGGGCACGCTATCTTTGAGGCTTTCATTGCCGGCAAACCAGTGATCATCAGCGATAAAACTCCCTGGAGAGATCTTAAAAACCAACATCTTGGATGGGATCTTTCTCTGGATAATCAACAGGGCTTTATCAATGCCATCACCGATGCATTAAACATGGACCAGGATCAGTATAATCAGTGGTCTCATGCCTGCGCAGAATTTGTCGACAACTATCGAAACAATAACGAAACCCGGAAACGATACCTTGAACTCTTCAACGCATAATACAAACCTCTCCCAATACAACAACGACTGGTATAAAAAAGAAATCGGTGCAGGTAAACTGAAACAATTTCTCTGGTATTGCACTAACTCCATTTTCTTTATCAATTCTCTTAACTTCTCCAGCGGACTTAAAATATTTTTACTCAGGCTTTTTGGTGCTAAAATTGGTAATGGAGTGGTCGTGAAGCCTGCTGTCAATATTAAATATCCCTGGAAATTAATTATCGGCGATCATAGCTGGATCGGTGAAAAAGTATGGATAGATAATCTTGCAGCTGTTACTATCGGATCAAATGTCTGCCTGTCGCAGGAATGTTTTCTGTTAACAGGTAATCACAATTATAAATTACCAACCTTCGATCTCGTCATCGCTCCAATCATATTGGAAGAAGGTGTTTGGATCGGGGCTAAAGCAACTGTTTGTCCGGGCGTAACCTGTCGCTCCCATTCAGTACTTTCCGTTGGATCTGTTGCTACCAAAGACCTTGAAGCGTTTACCATTTACCAGGGAAACCCGGCCATGGAATTGAGAAAAAGAGTTATTGAATAGACATGAAGATCTCAGTAATCACCGCTTCCTATAACAGTGCTGCTACCATTGCAGATACATTGAGATCTGTTGCTGAACAGGATCATCATGATATTGAACATATCGTCATCGATGGCGCATCCAGGGATAATACCATGCAGATAGTCGATGGTTTCAATCATGTTGCTATCAAGTTTTCTGAAAAAGACCGCGGCATTTACGACGCCATGAACAAAGGCGTTCAAAAAGCATCAGGAGATATCATTGCCATTCTGAACAGCGATGATTTCTATTCATCATCCAAGGTTTTATCAGAAGTTGCCAGGCTATTTGAAGATCCTGCAGTGCAGGCTGTCTATGGTGACCTTCAATACGTTGATCAGAATGATACCTCAAAGATCAAACGCTACTGGAAAGCAGGTAAATTTGCCCATCAGAAATTTCTTTACGGATGGATGCCTCCACATCCTTCTTTCTTTGTGAGAAAGGAAGTGTATGACAAGGTTGGACTTTTCAATACCGACCTGAGAACTTCAGCAGACTATGAACTGATGCTGCGCATACTCGTGAAACATAGATTGCAGGCAGCTTATCTTCCTATGGTGCTGGTGAAGATGCGCGAAGGTGGACTAAGCAATTCCAGTTTCAAGCACAGGCTGAAAGCCAATCGCGAAGACCGTCTTGCGTGGAAGCTCAATGGACTCAGGCCTTATTTCTTTACATTATATTTGAAACCTATCCGGAAAATTTTTCAATTCATTCTTAAATGACAAAACAAAAAGTTGCATTGGTTACAGGTGTAACCGGCCAGGACGGTGCCTACCTTAGTGAACTACTTCTGAATAAAGGATATATTGTTCATGGTATCAAGAGAAGATCTTCCCTGTTCAATACCGATCGTATCGATCATCTCTACCAGGATCCGCATGAACTGCATGTGAACTTTACACTGCATTATGGCGATCTGACCGATTCAACCAATCTTATCCGAATCATACAGGAAACTCAGCCCGACGAGATCTATAACCTCGCAGCGATGAGTCATGTTCACGTGAGCTTTGAAACTCCTGAATACACAGCAAATGCAGACGGCATCGGTACTTTGAGGATCCTCGAAGCAGTGCGATTACTTGGTCTTACCAAAAAAACTAAGGTCTACCAGGCTTCCACTTCAGAACTCTACGGAAAAGTGCAGGCTGTTCCGCAATCAGAAACTACTCCGTTCTACCCGCGATCTCCGTATGCAGTTGCCAAGATGTATGCATACTGGATCACTGTGAATTATCGTGAAGCATATGGAATGTTTGCTTGCAACGGGATCTTGTTCAACCATGAATCTCCATTAAGGGGTGAAACTTTTGTGACCAGGAAAATCACCCGTGGTGTTGCAAAGATCTTCCTAGGTATGCAGGACAAGCTATACCTTGGAAATCTTGATGCACAGCGGGATTGGGGTCATGCAAAAGATTATGTTGAAGCCATGTGGCTGATCCTGCAGCAGGATGTTCCGGAAGATTTCGTAATCGCAACCGGTGTAACTACCAGCGTTCGTGAATTCATCAGGATGGCTTTTGCTGAGCTAGGGGTGGAAATAACTTTTAAGGGAAAGGATGAAAATGAAGTTGGTGTCGTTAGTGCTGTGAATGATCCGTCCTGTGAATTATCTTTGGGCAAAGAAGTAATAGCTGTTGACCCGCGCTATTATCGTCCAACCGAAGTGGATCTCCTGATCGGGGATGCTACAAAAGCTAACCAGAAACTGGGTTGGAAGCCTAAATACGATCTGCCTGCTTTAGTGAAAGAAATGGTTCTTGCCGATCTTGAATTATTCAAAAAAGAAAGACATTTGAAGGATTCGGGATACCCGACCAAAAACCAGTACGAATAAGCTTAATAACCTTAACCATAATGAACTTAAACGCTAAGATTTACATCGCCGGCCATCGCGGAATGGTTGGATCGGCCATCAAAAGAAACCTGGAAGCAAAGGGATATACGAATATCATCACACGCACTTCTAAAGAACTTGACCTGCGTAACCAGCAGTCGGTGAATGATTTTTTTGCTGAAGAAAAGCCTGAATTTGTTTTCCTGGCTGCAGCAAAAGTGGGAGGGATCATGGCGAATAATACACGTCGTGCTGAATTTCTCTACGATAACCTGATGATCGAAGCCAACATCATCCATGCAGCCTATCTGAATAAAACGGAGAAGCTGATGTTCCTCGGCTCTTCCTGTATCTACCCAAAGATGGCTCCACAACCATTGAAGGAAGATTACCTGCTGACCGGTGAGCTTGAATATACCAATGAACCTTATGCGATCGCTAAGATCGCGGGCATTAAAATGTGTGATGCATACAGGGCGCAATACGGATGTAATTTTATTTCTGTGATGCCTACAAACCTGTATGGACCGAATGATAATTATGATCTGAACAGTTCACATGTGCTGCCTGCATTGGTGAGAAAATTTCATGAAGCGAAATTAAATGGCAGTGAATTCGTTGAATTGTGGGGCACAGGTTCTCCTAAAAGAGAATTCCTGCATGCAGATGATCTGGCCGATGCCTGTGTGTATTTGATGGACAAATTCAATGAAGCAGGACTGGTGAATATCGGAACAGGTGAAGACCTCAGCATCCTGGAGCTGGCACAGTTAATTCAGCGCATTACAGGATATGAGGGCGAATTGCGTTTTGATACCAGCAAGCCCGATGGTACACCAAGGAAGTTGATGGATGTAAGTAAATTGCATTCGATGGGATGGAAAGCAAGGATCGGATTGGAAGAAGGGATCACTGCGGTGTACGAAGAATATAAAAAGCAAGCAACAACGGCTGATGTTCTCGATATTTAAAAGAAAGAAAACGGTTCAACTGGATCTGAGCCCATTGAAAACGGATATGCACTCGCATATACTTCCGGGCATCGACGATGGATCTCCTGATGTGGATACTTCGTTGAACCTGGTCAATGGACTTATTGAAGCCGGCTATTCCAATTTCATAGCAACACCGCATATCCTCTGGGACATGTACAAGAATGATCCCGATACGATCGGTGTGGCACGCGATAACCTGCAACAGGCATTCAACCAGCAGGGCATCGGTTCAAAACTTAATGCAGCAGCGGAATATTATATGGATGAGCATTTTGATGAGCTTGTTCGCAACAATGTTCCGTTGCTCACTATAAAAGACAACTGGGTGCTGGTGGAATGGTCATTCATCAGTCCACCCATGGATCTCAAAGAAAAACTCTTCGATCTCCAGATCCGCGGCTACCAGCCGATCCTGGCGCATCCCGAGCGTTACACCTATTTCGCCGGAAACAAAAAAGCTTATGATGAGCTTTTCGCAACGGGCGCCTATTTCCAGTTGAATTTATTGTCGCTCACCAGTTATTATGGCAAAGCTGTCAATGAACTCGCGCAGTATTTAGTGAAGAAAAATTACATCAGGTTGATTGGAACTGATATGCATCACCAACGGCATTTGGATGTGTTGAGAAATTCAAGTGGATTAAATGATGCGGTGAAGGAAGTTTTGGATGGGGGGGAGGTTTTGAATGCGGGGATCCAATAATTCTTTGGAATACACGGAATACATGGAATACACAGAATACATGGAAGGGTGAACTACCCAGATTATGTTATAATAAACGAAGCCGGGTCATGCCCGGCTTCCGTGTATTCTGCGTATTCTGTGTATTCCGCGTATTCTGCTACCCGACAAGCTCCTCCAACACCTCATTCAAACTTCTTTTCACATAAACCCCTTCAGCCAATTTTTTCTGATTGTTTAATGGAACTACTCCCGATAATAACATCTTCGTTCCGCCAAGGGCCTGCTTGTACTGCAACATGAATTTGTCGAAACTACTTCTGCCCGGTAGACAGGTAATATGCGAGTAGAGGATATCCGGCTTCTTCATCTTTACCACAAACTCAAGATCCTTTACCGGCAGGTTGGCGCCGAGGTAAAGCACTTTCACCCCGCGGACCTTCAATAAATAATAAACATATAGTAATCCAAGCTCGTGCTGCTCTCCTTCAGGAAGGAATAGCAAGGCTGTCTTGTTTCTTTCCAGGTGTGATACTGCTCCTTCAATCCCCACGATCAGTTTTTGCCGAATGATATTGGTCACCAGGTGCTCCTGAGCAATGTTGATATGGTTGGTCATCCAGAGGATCCCTACTTTATCCAGGAACGGGAAGATGATCTGAGTGATCGTCTTGTCAACTCCCTTGATCCGGATATAGCCGTCCAGCACTTCTTCAAATCCTTCCACATCGAGGTCGACCATGTGATGGATCAGGTCGTTGATAATGCGCTCCTGCAGGGCTTCGGCCTGGGATAGCGATAGGATCTTGTCGCGGAGTTCCGACTCCGTCATCCTGTTGATATGCGAGATCTTGTAACCGTATTTGTTCAATAGGGCAATGTTGAGCACGGTCTTTAGCTCTTCATTACAATAGTACCGGATGTTCGTATCGGAACGTTTTGGCTTCAGAAAGCCATAGCGCTGCTCCCAGATACGAATTGTATGCGCTTTGATACCGGAAAGGTTCTCAAGATCCTTTATGGTGAATGCGTTCATGCTATTGAGTACAATGGAAAATGAAAAATGTTTGAATTTTTTTGAAATCCCATGTCCAAGGTACACAAATCCGGCTGTTTAACAAATTTTGAAAATAATTAAACATTTTAATCTGGCAAGGCAACCTTTGTATTGGAATAACGTTTAACTTCGAAACATAAACAGTTAAACAAAGGATTATGGACTTCAATCAAATGCTTGTGTCGAATGCCGAGTTCCTGAAGCCATTCGCCGCCACGCTCACCCGCGACAACGAATCTGCCAAAGATCTTTACCAGGAGACCCTTTTCAGGGCTATTGCCAACCAGGACAAGTACAATGTAGGCACCAATATCAAGGCCTGGCTGTACACCATCATGCGCAATATCTTTATTAACAATTACCGTAGGAAAGTTAAACAAAAGACCATCCTGGATTCAACTCCCAATGAGTATCTTATCAACCTTTCCCAGGCAGTTACCAACAACGGTGCGGAATCCTCTCTACGTTTGAAGGATATACAGGAGGAAATCCATAAATTACCTGAGATATTCAGGAATCCGTTCCTGTTGTACTTTGACGGGTATAAATACCATGAGATAGCCGAGATGCTGAATGAACCGCTGGGAACGATCAAGAGCCGCATCCACTTTGCGAGGAAGTTGTTGAAGTCACAGATCAATCGTTATTAAAATACCCCAATTTGTCGAAGAAAGTTATTGTTATTGGAAGCGGATTTGCCGGGTTATCGGCCGCGAGTTTCATGGCCAAAGCCGGCTGGGATGTTACCGTGCTGGAAAAACAGCCAACTCCGGGCGGTCGTGCACGACAGTTAAAGGAAGACGGATTCACTTTTGATATGGGCCCGTCCTGGTACTGGATGCCCGATGTATTTGAACGTTATTTTGAACAGTTCGGTAAAAAGGTTTCTGATTATTATACCCTCGAAAGACTTGACCCTTCCTACCGTATCTATTGGAACGAAGGATATACGGATATTCCTGCCAACCTTCACGAATTCAAATCCATGCTCGATGAAATGGAACCAGGGGCAGGAGAGAAGCTGGAGAAATTTCTGAAAGAGGCTGAATATAAATACAATGTGGGAGTGAAGAAACTGGTGTACAAGCCAGGACTTTCCCTGACCGAATACCTTGAATGGGATGTGATGAAGGGCGTGTTTCGCCTCGAGGTCTTTACTTCCATCAAAAAACATATCCATAAATATTTCAGGCACGAAAAGATCCGGCAGATGCTGGAATTCCCCGTGCTTTTCCTGGGTGCCCTACCCGAAGACACACCGGCCCTGTATAGTTTGATGAATTATGCCGACATCGTTGGCGGAACCTGGTATCCCAAAGGCGGGATGTTTAGCGTGGTAAAAGCCATGTATGATCTGGCCGTGGAGCTGGGAGTGAAATTTCACTTCAATGAAAATGTGCAGCAGATCCTGATCGAAAAGAATTCCGCCAAGAAAGTCATCACTTCAAATAATTCCTATGAGGCCGATGTGGTAATTGGCGGGGCTGATTACCACTTTATTGAACAAAAACTGCTGCCGGAGGCATCCCGTTCCTATTCCACAGACTATTGGGATAAACGACTGATGGCTCCGTCATGCTTACTATATTATGTTGGAGTCAATAAAAGACTGAAGAATCTGCTCCATCATGCCTTATTTTTTGATGTACCCTTTGATCTGCACGGCAAAGAGATCTATTCGGATCCTAAATGGCCGACTGAACCATTATTCTATGTAAGTGTTTCGTCACTAACTGACAGCACTGTTGCGCCGGAAGGGCATGAGAACCTGGTGTTCCTGATACCTGTAGCGGCGGGACTCTCGAACGACAGCGAGGAGCTGCGCAACCAGTATTTTGAGAAGATACTGAAGCGCTTTGAGTCGCATATCGGTCAATCTGTTGCGGATTCCATAGTGTACAAAAGATCATTCGCCTATTCTGATTTTGTGAATGATTACAATTCCTTCAAAGGGAATGCTTATGGGTTAGCCAATACATTGATGCAGACAGCGATCTTAAAACCAAGTTGTAAGAGTAAGAAGGTCAGCAATCTTTTTTACACAGGTCAGCTAACGGTTCCCGGTCCGGGAGTGCCGCCCAGCCTGATCAGCGGTGAAGTAGTTGCCAACGAAGTGCTTAAAACTTTTTAAATTGATTGCATATGATGCCATTGTATCATAAGGTTAGCCAGCTCTGCAGCAGATTAACGACGGAAGAATATTCCACTTCGTTTTCATCTGCGATCCGACTATTGCACAAGGATCTTCAAAAACCTATCTACAATATCTATGGACTTGTTCGCTTTGCGGATGAGATCGTGGATACTTTTCATGGATATGATAAAGAAGTATTGCTGAAGCGATTCAAGCAGGATACCTATGATGCTATCAGGGATGGAATTTCGCTGAATCCCATCCTGCACAGTTTCCAGATGACAGTGAATGAATTCAATATTGATCATGACCTGATCGAAGCATTCTTTCGCAGTATGGAAATGGATCTCAGCAAGGATGTTTATGATGAAGCAGGATACAATGAATACATATATGGCAGTGCTGAAGTGGTAGGACTGATGTGTTTGTATGTGTTCTGTGAAGGTAACAGGGATGCATATGCGAAGTTGAAACCGCATGCACAATCATTAGGCGCTGCATTTCAGAAAGTGAATTTTTTGAGAGATGTGAAGGCAGACTTTCAGCAACTGAATCGCACTTATTTTCCAGGTGTGGATTTCAGCAAGTTTGATGAATGCGAAAAGTGTAAGATCGAAGATGATATAGCAGCCGATTTTCATCATGCCTATGAAGGCATCAAGGAACTGCCGTGGAAAGCTAGATTTGGAGTGTATGTTGCATACAAGTACTATCTTTCTCTTTTCCGCAAGATCCGCAAGGTACAGCCGGCGAAGATCATGCAGGAAAGGATCCGGATCCCGAACTACAGCAAGGCGCTGATATTGGTGAGGGCGGGGGTGAAGAGTAGGTTGGATATGATATGAAGAAGGGAAGAAGAGAAGAAGTGGGGAAGGGAAGACATGGAGACGTGGAAACATGAGGGGTACCGCTATTCTCGATTCCCGATTCACCATTCCCGATTCCCTAAAAACAACAATTTATGACCCAGGTAATTCTAGTCGATCAAAACGACAACCATATAGGAGAGATGGAGAAGATGGAAGCACACCACAAAGGTTTGCTTCATCGTGCTTTCAGTGTATTCATATTCAACAACCGTGGGGAAATGCTGTTGCAGCAACGTGCAATGGAGAAATATCACAGCGGTGGTTTATGGACCAATGCATGCTGCAGTCATCCCTATCCGGGGGAACCTACAGGTGAAGCAGCTTCAAGAAGGTTGAGAGAGGAACTGAATTTTGTTGTTCCGATTGAAAAGATCTTCGACTTTACTTATCATGCAGAATTCGATAATGGATTAACAGAACATGAATTTGATCATGTGTTCTTCGGAATTTATAATGATGAAGTAAATTACAATCGTGCGGAAGTAATGGACTATTGCTACCGTTCGATTCCTGATATTCAGGAAGACCTGGAAAGTTATCCTGAAAAATATACAGCATGGTTCAGGATTGTTTTTCCAAGAGTAGTTGAGTGGACAAAAAACAGGAAATCAGCTATTGCTGAATTGGTGCATCGATAAAATATTTAATTATGTTCTGGTTAATGTATGCAGGTATTGTCCTTGGAACTTTTTTGATCATGGAAGGGATCACCTGGCTCACGCATAAATATGTGATGCATGGTTTTCTGTGGAATCTGCATGAAGATCATCATCAGCCTACACCAGGTTTTTTTGAAAAGAATGATGCGTTCTTTGTGATCTTTGCGGTGCCTAGTTTCTTATGTATTCTCTTCGGAACCATTGATAAGATCTATTGGCTGCAGGCTATTGGATTTGGTATCATGGCTTATGGATTTGCATATTTCATCGTGCATGATGTGATCATTCATCAGCGCTTCAAATGGTTTACAAGATCAAACAACACCTATGTTCGAGCGATCCGCTGGGCACACAAAATGCACCACAAGCATATTGGGAAAGAAGAAGGCGAATCCTTTGGAATGTTGTTTGTAGCAAAGAAATATTGGGATAAGGTTCGTCGTGATAAACAATACGCAACAGCAAAAAATTGAGTACTCACTATAATTATATTTTTACCGGTGCGGGTGCTGCGGGGTTAAGCCTGCTCACCCGCATGTTGCATTCAGGAAAGTTTCGTGATAAAAAGATCCTCGTGATCGAGCAGTCATCCAAAACTGCCAACGACCGCACCTGGTGTTTTTGGGAACGGGGTAAAAATTTCTTCGAAGACATTGTTTCCTATCGTTATTCCAATCTCTGGTTTTATAGTGAAGGATATGCAGCCATGAATGATATCAGTCCTTATCAATATAAATTGTTGAAAGGAATTGATTTCTATAATTATTGCCTGGAGATCATTCGCAATTCTCCGAATGTGGAATGGGTGGAAGCAAAGGTTGATCGCATCGACAGTATGGAAGCGCAGTTGGATACCACGATGTTTGGTGACGACAGTGCAGAAGCTTCAGAAGATCAGCCACAGGCCGTGCTTCCATATGCATTGGTGACTGCAGGTGAACTTCATTATACAGCGGATTATGTTTTCAACAGTATCATTTTTGAGAAGCCTCAATTAAATGATGACCAGTACTGGTTGTTGCAGCATTTCAAGGGATGGGTGATTGAAACAGAGAAAGATGTATTTGACGTGGAAGCCGCAACCCTTATGGATTTTAGGGTTTCACAACAACACGGAACAACCTTTGTGTATGTGATACCATTTGCTTCGAACAAGGCATTGGTTGAATATACATTGTTCACACCATCATTGTTGGAGCAACAGCAATATGATGATGCATTGAAGAACTATATCGCGAAGTATTTAAAAGTTGATCAGTATAAAATTGAGGATGAAGAATTTGGAGTGATCCCGATGACGAATTATCCATTCGAAAAATTTAGAAACAGGATCGTGAATATCGGAACAGCCGGAGGACATACCAAGGCTTCTACTGGATATACATTTCAGTTCGTTCAGAGGGAATGTACCAAGATCATTGATGCGCTTGATAAAACCGGTACGCCGTATTATGAAGATGCAATTGCTTTGAAGCGATTTAATTTCTACGATAGTACGCTGCTGAATATTTTATACCACAATAAACTGGAGGGTTCGAAGATCTTCAGTGAATTATTCCGTCGCAATCCCATGACGGATGTACTGCAGTTTTTGGATAATGATACCACGATACTGCAGGAGTTGAAATTGATTTCCGTTTTACCGAAAGGAGTGTTTGCAAAGGCAGCGCTGGAGCAGTTGTTTTAGCAGCGGGCTGACCAATTGCTGGAAGCAATTGGGCTGAACGCACCATGCTGAGCAATTCGCGCAGCGAATTGAGCTGAATGGAAAAACCCATTTTGCGTATGCAAAATGGGTTTTCTGTTCAGTCCAATCACCTGCGGTGATTGTTCAGCACAGTAGGTTCAGCCAAACGCCTCCGGCGTTTGTCCGCCCCTTACAATCCAGAGCTCCTGGTGTTCTCGGTATTTCCGGTATCACCAGGGCGTCCGGAACCTCCGGTTCTTCTTTCCTGGTTGGAAGAAGAGGAGCGGCCCATTCCGAGGTTTGAATCACGTTCTTCATCGCCAAGGCTGTTGTCCATATCTTCACTTCCCAGGTCAACGTCCATGTCGCTAAGTGTATCATCGTCCATTGCTGAACCACCGCGTCCCTGGTCGCCACCCTGGAGGTAATTGGATCCCAGGTCCTGGTCGTTACCCATATCCATTCCTCTTGAGCTTTCCATATCATCGGAATCATTGGAGGTGTTCTGGTCGCGGGAACCTTTAGATCCCTGAGAACCCATTCCACGGTTGCCGGTATCGCTGCCCATTCCTGAGCTGCCCATTCCGGATCCCATTCCTGGTGCGCCTGTGCGTCCCATTTCCTGGTCATTGCCACCGCGGCCACTTCCGCCTTTTCTTTCCATATCCTCGTAATTTCTGTCTTGTGCCATAATTTTTCATTTAATGGTAAACAAATCGTTGTCGGGGAATGGAATGAAAAAGTAATGCCAGAGAGGGGAGACAAGAAGACGTGGAGAGGTGGAGACGTGAAGGGGAATACACAGAATACACAGAATGCACGGAAGCCAACCCTGCGAGGTTGGCTTCCTGAAAATTTTGGGTGGTGCTAATTCCCGATTCCCAATTCTCCATTCCCCTTTCCTAAAAAGGGTACCCAATAGCCAGATTCCAAATCACATTCTCCTTTCTCCACTGCGAATCGCCGAACTTGACCTGGTCGATGACCCAGCGTTCGCTTTCGGGAAGATATGGCTTGCGGAGTGGGAAGGCTACATCAAGACGCAATACTAAGATCGATACGTCTACACGAACGCCTAATCCGGTGCCGACAGCCAGTTCCTTCAGGAAATCCTTGGAGAATTTTGCACCGGGTTTGAATGGATTATCATTGTATAACCAGATGTTTCCCGCATCAACAAACAATGCACCGTACACAGGAGCAAAGATCTTGAATCGTAATTCTGAATTGATTTCCAGCTTAAGATCACCGGATTGATCAGGAACGAAGTTATTGGTGCCATAGCCGGGTGCCTGGTAAGTGCCCGGACCAACCGCACGACTTCTGAATGCTCTCAAACTATTGTTTCCTCCAATAAAGAATTGCTTGATGAATGGCAGTTCCAATGAATTTCCATAAGGAAAACCAGCGCCCAATATCAGCCTGTTTGCCCACACATTACTCTTGCTGATACGCTTGTAAAATCTAAAGTCTGTTTCTGCTTTCAGGTATTGGGAAAATGGTACCCCAAACAGCCTGGATTGATCTCCTGCCTTTGCATTGCCGGGTTTTAAAGCCCCTGCAATATTTCCCGCAGCATCAAGTAATCCATTGAAATAAAATCCATCTGGAACTTCCTTTCCGAATATTCCATTATAGTTGTAATTATAATTTGCTCCAAGGATAAGCTGCGTATCAACAGCTTTACGCAATGTTGGATCTTTCAGTAAACTGTCGCGATACAGCTGTGTGATCTTGAGTGGCTTTACAAACTGTACACTGATTGGAAAGAAGGTATGTTCTTTCTTCATACTTTCTTTCCAGATATATCCATACTGCGCTCTCATCGAACTCAGTGTATACAATTTCTGCCTGTTCAAAATTTCATATCCTAATTGAATATTTGTTCTTGGTACAAATCCTCCGCGTGGATTGATCGTAACAAACGGTACCAGGAAACGCGGAATTGCAAGGTTCGCTTCTCCTGCAAGCCTGTAAGTGTTATATCCCTTAAACTGGCCACTGACCTGCACTTCAGCGCCTGCTGATGCATTGACCGTCAGGATTTCTCCACCTCTGAATGTATTCCTGTTGGTGAATCCTAAAGTGATCTGCGAACCTGTAAGATTGTTTGATTTTGTATTTCCTCCCAGTTCAACACGCAAAGATTTTTTGGGAAGCGGTGTGAGGTAATAATATGCATCCAGCGTTGTGTCATTCTCTGCAACTTCAAACCTGTTCTTTACAAATTTGAAAATGCCAAGGTTGATCAAACGATTCAAAGTCAGGTTATGCTCAGTTCGGTTGTACACATCACCTGGATTGAATTGCATCGCCTGCTCAAACAATTTTGGTTTGTAGAACTTCGACTTATCATACACATAATATCCGCGGTAGAATGTTGCTGCACTCTGGCTGGTATCCTCTGTTTCAGCATTCAAACTATAGTTTGAATAGATATTCACCCTGTTGATGGTATACCTTTCTCTCGCCATCTTCGGTGTCTGGATCTTTTTGTGGAGGTAAAGATCAACTTCGTTATTACCAACAGTACTGTCGACATCTATCAAAATAAAATCGGATCCGAAGAAATAGAATCCCTGTTCCTTCAATGATGCATCGATCCTTGTTCTTTCTAATTTGATCACATCAAGATCATAAGGCTCTCCAACTTTCAACAAGGAATTTTTCTGCAAGGCATAGATGGCACTGTCAAGTCTTGAGCTATCTGATTGAAAGACGACATTTCTTATTTTATACTGGTAGCCTGTAGCTGCAGTATAATTAACATCCGCCTTCTTGTCTTTAACTGTAGAATCCCCGTCCACTGCGGCTTTGAAATAGCCTGTGTTTTCAAGATGATTCTGCAATATGAGTGCATTCCTGTCGATTCGGACATCACTAAGCAACACAGGTGGCTCACCCATTTTTTTCAGCAAACCTGCAGGTGAATTCTTTTTCTTCGGATTGCCTGCAAGATTCCAGATCCATAATTTAAATGGGAATCCAAGGATTCTTGCATTTGGTTTCGGACGAAGTAATGAATTGAGTTCTCCCTTAAGTTCCTTCTTGCGTTTACCACTTAATTCAGGTCCATCCAATTTGATCTTTGCACCGGTGTACAATGCATCATTCGGTGGAATATTCTTCGTGACATTACACGATAAAGATCCTGCGATCAGTGAAAGCATCAGCGATGCAAATATGATTCTCTTGTAGGTCATTTGCTTGTCTTGTTCGGTTGTTCCTTCTTCCTGAATAATTCCCTGAAGTGATTATAATCAAGTGTGATGATGAATTTCAACCCTGTTTCGATAATGTATCCATCGATCCTCCCTTCAAATTCATTCTTGCGATATCCCCTCAGCATATATCTTCCATCACGGCTCAGCATATAATCCAGCGCAATATCACCGGCAATATTATTTGCTTTCTGGTTGGAGGTTGATTGTGGACCTTCCAGTTCGAAATTGTTGCCCACAGTGACTTTTAGCCTGTCGTTCAACAACTCTTTCGACAGTGATACATTGAGGTCAGTCCTGTTTGCTCTCGATCCTGTTGTATAATCTTCCGAGCTTACTACATCGAAGTTGATATCAACACCCTGGATCAAATCTGCAGCGAGGTTATTCAATTGTTGTGTAAGGATCTTGCTCACACTCTGGCGAACCATTCCTCCTGCATTGAATCCATCACTTGCATTGTTTTCAAATGGATTCTCACTCACGAACCTGTTCAGCAACAGCAATGCAAATACCTGCTTATTCAATTCGGAAGGTTGTTGACGTAATTGGGTTAACCTTGTTTCAACATTCTCCACAATATCATTGGCAACATTCAGGTTCTGGTCCTCCGGAAGTTTGATATCGAAACTGATATCAGGTTTCAGCAATTCACCTTTCATGATCAGGTTAACCCTGAATGGAAGTTTTTGCTTGTACCTGTTGTTTGCTGTAGTGCTTGTTGTAGTGAGCTGGTTCTCCACAAGCGTGAGTGGTGGCGTGTTTGCCACGTATACTGCAGTCAGGTTTACATCTGCTTTTGTAGGTTCACCCAACCAGGTGATCTTACTTCCTTTCTGGATCTCAAATCTTCTCTTCAGGAAATTGAAAGTAAGTTCATAAGCACCTTCTTCCAGTTCATAGGATCCAGATAAGGTTACATTTCCACTTGGATCAATACCTGCAGATAGAATGGCTTCTCCCTTCATTCTTAAGAAATCACCATTGCCTTCATCGATCACAAGGCTGAACACAGCTTCCTTGCTGATCTCTATATTCACTGCGATATCCATTCCTGTTATCGCTGATGTATTCATGGAATCAAGTGCGGCGGCGGTTACCATTGTATCGATGGATAATGAATCCATATCCACAAATCTTACAATGCCTTCTCTTTCCACTACGCCTGGTTCGGGCTGTGGAAGTACAACAGTGAAATCCGTATTCTTATTGATCTTGAGTGCTCCATCGATCTTTGGACTCACTTCTGTTCCGCCGAGATGAAGATCACTGTCGAAATTCAGGCTGCCATAAAATAGTTGGTTGTTAGCTTTCGAGGAATTGATCGCTTTGAAATCATCTGCATCAATATCAAGATCGAATTTATAATTCATGAAATTGGTAGTGTAGGCATAACCATCCAAAACCAGTTCATTATTTGCAGAGTCGCGAATGGTAAATGTTTCGAGCCTGATCCCTTCATTATCGATCCTGATCTCATCATCATTGATCGCATAATAACTGTTCAGCATCGCTACATTAAATCGTGTATCATTGAAGCGAATGCTTCCGTCTATATCAGGCTTGTCGAATGTTCCATTGAGATCAACTTTTCCATTTAAGAATCCTTTTGCATCCCTGATGGCGCCCATACTTGCACCTTCAATGGTCTTCATCTGGATCTGTTTGATATCAAGTGTGAGATCAAAGATAGATTGGTTGGCAGGCTTCATGGTATAGGTTCCATCGATGGACAGGTCATTGCCTCTTCCAGTCAAATCAACATCTGCAACAAATACATTTGCTGACGTATTGGAAACTTTCAAAGCAAGATTTCCAATGGTGTCTTTTTGTAACTGGAGATCATTGATCACCAGGTCACTTACAAAATTTGGTTGAGTGGCTATATCTCTTATTGTTACATTTCCATTGATCCTTCCGTCTGCCAGCAAGGTGTCCTGTTTTGCAAATGCAGTCAGGGTTGCGATCCTAAAGTTTCCGAATTGAATGTTCAATGGTGAATTTGGTGCAGAAGATGTGCTGTTGATCACCAGGTTCTGTTCATTCCTGTTCAATGCAAGATTCCGGATGTTGATGTCTCCATTATTCAGGCTGACCAGGTTATCAGAAGCGATCGTCCATTTTTCATAATTCAGCAGCATCACTTCCGGGTCTAACGTTAAGGTATATGCGCCGTATTGAGGCTGACTGAATATTCCACCAAATTTGTATTTATCTTTTTGATTGATATCATTGATATCGACCAGGAAATCTATTCGGTTATTGGCGATGGTTCCATCAATGTTGGTTGTATAAAGATTCATCGCACCAGCGCTGAATTTATTAAGGATCGTTTTGAGTTGAATGCCGTTATTTCCTGAGCCTGCATTGAGTTGTAGTCCCTGCAAAGTATTTGTCCCAAATACTATCAATGGTGAATTGATTGAAGTATTCCAGCCCTCAGTTGAATTGAAGCGGCCAGTGATTGTAATGTCTTCCATCTGTTTCAGATCAGGCATGAACACATTGAAGATCGGTGCATTGGTGATCTTTCCATTGATGCGGAAATTATATGGCTGAATAGCAGGTCGCTTGTATTCCGGTACCAGAGCGAAGTGTGGCTGAATGGCTTCCTGGAAAACTGATCCAAGTTCAGTTAATTTATATTCACCGGTTAATGCAAGGTTTGCAAAGTCACTTTGCACAGCAACAAATCTTCCTGAATCAGATACTCCGGAGCTTAAAGAGATCGTATCAAAATTGAAAGTCTGTTTATCGGTTGCAATGGTTGATCCTGTTACCAGTAATTGTCCACGAAGATCATCAGGATTTGTGTTGGTAAAATCCGCATTGATATTCCCGCGATAGAATAATGGTTGTGATGTAAAATTCAACGCCATGGTTCTAACGCTATCGATGGATCCCTGCACTTTCACTGAAGGGAATTCTCCTTTTAGATCTGCCACAGCATCAAGATTGAGATCAATGTTTGGATCATCAATATTGATATTTGCATTCACCACCTGCCTGTTCATATTTCCTTTCAGTACTGCATTCTGGTATACATAACCATTCAGTTCTGCCATATGAATATTTCCGGTGAAGTCTGCATTCATTTTTTCAGGAGCAGTTCCTCTTCCTTTCACTGCAAGATCTGCTGTGATCTTTCCGAATAATGAATCGTTTTGCATGATGGTACCCAGGTCGATCTTGTTGGTGCTGACTTTCATATCATAACCAAGATTGTCGGGATTGCTTACCTGGCTTAGGTTTCCATTGACAGAAGCAGTGCCGAGATCAGTATTCACATTCAGGTTCATCTTAGCATTATTCATGGTTCCTGCAAGAGTTCCTTTGGCTGTGATGGTATTGGGCAGGGTGATATTGGATGGTAAGGTTCCTTTTGGAAGTATAGAATTCAGATCTCTCTTGCTTGTATGAAAATCATTGATGGCAAGATTGCCCTGCAATTTATTCGGATCAGGAAGTCCCTGGATTGATCCTCTTACATTCAGCCTGGTATTGTTTAATCCTCTTACTGCAAGTTCATTAATATTCATATCGCTCACCTTTCCGGTGATCCTTCCATCCAGGTAATAGGTTGCATTTTTATTGGAAAGTCCGGGTGCGGAACTCAGCATAGGTGCGAAGATCAGGATGTCTTTCACCTGGATCTTACTTTCATTAATATCAACATCCAGTTGCATTGCACCGATATTGCTAGCAAGTGATTCAATGGATGGATATTTGATAGCTGCTTTATGTTGAAGTGTTGTTCCCGGCGTTTCTAAAAGCAGGTCATTGAGATATGCCTGGTTGGATGTGTATAGAAAATCTGTTTTAAGTTGATTGAGAACAAATCCACTTCTTTCAGTGAGTGATCCTTTGAGTACCTGTCCGCTGATAGAGTCTACAGTGAAAACAAAGTCATCAACATGTAGTGTCAAAGCCTTTGCATCGAGATGGGCGTAATCCATGCCCGACGGTGCTTTGGGCTCGTTATCATTTTCGAATTGTATATTGTTATTATTGAATCGAACCTGGTTGACGATAAATTTCCAGTTGTTTTGCGCTTCACTTTTCACCTCCTGTTTCACTTCTTTGGCAACCACTTCTGCCTGTGGTGATTTGCCCATGCGAATACTTGCTGTAGTATTGTTGAGGTCGAGGTTGTCAATATTGACCAGGTAATTTTTAAGATCGATATTTCTTGGATCAGCATGTAGTTCACCGATGTTGATATTGGTGTAGAAAGCTGAAACATCGTTTGCGTAATCAAGCTTGATATTGTCCAGTTCGATATTACCTAGTTTCAAATCCATTTGAACAGGCTCTGTTGCTTCAGCCAGGTCTTTTGATTCCGGTTCAGGTACTGCCAGCGGTTTGTACTGGCGAACTTTTGCATTCAATCCATCCAGTTTGATGGATGAAATAGTGTACGCCATTTTATCGGGTTGAAACCTGTCGATATTTGTTTCAAATGATTTTATAAATGCTGTTACATCACTTCCTGTTACATCATCCTTATACAGCATGTTGATGCGTGTCAGTTCGATGCTGTTGATATCCATCTGCATGGCTGCAGTGTCGTTAGGATTTGGTGCAGCAGGTGTTGCAGGGGTGAAAGCATCTACAATGAACTGGAAATTGAAGACTGTATCAGGTAAGGTTCTTTTTACTTTGGCTGTGATATCTACAAGTTCGATATCATTGATCTGGACCTTGCCGCTGATAAGTTTTAGCATGGCAATGTCAACCTTTAACTGTCCGCCAGACAAAAGCGTGTCTTTTTGCCTGTCTTCGATATAAACATTTTTAAGTACTACCAGTTTTGGAAATCCGATATTGATATGCCCGATCTCAAATCTTGTTTGAAGTTTATCGGACATGTAATTATTGATCTTTTTCCTTGCGAAATTTTGCACTGGGGGTAATTGGATCAGGATGGCTACCAGTACGACCAGCATCAATACTGATCCAATTATCCAGAGCAGAACTTTTCCAATACGAAGCAGTATTGGTTTATGTTTTTTTTGAGGAGCAGGGAGTTGTTGTTCGTTGGGACTGTCTTGCATAAATGGTCATTAGTGTAGAAAAAAATGCTCAGCATTTTTTCGTCAGTTAGAATCTTGTCGTTGCCCGGATCCAGTGGTACCGTGGCTTTCATTGGAGCTATCAGGCAGATCGGATCGCTTCAAACCACCTTCCTCGTTATTATTGGTGTTTTGTGTTTGAGGCGGTTGTTGTTTATCCTGGTCGCCATGAGGCATTTGCTGATTCATCTTATCCTGATCGCGCTGGTTTTTATTATCATTCTGATTCATAATTAAAAGTTTAGGTATTGGGTGAAAAATAGTATGCCATGCAAGGGGGCATGTAGTTTGTTTAAGAAACCAAAACAACCATTATGAGTAACGAGCAACAACAATCAAACAATAATCCTTCTACAGATAATAAACAAGAAGGAAAGGTGCAACCGATCAAGCTTTCCAAGGAAGAGCTTGAGAAGCGCAAGGAAACTGGGTACAAGACAGATTCGGAATCCCAGCGGACTCCGAGCGGAAAAGGTGGCCAGGCGAGCAGCCAGGGTCCTGATGAATCGCCGGCGGAGTAGCGGGCTGGCCAATTGCAGAAGGCAATTGGGCTGAACGCACCGGGCTGAACAAACACCGCAGGTGTTTGTGCTGAACGGAGTTCCAGTCAGCTCAACCACTTGCAGTGGTTGTTCAGCCTGGTGCGTTCAGCCCATCCGCTTTAAGCGGATGGTCAGCCCGCTAGCGCTTATAAAACCTCAGCTTCACCGCATTTCCTTCACTCAAAGTATAGTATCCTCCATCTCCGAAACAGATCGCTTCGCCCTGCGGTTCAGGGATATAAGGCAATTGCGTTGGGATGGATTTCAGCAGTTCCAGAACGGATGGTTTTGAAGCACTGAAATAATTGATATTGAAATAGGATTTCATAAGTAATTCTTTTCCATCTTCCGATAAAGCAGCAGAAGTGATCATATTCTGTTGTATCCTGTGAACTGGTTCTGCAGTGTTTCCTTCATATGGATAATTAAGTTGATAGATCGTTGATCCATTAGTTTCCTTGGAAAATATGAATAGGTTTTTTGTAGTAGGTTCAATCACGAATCCTTCCGCATCATGGGGCCCATCGCTGTATGTAAAAATGATTTCTTTAAATGCAGTTGTGGTATCATTTGATAAAGAAGGTTCTTCAAGAATGTATAAACTGCAATGGGAACGAACCTTTCCGTTATCGCCGATGTCACCGATCACAATGAAGTTCTTTCCTTCGTGTGAATACCGGCTGATATCTTCCCAATCATAATTCGTAGCTCCATCGAGATAAACAGAATCCGAAATGGTTCCGTCATTCTTCATCAAAAAGATCTTTGGCGGATTGCCGGAGTCTTCCTGCACCCACAAATGATTGGTGTTTTTAAATGAAGGAATGATCCCGGACGCTTCACGGATATGTGAAGAGATAGGATGTTCCGATGGCGGAGTTTTAAAAAGGTCAGGCTGCTGAACTGATTTCTGGCAATGAGCTCCTGTTACGATCAGGAGCATGGGTATTAGGGAGCGCATGCGAAAATATACTCAATGCAGGCGGGATTTGGAAACTTAGCGGGCTGACCAAACACCGCAGGTGTTGGGCCGACCGGATTCCATTCAGCTCAACCACCTTCGGCGGTTGATCAGCCTGGTGCGTTCAGCGCGACCCTCCGGGTCGCTCAGCCCGCCATCCAGATAAAAAATTGATGGGATCTCATTCAAAAATCTTTTTTGAAAAATTCTTCCAATGAATGCAATCCCTGAAATGATAAAACCATAAGCCATCAGTGGTGACATTCTTCCCGGTGCAAATCCGTTTGCAAATGGATCTTTCACGAAGATCTCATCCAGGTTCCATGAAACTGAATGTTTGTATTGAATGATCACAGATATGCCCATCAGCATCACAAGGATCGACAATCCAAATGTTAACCATTTGAATTTCACATATTCCAACAAGGAATACCAGGAGTTGTAAGGGCCTTTGAATATTGGTTTTCATCTATCGGGGTTTGGTCGAACAGGGACAAATTGAAAATTTTCCCATTGATATGCAATAGCAGCAACCTTATAAATTGTCATGTCCATTGCAACCCCTAAATGAATTCCAAATCGTTCTTTACATGGTTTTAAGTGTAAATATTTACATCAGTTTGTTCCCGATCTGAACACATATTCACTGTTCAGTAAATACACACCACTGGTAACTACTACATCGCCTTCTTTCAACCCGGATAAGATCTCGATCCTATCGTTTTGTTCAATCCCTGTTTTAACCGGTACTGATTTGAAATCATGTTTCTTTGTCCTGATCCATACGGTTGCTCCATCACCATCACGGATCACAGCATCTATCGGGAGTGATAAAGTATTTTTAACAGGATTTCTGATCACTACATATGCAGGCAATCCGGGCTTCAATTGCATGCCTGGATTATTGATCGCAACTCTTACAAGGTTGATCCTTGTATCATTGTTGATCTCCGGATTTATAAATTCAATCTTTCCTTTTATTGGATCCAGATCAGTACCTGGAATCCTTACTTCTGCGATCGCATTTCTTTCGATAGATGATAATTGGGTAGTGTATACCTGGGCTTCAGCCCATAAGGTGGAAAGATCTGCCAGCTGCATAACAGTTCCTCCTTCCATGACATATTCTCCTTCTCGTATATCCATCGACGTTATGATGCCTGAACGATTGCTGTAAAATGTGGTGGTTGGACTTGCCTTCCCTGATCTTTCCAGGGAATTGATCTGTGCTTCACTCATTCCCCATAAAAGCAATTTGTTTTTTGCACTGCTGAGTAACTGGTCAAGATCGATCATGGCTTCTTTACCAAATACTTTTTTTCTTTCGATGGCAAGCAGGTATTCCTGTTTTGCATTGTTGAGTTCCTCACTGTAAATTTCAAAGATGGGAGCGCCCTTGTTTACCTTGTCACCTGTTGCTTTGAAATATAATTTTTCAATCCTTCCCATCACTCTTGAAGCAATAGAGCCTGTCTGCATCTGGTCGAAATTCAGTGTAGCCGTAAGTACCTGTTCGGTGCCTATTGCACCATTCTTTATGGTATCAGAATGTATATTCCCTAACCTGATCTGCTGATCACTTAGTTGGATCTCGCCTTTTTTTGCAGATGCATTCTTCTGAACAGGAGTGAGGTCCATGCGACAAATTGGACATTTGCCCGGTTTATTACTGATCACCTGCGGATCCATGGAACAGGTATAGAAAGTTTCTTCCTTCGAATGATCATGCGTTGCTTCATTGTTGCATGCAATGGATAGTATGGTGAGCAGTATGATGATATATTTTTTCATGGTTATTCGTTTGTCCTGATAAAGCTTTCACTATCCGAAAGGAATTGTGCATTCACTGCAACAGAATCAATATTGTTCAATCCTTCAAGTACCTGCAGCCTGTTGTTGTGTAATAATCCTGTGCTGATCTTCTTTGCCCTGAATCCATTTCCTTCTTTTACAAATACTACCTGGTCGATCCCCAATGATAATACCGCTGAGGAAGGCAGCCAGTTTGCTTTTTTTGAATCACCGAAGATGGTTGCTTTGACCTGGCTTCCAACAGGTATTTTTAAAGATGAATTATTGAATGGAACACGTACCGTGATTGTTTTACTTTGATTTTGAAGATAGGGTTCAATGAATTGAATGGATCCCCTGAAATCCTTTCCAGGTGCCGCTTCCGGAGCTACCCTTACAGCATCTCCTTTTTTGATGAGTAATTGTGCATCGCCATAAACATTCAGCACAGCCCAGGCATTGGATGGATCATATAAAGTAAAAACAGACTGACCTTTCTGCACATACATTCCTTCTTTTAGTTGTAATTCTTCTGTGAGTAAGGAAAGGTCCTTCATACCTTCTGATTGCGGTTGCATACCTCCGCCCATGGTTTCATGGATATGTCCGGAATAATTGCTATACACCGGTACGCTCATGATTGGTTTATTATTCCTGATAACCTGTTGCACCTGTGCGTTGCTCATTCCGAGATAATTCAGTCTTGATTTCGCTGCATTGATCATCGTTTCATTGGATGGATCGTTCTTCACCAGGAACAGTAAATTTTGTTGTTCAGTTACAAGTTCCGGACTGTAGATATCCATGATCCTCTGGCCTTTGCTGATCTTTTGAAACCTGTACCGAACATACAGTTTATCAATTCTTCCTGCAATTCGGGATGATATGGAGCCGATGGTCCTGGTATCGTATGCGATCTTTCCAAGTGATTCAATTTCCAGCTGTTCTTCTCCGGGTTGAATGGTGGTAACCGGGATAGAGCTTACAACAAATTCATTGGTTGGATTCAACAGGTCATCAAGGCTAATGCCTGATGTTGGTTCTGTATGATGAACTTCGGATGGTTTCTCTTTCTCTTTACAGGAGATGGTCAACCCAATCAATGCTATGATTAAATAATTTTTCATTGCTTTAGTTCTGTTCGGTGATCCTTTCAATGGTAACCTGTAACTGCAGTGCTTTATCAAGTAGCTCAAGGTATTCCAGCTGCTTCATGTTCAATACTTCCCAGGCATCATACAACATGAACAATTCCTGTGTATTTTGTTCATAAGCCAGCTGCATGGTTTTGAAATTATTTTTCAGTGCAGGAATGATCTCAAGTTCATACAGCTTCATCTGTTCTTTTTTGAGATCAAGCTCATTGCGCATGCCATAGGCCATTCCGCTCATTTCATTGACCATCATTTCTTTTTGTGACTGCAAGGCTTCTGCTTTCCAGCGAAGGCTTTCAATGTTTGCTTTATTCATTTTTGATGACCATCCAGCCATTGGGATCTTCACCATGCCCATCAAAGTGTACTGCATAGGTTGTCCGCCTAAACCGATCATATGATCATACCTTACACCAAACTGTGGCTTCAATGCAGCCCGCTCTGTTTCCTGTTTCAATGATGCGATCTGGATCTCCCTGTCAAGGGCTTTGATATCACTTCTTGCGTTGAACAATAGCGTGCTGTCGAATACAACTCCTGCAAAATCTTTCAGTACATAATTGGTATCAATGCTGAAATCATTCATGGCATTTAGTCCCATCAATGCATTCAACCGGATACGTTTTTCTTTGATATCGCTGCTGTACATCAGCTGCATATTTTTAGTGGAAGCCAATGATGCTTTTGCCTTATAATATGCACTGATCTTTTCCATTCCATTTTTATAACGGATCTCCGCATTTCGGATCATGAAGTCGAGCACTTTCACATTCTCCTGTACAACTGCCTGTCGCTTGCTTAAAATGATCCATTCATAATACAATTGTTTTGCATCATTGATGAGTTCATTCAGCGTGGCATTCTTTCTTTCCACTTCTGCAGAAGACATGGCTTTCATGTAGGCTTCATCCGCATCAAGTTTCTTTTTGTTGGGGATCATTTGTTCTCCGGAAACCATCACCGAACCCATGCCTTTCATGTCTCCATCACGTTTCCATAACCGTACATCATAAGGCGTCATGAATTGTCCAACCCCGATCTGTGGCGGCATCCAGGACCTTGCACCTTTTGCGGCCTCATCCATTGATCGGATCTCGTTGTTGTACATCTTTACAGCAGGATTGTTTTTCCTGATGCTGTCGATGATCATATTGAGTGACATCGTTTGTGATCTTGCCTGCAGGGATGCTACTGTTAACAGCAGCATGATCCAAATTTTATTCTTTAACATCGATCAGGTCTATTTTACCGTTTTTCTTTAATTCGCGTTCCTTGATCATTTCAAAGACAACTGGAGTGATCAGCAACACATAGATGGTTGAACTGATCGTTCCCCCGATCAATGGAATGGTGATAGGACGCATGATATCTGAACCCACACCTGTTGCCCATAGAATCGGGATCAAACCAAATAGTCCGACTGAAACAGTCATCAGCTTTGGTCTTAATCTTTTCACTGATCCATCCATCACGAATTTTCGTATGATGGTGGGCGTTAGTGTTTCTCTTGAATTTCCATGTGCCGCTACCATTTTCTGCATGGCTTCATTTAAATAGATGGTCATCAACATGGCCGTTTCTATGGCCATTCCAAACAATGCTATGAAACCTACTGCTACAGCAACAGATAAGTTGATCCCATAGAAGTACACCATGAAGATCCCGCCTATCAATGCAAATGGCACCGTGATCATGGTGATCAGGGCTTCCTTCATGGAATGATACGTGAAGTATAGTACCATGAAGATGATGATGATCACAATGGGTATGATCATCTTTAATGTTCTGTTGGCGCGGATCTGGTTCTCCCACTGCCCGCTCCATTCCATGAAATATCCTTTGGGAAGTTTAGTGATCACTTCATTGAGTTTTTGCTGCGCCTCTTCAACGGTGCTTCCTAAGTCGCGATCACGCACATTGAACAGTACAGTTCCTCTCAGCATCGCATTTTCAGAATTGATCATGGCAGGACCATCGCTCAATTTGATATCTGCTACTGCACTCAAAGGAATCGGTCCGAATTCCATGGTTTGTACCTGCAGTCTTTTCAACGCTTCGAGGTTATTCCTGAAATCCTGCGCGTAACGTGCATTCACGGAGAATCTTTGTCTTCCTTCAATGGTTGTAGTGATCTTCATTCCGCCCAACGCACTTTCAATTACGGTGTTCACATCATCAATACTCAATCCGTATCGTCCGATCTCTTCACGCTTGATATCAATGTCGATATACCTTCCACCGGTGATGGGTTCCACGTATAGATCCTGTACGCCTTCCATGCCCTGTAATTCTTTCCTGATGCGTTGTGCGAATGCATAGATGGTATCAAGGTTTTGTCCATATACTTTCACTCCAACATCTGTACGAATCCCTGTCGACAACATATTGATCCGGTTGATGATCGGTTGTGTCCATCCATTGGTGACGCCCGGGATCTGCAATTTTGAATTCAGTTCATTGATGATCTTTTCCTGGGTCATGCCATCACGCCATTCATGTCTTGGTTTTAAAAGGATGATGGTTTCGATCATGCTGATAGGAGAGTTGTCGGTCGCGGTATTTGCACGACCAGCTTTTCCCAAAACATGTTCCACTTCCGGTACTGATGCAATGATCTTATCCTGCACCTGCAATAATCTTTTTGCTTCTGAATTCGAAACATCCGGAAGCGTAACCGGCATGAATAATAATGATCCTTCATCAAGTGGAGGCATGAATTCAGATCCTAATCTTGTCATCATGACCAGGCCGATGATCAGTGCGCCGATATTCAAACCCAGCACTGTTTTCCGCCATCTCAAACACCAGCTGAGGATAGGTTCATATACTCTTTCCAGTCCGCGCGTGATGGGATTTGCACTCTCGGGTTTCATTCTTCCTTTCAGAAAGAAAGAGATCAAAACCGGTGTTAATGTGATAGCGAGAAGGGCATCGACCAGCAGGATAAAAGTTTTGGTCCAGGCCAGCGGATGAAATAATTTTCCTTCCATTCCTGTCAGCAGGAACACTGGAAGAAATGATGCCACAACGATGATGGTGGAGTAAAATACTCCGGGACCAACCTGTTTAGAAGATTGACTGATGATCTCAAGTCTTTCTTTCCGCGTTAGTGGATCTTTATGTTTATTGAATAGTTTCACGATAATTGTTTTGAATCCTTATTCATTTGTGCTTCACTTAAATGACGGTATGCATTTTCCACCATCACAATTCCATCATCCACTACAACACCGATGGCCAGTGCAATTCCTGTGAGCGACATGATATTTGATGAGATGCCAAATGCATTCAGCAGTATGAATCCGATGGCAACGGAGATGGGCAATTGTATGAGAATCACTAGAGCACTTCTCCAGTGAAATAGAAACACCAGCACAACGATAGATACCGCGATCATTTCTTCAATCAACGTTCCTTTTACTGCATCTACTGCGGCTTCTATTAAAGTGCTTCTGTCGTATGATGTTTTTATTTTCACCCCTTCAGGCAAGCCTTTTTCAACTTCAGTGATTTTTTTCTTGATGGCTGCAATGACATTGTCAGCATTTTCATTGTATCGCATTACTACGATTCCACCTACAACTTCACCATTTCCATTACTGTCGAATATGCCCAAACGCAGGTCGCCACCGAGTTGTACGGTTCCTATATCTTTTACGCGAACAGGAATTCCATTGTAGTTGGTGATTGAGATATTTTCAACATCTTCTTTCCCTTTGATGTAACCGAGACCGCGAATGATATAAGCCATATCGCTCATCTCAAATTTTCTTCCGCCAACGTCATTGTTATTCGCTTTCACTTTGTTCATCACATCCATCATGGAGAGGTTGTAAAACTGGAGTTTTACCGGGTCGATGATGAGCTGGTATTGTTTCTCAAACCCTCCATAGGAGGCAACTTCAGCAACTCCCGGAACAGTTTGAAGCGCGAACTTTATGTACCAGTCCTGCAATGCTCTTTGTTCTCCAAGGTCCATTTTTGGAGCGTCGAGCTGGTACCAGTAGATATGTCCAACCCCTGTACCATCCGGGCCCAATGTAGGCGTTACATTTTGCGGAAGTAATCGCTGCGCGAAATTGAGTCGCTCGAGCACCCGTGTTCTTGCCCAGTAGATATCAACATTGTCTTCGAAGATCACGTACACGAAGCTCATACCGAACATGGAGGAGCCTCGGATATTGCGCACTTTTGGAATGCCCTGGAGATTGGAGACGAGGGGATAGGTCACCTGGTCTTCGATCACCTGCGGACTGCGTCCCATCCATTCCGTGAATACGATCACCTGGTTTTCGCTGAGATCGGGGATAGCATCGATCGGGTTTTTATTGATGGAATAAATACCGTAACCGAATAGTACTGCCGAGACCAGCAGCACTATCAGTCGGTTGCGGAGTGCAAGTGTAATTAGTTTTTGAACCATGATTATTGGATTACTTCTTTCACTTCACCACACTCCAGCATTTCAGCTCCGAAATATGGATTTTTTACTTCCTTGCTTTCGCTAACCCAGTATGCGCCATTGTTGTCGCGTGCCATTGGACAAAACTCGCGGTACACTGCTTTGCCTGCTCCAAAGTCTTTTGCGATTGCATATGCAGCATCACTCAGGGTGATGAATTGTTCACGCTGTGCCTTGATATCGGAAGCGCTGGAGATCGCATCTGCGCTGGATTTCAGAGAAGCTTCCACTTTATCGAAAGATGCTTTCTGATCAGCGGCGAAATAGGATTTATCGAGTGATTTGATGGATGCAGAAAGTTTAGCAGCTGCTTCAGATGCACCTTTACTATTATCATTAACCAGTGCATTCTTTACTTCGAAATAATTATTTATGATGGTAGAAAGTGCGCTGCTGATCTTGGGATCAAGAGAAGTGTAGGTAACGGCAACTGTCTGAACATCGCTGCTGGCTTCCGTTGCAGCTTCTTTTTGTTCAGGCATGTTGTGGTTTGCATGCGCATCTTTGGATTCAGTTTTATTGTTTCCACAAGAGGCAAGTACGATCGCAGACATTGCGATGAAGGAAATAAACAGTCGTTTCATTTTGATGTATTTATTAGTGATGAATTTTACCGGGCTGATACCGGGCTGAACGCCCGAAGGGAGGGCTGAACGCAAAAAAGCACCACCTACACAGTCTCCTGTGCAGCGTAGTGCTTTTTCAATCTATTTAAATAAGGAATGTACAGTGAAGGATATATGCGTCCACTTTAGCCGTGACCGGTGGAGCATTTGAAACCGGGAAAGCCACAGCCTCAGCAGTGGTAAAGGTTTCATTGGTAATGAAATAATTTGGAAGGATAGCATGGCCGGATGCTGTAGCTATCTTTATGGCTTCCTGGTGGGCCGACTGGTCTCTGTCGAGTTTCACCAGTTTGTGTTCATCCTTGCAGCAGGTTTTCTTGTTGCTGTCGGATTTTTCCATGCCGCATTTACCGCACTCGCGTTGTTCTTCTTTGATAAGCGACCAGTCTACGATCTTCCCCATGCATTGGTGCAGGTTGATGCTGGCACCTGTTGCAGTGGTGATATAGATGAGGGTCAATATGGAAAGAAGAAAGCGTTTCATTAGCCGTTGGCGAAGGTAGGGAGGATTTTTGGAGGATGCAATCAAAAGTTTGTTAACGGGCTGAACGCCTGAAGGGCGGGCAGAACGCAAATTCAAATTTTATTTCACGCAGAGGACGCAGAGGAGCAGAGCTGGTTTCACGCAAAGCCGCTGCCTGCGGCAGCTGCGCAAGGAAGCAAAGTTCGCAAAGGATGGCTGCGCCATCGGGCAGAACGCGAGGGAAACGAAGCGGGCTGAACGAAGGGTTCTATACCCAGCGTTCAGCCCGATCCGTTCAGCCCGCCCTTCGGGCGTTCAGCCCGGTCCGTTCAGCCCAGCTCCTTCAGAGCTGTTCAGCCCGGCTATCTCCCAACTCCTAAAGCAAAAAGGTAGCCACCGCCTTAGCCGGCAAACCTCCCTTCACATGCTTATCTCCCACAACAAGATTGAATTCAGAAATGGAATTGCCATCGTTCAATACAATGACTGTGATCTTGCCATCAGGTCTTTTGAATGCGATATGCGCGGGCGCGTTGCCTGGTGCATTGGTAATCAAAACAGTGGAACCTGGAGGAGCAAATTTTGCGGCATGTGCGATGATGTAGTAAGCAACATTGCGATTGATGTTTCCATCGAGCGTAATGGCTCCTTTACATTCTGTACAACCTCCGGGTGTATGTGGATTGAAACCTCCGTCATTTGCAAGATTCCATTCCAACGCGATCCGGCTGTGGTGTTTCATTGAACCAATGATCACATTGCGGATATGCCACATCAGGTCTCCATCAAAAGATCCTTTAGCTCCTGTCCACTGCTCGGTGAAATATAGATTCTTATCAGGATGCGCCTGCTTCACAGTCGATAATGCACTGATATCTCCTTCATATAAATGGAATGCAGATCCATCAATGTATTGTTTGGCTTCAGGATCATTTAATACAGTGATTGGATATTCCGGTTTATTACAATTATGATCCCAGATCACAATTTTGGTATTGATATTTGCCGCACGGAATGCAGGCCCAAGGTGGTTCTTGATGAACTCAGCCTGCTCCGGTGCATTCATTACCATGCTTGGATTATTTCCTCCATGATGCGGTTCATTCTGAATGGTGATCGCATCAATATTGATCCCGTTGGCTTTCATTGCCTGGATATACTTCACAAAGTATTGCGCATAGCTTGCATAATATTCAGGTAATAAAGATCCACCAATTGAACTCTTATTGTCTTTCATCCAGGTTGGAGGACTCCAGGGCGAACCCATCAACTTAATATTCGGATTGATTGCCAGCACTTCTTTCAAAACAGGGATCAGGTCAACAGTATCTTTTGATAAACTGAATTTACTCAGGGTTGGATCAGTTTCTCCGGCAGGCAGATCATTGTAACTGAATACTTCCTGGCTTAGGTCCGAAGCACCAATACTCAAACGCAGGTAACTTACTTTGATGGAATTTTCACCGGTTCCAAAGATCTCCTGCAACAATGATTGCCGTTGAGCTGCCGGAAGTTTATTTAGCAAATACGCACTTCCACCTGTCAGCGTATATCCAAATCCATCAACGGTTTGCTGGGTTTTGGTTGGATCGATCTCGATGGTCAATCCCCCGGTTGGAGCGCCAGTGATCAAAACAGTGGATCTTTTTTGCAGTAAAGCTGACTGGTCTCCTTTTGTAAGCCAGTAATTCACGGAATCTTTTGGTGTCGTTTCTTCACCTGTTGTTGTTGTTTTCTGTTTCGAACAATTTGAATGCAGGGAGAATAGTGCTCCCAATGCAAACGTCGAAGCAAGCATTTTCAATTTCATAAACGGTTACTTGTAAAAAATTAATGGTTGATTATTTCTCGCTATTAAAAGTTGTTTGCCGTTACCGGTATTGATCCATTTGATGTCACGGATTTCTCCATTGATATCGTCGATCCTTCCGGATACTACAAATGTTTTTTTCTGTTTGTCGTAATAAAATTCTGTTGGCTGCATCGCATCATATCTTCCTTCATATGGAATCACACCAAAGAAATTTCCGCCCGCAAGCAACCTGCCATTTTTAGATTGACTGAAAGCCATAACCGGCGCCAGCTGCAGCTCCATCGGCAAAATAACTTTGTTGAAATTTCCTTTCCCATCATTTATAAAACAACTGCTGCCTAATTCTTCTGCTTTCCACTCAGTATACTCCTTGAACAGGTCATAGAACATGTACTGTACTGTTTTACCCGCGACTTCACTGTAGGTGAGATAGGCTTTCTTCAATACAGGAAGTCTTCTTTCCAGCTCATCTTTTGCAAGGAATGGATATTCTTCTTTGTTGATGGTATAAGCCATTACCTGCTCGGTTGATCCATTGTTATCAAAATCCTTCACATACAATTTCAACGGGCCATTTTTTCCTGCATGCAGTTTTGTGTTATATCCCCAATTGCCGGCCAGGATATCTTTAAAGCCATCGCCATTCACGTCTTCTACCATTACTGTCTGCCATAATCCAGTTGATGTAGGGATCTCCATGGCACTAAACTTTCCCTTATTGTTCATCATCAGTTTAATGCCCATCCATTCACCCGTAAGTACCAAATCATCCCAACCATCATTATTGAAGTCAGCAAATTTTGCACTGTTGATCATGCCAATATTATTCAATTGCATGATAGAAGGTGATGCCAATGCAAATGTTCCGTTTCCATTATTGATATAGAGGTAAGAAGTTTTTGGTAATCCATAAGCTGTAACACTGGCAAGGTTTCCTACAAAGAAATCCATATCACCATCATGATCAATATCTGCTATGGTAACACATGATTTGTTTTCATATTGTTGAGTGAATGCATTTTGTGATCTAATGAAATGCCCGTTATTATTGATGTACAGCCTGTCTTCCAATACCCTGCTGTTCGCTGCAGGCTCATTGCCTCCGCTGATCACCACAAGATCAAGGTCTTTATCATTATCCGCATCGAAAAAGATCGCATCTACATCTTCATTTTCTGCATCTGCTGCAAACACAGCTTCGTCGATAGAAGTATAGGATCCATTTTTTTGTTGAACGAGTAAGGCGCCTGCCTGGCCTTTCGCGCCGCATGCATAGAGATCATCGAGTCCATCGCCATTGATATCACCGACAGCGATCTTTGGCCCTCGTGTTGATTGAGCATGTGGAATTAAATACTGAACATTATAATCGAAGAATTCATTTTCCTTATGCGACCATGCAGAACTGCCTGCTATAACAAATGGTTGAGGGATATTCAATTGAATGGAAGCAGGATCAAATACGCCAGATGCTTTTGATTTATCAGCCACAACTTTTCCTTTTACATTTTTCATTACCTGCATGGAAGAATCCGGCCAAACGATCCTTACGCTGTCTGCACTTTCATTTCCACCTAATCCAAAATGAAGTCTTCCATCCACTGATGATTGAAACCCACGTGTATACTGCATCTGCTGGTACTGCATTCCTTCCTTCGTATATACATATGTTTTTGCTCCCGAAGGCAATCCGGAAATAACTAGGTAATTTTTGTTTTCGGAATTATTTTTCAGCACAACAGCTTTTGCATTGATCGCATTGATCACCAGGTCAAGGTCGCCATCATTATCCAGGTCCGCATAAGATGAACCTGTGTAATAACCTTTCATTTTCCCGGTTCCCCATTCTGCGCTTACATCGCTGAAAGGCTCATTGCCATTGCCTTTGAAGAGATAGGGATGTGATGCTCCGTCTGGCATGGCATTGATCACTTCATCATCATATTTATCCGTTGCATCCAGTCCTTTCTTCATTGTCATATCCGAGATGAATTTCACATAATCCATATCGATGGGCCTCTTCACAATACCGCTTGAAATAAAAAGGTCTTTCTTTCCATCATTATCAAAATCAGCAAACAATGGACTCCAACTCCAGTCTGTTGCTGAAACATTATTAATTATAGATACTTCACTGAAATGTTTTCCATTGCCATTATTTCTCTGCAAAACATTCTTTGAATTCTGATGCTGGTAACCCTGTAATTCCAGCTTCACTTTGTATGTGTCGGGATTTTCATCACTACCGTATGTCTTCAAAACTTTTTCATTTCCGGGCAACATGTCCACTGTGATGAGATCCAGTTGTCCATCATTATTATAATCTGCTGCATCATTTCCCATGCTGAACCTGCTGTAATGCCTGAAATGTTCTGCACCACTTTCCTTGAAACTTCCATTCCGCTGGTTGATGTAGTAATAATCATTTTCATGGAAATCATTTCCTACATAGATATCATCCCATCCATCATTGTTCATATCTGCAATTGCCAGTCCCAGTCCGTATCCCAGGCTGCTTTGATAGATCCCTGCTTCTGTACTTACATCAGTAAATTTCCCGGTTGTGGACAGATCATTTCTCATCAGTTTATCACCTGATAATGGATCGATTATTTTCCTGTTTGAAGTATCTACAATATTTCCGTGTGGTTTCTTTGAATGTCGTAAAATATAACAATCAAGATCACCATCATGATCATAATCAAAGAAGGCAGCCTGTGTGGAAAGCCCGGAAAAATTCAATCCATATTTTGCTCCACTCTCTGTAAATGTGTTGTTTCCGTTGTTGATGTATAATTCATTTTGTCCGTTCAGATCACGGAATTGTGATACTGCAGAAACATAGATGTCCAGCAACCCATCGCCATTCACATCGGCCATGGTGGATCCTGAACACCAGTCTGAATTGCCCGCCACACCTGCATTTTCGGTGATATCCTCGAATTCGAAATTGCCTTTGTTCAGGTACAGTTTATTATTACCACGACTGTTTGCTGTGAAGTAAATATCGGGAAGACCATCGTTATTGATATCCCCGGTGCTTACGCCACCGCCATTGTAGTAGTAGAGATAATACAGTATGTTGAAAAGCTTTTTCTTTTCGAGGTTGTTGACGAATTCAATATTTGTTTTGGATGAAGACATTTCTTCAAACAAAGTCTTTTTGTTATTGCAGGAAAACAATGCAATCACAATAATAAACATCAAAATACGGGTACTCATGAGGGGGAGTTAAAGAGCTTTTATAAAAAGGGCTGAACACATGGTTCAGCCCTTTAATATCAGCAGCAATTATTATTGCTTGCCTGTATACAGTGCCTGAACCTCGGCTGCAGTCAGTGCTTTGTTATAAAGCCTGAACTGGTCGAGCTGGCCTGAGTAAGACTGGATCCAGTCGTCACCAGGACCAGAGATGCCAACATGTTTATTTGTTCCGCCAATGATGAAACCATTGATGTCGCTGAATTGCAATGGACCTCTTGGTGCGCCGTTCTTTTTCACATCAGTAACTGATGCATCCAGACCGGTGAGTTGATTACCATCGAGGAAATAAGAAAGCTTGGAAGTGTTCTCATCATAGGTAACTACCAAATGATGCCAGTTGCCATTCAGCAATCCACCTTGGATTCTCTTTTCTCCTACGAATTCAAACCACTGTCCAAGGATTACAAACTTCACTGCTGCGAGTTGCTGGGTACTTTGTCCCTGGTCTTCGATCAGCATGAAGAACTGGTTGCTTGGCCAGTCAGACTTTGAAGTAGGCATACTGAAAACAAATTCAGCACCTCCTGCATGCGGGGTCTGCTTCATCCAGAAAGAAACCGTCATACTGGTAGATTTTGCGAAATCATTTGCACCAGCGTATTTGATCGCTTTTGTTCTTTCACCCTGGATGCCTTTTCCATTGATACCTTCAACAGACTGCAATGGATTTGATGCAGGGAATGTTGCACGGATACTATCGACGCCATTCATCAGCGGATCGGCTGAAGTACCATCGAAAGCTGCATAGAATTTCAGCGGACCACCCGGAGGGTTTGAATCCACTGGGTATTCGCCCAGTTCAGGACGATCCATTTTCTGGCATGCATTCAATGCCAATGCGAGCACCAGCAATGAAGAAGCCTGTTTGATTATTCTTTTCATATTCGTTAATGATTTGGGGTTTACCATTCAGGATTCTGTACCAGTTGTGGGTTGAAGTCTAATGCTGCCTGTGGAATAGGATAGAAACGATGTTTGTTTGTATAACCGCTTCCGCCCAGTACTGCAAGTGCATCATTCCATCTTACCAGGTCAAAGAATCTTTCTCCTTCCATAGCAAGTTCAGCCCTTCTTTCCTTCTTAATAACTGTTCTGAAAGTATCCTTATCAGTAAAAGTTACATCCGGTAATGTGGTGGTTGTACCTCTTGCACGCTTACGGATCATGTTGATCCACTTCACTGCATCAGCTTCATTTTCAGGACCACCAATTTCGTTTGCAGCTTCAGCAGCCATCAGCAATACATCCGCATAACGGATCACACGCTGATTCATCCATCCACCCTGGCGGTTTCCGGTTGCAGCCTGCATGCTTGGTTCCGGGTATACTTTCTTGTTCCAGTATTTTCTAGGAATAGTTGGGAAAGGTGGAAGTGTTCTGCCGAATACACCATCAGGTGCACCTGAATAAAGAATGGTCTGATCTCTTCTTGGATCATTCTCTTCGTAGCTTGTTACCAGTGCTTCCGTTGGAGTATTCCATCCCCATCCGAGATCCCACTCACCAGAACCTCTTACACCCTGTTGTACTGCATGTCCTGCAGAATAGTTGTTGGTTCCGTTTGGACCGATATAGGCCTGGATCTCGAACAATGATTCCTTGGAGTTCTCACCCTCTTCCATGAAGAGTTTGAAATAATCACCATAGAGTTCAAATTCGCCTGATTCAATTACCTGCTTGGCATGACCCAGTGCAGTTGCCCACTCTTTACGATAGAGATGAGTTTTTGCAGCAAGTGCCATCGCTGAGTACTTGGTCACACGACCAGGGAAACGGCTCTGACCTGCAGCATTATCCCAATCAGTAGGAAGAGCTGCAATTGCATCCTGCAGATCCTGGTCGATCAGGGCATAAATTTCAGCCACTGATGATTTAGGGATTTTTGCATCATTTGCATTGTAAATCCTGAAATCGATCTTTGGTACTTCACCATAGGATCTTACCAGGTCGAAATAACAGAATGCCCTAAAGAATTTAGCTTCAGCCTTATTGATCTCTGATGCCGGATCATTGAGATCCAGTGAATCGGCGATCTGCAAAGCAGTATTGGTGAGGCCGATCAGCGTGTAGTGCTGATCCCAGTAAGTAGTAGAAGACCAGTGGTCTTTCTGGTACTGGAACTGGTCGAAAATCACGCCCCAGTCAGCACCATCCGCTGCACTACTTCCTTTTTCTGAATCATCGGATCTGAAACCGTGCATAGCAAGCCAGGGAATTCCCCCAAATGCCTGTCCTGCAATGTCTCCATTCCGAATTGCTCCGTAAATCGCATAAACCTGTCCTTCCAGTCCTCCCTGGTTCAGGTCATCCAGGGTTGCTCTCAATGGTTTGCGGTCGAGAAATTTATCACAACCGGTAAACATCATCAACATGGGGACTGCGAGCAGGAACCCATAATAGATGTTTTTGAACTTATTCATATCTCTTATTTTATTCGTTTAGAAGGTTAAGTTGATACCACCGGTGTATACTACTGGCAATGCTCCATTACCATTATCGATACCGAATGAGGTAGGTGATCCACCAAATTCAGGAGTATAACCAGAGTTCTTCTTGAAAGTTTTCAGGTTCTGAACGTTTGCGAAAACTCTCAGGCTCTTGATCTTTGCACGCTGGATCAATTGAGTTGGGAAGTTATAACCCAATTGTACGTTCCTGATCCTGATATAGCTTCCATCTTCAATACCATAGGTAGAAGGCAGACGGTTAGTTGTCCTGTTATCTCCCAAAGCTGGTTCCCAGTTTGAAGTTCCTTCGCCGGTCCAACGATTCATCTTAAATGCACCGTAGTTGAACTTGGTGAAAGGCAATTCAGAACTACCCCAGTACCTGTACACTTCATTACCATAAACACCATTTACATCCACTCCGAAATCGAAGTTCTTATAGTATAATGATACATTACCACCATATGCGAAATCAGGAGTTGGGTTTCCGATCATGGTACGGTCGTTTGCATCTACAACGCCATCACCATTGATATCCTTGTATTTCAGGTCACCAGGTCCATAGGTATTACCAAGGTTCATTACCGGAGATTTCAGTTTATCAGCATAAGACTGGTAAACGCCTTCCACTACATAACCATAGAAATAACCGATTGGCATTCCCTGTTCTGTAACGTTAGGTCTTTCTTCACTTGGAGCCTGGCGTGCACCTGAAGGAAGCTTGGTCACCCTGTTGTTGAAGGTGGTGAAGTTTCCGCTAACAGAATAACGCAGGTCTTTGGTAATGTTATCTGACCAAGACAATGACAATTCAATACCCTTGTTTACGATCTCACCGATATTGTCCAAACGACGACCGGCAGGACCAAGATCAATGATGGTCATCAGGTCGCGGGTGGTCTTGTGATAGTAGGCGATATCACCATGCAATCTTCTTGACAACATGTCGAATTCAACACCAACTTCTTTACCATCCACAGTTTCCCATGTCAGGTTACGGTTTGGCTCGTAAGCAAGTCCGTAAGCTGGTGCGATCACAGATCCGAACACTGCAGTGCTACCAGATCTGAGTTCAGGATAGAAAGGATAATCATATCCGAAAGTGTTCTGAACACCGAGAACACCCCATGATGCTTTCAACTTCAGGAAGTCGAATATGTTCTGAGATTCCATGAAACTTTCTTCGGTGATCTCCCATGCAGCACCTACAGAGTAGAAATTCTTCCACCTGTTGGTTGGAGAGATCTGGGACGAACCATCTCTTCTGAAAGATCCGTTCAGGTAGTACTTGTTTTTGTAGTTATACAAAGCGCGGAAAAGTCCTGATACAGTTGCTTTCTGCCATGCTCCTGAAGAAGCCACTCTTGTTGATGGATCTCCGAAGCCGTTATCGATCTGCCAGAAACGCTCATCGTTTGGAATTGGAAGACCAGTCGCTGACTGTCTAACATAACCAAACAATCCTGAATATTCCTGGTAATAAGTGGTGAAACCTGCACTTGCATTCAGGCTATGGTCGCCCCATGTTTTCTTGTAAGTAAGGATATGATCCTGCTGGAATTTCTTCCAGTTCTGCTTACCGGTATTCACGCTGGTGAACAGGTAGCTTGGATGAGTGAAAACCTGGTCAACGATTGGGTTGTACACGCTGTCGATCGGGCTGTAACTCTTACCATCGAGCTGGGAGATATCCATGTAGAAGGTAGATTTCCAGTTCCATTCTTTGCTCAGGTTCAGTTCTGCAAAAGCACTACCTACGATACGGTCTTCCTGGCGCTTTTCTTTGTTCCAGTTGTTCTCGAGCACCATCACCGGGTTGGTGATCTGTGCAGCCTGAACAGCCAGGTCGTAGTATGCACCATTTTCTTCATTGTAGATCGGTGTGATAGGCAATACACGACGTGCATCGAAGAGGATACCTTGTGCACGGCTGTAAGGCAGTTTCTGCCTGATTGCATTCACGTTAAAACCAATCTTGAAGAGCTTTGATACCTTGTATTCATCATTGATGGAGAACATGTATTTCTCCAGTTTCTCATGCTTAACGATACCTTCTTCAGTGGTGTAACCTGCACCCATGTAGAACCTGTTCTTATCAGTGCTACCGGTGATGCTGATGTTATTGGTGTTGAAGATACCTGTTTGTGTAACTGCATCAACCCAATCAGTATTACCATTCCACTTGGAGAAATCAAACATCTGTGCAGGATCTACGCCGATGTTCATTTGCTCTTCAGTGTACAGTTCTTTGAAACCTGCTGCATCAACCATTGCGATTTTATCAACCAGTTTCTTTGCACCAAAAGTTGAGTTGAAGTTTACATTGATCTGGCCTGCTTTTGCTTTCTTGGTAGTGATCGCGATCACACCAGATGCACCACGGATACCGAAGATCGCCAGTGAAGAAGGATCCTTCAATACTTCGATTGATTCGATATCGTTCGGGTTGAGGTAATCGATGTTATCGTTGAAGATACCATCCACTACATACAAAGGTTTTACTGCACCGATAGATACAGTACCGCGGATACGGATATCAGGCTCCTGTCCCGGAGTTCCTGAGTTCACTACGCTCAAACCAGCCACACGACCCTGCAATGAAGCAACCGGGTTGGTGTTAGGCTTGTCGGCGATCTCCTTACCGGCGATCTTCACGATAGAACCGGTGAGGTCGCGCTTTGAAGCGGTACCATAACCGATCACCACTACCTGGTCCTGCACACGTGCAGAAGGAAGAAGGGTTACATTGATGGTAGTTCTTCCGCCAACAGGGATCTGCTGCTCTTCATATCCAACGTTGGAGAAAACCAGCGTTGCATCTTCAGGAGCAGTGATCTCGTAGTTACCTTCTGCGTTGGCAGATACGCCACGACTGGTTCCTCTTACACGGATACTTGCGCCGGGAAGCGGGTTACCAGCTTCGTCAACGATCTTACCGGTAACGCGGATGTCGGCAGGAACATTTGTTTTTTCGAATAAAACCAGCAGGGAATTTGGCATCAGTCTGAACGACAGGTTGGTACCTGCCAGCAGTTTGTCCATGACTTGTGCCAGGTCGGCATTGCGGATTACCAGGTCGAGTTTTTTGTCGACTGGTGCAATGTCCGTGCTGTACACGAAACGATAGGATGATGCTTTCTCTACGGCTGTCACTGCTTTGCTCCAGGTGGTGTTGCGCAGGACGAGGGTGATCTTCTCCTGGCTTGCCGCCTTCACAGCAAAGTGCATCATAATTAACAGCATCATGGCTGTGCTCACTCTCATAAGCCTTAACATTTTAACCCGAAAGGGTTCTTTGAATAAATGGCTCGTTAGGTTAGGCCCACTAAACATACACTTGATTTTAGGGTTTGTCAATGAAAAAATAGGTATCACTCTTATTTACTAATCTCAACGGTATTGCCCGTGACGCGGAATGAGAATGGAGAAGAGATCTGCATGGCAGTCAATACTTCTTCCAAAGTTTCATTCTCGAAATTCCCGGTGAAACGGAGGTCCTTAAGAGATTCATCGCGGATCTCGACTTTTTTGCCGAACCAGCGTTCCAATTGGACTGCGATGTTACCAAGGTTCTGATCCTTGAAGTAGAGTTTATTCTCTTTCCAGGCCACGTCTTCAGCCAGGTTTAGCACGGGGATGTATTGGATCTCACGAATCTCTACCTGGGGGATGGCAGGGCCGGAATTTCTCCGAAGTTCAGCAGGCTTCCCGGTGTTGGTTGGTTCGGAAGCGGTGGAAATGCTGATCTTTTCGTTTGGTTTTAAAAGGATGTTCTGGTTCTTGCGGTCTTTCAGGATCACTTCAATGGATCCTCTTAATAAGGTTGCTTCGGCGACGTTCTCGCCTTTGTATGCGCGTACGTTGAATGCGGTTCCCAGTACTTTAATATCCATTTTCTGGGTATGGATGATGAAGGGTTTACCGGCATTGTGCACTACATCGAAATATGCTTCACCTTCAAGTACAACTTCACGTTGATCGCCGTTGAAGTCGTTGCCATAGGTAAGTTTTGTATTGCTGTTTAGCCAGACCTGGGTGCCATCGGGCAGGGTCATTTGTGATTTGGCGCCGCTTCGTGTATGAACTTCGTTGAGGGCCTTTACTGAGGCAGTAACCGGTGAAGGTGTTGAAGCAGGAGTTCCAAGGTAAAGTGCTCCTGCGATCAGGATCGGAAGGGCGATAAGCGTATAAACCAGCCTGCGCCTGCTTTTGGGCCTGGTGGTAGGTTCAGGTTCCTCCTGTCCCGGTATCTGGTGACCAGCCTCTTTCATCCTGTTGAGATGGAGGAGATAAGTAGCTTCCAGGTAATCTTTATCGGTTGGAGTTGGCGACTGCCAGTAGTTGGAGAGTTCGGCCATTATCTTAGCAGCCTGTGGATCCTGGAGAAGAAGTTCTTCCAGTTCCTGCAGTTCGCTTTGGTTGGCTTCGCCGGATAATTTCCGGGTGATGAGTGTCCAGATTCTTTCTATTGGCATAGCAGTCGTGCATAAAGGAGCCGATTGCCGGGAAAATCCCCTAATGGGTATTTAAATTTTTTTAAGAAATTTTAAAATGTACGTAATTTCGTACACTATAATGTACAAATTTTATGCAGGCAATTACCATTACTCAACTACGCTCCAACATAAAGAAATACTTTGATGACATTATAAGTGCTGAGGATGTCATTATCGTTCCAAGGAATAATGAAGATGAGGCCGTAGTAATTATGTCAATCAAAGAGTATAATTCTCTAAATGAAACGGCTCACCTGCTTTCTTCAGCAAAAAACAGGATCCGTCTTATGGAAGCTTTATCCCAGGTGGAGGAAAAAAATACTGTTACTTATAAAATAGATAGAAAAGACTCAAAGAAGAAAAGTCCTAAATGAATTTTGAATTTACCCAACATGCATGGAAGGATTTTGAGTTTTGGATAGATACGGATCCCGAAACATCAGAAAAGATTCGTGCATTGCTTAAGGATATTTCCCGAAATCCTTTTCATGGACCTGGAAAGCCGGAGCCATTAAGGTTTGAACTTAAAGGTTATTGGTCTAGAAGGATTACAGGTGAGCATCGTCTCGTTTATAAAATAGAAGGAGAAAAAGGTAAAGATCAAAAATGCATTATTCTTCAGTGCAGGTATCATTATGATTAGATCACTTCCTTATTCTCCAATACTCACCAATCGCCTGGCCGATCTTCTTCACCGCAATGGCGATCTGGTTATCGATGGTCTTGATACTTATATTGAGAAGACTGGAGATTTCTTTATGGCGAAGCTTGTCTTCTTTGGCTAGTTTGAAGATGAGCTGGCATCTTGCCGGTAATTCCCTAATGGCCTGCCCGATCTTTTCACGGAGCTCATTCACTTCTGTTGATTCATCAGGAGTTGCATAATCAGAGATGAAATCGATCTCGGAGCCATCAAAGGAAACATGCGTGTTCTTTTTCTTCTCCTTATTCATCGCCTTTACGCTCTGGTTTCGCACCGCGATAAAAAGATACAATTTCAGGTTATCGATCTTTTTCAGGTTGGCCCTGTTTGCCCAAATTGTAATGAATATATCGGAAGTGATCTCTTCGGCCAATTCCCTGGAACGTGTAATTGAATGGGCCAGTCCGCACAATGAAGGGAATAAAAGAATGAATAATTGCTTATAAGCAACTTCATCCTCAAAACTGCTAATCCGGTCCTGTAGCTCTTTGATATGATCTTCCCCAGGGAACATGCAATCGTTTCGGTGTTACAACTTAGGCCGTGAAATTACAGTATAAATTAATACAAGAATTTTCTATTTCAGTTTCCTTATCTTCGCCGCCGTGATGCGGTTTCATGATATCATTATCATGGATTAAAAGGGAATCATGTGTAAATCATGAGCTGTCCCGCAACTGTAAGCAATCATCAAAGCTCGGTCATCCCATGTTCATTGTTTCGATAAGAAATGAGAAGAACGACCAGGGTATTGCAAGCCAGGAGACCTGCCACCTCACTCTGAATTCACAGCTTTCGGGAGAAAAGCGTGAGTTGTATAATGCTTAGGCAAAATATAATTCTGCAACCTTATCGTTCCTCGAAAGCTCATTGTTTCATTAAACTCCGGAGGGAGTAAACTCAACTAACAATGAGCAGATTTTTCGCAATGGCAGCCGCATTGCTGGCAGTCAACAGTGTTCTTGCACAAGACACTACCAAAACCAAACAGCTTGATGAGGTCATCGTGACCGCAACCCGTTTTCAGCAAAAGCAATCCACCACGGGAAAAGTAGTAACCGTTATCGACCAGCCAACCCTGCAACGCAGTGTGGGCCGAAATCTCAGTGAGATCATCAATTACAACGCAGGTATCTTTATCAATGGAGCAAACAATGTACTGGGTACAAACCAGGATATCAACCTCCGTGGATCCGGTCATGGTAAATCGCTTATCCTGATCGATGGAATTCCTGTCAGCGATCCTTCACAATCTAACAATGGGTTCGACATCAACAACATTTCTCCTGCACAGGTTGAACGTATCGAGATCCTTCGGGGTGCACACAGTACGCTATGGGGTTCGGATGCTATCGCTGGGGTGATCAACATCATCACGAAGAAAGGCGGTAATAAAAAGATCGGTGGTAATGCCATGTTGAATTATGGCAGCTACAATACATTCCGCGGATCTGCAGGCATCAACGGTAAACTGGAAAAATTCAACTATAACCTGTCGTACAATCATACGAAGAGTAAAGGATTTTCAACAGCACAGGATACCACGGGGAATGCAAATTTTGATGATGATGGTATTGTGCATAACAATATCCAGGCGAATTTAGGCTACAGGATCAATGAACGTTTTTCATTGAAATCATTGCATACGTATTCAAAGTATACTGTCGATATAGATGCTGGAGCGTATAAGGATGACCGTGATAATATCTCTGAAAATTCAAGCCTGTTGAATAATGTTGAATTGGGCTATCAATCAAAAGGAATCAGGTTGAATCTTTCGCAGTCCTTTCAACGCATAGAAAGAATCTATACAGATGACAGTGCACATGTTGGAGGATTTGCAAAATATTCGAGAGGACAGTATGTCGGAAACTCAGCAGTGACGGAACTTTACGGCAATATTCAAATTGCAAAGGGATGGTCATTGGTATCCGGGATCCAATATTTCACAACCAATACTTCTCAGAATTATTTAAGCATAAGTGACTTTGGTCCATTTGAATCAGCATTGGGTGACAGTGCCAAAGCAAACAATCTTTCCTTATACAATTCAGTGCTGTTCAATAAGGGAGGATTCAACCTCGAAGTAGGTTTCAGGTTCAATCATCATAATATCTATGGTGATAATGGAACTTATACTTTTAATCCGTCATATAATTTTGATGAGAATACCAGGGTATTCCTCAATATTTCATCTGCCTATAAAGTTCCGACACTGTACCAGTTGTACAGTGAATATGGAAACAGATTTTTGAAGCCTGAAGAAGCAAATAATTACGAGTTAGGTTTCCAGGTTTTCAGTAATAACCGGACTAATAGTTTTCGTCTTGTTGGATTCAAAAGAGATATCAGGAACCTGATCATATTTTATACCGATCCTGCAACCTGGTCGAGCCAGTATTTGAATCGAGATAAACAGAAAGATTTTGGATTTGAATTCGAATCAAAAACTGCAGTGGGCAAGTTTGGCAACTGGACCAACAACATCACTTATGTGTATGGCAAAGGAGAGAATGCAGGCGTGAAAGTGAAGAACCTGTATCGCAGGCCCAACTTCACTTTGAACAGTATCCTTGATCTGACCATCGCTGAGAAATTCAATGTGGTTCCTGCCTTTCGATTTGTAGGTGATCGATTGAAAGGAGAATATGATCCGGGTCCGGAAGAAATGCCTTCTTATTATAACATCGATCTCTATGTTGGATATAGCCTGAATAAATCAGTAAGATTTTTTGTAGATGCACGAAACCTTACCAATCAGGAATACTTCGATATACCAGGATACAATAACAGGAAATTCAATTTCACTGCAGGAGCAGCTTTCAACTTTTAAAATAATTAACCATGACCATTCAAAAGATCAATCCAACCTTTTCGGTTTTGTCTGTATTCATGATCGCCGTGGCTTTACTGCGCATTCCAAATGCCGCAGGACTCAGTCCTTTATCCAATCTTACACCGATTGGTGCGATGGGATTATTTGGCGGTGCTTATTTCAGTAAGAATTGGAAAGCGTTTTTATTTCCAATGTTAACCTTGCTGGTCAGTGACCTGGCTATCAACATGCTTGTCTTCAATGGAAAATATGGTGTGATGTATGGAGGCTGGTACTATATCTATGGTATCTTCTTTTTGATTACACTGATAGGAAAATATATGTTGAAGAAGATCACTGTAAAGAATGTATTATTCGCAGGAATCGGTGCATCATTGATGCACTGGGTGATCGCTGATTTTACAGTTTGGGCAGGCGGTGGAACTGACCTGAGGACCATGTTGCCGCTGAGCCGCGACTGGGCTGGGTTACAGCAATGTTATATCCAGGGATTGCCATTCATGCGCAATTTCATGGCTGGTACTTTATTGTATAGTGCCATCATGTTTGGTGGATATGAATTTTATCTGTCGAGAAAAAGAATCAACGCAATTGCATGATCATACTTGTAACCGGTGGTGCAAGAAGTGGTAAAAGCAGGTATGCACAGGAGCTTGCGCTTAGCTTAACGCAGGAGCCTGTGTATATCGCTACTGCCAAAGTTTGGGATAATGATTTTGAGAAGCGGGTGAAGCGACACCAGGAAGATCGTGATCATCGATGGACAAATTTTGAAGAGCAACAAAAAGTTGCATCCTTGCCAATTGAAGGAAGGGTTTGCATGATTGATTGCGTTACACTCTGGCTTACCAATTTTTTCACTGATACAAAGTATGATGTTGATCATTCTCTTTCACTGTTTAAGCAGCAGGTGGATGAGTTGTCTGATAAAGTTGGAACCTTCATCATCGTAACCAATGAACTTGGAATGGGTGTTCATGCAGATACAGAGATAGGAAGAAAATTCACTGACCTGCAGGGTTGGGCAAACCAGTATGTTGCTTCCAAAGCATCCCGGGTTGTGTTCATGGTAAGTGGTATTGCTATGGTAATTAAAAATGAAAAATGAAAAAGATCCCTGCAATATTCAGTTGGAGTGGTGGAAAAGACAGCAGCTATGCATTGTATAAAGTGATGCAGGAAGGAGTGTATGAAGTGCGTTATCTACTTTCTACTATCAATGGAAATTTCAGAAGATTATCAATGCATGGGGTACGCGAGGAATTGATTGAAGCGCAGTCGGCATCAATTGGTATTCCTTTGAAGAAAGTATATGTATATGAATCTGACAATGCATCCTATGAAAGGCAGATGGCAGCATTATTAGAGCAGGTTAAACTTGAAGGTATTGAGCATGTGATCTTTGGTGATATTTTTTTGGAAGACTTACGTGCTTATCGTGAAGAAAAGATGAAGCAGGTTGGTATGCATTGTAAGTTCCCATTGTGGAAGCTGGATACAGCCTTGCTTATTAAGGATTTTGTTGATAAGGGGTTCAGGACAATGACCTGTTGCATCAATGATGGATACCTTGATGAAAGCTGGTGTGGAAGATTAGTGGATGAGGAATTTATAAGGTCTCTTCCATCGACGGTAGATTCCTGTGGTGAACATGGTGAGTTTCATACATATTGTTTTGAAGGACCCATCTTCCGTTTTCCATTACCAATACATAAAGGTGAACTAACTTATCGCGAGCTGGAGATAAAAACTAACAATCATCCAACACCAATTAAAGATGTTGGAACAAAAGGATTTTGGTTTTGTGACCTAACAATTGAATAAGATGGAGTTGAAAGATATTGTACGGCATAAGATCGATACCAAGACTAAACCTCCGGGTTCACTTGGCATGCTCGAAGAAATTGCTTTAAAAATTGCGCTGATCCAGGGATCAGAATCACCAGTGATCAGTAAGCCAACGGTCATTGTATTTGCAGGTGATCATGGGATCGCACAGACCGGACTGGTCAATCCTTACCCGCAATCTGTTACGGCACAAATGGTGCTAAATTTCCTTAATGGAGGGGCAGCCATCAATGTTTTTTGTAAGACAAATGGATTGGACCTCGAGATAGTTGATTGCGGTGTCAACTATGAATTTGATGATCAACAAAAATCTAAACTGATTGATGCAAAGGTTGGCTTTGGAACCGGCAATTATTTGGAAAGGAAAGCTATGTCTGAAGATGAAGTGAGGGTGTGCCTGCTTAAAGGTTCAAAGATCGTGCAGGCTATCACAGAAGGAGGCACTAACCTGTTGGCATTTGGTGAAATGGGGATCTCCAATACCTCTTCGGCTTCATTGATCATGAGTGCATTGATGAAAAAGGAAATTGAAGATTGTGTAGGTATTGGAACTGGTCTTTCAGATCAGCAACTCAGTAATAAATGCAGGATCTTAAAAAGAGTTTTCAGTCATCATCAGCTGGATGAAATGAGTGATGTTTACCAGTTAATGAGTGCTGTTGGAGGTTACGAAATTGTGATGATGAGTGGCGCTTTTCTTGAGGCCGCCAATAGAAAAATGGTGATACTGGTGGATGGATTTATTGCAACCGCTTCCCTGATGCTTGCTATGCAGATCGACCCTGGTGTAATAAACAATTGTATTTTCTCTCATTGTTCAGGAGAGAAGGGCCATGCAGAAATGTTGAAGTGGTTAGGTGTGAAACCATTATTAGACCTGGGTTTGAGACTGGGAGAAGGAACCGGTGCTGCACTTGCCTACCCGATTGTGAAAGCATCTGTAGACTTCCTGAACAATATGGCCAGCTTTTCAAGTGCCGGAATCAGTAACAGATCATAAATGAAAAACGAGGTCAGAATATTTTTTACTGCATTGATGTTCTATACCAGGATACCTGTTCCCAGGTGGGTTGATCACAACGCTGAATACCTTAATCGTGCGACAAAATACTTTCCCCTCATAGGATTGATTGTTGGTGCAATCTGTGCAGGTGTGTACCTCTTATCTAACTATTTATTCAATGCACCAATTGCGATCATTCTATCGATGGCATCTACCATATTGATCACAGGTGCATTTCATGAAGATGGATTTGCTGATGTATGTGATGGATTTGGTGGTGGATGGACAAAAGAAAAGATCCTGCTCATCATGAAAGATAGCAGGGTAGGAGCTTTTGGAGTGATTGGATTGATACTGATACTTTCGCTGAAATTCTATTTGCTGCTGTCTTTGAATGCTTATATGTTGCCCCTATTCATGATCACTGCTCATAGCGTTTCGAGATGGACTGCTGCAACATTTGTATTAACCCATCAATATGTGAGGGAGAATGAGGACAGCAAGGCGAAGCCTGTTGCCAAGCAGTTTCTTGCGATTGATTTTTTAATGTCAACAGCATTTGGATTATTGCCGTTGTTCTTATTGGGCAATCCTGCCTATTTCCTGGTGATGGTCCCTGTATACCTCATGAAGATCTATTTGGGATGGTATTTTAAGAAATGGATCGGGGGATATACTGGAGATTGCCTGGGTGCCACACAACAATTGACAGAGATCGTATTTTATCTCACCATACTTGCCTTATGGAAATTTATTTAGTTCGCCATACAAGGGTAAAGAATGATCATAATATTTGTTATGGCCATTGCGAAGTTCCGTTGGCAGATAGTTTTATGGAAGAAGTTTGCGCATTAAAGTCGTTGATGCCTTCGGCTGGTGTAGAATACTTCAGCAGTCCTTCTGCAAGATGTTTGAAACTTGCTATGGAATTGGATTTAATGCCAGTGATTGATGGCAGACTTAAAGAAATGAATTTCGGTGATTGGGAAGGAAAACCATGGAATGGAATCCCTGCTGCTGAGCTCGATCCCTGGATGAATGACTTTGTAAACATAGCTCCTCCTAACGGTGAGTCGTTGATCGATCTGTTTGCAAGAGTGCAAAGTTTTTATAATGAAATAAAAGACAGAGATAAACCTGCAGTCATTTTTACTCATGCAGGTGTGATCAGGTGTTTTTATGCGTTGCTCGGAAATGTAGCGCTAAAGGATATCTTCCAGGTGAAAGTGGATCATGGGTCGGTGCATAGGTTGGTGGGGTGATGGCGGGCTGGCCACTTGCGAAGCAGCGCTCCGCGCTGGTCAGCCCGGTTAGATCAGGTGGTGGAAGTGATTTTTGTCATACAGCGAAAGCCAGTACAGTATTAATTTTCGGCACATCAATCAATTGATATGTCAACGCAATTTTGGAATGAAAGATACAGTCAGCATGAAACTGTTTATGGTGAACAACCCAATCGTTTCTTTAAGTCATTTATAGATTCCAATGAACCAGGATCGATCCTTTTGCCTGCAGAGGGTGAAGGGAGGAATGCATTGTATGCTGCTTCGAAGGAATGGAAGGTTTATGCTTTTGATCAAAGTGAAGTTGGAAGAGATAAAGCAATGCGCAAGGCATTAGAGCGAGGACTTGATGTTAAATATGATATTTTGAACGTTGAAGATTTTCGTTCATCGGTTCAGTATGACGCAATTGATTTGATATATGTACATCTTGAACCAGCATTGCGTTTCACCAGGGGACTGCGGAAGTGGTGAGGTTTAGGGGGCATAGGGTTAGGAGATAGGAGTTGGGAGTTGGGAGTTGGGAGTTGAAAAGAAGGAAAAATTAAAAATGAAAAATGCATTTAATGCAGGATTACCGACTAAATGCATTTTTCATTTTTACTTTTTCATTTTTACCGTTCAGCCCGCTTCGCTTCGCTCGCGTTCTGCCCGTTAATTAAATCTTTGCATTAAGAGAATCCCATGATCCTCCATTATAACATTCAATGCCTGCATTTTTAAGTGTGGTAGCAGCCATCCCGCTTCTTGCTCCGCTTCTGCAGCAGGTAATGATAGCTTTGTTTTTCTTTTTTAGTTCAGGAACTTTCGACATGATCAGGTCAACCGGGATATTGATAGACCCCTTGATATGGCCCGACTGATATTCACCAGGAGTTCTTACGTCAACAATGATTGCACCATCGTTTATGAGTTTTTTATAGTCCGCGGCTGGTCCCATTCCCAGCATTGATTTCAGCATATCCAGCATAGATGTAAATTTTATGATGCAAAGATGGGCAGGAGGAATGGGGAGTATGGTGATAATGGTCACATGTGGTAAATCGAAAATCGGTAATCGGAAATACGAAATTGAACGACCCTGTATTCTTTCCGATTACCGATTACCGATTTCCCATTTAAGTACTAATACCTACAATCCGACTCCTTATGCTTCACATAATAACTCTTGTAATTCTTTGCCTTTTTATCCATGCATCCTTCGAGGTTCAGCAACTGGATATTTTTAAATTCAACAGGATGACTTTCACTCTGTAATGAGATCGTTCCTTCTTTCAGTAATTGACCGTCAATACCAAATTCGGACTCCTGGCCATTTACCATACCATCGCCGATCTGTGGTTTTTCATAAAGTAAAACCTCTTCACCATTGACCCTGTGACGGATCAGTGAATCTCCATATACTTCCACTTCAGCTTCCACCCACTGATCGCCATGATAGGTTTTTGATTTTGAATTGATACAATGCGTAGTTATCAATTTTTCATTCATCACTACATTGGTACCTGGTGTACAAAGGTTGCAGGTTGTTCTTGGATCCTTACCGTTTCCTCCCAACAATTGTACTTCGATGGAAACAGGAAAATCCTGGTCCTTACCCATGGTTTCAGGAGTTTGTCCATGCACCATGATGCCACTGTTCCTGAATGCCCATCCTTCACCTTCATTTGCCTGCTCGCCAACAAAGCGATATTGTAATTTAATTCGATAGTAGCTGTATTTGTCTTTGTAAAAGATATGTCCATACCGTGCATTGAACTTATCGTAGCCATCGTATCTGACAACCATCTTTCCATCTTCAACCCTGAAAGTATTGGCAAAATTATCACCGGAAGCATAGTGCCTTATTTTAGGCGTCCAGCCAGTAAGATCTTTGCCATTGAATAAAGAGATCCATGATTCTTTTTGAGCAGACTTTTTTTGCGCAACGCAGGAGGCGCTTAGCAATGTAATCGATAGAAATGTGAGGATGTTTTTCATTGTGGTAAGATAGGAAATTAGCATGAATGGGGAATAGGGAATAGGGAATGGAGAAGAGGACAGAACGAATTGTGTTACACCCGACGTTCTGCCCGCCTGCGGCGTTCAGCTCGCGTTCTGCCCGGATGATTTTCATCATGATTAAAATTCTCCGGCCAGACTATTTTCGATGCTTCAAATTCAATTAAGTTGTTATGAATATATCTCCATGGATTTCTTTACTGGCATTGCTTTCCCTGGTATCATGTACTTCTTCAAAAAAAATTCCAACACCGCTGGATCCTAAAGAGGTTTCCGTATTCACTACGGCGATGAACACCGAATACCGCATCAGCAAAACTGCTACCACTTCATTCGCGAAGTTTGGTCAGCCTTTTGAAACGCAGGTTTGCGTATTTGTCGATCCTTCAAAAACATTTCAAACTTTCCTGGGAATCGGTGGTGCCATTACAGATGCTTCTGCTGAAACACTTGCCAGGCTTTCACAGTCAAAGCAGGATGAGATCATGAATGCTTACTACAATAAGCAGTCAGGCATTGGATATACACTGGCGCGCACAACCATTCATAGCTGCGACTTTTCAAGCGGTTCATATACTTATATAAATGACCATGATACTTCTTTGAGTTCTTTTAATATTGATCATGACCGGAAGTTTAGACTGCCGATGATCAAAAAAGCGCTATCGATTTCCGGTGGATTAACCATGTATGTCAGTCCATGGAGTCCTCCTTCATGGATGAAGGATAATAACTCAATGTTGAAAGGAGGTAAGCTGTTACCGCAGTTCAGGCAAAGCTGGGCAAATTATTATGTGAAGTATATCAGTGAACTTGAAAAAGAAGGTGTTCCGGTTTGGGGATTGTCGGTACAGAATGAACCCATGGCTAAACAAACCTGGGAGTCATGCATTTTCACCGGTGAAGAAGAAAGAGATTTTATCAGGGAATATCTTGGACCCACTTTGCTTAAATCCGGAATGAAGGATAAGAAGCTGATCGCCTGGGATCATAACAGGGATCTTATATATCAGCGTGCCAGTACAGTGCTCGATGATCCCGAAGCTGCAAAATATGTTTGGGGCATCGGGTATCATTGGTATGAAACATGGACAGGCTCCGATATGCAGTTTGAAAATTTAAAGCGTGTGGCAGAAACCTATCCTTCAAAAAATCTGATCTTTACAGAAGGCACTGTTGAGAAATTTGATTTTGCAAAGATCAACGACTGGTCGCTCGGAGAGCGATATGGCTATAGTATGGTGCATGATTTTAATGCAGGAACTGTTGGCTGGACCGACTGGAATGTATTACTGGATGAAACCGGTGGACCAAACCATGCTGGAAATCTATGCTATGCACCGGTCATTGCTGATACCAGAAATGGCCAGGTTCACTACACTAATTCATTCTATTATATCGGGCATTTTTCTAAGTTCATTAAGCCAGGTGCAAAGCGCATTATTGCTTCATCTAACCGCGACCTGCTGGAAACAACTGCCTTCATCAATCCTGATGGAAGGGTGGTGGTGATTGTTTTGAACAGAAGTAATCAGCCGGTTGAATATAGATTATGGGTGAAGGGGAAGGCTGCGGAAGTGAAGAGTTTAGCGAGGTCGATACAGAGCCTTGTTTTTTAAGGAGAAGGGAGAATGGGGAATGGGGAATGGGGAATCGGGAATGGCAGAATGCTTCAATGAAAAATGTAAAATTAAAAATGCATTTATTCGTAGCTCAAAACTAAAAGCATTTTTCATTTTTAATTTTACATTACTCAGGAGCTTGCCATTCCCGATTCCCGATTCCCCATTCTCCATTCCCGATTTCAGATTATCTTAGCATTTCCCATGAGCCAGGACCAAAAACGAGAAGCCATCATTGAGGCAGCCCTTAAACGATTCGCGCATTTCGGTGTGGCAAAAACCACTATGACCGAAATCGGGAACGACCTGGCCATTTCAAAAGCATCCCTTTATTATTATTTCCCGGATAAGATCAATCTGTATGCTGCAGTACTCAAAAGTATTATTGAAGATGCAGACAAAAAGAACGGCCCGGCACTGGACGCTGAAAAAGATCCCTTCAAAGCAATGGACCTTTTCCTGGAACGACGCACCGACTTCATCATTAAATACCATAACATCCTCGAATTCCTTAAAACCCGTCCTGGAATTCCTGAAGAACTGATGCCGTTATTTGGAGAAGTCAAGGCAAATGAAATGAAGAAGATCAGCTCTATCGTTCAAAAAGGTATTGACTCGGGCACCTTCAAACCCAATGATTTTAAAGAAAAAGCCTACCTGCTGTTCGATGCACTCGACGGTTTGAGAAAAAATTCCCTGGAAACCAATTCTTCTTTCTTCCCTGATAAAAAGCAGTTTCTCAACATTTTAAAGCGTGAAAAACAACTTTCACAAATTTTTTTACGGGGTCTTACCTGCCTCTGATGTTCACCATATATTTTTTTGTCTTACTTTTGACTTCTGAATTCAAAAAGTCAAATAGTCAAACGGTCAAAAAGTAAAATGGAGAAAACAGACAAAAGAGAGCAGATCATGGAAGCCGCCATCAGGCGCTTTGCTCATTTTGGTGTGCAGAAGACCACCCTGACTGAAATCGCGGATGATCTTGGGATGACCAAACAGTCGCTCATGTATTATTTCACCGACAAGCAGTCGATCGCTGCTGCGGTAGAAATAATGATCCTCGATGAATTCTTTTCAATGGTGAATGAGAATCTTTCTAGAACAAATGGATTGGAAGAAGCTCTCTTCAGCCTGATTGAAACCAAAAGGGTGTTCGTGGAAAAATATTCCATGCTTATGCACGCCGCAAAAAATGAAGGGGTAAACAACCAGTTTCACCAGTCGGAATCACATAAAAAATTTCGTGAAAGAATGATCACCATCCTGATCGATGTGCTGAATCAGGCAATGAAAAGTGGCGAGATCAGATCGGCTCACACACAGGAGATCGCTAACGTAGTGTTTGATACTATCACTGCATACGAACAATGTGTTGTCAATAAACAGGTAGTCCCCGATCTGAAAGAATTTGACCAGCTCTGTGAACGCCAGCGTGCGGTCATCAGCTTAATGGTTAACGGTTTAAAGTAAATAACATTTTTTAAAGAAGAATAATGATCATGAAAGAGCAAACCAACAAGAACAGCATGTTTCTACGATCGCTGTTCCTGCTATCGACCATGTTGCTCGTGTTCTCTGGAATACGCGCCCAGCAACCGGTTCAGCTTACCCTGAAAGAAGCACTTCAATATGCATTGAAGGAAAACCAGGAAGCGAGAAAGTCTCAACTCGATATTGAGAACAGCCAGTACCAGATCGATGAAGTGAGATCAAGAGCAATGCCGCAGGTGAACGCATCTGCTGGTATTACCTTCAACCCGCTTCTTCAGAAAAGTGCCTTGCCGAATATCTTCGGTCCAAACCCGAATCCAGATGAAACCATCCTGGTTGCATTCGGACAAAAATGGAATTCCAACGCAACGCTTTCTTTGAATCAGACCTTGTTTGATCAGTCAGTATTAACTGGTTTGAAAGCAGCAAGAACTACCAAAGAATTCTATCGCGTGAATGCTGCACTCACTGAAGAAAACATTATTGAAAAAGTGTCAACAGTATATTACCAGTTGCTGGTACAACGACAGCAGGTAGGTGTAGTTGATACTACCATTCGCAATACTCAGAAAGTTCAGCAGGTTTTGCAGGGACAATTTGAAAATGGCCTGGCAAAAAAGATCGACCTTGATCGTATCAAGGTTAATCTTTCTAACCTTAAAACACAACGTCAGAAACTCATCAATGGTGTTACACTCCTGGAGAACCAGTTGAAATTCCTGATCGGTATGCCGATCAACACTCCGATCAATGTTCCGGAGATCGATCGTAATTCCATCGAGATCCAGGCTGTTGCATTGACAGATACGATCAATGTAAACAATCGTACTGAGTTACAGTTGTTGCGTAAACAAAATGAACTGCTCAACTTTCAAAAGCAGGCATATAAATCAGAATATTATCCAAGTCTTTCATTGGGCGGTAACTATTCTTACCAGGGATTGGGAAATAAAATGCCTGTCTTCAAAGGCAAATCACAAGGTGTTAACTGGTTCGATGTATCATCTGTCAGTCTCAACCTGAAGATCCCTATTTTCAATGGTTTTGCCACAAGAGCAAGGGTTCGACAGGCTGATATCAGCATCAGAAAACTGAATGAAGATATTGAGAACACACAGCTTGCATTGAATCTCGCATACGAGAATGCAAAGACCGAGATCAATAACAGCATCATCACGTTAAATACACAGAGAGAGAACGTGGAACTTGCGCAGGAAGTGTATTTCAACACACAGAATAACTATAACAATGGTCTTGCTTCATTGACAGATCTGCTCAATGCAGAAACTTCTTTAACTGAAGCAAATAATAATCTTTCATCGGCATTGCTCAACTACAAGGTAGCAGAGATCCAGTTGATCAAGAGCCAGGGACAACTTAAATCACTATTAAACTAAAGTATCAGAGCGATGAGAAAGAACAAAATTTTTAGAACTATCCTTACAGTGGTAATTCTTGCAGTAACCCTGGTGACAATTGGCTGGGTTCTGACCAATAACAAAAAGAAAAATGCAGAGAAGACCGCAGTGGTTGCTCAGACTGCAAACAGCGAAGTAGCTGTTCGTGTGAGCCCTGTGCAGAAAGAAGAAGTTGCGGGTGACTTCATGGTGAACGGAAATTTCATTCCGGCACAACAATTAAATTTTGCAGCAGAGAATTCTGGTCGTGTGGTAAATGTACTGGTAGATGAAGGAAGCTATGTTCGCAAAGGACAGGTGCTTGCTACTATCAAAGCAGATGTATTGAGCCTGGACCTGGAAAGTGCTGAAGCTACTTACCAGAATGCATTGCGCGATAAGCAGCGTTTTGAAAATGCTTTCAAAACAGGTGGTGTTACACAACAGCAGCTCGATCAGGCAAGACTTCAGCTTCAGACTGCAGAAACAAGACTTGCACAGGCTAAAGTGAGAGTGAGTGATGCAAACGTTCGTTCATCTATCAACGGAATTGTGAATAAGAGAATGATCGAGCCTGGTGCAGTAGTAAGTCCGGGTACAGCATTGTTTGAACTTGTTGATGTATCAAGATTGAAACTTGCAGTTACTGTTAATGAATTACAGGTTGCTAATTTAAAAGTTGGTGATAAGGTTGAAGTTACAGCAAGTGTGTTTCCTGATCAGAAATTCAATGGTAAGGTAACTTTCATTGCTCCTAAATCTGATGCTTCACTGAATTTCCCGGTTGAAATTGAAATTGCTTCAAACCCGGGAGGAAAGCTGCGTGCAGGTATGTATGGTACTGCTATGTTCGATATGCCAAATAATGCTCCTGTAACTACAGTTCCTCGTTCTGCTTTTGTGGGTAGTGTAAGTTCTAACCAGGTTTTTGTACTGGAGAATGGAAATACTGCACGCATCCGGAAAGTATTGAGCGGAAGAGTATTGGGTGATAAAGTTGAGATCCTTGATGGATTGAATGAAGGTGACCAGGTGGTAGTAAGTGGACAGATCAACCTCGCAGATGGAAGTAAGGTACAGGTGATCAAGTAAATGGCTTTTGCTGAATAAAAGATTAACTAATGAAACTAGCAGAAATATCAATCAAAAGACCAACCCTGGTGATCGTATTGTTTACGGTCCTCATTCTCGGTGGTCTGTTAAGTTATACTTCGCTGAACTATGAGCTCCTGCCCAAGTTCAGTCCTTCGGTGGTTTCCGTAACCACCACCTATCCCGGTGCTTCTCCAAGTGAAGTTGAAAACACAGTATCGAAGAAGATCGAAGATGCGGTGTCTTCCATGGAGAACATCAAGAAGATCGAAACAAAATCATTTGAAAGTGTATCGAATGTTACCATCACATTGAACAGCGGTTCTGATGTTGACTATGCACTGAACGATGCACAAAGAAGGATCAACGCGATATTGAAGGATCTTCCGGAAGATATCGATCCTCCTTCACTGAATAAATTCTCTCTCGATGATCTTCCGATCATGACGCTCTCTGCTTCCGGTAAAATGGATGAAGCGGCGTTCTATGACCTTCTCGACAAACGTATCGCTCCTGTGTTATCAAGAGTGAACGGTGTTGCACAGGTGAACCTGATCGGTGGACAGGAACGTGAGATCCAGGTGAGCATTGATGCTTCAAAGCTTGAAGGCTATGGCTTATCGTTGTTGCAGGTACAGAATGCGATCCTGAGTTCAAACCTCGACTTCCCTACAGGTTCTGTTCAAACAAGAGAGCAGGATGTACTGATCCGTTTATCCGGTAAGTATAAGGATGTCCAGGAACTTCGTAACCTCGTTATTGCAACGCCTAAAGGTGTGCAGATCCGTTTATCAGAAGTGGCGGATGTGCAGGATACACAGAAAGATGTTGAGAAGCTTGCACGTGTAAACCAGGTGAGTGCGATCGCTATCCAGGTGATCAAACAATCTGATGCTAACGCAGTAGGGGTGAGTGAAGATGTTCGCAAGACCATCACCAAACTTCAAAATGATTATGCAGCACAAGGATTAAAAATTGATGTGGCGAATGACAGTTCAGTGTATACGCTGGCATCAGCAGATGCAGTGATCTTTGACCTGATACTTGCGATCGTGCTCGTTGCATTTGTAATGCTGTTCTTCCTGCATAGTATCCGAAACGCATTGATCGTAATGGTCGCGATTCCTGCATCACTGATCTCTACCTTTATTGGTATGGCATTGCTGGGATATACTTTGAACCTGATGTCATTGCTGGCACTTTCACTGGTGGTTGGTATCCTTGTGGATGATGCGATCGTGGTACTGGAGAATATCTATCGACATATGGAGATGGGTAAGAACCGTGTACGTGCGGCATATGATGCAACAAAAGAAATTGGATTTACAGTAACATCAATTACACTTGTAATTGTGGTGGTATTCGTTCCGATCGCATTGAGTACTGGTCTTGCTGCTGATATTATCAAGCAGTTTGCAGTAACCGTTTCAATCGCTACACTGATGTCGTTGCTGTCATCCTTCACCATCGTTCCATGGTTGTCGTCAAGATTTGGTAAGCTGGAACGTATATCCGGTAAGACTTTCTTCGGAAGGATCATCATTGGATTTGAAAAAGGATTGCATGCTTTCACAGAGTGGGTGAGCAATATTCTGAAATGGTCATTGGCTCATAAGAAAACAACACTGGCGGTAGTGCTTGCATTGTTCTTTGGATCGTTCTACCTGCTTGGTGGTGGATTCATTGGTGCGGAATTCTTTGCAAAAAGTGATCGCGGTGAATTCCTTGTGCAGATTGAAATGCCGAAAGATGCATCTATAGAACAGACCAATGCGATGACGCAGAAAGCAGAAGCATTTCTTCGTACCAAACCTGAAGTAACAAAACTGATCACCATGGTGGGACAGTCGAGTGAAGGTATGGGTGGTTCAAGAGCTACTGCATACAAAGCGGAGATCAACGTGCAGTTGGTAGATAAACATTTAAGAGCAGATCCATCCAATATTTATGCAGCGAAGATCAAGAAAGAAATTGAGCCGGTACTTGTTGGTGCAAAAGTGAAAACTGTTCCAGTAAGTATCCTCGGAACTGCAGAGCAGGCGCCACTTTCACTGGTGGTAACAGGTCCTGAACTCGACAGTGTAATGAGCTTTGCAAAAGTGGCCATGGATTCATTGAGAACTGTACAGGGTGCAACTGAAATGAAGCTTTCTGTTGAAGCAGGTAATCCTGAGATCAATGTACAGGTGGATAGAGATAAAATGGCATCACTTGGTTTATCATTGAGTACAGTGGGTGCAACTATGCAGACTGCTTTCAGTGGAAATACCAATGGAAAGTTCAGGCAGGGTGAATACGAATATGATATCAATATCAGGTATGGAAGTTTCAACAGGCAGAGTATCCAGGATGTAAGCAATCTTTTATTCATCAATGATAAAGGGGAGCAGATCAGGTTGTCGCAATTTGCTACGATCCGTGAAAGTTCCGGTCCGAGCCAGTTGGAAAGAAGAGATAAGAGTACATCGGTTACTGTTCAGGCACAGACTGTAGGTAGACCTACCGGTACTGTTGCTGCAGAATGGCAGGCGAAGTTTGACCAGATCCGTAAGCCGGTTGGAGTAAGTTATGTATGGAGTGGTGATATGGAAAACCAGAGTGAAGGATTTGGATCTCTTGGTATAGCATTGCTCGCAGCGATCGTATTGGTATACCTGATCATGGTGGCATTGTACAACAGCTTTGTATATCCATTCGTGGTATTGTTCTCGATTCCGTTGTCGATCATCGGTGCATTGCTTGCATTGGCACTGACCAACAACTCGCTGAACCTCTTTACCATCCTTGGTGTGATCATGCTGATCGGTCTGGTTGCGAAGAACGCGATCATGCTGGTTGACTTTACCAACCAGCGTAAGGCTGAGGGAGCAAGTACTTACCAGGCATTGCTGGATGCTAACCATGCGAGGTTGCGCCCGATCCTGATGACTACTATCGCGATGGTGATCGGTATGTTACCGATTGCAATTGCATCCGGTGCAGGTGCTGAGTGGAAGAACGGTCTAGCATGGGTTATCATTGGGGGATTGATATCATCACTGTTCCTGACGCTTGTTGTAGTACCTGTGATGTATTCGATCTTCGATAAACTGATCAATAAATTTAAGAAAGGAAAGAAGGATGAACCTATAGAAGAGTTGATGGTGGCGGATTATGAGCCGGTTGAAGTTGATGAGAATGAATTTAATCCTGCGCACATCTAAGGATCGATTGTCTGGTTTTATTTTGGTAGTGTTACAGAAAGGGAAGCGGTAGCTTCCCTTTCATCATTTCAGCATCTCCCTAGCCATTTGCATGGATCGCTTTCTTTTTTCAACATCAAACATATGTGATGTGATCATCAGTTCACTAATCCCAGTTGATTCAATAAAGGAACGGATGCCAGGCTCTACTGTTGCAGGACTTCCAATAAAAGAATAATACATCATATGCTGAACGCCCATTCTTTCCTGTTCTGTCCAGATTCCTTCCATCGATGGAACCGGCGGTGGAAGCGGCTTGCGGGTGTTTCGGAATAATCCTAAAGCAAGTTGGTAGAATGATGTTGCAAGTGACTTTGCTTCTTCATCAGTATCCGCCAGGATCATATTCACGCAGGCCATTGCATAAGGCTGTTCCAATAAAGCCGATGGTTTGAAATTTTTCTTATAGATCTCTAATGCATCTTCCAGGTAGGTAGGAGCGAAATGTGATGCAAAAGCAAATGGCAATCCGAGCATAGCAGCCAGTTGTGCACTGTAAGTACTCGAGCCAAGTAACCATACTGGAACGTATGAACCTTGTCCTGGGATTGCTTTCACTTTAGCGCCTTCTTCAGTTTTTCCTAAATAAGTAAGTAATTCAATTACATCATTGGGAAAATTGTCAATATCACCTTTCATACTTCTTCTCAATGCATGAGAGGTAACAGGGTCGGTTCCCGGAGCACGACCAATCCCCAGGTCAATCCTTCCAGGGTACAACGCTTCGAGTGTACCAAACTGTTCGGCAATAACCAATGGCGCATGATTGGGCAACATGATGCCGCCTGAGCCAACACGAATGCTGTTGGTTCCACCGGCTACATATCCAACCAATACTGATGTTGCAGCAGATGCAACACTTTCCATATTGTGGTGTTCCGCAAACCAGTACCTGCGGTATCCTAAACTTTCAGCATGCTGTGCCAGTGATAAACTCCTGGCATATACTTCTCCCAGGTTTTTATCGGCCTCAGTTATTGTTGCAAGATCTAATATCGATATTGGAATTTTTGTATCCATTAATCAGTGTTTTTTAAGTGTCAACTATACATATTTATACTTAGGCGCACTTTTAAATGACATAACCTTTTTTGTTTTAATTCTATTTTAATTTCTTTGCACCCCACAAATAACCTAATGAAGAACTTACTGTTGATCCTAACCATTGGAATGTTGTTTCCCCTGGCCATTGCGGCACAAAGATCGGGATATATTAACAGGCCTGCTACATCTGCAGCAGGAAGAACTGTGCTTGATCCCAATGGAGATGGATACACATCCGCGACCACTGCAGGCTTTAACTCCAATGATGTTGCAAATTCTGAAATTGCATTCGCAACAGTTCCTGCATTTAGCCTGGAACCTTTTGGTGACCTTCGTCGTGGCCCGGATCATCTCTATTCAGATTTCGTTCCCGACCAGAATGGCGATGGAGTTTATATGACCTATCGTGGTACTAACCTCATCTTCAGGTTCAGGATGGGTACTGTAATGCCCGGTTCCAAAGGATATAGTATCATGATTGATACAGATGGTAAGTTTGGTCCAACGGGTCCTTATGCAGACCCAAATTACCAACCGGCAACAACCGGTGTTAACGGTAATCCCGGTTTTGAAATTGAAGTGGTCATGGAAACCAATTTCCGTGTTGCAATTTATAATGTGGATGGTTCAAGCAGTCCCACTTTAATAAAATCTTATACTGCATGGCAGGATATTTCCCAGGTATCAGTTGCAGGTACCATGGATAATGGTGATCCGGATTTTTTCCTGGATTTTTATATACCATTCTCTGATCTGCAGGCTAGTCCATTTAATCTTACAACTTCGACTCCTTTGAGGTTTTGTGCCACAACTGTAATGTCTCCACAGGCAGCAATTGGTGGTCCGAAGTCAGATATTTACGGATTGAATGATGATGATTTTAAGAACACGAATGAGCAGTACGAACTTTATATCAAGGGACAGCCTTCTGTTACCGTTAGTACATTGAATACAGGGTTCACTGATCTCTGTACGGAAGCTCCGGTATTGAATGCGCCGATTTCAACCGGTACAGTGACTATTACCGGAACCTGGACAAAATCAAGTCTTGCAGCTGCTCAATCCATTGCCACGATCACGGTGTATAAAAATGGATCCACTGTATTAGGTACCGTATCCAATGTTAGTTCAGGATCTACCTGGTCATTACCAAATGTAACCCTTGTTGCTGGAGATATCATTACCGCAAAAGCAAAGGCTGCACAGGAATCCATGTGTTTGAGCAGCAACAGCGAAGTGGCAAGTGTGTGTAATGCTACCAACAAACCGGCAACTCCAGTTTTGGATTGTTATACTACTACAAAAGGTATCAGCGGAACTAATCTAAGTAATGGTTGGACCATATACATTGAAAATACAACAAGAGGTACATCAGAAAACAGTACTACCAACGCATCTGCATTATTTTCTGCACCTACCGGAACAAGTCCAAACAAAGCATGGATGTTTTCTAATGGTTGTTCGAGTGGTAGCCCGCTAACTTCCGGTTCCTACAAAGTATATTATAGGAATGATGTAACAGGTTGTGTATCTGAGCCTGCCTATGTTTGTGTAGCAGGAAACGGTGGAACGGCCCTTGCAGGAACCGTTGCCGTTCCAGTTATTACAAGCCCTGCAAACAATGCATTATTAACTTCAACCAAAATCATTTCTGGAACTGCAACAGCAAGCTCAACACTGAATTTATATGTTGATGGAATACTGTCTAAAACAACCACTGCAAATGCATCCGGGACCTTCAGTTTTTCAGACCTGAATTTTAAAGCTGGTCAGCAGGTTCATATTGTTTCTGAAAGAAATACCGGAACGGTATCAACAAGTTATTGCGCAGCGCAGACTGCTAAATTTACTGTCACTTGTTTCACCCGACCTGCATTAATAGATGCAGATGGAAATAATGAAACTGCAGCAGGTTTGCCTATCACCGGAACAACTTCAGCACCAGGTGGATCTACTGTCAGAGTATACAATAGCAGTAATACATTACTCGCTACAACTACTGTTCAATCAAATGGAACATGGAGTACAGCAAATGCCGGTACAACTCCTTCAATCTATAATGCTGTGGCAGGAACCGTTTATTATGCCGTTGCACAGGCAGGAACCTGTGGCGTGAGTGCAGCTTCTGCAAATATTACTGCAACCGGTCCGACTTCAGCATCAAGATGCGGAACCATTACCGGTCCTGTGGTTGCAGGGGCTACAAGTGTTAGCGGTACTGTTTCCGGGGCCATATCATCCACCCAGGTGATATTGTACCAGGATGGTGTTGCAGTAGGAAATACCACTACCTCAACCACCGGATGGACAATCACATTGAGCTCCTCAGTTTTGCAGGTAAAAGGAGTGCTGACCATCGGTATCCGTGAGTCCGGTAAAAGGGAAGTAAGTTGTGCAGCTACTGTAACCGTTGGTTGTTCATCAAATCCACCAACTCCTTCCTTATCCCAAAGCAATTATTCTATCAACCAGAATCAAACCGTTACCTATACAATTACCAATGCAACATCAGGATACTTCTATGGTATCATTGATGCAACCAGTGGCGACCCATTGGGAAATAGTTGGGCAACCAGTACAGGTTCTTTGAATATTACCACACCAACATTCAGTTCAACCGGAACTTATGATGTTTTGGTTAAAACAACTTCTCTTACAGGAGTAGATGTGTGTACTTCTACACCAACCTCTTCACGCATTGTTGTCAATGCGGCACTTCCGGTGAAGTTCCTTGATTTTACTGCAACCAATCAAAATGGCAATGCTCATTTACAATGGAAGGTGGCTGAAGAATCTAATGTTGATCAATACCAGGTAGAACAAAGTACAGATGGAAGACAGTACCAGGTTGTTGGAAGGGTAGGGTATGATGCTTCTCTTCGTGGATCGTATCAATATACTACTGGAATCAGTACATCAAATATATCTTATTACAGGATCAGGCAGGTTGACCTGGATGGAAAATTCATGTTCAGCAAAGTGATCAGTGTTCGTAAAAATGAAGAGTCAATTAGTTTGAATGTAAATCCAAACCCGGTTCAACAAACGGCTGCAGCATTGATCAGGTCTGAGTTTGCAGCTAAGGGTACATTGATGCTGTCCGATCTTTCAGGTAAGAACATTTTCATTCAAAGTGTTTCTATCAAAAAAGGAATAAATACCATCGATCTTCCGCAGATCAACAGGCTTGAAAAAGGATTGTATATGATCCGTTTCAATTATGATGGAAAATCTATTATTCAAAAACTGGTAAAATTATAAGCTTGCCTGTTCAAATGAAGAAGGCCCTCGCGGGCCTTTTTTTATTTGGAGAAGATATGGACAATGGCGGAATCTATTTCCTGCTGACTTATGGTATGACCCATGTTTTTATAAATTTTCACCAGCATATTTGCATGCAGGTTTTTCATGAGCTCTTCAGTTTCCTTTACACGGATAACCGGTACATGGGGATCAGGATCGCTGGTACCAATGAATACAGGAGTGTTTTTAAAATCTCCTGAGTATTTTTCAGCTTCAATTTTTTCTCCGATCAATCCACCTGTAAATGCTATCACTCCTCCATATTCCCGTGCATTTCTTGTCACGTATTCAAGAGTTAGACAAGCTCCCTGTGAGAAACCAAGAAAATAAATATTGGTAGAAGGGATACCTTTCGATTCCAGTTCTTTTACAACTGAATCTATCAAATCGATGGCAGATCCAAGCCAGGGCTCATTTTGATGAGTTGGTGCCATGAATGAATATGGATACCATGTGTAATTAGTAGCCTGCGGAGCTATCAATGTAAAATCTTTTACGGGAAGATAATTGGCAAGTGACAGGATATCTTCTGCATTTGCGCCACGTCCGTGAAGCATGATCAATACTTTGCTTTCTTTTGTCAGCGGCTGCCCTGAAGTAATATATTGTTTGGTATGCATGATTAATAGTTAAGTTTTGGAAGTACTTCTTCAATTCTTTTCCTGGATGGTTCGTATTGGATGGGCAGTTTTAAATTTTTTCCCAACTCTTCCACCGGTTCGTCAACAGCAAATCCTGGATTATCGGTTGCGATCTCAAATAACACTCCACCAGGTTCCCTGAAGTACAAGGAATAAAAATAATTCCGGTCGATCTTTTCTGTGATCCTCAATCCTGCCTGCACCACTTTTTCACGAAACTCCATCAGGATATTATCATCACTTACCCTGAATGCTACGTGGTGATTGGTACCGCCTGCATTGATACCTGCATGGGCAGTAGGCGCTTCGATGATATCAACAATGTTGGCAGTTCCGATAGAATCTGTAATAAACCGATAGGTATTTCCTTCCTGCTTCAGCAATGTATATCCAAATATATCCGTAAGTACTTTTGCAGTTGGTTTCACATCTCTTACAGTTAGTACGATGCTATGAAAGCCTTTGGTAGCAACAGTTTCATTCACTTCTTTGGTTGTCCATGGTTTGCGTGAATCACCTGAAGAAGGCTCGATCATTTTCAGGATCAATCCATCCGGATCTTCAAACCTCAGGAATCTTTCATTGAACGATTCTGATATAGGTTGATGAGGAATATTAAGATCTTTAAATCGATGTTTCCAGAATTCCAGGCTTCCAGTAGGTACTGAATACCCGATCTCAGTAGCCATTCCAGGTCCTGTACGACCTTTCTGAATTCCTTCCCATGGAAAGAAAGTCAGGATGGATCCAGGTGTTCCGATCTCATCTCCAAAATAAAAATGGTAGGTGCCGGGATCGTCAAAATTGACTGTTTTTTTCACCAGCCTGGTACCTAAGACCTTTGTATAAAAATCGAAATTTCTTTGTGCATTTCCTGCGATTGCAGTGATATGATGTATGCCTTGTATCCTGTTGTTCATGGTTAAAATTTGATAACACAAAACTAGACCGATTCAGAAATTTGGCCATTGGCAATGGATAAGAAAAAGCGTTGATAAAAGTCAAGGGGTTGGAAATTTTATCCCGGTTATTTTAGAGCATATTTTGAGAAATTCATCCTGTAACCCAGCATCCTTCGCCTGGGCGTTATAATCCTCCTGCGCTTTATGAAAAAAATATCGGCCGCTTACCTTTGCGGACGGATCTTCCGAGGTAGCAAGCCAGACCTGGGTTTCATAACCTTTGTGCAAATCATCAGGGGCACCGGCTCCGCCCATTTTTGTAGGCACCCAACCCGGATCAACAGCATTTGAGCATACATTGCTCCATTTCCTGGCAACAGCCTGGCTAAGCATCAATACATGCAGTTTGGAATCAGAATAATTTATTCGACTGCTTTGAATAGCAAGGTCATTCAGTTTTGAAAGTCCCTGCCTGTGCATGTTTGAGCTCAAATAAATCAACCTGGAGGGTTTATTTATAAGGCATGTTAGTATATAAGGCGCAAGAATGTTTACATGGATAATTTCTTTGGAGGAAGCCTGGTAAACACCCGCATTGTGAATCACTGCATCAAAGTTTCCAAATTTATTAACCTGCTCTGCAAGATGAATGGTTGCCTCTATATCCGATAGATCTGCAATCACCACACTTTCGGCTCCTGGATTTATATGCAGTGCTTTATCTGCTCTTTCCCTGTTTCTTGCATGCAGTAATACCTGGTGGCCTTGTTGCAGTAATCTTGAAGCAGCTAATGCACCTAATCCATCATTTGAACCTGTGATAAAAATTCTAGACATGTAAAAACTTTCTGAGACTCAGAATATATCCTAAATGCAATCCTTCATGATAATTATTGAATTCAAGTGCATCCTGAATACTTCCCAAATGAAAACCTGTTGAAGTCGATCTTTCCTGGTACGTCCAATTCGACATATGATCCAGATCTTTCTCAGTCTGATCGATCAGAGATGTAAGTAATGATTTGATTTCTTCAATTTCTTCAACATTCAATACACCTTCTGGCTTTGTTCCGGGCTTATACCTGTTCGCCATTTCGTTTGAAATATGCATCTGCTGTCCTGAACTTCTGTATATCAATCCCTGCTGTGCAACAATGATGTGTGCTGCATTCCAGATGATATTATTATTGAAGCCGGCGGGTATTTTGTTCAATTCTTCCGGGCTATATTGATTTAATATATCAACATAGATCTGGCGGTTGGTCTTCCAGGTTTTTATGAGTGACTGCATGAGTTGTATTTGCGAGCAAAGATATTGGCCCTTCGCATAGTTTTTGAAGAAGTATCCCATTTAATGTATAATTATGGGAGACAAAACCGATCAATATTCATTTCAGCAAAAAGTTTGGATCTCCGGTGGAATATTTTCACTCATTGTAGTTATTCTTCTATTGCTAAAGACCTCTTTCAGTGTGTTGTTGTTAGTACTTGCCGGAGTTTTGATTGCAGTATTCTTTAAAGGGTTTGCCGGCTTGATTCAAAAGAAAACCGGTTGGAAGGAGGGTCTTTGTACCTTTTTGTCTGTAATGATAACCCTATTGCTGCTGGCATTGATCCTTTGGCTGACTGGATCAAAGATCCAGGAACAGGCTGCGCAGTTAAGCGAAACTTTACCTCAAACAACCGCGAAAGCTAAGGATTGGATTGATAATTCACCTATCGGGCAAAAGGTTGTTGAACGACTTTCCTCTGCAGAAAGTTCCGGTAAAGCACAATCGTTGATCAAAACATTTTTTACTTCAACATTTGGGGTATTGGGTGATATCTATGTGGTATTATTCCTCGGATTATTTTTAACAGCTTCACCTCAATTATATACCAGCGGAATTGTTAAGCTGGTTCCAGCTGCAGGTAGGGCCAGAGCACAGGATATAGTGAATAAACTGGGTGATAGTCTTAAAAAGTGGTTGAAAGGAAAGTTGTTTTCAATGTTTATTGTTTTCGTTCTGACAGCAATCGGCCTGGCTATTATAGGCGTTCCCATGTGGCTTGTACTGGCATTGATTGCAGGGCTATTAAGCTTCATTCCAAATTTCGGTCCATTAATGGCTCTCGTTGTTGCTGCATTAGTTGGTTTGATGCAGGGGCCAACTACTACTCTTTGGATCATTGGCCTGTATGTGCTGGTTCAGCTACTTGAAAGCAATGTGATCACTCCGCAGGTTCAGCAAAAACTGATCAGTGTTCCTCCTGCACTGCTCATATTCGGCCAGTTAATGATGGGTGTACTCACTGGTGGATGGGGACTGGTACTTGCCACACCGGTTTTGCTGATTGTTATGGTGATGGTACAGGAGCTTTACGTGAAAAAACAGGATGCTAATGGAAGACAGTTTCCAGGAAACTAAAAACTTTATTCCTGATATCGGGAGTATCAAACATATCACCATAATGTGGTGCATCTTTTACAATGATGATCTCATTACGTACGCCGTATACATTTAACCAGGAACTTAATAACTGTGATTGTTTTGGCGAAACCATATCATCTTTTTCTCCATGTATGATCAGGAATGGAGGATCGTTCTTATCAACATAATTTATTGGACTTGCTTTCTTGGAAAGATCAGGTCTTGATAAAGGTGTGGCTCCAATCAATAAACTTTCTGGTGAAGTAGGATCGTCGTTCCGGGGAAATAGCATAAGATCTGCCGGTCCGTAAAAATCAATTACACCTTTGAATGTGAATGAATTTTTTGAACCCGGCATGATGAATTCTTTGATATGATTATTGTTAGAGAGGCCAACCAAAGATGCAAGATGTCCTCCGGCCGAAAATCCCATCAATACAAATTTTGATCGGTCGAACCCATATTTATTTGCATGCTCATAAAGGCATGCTATTGCTTTGTTACAATCCTGTGCCTGTGCAGGGAACACCGCTTCTGTACTCCACCGGTAATCAATTGATGCCAATGCATAACCTTTACTCACGATCTCTGAAATGGTATTCTTCATATAACTCATATCTGCATACTTGTCATTAGAAAGCCATCCTCCTCCATGTACAAAAATTACCAGGGGCATTTTCTTTGATGGTTTTGAAGGAAGATAAATATCAAGCAAATGCTTTTGAAGTGTATCGTTATTGTATGCAATATTTGAATGCAAGATCGTTCCTTCAGGAAAGTATTTCAATACGCGATTCGTTTGTGCGAGCGCTGAAAAGCTGGTAAGAATGCTAAAAAGAATGAAAAGTATTTTTGTCATGGCAATGTTGTTGAATAATTAAACCTGTTTATTATTCAGGCTTTCAAGTTGATGAAAAATCGGAACCAGGGCCTTCCCTTTTTCTGTCAGATGATATTCAATATGTAGTGGCTTTTCTTTCACTATCACTTTTAACAAGATCTCATTCTCTTCAAGTTCTTTTAATGCAGCTGCAATGGATTGTTTATTTGAACCTTCTATTTCACGTAATAATTTATTAAAACGAACAGGCCCATTCAGTGCAGATTTGAAGATCTGCGGCTTCCATTTGCCAGATAATGTTTTTAATAATCCTTCTGCAGGACAACTTATTTCATTTTCCATATCAATTCAGGTAGTCAATAATTTCTGACTAATTGTTTTGCTCAGTTTGTTGGTGGAAATTTGCACTACGAAGGTAAATCGAGCTCATCTAAAATATAATTAATTATGATAAGAAAGAATAATCCCTTGATTTGTGATATTGAATCAGGTGTTTGCGCCGTTGGTCGTTCTGATGATAATGTACAAACCGCAATCAAAGCTGGCGATAAGCTTCTGAAGATTATCTATTTTACTGATCCTATCTGCTCTTCTTGTTGGGGAATAGAGCCCCAGCTAAGGAAATTAAAGCTCGAATATGGACATGTTCTGGGCTTTCAATATAAGATGGGAGGCTTATTGCCTGATTGGAGTTATAATTGCGGTGGGATCAGCAAGCCATCCGATGTTGCACATCATTGGGAAGAAGTGAGTGAATATTATGATATGCCCATCGATGGAGGGGTATGGCTTGAAGATCCTTTGCCATCTTCCTATCCTCCATCTATAGCCTTTAAGGCTGCGCAGATGCAGGATGAACACAAAGCCGTGAGCTTTTTAAGATTCCTTCGGGAAATGCTTTTCTTGGAAAAGAAAAATATTGCCAGATGGGATGTTATAAAGACAGCTGCTATTCGGTCAAACCTCGATCCGGATTTACTTCAACATCATTTTGAAGGAACTGCAAAAAAGAAATTCCAGGAAGATCTTGAATTGGCGGGCCAGCTTGGTGTGAGAGGATTTCCAACATTATTTTTTGTGGATGAAAAAGGAACTATGGAGAAAGTTTATGGTACTAAACCTTATTCTGTTTTTGAAAGTGCTGTTCATAAATTAATCCCGACAGTAATAAAAAGTTCCTACCCCAGAGATTGGAAGTTTTTATTTGATAAATTTTTATCACTCACCTCAAAAGAATTTTCAGAACTGTCAGGTATGCTTCGGAGCCAGGTGGATGAATATTTAGATGAAAAAGTTAAAGATGGTCTTCTTTCAAAGTTGATTTCAAAAAATGGCATTATGTGGAGGAAGGTTGACTAAAGTCAATGCTATTTCTTGTCAAAAGACATTAATTACCCGAATATCGGTTGGTAACTTTGTTGGATCCTATTACTTAAAATTTCTATTATGAAGAGATTTGATAACAGGGTAATCATTATTACCGGGGCTGCGATGGGACTTGGGTTTGCTGCTGCCATAGAGCTTGCTTCGCAGGGCGCATCACTTACCTTGGTTGATTACAATAAAGAGAGCCTGGACGGAGCGAAGAATGAACTCAATAAACTTTATCCCAATGTAAAACTGCTCACAATAGTTGCTGATGTATCTAATGAAGAAGCAGTAAAAAATTATGTTGAAGAAAATTTAAAAACTTTTGGTCGTATCGATGGCTTGTACAATAACGCAGGAATTGAAGGTCGCCAGGCAGGCATGACAGATTATGACCTTGAAGTATTTAAAAAAGTAATTGATATCAACCTGATGGGTGTTTATTATGCCATGCGTCATGTAATTCCGGTGATGAAGAAACAACAATATGGAAGGATTGTCAATGTATCTTCTGTAGGTGGAATCCGTGGTGTATTGAACCAGACAGCTTATGTTGCTGCAAAGCATGCTGTATCGGGTATGACGAAGAATGCCGCTTTGGAATATGGTCAGTTTGGAATTACTACCAATGCCATTGCGCCGGGTGCTATTTTAACTCCGATGGTTGCCGAAGCATTCAGAGAAATTAATCCGCAGGATCCGAAATCTGCAGAATCAGAATATGCAAAAGGAAACCCTACCAAGCGATTGGGACTTCCTGAAGAAGTTGCAAAAGTTGTTGCTTTTCTTTTGAGTGAGGACTCCTCGTATGTAAGTGGACAAACCATTGCAATTGATGGAGGACAATCGAACAGTTATGGTACCGTGTAAGTGATAACTGTTCAAATGAAAAGTGCCGGCATTACCGGCACTTTTTTTTATGTTATGTTAGTTGATCCATAGTTACAACAGGAATATCTTTCGATGTATAAGTTAGTTCCCGGAAACCCTGGTGATTATATTGATAACCATTATCGGTAAGGTCCCATAACAGTGGAGAAAGATTCAGCACTGTTGCCTTATATCCCTGCACGATGGCTCCCATATTACCAGTCTGTTTTGATAATGCAGCTTCATTTTCAATTTCAAACTGACCTTTAAAGCCTCTTGATTTCAAAGTATCAATAAAAGCTCTCCAGTCAATGCTATCGGAGCCTCCAAAGCCTGGAAGCGTGGCTTCATAATTATGTCGGTCCCATTCATTTTGCGCAATAGGTACACCGGCACGCTTGGCAAGTGCTGTATCTACCTTTTGAGTAGCATAAAGATTTCCCCAATAGATATCATTGCGATTACGTGTGCCTTTCACATGGATGCGGTGCAGTCGATCCATATCAGTGTGAAGAATTACATCAACAGGATTTACATGCTGCCATGCATCATGTGATGGATCATAGATCTCTCCATGTGCTTTGCTTGGAATCATTTCATACATCAGTTTTCTTGCAGCAAGAACACCTGTGAGGTTATTGAAAGTTCCTGTAAAGCCGGCGGATCGCCAGCCTTCCATTGGGCAGTTTTCATATAGAATGGTAACGCCGAGGTCTTCAGCATATCGAATGATAGGAGCGAAGACTCTTGCATATTCATCCAGGTTCTTTTGAAAACCATTCTCCTGGTTACCGAGTTCATGATTGTATCCAACAAAGGTTCCAACTTTTACATCATTCGCATCACCTCCTAATAAATGTGCCATGCGAATCAACCGCAACAAATGATTTTGATTTTTTATGCGCTGGTCAGGTTCACCTCCGATCAGGTTATCAAAAGCGCCTAATGACAACTTTAATTTGGCATGGTTGAATTTATCGATGGTAGCTTTTGCATCATCTGCAGTGAAGGATTCATAATTCAGGTGAGTAGCTACAAAGTCGTTTCTTGTTCCATCTTTTCTGAAAACACAAACATCTAGTCCCTGCACACCAATTTCAGTTGCTTTTACAATTACTTCATCGAGCGTCAGCTGATCAAAAGCTGATGTCATGATCCAGATCTGGTTATTCATTTATCCAAAATTTATTACAGGTAAATTTAAACATTCACTCCGAACAGGTAACCCACCAGTGCAGAGAGTCCCATGGCAATAGTTCCCCAAACCGTGATGCGGAGAACTGCTTTGGCAATACTTGAACCACCGATTTTTGCAGAAGTGGCTCCCAGGATGATCAAAAATAGGATGGTAAGTCCGTACAACCAGTATTCCATGGTTGGAACCGGAGCGAGCAGCACAACCATCAGTGGTAGTATTCCTCCAACGGTAAATGAAGCACCTGATGCAAGTGCTGCCTGGATAGGTTTTGCCTGGCTGATCTCATTGATGCCAAGTTCATCGCGGATATGTGCTTCCAGGGCGTTGTGTTCAGTCATTTCAATAGCAACCTGCATAGCCGTTTCCTTCTTTAGTCCCCTTCTTTCGTAGATCTGGGCAAGGATCTTCATTTCTTCTTCCGGCATTTCTTCCAATTCTTTTTTCTCACGTTCAATATCTCCTTTTTCAGTATCGGTTTGAGAGCTAACAGAAACGTATTCTCCTGCCGCCATAGATAAGGCACCCGCAACCAATCCAGCAACGGTGGCCAGCACTATGGGTTCCCTGGTGGAACTGGCAGTGGCCACACCTATGGCCAGGCTCGATATGGAAATGATACCATCATTGGCGCCCAACACGGCTGCTCTGAGCCAATTGCTTCGGTGGATATAATGGGGGTCGAGGTAGTTATCGATGGTTAGCATCACTCAAAATTTAAGAGTTATGCATATGAAGATAGAATTCTCTTTTAGAAAATGGTACTTATTTGAAGTTGTTTGATGCATTGTATTAGCTGGGGTCATCTGTCCACTGCATTACTACTTTTCCCCTGGTACGCATAGCTTCGATATGTCGTATTGCATCTGGTATTTCTGTGTAAGGAAATGTTTTTTCAATTGCAGGTATAACTTTTCCTTCCCCTACTAATGCGGCTAAGGTTTGCAAATCTTTTGCATTAGCCTCGGCTGTAAACTGAGTAATTGGATATTTTCCGAATAGCTTTTTAATAAGTGTTGACATCATAAGTCCCATAGTTGTAAACCCGATCATTACACCTCTTTTGCCCAATCTTTTATAATCCGCATAAGTAAGGTTGCCATTTGCATCTATAACCAGGTCATAACTACCCTTAAGTTGTTTGATATTTACTTTGTCATATGCAATTGCATTTTCCGCACCTAGAGATTTAACGAAGTCGGCATTCCTGCTGGAACATACAGCAGTTACACTTGCACCATATGCCTTTGCAATCTGCACAGCAAAATGACCCACACCTCCTGAGGCACCGTTTATCAGAACAGTTTCACCTGCCTTAATCTTTCCGTGTGTAACAAGTGCCTGGAGAGCAGTAAGCCCGGCAACAGGGATACTTGCCATCTTTACCAGGTCTACATTATTTGCAACCTTGCCACAAAAATTCACAGGCACACTTATGTATTCCGCAAAAGCACCGCCCATCAAAGTTTCCCCAAATACTTTATCTCCTATCTTGAAGCTACTTACAGTAGGACCGGCTTCTACTACAATTCCTGAAAAGTCGGCACCTGGAATCTTTTCTTTTGGCTTGATAAGACCAGATGTAAATCTTGCAAAGAATGGCTTTCCTCTCAATAGATGCCAGTCGGCCGGATTTGCAGAATTTGCAACTACTTTTACAAGAAGGTGGTCATCTTTCAAAATTGGTTTATCTACTTCTTCTAATCGAAGCACTTCCGGACCGCCGTAAGTAGTTTTTATGAATGCTTTCATTTTTGAAGAAGTCGGGAGACAGCACTAAAATAAATGCTACAAATAATTGATTTTTTAAGGTTTCAATATTGTGATTTATTTCAAATGTGCTCTAAGCATCCAGGCCATTTTCTCATGCTTTTCAATAAGACCGGTTATAAAGTCGCTGGTGCCCTGGTCGTGCAATTCATCTGCAAAACGGTCTATATGTTCACGCATGTGGATGATGATGGTTTGATGATCCTCCAACAGGTCACTGATAAACCCTGCGCTGTTATTTTTTTGCCTTGTTTCCTCAGTTAGATGTGTAAGCTCCAGGTACGCTTTAAGAGTGGCTTCAGCGTAGTGGCCCAACATACGCACACGTTCAGCCACCTCATCAATGAATTGTTCTAACTGGTGATATTGTTCTTCAAAAAAAAGATGTTGTGCATGAAAATCCGGACCTTCAACATTCCAGTGTGCCTTTCTAGTTTTTATGTATAATACAGTTTCATCTGCGAGGAACCTGTTGAGCGATTGTGCAATCTCTGAAAGGTTTTCAGGTTTAATTCCAATCGATGGTTTGTTAGTTGCTGATTTCATATCATTGGTATTAATGATTAAAGAATAATTCAGCTACATAAGGTACGCATTGATTTTGACAAGAATGCATATCAAATCATTTGTTTGATAACAACGCCATTTTTATTTGTTTTTCATGCTCCCAAACGCAAAACACCTGATCATTATTTAGGGCTTTTAAAACAGGAAGCTGACCGGGACCTATCGTAACCTTACTTGCAGTAGGTTTCAAGATTATCACTTTTCCATCTTCCTCCCAGGCATACATATTTTTTCCTCCAGCAGACTCGATAGTGCAATGTTTTCCTTCACCTAATTTATGTTCCGGTTGGCCAGGCACACAGGAATAAATTGATCCCTTTCTGTTCCAAACAGTTTCTACCTCAGCTTTTCCATCAACAATAAGACCACCGCCATCCATGGGACATCCGTTCAATTTCCAGCTTTCATTTCCTAATTTTTGTGCAGGATTAAAAGAATTTCCTCCATCAAAAGAACTTGTCAGGTAAAGATCCCTGTTCCCCTTCAACCAATTGCGAAACATCACATAAACGTTATTTCCCTTAACCACAACAGATGGCTTGCAGCACTCACATACGGTAGTGTCAGGGGAAGCGTAGATCATGATATTATCTGACCATGTTTTCCCTCCATCAGAAGATCTTGAACCAAATATTTTATTGTGCCTGTCACGAAGATCTAGCCATACCGCATAAGTAAGGTTCCCATCAGAAGACAGCGCCATCAGGTTTTCTTTTGCAATAGTATCTCTGTCATTGACTCTTTCTGATTGTGACCATTTTCCTGAATTGTCTTTAGTAAAAGAGAAAATATCACCTGGTTCATTACAGGCGGTAACAACCAAACCACTTTCTGTTGTTGCAATCTGTGGTCCCCTGGTATGTGAAGCTGAAAGTTTAGGAAGAATAGAAACCAGTGCAGGGGAAGAAAATGATTGGCCTTTGTTGGTAGAATAGGAATATAAAATGCTGTCGCCATTTCCATAAACAAGATGAATGTTTCCGGAATTGTCTGTAGAAACATTGGGCATTTGACCGGTAGCTATGGTAGTTATGGGGGCTTCGGATTGTTGGTCTTCGCAGGAACACATCAAAAATAAGAATCCTAATATGTGAAGTATTCTCATATTGTTATTTGGTATTTGCAACAATATAAGCCAGAAGTGAGTTTCTGAAAAAAGAAACCGGAATATTGAAATAATTTCAACATCCCGGTTTGGTAGCCTCGTCAGGAATCGAACCTGAATCTGGAGCTTCGGAAACTCTTATACTATCCATTGTACTACGAGGCCGTAGATGGCGCAAGATAGTGTTTTCTATTTTATCAGCCCGCCCACATTCGATGCAAAGATCTTTACCGCAATGGCCAGGAGAATAACCCCAAAAAACTTCCTGATAGCAATTAATCCGCCGGCACCCAGCAGCTTCGCAATGTATTTCAGGGAATGCAGCACCAGGTAAACGATCACCAGGTTAAGCAAGATAGCAATCAGGATCGTCCAGGTGCTATAGTTTGCTTTTAAGGAAATAATGGTGGTAAGTGTTCCCGAACCTGCGATCAGTGGAAAAGCAATAGGAACAACGGTCGACATTTTTGCATCTCCTTCCGACTTAAAAAACTCGTGTCCCAGAACCATCTCAAGTCCAAGTAAGAAAATTACGATGGCTCCGCCTACCGCAAAGGACCGCACATCGAGTCCTAACAGGTTTAGAAATTTTTCTCCCACAAAAAGGAATACGATCATCAAGGCGCCTGAAATGATCGTTGCCCTTCCTTCCCTGATACCACCCATTCTTTCTTTCAGAGTGATCAGTAAAGGAACAGAACCAACAATATCGATGACTGCGAAAAGCGTGAAGGTTATAGTAAGAATTTCATCTATTCCTATCTGCATATCAATGTGGTGTGTTTAAAGAAAAGGCCCTTGCATTTGCAAAGGCCTTATAAAGATAGAACTTCTGTGCTATTTTATCTTGAGCAAACGTATGCTCTTCCGCTGGTTGCCCTGGATCACTTCGGCAACATAGATTCCTTTTTGCAGTGTTGAACCGGTCCTGATGAAATCCTGTGTGAGGTTATGCTTCTGCATTACCAGTGCACCGGTGTTATTATAAAGCCTCAGGCTGTATGGTTTTCCTTTCGTACCACTGATCTTCAAATTAAATTCATATGAAGAAGGATTTGGAGATGCAGTAATATTTAAAACTTCTGCAAGCGTAATCTCTTCTGTTGTCTTCAAATTTGCCGCATTAGGTATACTTCCACACTTTCCAAGTTTTGCACCTGAATTAATATAGTTCTTCAATGATCCTGTTGGTACGCATTGCGTGTTACCATTGATACATACATAGCTCTGACTGGTCGCCATCAGCAACGACTGCACAAATGGATCATTCAGGTATTGAGGGAAGTATTGTGATATGAAATCCTTTAATGGATTCGGGCAGTAATTGTCTACCACGGTAATTGTAGTGTAGGCTGTATCGCTGCATCCGAAATCATTGGAAATGATCACCCAATGATTGTACTTTCCAGGAGTATTGTGTTTCACCCTTGTGTATCTAGCAGTATCTCCATTTGACCATTTATACCTGTATGGCCCTTTAGTCCTGCTTTCCCACGCTACAAGTCTTATGGTGTTGTTTGCATAACCTAAGTATATGGTATAAGGTGCAGATTGAGTTGCATTAATTTGATATGCTTTAGGAATAGATGCATGCAGTTCCTGTTCAACTTTTACATGCTGTATTGCAGTTGCTGTATTTCCGGCGAGGTCAGTGACAGTCCATGTTATGGTACTAATGCCTTTATTGAATTGGCCGGTTGCATTAGTGCCTGTTCCTGACCTTGAGGTTGCCCCTGTTATCACATAGTTTATCGATTTAATGGAACAATTGTCTGTAGCAATAAGTTCCGGAATATTAACTATGCCAGCTCCTGAGCATTTTACCTGTGTTGTTGGAGAAACAATTAATGGGAGAGTTTTATCATTTTGACAAGAATCATTTTCCACACTTCTTCCATAGTAAATTTGAATATTGTATTGCCCCTGTCGAAGCGCAATATCTCCCTTTCCATCATTGTTTATATCTCCTAAACTTGCAACAGGATAAATACCTTCACTTTTCCCTGCCGGATGGAAAGTGAAGTCAGATGAATCTTTAATACCATTGTCTGATCCTAAATATATTTCCACCCTACTTCTTTCAAATAATCCATCCTGAAATTTTACTGAAGCCATTACATCATCAATTCCATCACCATTATAATCTCCAGCCGGGGTATATAGTTTATTGGAGGGAAGATTTGAATCAATGTAACCATTTGCACTTCCCAATAAAACTTTAATCGGTTTGAAAGGGAACGTAAATTCTTTTAATTGGGCATCATCGAATCCATCATTATTAATATCTCCAATGTAATTAATTGCATAATTAACCGAGTAGTCACTAATTACCGGACCATTGGCAGATCCATAAAATAAAGTATTCTTTCCACCTTTAACAGCAAAGAAATCGGAATACCCATCATGGTTTAGATCCCCTACTCCATAAATGCCTCCATATTCAGAGTTTTTCCATGACGGTATAGTGTCTGGTCCCTCAGCCTTTCCATAGTATATTAAAATACCTTCAACGGACTGAGTTAAAATATCATCGAAACCGTCTCCGTTTATGTCACCATTCCTTGCAACCATATTACCCAGGTAAGTATTGTCAGTAGCGCCTATATCCTGGAAATCAATTTCGTTATCAAGTGGATTTTCCTTTCCAAAGTGTGAAAAGATAATTCCGGCACTATACTTATTTTGGGTATCATAACCTTCGCTTCCAAAATAGATATCGCTGTACCCGTCTCCATTTAAATCTCCACTTGACATTTGTTCACCCATTAAAAAATAGTTATCTAATTGCACAACAGGCGCCCCAGGTGCATTTTTGCTTCCAAGGACTACATAGCCCGAGCCGTCGGTTGCCATAAATGGGTCTTCATAAATATAGGTAACTACAAAGTCGTCAAAACCATCCTTGTTCATGTCACCAGCAGCCATAGCGTTATCTCCATAGTAAGTGCGTACAGGAATTTGTGCTATTGGACAAACAGATCCAGGAAATTCATTGTTTATTGATTCAATTAATCCTATAAAGATTTCATTGCTATTGTCGTCTTTAAATGTTCCCAAAAGATCTGCATCATTATCATTTTTTATATCCAATGAAATAATTGAAAACGTTTCTTGGTTAATTCTGTATTTAGGCTTTATAGAGCTGACATTACTATTTCCAAAGAATATTTCTGTGTAATTATCTGTTCCTCCCGAAACATAAAAATCTTCAAATCCATCTTTATTAATATCTCCGAGTGGACCACCATTAAATCCATAATTCTCTCCATCTTCAAGATTGTACCTGGGATTGGTATATTGGTATTGTGGGGAAGTGCTAATTCCGTTTAAGTTTCCTAAAAATATGAATACAGAGGGTGATTCAATATTTAATTGATCTTTCATTATTAATAAATCTTCAATTCCATCTCCATTTATATCTAAATTCGAAGAAGTGGCAAGACTAAAAATGGATATTGCAGTTTTTTTATTTGGATCAAACCCTTCATTTGTCCCATAAAATATCAATTGATCAAATCCCTTAGGTACCATGATTTCAGGATAACCGTCATTATTTAAATCGCCTGCAAATCTGACTGCAAATAACTCAGTGTTTAATTCATTTCCTGAAATTGATCTATGTAAAATGGGACCGTTTTCGGAACCATGATAAATTAGCACATTTCCATTTTGTGGATCAATATCTTTTTTTGTGTTTACCATAAAGTCTGCAAAGCCGTCTTTATTGAAATCACCTCCCGATAAGGTAATATAATTGTTGGTGGTAGTAATCGTTAATTGAGATTGTAATTGTAACCCATTTATAGTGCCGTAATAAACCAATAAAGAATCTTTAGTAATAGCTACAACATCATCAAAATGATCTTTATTAATATCTCCTGGGGTAATTATCTGAGTATAGAATAGGGTTTGATTGACAGTTATATTTTGGAAGTCTTCAGTTCCAAAATAAACATCATGTACGCCGTAGGATCTTAAAACTATAAAGTCACCTAATCCGTCTCCGTTAAAATCTGCTTTATCTCTTAAATATATTTGTGTTGTGTAATTGCTTGTTGATAACTTTTCATTGTAGTCAACACAAATTGAAGTTTGAGAATAACTTTTGTAAATAAATACAAAGATTAGACACATGAAGATGAGTCCTTTCGCAGTTGGTTTGATATAATGCATGAGCGTTAGTTTTAGTAGAACCAGTGCTCATAAGGGTGGGTATAAAAGCTTTTCAATATAACTCCTAATTTTCTTAATTTCTATAGTTGTTTTAAATTTAATGTGAAGCTATACCAGTATCACGACAACCATTGTCTTTTGAAATGATCACCCAGTAACCATATTTACCAGGACTGTCATGTCGCACACTTGTATACCTTGTTGTATCGCCATTCGACCATTTGTATTAATAAGGTCCTTTAGACCTGCTTTCCCATGCCACAAGCCTAAGCGTATTATTTGTATACTCAAGGTAAATGGTGTTTGGTGCTGATTGTGTTGCATTGACCTGGTACGCTTTAGGAATTGTTGCATTAAAAGCAGTCGTGCAAACAGAGGTTTCATTATCAGCCCGCTTCGCTTCGCTCGCGTTCTGCCCGTCTACCCCGCCCTGCGTACATTCAGCCCGAAACTCCAAACCCTCCCAGGCGCCAGGTTATAATACCTTCCTCCTGCAGCATTCAAATCATTGCCAGCGCTGTAACGGGTATCGGTTATATTTTCAACAGCAGTAAATAGATCAAATCGTAACCTCGACAATGTCCATCTCCATCCTGCTCTTGCAGATAATACATGAAAGGATCCTGCACGCACAGTATTCTGATCATTCAGAAAAATATTATCACTGTACTGGTAATTTACATTCGCATAAAACCCTTTGCTCAAGCGGGTTTCAAGGCCAGCAGAGAGTTGGTGTGGAGGAATTCCGGGCAATCTTTTTCCTTCAAGCGCAACTGTATCCTTGATATAATCTTTGAATTTCAAATCATGATAAGCATAACTTCCCCAGATAGTCAATTCTCTCACTAAACCATACTCCTTACGTACAGGCATATACGAAGTTTGTAATTCTATTCCCTGCTGGATTGTCTTCCCTGCATTCACAAAATAATCCGCACCACCTGCATCTCTTCTTAGTGCGATCGTATTATTAAGTCTCATTCGAAAAGCACTTAACTGAATACTCAGTTTCCCTCTTAATAATGATGCTTTATACCCTGCTTCCAAACTCCAGCCATTCTCTGCTTCAAGTAAAGTGTTGATCTCACCGGTTGATGGTAAAACCTCCGCAGCAGTAGGAGGGGAGAACCCTTTCGATGCACTCACAAAGATTGATTGATCCTGGGTTAGTTTCTTATTCACCGCAATCCTCGGTGCTACCTGGTTGTCAAATTTTCTTTCCTGCTTAGTGACAGGATCTACCGATACTCTTTTGATACTGATCCCTGAACGGTTCCAGCTTGCACCTGCTTCAACATTCCAACCCTTATTGAATTCCATACTCAGCTGACTAAATACAAAATATTGCCATGCACCAACATCATCATTCGTTTGTGTAGCGCCTTCCTGTCCGGCAACATTCCTGCTTACCCTGATATTGAACATCCCGTTTTGTAGTTCTGCTCCTGTATTCCAATTCACTTTCATATGGCCGTAATCTCTATGATACTTCACCGCAAACCTTCCTCCAGCATGGGGTTCCAGCCTTGTCTCATAATTTCTGAACGTGGGATTTTCGATGGATGAATAAGCGCCATATAAAGATCCATAGACTGACCAATCCCTTGCCAGTTCCTGCTCGTAACCGATCCCTGCAAATGCATTCCTGCTCCTGATCGCTGCTTTTGCCAGTTGTGCTGAAGGGAATACCATCGTTGCAGGCCTTGCCTGCCTTGGATTTGCGGCATATTCGGAAGCGGTTAACCCACCCGGAGTCTGGTAATAAAGATCAGTATACAATACCTGTGTACTTAATCTTCCTTTACCCATTCGCGACTTCATCCCCCATTGAAACACTTTCCTGTCCATCGAAGAATGATCCCGGTATCCATCAGATTTCAATTGCTGAAACGATATCCTGTGTGCCATGGAACTATCACCAAATCCGATTGCGCCCTGCACATTCATCAATCCATAACTTCCGCCTATTACAGATACATCAACTCCTTTTTCCATCAATGGTTCTACCAGTAATACTCCCCCCGTTCCTGCTCCATACATGCTCCCCGCCGGTCCCTTGATGATCTCCATCGATCCGATTGAATAAAATCCCAGTGCATTCAGGTATGTATTGCCCGATGGATCTGTGAATGGGATTCCATCATAATATACTTTTACATTTCTCACTCCAAACGGGGAACGTAAAGAGCTTCCCCTGATATTCATCCGGTAACTTCCGGGCGATCTTTCTTCCATTCTTACACCTGCCTGCGTATTGAGCACCGGAACCAGGCTGCTGTTGCTAAATCGTTGTAGCTCCCGCTGTCGAACAATTGATATGGAAGATCCGACTTCCAGGTTTTTCCTGTTTTGATCAAAAGCTCTTACTACAACCTGTTCTAAAACGGTTGCGGAATCCTGCTCCGTTTGTCCCTGCGCTAAAAATGATATTCCTAATAATATGATGATGAAGATCCTTCGCATTCCTCTCTCTTGTTTCGATAAAGGTAAAGGCAATATTCTTTATCTTCCGAGCATGAAGTCCGCTAAACTCAATTTGTTTGATGTCACCATGATCGTGGTCAGTCTTGTAATCGGCATGGGCATCTTCCGTACCCCTGTAAATGTGGCCGCAAAATCATATACGGTCGATATGTTTTTCCTGGCCTGGATCATCGGAGGCCTTGTTGCTCTTTGCGGAGCGCTTACCTATGCCGAGATCGGTTCCCGCTATCCTGTTACCGGAGGATACTATAAGATCTTTTCTTACTGCTACCATCCTTCCATTGCTTTTGCCATCAACTGCATCATTCTTGTTTCCAACGCCGCTTCTCTGGCAGGTGTGGCACTGATAGGGTCAGAATATCTTACCAATATTCTGTTTAAAGATTCTGCCAATGCGCAAACGATCAAACTTGCTATTTCTACTTCTGCGATCCTGGTATTTTATGGTGTGAATCTTTTGGGTTTGAAGATGAGCGCAAGAACACAGAACGTTCTTACCATCATCAAGATCGGCCTGGTACTTCTACTCATCAGTGCGCTGTTCACCGGTGTTCATGCTGAACCCTCACCAGTTGTGCAATCAGCCACCAGTCCATCTTTCACAGATTATATGAAAGCGCTGGGTGCCTGCCTTGTTGCCGTAAGTTTTACCTATGGAGGATACCAGCAAACGATCAACTTTGGTGGTGAAGTGAACAATGCGCCTAAAATTCTTCCGCGCGGAATCTTCTTTGGCATCGCCATCATCATGTTACTATACATCACTGTTAACTATACCTATTACAAAGTGATAGGATTTGAAAACCTCAAAAGCGCAGAATCAATCGCTGCAATCCTTGCCGGCGCTATATTTGGAGCCAAAGGGTTTACTATTCTCTCGCTGCTTTTATTTCTGTCCGTACTGGCTTACGTGAATGTATTGCTCATGAGTAATCCAAGGGTAATGTATGCCATGAGTGAAGAAGGTGTATTGCCTTCCGTTTTTAGAAAAACAAATAAAAAGACCAATGTGATGGTCACCTCGCTAAGCGTGTTTGCTGCGCTTTGTATCCTGACACTGTTCTATGGAAAGACTTTCGAAGACATCCTGAACCATACAATTTTCCTGGATAGCATCGGTATGGCGACTTCTGCAGCTACTATTTTCATCCTTAGAAAAAAGAAAGCTGAAGAAACCGGCAAGCCAATATACAAGATGAAATTATATCCCCTTATGCCGCTTATTTTCATTGCAACCTATTTGCTGGTGGGCATTAGCATCGCATTGAATACACCAAAAGCTGCCGGAGTAAGCGCATTGATCTTCACTGTTTTCCTGCTGCTCTATTTCATCCTGAAAAGAAAATCATCTAAACCCTCTGTATAATTTATTACTTTGGAAACTTTATTTTTTATCAACAAAATGAATCCATGCAACCCGAGGAACTTTCATATATCCTGAATGAACTGGGCGAAGATCGTGACCAGTACTTCAGGGCCGTTGCTCCACCGATCATCCAGACCAGCAACTTTGCATTCAAATCAATTGAAGACCTGAGAAAGGTATTCGATGATGAGTTCAGTGATTATTTATATACGCGGGGATTGAATCCTACCATCGATATGCTGCGCAAAAAACTCGCTGCTCTCGATGGAGCCGAAGATGCACTGGTTTTCAACAGTGGTGCTTCTGCCATCTTCGCATCCGTACTCGCCAATGTTGCATCCGGTGATCATATCATATCGGTTGAAAAACCATATACATGGGCAAGAAAGATGTTTGATAATGTGTTGCCAAGATTCGGTGTAACCACAACTTATGTCGATGGAAGAGATCTTTCCAATTTTGAAAAAGTGTTACAGCTTAATACTCGCGTGATCTATCTCGAATCGCCTAACTCCTGGGAGTTCGCATTGCAGGACATCGAAGCTGTTGCCTCATTTGCAAAGAAACATGGGATCATTACCATTTGTGATAACAGTTTCTGCACACCCTTGTATCAAAAGCCAATTGAATTAGGGGTTGACCTCGTATTGCAATCGGCTACAAAATATATCGGCGGACATAGTGATGTTGTTGGAGGCGTTTTATCCGGCAAACATGATATGATCAAAAAGATCTTTGATTCTGAATTACTCAATATGGGTAATGGAATTTCTCCTTTCAATGCATGGCTGTTATTGAGAGGGTTGAGAACACTTCCTGCCCGACTGGATCGCGTCACTGCTACTACAAATGAAATGATCCGCTTCCTTAAAGAAGCAGATGAAATAGAGGAAGTGATCTTTCCGCTTGATCCGGCATTCCCACAGTATGAGCTGGCTAAGAAACAGATGAAGGGTGGTTGCGGGCTGGTTACTGTTGTACTGAAAGCATCCACTTATAAACAGGTGGTGAAGTTTGTTGAATCACTTCAGCATATCCTGATTGCAGTCAGCTGGGGAGGATATGAAAGTCTTGCCATTCCATATTGCGCCTCAGTTCCTGAACGTGAATTTGATCCAAATAAAAGGGAACACCGGATGATCCGCTTTTATTTTGGGCTCGAAGAACCAGGATACCTGCAGGCTGATATCCGGCAGGCACTCGACCATATATGATCATGAAAGCTTTCTCACCGTTTATCATAAATAAGGTGCGTGGCTCGTCAATACAATTATTTTTGTTTTATGACCATTAGAAAAATTCTTTCCCTTCTGGCATCAACCTTTATCCTGTCAGGAGCAGTAGCCCAGGAAAAATGGGACCTGAAAAGGGCAGTGGAATATGCCCTTGCCAATAATATTTCGGTTAAACAGGCCGATGTCCAGGCAAGGATCTCAGCCCTGAACCTTAAGGCTGCCAGGCTTCAGCAATTGCCAAATGTTTCTGTTAACGGAAGTGGCGGTCTCTATGGTGGACGATCAATCGATCCTACCACCAACCAGTTCACCAACCAGCAGATCCTGTCTACCCAGTTCAGCCTGAATTCTGGTGTAACTGTTTTCAATTTCTTCTCTATTAAAAGTAATATTGAAGGGAACCGTCTCGATAATGAAGCTGCAAGGCTTAATGTTGAGAAGATCCGCAATGATGTTTCCCTGAATGTTGCAACAGCATACCTGCAGATCCTGCTTGCCGTTGAACAGGAAAATATCGCCAGGGTGGCAGTTCAGCAAACACTGGTAAACCTCGATAATACACGCAAAAGGGTAGAAGCCGGTGCCCTTCCTGAATTGAACCTGGCGGAACTGGAAGCGCAACTTGCGCGCGACAGTACCTTGCTGATCACACAGGAAGCAACTGTAAGAACCAATAAATTAAGGTTGAAAGCGATCCTTAACCTGGATGCTGCTGAACCTTTCGATGTGACAACTCCTCCATTGGAACAAATACCTGTGGAACCATTGTCGGAACTGCTTCCCGAAGGTGTATACCAGATGGCACTTGCCAATCTTCCGCAACAGAAAGTTCTTAATAAGAGAATTGAAGCTGCCAGGAAATTTGTGCAGGCAGCAAGAGGACAGATGTATCCAACAATCGGTGCATTTGGAGGATTGGGATCTCAATATTCAAATAATAAACGGGTAAGTTTTGGTGACCCGGTTTTCTCCAATACATTTTCACCGACAGGCGGAAAAGTGACTATCAATAACATCGATTATGATGTATTGCAACCGGATTTTACTGTACCGCAAACTGTTTATCGTGATCCGTTTGGATTACAGATCGGGGATAACTTCCGCCAGAGCATCGGTCTCCAGTTGAACATTCCTTTGTTCAACAACGGAACTGCAAGAACACAGTGGGAAAGAAATAAGTTGAACGTATCAACGCTGCAATTGCAGAAAGACCAGGACCTGCTCACATTGAAACAGGATATCTTTATTGCATACAATGATGCGACAGCAGCCGTGCAGCGCTTTAGTGCAGGACAGAAAGCAGTGACCACAGCGCAGAAAGCTTACGACTTTGCAACAAAAAGATATGAGCTTGGATTGCTGAGCACCGTTGATCTGCTTACCAATCAGAATAATCTTAACCGTGCCAAAGTGGAACTTACACAGGCACAGGTTGATTATATTTTCAGGTTAAAATTACTGGAGTTCTATAAAGGCACAGGCATCAGATTACAATAGAAACATTGACCAACGCATAAACAACAACCCTCGCGAGATGAGTAAGAAAAAAATAATGTGGATCATCATCAGTCTGGTAGCACTGATCGTATTGATCATAGTTCTTAAGAAAGCCGGCGTCCTTGGAAAAGAAGAAGGCGTCAAAGTTGCGGTAGATAAAGCGGTTCAGAAAACCATCATTGAAACCGTGAACGCTTCCGGTAAAGTGTATCCTGAAATTGAAGTGAAGGTAAGCCCCGATGTATCAGGTGAGATCGTTGAACTGACTGTTGAAGAAGGTGACAGTGTTCGCCGCGGACAGGTTCTCGCAAAGATCTATGCAGATATCTATACCACGCAGCGCGACCAGGCTGCAGCAGTAGTTAACCAGCAGCAGGCAGCAGTAGAAAACAGCAGGGCTCAGCTGGCAAGTCTCAAATCCGCTATGGATCTTGCTCAGAAGACTTACGACCGTCAGAAAAAATTGCTGGATGATAAAGTGATCTCCCGTGCTGAATTTGAGCAGGCAGAAAACAGCCTCCAGGCGGCTAAAGCAAATTACAATGCTGCATTGCAGGGAATCCGCAGTGGCCAGGCAGGCGTTGCCAGTGCTTCAGCAAGTCTTAACCGTGCCAACAAGGATCTCAGCAGAACAGTAGTAGTTGCACCAATGGATGGCGTGGTCTCTTTGATGAATGTGAAGAAAGGTGAGCGTGTGGTTGGTAACTCCATGATGGCTGGTACCGAAATGATGCGCATTGCAGATATGAGCAAGATCGAAGTTAGAGTGGATGTAGGTGAAAATGATATTCCTAAAGTTCACCTGGGCGATAGCGCTCTCGTTGAAGTAGATGCTTACAGCAACAGGAAATTCAAAGGCATCGTTACAAAGATTGCAAGCAGCAGTGTGAGTGCATCTGCAGCGATTGCCACTACAACGAATGACGTAACAAACTATAAAGTTTATATCAGGTTGCTGCCAGAAAGCTACCAGGACCTGCTCGATCCAAATAAGCCAAAAAGTTTTCCTTTCCGTCCGGGTATGACAGCAAGTGCTGACATCCAGACAAGATCCAAGGCGAATGTACTGGCTGTTGAAATCAACGCTGTATCAACACGCGAAAAGGGTACAGATAATGTTGCTAATAAGGAAGAGAAACCAGAAGAGAATGGTAATGCACAGGAAGAAGAAACAAACGCATTGACCGAAGACCTTGATGAAGTGGTATTTATTCTTCAGCCGGATGGAACTGTGAAGAAATCTGTTGTAACTACGGGAATCCAGGACATCAATTTTATTGAGATCACCAGCGGTCTGAAACTTGGTGATACAATTGTGGTGGCACCTTATAATGTTGTCAGCAAGACTTTAAAAACAGGAACCAAAGTCCAGGTTGTAGGAAAAGACAAATTATTTGAGGTGAAGAAGTAATTAATGAATTGCATAAAAAAAGAGGCTATCTCCAGGTGAGATAGCCTCTTTTTATTTTCAGCATTTATCAATTTAGTAAAGTGTGTTTTCCCTGCAGGTTTTGTTTTGGAAGCGGAGTTACAGCAGGGTTGGAATTCAATGGGGGATTGGTCCTTGGCTTCTGATCACGATTGAGCCGTTGATTGTTCTCCATATTCTGAACCATTTTGTTGCGCTGCTCTTTTAACCTGTTAGCTTTCTGAACTTCCTGCTGGAATGATCTTTCGCTTGTTCTTTGTTTCTGCTGTGCCGATACGCTCAATGCACTTGTTAGTATAATTGCCAGTACGAAGTATTTTGCAAATATTGATTTCATGATTGTTTGATTTGATGGTTATTTAATGCTTACCAAAACTTTGATGATTCCGTCGTTTGCTGAGTTATAGTCCTGAAGCGCTTTCCCGATAACCTGTCCAACTTGTACCTTTTTAGGATCAGCTTTCATTGCAACGCCTGGCTTGGAAGAAGTAACGATCAGGTCACCTCTTTTAATGGCTCCACCTTCTAGACAAACTTTTGTTGGGATCACACCGATAACACCCATTGGAACCATGGATGAAAGCTCGTTTCTCTCTGCATTTTTCTCTGTTAGCAGAAGACCTGGTTTTGTTGCATAAACACCTGCAACCAGTGTAGAATAAGGCTCAGAAGATTTTTCTACAGTGCGATCGCTGTTAGTTGAGATCACCAATACATCACCAGGCTCGTAACTGTTCCTGTTTCCTTCAACATCAAAATATTCTGCAAGGTCTGCACCACCAACCTGGGTACCGCCATTAAAGAAACCTCTTCCTGTATGATCGATCCTGGCAACAGTACTTCCATTGGCTTCAAACAATGCTGTATTACCTGGGCCGGATTCAAGAGATCCGATCAGTGCGCTTCCGTTTTCATATCCATTGGTATTCGCAATACCTTTCACGCCCATCATTCCACCCATTCCTTTTACACCTGCATTATCTGCATAATTGACACCAACGATGGTGGCTGCTGAAGGACTGAAATTCATACCAGTGATGGCTTCTCCATCTGCAAGGTTTTGTCCTAATATTCCTGAAGAGGTTCCGATATAAGTGATACCGGTTATACCCATTCCCTGTTCACTGATTCCGATCATTCCGCTTCCTGTTCCTTTATTGTATGCAAATACAGCATCTGCACCTCCGGAAACATTTGATATATCAAAGAAGCCTGCATTTGCATTTGTACTTGTTCCAAAAACACCAGATCCATATTCAGATCTTCCTTCAATACCTGAACCATTTTCTGAATTACCCATTACACCGGATCCTGCATTCGCATGAGATCCCCAGACACCATAACCTTCGTTACCACTGCCATTGTGAATACCTCTTAATCCTGAAGAAATAATGCCAGGCGTGCCTGTAGCAGTTGACTGTATGCCATTTCCACTTCCGGTATTTTCAATGGAAAGAAGAGATGATGCTGAGTTTGCGGAAGCTGCAAATGGAAGGCTGAAACTCGAGATGACTCCTGGTGCAAGCTTTTCAAGTGTAACAGAACCATTCGCGATTTTTGCAGTTGAAATGGCACCATCGGCGATCTTATTGGAAGACACTGCGCCATCTGCGATCTTTGGTGTAAGGATCGATCCGTTTGCAATCTTTGATTGGGTAATAGCACCCGATGCAATATTTGGATTAGGATAATTTCCGGAAAGATCACCCCCTGCTGATCCAGTAGGGCTTCCTCCGCCACCTGATAGTACTACATCAGGACCAAGCTTCGCCATGGTAATAGATCCATCAGCCACTTTGGAAGTAACAATACTGTTATCGGCAAGATCTGCACTGGCAATTGTTCCGTCAGTGATCTTAGCTGAAGTAACAGAGCCATCTGCAATATTATTAGTTCCTATAGCGCCTGTTGCAATAGATGGATTTGGATAAGTTCCGGATAATGAACCTCCTGCAGCACCGGTCGGAGGTAGGCTGGTTGGAATAATACCAGCAGCAAGTTTTGCCGAGGTAACAGAGCCGTCAGCAATTTTTGAAGTACCTACAGAGGCATCTGCAATCTTGGTACCTACGATCGCAGCATCTGCAATATTATTAGTTCCTATAGCGCCTGTTGCAATAGATGGATTCGGATAAGTTCCGGATAATGAACCTCCTGCAGCACCGGTTGGAGTTAGGCTGGTTGGAATCACACCCGCAGCAAGTTTAGCTGAAGTAACAGATCCATCTGCAATTTTTGTGGTACCTACAGAACCATCTGCAATTTTGGAATTCCCAACCGATCCATCTGCAATTTTTGCATTCACAATAGCACCATTCACAATATTGGTAGTTCCCACTGAATTAGCAGCCAGTGATGGATTCGGATATGTTCCGGATAATGAACCTCCAGCAGCACCGGTTGGTGGTAGGCTGGTTGGAATCACACCCGCAGCAAGTTTTGCTGAAGTGATCGAACCATCAGCGATCTTACCGTTCACAACTGCTCCGTCTGCAATATTATTTGTACCTATTGCATTGTCTGCAATGGATGGGTTTGGAAATGTTCCCGACAAAGATCCACCTGCAGGTCCTGAAGGTGCTCCGCTTCCTATCATTACATCCGTACCTAATTTTGCTTTAGTGATCGATCCGTCTGCAACTTTAGAAGTGCCGATAGCACCATCCGCAATTTTAGAATTTATGATAGCATCATCTGCAACTTTAGATGTAACCACCGCACCATTTTTAATATTCGAACTTGTAACAGCATCATTTGCAATACCTGGATTTGGATATGTTCCGGTTAAGGATCCACCTGCAGCTCCAACTGGTTTTGCGTTTCCGCTGGATGCAGCATAGAGAGAATATGGAACAGATAAAAGCTGTGCATTACCCATTTCAATAAAGGAACTATTTCCTTCCGGATCAATTTCTACCTTAAGAAATTTATCAGATCCTCCCCAATTGATGGAAGCAATATTTCCTGTTTTACTTAACGCACCTTCACTGCCAATGGCCATGCTAAACAAGCCCACCGCATTGGTAGTTAATTTTCTTGTTTCAGTATACAATGTTGTCCCATTTGCACTTCCATCCTGTATCGATATTCTTACAGAGATCTTTTTGTGTGGCATAGCTATTCCAAACGGATTGCGCGCAACACCCTGGTAATTTATCAATGCAGGTGCCTGCGCAAGAAGTGAATAGCAATAAAATGACAGTAATAGGGTAAACAGTTTTTTCATACAATAATGGATTTATACTATTAGTTCAGATGGTTAAAGCTTGATGAATTCGTAAGAACCTTTTTTGGCAGGATATCCAAATGATCCGGGCATGTCAAATGTTATGATGTAGGATCCTTTTGCCAGGTGACCGATCATAATTCTTTCAGTCATATCAAGTCCCATATGCCAGCGGCTCGATTGATATACAACCTTTCCGGGTATATCAGTGATCTTGATATTCAGCCTGCCTCTTTCTTTAATAAATAGGTTGAGATCTATATAACTGTTCGCTGGAACCGGCGACAGTACAATGGTTCCGGGCAAAAAATCAATGCCGCGATAATCTTTTTTTCCTACTGTATGTGGTTGAAGAAATCCATTGGTAACCCAGAAAGAAGATGCCTCATTGGTTGATTCTACGAATGGCATTTCACCAATACTCCATTCAAATAAATACTTTCCCGAGTGATTAAAATTTCCGCCAGAATTAATTACGGAAGGATAGATTGTTTGAGCTTTACTACATAAAGATGCGAAGAACATTATACATAGTATCGATGTACTTTTCATAGAATGGATTTTGTCTTCAGATACTTTTATCTGCGAAAACGAATATATAAAAAATTAAGTACGGTGTATATTCAAATTATTAAAACTTAATATTTAAAATTGGTTACTACCTTTTTTTTTTCTATTTTCAAATCAAATTAAATCCCTATGAAACAAATTCTACACAATTTGCATGCGCATATTATTGTATTGCAATCATATAATAATAAGTCCCCCGATCTTCATTGTTTTAATACAGCAAGTAATGTTTGAAGTTGTAAAACTTCCTTGAAATAATTGGTAGCATTTATAATGCTGCTTAATAGTTCGTATCCTAAATCCACTTTTATGAAGACCATGATCCGATTGTTTACAATCCTGTTGTGTCTGGCATTTCCGGGCGCGGTTATAAGCCAGATCACTAGTCCACAGATCAAAGCAAACTTTGGAGTTGATGGCGACCTTCGTTCAAACTTTTTCAACTTTGCCGTGAATGGTAATGACGACTGGTTCAGTACAAGTTTGCCTGGTGCTGCCGGGAAATGGGTGATTGATACTACAGGCGCAGCATATATCACCAACAGGTATGTTACAGATCTGAACTTCAGAAAGATCCCATTCTTCAGAACAATGAATTATCCGGCATACAGTATCGTAAATAACCGTATGCTGATCGATGCAGTATTCATTCGTGATTATCATGAAACGGATTCAACCATCTTTAAATCAGGAAATAAAAATGGCATGAGTCCAGAGTTCTGGGCAACTCCGGTTGCGCAATCTATTCCTGATAAGAATGAGATCCTGGATATGATGGTGCACGTGAGAAGAGCAGGTCCGAATAAAACAGATTCTCTCTGGATGATCGGTGGACTTTCCATTGAAAACACAACAGGTAACAGGTACTTCGATTTTGAAATGTACCAGACAGATATCTATTACGATCGTAGTACATTGAAGTTTTATAACTATGGTCCACAGGCAGGACATACTGCATGGCAATTCAATTCCGCAGGTGAAGTAACTGTTCCCGGTGATATTATTTTCACTGCAGAATATTCAAGTTCTGCACTTACATATATTGAAGCAAGGATCTGGGTGCATAAGTCTGCATTGTCTATGACCCCTGATGGTTTTCTTTGGGGAGGAGTATTTGAAGGTGATGGTACAGCAGCAGAGTATGGTTATGCAAGTATCAAACCTTTAACTGCAGGTGGTTTTTATACAGGACTTCAGAATGCAGCAAACACATGGGCTGGTCCATTTAAATTAGTATTGGGTGATAACAGTGTAGTAAATGATTATACCAAAGGTCAGTTCATGGAGTTTTCTGTAAACCTTACAAAACTTGGCCTTGATCCTGTTACACTTTTGGGTGCGGATGAATGTGGAATGCCATTCAGAAGAGTATTAGTGAAAACAAGATCATCAAGTTCTTTCACTGCAGAGCTTAAGGATTTCGTTGGTCCATTTGATTTCTTTCTTCCTGCAAGAGTAAGTGCCAATGCAAATGTGCCGCTGTTTTGTGGTGAAGGTCCTTTCATCAGTGAGATCAGTGTAACAGATCCTTTATCAACATCAACCTATACCTGGACTACAACCGATGGTAATATTGTAGGATCCAATGTAGGTCCTAATATAAATGTTGATGCTCCCGGAACTTATATTGTTTCGCAGCAACTTCAAAGTGGCTGTACAGTGTATGCTACAGATACTGTGAGGATCATCAGTGATACAGATTGTGCATTACTTTCAAAAGCATTGCTTTCATTCAATGCAAGAGTAAAAGGAACAGTGGCAAATCTAACCTGGACAACCAACAATACCGGTGTTATTGCTACTTTAACTGTGGAAAGAAGTATTGACGGTGAGAACTTTTTCCCTGTATCAACTCTTCCGGCAAAAACACAGAATATTGAAATACTTGATTACAACTATAATGATGATCTTGATAAAATTCTTTTCCCGGTTGTCTATTACAGGATCAAATTGACAGGTAACAGCGGCTCTTACGTTCACAGTAATATCGCAAGGGTAACCAATAAATCAATGGAGAATGAAACTTTAAGAATCATTCCAAATCCTTTAAATAATCATTCAAAGATATTCCTGAATGCTGATGCATCAGAAACAATGCAGGTAAGAGTGATAGATCAGTTAGGTGTACAAAGAATGAGTTTTTCTGCCAATGTTGTCAAAGGTTATAATAGAATTAGTTTAGAAAAATTATCTGCCCTTGAACATGGCGTTTATTTTATTCAGTTGGTAAATAAGCAATCAAGGGTTATTGGAAGCCAGAAGCTCCTGGTGCCATAACTTGTTTAAAATGTTCCGGAGCATAGTCGTTATCAATGGCTATGCTCTTTTTTTATTCTTTTAATAGTTACTTTTGGCCGCAAAGAACAGGACATGAGATATGGAATAATTGGAAGCGGCTCCTGGGCTACTGCCCTTGCAAAAATTCTTACTGATAATAAAACTCACATCAATTGGTTGATACGTTCGGAAGCGATGGTTGATCATATCCGCCGTCGTCACCATAACCCGAATTATTTGCGTGCCGTATACTTTGATGATAACCTGCTAAACCTTTCAGTAGATATTAATGAAGTTGTTGAACAATCCGATATTGTTCTCATAGCGGTTCCTTCTGCCTATCTCGAAGAAACGCTTGCGCCCTTGAACAGTCATGCTTTTCTTAATAAAAAAATTATTTCTGCAGTTAAGGGTATGATGCCTTCTACCAATCAACTGCTGAATCAATACCTTGAAGAGCAGTATGGAGTTGAGCTTCAAAACTATGTTACCATCATGGGCCCATGCCATGCCGAAGAAGTAGCTGCAGAAAAATTATCTTACCTGACTTTTTCTTCCATCGATCAGGCTCTTGCACAGGAAGTAGCAAAGTCCTTTACTACTGTTTATATTAATACAGTGGTCAACAACGATGTGCTGGGTGTGCAATATGCCGCCATACTTAAAAATATTTATGCGCTTGGAGCCGGCATTGCGCATGGACTTGAATACGGCGATAATTTCCTTAGTGTACTGATCGCAAATTGTGCGGATGAAATGGCCAACTTCCTGCAAAAAGTTGGAATACCGAATATGGAAGTGGGTAAACACCATAAAGAAAATGAAATTACACATCGTAAGGATCAGAATTATGCAGCATCTGTTTATTTGGGAGACCTGCTCGTAACATGCTATTCATTATTCAGCCGCAACAGGACCTTTGGTAATATGATCGGTAAAGGCTATTCGGTGCGCGCTGCTCAACTTGAAATGAATATGGTTGCAGAAGGATATTATGGAAGCAAATGCATTCGTGCAGTGAATGACCAGCTCAATGCTGATATGCCCATCGCCAATGCAGTGTACAAGATCCTATACGAACATGTAAAACCTTCCAGTGCATTCAGCGAAATTGAGAATGTGATGATCTAGTCTACAAACAGGTCCGAAGCTATGCCATCAGCATAAAGCCTTCCTTCTTTGGTTAAGATCAATCGATCACCCTGTTGGATCATCTTTTGATCTGCCAGGTATCTTTGTGCTGATCTTACAATTGATTCATGGAATTCCTTTTTGATTTTAGGAAGATGTAAGCCTTCCATGGTTCTCAGGGAAGTCATGATATATTCATTTGTCCTTTGTGATTCTGTAAGGGTCTCTTCTTCAATGGGTACAACCCCTGCTTCAATGGATTTTATATACAAAGCATTGTTTGAAATATTCCATTGTCTTCCGGATCCATTGAATGAATGTGCTGATGGACCTAAACCAAGATAATGCGAGCCGCTCCAGTAGGCACTGTTATGCCTGCTCCTGTATCCCGCTTGCGCAAAATTGGAGATCTCGTAATGTTCAAATCCATTTCTTTCCGACCATTCCATCAGCTGCATAAATTGGGCAGCCTGTTGTTCAGGATCGATATCTTCTTTCTTTCCCCTGGCGATCATATTGTCCAGGGCTGTCTTCGGCTCAACTGTCAATGCATAACAACTCACATGCTGTACACCCAGTTCTTTTACAGTCTGCAAATTCTGCTGCCATTTTTCATCCGTTAATCCCGGCGTTCCATATATCAGATCGATGGTAAGATTGGTTATGCCATTTTCCTGTGCGATCCTAATGCAATTCCTTGCCTGTTCAGCATTGTGCAGACGGTTCATCCATTGAAGGTCTTCTTCAAAAAACGACTGGATCCCGATGCTCAGCCGGTTGACTCCAAGTGAAACCCATTGCTGCACTTTATCAGCCCTGATATCATCCGGGTTAGCTTCCAAAGTGATCTCAGCATTTTCTTCAACTTTAAAATGATTTTTTATGGATTGAAGAATATCTGAAAGTTCACTGATCTCAAGTAGGGAAGGAGTACCTCCACCAAAATAGATAGTAGCAATGGACTGGTCTAACAGGAAATCCTTACGCAGCTTAATCTCTTTCAATAAAGCCGGAACAAATTCGTTCTTGCTCTGCAGAGAAGTGGAAAAATGAAAATTGCAGTAATGACAGGCTTTCCTGCAATACGGAATATGAATATAAATGCCTGCCATGTTTATTATTTTAGCACGATGTTCAACAGCGGCGCAAATTTACGGCTTTATTCCCCGACCCGGATGTTAATGGTTTGCTTGCTGTTGTTTCTCCAGCTTGGATCAATGGCACAGTACCGTGTGGAATATAAACTGCAGGACAAAGATCCTTCTGCAAAATTGCAGAAAGCCGCGCTGCTGACCGAATTCAAATTAAAAGGAGATGCAGCTGCTTACCTCGAACAACTTCAGCCTAACCTGGTTAAAAAAGGATTTGCCACTGCTTCCATTGATAGTATCAGGCTCGATTCCCTTTCTGGATATGTGCAATTATTTCTCGGGGAACAATACCGCTGGGCCTCCATTCGTATGGATTCAGCAGATGCATTGCTGATCAGGAATTCAGGTATCAATACCTCACCCAAAAATGGATCATTTGATGCCATAACGGATCTTCAGAAAAAATTACTCGACTGGCTTGAAAACAGCGGCTATCCTTTTGCCGGCATTCGCCTGGATAGTATCGATATTCAGAATGATCAGCTTTCAGGCAAACTGGTGATCGATAAAGGCCCTTTGTATAAGATAGATAGCCTGCGAAATATGGGAACAGCGCGGATCTCGCGAAATTACCTGGTTCAATACCTGGGAATTAGTCCGGGTGCGCCTTTTAAAAAAGACCGCCTTCAAAAGATCTCTCCAATGGTCCGGGAGCTTCCGTTTGTCACCGAAACCCGGCCCTGGGATATGACCATGCTGGGAACCGGCTCAATTCTAAATCTTTACCTGGATACCCGGAAAAGCAGCCAGGTCAACGTTTTGGTAGGGTTTCTTCCTTCCAGCCAGCAATTGCAGAATAACAAGATGCAGGTTACCGGTGAAGCCAATATCAATTTAAAAAATGCCCTGGGAAATGGTGAAACGATCGGGTTGAACTGGCAGCAAATCCAGGTCAAATCACCCCGCCTTAACCTTTTATACCAGCATCCTTACCTGTTCAATTCGCCGGTGGGTATGAATTTCAACTTCGACCTGTTCAAAAAGGATTCTTCTTTCGTCAATATCAACCTGCTCCTGGGTGCACAATATTCGGTGAGCGCCCGTCAGACCGGTTCAGTATTTTTTCAAAGCATGAGTTCAAACCTTTTGACGGTAGATACTTTCCAGGTGAAGGCTTCCCGCAGGCTTCCGGAGCAGGCAGATATCAGTTCCATCAATCTCGGCGTAAGCTATGAGATCAATACCACTGATTACCGCTTCAACCCAAGAAAAGGAAATGAACTGACCCTTAGTTTTTCGGCCGGTACCAAAACCATCAAAAAAAACAATGTGATCGGGCAGTTATTCGATGAATCGGATCCTTCTTTTGATTTCAATTCCCTGTATGATACGCTTAAGCTAAAGTCGTACCAGTTCAGGATGAAACTTTCCGCCTCAAAATTTTTCCCGCTGACCAGGGCTTCCACCATTAAAACCTCCCTGAATGGTGGATGGTTCCAGAGCGAAAATATTTTCAGGAACGAAGTCTTCCAGATCGGTGGTTATAAATTATTGCGGGGTTTTGATGAAGAAAGCCAGTTTGCTTCCCAATACCTGGTAGCTACTGCAGAGTACCGTTACCTCCTGGGAAGGAACTCTTTTCTGTTTGTTTTCCTTGATGGAGGATTTACAAGGAACCAGTCGCTCCAAAGCAACCCATCCTATAATTATATCGGGACAGGCTTGGGGATGGCTTTTGAAACCAAGGCGGGGATATTCAACCTTTCCTGGGCGGTGGGAAGAAGAAGTGATGCCCGGTTCGACTTCCGCCAGTCGAAGATCCACCTTGGCTACGTGAATTATTTTTAACTGCTGCCCGAATACTGAACCTGCTTCAATATTTTTGCGGCCAACAATCACCCTTAAGTTCAACATTGAGGAATCTAATTTTACTTCTGATCCTGTTTATGTCGATGGTTGCCCGCGCCCAACAGGCCGATTCGGGTGCTATTGCCCCCATTGGCAGGGTTGATACTGCCAGGATAGATACTGTAAGGTTGATAGATTCAGCCAGGGTTGCCGACAGCATCCGGCTGGCAAATATTCCTAAGGTTAACACTGATTCGCTGAATGTGGCTAAGGCCAAAGCCAGCCTGGCCAGGTTTCAGAAGTTGTTGTTATCAAATCCTTATTACAGGTTTAAAAATCCGGCACTTGACCTGCGGTCTGAACCGCGCAAAGCCGAAAACTTTGAAGGGATATTTTATTATCTCCTCGGCCTGATCTTCTTTTTTGCCCTGATCAGGTTGATCTTCAACAAGTACCTGGATAATATCTTTTCATTATTCTTCCGGGTAACGATGCGGCAGCAACAGGTTCGTGACCAGCTTTTGCAGACCCCACTGGCTTCTTTATTACTGAATGTATTTTTCGTGGTAAGTGCAGGAACCTTCCTGGCTTTCCTGGCAAGACATTATCACTTTGTGGATAATATCAGCATTTGGTTGCTGTTGCTGTATTCCATCGGGTTCATTGCCGCTTTGTATACCGGGAAATATATTTTCCTGAAGGTTGTTGGCTGGCTGTTCAATGTAGAAAAGGCAACCGATATGTATACCTTCATTGTGTTCCTGGTCAATAAGATCCTGGGCATTGTGCTGATTCCATTCATTGTTATTTTGGCACTGAAGCCCTCCGGAATGCAGAATTTTTTCGTTCATTTTTCATTGATATTGATCGGTTTCCTGTTTCTATACAGGTTTTTTATTTCCTACCGGCCGGTCAGAAATGAGATAAAAGTGAATAAATTTCATTTTTTCCTTTACCTTTGCGCCTTCGAAGTAACTCCTCTTGTATTGATTTACAAGGTTTTGCTGAATATTGTGGAACGCGGTATATAACATCTGACCATCATTCTGACTCGATATGGTAAAAAACGGGGCAAAAAACGAAGCGACTTCAGCAGTTGTGAAGAAGATTCTGATCACTCAACCCAGGCCTGAAACAGACAAATCTCCGTACTTTGAACTTGCCCGCAAGTACAATGTAGAGCTGGAGTTTCGTCCCTTTATCGCGCTGGAGGGAATTCCATCTAAGGATTTCCGCAAGCAGAAGATCGACATTGCCGCATATTCCGCGGTGATCTTTACCAGCAGGCATGCGATCGACCACTTTTTCCGCATCTGCGAAGAAATGAAGATCAGCATCTCCCAGGACACCAAGTACTTCTGTATCACCGAAGCCGTTGCCCTTTATCTCCAGAAATTCATTCTATACAGGAAAAGAAAAGTTTTTTACGGGGCAGATGGTACCAACAAGAGCATGTTTGATGTGATCAACAAGCATAAGGGAAATGAAAAATTTCTCTATCCATGTTCAGAAAACCAGCAGGATAACGAGATCGTAGGCTGGTTGAAATCCAATAACTGCGAATTTGCCACTCCCTTCATGTACCGCACCCTCAGTTGCGATATTAAAGATCTACTTACCCAAAATACCTTCGATATTATCTGTTTCTTTACGCCAAGCGGGGTGAAAAGCCTGTTTGATAACATTCCTGACTTCAACCAGAACGGAACCAGGATCGGCGCTTTTGGAAACAATACCTTCAAAGCAGTAGAAAACTTCGGATTGACCCTCGATATCAGGGCTCCCCAGCCGCAAACCCCTTCCATGGTGGCTGCACTGGAACAGTACCTGTCGTCCGTTACCAAAAAGAAATAAATCCACAACCATATTGCCGGTACTCTACGTAAATTAATTGTCTTTTCTTCCTGAGAAGCAATAGGTTTCAAACAAAAAAGTTTCATTACCGTTGATACAATTTTTTGAATTGTGTACCGTTTTAGACTTTGCCTGAAACTCTAATTGTGCTTAAATAAGTAACAAATTATAAGAATCGTCAATGAAGCCGGTAAAACATTATTTTTGCCCAATACCCTCTAATATGATGAAAATGAGAAACCTATCCGCCTTAACTGCCCTGTGTGCAATGTTTTTTGCTACGGGTTGCGGAATGTTTGGTAAGTCAAATAAAGGGCTTCCAAATGATGGCCAGCTGCACGGAGTTGCACCTGCCACCAAATACAATATGACCAAGCCTCCAGGCATGGTGTACATCCCACCAGGAACCTTTCACATGGGTCCGAGTGATGAGGATGTGAACTATGCATTCACTGCCCGTAATAAGCAGGTTTCCATCAATGGCTTCTGGATGGATGCAACGGAGATCACCAACAATGAATACCGCCAGTTCGTAAACTGGGTACGTGATTCAATCGCTTCTACTTTGCTCCAGTATGGAAAGGAAGTGGATGGCAGGTTTGCGATCGACTGGAAAAAAGCACAAACCATCAAATGGGGGGATAAAGCTACCATCGAGAAACTCGACCAGATGATCCTGACTCCAGAGAACAGGATCTTCGGAAGAAAAGATATCGATCCGGCTAAACTGGTTTACCATTCTGAAACCTTCAACCTGAAGGAAGCTGCAAAGCGCGAGAATGCCAGCAAGCCAAGATCACAGTTCATTGAAAAGAAAGATGTATTCATTTATCCTGACACCCTGGTGTGGATCCGTGACTTCAGCTATTCCTATAATGAACCTGCTACCAAGAAATATTTCTCTCACCCTGCTTACGGTAACTACCCAGTAGTAGGTGTGAACTGGAAACAGGCGAGTGCATTCGCTGAGTGGAGAACCCACCTGCTGAATTCTCACCTGACCAATAAAAAGCTTTCTACTGAATCTGATTTCCGTCTGCCTACTGAAGCAGAATGGGAGTACGCAGCAAGAGGCGGTCGTTCCCAGTCTATGTTCCCCTGGGGTAACTACTACCTGAGAAACCAGAAAGGTTGTCTGCTGGCGAACTTCAAGCCTGGACGTGGTAACTATCCGGAAGATGGTGGTTTCTACACTGTAAAGGCTGATGCTTACTGGCCAAACGATTTCGGTCTGTACTGTATGGCGGGTAATGTTGCTGAGTGGACCTCTTCATTATATTATGAAGGTGCTTACAACTTCCAGCATGATATGAACCCTGATATCCGTTACGGTGCCAAAGATTCTGATCCTCCACGTATGAAGCGCAAGGTACTTCGTGGCGGTAGCTGGAAAGATGTAGGTTTCATGCTGCAAACCAGCACCAGGACTTACGAATACCAGGATACTGCGAAGTCTTATATCGGCTTCCGTACTGTGATCGATCTTCCACCAACACAGAAGCGTTAAATAATCGTTATCGCATAAAATTTTAGTAACACTTAATCGTTAATTAATTGATTTAAAAACAAATCAAACCACTAACCTTTTTTCTAAACCGAAATCCGTAAAAAACTAAAAAACATCACACAATGGCTGGAACAAATCCCAAATTAGATAGAATAGTAAACATCATCGTATGTATGGGTGCTGCGATCGTAATCTTCGGAGCATGGCAAAAGATCACCCACCAACCTTTGGCTGACTTCTTCCTTACCGCAGGTCTGATCACTGAAGCTGTTATCTTCGTAGTATATGCATTCTTACCGCCTCCGGGTAATGAAATGGCTGCACTCGCTGCTGCTCTTCCTAAAATGGGCGCTGCAAGCAATGGTAACCCTGCAGTTGAGAAGCTCGACAAAATGATGCAGGATGCAGATATCACCCCTGCTAATCTTTCTAAACTGAGCGAAGGATTCAAAAAACTGGGAACTTCTGTAAATAATATCGCTGAAGTATCTGATGTGGTTAAATCAACCAACGAATACTCTGCAAAAACCAAAGAAGCAACAGCTGCTTTATCTTCAATGGCTACCGCTTACCAGGGTGCAACCGCAACCATCGGTCAGTTCAATGCCGCTGCAGACAGCACCAAGCATTTCCACGAGCAGGTACAGGTACTGACCAAGAACCTGGGTTCACTGAACGCTATCTATGAACTGGAACTGCAGGATACCAATAACCACCTGAAGGCAATGAATAACTTCTATGGTAACCTGGTAACCGCTTCTAACGCAATGCAGGGAAGTGTTGAAGATGCTAAGAAAGCACAGGATCAGATCGCTAAACTCGCAAGTAACCTGAGCAGCCTGAACACTGTTTATGGAAACATGCTGAGCGCAATGCAGGGAAGATAATCCATCCCTGATCCAATATCCGGACCCTGGAACACATAACCGTAATTGATTAACTAATTCTGAAAAACCCAGATACATGGCTTTACCTAAAGAGCCCCGGCAAAAGATGATCAACATGATGTACCTGGTGCTAACTGCACTGTTGGCACTGAACGTATCATCTGAGATCCTGAACGCTTTTAAAACTGTTGACAGAAGCATTACCAGTGCAAACCAGGTACTGACTTCAAACAATAATACTATCTATCAGTCATTCGCTGAAAAGCTCGCTGATGCTAAAACTGCTGAAAAAGCAAAGATCTGGAAGCCTAAGGCAGACCAGGCAGCAAAGCTGAGCAAGGAAACCTATGACTATATCGAAACTTTGAAAGAACAGCTGAAGAGAGAAGCTGGTTACAATCCTGAAAAAGGAGATACCCTTTTCTCTGAAGATAACCTGGATGCAACTACCCGTCTTTTCGACAAGAAAGGAGAAGGAGAGAAGTTGAAGGCAAGTCTTGAAACTCTGAAGAAGAACCTGCTGGCAATCGATCCTGAGATCGCTAAGGAATTTGCCAACAAACTTCCGATCGATGTTTCTGTTCCAAAGTCACAGGCTGGAAACTCTAACCTGAACTTTACTACAGCTTACTTTCACATGACACCAACCATCGCAGCCCTGACCATCCTGAACAAGTTTCAGAATGATGTGAAGAATTCCGAGAACCAGATCGTTACTTACTGTCACTCTAAAATTGGAGAAGTAGCAGTTCGTTTCGACAAATACGGTTTCGTTGGTGGATTGAGCTCTTCTTACCTGATGCCTGGTGAAAAACTTCAGGTTTATGCAGGTCTTGGTGCAACTTCTTCATCAGCTGCCCCTACTATCACTATCAATGGTCGTCCGGTAGGATTGAACGCAGATGGTCTTGCAGAAACAACTGTTGATGCAGGTGGAACCGGAAGTCATTCCGTAAACGTTGCGATCCGTTACGTTGACCAGGATGGTATTGCAAAGACAATCAATAAGACACTCGAATATGCTGTTGGTGCTCCTTCAGGTGTAGCAGTGTCTGCTGATAAAATGAACGTACTGTACATCGGAGTGGATAACCCACTGACCATTACTGCTGGTGCAGGATCTGAAAAAGTGAATGCAACATTTAGCGGTGGAACTATTTCTAAAGTGAATGGTTCTAAGTGGGTGGCTAAGCCAAAAACTCCAGGTGAGCATAATATCAATGTAATTGTTGATGGAAAATCAACTCCTGTAAGATATCGTGTGAAGTACCTTCCTGATCCTGCTGCTTTCGTAGGTGGTAAGAGAGGTGGTAACATGCCTGCTGCTGATTTTAAAGCCCAGGGTGGTTTGATTGCGAGATTGCTGGATTCAGATTTTGAAGCTGCTTACCGTGTTGTAAGTTACAATGTTGGTGCAGTAGGTGGTAAATACACTGTTGCCCAGGCTTCAAGAAATGAAGGTAACCGTTGGTCAGGTAGTGCTGCTACCATCGTAAACGGTGCAGGTCCTGGTACAACTGTATACTTTGATGATATCAGGGTTGTTGGCCCTGATGGAAGAGAAAGAACTTTGCCACAGATGTCCTTTAACTTGAAATAATAAAAGGGTAAAATGAAAAATCGTTTGATGAAATTCGCGGTATTGGTTGCTTTGATCGGTTGCGTTGCTGTAGATGCAGAAGCGCAGACGAAGAAAAGGACGGTTAAGAAAAGACCAACCACTACAAAAAAGACCACTACCAGGAATAACAATAATGCTGATGCGGCACTGGCAGCACCTGCTAAGGACACTGTTCCTGCCATCCCTGATTCTGATCTGAAGATCGACGCTCCGAAGATGAGTCTTCGTAACGATAACGCGATCCAGCGTCAGTTGGTGAAGGACAGAACTCCACTGGATTACGAACATATCCGTGAAGATGATGCGCTGTATGTACAGCGTGTGTGGAGAGAACTGGATGTGAAGGAAAAAATGAACATTCCGTTTGTTTACAAAGCACAGGGTGATAATGGCGATCAGCGCTTTATTTCTTTGCTGCTGTCTTCCATCAAATCCGGTGAAGTAACTGCTTTCAGTGCAGTTGGAGGTGATGATCGTTTCACTACTCCAATGACCTGGAAAGAAGTTTCCGAGCAGTTTGTTGGTCGTCCGGAATCCAAGCAGATCCCTGACTGGAAAAATGACCCTGACGGATCAAAAGGCCTGATGAAGGATACTTTGATCATGAAGGAATTCAATGCCGATATCATCGAACGTTACTGGATCAAGGAAGATGTGGTATTCGATAAAGAGTCTTCAAGAATGTATACCAGGATCCTGGGTATTGCCCCGCTGATTTCTGATTACAATGAAGATGGTTCTTTCAGGTATGTACGCCCTGCTTTCTGGGTTTACTATCCTGACCTTCGCCCGATGCTCGCAAAAAATGAAGTGTACAATGGTAAGAACTTTGGTGCACGCATGAGCTGGGAAGAACTGTTCGAAAGCCGTATGTTCTCGAGCCGTATCATTAAGTCGACCATCAACAACCCGAACGATCTTTATATAGCCAGCTATGTGAAGGATCCGATCCTTGCACTGTTGGAAGGAGAGAATGTAAGGGAGAAGATCTTCAGCTACGAGCAGGATCTGTGGTCTTACTAACCGATCAGTAAAATATTTAATATGAAGAAAGGGTGCTGTAAAAGGCATCCTTTTTTATTTCCCATAATTGGAATAGTAATACCGATTATGGAATCTTCTGAAAATCGCGGCAACGCTGCATTCCAGCGAAAATTGCGTAAAAAAAATATATAAAAATACCTGCTGTCAGCTATTGTTTTATTGATGCCTTTTACTATTTTTACAACGGTTTTTCATAGGATATTGGATTTTAAAAACGGGGCTGGATTTCTATCCTGGCCCCTTTATTTTTTAGTTCCGGGCTGAACGACCTGCAGGGTCGGGCTCACGCAAAGCCGCTGCCTTCGGCAGCTACGCAAGGAAGCTAAGCCCGCAAAGAATGGCTGCATCATTATAAAAAATATCAGGGCCGCTGATCACTCAGCGGCCCCTTTCATGTCTTCACGTCTCCACGTCTTCACGTCTTTAAAAACTCAACTATCTTCCTCGCCCTAACCACTCCCACTACTTTCGCCAATTCTTCCTCTCCCAATTCCTTAATTCTCTTCACAGATTTAAATTCCTTCAATAGCTGTGTTACAGTCTGCTTGCCGATTCCAGGGATATTTTCCAATTCATTTTTGAATGTTCCCTTACTTCTTTTATCGCGGTGGAAAGTGATACCAAATCTGTGCACTTCATCACGTATTCTCCTGATCAGTTTAAGGCTCTCTGAATTGTATCCAAGCTTAAGTGATTCCTTGTCTCCCGGAAAGAAGATCTCTTCTTCATTTTTAGCAAGCCCAACGATCGTCATTTTTCCTTCCAGCTCCAATTCCTTTATACTCTCCAATGCCGCACCCAGCTGGCCTTTCCCGCCATCAATGATCACAAGTTGAGGAAATGGCTGGTCTTCCTCTTTCAGCCTCTTATATCGCCTGTAAACCACTTCTTTCATCGTCGCAAAATCATTGATCCCTTCAACGGTTTTTACATCGAAATGGCGATAATCTTTTTTACTTGGAATTCCATCCTTAAAACTCACCATGGCCGATACAGGATAACTACCCTGGAAGTTCGAGTTATCAAAACATTCGATCTGCACCGGCACATCCGGCAGCTGCAGATCTGCCTGTAACTGATACAGAACTTTTTTCTTCTCCATATCATCGCGGCCTTCCAGTTGAAGGATCTTACGTTTCCTGATCTCCTCCCTGAAATAGTTCACGTTCTTCTCCGAAAGATCAAGCAGCTTTTTTTTGTCGCCTCCTTTTGGAACGGTGATCATTACTCCTTCTTCAGGATATTCAAGGTCTACAGGAACTATGATCTCATTTGATAAGCTATTGAAAGTTGATCTCAATTGCGCGATCGCAAATGAAAGGATCTCTTCATCAGTTTCTTCAAGATGTGGTTGTAATTGCGCTGTATGCGTCAATACAATTGTTCCTGCCTGGACCTGCAGGTAATTTACATAAGCATTGTCCCCGTCCCGCAGAATAGAGAATACATCTGCATTGGAAAGATGTCTTGAAACGATCACAGACCTTGCCTGGTAATTTTCCAGGTGCTGGATCTTTTTTCTTACCATCTCCGCCTTTTCAAATTCCAGGTTTTCCGCATGTTCCTGCATCTGCGATTTGAAATAATTGATCACAGCCGAAAGATTTCCTTTAAGGATATTCCTGATCTGCTGGATATTCTGGTGGTAATCTTCCAACGACTGCAGAGCTTCGCAGGGACCCTTGCAATTACCCAGGTGATATTCCAGGCAAACCTTGAATTTACCTTTCCTGATATTTACTTCTGCAAGGTTCAGTTTGCAGGTGCGCAAAGGAATGGTTGTACGGATAAAATCCAGTAGCTCTCTGACGCGGTTTACAGACGTAAACGGGCCCAAATACTCCGAGCCGTCATTGATCCTTCTCCTTGTCAGGAAAATGCGCGGAAAGGGCTCATTTTTGATTACAATGTATGGGTAAGACTTATCATCCTTCAGATCGATATTGAAGCGGGGCTGAAATTGTTTGATCAGCGAGTTTTCCAACAGGAATGCATCCTGCTCGGAATTCACGATTGTGAATTCGATCCTGGCGATCCGCTGTACCAGTTCATGGGTCTTGTAATTGGTGAATGTCTTAGTGAAATAAGAACTGACTCTTTTCCTCAAGTTCTTTGCCTTACCAACATATAGCAGCTCATTTGACTTGTCGAAGTATTTGTAAATACCGGGATTCGTCGGGATGGTATGCGATATATTGGAATATTCTTTTGATGTCATGTTTTAATATTGCCAGACTACCCTGGTCACTCTTTTATCTTCTATCACCTGGAATTCCTGGCCGGGCTTCCACATAAGTTTTTTAAATATCACTGAATCACCCTGCCTGTCTATCTTCTCAATAAAGATACTGCTCACTTTATCATAAGTGTCCGTTGCTTTTGTAATGATATCGATCCTTTTAACTTTGGCCGACTGGTCCTGGGTTTCGTAATAAAAAGTTGAAGACTTACTTCCCCTGTCATAAAAGGATGATTCATTGTAAAGACTTCTGAATTTCTCCTGCTCCAATTCGGGTGTAATAAATTCTTCGGCCAGCTTATGAAAATCTTCATTCCTGATATATCCTGAATCTGTATGTTCGTTAATTGTCTTGTAGACCTTTATTCCAACAGGTAAAGAATCCACAGTTCTGATCTCACCTTTAAGAAAAGCTAACAATGGAAAATATTCTTTTGGTTGGGAAGTATCTATATCACTCAGACCCACCGGTTCATCAGTTGATCCGTTGGAACACGAAAACAGTAATAGGGTAAGGGCGGCAATTATACCAGGTTTCATAAAATTGGGTTGAAAGATTTGCAAAAATAAAAGCTGCCATCATTCGACAGCAGCTTTTATGATGCAAGGCGAACCTAGCGGATAGTTTTGGTAACCCCAAATTTAACTCCGTATTCCATCAGGTATTCGGAGATCGGGTATTCCCTGATATAACTGGAAAGTAACTGGTACCTGAACTGTGGTCCAAGTTGCCAGCGGATTCCTCCTGTTTTATAGGAAATGAAAGTTTCTACGGCAGTATTGACATTCCATCTTCTTATCAGTGATGGTGATTGTGTATAGCTCTTAAGATCATTGCTCATCAGGTATGAATTCCTGTTCAGCAGGTAAGTAGGCTGAATAGTTGCAGCCACATGCAGCTGAAGTTTTTTCTTACCGAGCACGCTCATTTCTGCCCCAAAAGGAGCCGATAACTGGAAGTACTGGTTCTGGATATCTTTTTCAGCATATCCTCCGAAATTATTGAGCGATGAAAGACTTTGCACTGAAGCACCCGATAAACTATTTCTGTTCAGGGCTATGGATGTGATCTCAGTTTGAGATTTAAAAGCTGTGATAAAATATCTTGAATAATTGAACTGCAGGCCTGCTTTGATGGAAAGCTTTTTTGTCAAGGCATAAAAAGCAGTGGTTCCAACTTCAAATCCCAATGCTGGTTTATGATTCACCAGGTTGTCTACATTACCCGGCTGATATAAAGCAATTGGAATGTTGTTGATGCTGGATTGAAGTTTAGCATTGGTGCCTCCTTTCAACACTCGGTAATTCATGGTTGGTGCAACCGCCACCTGGAAACTGAGTCGCTTCATTTTCTGAGGACTGACTTTCTGTATCACCTGGTCGTGCAACCAGTTTACGCGCTTATATCTTTCCGGAATTTCTTCCTGAATCGCTTGCTGAACCTGTGATTTTTCTGTTTGAGTTTCAGCCGAAGCAATATTTACCAAAGGAGCTTCAATTATTTGCGGCGCTTCTATTGAATGAACCGGTGTATTGATAGGAATCACAGCAGCACTAACCCTATTCATCACTTCTTCACTTCCTCTCTTCTCCACTTCATCACTTCTCCACTTCACCATTTCTTGCTCCTCTTCCTGTCTCCATGTCTCCACGTCTTCCTGTCTCCTCTTAACAAACGGATTCACTGCTTCCAGGTCCACAACTTCAGCTTCGCGGGCATGCTGATCAATGGCGGGATCTTTAAGCTGACTTAATTGAGTGGGGGAGGAGAGTTCATTAACAGAATACAAACCTAATCCGGAGAGGAGTAATGCAAAACCGTAGAGGTACCATTTCCTGCGGGGATGAATTTCACGATGAATATTCTTCCACACCCTTTCAGAAGGGTACATGCGGAACTGGTCAGCCTTTTCTTTTATAAGGTCCTCAAGTTCATCTTTGTAAAAATCTCTCTCCATAATCGTTAGCGTTTGAACGGGTATCTTTCACAGGATCATCTTTTAATTTAGTTTCCCGCCGCTAATCCGAACCAACCAGTTTTTTCACGTGGCTTCTGCACAATACGCTTGCGGATAAGAATATCCTCCAACATCTGCTTTGCACGTGTATACTGCGACCTGCTGGTGCTTTCTTCAATATCCAGCATTTCCGCGATCTCTTTGTGGGAATATCCCTCGATCGCGTATAGGTTCAGTACGGTCCTATAGCCCATTGGTAACAATCGGATACATTCAACCACCTGTTTTGCCTGAACGATAGAAGGAACTGATTCCTCTCTTACCTGCACCCCGGTGGCGTGAATTATGTCCACACTCTCATTGAACTTTCGGTTCTTTTTGAGGTGGTTGATACAAGTATGCACCATGATCCTTCGAATCCAGCCTTCAAATGCGCCCTTATTCTGGAAAGTGTGTATCTGTGAGAACACTTTGATAAACCCTTCCTGGAGCATATCCTCGGCATCTTCCCGGTTATGGGCAAACCTGTAACAAACCGACAGCATTTTGGCACTGTACTTATTGTACAATTCCCTTTGTGCTATGGGATCATTTTTTAAACAGCCTTGAAAAATGGCATCTTCGGTCATATAAACCGTTTGGTTGCCTTGTAATTTAGACAAAAAACATTACGTTATGCTGCTTTGTCCAAAAAAACTTATAAGGCAACCCGGAGGGCAATCACCACGTTTCGGCCCGCCGCGGAGAACCCTGAAGCGAACTGTCGGTAGTGCCTGTCAAGTATATTTTCAACCCCTGCCTGCACTCTGTAACGGCTCCATTGATACTGTGCTTTTACATTCAACGTATACCAGCCCAGGCTTCCTTTTGCAGTAGCATATTGCGCATTGTCTTCTCCATCCGGATTGTAATCGTCCAGTGTCTTTGCACCATTGAATATCGAGTAGGCTTCAACATCCCAGCGCTTTTGATTGTACCGTAAACCGGCTCTTCCAAATACCGGAGGAATATGATCCATAGGTTTGGAACTTACATTTCTTCTAACCCTGGCATAATTTCCATCGCTCTGCTTCTCATAGATCGTTGTCAGTTCCTTTGGATCTGTTTCAAATCTTCCGTATGTATAATTCACTGTTCCTTCAAATATCAAGGATGGAAGAATGGTTGTATTTATCCTTAGCGACGCACCGTACAGGTTTGCTTTATTCCTGTTCTGATTCGCCAGAACAGCACTCAACACGCCATTGTATAAAATTGAATCCTGTCCGTTAAAAGTGAAAGGTGCCGTAACTATTGCATTCCGGAAAAGGGTATAAAATGCATTGAAACTAATTGAATGTTGATTATTCCAACTCTTGCTTACACCAATGTCAAAGGAATAAGTGTATTCAGGCCTGATATCTTTATTCGGAACGATCACCTGCCTGCTTGCTGTGCTGGATTCAAAGATCTTTGCAAGATCATCGATGTTGGGTGAACGAAATCCTGAAGCAACTGTGAACGTATAACGGAGATCCTGCTCTGCAAGATAGATCAGTCCTATATTCCAGGTTGCTGCAACATTACTTTGACTGATGTCATTATATGGAAGATTCAACTGCGTTGCATTATCAACTATCGTAGAATTCAGACCTGTATATTGAACACGGATACCATCATTCAGTATCAGTTTTTCCTCTTTGATCTTGAACAGGTGCTGCGCATATGCGCCTACAAAATTCATCCTGTTCTTTCCATCAGGATACCTTGTATCCAGTTTGCTTTGAGCATTTGTAACGATATTTTTTCTGAATGCTGTTGACTTTACATCATTGAATTGTCCGTCGACACCTATATTGAATTCATGTCTTTTGGTCTTTCTTCTTGCATCAAGAAAAAAAGCATACACATTCACTTTTTCGATCCTGTTATCAAGATTATCTTTTCCGAAACTGCGCTGGTGCCTAGACTCTTCTATGTTCTGATAATTAAACCCAGCCTTGTATTCAGAGAAGAAACCTTTTAACCTGTTTGCATTGAATTCATATGCCACCAGTTTCCTGTTTTGCGGACCATAATACCATTGTGCAAATCTTAAGGCACCATTCAGTGTATCAGTCAGTCGATCATACCTTGGTACATTAGACGAGCCTGAGATCTGCACGTTCAGCAGGTGAGTTATGTTTTCTTTTGGCTGAAATAAGATCTTCTGCATCAGATCCCATTGCGTATAGCCGGAGAACTTTTGAACCCTGTCGTCCTTGCTGTTGATCACCGTATCTTTTCCATTAATCCTTTCAACATATCTGGTTCTTCTTCCAAATAAAGGAAATTCATCAGAGCGCGCACTTCCGGAACGCATGTCTCCAAAATCGCTGTGCGTGAAAGAAGTCAGGAAGCCCCATTGCTTTGTACCAATACGGATATCAGCATGACCTGTTTTTTCATTATTGGCTGAACTGTATCGCATGAAGGCAGATCCTTTGACAGATATTCCTTTTGCTGATGTTGTAGGATTAATGGTTCGCATATGCACGACCCCACCTAATGCATCACTGCCATAAACAGTAGAAGCAGGACCATACAAAACTTCCACGCGTTCAAGCATATTCTGATCAACAGTAATTACATTTTGTAAATGACCCGACCGATAGATCGCATTGTTCATCCGAACACCATCAACTACCAGTAACACACGGCTAGCTTCAAATCCACGAATGACCGGACTGCTGCCGCCCTGCTGACTTTTCTGCACAAAAATATTTCCGCTGTTCATCAGCAGGTCACCGGTGTTCTGTGCATTGATCGTACTGATCTTTTTTGAATTGATCACATCGATCTGCTGTGAGATATTCTTTCTCTTTTCTGCAAACCTGTTTGCTGAAATGATCACTTCATCCAGCTCCCTGTATGTGGTATCTTTTTCCTGTGCGTGCAGGTTTGTGCCGGCAAGTAAAAATGCCAGCGAACATATAAATCTGTTCATCTTATTTCTTCATTAGATCAATACATTACCGGTCATTTGTTCCGGGATAGGAAGGCCCATCACCGTTAAAATAGTTGGTGCAATATCTCCCAGTTTACCTGGCTTAACAGTTCCATTCCATTCTTTGTCGATGATGAATAAAGGAACAGGATTCAATGTATGTGCTGTATTTGGAGAACCGTCTTCATTGATCATGAAATCAGCGTTGCCATGATCAGCTGTGAGGAATACAGTATAACCATGATCAAGTGCGGCAGTAACTACACGTTGAACACATGCATCAACAGTTTCAGCGGCTTTTATGGCTGCAGAGAAAACGCCTGTATGTCCCACCATATCAGTATTTGCATAGTTCAGGCAAATGAAATCTGCAGATTCATTTTCAATTTCAGGAACGATCGCATCAGTTAGTTCAAATGCACTCATTTCCGGTTGAAGATCATAAGTGGCAACTTTTGGAGATGCTTTCATGATCCTGACTTCACCTTCAAATGGCATTTCACGTCCACCACTGAAGAAGAATGTAACGTGAGGATATTTTTCTGTTTCTGCGATCCTGATCTGCTTCTTGCCATTCGCTTCGAGTACTTCTCCCAGTGTGTTATTGAGGTTATCAGTTTCGAAGATCACATTCACACCAACATATGTCTTATCATATTCGGTCATGGTTGTGTAGTTCAGATTCAGTTTATGCATGTTGAATTCATGCATATCAGCCTGAGTAAGCACCTGTGTGATCTCGCGGCATCGGTCTGTTCTGAAGTTGAAGCAGATAGCAACATCACCATTTTCGATCTTTGCAACAGGAGCACCATTTTCAGTGATCACTGTTGGTTTGATAAATTCATCGGTGATATTGTTGTTGTAATTATGCTGAATCCATTCTAAAGCATCTGTACCTGTTTCACCACTGGCATTCACTAAAGCATCGTAAGCTAGTTTTACACGTTCCCAGCGCTTGTCGCGGTCCATGGCATAATATCTTCCGCTTACGGTGGCGATCTTTCCAACCGTCTGGTTCATATGCTGAATAAGATCCGTCAGGTAACCCAGACCGCTTTTCGGATCAGTATCGCGTCCATCGGTGAAAGCATGGATATATACTTCGGACAATCCCTGTTGCTTACAAACATCCAGGATCGCCTTGATATGGTTGATATGAGAGTGAACACCGCCGTCGCTTACAAGACCTAGCAGGTGAAGTTTTTTATGGTTGTTTTTGGCATTCTGAATGGCATTCAGCAATTGAGGATTCTGGGCAAATGAACCATTACGAATGGCAACATTGATACGCTGGAGTTCCTGGTAAACGATGCGTCCGGCACCCAGGTTGAGGTGACCAACTTCAGAATTACCCATTTGTCCTTCAGGCAATCCCACATCTTCCCCGCAGGTAATAAGGGTTGTATTAGGATATTTACTGTAAAGGGAGCTGACAAAAGGAACGTTTGCATTGCGGATCGCATCTGCGCTGGCAGTCTGGCCGAGTCCCCAGCCATCCATAATTACGAGAATTACTTTTTTAGAAGCCATGATAAGTTGCTATGTTGTTAATTAAATCTCTAAGGACCGCTAAGGTACAATAAACAAGGCGGTGCTGTTTCATTTGTGAAATAGAGAACTTAAATTGGCATGTTTTTCGTTTTAACCGGACCGTAAATCGCTCATATGAAAAAAATTTTAGGATTGGCACTGTTGGGATTGGTTTTTATGATGGTATCGTTCAGACCCCAGTATTCGATTGAGGAAGTGATCAGTGCATTAAAGACCGGGAATGCTTCGCAGATGGCGAAGTATTTCGACAGCAGGGTTGATATTTCCCTTCCCGATAAAAGTGACAATTACAGCCGTAACCAGGGTGAAATGATTCTTCGTAATTTCTTTGCGACCAATGGCGTAAAGAACTTCGTGGTAAAGCATACCGGTGAGAACAATGGTTCACAGTTTTGTATCGGTTCCCTTCAAACCAAGAATGGTAATTTCCGGACGAAGCTATACATGAAGCAGAAAGGTGATCAGCAGGTGGTGCAGGAAGTGGCGTTTCAGGCGGAGAAATAGCAGAATACACGGAAGACATGGAATACATAGAAGACATGGAATACATGGAAGGCTACCCGCGAGGGTAGCTTTCTTCATTTTAGGGTTCTGTATTCTTTTCGATTTCCGATTACCGATTTACATTTCCCCATTCCCGCTTCTCCATTCCCGATTCCTAAACCGAATTGCCTAAATTCGCCCCCATGAACACTTTCGACGAACAGCTGATACACCTTATAGACGAAGCATTAAAAGAAGATATCGGTGATGGAGATCATTCAACACTGAGTTCCATTCCACCTGATGCTAAAGGAAAGGCTGTGCTGAAGATCAAGCAGGACGGGATTCTTGCCGGATTGGATGTTGCAAGAAAGATCTTTGCTTACAAGGAACCATCTTCAGTTTTTACTGCCTTTAAAAAGGATGGTGAGTCAATGAAGAATGGTGAAATTGCTTTTGAAGTGTTTGCAACTGTTCATACTATTCTCACTTGCGAAAGACTTGTGCTGAATTGCATGCAAAGAATGAGTGGCATTGCCACACTGACAAAACAGTATTCAAATAAACTTCAGGGTTTTGCTACAAAGATCCTCGATACCAGGAAGACCACCCCAAACTTTCGATTGCTGGAAAAGGAGGCAGTCAGAATTGGCGGAGGTATGAACCATCGTATGGGACTCTACGATATGATCATGCTGAAAGATAATCATATTGATTATGCGGGTGGTTTGGAACAGGCTATTGAAAGAGCATATCAATATGTCCAGGATGTAAAACCAGGATTAAAGATTGAAGTAGAAACACGCAACATAGATGAAGTAAAAAGAGCTTTACAAACCGGCAAGGTGGATAGGATCATGCTGGATAATTTTTCACCGCAACAGGTTGCTGAAGCTGTAGCATTGATCAATGGAAATGTTGAAACAGAAGCAAGCGGTGGAATCAATCTCGACAATATCGTTGACTATGCAAAAGCCGGTGTAACCTATGTAAGTGTGGGTGCCTTGATTCACCAGGCCAAAAGCCTGGATCTAAGTTTAAAAGCGCAACCAACTCCTAACTCCCAACTCCCAACTCCCAACTCCTAATTCCGAACAGCCATGTCCAAAAAGAACAAACCCTCATCCCCATTTGTATACAGCACTGATCCAAACTTCAAATTTGAGTCAGAAGAATCTTCATCCGAAAACCTGTCACCTGCAGATCAGCAACTCAGGGTATGGCTTGAAACCAAGCACCGTGGGGGAAAAGCAGCTACTGTGATAAAAGGATATGTTGGTTCGGATGATGAATTGGAGAAGATAGCTAAGCAGCTCAAAAACTTTTGCGGAACAGGTGGCTCAGCAAAAGATGGAGAGATCATCATACAGGGAGATCAAAGAGATAAGGTATTAGGATGGCTTCAAAAGAATGGTTATACTAAAAGTAAGAAGGCGGGAGGATAAGAATGCCCAACCATGGTTGGCCGGGCATCCTATTTTATAAACAATAAATATTATGCATTGTATGCCTTGGCAAAATCTTGGGCAAAATCTTCCAGCCTGATCTTTCCCTGGGTATGCGGTTGTGTTTTATAATCTTCAAACATTTTTCCGCTTCTCATGGAAGAACCCATTTCAACATATTTTTTTGCCATCAGTTCAGGTACACCTGCACCTATCATTCCGCCAAGACTTTGCTCGTCTGTAAAAGCAACCCATGGTAATTCAGGTTTGCCAATTGCAGTACCGAGGACTTTTGCAATATCACCCTGTGGACGTTCATCACTCACCAGGTATTGAACTGTATGTCCTTTGAAATCGAGGGCTGTCAATGCTTCTGCTGCTCCTTCTGCAATATCTTTTGGATGAGATAGAATGATGGTATTGTTGGCATCTCCCGAATTATTACCAATAATATTCATCCCTTTGATCATACCAATATTTGCAAACAGGTTAGTATAAAAATATCCAGGTCTTAAGTAAAGGATATTTACATCAGCCAATTTGTTTAGTTCCTGTTCTGCCATATTAAGACCTGTTACCGGACCAACACCTTCCGATAGATGAGCGCCGATGCTACTTAGTACCACGATATTCTTAATGCCTGATTGTTGAATAGCCGATGAGTATTTGATAGCAAGGTCATGGTAAGCATTCAGTTCCAAAGCTGCATATTGAGGAGGAAACATTATGTAAGCTGCATCTGCTCCTCTAAATGTTTCAGCAAGAAATCCAGCATCTTCCAGGTTTCCAATGGCAGCTTTAGCACCTTTACTGGTTAGATCTTTAAGATTTTCGGCACTACGACCGATCACTGTAACATCATGGCCTTTTGAAATAAGGATTTCTGATAATGGTTTGGAGATGTTACCCGCAGCTCCGGTAATTACATACTTCATGGTGTTTGATTTGATGTTTGTATATACAATTATAAATGTAAAAAATTTAAGTGTCCAGTTTGTCAGCAAAAAATGCGATATCCTTAACCAGCTTACAGCTTTGTTCTTTTCCTAAGATTGATGCGTATTTCTCAGTGATCTTTTTAATGCATTGTTTCATTTTAGGAAGTAACTCTTTAGCTTTTGGTGTTGGATAGATATTGGTCAGTTTTCCTTCAGTTGTTCTAACCACCAATTTCTTCTCCTCCAGTTTTTCCACCAAACGCGTAATGGTACTGGGTTGCAGATGAAGTTCAGATGATAATCCTGAGGGCTGAATTCCCGGTTCATCCAGAACGATCATAAGTAAATAGGCATAGCTTGGTGGAAGATCTACCTCTTTCCAAACTTCAATAGCCATCTTTTCCACCTTCCTCGCTAAAGCAGCTGAAGTGAAATAGAGGCATTGCGAATATTTACTTTCCTGGATTTGCATTGAGAAGGCAAATGTAAAGAATATAGTTGTATGTACAAATTTAAAATTAAAAATGAACAAAGGGTGTCGATAATTAGGCACCCTTTGTTCATTTTTAATTATTCATTTAACATTAGGAACTCCGTTCAGCCCGCCCTTCGGGCGTTCTGCCCGGAAGCGTTCTGCCTGTTATTGCCCCTGTGCCAATGAGTAAGCTTTCTTATCTCCCCACATCAACAATAATTCTGAAGAACAGATCCTGAAATCACCACTCAGGCTGACATACAAACCAAGGATATCCTGCTGATTCAGCGGCTGGTCATCCAGTGATTCGAAACGTACATTGTACTGGTTCACCAGGTTGGTGTACACAGAACCTGTAGGCCATACCTGTGTTCCGCGGTTGCTGATATTTACCAGCTTGAATTTCACACCTGCATGTCGCTGGCATTTGCTGGCGATATAATTTGGTTGTTCATTTGATTCAATGAAGAGATCAACACCCACAATCTTTTCCTGTAAAGGCTCGAGCGATGACATCATTGCATTCGACTCAAGATTTACCAAAGTGCAGGAGCTTGCTGCATTTGGCAGGTCTGGCTTTGGATTATTGGTTGGCTTCTTTCCGAAATTATTGATGATTGCCTGTGCAAATTCCGTTGTGTTCAGTGATGGTTTCGACTTATCACCAAAATCACCTGTGTGAACTCCTGATTCCAGTGTATAAAGCAGGGCATTTTCAATGGTAGCTGCTTTTTCCATCAATCCAAGATGGCGCAACATGCTTAAACCGCTTAACAATAGTGCTGTTGGGTTTGCAACATTCTTTCCTGCTATATCCGGAGCTGTTCCATGAACTGCTTCAAAGATCGAAATATAATCACCGACGTTAGCAGAAGGAGCGAAGCCCAATCCACCAACCAGTCCTGCGCAAAGGTCAGAAATGATATCACCCTGCAGGTTGGTCAGCACTACCACATCAAACTCATGAGGACGAACCACCAGTTTCATGGCCAAGTCATCCACAATAATATCATCAGCTTTCAGCTCAGGATACTCCTTGGCCACTTCATAAAAACACTCAAGGAACAGGCCGTCAGTGATTTTCATGATATTTGCCTTGTGACCGCAACTGATCCTTCTGGCACCTTTTTTCTTGGCCATTTCGAAAGCATAGCGGATCACCTGCATACTACCCGGGCGGGTAATAATGCGGCGGCTTAGTGCAACGTCGTGGGTGAGCATGTGCTCGATCCCACCGTAAGTATCTTCAATATTTTCACGAACAATGGTGATGTCGATGGGAATTCCGGCCTTTGAGAACACAGTTTCTACGCCTGAAAGTGTTTGGAACGACCTGATGTTGGCATAGGTGTTCCAGGTTTTACGCGCAGTAACGTTGATCGACTTAACTCCTTTTCCTTTCGGTGTTTCCATGGGGCCTTTGAAGAGAATTCCCAGGTTTTCAATGGTTTTCTGAGCCTGTGGAGTCATTCCATTGGAAAAACCCTTGTCGAAAACCCATTTTCCCATATCCACAAACTCATACTCTAACGGAACCTGGTTGGCCTGGAATACAGACAGTACGGCATCCATGATCTCAGGACCGATACCATCTCCTTTTGCAACAGCAATTTTCATGATGATCTATTTTTTAGATAATAGGCAGCGCAAAGGTAATGCAGCGAGTACGATTTCATGTTAAATTATCCTTTAAGGGGATTGCGCATCTAAATTTTTTTACTTTTATACCAAATCGAACCCCATGGTATCCAAGATTTCAGAAGGCATCGAGGTGAGTGTGGAAACGTTTTACCAGCCTGATTACAGCAATGCGGTTTCGGGAGAGTTCATGTTTGCATACCGTATCACCATTGAGAATCATAATAATTATCCTGTAAAATTACTGCGCCGTCACTGGTACATAGTGGACTCCAATGGCTCCACGCGCGAAGTGGAAGGAGATGGAGTTGTAGGCGTTCAACCAACCATAAAACCCGGCGATAAATATCAATACGTCAGCGGATGTAATCTTCATTCCGAATTGGGAAAAATGTATGGCACATACCAGATGGAAAATCTTGTTGATAAAAGTGGTATTGAAGTGAACATACCGGTGTTTGAGATGGTGGTGCCCTTTAAGATGAATTGAGAATCGGGAATTGAGAAGGGAGAATCGGGAATAAGCAAGTCCTTACATAATAGAATAAAAAAGCGCGGACTTGTGATCCGCGCTTTTTACATATACAGGTTCGTTCCTATTCCCCATTCCCTATTCCCGATTCGCCCTTCTTATCTCTCCCCACTCCAATCCTATACAACAAATACCCCATCACCGCAAACAACACAACACCCACCAAAAAATATCCGCCTTCACCTAATGCATGCTCAAGGCCGGCTTCCATATTCACACTTGACAGGAAGCTGGATCCACCATCCGTTCCGGCAAGAAATGCGATCAATACTCCGGCTACCGCACCTCCTGCAACTAATCCTGTTGCAAAAAGATTTCCTTTTCCTAGTTCTTCTTCTTCAGGTGATTCAACCTTGCCTTTCTTCATATCAACCAAACCTTTGATCGCACCGCCAATAAAGATCGGAAGGGTGGTAGACAATGGCAAATAAGCACCTACAGCAAAGCTTAAAGCCTTGATACCACAGAGTTCCATCACGATGGCCAAAAACATTCCTACAAATACAAATTGCCAGTCGAGGTTCTGTGATAAAATTCCTTTGATCAGTGTAGCCATCAGTGTAGCCTGTGGTGCAGGATATTTTTCTGATCCGATCGCATGTGTGATTCCCTGAGATGCCATCTCTGCAGTTGGCTTGTCGAGGAACTTGATCGTTAAACCAATTACGATACTTGAAACGATCGCACCAACAAATAATGCGATCTGTTGATTCCTTGGAGTTGCTCCAACAATATATCCGCTCTTCAAATCCTGCGAAGTGGCACCTGCATTCGCTGCTGCAATACAGATCATTCCTCCCACCACAAGTACTAATGGTTCAAATGCCTGCCCGGTCCAGCCCACACTTAAGAAGATCAAACTGGTTCCCATCACCGTTGCGATGGTCATACCACTGATCGGGTTATTGGATGATCCGATCAATCCTACAATTCTTGAAGACACTGTTACAAACAATGCTCCGAAGATCACTACCAGCACACCGATCAATAATTTTTGCAATACACTGTCGCCAGGCACCTGCGGCAACAAAGTGATCAAAGCAATAAGTCCTAAACTTCCCAACCCTACAACTTTCATACTGAGATCTCTTTCAGTACGAAGGGTTGTCGTAGCAGTCCCTTCTGCGCCTGCATTTCCTTTGATGGAAGCTACGCTCGACTTAATACTTTTTACAATGGTAGGAATGGTTTTGATCAGCGTGATGATACCACCTGCTGCTACAGCACCTGCACCGATCTGCCTGATATAAGCATAATAGATCGCAGATGCCCAGTTAGCAAAATTGTGTGTTGCTGGATCCCAGCCACCCTGTCCGCCAGCATCAGTAATGCTTTTCAGGTAACCAAGTTTTACCAGTTGCAATGCAATGGTATCAGCAGGGACGATGGTAGACAACAATGGTATCAATACCAGCCAGCTCAATACACCACCCGCAACCAATACACCCGCAATGCGTGGACCAATGATATAACCCACACCAAGATACTCAGGAGTGATCTCTCCACTAACTCTTGCAGATGGAAAGAATTTATTCATCTTACTGGTTGCCATATATGGTACTTCAGCAATAAAGTGTAATACTTTTTGAAGGATCGCATAAACAAATGCAACACCCAATCCCCAGAATGCAGTGCGTGCGAAGTCTCCACCTTTCTCACCTGCTTTCAAAACATCACCGCAGGCAGTTCCTTCAGGATAAGGGAGATTGCCATGTTCACTTACTATGAGTGCTCTTCTCAAAGGCACCATCAGCAAGGTTCCCAGCAATCCACCAACGATTGCAAGAATCAAAATGGTGAGATAGTTAAAATAAGAAGCACTATCAGGAGAAGATAAAAATAGAAATCCTGGCAGCGTAAACGCAACACCGGCAGCAATACTTTCACCTGCACTTCCTGTAGTCTGAATGATGTTGTTTTCAAGAATGGTGGTCTTCAAAAATCTTCTTCCCAAAGTAATTGCAATCACTGCAATGGGAATGGAAGCGCTGACTGTCAGACCTGCTTTCAATGCCAGGTAAACTGTTGCAGCGCCGAAGATGATGCCGAACAATGCACCTACAAGAATCGATTTAACAGTCAGTTCTTTTACATTCTGATTTGGTGCAATAAAAGGTTGAAATTGTTTTTCACTCATATAGTAGTTTTTCTCAGTGCCGGTTTATTTTACGTCGCCCATTTGCTTTTCCATCCAGTAGGTAAGGATGAATAACAATACTGCTGCAATTCCACTCATCACTACGAATACCATGAAGAAATCATAGAGGTTGTTGATCGTGAATCCAAGGATATGTGTTGGTCCTTCTCCCGGATACAATGCGCCCAGTGTTCCTCCGAACTTGTTTGCTGCAGCATTGGAAAGAAACCATACACCCATCAGCAATGAACCGAATCTGGCAGGAGCAAGTTTATTCACCAGTGATAATCCGATCGGTGATACAGACAGTTCTCCTAAAGTATGTAAGAAGTATAATGCGAATAACCAGAGCATGCTTGCTTTTTGAGCATCGCCTTTCACACCGAATGAAATCACGAGGTAACCTAATCCAAGAAACAGTAATCCAATAACCTGTTTCTTTGGTGAAGATGGCTCCAGCTTTGCTTTTCCCAACATCATCCAGAAACTCGATGCAAGTGGTGCGAGTAGAATGATGAACATACCATTCACACTATTGAACCAGCTGGCCTTTACTTCGGTCAGAACATATGGTGTTCCTATAACATAATGATATACTGCATAGCCAAGTGCTGAGAGTGCTATCAATCCAAATAAAACCTTCAATTCAGAAGGAATCTGCATCATTCGCTGCAACAAATAATATAATCCTGCTGCAATGGCAAGCACGATCAATATCATTGTTCCTAATGTGGTGGAAAGACTTACAGACCTGTCTGTATTTCTTTCAGCAAACAATGTAAGTGATGAACCGGCCTGCTCAAATGCTGCCCAGAAGAAGATCACAAAAAATGCCGAGATAAAGATCACTAACACTCTTCCTCTTTCCTGCCTGGTTAATGAAGAATCAGTAATGATGATTCCGCAAACAGATATGGCAGTACTGAAAATGAATGATCCAATGATATCAAGTCCAAATAAAAAATGAAATAGCAGGAACAAGGCAACATCAATTCCGATCCACATCAGCAGGTTTTTATTGCCGCTCGCTACAGGTGCTGAATCCTGTTTATCATTTATCTTGTTTGGAACAATTCCAATGCCCTGTCCTGATGGATCAAGGACATATTTATTCTTTAGCCAGATAAAAGAAAATGTCCCGAAAAGCATTCCTATACAGGCAGCAAGAAATCCCCATTTGAATGAGCCCCGGATAGCTTCTCCTGTTGCATCATACTGTTCTCCGAGTCCACCGCAAACCAATGGTGCAATGAATGAACCCAGGTTGATACCCATGTAGAAAATAATGTATGCTGCATCAAGCCTGTTATCGTTACGGGGATAGAGCTGCCCCACCATCGAAGAGATATTGGGTTTGAAGAAACCATTTCCAAGTATGATGGTACCTAATCCTACCCACATCAAGATATGCGCAGTGGAAGGTGTTTCATAAAAAGAAGCACTGATGAACATGATGAACTGACCAAGGGCCATCAGAAATCCTCCGGTGATAATGGATCTTCGGTTACCCCACAGTCGGTCGGCAAAATATCCTCCGAGTAAGGGGGTTAAGTAAACCAGTCCGGTGAAGCTTCCGTACACGCCATCATTAGCGTAGGCATCACTCATCAAAAGTCCGTTCGTAACATAGAGCACAAGTATGGCGCGCATTCCGTAGTAACTGAACCTTTCCCACATTTCTGCAAAAAAGAGCACAAAAAGTCCTTTGGGATGTCGGGCATCGATTGAAGCTTGATTCATCGGGATTAATTAAACTAACAAGTGTTTGACCGCCTAAAATAGGAATAAAATCATTACTCGGTTGATCAGTATGATTTTTAAAATTGGTTAATCCGGCATGGATTGCCGAAATTCGCGGCCGATAACAACAGCTTATGAATATTCTTTTACTTGGTTCAGGCGGTCGTGAACATGCAATTGCCTGGAAGCTTTCTCAAAGTTCTAAACTCACCAGATTGTATATCGCTCCGGGAAATGCGGGAACTGCATTGTGCGGGGAAAATGTTCAGATCTCTGCAACTGATTTTCCTTCTGTAGCGGAATTTGTGCTGGATTATAAGATCGATATGGTGGTGGTTGGACCAGAGGAGCCTCTGGTAAAAGGGATCGTGGATTTCTTTTTGAATGATGACAAATTAAAACAGATTCCTGTGATTGGCCCTTCTGCGGAAGGCGCTCAACTGGAAGGAAGCAAAGCATTTTCAAAGAGATTCATGGGTCGTCACAATATTCCCACTGCAGCATACCAGGAATTTACTGCTGATAATGTTGAAGAAGGAGTGGAGTACCTGCAGCAGCATGATCTTCCGATCGTATTGAAAGCGGATGGACTGGCAGCCGGAAAAGGAGTGCTGATCTGCACTTCAAAGGATGAAGCTATTGCTGAATTCAGGGAGATGATCCTCCAAAGCAAGTTCGGTGATGCAAGTAAAAAAGTTGTTGTTGAGCAATTTTTGGATGGAATAGAGCTGAGTGTATTCGCACTGACTGATGGAAAGAATTATGTGTTATTACCTGAAGCTAAAGACTATAAAAGAATTGGAGAGGGTGATACCGGGAATAATACCGGTGGAATGGGTGCTGTGAGCCCTGTACCTTTTGCTGATGCTGATTTCATGCAGAAAGTGGAAGAGCGGATCGTAAAACCAACCGTGGAGGGACTGCATAAAGAATCGATCGACTATAAAGGATTTATCTTTTTTGGTTTGATCAAAGTGAATGGAGAACCGATGGTGATCGAATACAATTGCCGTATGGGAGATCCGGAAACAGAAGTAGTGATGCCCCGGTTGAAGAATGACCTGGTAGACCTGTTTGCAGCCACTGCAGCAGGAAAGCTGGATGAAGTTAAGATCGAGCACGATCCACGCATGGCCTGCACGGTAATGGCGGTGAGTGGCGGTTATCCGGGTGATTATAAAAAAGGATTTTCCATTTCAGGTTTAGATCAACAGGTTGAAGGAAGCATGATCTTTCATGCCGGAACTGCTGCTAAAGATGATTCAGTTATAACCAGTGGTGGAAGGGTTTTGTGTGTTACTTCCTACGGTTCTTCGGTAAAAGATTGTGTGTCTCAATCTCGTAAAGTGCTGAAGGGGATTGAGTTTGAGGGGATGTATTACAGAAGGGATATTGGGTATGAGTTCGCGCGCTGACCAGCGCGATAGCGCTGGGCTGAACGCACAGCGCTGAACAAACAGCGCAGCTGTTTGGGCTGAGCTGATCTCCCGTTCAGCCCAAATGCCTTTGGCATTTCTTCAGCCCGGTCCGTTCAGCCCAACCGCTACACGGTTGGTCAGCCCGGTAGCCCGGGAATTCCTATCTTTCCCCCATGATCAACTACAGCGATTACCTGCAACTTGCCACCATACTGAATGCACAGCATACGGAGAGTGAAAAGCTCCGGCTTCCAGCACATGATGAAACCCTCTTCATCATCATTCACCAGGCATATGAACTCTGGTTCAAGCAGCTGCTCCATGAAACCGAATCCATCGCAGTAATCCTCGATAAACCTTCCCTGAACGATAATTCTCCGGAGTTGCAAACTGTTGTTCACCGACTTTCCAGGATGTCGACCATCCTCAAGGTGCTGGTACACCAGATCGATATCATGGAAACCATGACACCAATGGATTTCCTTGATTTCCGCGATATGCTAAGGCCGGCATCAGGATTCCAGAGCTGGCAGTTCAAAATGCTGGAAGCAAGACTGGGATTGAAATTCAGCCAGCGCCACGGACAGGAATACTATACTTCCCAATTAACTCCCGAACATATTCAACTCATTAAAGAAGCTGAATCGAAGCCAACCATTCTAGAATTAGTCAACACCTGGCTCAACAGGATGCCATTTGTTCAACAACAAACTGAATCATTTCATCCTGATAGTTTCTGGAAAGAATATCGTGATGCATATGCTGCTTCTCTTTCCGAAGCAGAACAAAAGAACCTGGACCAATTCGATCAGTATTTTTTTAAAGAAGAGACCGAAGGTTCGGCCTTGACCCTCAAAGCCAGGAGGGCAGCGCATTTCATCATGTTGTATCGCGGGTATCCATTACTGCATCTTCCGTATGAACTTATCAGTTACCTGCTGGAGATCGACGAGCAATTAAGCATCTGGAGATACCGGCACATGAGCATGGTACAAAGAATGATCGGATCAAGAGTGGGAACCGGTGGAAGCAGCGGAAAAGATTATCTCGCTGGCGCAGTTCAGAAACATTCAATATTCGGAGAGTTCTCCAGGCTGACCAGCTTCCTGCTGAACAGGAGAAATATTCCAACATTACCTCCGGCAATGGAAAAATATCTCGGCTTTTACTCCTGATTTTATACTATTCCAACTGAATTTCCGTTGAACTCAAAATTTGGTAAGATTTTGGTGATAAGGCGCTGTGGAAAAAATGCTTACAAGTCAGATCATTGACTTTTGTAGTTCCGATTATTTACTTCAATTTTGCCAGCATTAGTTATAAATTCTAACCTTTCAACATACAATGGGATTATTCAATTTTCTAACCCAGGAAATCGCGATGGATCTGGGCACGGCCAATACCCTGATCATACATAATGATGAGATAGTGGTAAATGAGCCGAGTATTGTGGCGCTCGACAGGAATAATCCTAAGAATGTACTTGCAGTGGGTAAGCGTGCATTGATGATGCACGAGAAGACTCACGAAAGTATCCGCACGGTTCGTCCGCTGAAAGACGGTGTGATCGCCGATTTCAACGCTGCCGAACTGATGATCAGGGAAATGATCAAGATGATCTATCCCAAGAAACCTTTGTTTCCACCAAGCTGGAGAATGATGATCTGTATTCCTTCTTCTATCACAGAAGTAGAGAAGCGTGCAGTTCGTGACTCTGCAGAACAGGCAGGAGCGAAGGAAGTTTATCTCTTACATGAACCTATGGCTGCAGCACTCGGTATCGGTATCGATGTTGAAGAGCCTGTTGGTAATATGATCATCGATATCGGGGGTGGTACTACCGGTATTACCGTGATCGCCCTTGCAGGTATCGTGTGTGATCAGTCGATCCGTATTGCGGGCGACGAATTCACTGCTGATATCATGGAAGCACTTCGCCGTTATCACTCACTGCTTATTGGTGAAAGAACTGCCGAACAGATAAAGATCAACATCGGTGCTGCGATGAAGGACCTCGACAATCCACCGGATGATATGCCAGTGAATGGTCGTGACCTTGTTACCGGTATCCCGAAGCAGATCATGGTAAGTTACCAGGAAGTTGCTGAAGCACTTGATAAGAGCATCTTCAAGATCGAAGAAGCGATCCTCAAAGCTTTGGAAATGACTCCTCCGGAACTTGCTGGAGATATCTACAGGAGAGGTTTGTACCTCACCGGTGGTGGTGCATTGCTTCGTGGTCTCGACAAGCGTTTGAGCCAGAAGATCAAGCTTCCTGTTCATGTAGCCGATGATCCGCTGAAGAGCGTGGTACGCGGAACAGGTTTAGCCCTCAAGCACTACGATCGCTATCCATTTGTCATGCGTTAATGATTTAAATCTCTAATCCAAGGTGCGAAACATTTTTCTCTTCATCAGAAGGTATTTCAACTTTTTGTTCTTCCTGGTGCTGGAGATCATTGCGCTGTTGTTTCTTTTCCGGTTCAATAAATTTCATGAAGCAGCCTTTATGGGCGTTGCCAATGAGATCACCGGGAGGGTTTCCGCAAGGTATACCAACATTGAATATTATTTCCACCTGAAGAAGGAAAATGAATCACTCACTAAAATGAATGTGAACCTGCTGAACCAGGTTCCATCCAATTTCCAGGCGCCAGATACTGCACAGCGATTGGTGAAGGATACAATTGCCTATGATACTTTAGGAAAATACAGGAGATTTCTCTGGCGCGATGCAAGAGTGGTTTCCAATTCCATTTCATTGCAGAATAATTATATCACCATACATCGTGGAGAAAACCAGGGTGTCAGGAAAGATATGGGTGTGATCAGTGCAAACGGGATTGTAGGAACAGTAGTGAACACCAGCGAAAATTTTGCTGTGGTGATGAGTTTGCTTCATCGCCAAAGCAGCGTGAGCGCTAAGTTGAAGAAGACAGGTGAAGTTGGAAAAGTATCCTGGGATGGAACGAGTACGATCTCTCTTACACTGACCAATATTCCCAAGAGTGCAAAAGTTGCAAAAGGCGATTCCATAGTAACAAGCGGATATTCATTGAGATTCCCTGAAGGGATCATGGTAGGAACTGTGCAAGAGATCAGCTCGGATAAGGCAAGTAATTTTTATACGATGAAGATCAGACCTGCAACGAATTTCTATAATGTCAGCAATGTTTTCGTGGTAGAGAATCTTCAGAAAGAAGAACAGAAAAAACTGGAGGAGGCGACCCGTTCAAACAATGAATAAACTCTTCAAACATATCATCAGGTATATTCTGTTCATACTGGTGCAGGTATTTGTACTTTTTCAAATTCCACCATTGCACCAGTTCATTGTTCCATACCTGTACTTCCTGTTCATATTGTGGCTGCCTTTTAATACACCCAGGCTGGGACTGACTTTCGTTGGATTCATTTTCGGGTTGACACTTGACTATTTTACCAAGACTCCAGGATTGCATGCAGCTCCCTGTACTTTGATTGCATACCTACGGCCTTTCCTCATCAATATTCTCATCAGGCAGGAAGGTGCTGAACTGAATTTCCGTTCTCCATCTATTTCAAGCATGGGACTTGCACCTTATGCAACTTATGTGTTATTGCTTGCGTTGATACATAACATTGTGCTGGTATTTCTTGAATTTTTACAGGTGGGATCATTCCTGTATTTTATCGGTAAAATTCTTGGAACAACAGGTATCAGTATTGTTCTGATCGCGTTGACAGAACTTGTTTTCTACAGGAAAGATAAATTCAGAACCAACGCAGTTTAATCGCTGCAAAATAAAGCCAACCTTTTTAAAGGGCTATGTCAGTATTCAATCAGTCAAGAAGTAATATCATCCGGTTGATCTTCATCGGGTTGTTCCTTATTGTTGTTGTCCAGTTGTTCAATCTTCAGATCCTTTCTGATGACTATAAGCAGATGGCGCTCAACAATGCGGTATTCCGCAAGGTCGTGTACCCGAACAGGGGAATCATCTACGACAGGAAAGGAAAAGCCATCCTTAACAATACCATCATGTACGACCTGGTGGTCACTCCTTATGAAGTAAAAAATATTGATACGAATTCTCTTTGTGAAACACTGCAGATCGATACGGCGGAATTCCGCAAACGTATGCTGGATGCACGTTTCAAGAATGGACCATACAGGCCTTCCATCTTCGAAGACTTGCTTCCACTGGATATGCATGCCAGGCTTGATGAAAACATCTGGAAATATCCCGGCTTTGCATTGATCGAAAGACCAGTGCGTGTTTATCCTTTTAATGCGGCAGCACATATCATGGGATATGTTGGTGAAGCAGATTCAGGGATCATCAAAAGATCAAAAGGATTTTACCAGTTGGGAGATTATGTGGGTAGAAGCGGGCTGGAAGCCTATTATGAAAAAGTATTGATGGGACAGCGTGGTATCACAAATCTTATCAAGGATAATAAGAACAGGCTTGTTGGTTCTTATGAAAAAGGTAAATATGATACTGCAGCCATTGCAGGAAGAAACCTTCAAACCTATATCGATATTGAAGTACAGCAGCTCGCAGAAAGACTGATGTCGAATAAAGTAGGTGCTGCTGTAGCGATCGATCCCAAAACAGGTGGCATCATTGCGATGGCATCGGGTCCAAATTATAATCCCAATGATCTTACGGGTCCGAATAAACAAAAAAATTACAGCAGGCTTGTACTTGATGTTGCAGGTCCATTATTGAATCGTGGTGTGCAGGGACGATATGAACCAGGATCAACATTCAAACCATTGGGGGCCCTTGTTGCACTTGATGAAGGTGTGATCAATTCACATACAGGTATTGGTTGTGGTGGTGCTTATTATGGTTGTGCAAGACCTGTTAGGTGTACACATAAAAATCCGGGTCACGCTGCGAATTTGAGATTGTCAATTGCCAATTCATGTAACTCTTACTATTCACATATCTACAGGTTGACAGTAGATAACCCAAGGTATGGCAATGTAAAGAATGGTTACCAGCACTGGAAGGAATACCTCAATGCATTTGGATTGGGAGAGAAGATCGGGATTGATATTCCGGGGGAAGACAAAGGAAATGTTCCCGATTCAAGTGTGTATAACAAAGTATATCGCGGAAGCTGGAACTCCTGTACCAACCTGACCTTGGGCATTGGACAGGATATGATGCAATCAACACCATTGCAACTTGCCAATGCCATGTGCATCATTGCAAACAAAGGATATTATTATACTCCGCATTTTGTAAAAGAAATAGATGGAGAAACTCCTGAAGATACCTTGTTGAATAAGTTTCGTGTAAAGCATGAAGTACTGACAAGAATTTCTGATGAAGCATATGAAGCCGTGATCAGTGGAATGCAGGATGTGGTGGAATCAGGGACGGCAAGGGCCGCAATGATCCCTGGAATAAATATCTGTGCAAAGACAGGTACAGCAGAAAAGTACAGGATCATTGACAGGAAGAGGATCAAGCTGAAGGATAACTCCATGTTTGTATGTTTTGCACCAAGAGAGAATCCTAAGATTGCGATTGCTGTGGTGGTAGAGAACTCAGGATTTGGATCAACATGGGCAGCACCGATTGCTTCGCTGATGATCGAGAAATACCTGAATGATACATTGAGGCCAGAAAGAGTGAAGGAAGTCGACAGGATCTCTGCGGCCAACCTTATGCCCGGATATTTAAACAGGCTTCAGTATATCGAAGATTCTTCCAGGGCGTATCACTGGTTCAAGATCACCAAAGACAGTTCATACCTGAAAAGATTTTTCAAGAGAGGAACCGTTGCTCCTGTGAAGGATGAAGAGGATAAGAAAAAGAAACCTGCAGTACCAACAAGAGTTGCTGCAATATTTGATTTGAATAGAAATACGTTCAAGCCTTTAAATATCATCAAAGCATGAGTCAGCGTAATCCCGAAATATCCAAAGGTATCGACTGGATAATGATCTGGCTATACATTGCACTGGTGACCATTGGCATCATCAGCATTTTTTCCGTAACCTATCGGGAAGGAGAAAGTGTGATCGATGGATTCTTTAAAATGAAGGCTGATTATGGCAAGCAGACGATCTATTTTGTTTTTTGTCTTGTGCTTGGAATGGCCATATTACTAACGGATTCAAAATTCTTCACGGCAACTGCAAACATCTGGTATGCATTCGGGATACTGTTGTTGTTACTGGTATTTCCATTTCATACAGAGGTAAAAGGAACGAAATCGATCATAAGGTTTGGCGGGTTTCAATTGCAACCTGCTGAATTGTGTAAGGTCTTTGTGAATCTTGCGCTTGCAAAATATCTATCCAGGATCGATACAGATTTTACCAAATCACGATCACATCTTATTGCAGCAGCCATCGTACTGGTTCCTGCCTTGATCACCATTGCACAAAGTGAAACAGGACTTGCCCTTGTGTTCTTTGCATTCTTCCTGGTGATGTTCCGTGAAGGATTACCTGCAGGATACCTGATCACCGGTTTCTCACTTGCAGTGCTTGTAGTCGCAACATTGCTTGTAGAGAAATACACATTGGCCGGGATATTAACGGGCATTGCACTGATCACTATATATTTTCTTGGCCGACAGATCAAGCGTGATAAAGGAGTATTGTTGCGTATAATTTTTCTCTGGGGATTTTGTGTGGGTGTGCAATTGTTTTTTGTTCCCTTCCTTTTCACCAAAGTTCTGCAGAAACACCAGGTTGAAAGAGTCTTTTCATTGATAGGAAGAGATAACCCCTATGCCATTCAGAATACCAACGGAGAAGAAATAACCGCAGCCAAAAAAGCAAGTACCAGTGATTACAATGTGCGCCAGAGTAAGATCGCCATTGGTTCAGGTGGTGTTGTAGGAAGAGGTTTTTTAAAGGGTACTCAAACAAGATTTGATTTTGTACCTGAGCAAAGAACAGATTTTATTTTCTGTACGATCGGTGAAGGTTTTGGTTTTGTTGGAAGTGTGATCTTCCTTGGATTGTATATGATATTGCTGTTGCGGATCGTCACGGTGGCGGAACGACAACGAAGTGTATTCAGTCGTTGCTATGCCTATGGGGTAGCATCAGTTCTTTTCTTCCATATCACCATCAATATCTGCATGACGATCGGTCTTGCACCGGTGATCGGTATCCCGCTTCCATTTGTAAGCTATGGCGGAACCTCCCTTATTACCTTCAGCGCAATGCTGTTTATTTTGATAAGGTTGGATGCGGATAGGCAGATGGTTTTGAGGTAGAGAAGATGAGGAGATGAGGAGGTGAGGAGGTGAGGCGGTGAGGAGTGGCAAACTTCTCATCTTCTCACATCCTCATCTCCTCACCTCCTCTTTCCTTACCTTCGCTCCATGAAAATCATTCCTCTCTCCGAAGGTTCTTTTACCATCGATAAATCAAAGCTTTTTGTTCCTTTTGAAGAAGGACTCGATGACCTGCAGGAAAGGCCAAAAGGTAGTTTGCTCGTAGAGGTTCAGCCTTTCCTGGTGATCACAACAGAAGATGTGCTGCTGCTGGATTCAGGTTTGGGATTTGAGAAGGATGGAGTACTACAGCTTCATAAAAATATGATGGACCATGGTATTAATCCTTCCGAAGTCACCAAGGTATTGATGACGCATCTGCATAAAGATCATGCTGGAGGCGTAAGCATGAATCGCGATGGTAAGCAGGTTTTATCTTTTCCGAATGCCACTTATTTTATTCAAAAAGCTGAGCTTGACTTTGCCCTTGAAAAAGGATTACCATCTTATATTCCACAAGAACTTGAAGTATTAAAAGATCACCCACAGGTCAAATTACTTGATGGAAATGGAGTGATCGATGGATATATCAAACATGAATTCACTCATGCACATTCACCTTTCCACCAGGTATTCTGGATTGTTGATGGCGGAGAAACCGTTTTCTTTGGAGGAGATGATGCACCCCAGCTCCAGCAAATGAAAAGTAAGTTTGTGGCTAAATATGATTTCGACGGAAAGAAATGCATGGAGCTTCGGCAGCAGTGGTGGGAAGAGGGCGAAAGATCCAAATGGATCTTCCTGTTTTATCATGATATCAAACATTCCACCTTTCAGTTTTAGTCCCATAATTGGAAAAATCTCTATTAAAGGGAATTTTTACCTGTTTGGAACAATTTGGTTCTAAAAATATATGTCGGCTGAAATCCTTTACAGGTAAGGGTTTCAGCCCTTTTTATTTTGATTTTTAAAATCTGCGTCCTGATTTGCAATACGGGTTGGCATTAAACAACCTGTATGAAACAAATTTACACAATCCGTATTGCGATGCTCCTGTTCCTTGGAGGAATGAGCTTCGCTGCAAAATCCCAATGTCCTACAGGTGCTTTATGTAATACCGGTGGAACCATTAATAGCGGCCAGACTCTGTATATCAGTACTACTGTCTCCTCTGCTGTAACGCTCAAGAATGGTGCAAAAATGATCATTCGTACCGGTGGAAAATTCACGGGAGATATCAGCGGCAACAATGGTTCTGATATAGTGATTGAGCAGGGTGGTGAGTTTTCTCCTTCGAATGCAAACAGTTTTAGCAGCACAGTTGAGAATGCCGGTACCATTAATTTTTCGAATGCCAACTACGGAACAAATTTCCAATTGAATAATACGACAGGTAAAGTAACCTGGTCAAGTGCTTTCAATGATAATGGAAAAATATACATGAAGAATAGTGCCTGCGGTACTTTTACTTTTAATGGAAGTGTTGCGATCCAAAGTAAAAATACGGTGATAGAGAATGAAGGTGTTACGATCATTAAAGGTTCTCTTACCACTGCAATGAATACTTCAATCATCAATTCGGGGAAGTTTTATACTGAAGGTGCTTATACCAGTGCAGGATATCTAAATAATAAAAACCTTTGGGTGGTTAAAGGTTCTTCAAATCTTAACTCAGGGGATTCTATCATCAACCTCGACAGAATGGTATTCAACGGATCTGTTCTGGGTGGAAGAGATATTCGAAATGAAGGTTTACTTTGGTTGTCTTCAGGGTTTCAATTCAATAACGGAATTGTGAAGCAGAATAATCCTGGAGCGATCTTCCGGGTTGGTGGTTCTGTTTCTAACAATGGTACAATCAATGGTGCAGGTAGTTTTTACATTGCAGGATCAATATCAAATAATGGAAACATTTCAGGTATTTCATCTTCGCAAAAATTAAAGGTCAATAAGACCATCAGTTCAGGAACTACCAGCAACCTGGTAATCGGGACAATAGTTCTTTCTGATACAAATACATATGTTGGATCTTCCGCAACCCGTGCTTTATGTACCATGTCGACCCTGCCTATTTCAATCAGTGATCTGAAAGGTGCGCATGTGAGTGGAGATAACAAGATCACCTGGACAAGTTCTTTTGAAGAGAATGCATTGCGATATGATATCCTGTATTCGACCAATGGTACAAACTTCACCACCCTTGGTACAGTGAATGCAAAAGGTGCTCCTTCTTCATACCAGTATTTTCATTTCGCCCCAGGATATGGTCTTCATTATTATCGTTTGAAAATGGTTGATAAGGATGGTTCTTCGAAACTGAGCAATATCATTGTGCTTCGGGTTCTTGAAAATGAAAATGAATCTGCTTCCTTCACCATTGCAGGAAATCCTTTTAAAGAGAGACTGTCTATGATGATCCAGTCTTTGAAACAGGAGCAGGTAGTGATCAGGTTGATGGATCAGTCAGGAAAGATTGTGAAACAAAGAATGGTAATGCTTGAGAAAGGAATGAATAATATCAGTATTGATCAGTTGTCAGGGTTACCTACAGGAACTTATATTATCGGAATGGTTCAGGATGGTAAAATGAAATCAGTGAAAGTTGTCAAATCTTAATCAACATAAATATCATTAGCCATTACCTTATTCTTACAGTTTGTTCTATTTATTGGTTACAAAATAGGTCCCGCGAGGGACCTATTTGTTATTTAGAACCTGAAGTTCAGGGATGCTTTTAAATAAAATTTTGTTCCGGGTGTAAAGTGAATTTCAGTGATGGGATCTGCTTCATTTCGCAACCTGCTTTCCGTATCAAATTGTGTTTCTTTCCATTTCACATTGAACAGGTTTTGAATCGATACATTGAAATCAAATTTTTTATACGGATAGTTAATGAACAGGTCATGCACAAAATATCCTTTAGCGATTGTGCTGTTATCTTCATTTGCAGGACGGTCAGCCATATACCTGTTTCTGAGGCTGATCTGGGCTCCATGCTGGTTTTTAAAACTGATACCGCCTGTTGCTGTGAATATGGGTGCTAGCGGAATATAATCAGCTCCTTTGGGTTCATCAATTGATCTTGGTTTCGCGTAGTTGAGGTCAGCATCAATGATCAGCCATTTCACCGGTTCATATCTGGCTGATACATCCACACCATAGCGCACACTTCTTCCGCTTGGTTCAACGATTCCTTCATCACCTACATACACAAATTCCTGGTCAAGTTTCAAATACCAGAAAGCAGTATTGATCAACAGATTTGGCAATGGTTTCATGATCGTTCCAATGTCGTAACCCCAGGCTGCAGGCAGGATCTCCAGGCCTTTCTGTGATACTACTGCCCTTGTATCATTAGAGTGAAAGCCCCTACCTGCAGAGATATAGAATTGTGTTTTATCGTTGTAATGATAAAATAGATTCAGCTTTGGACTTACAATGGATGCGTTTTCTTTTCCGCTTCCTGAAGGATTTAATTTGTCGGTATATTTTGCAATGAAATGATCAAAGCGCAAACCTGCATTAAGGGTAAACTTTTCCGTTAATGACAATGACTCATTGATATATGCAGAAAGGTTTGTTTCATTGATATCACCCAGGCTGATCCTTTCAAGAATTTCAGTTCGGTTTTTTGTTCTCGACAGCTCTGAATCATTGGATATGTCCTGCCTGATATTGATCCCTGCTTCAGTACGTAATTTTTTATTACCGATGAAGCTGATCACTTCATAGCTACTATTGTATCCAAGAAGATTCCTGTTTTCTTTTTGTTTGATCTGGTCTCCATTCACCGGGTCTACTTTGAAGAAAGTAAAGTTTGAGAACAGGGTGAAATCATATTTTGAAAAGTAGATCCTGTTTTTAAGTACAGCGCCATTTTTCAAGGTGGTACTTAACAGTGCATTGATATTTTTGCGATAAGTACTTCCTCCTTCGTTTGGATCTATGGCTCCGAAATATCCTATCAATCCCTGTTGTACGGCTCTTTCAGGAATTTGTCCTGATGCATTCCAGCTGCTTTCAAAATTGGAAGCTGAAATATTCAGGGTGTTATTAGTATTCAGTTTTCCAACATACTTGGCAAAAAGATTAAGCCTGTTGAAATCCTGCGGAGCTTCAAAGTACCCATTGGTAAACATGTATTCACCTGCTACGTAAGCAGAATGTCCATTATTCCGACTGGTCTCATTGAGCAGGTTGATTGCGCCCATTGCCCGGTATGTGTCGAACATACCTGCTTCAAGCTTGATATTATTTTGTTTCAGATGATTAATAGTCTTGAAATCTACAAATCCTGAAGTGGCAAAGTTCCCCTTATCAGCATAGTAGGTTCCTTTCTTAAAAGTTGCATTTTCGATCAGTTCAGGAATAACGAAATGGAGGTCTGCATAACCCTGTCCGTGTGCATGCGAAACCATATTCACCGGCATATCATCCACTGTAAGGAGTATATCGGTTCCATGATCGATATCGAATCCTCTCATGAAGATCTGTTCGGCTTTACCGCCGCCTGCATGTTGCCCGATAAATAGTCCTGGTACTAACCGAAGTACTTCCTGTGAGTTATTCACCTGTTTGATGGCAATATCGATCTTGCTGATCGGCAGAAAGATCCTGTTTGGGTCCGCCGAAATCTTTACTTCGCGAAGTGTGGTAAAGGTAGACGTGTCCTCAACATTGTCCTGGGCAACAACCAGGTTTGCTGTCATCAGCATGAACAGGAATAAGGCTTGTTTCATGGCGCGAAAATAGGGGAACGGGAAGACATGAAGACATGGAGACGGGGAGACGTGGAGACGTGAGGAATACGCGGAATACACCGAATACACTGAATAAAAATACGCGGAACTAATGAATTAAGGGTTATTCCTTCCATGTATTCCACGTCTTCTATGTATTCCGTGTATTCCTGGAATTCTCAATTCCCCCTCTTCCTCAACTCCGTCCGCTGTTGCCTTCTTTCCAGTAATTCTTTCTGGACCATCAGGCTGAATTCGCGTTCGGAGCGGAAAAGTGTATTGACCTTTTCGTTATTGATCGCTTTGGAAAATTCGTTATTATACTTTTTCCGGATGTTGAGCAGCTTTTCTTCTGCTTCAATTTCAGAGTTTTTATCCCGGCGGTTATCAATTCTTACATCTCGGATCTCCTGCTGGTATTTGTTGTAAATGGGCCAGAATTTCTGGGCTTCATCAGGGGAGAGATTCAGCTTTTTGGTAAGATAGGCGATCTTATATGCTTCAAGCCGTTGGGCTTCTTTTTTGGGATTTTCGTCCTGTGACATAGCAGTAAAGCTGACTGCAATTGTCAACAGGAATAGGGTAAAAATTCTTTTCATGGTCTATCAGTTTACCTGTGTATCCAGGGTTCCGTTTTGAGTGTTTAGGTATTGCTGAAGCGTTTCTTCAGAAAATTCATCCATTACTTCCAGCATATCTTCAGCCTTAATATCTACGGAAGTTACAGCAATGGAGGTGGAAGGCAGTACAGATTCTCCTTCTACAAAGCTCTCAAGGGTTTCTAATGAAAACTGATCGATATCAGTATTGGCATAATTCACTTTGTTGTTACGACCGGTATAAAAGAAGATGGCAAGGGCAACAATCCCAATAGTTACTGCAGCTGCAGCCAATTGGAAATAATTTCTCCTGCGGGAAGGCATCCTGATCACTTTAGCTCCCTGATCTGCCTTTTCTTCTTCCCTGATCTTTTCTAAAACATTGCCGGCAAGAGAATCAAAAAAGCCGGCGGGTACGGTCATGGTGTTGCCGGCCTTAAGATTGCTCCAAAATCCAGGCATCTCTTCAGGTCCGGTCATGATCTCTTTTACCTTTCCTTCGAGGCCCTCAAAATATAGATAGGGTACGGAATAAGGGTTGACAGGTTCTATGCCCGCCACAAGCGGACTGATCTGTTTCAACTCCTCTAATATCGTTGTTCTGTTATCCATTTTTTAACAAACGCCGGCCTAAGACTATGAAGGACCAGGAAAGGTTTAATTGTTCAATATAAATTCTTCGATTTTTTTTACGGCATGGTGGTAGGAGGCTTTCAGGGCTCCTTCCGAAGTGCCAAGCACCCGGCTCATTTCCTCGTAAGGCATTTCGTCGAAATACCTTAAAGTGAACACAAGTTTCTGTTTTTCAGGCAGTTTCTGGATAGCCAGCTGAAGTTTCCACTCCAGTCTTTTGGCATCAAAATTTTCATCTGCCTTTATCTTATTGGAAAGAATTTCTTCGTGCTGGTCGTAGGAAATGGCTTTTTTCTTCTTTTGGTTATCCAGGAAAGTCAGGCACTCATTGGTGGCGATCCTGTAAAGCCAGGTATAAAGCTGGCTATCTTCCCGGAAATTATCCAATCCTTTCCAGGCCTTGATAAAAACGTTTTGAAGGATATCGTTCGAGTCTTCGTGATCCACTACCATCCTTCGGATATGCCAGTACAATCGTTCCTGGTATCTCTTCAGGATGGTGGTGAATGCAGCTTCCCTGGTAACAGGGTTGCGAAATTCCTGCAGTAATTGAGAATCTGTGAAATTATTCATGCTTAATTCAGGTCAGCAGCTTTATTCTGGTAAAACTGCTCGTCAACTTTCAGTTTCTGTTCCCATTTCCATGCCGTCGCCATCATATCATCAAGGGAATATTTCAATGTCCATCCTAACGAATTAACAGCGTATTCATTGTTCGCATAAATGGCGATCACATCACCGGGTCTCCTGGGGCCTATCTTGTAATTAAGCTGAACTCCCGATACTTTTTCGAATGCTTTGATGGCTTCCAGTACGCTTACACCATTTCCGCTTCCAAGGTTAAACACCTCGCATCTCTTGGTTGATTTATTATCCAGGAGAAGATCCATGGCCAGTGTATGGGCATGCGATATGTCGCAAACATGGATATAATCCCTGATACAGGAACCATCTCTTGTTGGATAGTCATTGCCATGTACCAATAGCTGAGGGATCTTTCCGATGGCTGTTTGCGTAATAGCCGGAACAAGGTTGGCAGGTTTTCCTAAAGGCATTTCGCCGATATGTGCTGAAGGGTGTGCTCCAACCGGGTTAAAATATCGAAGCAACACGCATTGTGTTGGGTTTGCTTTAGAGAATTCGTTGATGATCTGTTCTCCCATTTGCTTGGTATAGCCATAAGGCGATTCAGCAGGTTTGGGAGGAGTAGCTTCTGTAACCGGGATCTGGTCTGGGTTACCGTACACTGTACAGGATGAAGAAAATACAAAATAAGGTATGTTGAATTCCTGAACGCATTTCAGCAGGTTGATCAGGGATACCAGGTTATTTTCAAAATACATCAACGGCTGTTCCACAGATTCTCCTACGGCTTTATATGCTGCGAAGTGGATGATGCCGGAGATGTCTTCATTTTCCTGGAAGATGGCAAATGTGTCGTCGAAATTGCAGAGATCAACTTTATAGTTCTTGACTTTCTTACCTGTGATCTTTTCAACTCCCTCCAGGATCCTTGCACTGGAGCGTGAGTTATTGTCGACAGAGATCACTTCATATCCATTCTCAATCAGATCAACCAGGGTGTGCGATCCTATGTATCCACATCCGCCGGTCACCATTACTTTTTTCATGTTGTGTTAATTGGTTATTGTTCTTTAACAAGGTTTAAGATGTACTGGCCATAACCGCTTTTCAGCAGCGGTTGTGCGATACTGATCAGCTGTTCTTTTGTGATAAATCCTTTTCGATAAGCGATCTCTTCGAGACAGGCGATTTTAATACCCTGGCGTTGTTCGATAACCTGAACAAATTGAGCAGCCTGCATCAGGGAATCAAAAGTTCCTGTATCCAGCCACGCTGTACCACGATCCAGGATGGAAACCTTTAATTTTCCCCTCTTAAGGTATTCAATATTTACATCAGTGATCTCATATTCTCCTCTTGGACTAGGTTTTAATTTCTTTGCGATGTCTACAACATCATTGTCGTAAAAGTATAGGCCAGGAACAGCATAATTGCTTTTCGGTTGCTGTGGTTTTTCTTCAATAGAGATCACCTTTTGATCCTTGTTGAATTCAACCACACCATATCTTTCAGGATCGCTAACGTGATAAGCATAGACTATGCCACCATTAGGGTTGGTATTTTTAGACAGTTGTTCTCCAAGACCTGCTCCATAAAAGATATTATCTCCAAGAACAAGCGCCACAGAGTCGTTGCCAATAAATTCTTCACCAATTACAAATGCCTGTGCCAGGCCATTAGGCTGCGGTTGTTCGGCATAAGTAAATTTGAGTCCCCACTGGGAACCATCGCCAAGCAGTCTCTTAAACTGCGGAAGATCATGAGGAGTGGAAATGATGAGGATCTCGTTGATACCTGCCAGCATGAGGGTTGAAAGGGGGTAGTAGATCATGGGCTTGTCGTACACCGGCATGATCTGTTTGCTGATTGCATAGGTAATAGGGTGGAGTCTTGTGCCTGATCCGCCGGCAAGGATAATTCCTTTCATAATGGTTAATGATTTTTAATCGGCAGCAAGGTAGGGAATTTGGGAGAAGGGGCGAAGAGGGGAAGTGAGGAAGTGGAGACGTGGAGACATGGAAGACTTGGAATACACGGAATACATGGAATACGCAGAATACGCAGAATACGCGGAATACATGGAATGCTGCCCTTCAATTACCCTCTGTGCCTCTGTGTCTCATTTTCCTCTGTGAAATATTGTTTGAGGAACTATGGAGTTATGTTATTACCCGCGTGTGAACATCCTTAATAATATTCACAGAGAAATATGAGGCACGGAGGCACGGAGAAAACCAGAAAAGAAAAGACCGCTAAACCAGCGGCCTCTTCCATGTATTCTGTGTTTTCTGTGTATTCCGTGTATTCTCTATTTACAGAAACAAATGAATTATAAAATACGCTATCCCCGCCAGTATCGCTGATACCGGGATTGTCAGAATCCAGGCCCAGAGCAGGTTTACCGTCACTCCCCATCTTACAGCGGAGAGTCGCTTGGTTGCACCAACACCAATGATCGAACCGGTGATGGTATGTGTGGTTGAAACCGGTATACCCATTTGTTCAGTCAGGAATAAGGTTGTAGCACCTGCAGTTTCAGCACTTACCCCTTCAAGCGGTGTAACCTTGGTGATCTTGGATCCCATGGTCTTTACGATCTTCCAACCTCCACTCAATGTTCCCAAACCAATCGCAACGTAACAGGAGATAGGCACCCAGTCAGGCATATTCTTAATATCTAAAATATCACCATTCGCGACCAGTGCCGCAGCAATGATACCCATTACCTTTTGTGCATCGTTACCACCATGACCAATACTGAATGCTGCAGAAGATAACAGCTGCAAACGTTTGAACATTTTGGCGGTTCTCAATGCACTTGGTTCCTTGATCTTCTCAGTATAGATAAATGCAAGAGCAAACAACAGGAAAACCGCGATCATCGCATATCTCAGTACCCTGTTATCAGCCTTATTAAATTCCTTGTAAAGATCACTTTCAACATTTACACTGACTGTTTTCCTTAGATCATCAATATGAACCGGTGCAACAGGATACTTTGCCAGCATAGCCTGTATCATTCCTTCATGACCCAATTCATGATATTTCTTAGTGATGGGTTTCAAAGAATCAACAGCCGCAACAGCTAAATTATAATCTCCTTCCTTTGCAGGATTTCTTCTTGCCTGTGCTTTTAACTGGTCTACTTTAAAGAATACTCCCAACTGATCTCCAAGCTTGGAAACTTCAAGATCCTTAAGGTCGGTATTGCTCATGATCCCTTTCACTGCTTCATCCGCACCTTTGTTTTCATATACTTTGAAATAAGGAGTCGCAATGTCAAGATTCTTCTGTGCCTTCGCCAGCTTTTCCTGGTTTTTGGCAAGGTCTGCAGCTTTCTTTGGGTCAGCAACTTCCTTTGAATACTTTTCTACCCTCAGGTATTTTGCAAAGTTCTCTTCAAGTTTATTTGCCTGGAAATGCGCAAAGGCAAACCAGATCCCGGCTGCAAATCCTACCAGTATCAAGGCTTTCCACCATGTTCTCCTGTTCACAAATACGAAGGTGAAGATCATGGAGATCAGCATACCGAGCAATGGTGCAAGGAAAATGAATAGAATGGTCTTAAGAACTTTTCCGCTATCGATGATCTCGGCAAGTGGCATCCAGCCTTTAGTGATCACTGCATGCGTTATAGCAGCTCCTGCAAATCCACCGATAAGGGTATGTGATGATGAAGAAGGAATACCATACCACCAGGTTAGCAGGTTCCAGAATATTGCAGCTATCAAACCTGCAAGGATCACATATAAAGTGATGTATTCTTTTTGAACAGTCTTTCCGATGGTATTTGCAACGGCGTGATCTTTAAAAATAAAATATGCCGCAACGTTAAACATAGCTGCCCATAATACCGCCTGGAATGGAGTGAGTACCTTGGTTGAAACGATGGTTGCTATTGAGTTTGCCGCATCGTGAAAACCGTTGATGTAGTCGAATATCAATGCTAACGCAATGATGATGATCAATAATGTCATATTGATGGGGTACTATTAAGCGTATTTGATTATGATTGATTCGATCACGTTTGCAGCGTCTTCACATTTATCGGTAACGATCTCCATTACCTGGTAAATTTCACGCTTCTTGATCACTTCTTTCGCATCAGGTTCTGTTTCAAAAAGACGGTCAATACTCTGATCAAACACATCATCAGCCTGGTTCTCGATACTGTTTACTTTTACAAGTGCTTCTGTGATATTGCGCATGTTTTTCATGTTGCGCAATTCCTTCACAGCAATTCTAACCTGGTCGCAGCTCTGCTGAATCAGCTCAGCCATTTTCTGTATACCGGGATCGTTAGGATTGACTTTGTAAAAGTTGATCTTCTTTGCAGAAGCATAAATATAATCGGAGATATCATCGAGTGCAGTAGCGAGGTAGTGGATGTCTTCACGATCAAATGGAGTTATAAAATTTCTTCCCAATTCAGTGAAGATCTTATGTGTGAGTTCATCGTTCACATGTTCCAGGTCTTCCACCCGGGTGATCAAGGCACTTCTTTTTTCGAAGGCCGGTTCTTTAACTACTTCATGCATCAACACGCCCATTTGTGCCATGGTGTCTGCTACTTCTTCAAACAGGGAATAAAAAACCCTGTCTTTAGGCATGAAGATTTTAAGGATGGAGTTCAAAGCCATAACTGATGAAATTTTCGCAAAATTAGTTCTATCCTTAAGGGCTTAACAGTAAATTAAATTTGGTAATAATTTCTTAACATAGCCCCTTTGCTAAGAAATTACCTTTGCCGGCGTATTAATTGAAAATTATGAAAAGGTTATTTCTCTTGCTGGTTATTGTTGTTGGATATGGATTTGAAGAGGTTAAGGCTCAATTCCTGATTGAGATGATCGATACCTCCAGCGAATCAGGTAAGGGTAAATGGGCCATGTTCAAAAAGTATGATAATCTGTCTATTACAGGATATTTTCAACCTCAGTTCCAGGTCATTCAAGAAAAAGGTGCCCCCTCCTATAATGGTGGAAACTTTCCTGCACAGGTAAACAACCGTTTCATGATCCGCAGGGGACGTATCCGTTTTGATTATGCTCATTTCACTGATGAGGGAAAGCCTTCAGCGCAGTTTGTAATGCAATTCGATGGTACAGAAAGAGGTGTAAACATCCGCGATTTCTGGGGCCGCATCTATGAGAATAAACTGGAACTATTTTCTTTTACCACGGGTATGTTTGCAAGACCTTTTGGTTACGAGATCAACCTTTCTTCCGGTGTGAGAGAAACTCCCGAAAGAGGAAGGATGTCGCAGATCCTTATGAAAACAGAACGCGACCTGGGTGTGATGGCTTCCTTCGAACCAAGAAAAAAGAATCATCCTTTAAGAAAGCTGAAGTGGGACCTGGGAGTGTTTAATGGACAGGGACTGGCTGGTCCTTCGGAGTTTGATTCCTATAAAGATATTATATCAAGGCTTTCTCTGAAGCCAGTAAACCTTTCAAAAGAACTAACAGTTGCAGGCGGTCTTTCATTATTGTATGGCAACATAGCCAACAATTCCAAATACATATATAATATGACAGAGAAGAATGGCAAGCCTGTATTCCAGGTGGATTCCTCTGCTTCAAATTATGCCGCTAAATCGCCCAGGAGGTATTATGGTTCGGATGTTCAATTCAAATTGAAACATAAATGGGGGGCTACAGAATTGAGAGGAGAGTATTGGTGGGGAACACAGACTGCAACAAAGAACAATACTGAAACACCCGGCGAATTCATCGAGAATACCCCTTTCTACACCCGGAAATTCAGTGGTGCCTTTGTTTACCTTTTACAGAATATCATTAATAAGAAACACCAGGTGGGTATCAAATATGATTTCTACGATCCTAATACCAATCTGAAAGGAACAGAGATTTCGGACCCTACAGCGGGTCACACTCTTGCAAATATTAAATTCTCCACCATCACCGTTGGATATAATCATTATTTCAGTGAGCATCTGAAAATGTTTTTATGGTATGACTTCGTAAAGAATGAATCGACCCAATTGAATGATTATACAGGAGATATTAGAGATAATGTTTTCACCTGCCGCATTCAGTATACTTTCTAGGGCAGTTAACATTGGGTTAATATTGCGGTCATGATTCCTTAATACTGCCGTTACATTGCCGTAACATTGCCCGGGTAATTTTGCGCTACAATTAAATATTAAGTTGTGGTTAAGAAATTACTACTATCGTTTACTGTTCTCTTCATCAGCCTTATTTCATTTGCTCAAACAGCAAAGCTGAATGGTAAAGTGATCAACAGTAAAAATGAACCGCTGGCAGGCGCAACAGTTACTGTGGCAGGCGTTGCAAAAGCAGTTCCGGCGGATGTTGAAGGAAGATTCACCTTAACACTTGAGATTGGTAAAAAATATACTGTAAACGTTTCCAGTGCTGGTTATACTAGGAAATCACTGGAAGATGTTGAGGTGACAGCTGGTAATGATAATGTGATCACCATTGTCCTTGATAATGCATCACAATTACAGGAAGTAGTTGTAAGAACTTCTGTAAGAAAAGAAAGTACAAGCGCTCTCGTAAATTTTCAAAGAAACAATACTTCAGTTTCAAGTGGCCTTGCCGCAGACTTCATTAAAAGAACTCCTGATAAAAATACCGGTGAGATCCTGAAGCGTGTAAGTGGTACAAGTATCCAGGATAATAAATTCGTAGTAGTACGTGGACTTGGAGACCGCTACAATACTGCATTTCTGAATGGTGCGCAATTGCCAAGTTCAGAGCCAGATAAAAAAGCATTCTCTTTCGATGTTATTCCTTCAAGTGTTGTAGATAATATCATCATCAATAAAACCGCTACTCCTGATCTTACAGGTGAATTTGCAGGCGGACTTGTACAGGTTACAACCAAGGACGTTCCAACAAATAACTTTCTGACCATTGGCGCAACCCTGGGTTGGAATACTCAATCAACCGGAAAAAATTTTATCAGCAATGAAAGATCTTCTACTGACTGGATCGGTTTTGACAATGGTATCAGGGATCTTCCCAAAGGATTTCCATCAACCAGGCAGCAATACAATGCCCTTGCAAACCAGCCAAACGGACTGGATAAGAAGTTAGAATATACCAGGTTGTTCAGTGATGATGTATATCGCCAGACAACTTCAAAAGCTGCGCCTATCCAGACTTATAACATTGCATGGGGAACAGGAAAGACATTGAAGAATGATGCAAAGATCGGTACTGTATTGTCTGTTTTATACAGAAAGCAGATGCTGAAATATGATGTAGAACGTTCATTATTTGAAACAGATGGAATTGCACTGCAGCAATATACCGATGCGCAGAATAAATATTCTGCGAACCTCGGTGCAATGGCTAACTTCTCCTATGTAAAAGGAAATAACAAACTTTCTTTCAAGAATCTTTTCAACCAGTATTTCGAAGACAATTTTTACACAAGAACCGGTCCGAACGTTGATCGCTCAGGTGATGTGAGATTGTATTCTTCCGTATTGAACCAGCGTACTTTTTATACCGGTATACTGGAAGGTAATCACAAGATCAGCCTCGGAAATTCAAGACTGTACTGGAATGCAGCTTATGCCTTAAATGATAAATCACAGCCTGATCTTCGTACCAGTGCTTATTTCAGAAGTGGAATTGGTTCGAATAATCCATATGAGTGGGACCAGGATGATACAAGAAGATTTTTCTCTTCATTAAAAGATCACAGTTTATCAGGTAGTGCAGCTCTCACTATTCCTTTCAATGCACTTGGATTGAGACAATCACTGAAGGTTGGGGGATCAACCATTGTAAAGTTCAGGGATTTCAAGTCGAGGATCTTCCGCTATGTTGAAGCAGGAAATGATTTCAATAACGATTACAGAACGCTTCCTTTCGACCAGATTTTTGCAAAGCAGAATATCTCACGCAACGGTTTTGTCATGGAGGAATTCACCAACAACCAGGATAAATACTTTGCAGTTTCTGTGCTGAATGGTGGTTATGCCATGTTTGATAATAAATTAAGTGATGACCTTCGTGTGATCTGGGGTGCAAGACTTGAATATTTTGAACAGTTCCTTCGTACAAGAGATCTATCTGCCAAGCAGATCCTGATCAATACTGAAGCATTCAAGTTCTTACCTTCATTGAACATATCTTATAATGTTTCCAATAAAAATATCTTAAGGCTTTCTGCTTCTAAAACCGTTAGCCGTCCTGAGTTTCGTGAGATCGCTCCATTCCAGTTCTTCGACTATGAATCAACTTTTGGAGTACGTGGTAATCCTGACCTGAAGACCACCGACATCTACAATTTCGATGCAAGATTTGAAATGTATCCTGGTGCAGGTGAGGCGATCACGTTCGGAGGTTTCTACAAGAGATTTGTGAATCCAATTGAATTCAGACTGGATCCGGGATCCGTACTGACAAGAAGGAACTATTTCTTCCAGAATGCAAAAGATGCAAACACATATGGACTTGAGCTTGAAGTAAGGAAGAACCTGAAATTCCTGGGTGGTAATTCTGATTTGCTGAGCGACTTCAGTGTATTTGCAAACTTCACTTATATCTTCTCCCAGGTTAGCTTCAATGATGAGCTGTTGGGTAAAGTGGTATCTGCAGATCGCCCGGTTCAGGGACAATCTCCATACCTGATCAATGGTGGATTGCAATATGCAAATTCGTCCAATGGAATAAGTGCAACATTGCTGTACAACAGGGTGGGTAACAGGCTGGCGCTGGTAGGATATAGTTCACTTGGTTTCCCTGATATCTATGAGAATGCAAGAGATGTGGTTGACTTCCAGATTTCTAAAAAGATCCTGAAGAAGAAGGGTGAGATCAAGCTGAGCTTTTCAGACCTGTTGAACCAGAAGATCATGTATTACGAGAATGTAGATACTGAAAGAACTTATTCAAAAGGTAGTGACAGGGTATTTAGTTCATACAAGCCTGGAAGTACCATCTCTGTAGGATTCACTTATGATTTCGATCTGTAACCAAACATACATCAAACATTTTTTAAAAAAAGCAATATGAAATTCATCAGGCAAGCCTTAGTAGTTATCATGGCTGCGGCATCTTTTACCTCTTGTATCAAAGTTGATATCAATGATGGTGAAGTCATCGACAATGGCGGTGGAAATTCAGGTGATCCCAATGTATCAAAAGTACTTTCCGGTACTATTGATCAGAGCATCACTTTAAAGAAAGGAACTTTTACACTGAAGGGTTATGTATATGTAAACAATGGTGCAATCCTGACTATTGAGCCAGGTACCATCATTAAAAGTGATGTAACTGAAAAAGGAGCCTTGATCATTGAAAGAGGTTCAAAGCTGATTGCAGAAGGAACTTCTTCTTCACCAATCATCTTTACATCAGGAAAGGCTGCAAATGAGCGCCAGCCTGGTGATTGGGGCGGTATCATACTTCTTGGTAAGGCACCAACCAATCGTCCAACCTCTCCTGCTCCGATCATTGAAGGTGGTGTGAACCGTCCTTATGGCGGAACAGAACCAACTGATAACTCCGGTTCACTGAAATATGTAAGGATCGAATTTTCAGGTATTGCTGCTGAGCCAGGATCCGAGATCAATGGTCTTACACTTGGTGGTGTAGGATCTGGTACCACACTCGAAAATATCCAGGTGTCTTATGGTGCTGATGATGCATACGAGTTCTTTGGTGGAACTGTTAATGCAAAGAACCTGATCTCATTTGCAACTTATGATGATGATTTTGATTTTGATTTCGGGTATACAGGTAAGATCCAGTTTGGTGTATCATTAAGAGATAAGCCTGCTGATACTGATGCTGCAAACGGGATTGAAGCAGATAACGATGGAACCGGTACAAGTGCAACTCCATATACCAAGCCAATGTTGTCGAACTTTACATTTATCGGTCCTTACGATACTACCGGTTCTGCTGCAACGCATAACTATAGTAACAGGTGGAGACGTTCGGTAAGATTCGGTCTGTACAATTCATTGCTGATTGGGCACCGCAAAGGTGGATTCTCACTTGAATCTGCAGGAACTGCAAATGATTATTTCAATGCCGGTAATTCTGAATTCAAGAATAATATTGTTGCAATATACACCAATCCATACCTGATCGATTCTGCAGGTGCAAGAGCGATCGTTAAAGGAACCTATCCCGCGAATCCAATGCCTTCAGCCGACAGAACTGCTATGATCAATGAAGCAAAGGCATTGCTTAAAGCAAAAGCTGAATCAGAGGGTAATACTACCCTGGTATCAAGAGAAGATGTGCAGCTGACTGATCCGTTCAGTTTGAATGCACCTAACTTCCTTCCTAAAGCTGGTTCACCTGCCGCTACGGGTGCAAGCTTCGCTGGTTTGGATGCATCATTCTTCACTACAAATGTTTCCTACCGCGGTGCTTTTGGATCTACAAACTGGACCAATGGATGGGCTAGTTTCACTCCAAAGACAAATACGTACTAATCAATAATGATCATCGTGAATAAAAGGGGACCGCTCGAAAGAGCGGTTTTTTTAATATTGAAATATGAGATACAGTTTGATGTTATTGTTGCTGATAGCATTTGCATGCAAACAGAAGCCTTCAGGGCTTGATATAATGCCTTTAATGCGTTCGATGGATAGTGTAGAGGTATTATTTTTTAAAGAGCCGGGAAACGACCGTTATTTCACTTATTACCCGACAACTGAGAAGTCTTTGATTGAAGCTTTGAAAGAAGATATTTCCGTTTCATCGGTTCCGGGTGAACAATGTTCAAAAAATGGTAAAATCTATTGTTTTAGTAAAGGTTCAGTTTTCAATACCATTTATTTTTCGACTGAGGAAAATTGCCGGCAGCTGAGATTTATTGTAAATGGAAATCTATACCAGTTTCCTATGAGCGATGAAACCAATAAAATTCTCACAGAATATAAATCCAGGGCTAAATAGAATTAATAATGCGGTAAGATTACCGTAATGGTTTCTTTACACAGAAGCTATTGCTTTGCATCCAAGAATTTTTCTCATGTGATTGACCGCTGATTTCTATCAGTGGTTTTTTTATGCCCTGATCTCTATTCCTTTTTGAATTACTTTCTCAATTACCTGCATGGTACTGTGCCTGTATTTGAATCCTTCAAAAAATGGTTCATTCAGCCATCTTTGAAACTTACGATGAAATTCTTCATCGAGTGAATCGCAAACCGTAGCAGCCATGCCTTTTAGGGCAGCTGCATTGCAAAGCTGTTCGTATTGTCCGCGAATTGGAATTGCAATTAGTTTTTTCTTAAGGTATAAAGCTTCTGCAGGTGTTTCAAATCCACCTCCTGTAATCAATCCATGGCAATTGATCAGGCTTTGATTAAAAGCCGATGATCCAACTGGAATCAATTCTATATTTCCGATTCTCTTTCTTGTTTTGGTTTCGCAAGAAAATATTTCAAACCTGATATCAGCATACCTCGAAAAAGTATTGATCAACTGTGCTTCACAATAGGATGGAAGATAAACGGTAATATAACCCTGATCTTCCGGATGTGCATCCAGGATGTCCTGTTTGATCACCGGGCTGAAAATGAATTTATCGTAGGTGTCGAAATGCAGTCCAACGTATGCATTCGCCCTCGCATAATTCTTCAATATAAATTCCCCGATCATGCTTCTTTTTCCAGGTCTTGGTGTTTTTTCCGACATAAAACTTGCCTGGTGACCAAAGTTTATCGATGGGATATTCTTTTGATTGCAGGCCATTGAAGTGATACATTCAAAGTCGTTCAGGATCATTGAATACTTTTCAACAGGGAGATCTCTGACTTCTTTCATAATTTTCCTGTATGCTACTCCGGTTGTTGTTTTCCAGTAGTTCAGCGAACCATTGCAGGTATACTTTAGGCTGATTCCGCTGCTTCTGAATTTTACAGGATGATTCAATTCAAGGGAACTGTTTGAACCACTTAAAAAAAGATCTACCTGTCCGAATTGTTTTAGATAGGGAAGGATTTCCATGGCCCGGCTGATATGCCCGTTACCTGTTGCCTGGATCGAATAGAGTATTTTCATGCTGTTTATATTACCATCGACCTTACGAAATAATTGATCTTATCTGTTACCACATTTAGGTCGGTAGGGGTTAGTACAATATTTTTGGGGGTTTGAATTTTACTTTCATCATACGTGAAGATCTTCCAGTCGTTATGCGTGTATTCCAAAGCAGTCAGGTGTTCCACCCAATCGCCTGAGTTCAGGTAAGTAACTTTTCCTTTCTCATTCTCGACGAGTTTCTTCTGTGGCTGATGAATATGTCCACAGATCACATAATCATATTTTTTCTCAATAGCCAGTTCTGCAGCGATCAGTTCAAAGTCATTGACCTTTGTTACTGCTTTATTCACACCGGCCATGATTTTCTTCGAGAGTGAGATACGTTCTTTACCAATCAGCTTGAGAACATTATTGATAAGCCTGTTGAAAAGGATCAGGAAACCATATCCGCTGCTGCCAAGCTTTGCAAGAAATTTTGCACTTCCCTTTGTGGTATTATCAAATACATCACCATGAAAGATCCAGGTCATCTTGTTATCAATTTCGAGAACAAGTTTATCAGTGAGTGTAAAATTGCTGAGATTGAAATCAACATATTTTCTTAAGAGCTCATCATGATTTCCTGTAATGTAAAAAACTCTTGTTCCTCTCATCATCATATTCAGCAGTTCTTTTATGACAGACATATGTGCTGAAGGAAAATATCTTTTACTGAATTGCCAGCCATCTATTATATCACCATTTAAGATAAGTATGGATGGCTCGATGGATTGAAGATAACATACCAACTCTTTTGCCTTGCATCCATATGTACCGAGATGTACATCGGAAAGCACTACCACATCCAGTTTTCGTTTATCCATGGAGTTTCGGTTTATTGAAATTATTGATGATGTATTACCACATCATTACCGTATGGTTAAGTAATTGTCAAGCATTCCAACTGATAATATTTACTTAAAACAGCCTTAATAATTCCGTTACACTACGCGCATAGTTTCGCTTCATCAAACTCTCCAACTAATCAAAATCATGCTTATGAGTAAGAAAGGCTCACTCCTGCGAAGGAGAATGGCAGCTGCATTTCTTTCGCTTGCACTGCCTTCATTATTATTTTCACAACAGAATGTCAGTGGAAGAATTGTAGGTTCAAAACAGGCCCCTGTTGCAGGTGCATCTGTAATGATCAAAGGCACAGATAAAGGAACTTCCACATCAAATGACGGATCATTCAATCTTGATGTTAAACCTGGTGATGTTCTTATTATTAGTGGTGTTGGATTAAGGCCAGTTGAATATAAAGTTGGAAGTTCACTTGATCTTAATATCAATGTAGAAAGTCAATCGGTGGAAATGTCTGAAGTGGTAGTAACCGCTCTGGGTATCAAAAAAGATAAGAAGAAACTTGGTTATTCAGTACAGGAAGTGAAGGGTGAGGATCTTGTGAAAGCACGTGAGCCAAATCCAATTAATTCACTGGTTGGTAAAGTTGCAGGCTTAACTGTTGGCGCTTCTGCTGAAATGATGCAGGCTCCGCAGCTGGTATTGAGAGGCCGTAGCATGGGGCTCTTTGTAGTGGATGGTGTGCCTGTTAATTCTGATACATGGAATATTTCTCCTGATGATATTGAATCATACACAGTATTGAAAGGGGCCACTGCATCTGCATTGTACGGTTCACGCGGTTTGAACGGTGCGATCATGATCACAACCAAACGTGGTACCAAAGACAAGCGTGGTTATTCTGTTGAATTCAACTCCAGTACCATGTTTGAAAAAGGATTCAATGCCATTCCAAGAGTTCAGGATGAGTACGGGCCTGGCGATCATGGTAAATATGCATTTGTTGATGGTCGTGGTGGTGGAACCAATGATGGTGACTATGATGTATGGGGTCCTAAGTTTGAAGGACAGTCGATCCCTCAATATGATTCTCCTGTTGATCCTGTTACAGGTGTAAGACAGGGCACTCCATGGGTGGCAAGAGGTAAGGATAACCTGGAGAGATTTCTTCAGACAGGTCTCTTATCAACCAATAATCTTTCTGTGGCTGCTAAAACAGAAAAGTATGATCTGCGATTCTCCATGTCGCATACTTACCAGAAAGCAATGGTTCCAAACATGAAGATGAATATTACCAACTTCAATGTTTCTGCAGGATATAATTTTTCTGATAAGCTTAGAATGGAATCATACCTGAATTATAACAGGCAGTATTCTCCTAATTTTCCTGATGTGAACTATGGACCTAATTCACTTATTTATAACATGACCTTATGGGCTGGGGCCGATTGGGATGTAGACCAGATGCGCAATTACTGGCAACCAGGTAAAGAAGGTATTCAAAGTATCTATGCTGAATACCAGCGCTATCATAATCCCTATTTCATGGTGTATGAATGGTTGAGAGGTCATTATAAAACTGATGTGAACGGATCAGCGAAACTTAGTTATAAACCTTTCAAAAATTTTGAAGTGTTTGGTCGTACCCAGGTAACTACTTACGATCTGTTCAGAAATGAGAAGATGCCATTCTCTGCACATCCTTATGGAAGAGAAGAAGGACGTGGTGATTATCGTGAAGACAAGCGTTCATTATTTGAAAACAACACCGATATTCTTGCTACTTATACCAATAAGATTGCAGGTTTTATTGATCTCAAAGCCTCTGTGGGTGGTAACTTGAGATCATTTAAATACAATTCAAGTTTTACTACAACAGATTACCTGAACGTACCAGGATGGTATAATTTCAATAACTCCAGGAACCCTGTTCGCGCATCCAGCTTTGCTGCTGATATGACCGTTCTTTCAGGATATGGATATGTTGATCTTGGTTTGTCGAAATATGCAACCTTATCACTTACTGGTCGAATTGATAAATTGTCAACACTTCCTAAAACCGATAACAGTTATTTCTATCCTTCAGCTTCATTGAGTTCTGTGGTGAGTGATTATGTAAATCTTCCTTCAGCAATTTCTTTTTTAAAGCTGAGAGGATCTTATGCGAATGTGAAAGGTGGTCTAACCCAATCCATGATCGGAGCCACACCGCAGGCTAGCTATCCAGTAGGATATGGATTTGAATATTTCTCCACTTATGATGGTCCTTCTTATGAAAACTCGGCAGCATATACTACACCTGCTGTATACACAACACTTACAGGTGCTTATTTTGGTAACACACTTGCTAATCCTGAGATCCAGCCATTTTCATCTACTGTATATGAAGCAGGTGCTGATATGAGGTTTATCAATAACAGGTTTGGATTGGATGTTACCTACTTTACCACCAAGGATGGTCCGGGTATCTTTACACAGCCTTTGTCATCCACCACAGGTTATACAGGTGCTCTTCAAAATGGTATCACCACAAAGAAAACAGGATGGGAGATCTCCGGTACTGCGAGTGTGATCAGGAAAAGAGATATTGGTTGGGATATCACTGCTAACTGGTCAACTTTCAAAGAAGTATATACCAAATTCTATGGCGATCAGCAGCAGCTTGATATTTACCGCAAGATCGGAACCCGTGTCGATCTGCTCGTAGGATCTGCATTTGTAAAAACTCCTGATGGAAAACTTATTAATGATGCGGGAGGAAGACCCATCAGGAATCCAAGAGCACAGGTGCTAGGTTATGCAAATCCTGACTGGGTATGGTCTTTCATCAACAACTTCCGCTATAAGCAATTCACTCTTGTTTTCCAGTTTGATGGAAGAGTAGGAGGCAAGATGGTGAATTATATCCAGCAGCAGACTTTCCGCGGAGGTAGAAATATCCAGACCGTCCAGGGTAAAATGGGAGAGGCAAGATACCAGGATTACAAAGGTGTTAAGAGCTGGGTTGGCGAAGGTGTAGTGATCAGCAATGGTACTGCCATCCAGTATGATAATCTTGGAAATGTAATCAACTACAAAGACATGCAGTATGCACCAAACACTACTGCAACATTCCTCCAGGATTATATCAGCTTCTACTATAACACAAATGAAGCGAACCTGATGAGTAAAACTTTTGCGAAGCTCCGTGAAGTAATACTTACTTATACTTTGCCTTCAAAACTTCTGAGTAAAACTTTTATCAGGCAGGCAAATATTTCACTGGTGGGAAGAAACCTGCTTTACTTCGCCGGTGGATTGAAAGATGTTGATATCGATCAGTATGCCGGAAGCCAGACCAGTTCTTCGCTTCAGACTCCTACGGCAAAACGTTACGGTGTTAACGTGAACATTACTTTCTAATCAATTAAATGCTATAGCGATGAAAATTCGTAATAAGATACTGACAGTTTCAATGGTAGTATTATCATTGGCTTCCTGCTCAAAGAATTTTGAAACCTTTGAAAAGAACCCTAACCGTCCCATTAATGTGCCTCCAAACCTTGTACTGACCGGCGTGATGTCTGATCTTAACGGGGATCGTCCATGGAGCCTGGTTTCCAGGTGGAACCAGTTTGATAATTGTAATTACAATTATTATGGTGATCAGCGTTATGATTGGACAGGCGCAGGACTAAACTACATCACATTGAAGAATGTGGTTAAGATGGAAGAAGAGGCGATCAGGGTTGGTAATAAAGAAGTCAATGCATACAGCGCATTAGGCAAGTTTTTCAGGGCATTCTTCTTCTACAGAATGACGAACCTGGTGGGTGATGTTCCAATGAAGGAAGCGCTTAAAGGTCTTGCTGATACGGATCCTCTGTACGATTCACAAAAGGATGTGTATATCCAGATTATCCAGTGGCTGGAAGAATCCAATAATGAACTAGCAGCATTGATCACAGAAGGTGGTGATGCTAAAATTGATGGTGATATTTATTTCAGCAGCAAATCAGCATGGAGAAAAGCCATTAATGCATTTCGTTTAAGAGTGCTGATCTCATTGAGTAAGAAAGCTGATGACGGAGATCTTAAGGTGAAGCAACAGTTTGCCGATATCGTTGGCAATCCTGCAAAGTATCCTTTGATGGCAAGCTCTTCAGATGATCTCAGTTATACCTATAACAATGTAAACAAGTATCCAAGCAATCCGGATAATCTTGGATTTGATGCTACCAGGTACAATATGAGTGCTACCTATCTTAATACACTGGTACAGCTTAATGATCCGAGAGCATTTATTACTGCAGAGCCTGCAACAGCGCAATTGAAAGCAGGGAAAACACCGGCAGATATCACTGCATATGTTGGAGCTCCATCGGGAGAAGACCTTGCGATCATGTCTTCAAAAATGTCGGATGCAACCAATGCTGAATATTCGGTGAGAAGCAGGAGCAGGTATTATTCAAACTATGCAGGCGAACCGGGAAGAATTATCTCTTATCCCGAAATGTGTTTCAACATTTCAGAAGCCATCAATCGTGGATGGATGACCGGTGATGCAGAACAATGGTATAAGAATGGAGTGAAGGCTGCGCTTAAGTTCTATGGAGTTCCGGTTGATGCCCCAGGTTCTGTAAACAAGGTTTATCCTTTCGGTGCAAATGGTCAATCCTACAATATTCCTTTTGATTTCGAAGGAAGTTATTATACACAGTCTTCTGTAAAATATGCCGGTAACAACGCTAATGGAATAGATCAGATCCTCCTGCAGAAATATTTATCATTCTTCCAGAACTCAGGATGGGAAGCCTATTTCAATTATCGCAGAACAGGTGTGCCTGATTTTTCAATCGGTACAGGAACGGGTAATAGCGGAAGAATTCCAAAGCGTTTCCAGTATCCTTCTGAAGAACAAACGGTAAATGCTGATAACTGGAAGAATGCAGTTCAAAACCAGTTTGGTGGTAACGATGATATCAATGCAGAAATGTGGCTGATCAAATAAGTATGAAAGAATCAAACGCAATAGCAATTGCAGATGAGATCATAAACATGTTTGAACATCATGGTGGGGAAGAATATGCTGGAGAAGCGGTAACGCAGCTCCAGCATATGTTCCAGGCCGGCGAACTGGCCAGGAACTGGTGAGAATTGACCATTGGTGACTCACACGAGTACGCGAAGACATTTGCTGAACCCGGCGTTCATATTATCAATGGACTTGGTGGTGCAGGAATGACGCTTTCTTTCGGACTTGCAGAGGAAGTTGTGAATGGCCTGTAATTACTGTATCACCATTCGCTGCATCATCTGTTCTCGGGTTGTCATATTGATAACCCTCACCATATAGATCCCTTTTCTAAGATCATTCTGTTCATTGATCCTTCCCTGTAATACATTTTTAAACCGGTAGGTTTTCACTAACTGGCCACTTACAGTTAACACCTGCACATCATAATCACTTCTCTGGGTATTATGAAACAGCACCTGTACAGCACCCTGAGATGGATTTGGATAAAGCCTTAGATCAGATAATCTTTCTTCTGTTCCATAATCGATCAGCCTGATCCTGCTGCTTGATTGATCACCCTGCCTGTTTTGTGCAACGATCCTGTACTGAGCTTTGCCTTTTTCATTCAAAGAATTGAATTGAAATTCATACTGGCCCTTCCTGTTAAGATCACCCTCTATTGTAGCAATCGTGTTAAATCCTTTCAGCGAATTATTCTTTTGAACAAAATACTTTCTTCCCACTGGTTCATTTACAACATTCCATTTGATATAAGTCTGATCATTTTTCTCATAAACGATCACTTGCTGAATATCAGTAGCCAGTTGCGAGGTTGGACAATATTTATAACTTAGTTTAAGGTTCAATGTATCCTGTGCAATAGAAGTAAATGTATTGTTCAAACTTCCTATTGCAAAAGCACTTGCACTTGACATATAATCAAAATTCAGTGAATCAGTTCCCATATAATCTGCTGTATTCACAACAGTCTGGCTAACCGTATAATTATTCAATGGCTTTAAAGAATCTCTTGTAATGAAATCCACTCCGGATCCTGTTACACCATCATTTGCTCCAAGCACAAATGGTCCATAGTTAATGGTTCTTGAATTGGTTAATGGAGTCATCAATGCATCGCCACTTAATTCATGATCTCTTATGAGTCGAACCCTATAGCTAATATTGGAAGATTCTTTGTTTTCCAGTTTGAAGGCGAAATTCAATGTAACTTTTGAAGTAAATGTTACATCAACTAAAGTACCAATAGTTGCATCAAATTTTGGAAAATTGAAAGTATAATAATCGTTGGAAGATCCAATCACTGTTGAGTCATAACTTATCACACGCGCAGTTGAGTCAGCGCATTGCGCAGATACGGATTTTTGTAGAAAACATATGAAGGCTAAAATAAGCCCGAACCGGAACTTCATAGTTTTGGATATTGTATAGCAAGACTAACTCATTTGTTGAATGTTTTAGCATGCTTCCGGGGGAATTAAATCGAATTTTAATCGTAAACCCTTACATTTTGCTTAGTGTTTAGGGTAAACACTTAGTCTCTCTTTAATTCAAGCGTGAAACCAATAGTAGTTCCTACATCTCGAGTACTTCTTACGTGAATCGATTGTCCGTGAGCTTCTATAATATGTTTGCATATCGCAAGTCCAAGGCCTGTTCCTCCTTTATCCCTGCTTCTTGCACTGTCGGTTCGGTAAAATCTTTCGAAGATTCTTGGTACATGTTCTTCTTCAATACCAATTCCATCATCACTGATCTCAATCAATGCATGTGCATCATCTGTATTGTAAATGCTTGCCACAATAGTACCATTCAACTTACCATATTTGGTAGCATTGGTAACCAGGTTGATCAACACCTGTTTGATCCTTTCCTTATCAGCAAAAACAGCGATGGGATATTCACAGCCTTTTTTAATACTGGTCCTGATATTTTTTGCTGATGCATTAATACTTAATGAATCGAAAACTTCTTTGATCAGATCCTGGATCACAAAGTTTTGTTTGTACAAAAGCTGTTCACCGCTTTCCAATCTTGAGATCTCATCAAGATCATTCATCAGGTTCACAAGCCTGTCTGCATTTTTAGCTGTATTCTCTAAGAATTTTTTTAATACGGTTTCATCATCCATTGCGCCACTCAATAAGGTATCAACATATCCCTGAATCGCGAAAACAGGTGTCTTGAATTCATGTGCAAGGTTTTGAAGGAATTCTTTTCTGAATGCTTCATTTTTTCGCAGCAGTTCGATCTCCTTGTTCCTTCTTTCGCCCCAGGCTTCCACATCTTCCCTGACATCATCAATACTTTTTGAAGGAAGAATATATTTGAAATACACTTCCTCTTTCTTGGTGGCTTTTGTCTGGTGAATAAGTTTATAGATGAGTTTTATCTTCCTGTAAATAAATCTTTCAAGCGTGAACATGATAAGTGCAAAGCTTCCGAGGAATACGATCAATAAAGAGGCCAGCCCTATCTGCCAGCTTTTGGTCAGCACCATGATCCCAAATGCAACCGGGATGGATAACAACAATGCGGTAAGCGCCGATAACTCTCTTGGAGAAAGATTTTTTGTTTGAAACATGATGATCTTCAAAGATAATTAAAGATCAAACTTATAGCCTACACCTTTTACGGTAGTAATGCAGTCGAGACCGAGTTTCTGCCTGACTTTCCTGATATGCACATCAATGGTTCTATCTCCCACGATCACATCATTTCCCCATACCTGGTTTAAAATTTCATTGCGCAGAAAAACCCTTCCTGGTTTGGAAGCCAGCAGGTACAACAATTCAAATTCTTTTTTTGCCAGCACCACATCCCGCTTGTCGATCTTCACTTCATATTTTATCGGGTCGATTTCCAGACCGTCAATCCGGATCTGCTTGTCATCGGATTCCTTGTGTGTACGGCGGAAAAGAGCGTTAACACGGCTGATCAGAACTTTCGGACTAACAGGCTTGCTGATATAATCGTCGGCACCGGTTTCAAGCCCCTTGACCTGTGAGCCTTCGTCGTTCAGTGCAGTGAGGAAAATGATCAGGGTTTCTTTAAATGCAGGTTGCTTCCGGAGGATCTCGCAAACTTCAACCCCATTTTTGTAGGGCATCATGATGTCGAGAATGATCAGGTCAGGCTGGAAGGTTTTGGCTTTCATGAGGGCATCATCCCCATCGCGCGCGGTCATCACCTGGTAACCTTCACGCGAAAGATTATACTGAATGATCTCAAGAATATCCGGTTCATCATCAGCAATGAGGATCTTTTTCCCTTTTGAATCCATTTAACAAAAAATTTACGCAAAAATAATTTCCTGTCCAAAGGAATGGTTTTTAATTGGGTTATCTAATTGTTAAGTGATTGACATATTCAGGGCCGTAAAAAACGTCTACCCTGATACAAATCATTAAATTTGCATCCTATGAAAGTTAAGATCCTGTCGCTGTTTGTTCTTGCCGCTCTTCCTTTCCAGTTGATCCGGGCACAAACTTCCTATCCTTTTAAGGTAGCTACAGATCGCATGCTTTGGCATGATAAGGTTGATGCACAACAGAAAAAAGTCCCAGAAAAATTTCTACCTGCCGATGAATCTATCAGGCTGCAGGTGAATGATGCGCTGATCCGCCAGGTCGACAGGCTTCAGCAGGATATAGAAAATGATTCAGCTTACAATAGAAACCAGAAGATCCGCTACCTGCTTAGCCTGGAAAGTATGTTGAAGGAATTCAATTTCACCCGCGGAAATAAGGATTACCCGAATTCAATGGCTCCGGAAATGGTCACAGCTTTTGAACAGGCTATGATCATGGATGCAAAGAATGAAAGCATTCTTCCGGTCATTGAAAAGAGTAGCTATGGGGTAGGGAAGACACTGGTTACAGGTTTTACCACACCGGTACCAAACCCGGGGATTGAGCCTTCAAAGCAATTATTGATTAAAAAATATTGTGCGCTGCACCCTGATGAGATCCTTTCGGTGCTTCGTTCAAATCCCAATCTTCCTTTCGCCAACGACCTGATCCGCGAAGCGGCCAACAGGGATATCCGCAAATTGTACAATTATGCGGCAGGAAGGAATGACCTTGGAAACAGGATCCGTAATCACCCCGATTCACTGGTAAGAATGATCGGCGCTATGGCTAACAGTAAATCAGGTCAATATTATTTTCCTTTCCTCACCCAATTGCTTTCCGGGAAACTATCTCTTGCGGAGATCGACCGGGTAAAGGAAAATGACCTCGATTATTACCGTTTGCTCGTAAATACCAGGATTCAGTATGCGGGAAGACTTCTTCCGCCATTGCAGGATACGGTTACTGAAATGAAGGCACTGACCGATATGCTGGCCAGCAAGGCAAAGCAATATTTTATTCGGGAGATCAATGCTCTTCACTCAGTGGAAAATGAAGCGGTCAGGTTTAAAAGGCTGGAAGGTCTTACTCCGCAGGAACTCTATTACCTGATCGTTATGGGAGAAGATGAACTTTATACTTCAAGTTACCTGAATGTGTATAAAAGGATTTTCCAGAGAATGGCGGTGCCCAGGGGCGACAGTTTGCTGATGAGTGTGAATGGCGACCATTTCCGTAAATTCCTGAAGATGGCTGCAGGGTACAATACGCTGAATAATTTCCTGTCGACCATGGATAAGGAAAATGCCACCACCACCATGAAAGCCTTCGTGATCAGGCTGGAGAATACGGATGGCCTGGAAGAAGCGGTGGATGTGGCGGATTCTTACAGCAGTATCATGGATAAGAATCCAACGCTGGCTAAATATATCCTTGATGAAGTGAAATGGAACTATGCCCGAAACGATATGGCTGGAAACAAGCGCGGGATGGTCATTTATAATTTGCTGAAAGTACTGTTTGAATCAGCTGATACGCTCAGTGCCAAGAGTGATCTTTCTGCTGAACTTGGCATTCCTTCCATCTATTCAAAGGATTATAGAACCCTGCAGGACAGTAGTGGACGCGTGATTCAGCAGGTATTCTTTTATGGTGATGAAGACAAGGACGGGCAGATGTCGTTTGAGAATTTCATGGGAATGTTCAGGGGTAAAGCTGACTGGAAGGTCACTACGAATGAGAATTTCGTGAGCATTCAATCTACCCGCGGAAAGCCCGTGATGATCTTTGCGAACAGGCCATTGCTGGGAGATGATGATCCTGATGCCAGGGCGCAGGAAAAGCTCAATCAATACCTGGCAGCGAACAAACTTAAGCCTTCGATTGTGATCCATCGTGGCCATAGTTATCATCTACAATATACCCTGAGACAGCTGGCTCCTTCAGCAAGGATCGTGGTGCTGGGATCCTGTGGCGGTTATAATAATTTGAATGATGTTTTATCGATCTGCCAGGATGCGCATATTATTTCGTCGAAGCAGGTAGGAACTAAAACAGTGAATGAGCCGATCCTCCAGGCTATAAACAACAACCTTGTTGCCGGCCGGAACATCGACTGGATCAATATGTGGAGAGAATTGAGTGGTCGCTTCACGGATGCGGCATCCAAAGAGAAATTTGATGATTATATCCCTCCGTATAAAAATTTGGGAGCGATATTTATCAGGGCGTATAGGGAGAAGATGGATTGAGTGGAGAAGTGACGAAGTGGAGAAGTGAAGAAGAATACCGGGCTGAACAGCTTCGAAGAAGCTGTGCTGAACGGACACGGCTGAACAATCACCAAAGGTGATTGGGCTGAAGTGAAATAACCATCAGCCCGGGAAAAAAGCACGGAACAACAAGCATGAGCGGAAAAAAGCAAATTTTTGATTTCAGCCTCCTGAGAAGGGTGATGCAGTTTGCAGCCCCTTATAAAAACAGGTTCATCCTGTCGATCGTACTGGCAATTGTACTGGCCCTGCTTTCACCCGTAAGGCCGTACCTGATCCAGTATACGATCAATAATTATATTAAACCTGGTCAGCCTTCCGATGTACAGACTGCCCTCATAAAAGCCATCGTCCTGATCACCGTTGCCCAGGTGGTTATACTGCTGGTGGAATCCTTCTTCAGGTTTGTGTTCTCATTTCTTACTGCATGGCTCGGACAAACCGTAGTCCGCGACCTCAGGGTGAAGGTCTACCGAAAGATTCTTGGACTCAACCTTTCCCAATTCGATAAAACACCGATTGGTACACTGACCACCCGCACCATCAACGATATTGAATCTATCAACGATATCTTTTCTGAAGGATTGATCCCGATCGTAGCTGACCTGCTATCCATCATTTCGATCCTGGCATTCATGATCTGGACCGACTGGAAACTTACCCTGGTCAGTCTTGCGCCATTCCCTTTCCTGATCATGGCCACGTATGTTTTCAAGGAAAGCGTGAATAAATCTTTCATCAGGGTAAGAAATGCGGTTGCCAGCCTGAATGCTTTTGTACAGGAGCACATTACAGGAATGTCGATCGTGCAGGCATTTGCCGCGGAAGACCGTGAATTCAAAAAATTTAGGGAGATCAATAAGGAACACCGCAATGCCAATATCAAAGCCATTTTCGCTTATTCGGTTTTCTTCCCGGTAGTCGAAATTGTATTGGCTGTTGGAACCGGCCTGGTTGTCTGGTATGCAGGAACCAGGGCTTTTGGCATGGAAGCCGGTGAAGCGCAGTTGCTGGTGGGAAAGATGATGTCTTTCTATCTCTGTTTAAACCTTTTATTCCGCCCGCTCCGGGTGATAGCTGATAAATTCAACGTTCTCCAGATGGGCATGATCGCAAGTGAGCGAGTGTTCAAAGTGATGGATAATGATGATTTCATGAAGAATGAAGGCACCCGGGCTCCAGTAAAAAGTGTTGGAAAAGTGGAGTTCAAAGATGTTTCTTTCGCCTACATCGATGAGCAGTATGTGCTCAAAAACCTGAGTTTTAAGGTTGAAGCAGGGGAAACAGTAGCGCTGGTAGGACATACCGGCAGCGGTAAAACCTCTATCATCAGCCTGATGAACAGGTTGTACGAAATTCAGAAAGGACAGATCTGTGTGGATGATATCCCAATCCAGGACTATAAACTGGAAGCTTTAAGGAAAAATATTGGTGTGGTATTGCAGGATGTGTTCCTGTTCTCAGGAACCATTATGGAGAATATCACCCTCAGAAATCCTGAGATCCCAGTTGAAAGAGTGTATGAAGCGGCAAAAATGATCGATATGCACGATTTCATTATGGGCCTTCCCGGGGGATACGATTTCAATGTGATGGAAAGGGGTAATACCCTCTCCCTGGGTCAGCGCCAGCTGATCTCATTCATTCGTGCATTACTGTATGACCCTTCCGTACTGATCCTGGATGAAGCAACTTCTTCTATCGATACTGAAAGTGAACTTCTGATCCAGAAAGCCATCGATACACTGATCAAGGGCAGGACTTCCATAGTGATCGCACACAGGCTTTCAACCATAAGGAAGGCAAACAAGATCATTGTTCTCGACAAAGGAGAGATCCGGGAAATGGGTACTCACCAGGAACTGATGGCCAGCGAAGGATACTATTTTAAGCTCCACCAGATGCAGTTTGAGAAGCATGTTCCGGTGATCTGACAGGCGGGTTAAAACTATCTTCATGGTTTAGAAAGAAAAGGGACCATTTTTCCACTTTTATACACCCTGCTTCCTATCTTTGCGCAAAATTTAAGGACAGGTATGTCGTCTAGAAGAATGAAATCCTTATTGGTAGCGGCTTTCAGCGTATGCATGCTGGTTTTTTCGAATGTGACTGTAGCCCAGGAAGAACACGGTTCTTCTGAACATGGAGCTGCTGCTCATGCGGAAGCAGGGGAAAAAGAAGGTTTTGATGCCAATAAAGTGATCTTCGAGCACGTATTGGATGCCCATGAATATCATTTCCTGGATATCAAGGGCGCTGATGGAGTGGCACATCCTGTTACAATTCCTCTTCCTGTTATTCTTTATTCTCCAACCAAAGGTTTGGATGTGTTCATGTCTTCAGCTTTTGAACATGGACATAAAGAAGTGAACGGATACAAGCTGGAGCATGGAAAGATCCATTCAACCGACGGATCCGCTGTTTACGACCTGTCAATGACCCGTAACGTAGTTCAAATGCTGATTGCAGTGATCATCCTGATGTTGATCATGACCAGCATTGCTAAAAAATATAAGGCAGGAACCGGTAGAAAATCTGCTCCGACAGGTTTCCAGAATGCCGTTGAACCTGTGATCACTTTTGTAAGGGATGAAGTGGCAAAGCCAAACCTAGGACATAAGCATGAGAGGTATCTACCATTCCTGCTGACTGTTTTCTTCTTCATCCTGATCAATAACATTTTTGGTTTGATCCCAGGATCAGCGAACGTAACAGGGAATATTGCCTTTACACTGGTACTTGGTGTGATCTCTTTCATTGTGATCGTGGTGAGTGGAAACAAATATTTCTGGGGTCACATTTTCAATCCTCCGGTTCCTGGTTTCGTAAAGCCGATCATGGTGCTGGTAGAGTTCCTGAGTATCTTCACCAAGCCATTCGCGTTGATCGTCCGTCTGTTTGCAAACATGCTTGCAGGTCACATCATCATCATCTGTCTGATCTCCCTGATCTTTATTTTCGGTGGATTGAGCAGGGCAGCTGGAGTGGGTTTCTCTCCGATTTCTGTAGGTTTCGCAACTTTCATTTATGTGATCGAGATCCTGGTTGCGTTTGTACAGGCATTCATCTTCACCAACCTTACAGCGGTGTTTATCGGTCAGGCTATTGAAGAACATCATCACGATGATGATCATGGTCCGCACAAGGATGGTGAGCATATTCCTGCAACAGAACCAGTAATTATCTAATAAAGTCTTTTTTTAATCAGTTATAAACACACAATCATGGATTTACTTACAGTATTGTTAAGCGATGTTGCATGGGCGAATGCCGGTGGTGCAATCGGTGCTGGTCTTGCTGCTATTGGTGCAGGTCTTGGTATCGGTCAGATCGGTAAAGGCGCGGTAGAAGCTATCAGCCGTCAGCCAGAAGCTGCAAACGACATTCGTGCTAACATGATCCTGACTGCTGCGTTCATCGAGGGTGTTGCCCTGTTCGCAGTAATCGCAGGTATCCTGGCGATCTTCGTTTAGTAAGATTTAAAAGATATTCCCCAAGCACAGGGCGAGGGGAATTCTTTTTACTGATGGAATTAAAAACAAACAGAAACCTATAATATGGATTTATTAGTCCCCTCGTTCGGTTTGATCATTTGGACCCTGGTGGTGTTCCTGATCGTGTTATGGCTGATGAAGAAATTTGCATGGAAGCCAATCCTTTCTTCTCTGAAAGAAAGAGAGACTACCATCTCTGATTCAATTGCAGCTGCTGAGCGCGTAAAAGCTGAGATGACCCAGCTAAAGAATGAGAACGAAGCGATGCTTGCAAAGGCTCGTGAAGAAAGAACCCAGATGCTGAAAGAAGCTCGTGATACCAAAGACCGTATCATCAACGAAGCTAAAGAACAGGCTAAGATCGAAGCCAACAAGATCATCATGGATGCACAGGCTGCGATTCAACAGCAGAAGATGGCTGCCATCACGGATGTGAAGAATCAGGTTGGAAACCTGGTGATCGAAGTATCAAGAAAAGTGATCGGTCAGCAACTGGAGAACAATGCTGCACAGGATGCCCTGGTTAAGCAGATGATAGAAGAAGTGAAGCTCAATTAATAAACTAAAGCGGGATCAAGATATATGAAATCACGTGTAGCCGGCAGGTACGCAAAAAGTATAATGGATCTGGCCATTGAAAGAAATGAGCTGGAACCTGTGTACCAGGATATGGTATACCTGAACCAGGCGTTTTCAAAAAGCCGTGAACTGGTTTTGATGCTGAAAAGCCCTGTAGTTCCCGGTGATAAAAAGATCGCGGTATTGACTGCCCTCGGAAAGGGTAAGATCAGTGAGCTTACACTTGCTTTCAATAACCTCCTGGTGAAGAAAGGACGTGAAGATCAGCTTCCTGATATGACACAGGCTTTCATCGAGTCTTATAAAAAGTACAAGAATATTCACGTGGTTAACCTGACCTCAGCTGCTCCACTTTCTGAAGAAGCAAAAAATGCGATCATTAATAAAGTGAAGACAGAGGCGGGACTGCAGAATATCGAACTGAATACAAAAGTGAATCCTGAACTGATCGGTGGATTCATTTTGGAAGTGGGTGATCATATGGTGGATACCACTGTTGCAAGCCGACTGAACGCTGTTAAGAAGCAATTCCAGAATAACGATTATATCTACCAGGTAAGATAATTACCCGGTATCAACAAACAAACAAAAAAGATTTAAATACTAAATCATGGTAGAGATCAAATCAGATGAGATATCAGCGATATTGCGCCAGCAATTGAGCAATCTCGATTCTGCAGCCAGCCTTGAAGAGGTTGGAACCGTACTGCAGGTGGGTGATGGTATCGCACGCGTATACGGACTGAACAACGTACGTAGTGGTGAACTGGTTGAATTTGAGAATGGAGTAAAAGCAATCGCCCTCAACCTGGAAGAAGATAACGTGGGTGTGGTAATGATGGGTGAGTATACAGATATTAAAGAAGGTGCAAAGGTTCGCAGAACCGGTAGCATCGCATCCATCAAAGTGGGTGAAGGTATGCTGGGCCGCGTAGTGAACACACTCGGTGAAGCTATCGACGGTAAAGGTCCTCTTGCCGGAGAACGTTATGAAATGCCATTGGAGCGTAAAGCACCAGGTGTTATCTACCGTGAGCCGGTTAAAGAACCTTTGCAGACTGGTCTGAAAGCGATCGATGCGATGATTCCTATCGGTCGTGGACAGCGTGAATTGATCATTGGTGACCGTCAGACCGGTAAGACCGCGATCGCGATCGACACCATCATCAACCAGAAAGAGTTCTACGAAGCTGGTCAGCCTGTATACTGTATCTATGTTGCGATCGGTCAGAAAGCATCTACCATTGCAGGTGTGATGAAGACTTTGGAAGATAACGGTGCGATGGCATACACTACCATCGTTGCGGCTTCTGCTTCTGATCCTGCTCCATTGCAGTTCTACGCTCCGTTTGCGGGTGCTGCGATCGGTGAATTCTTCCGTGATACAGGTCGTCCTGCCCTGATCATTTATGATGATCTTTCCAAGCAGGCAGTAGCTTACCGTGAAGTATCCCTGTTGCTGAAGCGTCCTCCGGGCCGTGAAGCATATCCTGGTGACGTATTCTACCTCCACAGCCGTTTGCTAGAGCGAGCTGCGAAAGTGATCAATGATGACAGTGTTGCGAAGAACATGAACGATCTTCCTGAGTCGATCAAACACCTGGTAAAAGGTGGTGGATCCCTGACTGCTCTGCCGATCATTGAAACACAGGCTGGTGACGTATCTGCATATATCCCGACTAACGTAATTTCCATTACTGATGGTCAGATCTTCCTTGAATCGAACCTGTTCAACGCCGGTATCCGTCCTGCGATCAACGTAGGTATCTCGGTAAGCCGTGTGGGTGGTAACGCTCAGATCAAGTCGATGAAGAAGGTAGCAGGTACCCTGAAACTAGATCAGGCGTTGTATCGTGAGATGGAAGCGTTCTCTAAGTTTGGTGGTGACCTCGATGCAGCTACCAAGCTGGTACTCGACAAAGGTGCCCGTAACGTAGAGATCCTAAAGCAGCTGCAGTTCAACCCATTCCCGGTTGAAAAGCAGGTAGCAATCATCTACCTTGGAACACAAGGTTTGCTGAGAGAAGTTCCGGTGAATAAGGTGAAGGATTTCGAAGAGCAGTTCCTCCTCGAAATGGAAACCAAGCTGCCGGATGTACTGGCGCAATTCAAAAAAGGAAATCTTGCCGAGGACGGCATCGCGAAGATGACGGAGCTGGTAAGAAACTTAATACCGCAGTATAAATAGTGAAAAGCCCCTCAGTGATGAGGGGCTTTTTTAATAAATCGGTAATCGGAAATCGGAAAGAAAACGGGCAGAACCAAGCGAAGCGCAGGGGCTGAACGCCGGGTGTAACACTCATCGTTCAGCCAGCCCTTCGGGCGTTCTGCCCGTTTTCCGCTTACCGCTTACCGATTTCCCATTTCTTTTTCAACATTTTCTCAAGAATCGTAAATCTACGCTTGCATATCTCATCTTAACATATCATATTTGTGAAGCTGTAACAGCTACCCCTATAACTCCAACATCCTCCCGATTAACTTCGTCGTATTTCCATTTCCTGTGGGACCTTAAATCCCCCAGTTATGAAACTTATTACCGTAAACCCAGAAACTGATTCTAATCAAGGCGTTTTTGTTTACCGCCTGGTTCTTGCACTTATTATGATGGTATGTTTATCATATGCCACATTCGCAAACCCATTGGATACTACACCAGGAACTCCCATAGTTGAGTTCAAATCATTTGACCTTGAAAAAGGTAACAGTACTGTAATCATCAAATGGACTGTTGACCATGAGCAGCAGGTAAGTCACTACGTAATTGAAAAAAGCAGGGATGGAATTGATTTTCAGCCTGTAGGGTATATGTTCCCTAAAGAAGAACAACTGGAAGCCAATTCATACCAGTTCCAGGATAAGCTTGGTAAAAACAAGTCACCACTTACTTACCGGATCGTTTCCATCCACAGGAATGGAAAAGTGATTCTTACGGATCTTAAAACATTGAACTAGATCGAATTATCATTATCGTATCGCCCCAACTGATTGCATGCCATAACTTTTTTTTAAAGGGTACGATCAACAAGCGCCGGGTCTTTCTAGGCCTGGCTTATTTTTAAATAATTTGGTTTATAAAATAAACCAGTTTACATTTGTAAAAACCTTATCGATGCGACTCTTATTTTTTCTCATCATTTTTCCTTTTGCTGCCTGGTCGCAGACCACCATTTCCGGAACAATTAAGGACAACCGGGGAAAGGCCGTCCCGGCAGCAAGCATATCAATCAAAGATTCTTATGATGGAGCAACTGCCGATTCCCTGGGGAACTTTTCATTTTCCAGCTCCGAAAAAGGGAACCAGGTAATTACCGTATCAGCCATAAATTATAAGCTTTATGAATCCTCCATCACCCTGGAAGGAAAACCGATACAGCTTAACCTGGTACTCAGGGAAGAACCCAGTGAACTGAAAGCCGTAGTAATTACTGCCGGATCATTTGAAGCCAGTGATTCAAAAAGAACCACGGTGCTTAGCTCTATTGATGTGGTGACTACGGCTAGTGCTAATGGAGATGTAACGGGGGCTCTAAGAACTCTTCCCGGGGCACAACAGGTAGGAGAGAATGAAGGCCTGTTCGTTCGTGGGGGAACTGCAGAAGAAACAAAATTCTTCATTGATGGAACACTCGTGAATAATTTTTTCCTGAGCAGTGTGCCAAACATAGCGCAGCGTGGTAGATTTTCACCCTTTCTTTTCAAAGGCACTGTTTTCAGCTCGGGAGGTTATTCTGCCTTGTATGGACAGGCTCTTTCAGCTGCCGTGATCCTGGAGTCTGAAGACCTTCCTGATCGTTCAGCTTCGAACTTCGGTGTATCGACAGTTGGTTTGAGTGCGGGTTATCAACACCTGGCCAAAGACAAAAAAAGTTCCTGGGGTATCAGTTATAATTATACTGACCTCTCGCTTTATTTCAACCTGGTAAAACAACGTGTAGATAATTTCAGAATTCCTGTATTTCATAATGGTGATGCCAATTTCAGGATCAAAACCTCCAGGACAGGTATGCTGAAATTTTATGGATACTTCAACCTTAGTGATCTTGGTGTAAGAAGAATGGATATTGATTCATCGTCGCTGAAAAATGCATTTGCCCTTCATAACGGTAATGTATATGCGAATTTATCCTGGAGAGAAAAGATTGGCCGCAAATCAAAGATCAATATTGGTGCTGCTTTCAGTTCTAATGTAGATGAGATCAATAATGTTTTGCAAGATAAAGAGGGACGACCGGTTTCTATTCTTAATGAACCATATGCTTCCAAAACTTTTCAGCTTGATGCATTAGTGAATATGTTTACCATGAAAGCAGTATGGGAACAGAAAATTGGAGCATTGAGTGCAGTGAGGGGAGGAGCAGAATTCATACAGTTAAAGCACCGTAATATTTTCAATGGGAATACAAATGGAAAGATACGGACCATTGCAGATGAAAATTATGTAGCTGGCTTTGCAGAATCGGATATCTACATTACCAATGATCTTGTAGCCAGGGCAGGAGTTCGTGCAGAGAATTCATCTTTACTGCAAAGCTCAAATATCGCACCCCGATTAAGTTTCGCATACAAGACCTCTCCAAAGGGGCAGGTTTCTCTTGCCTATGGATTATTCTTCCAGCGTCCTGATAAAGATTATTACATGAGGGGATACCAAACGACTCCAATGGATTATATGCGGGCAGCTCATTATATTGCCAATTACCAGGTTGTAAGCAGAGAACATACAATACGAGCAGAGATCTTCTACAAGAAATATGATAAACTCATTCAAACCTCTATCCAACAAGGTTCTGATCTGATCAATGCTGCTTTGAATAACGGTGATGGATATGCGAAGGGAGTTGAGTTATTCTGGCGCGACAGAAAAACATTTAAAAATTTTGACTACTGGGTTTCTTATTCTTATCTCGATACAAAGAGAAGATATTTAAATTACCCGGTTAGCCTGGAGCCTTCATTTGCTGCAAAACATACTGCAAGTCTTGTAATGAAAAGATTTGTAACAAAGATGAAAACACAATTCAATGCATCATACACTTTTGCAACAGGAAGGCCTTATTACAATATCAGGTATGAACAGAATGAAGCAAAGTTTGCTATTGCAGATCAGGGTCGGACTATTCCATATCATAACCTTAGTTTAAGTGTGAATTATCTTCCGTTTATTGGCAAGCAGACGGCGAAGAGCTTTACTGTATTTGTATTTTCAATCAATAATGTACTTGGATCAAACCAGGTATTTGGATATGATTATTCAGCCAATGGATTGAATAAGCAACCCATTCTTCCTACTGCAAGAAGATTCTTTTTCATTGGAGCCTTCTTTAGTTTTGGAGTCGACAGAAGTCAGGAGATCATTAATAGTAATCTATAACCATTAACCATACAATCATGAAACAGATCCTTAGTATTTTAATTCTCTCGATGTTTTCTTTCAGTGTTTTTGCACAATCAGAAAAGTACCAGAAGGCCATGGAGGCAAACGTCCTTAAATTAAATGAGCAGCCTGATGCTGCAAAATTACTTGAGGTGGCCAACGCTTTTGAAAGAATAGCAGAAGCAGAAAAAACTCAATGGCTGCCTTATTATTATGCGGCATATGCACAGGTATTACATGGGTTTATGTTGTCACCACAGGGAGGGGCACCCGATAAAACAGATCCTGTTGCTGATAAAGCTGAAGCGCTGTTAACGAAAGCTCAAACCATCAAAGGCGATAACGCAGAGATCTATATCATTAAAAAGATGATTTCAAATTTAAGAATGATGGCTGATCCTATGAGCAGGTACCAGACTTATGGTCCGGCGGGTGCTGAAGCACTTGCAACAGCAAGTAAAATGGATCCTGAAAACCCGCGTGTAGCTTTACTTGAAGGCCAGGATAAATTTTTTACGCCTGAGCAGTTTGGAGGAAGTAAATCAGAAGCAAAGAAATTATTTGAAGAAGCTATCCGCAGGTTTGGATTAAAAAGGCCTTCAAATGCACTCGAGCCTGATTGGGGTTTGGAGCAGGCTAAGTATTTTTATGATCTGTCATCCAAATAAATCTACCTGATGGAGTTTAAAGACCTGGATCCTTTGTTGCATTCGCAATTAAGACTTGCCGTGATCTCGATGTTGGTGAATCAGCAGGAAGCGGAGTTTACACACATTAAAGAGAAGACCCGTTCTACTGCCGGTAACCTTAGTGTTCAGTTGAATAAATTAAAGGAAGCAGGTTATATTGAAGTGATCAAACAGTTTAAAGAGAATTATCCTCAGACATTGTGCAGGATCACTTCTAAAGGAACAGAGGCTTTTGAGAACTATGTAAAGAACATAAAAGCATACCTGGGAAACCAGTAAAATATAGGCCCTCCTGTGATCAGGAGGGCCTTTTGAGTTTTACCTCATGAAACCTTACAAAAAACTATTCCTTGATCAGTTTAACGATCATTCTTTCCTTGCTGTTGATCACTACTTCCAGTACATACATTCCAGGTTGAAGTTTTGATGAACCTTCCATTAGAATGTTATGTGAACCTGCGGCATACTTCTGAACCTTCTTCATTACTTCAATGCCTGCAGCATTTCTGATCCTCAAAGTTGCCAGTGATGCTTCCATTAATTGAAGCTGAACATTGATATCTGACCTGGCTGGATTTGGGGTAACACTAATGGTTGATACAGATTTCGTGTTGTAAACTCTTACAATCAGGATCCTTGTAACTGCTGTCTTACCATTTTTATCAAACTGCCTGAGCCTGTAGAATACATCTTTCTTCAGTGCAGTATTTTTTCCTACATCATCAATGAAATTATAATTGGTGCGAATGCCTGAATTGCCAACGCCAGCAACTGTTCCGGCCTTTTGCCATCCTGAACCATCAAAGCTTCTTTCCACTTCAAACCTGTCGTTGTTGGATTCAAAATTAGTAGACCAGTTGATCTGCACTTTACCGTCGCCCTTATAGGTTCCGCCGAAATCTACGAGGCTAACCGGCAGGGTTCCGTTATTGACCAGAATGATCTTGACAGTTGCAATATTTGAACAGAGTGCTTCTGCACCGTTCTCACAAATTCTATAGGTAAAATTTACTTCTCTTCCCGTGAAATTTTGGTTTGGTGTAAATGTGAAAGTATTGTCTTCATGAATGACTACAGTACCATTTGCTGGCTGAGAAACCAGGTAAGCGGTAAATGGATCCTGATCAATATCGTAATCATTCTCCGTAATGTTTCCATTCATTGAATTCAATGATGTCAACTTGAATTCATCGTCTACTGCAACAGGAGCAGTATTACATCCATTTTTATACATGGTTGGTACAGATACCTGCAATTCATCAATTGCAATCCTGGTTGATATTCCAATACCATCAAAATTGATCAGCACACGATAGCCCTCAGATCCAAGCCTGGTGTAGGTTTTATCGTAGGTGTAGATAATATCTTTTCTTTTTCCATCAAGATTGATACTATCCACCTGCTTCACGATATTATTGTTTGCATCCGTAACAAAGATCCTCAGGTAACGAGTATTACCATTACTCATATTGTTGCTGAATGCATACTTGAATTTGAGATTGAATCCACCCGGAACATCCAGTACCGGAGTATAGATGCTGTTTGTTTTTTGTGGACTTGAAGTTGGATCAGAGATCATTGCGCCATCTCCTTCAATGCCGGGATTCCAGTTATTGGGTTCAGTGTCAAACTCAACAAATTGCCAGCAATGTGATTGAAGATACGAGGGGACCTGTGATAGGCTTGTGCCAGGTCTTGAGTTGAAGTTTTCGCTTAATTGCGCTCTTGCATGTGAGGTTGCGATCAGGCAAAGCGATGCCATGAGCACCCCGTTAAGGATTCTTTTCATTTTTGTAGGTTTCGAATGTGAACAATGGCTCAGACAATGGGTAACCAAAAATGATTTGCCGATAGGAGCTATCAGGCTTTTAGTAGGAAAATGGGTTTGGGGTATAGGGACAGCACTCGCTGTAAATCACATTATTTTGCTTTGGAATTGGAGCAGGCGGTGTAGAATTTGCCCGCGGTACGGATTGTCAGAGGTTGGATAGACAGTAACAAATGTAATGGCTGTTTTTGAAATCTGCAACTCCTCAAATAAAATTAATTTCCGCGGTAATTTCGGCTTAGATTGAACGCTTAGGCAAATTGATTGTAATATCTGTGATTATGGAAGAAATAATAAGGGTTAGGAATTTGTCGAAACAATATAAGGACCTGAAGGCACTGGATGATCTTTCATTTACAGTAAGAAAGGGTGAAGTGTATGGATTTCTTGGACAGAATGGAGCGGGTAAATCAACTACCATCAGGATCCTGTTATCATTGATCTCTCCGGGTTCAGGATCTATCGAGATCTTTGGTATGCCTTTAAGATCTCATCGAAAAGAAATTTTACGAAACATCGGTGCAGTAATTGAAAGACCTGATCTGTATAAATATCTTACGGCGTACGAAAATGTCTCCCTGTTTGCTAAACTGAGTGGTATCAAGCCCTCCAGGCAATTGATCATGGATAAGCTTGAACTGGTTGGATTGTCGAATCGTGCACACAGTAAGGCAAAAACTTTCTCACAGGGAATGAAGCAACGACTTGGACTAGCGGTTGCACTCGTTCATGATCCTCAACTGGTAATTCTTGATGAACCAACAAATGGTTTGGATCCTCAGGGTATTGCCGATATCAGGAACCTGATCCTTTATCTCAGCAGGAAAGAAAATAAAACCATTTTTGTTTCCTCTCATTTACTGAGTGAAATGGAAGTGATCGCAGAACGAATGCTGATCATTGATAAAGGAAAAGCGGTAAAAGAAGGTTCGATCAGTGAATTGTTTGATCCATCCAACATGTTTGTACAGGTTCGATTGCTCAATATGCCTGCAGTGGAAAATACATTGAAGCAGCAGCCATGGTGGACTTCAGTGCTTGATCATCATAAAGATGGATTTAACATCCAGATCGCGACTGATAAAATTCCTGCACTCAGTGCATCATTATTACAAAGCGGTGCAGAGATTTTTTCTGTTAGCCCGCGACATTCACTTGAACAATATTTTCTTTCTCTAACAACGGCCAATCAACATGTTGACAGTTTTGCGAATTGAGTTATTCAAGATTTTCAAGAGGCCTCGTACCTATATCAGCTTTATTGCAATAGCAGCCATTGTGTTGCTGATCCAGTTTGCTTTTTATGCTGATGGAAATGCATATGTATCCTTCATGCTTCAATCGATCAATTCATCATTTTCTGTTGAAGGAAATATTCTAAATGGATACCTGATCTGTTTTATAGTATTGAATACTTTACTCATTCATGTTCCCCTGTTGATTGCACTGGTTGCTGCAGATATGATTGCCGGTGAAGCTAACATGGGAACACTTCGATTAATTGCATCAAAGCCCGTAAGCCGGTCAACTTTGATCATGAGTAAATTTTTGGCAAGTACCATCTATACTATGATGTTGCTGGTCTGGATGGCTATTCTATCCTTATTCCTATCGATGATAGTTTTCGGAACCGGCGACCTGATGATCTTTAAAAGTGAAGAGATCATTATTCATCCTGAGAATGATATTTTCTGGAGATATTTCTATGCATTCGGATTTGCTGCGATCGCGATGACCACAGTTGCTGCATTAGCCCTGTTCCTTTCTGTATTTGCAGAGAATTCTATTGGTCCGATCGTAACAACCATGAGTGTGATCATATTTCTTACAATCCTTTCATCACTTGATCTTCCGATGTTTGATCCTATCAGGCCATACATTTTTACCTCTCATATGTTAGGATGGAAGGGCTTCTTTGATAATCCTATTCAATATGACAGTGTATATAAATCCGCCGGAGTTTTACTTGCTCATATTGTATTATTCCTGGGAGGAGCGTTGGTAGGGTTTGGGAAAAAGGAAATAGTGTCTTGATAAAATCGGAAATCGGTAATCGGAAATCGGAAAGAGCAGCCCATAAAAAAAGCCGCTGCACTCGCAGCGGCCAACAAACTCCCAACTCCCAACTCCCAACTCCTAACTCCTAACTAAACATACTTCGTCTTCCCCGGAGTCGCAATCGCATAATATCCATCAGCATCAGGAACTACCTGAGGCAATGCATTCCAGTCATAAGATTTTGGCTGAAGATCGATCCCGCTATTCAATGCTTTATCCCAATCAACAACCTGTCCGCTGTAAGTGGCCATTCTTCCAAGGATAGAAGTCATGGTACTCTTTGCTCCATTCTCTGCATCAGCGAATTTGTACTCACCTTTTGCAATGGCTGCAAACAGTTCATCATGTTCTGTCTGGTATGGATTGTTTTCTTTTGACCTGTCGTACTGGTACAGCACTTTCCCTTTATGGTCCAGGATATTTGCAGCACCGGCCTGGATCTTACCTTTGGTACCGATCAGCAGTTCATCCACCTTCGCCATGGTACCCGGAATATGACGGCACTGGCTGTTCAGGATAGAACCATCAGCATATGTAAATTCAACAAAGTGATGATCGAAGATCTCTCCATGGTCTTTTCCTTTACGAACCTGCCGGCCTCCCATTCCCTGGGCTTTTACAGGATATCCTCCCTTGAACCAGTTCACCACATCGATATTGTGAATATGCTGTTCAGTGATATGATCTCCACATAACCACACGAAGTAGTACCAGTTTCTCATCTGGTATTCCATTTCTGTCTGGTTGTATTGTCTTTTGTTCACCCAAACACCATCGTTATTCCACCATGCCTGCGCTGAAGTGATATCACCGATGAGGTCTTTTCTTTTAAACAATTCACGGTATGAATTCTGGTAGTGACGCTGTAATCCAACCACCACATTGAGTTTCTTCTGCTTGGCAACTTCCGCAGCATCGAGTACTCTTTTCACACCTGCAGGATCAGTAGCCACAGGCTTTTCCATGAAAATGTGCTTGCCCTGTTTTACCGCTTCTTCAAAATGAATTGGTCTGAAACCTGGAGGAGTACATAACAGTACAACATCCGCTAAAGGAATAGCTTTTTTGTATCCATCAAACCCAACAAATTTATTTTCTTCAGGCACTGCGATGCGATCTTTGATCGATCCGTTCTCGGCATTGTCATCAGATAATAATTCTTTATGGCATCTGTCGATGCGATCGCGAAATGCATCTGCCATGGCAACCAGCTTTACATTCTGTTTGCTGAGCAAAGCCTGCATGGCAGCACCGGTACCACGACCGCCGCAGCCCACAAGAGCAATTTTGATCACATCATCTGAACCTGAAAAGAAATTGGCATTAGAGAATAATGGCGCTGCAATCAAGCCGCCTGCAAGAAGAGAAGTGTGCTTAACGAAATCCCTTCTTCCTGGTTTGTTAGTATCCATACTGTTGTTAATTGATGGGTTGATGAATTATTTAGAGGCAAACTTTTCATAGTATGCCATTGCTTCTTCTTCTGTTGGTTGCTTTACTGGACGGACAACCCTAAAACCTACCGACATTCCATCTGTCAGCCACCATTTACTCTTTGGAACCTGTGGATCTCTTTTGTTCCATGATGGTTCTGAATGGGATCTTGCAGCACTTCTCAGCATCATCGCAGGATCAGTGTAACCGCCACCTCTTACTACTCTTGGATATTTCTTCACAGGAATATTTACCGGATCCGCAGCTTCAGTTTTGGCGTAAAATCCTTCTTCGTATTGATCGAGTGTCCACTCTGCAACATTTCCTATGATATCATATAAGCCCCATGGATTGGGCTTTTTCTGGCCAACTTTCTGGTATTTCTTATTGCTGTTTTCTGAGAACCAGGCATAATCTTTCAACTGGCCGGCATCATCTCCGAAGAAATAGGCTGTTTTAGTTCCCGCCCTGCAGGCATATTCCCATTCCGCTTCAGTTGGTAATCTATAAAAAACTCCTGTCTTTTTATAGAGCCATTTACAGTACATGAGAGCGGTGTGCTGCGACATACTATTGAAAGGAAAGCCACCTGCTTTTCCCATTCCCCAACTCAGATCGATATATTGAGCGGTGGGCCTTGTTACGGCATCAGCATCAGAGTTTCGGCTTACAGATTCATCGTTGAAAAATTGAAGGAATTCATCGTGTGTCACTTCGTAAGTTCCCATCCAGAAGGGTGAAATTGACACTTCATGAACAGGTTTTTCATCAGGTCTTGCTTCTTTATCTTCACTACCCATCATAAATTTTCCTTCAGGTATTGGAACCATCGAAAAGTTAATCGTGGTATTCGGAACCTTTTGTTCATAGGGCTTAAAATCCTGGGCAGAAATACAAAATACTGACCCCATGGCCAGCATCGTCAGACATAAATTTTTCACATCATTCAATTGAGAAGAGTCAAATTAAGGAAAATATCAAAATTTCAGTATTAATCTGGATTAATTCAACAGAATAAAAATTTTCAGTAGTTTTCTGAATAAAAACTAACTCTTGTATGCAAAGAAGAAAATTCATGCAACAATCAATGCTTGCCGGGGCAGGTGTTCTGTCGGCATCTGTTGCATCTGCTGCCACCAATAATCAGCCGAACCCCTTGGCTGATAAGCCTTTCAACATGGATTACGCTATTCATGATGGTATGTTTTCTAATAATGCCGGAAAAGATTTCATTGACCAGATAAAATTTGCGCACGAGAGAGGTTTTCGTTCCATTGAAGACAATGGCATGCGTGGAAGAGATATTGAGCAGCAAAAAAAAATAGGGGATACACTTGCGAAATTAGGCATGCGAATGGGTGTGTTCGTAGCACACAATATCGACTGGCAGAAACCCACACTTACTACAAGAGATAAGTCGAAGCACGAACAATTTCTAAAAGAAATAAAAGAATCAGTTGAAGTTGCAAAACGTTGCAATGCAAAATGGATGACTGTTGTTCCCGGTACAATGACCAATAATATCAATCCTGATTTTCAAACTGCATATGTCGTTGAGACACTTAAAAGGGCATCGGAGATCCTGGAACCGCATGGTTTGATCATGGTGTTGGAACCACTGAATTTTCGTGACCATCCTAACCTGTTCCTGACCAATGTTCCGCAGGGCTTCCTGGTGTGTAAGGCTGTTGGCAGTCCCAGCTGTAAAGTATTGTATGATATTTACCACGCACAGATACAGGTGGGCAATATCATTCCTTTTATAGATGAAGCATGGGATGAAGTGGCCTATTACCAGATTGGTGATAACCCTGGCAGGAAGGAGCCTACCACAGGAGAGATCAATTACAAGAATATCTTCAAACACCTTCATAACAAGGGTTTCAAGGGAATACTGGGAATGGAACATGGAAACATGTTTCCTGGAAAAGATGGCGAATTGTCGTTGATCAAAGCTTATCGCGAGGTCGACAGCTTCGTATAATCAACGCTTAGTTAAACCATTCACTCCCAAACTTTGTTTATATAGCTTTGCAAAAAATCATTGATGAGCAGATCTATTATAAAAGCAGTGTTGGGAGTGGTATTGGTTATTAGTGGCTTGAGTTCCCAGGCACAGCAGGCCGATGCCCTTTTGAAGAAAGTCAAGGACAAGCTTAATTCCGTCAAGTCTTACGAAGCGCAGGGGATGATCAAGACTGATGTTTCTTTCATAAAGATCCCTGAATCTAAAGTCACTGTCTTATTTAAGAATCCCGATAAATTCCGGATCATCAAGCAGGAAGGCATTTCTGTGGTGCCTAAAGGTGGAGTCAATTTTAACCTCAATTCCTTATTTGCAGGTAATAATTATAGTTCAGTTATGGCAGGTAAAGCTTCTATTGGAGGCAAACCGGTGACTATAGTAAAGCTCATTCCGCTCGATGAAAAGGGTGATATTGTTTTATCTACCTTATATATAGATGAAAAGGAATCGGTGATCCGGAAGGCCCAGACGACTACAAGGAATAATGGCACTTATGAAATGAGCCTTGAGTACGGTAAGTATACATCCTTTGGATTACCTGATAAGGTTGAATTTGTGTTTGATACCAAGGAATACAAGTTGCCGAAGGGTGTGACGATGGAGTATGATGCCGGTAAGAAAGAGAAACCAAAGCAGTCGCTCCAGGGTAAAGTTGAAATTGCCTATAGCCAGTACCAGATCAATAAACGCCTTGATGATAGTATGTTCAAGTAATTAATTCTATATTAATACACTACTACCTAGGTGTTTACCTTTATTTACTCCTAGATAAAATAATTTAAACAGCCGTTCGTTTATTGGATATCCTAAACCAATAGAAGTCCAATAAATATGTCCTATGCGATCCCAAAGGGTGTTAGAACCCTCTTGTTGGTAATAAGCCTGATTAGCTATGGGTCTGCATCAGCGCAGATCCGCCATTACGATCCCGCCACGTCTGTTCCAATAATGGGAACTACCGGAAATCTTGGAATAACCGGAATTGGTGACAATTATGACGTAAAATATTACAGGCTCGAAGCTTACATAAATCCTGATTCTGCAACAAAATATATCAGGGGAAAACTTACAACTTATTATGTTACCCAGGTTTCCAGTTTCAGTCAATTGAAACTGGATTTTCGTAATAATATGACCATTGACTCCATCTATTATCGTGGAGTAAAGTTGGGAACTGGTAGTTATACAAAGGATGTAGATACCCTGAAGATCACTTTAACTACAAGGCCTGCAAATTACCTGGATTCAGTTTCAATTTTTTATAGAGGAATTCCTGATGTTGGTCCAAGTTCTACCGGGTATGTTAAGTCAACCCATGGCACCACAACCACATACAATTATATTTATACACTTTCAGAACCGTATTCAGCAAGAAACTGGTGGCCATGCAAACTGGATAACAGGGATAAAGCTGATTCGCTCGACCTTGTGATAAAAACACCTTCAGCTTTCATGACTGCTGGAAACGGAACATTGGTGAGCAATACTATAACCGGAGCATACAGAACCATGGTTTGGAAGCACCGCTACCCAATTCCGGCATACCTGGTAGCATTGGCAGTGGCTAGATACCAGGTGATCACTAGCCCAAATGTGACCATCAGCGGTACATCCATGCCGGTATATCATTATGTTTTTCCAGAACACAATAATGCAACCTCCCAAACTGCTTTGGAGAAAGTGCGAACTATGTTGACTGTCTTTAGTTCAGCTTTTGGTGATTATCCTTTTAAAAACGAGAAGTACGGTCATTATGAGTTTGGGTTCAGTGGAGGTATGGAACATTCCACATTCAGCGGAATGAACTTTTCAACTTTTGATAATACTGCAGACTGGAGTACGATCGCTCATGAATTGGGTCATCAATGGTTTGGAGATAAAGTAACCTGCGGATCCTGGAAGCATATCTGGGTGAACGAAGGTTTTGCTAAATTTTCAGAATTGATAGCTGCAGAGAATATACCTTCAATTGGTACTCCAACTTTAGCAACTCATCGGGCCAATATAAAAACAAACGCACTTAACAATACCGCTCAAACAACTATCAGGAATGATACTACTTCATTAACTTCTATATTTTCTCCTTCAGTATACATCTATGATCGTGGAGCAATGATTTTAAATATGCTGCGAGCAACACTGGGTGATACCAAATTTTTCCAGGCATTACAGAACTATACTTCGGATCCTTTATTGGCATATAGAACTGCCGTTACAGATGATGTGAAGAGACATATGGAAAATGTTTCAGGATTAAACCTCACTGACTTCTTTAATGACTGGGTTTATAATAATGGTCATGCGACTTACAATATTCAATATGCGTTTGGAACTAACAGGATTGGATTGAAGATCACTCAATCCAGGGTAACAGGTTCAACTGCCAGTTATTTTGATATGCCTTTACAATTAAGAATACAAGGTGCAAGCCGTGATACTATTGTAACATTATTTGATAATGATGGTGTATTAAATGTGGTGAAAGATGGCGTTATGACAACATGGGGAACAAGTGAATACGGATTGAAATTAGGATTTACTCCAACCACTATTTCTTTTGATCCCAACAGTCGGATTCTGGCAACTGCCACTTTAGGTGCTAATGCTACTTTACCAATTCGAAATCTTCAACTAAGTGGTAAGTCATCTTCTGCAAAAAATATTTTAAATGTTGATGCAATCTTCTCCGGATCTGTTCAGTACATCGCATTGGAAAGAAGCATAGATGGAAAACAATTTGAGGAGATTCGTAAAATTAATCAACCTGAAGCGCAGGAAAGTCTCTTATACAATTTTGAAGATCCATCTCCATTATTCAGTGAAGTGTACTATCGTGCAAAAATGGTGCTCATTGATGGTGATGTGGCTTATTCAAATATCATTAAGCTTACCAACGACCAGGTGAGATCCGATGTATTGATCTACCCAAGCCCGGCAACAGATCATTTCAATATTGCATTGAAGGCATCTTCTAATTCAGTAAGTGTAAACATTTATATGAGTAATGGCAAATTGAAGGAAGTACGAAGAGCGACAGGCAAGAATATATTAATGAAATTCAATTGTGATTCATGGTCTTCGGGTATTTACATCGTAAAAATCCTTGATGGATCTACGATTCAGCAAAGAAAACTGATAATTAATTAAACAATTCGAACAGAATTAATAACTTTAACGACAAACCAATCCTAATGAAAACCGTAACCCTTTCCCGGAAACGGTCCTTACTGCTAAGGTTTTTAATTTTAGTAGTATCGATTCTGATACTTAAGTCTTCTGCAATGTCGCAGGCTACAATTTCCAATCCAATTGGTATTGGTAGAACTTGTGGTACTACTGCTGACTCAGTAAAAACCTGGCGTTATAACGGTACTACCAATACATTGCAACATACTGCCAATTGTAAACCTTCACTGGCAACTCCTGGTTTTGCTGCAAGTTTATCAAGCGTAACCTTTAATCCTGCAGATCAGTTTCTTTATTATATCAGGATCAGAAACATGGGAGGTGGAATATATAATTCCTATGTCTATCGCTGGACACCAAATACCTGTCCAACAGGAAACCTGGCAGTTTACAGAACATACAATAACCAGTTTATTGCGGGAGTTGAGTTTGATCCAAATGGAGTTGGTTACCAGATCAATTTAACAGGAGCTGCAGCACCTTATGGTGTGGAGTTACAGCAAGTAAACTTTGGAGCTGGTACTACCGGGCCTTCTATACCAATTACACTTCCTGCCGGAGTTAACATATGGCAACAGAATGGTGATATTATGCTGACCCCTTCAGGTCAGTTTTTGTTCGTTTTCAACAATAAACTTTTTACAGTAAACTATAAAGATTATAACCTCAATCCTCTTAATGCTACATACATCGATACTCTTGAACTGGGAACAGGAAATAACCTTGTTGGACTTGCATATGCAGATGGAGAATTGATCGCGAGTGTCAGAAATTCAGGAGGAAGTAACTGTTTTTACCGCCAGGTGAATATTCTTAATGGTGATACCACAACTGTTACAAACAGCCCGGGAAATTTCAGTGCACTCGACCTTACCAATATCACTTCAGGTGTGGGTGCTTCTAAAGCATTAGTATCTGCAGTTCCTACAGGTACAGCAGGACAATACAATCTTAGCTATGATATCAAAGTGCAGAATTATGGGGATGTGCCGCTAACTAATCTTCAGATCGTAGAGAATTTATCAACACTTCATCCTACATTAGGTGCCTTCGCTGTATCAAATATATCAGCTTCATTTGTTTCCAATCCTGCCGGATTAACGCTTAACCCTTTATTCAATGGTACTACAGTCACAAATCTTTTAAGTACAGGTAGTACACTTCCAAACTTTCCGGTAAGCAATAATTTTGTGATCATTCGGGTGAATGTGCGATTGAGTAATGTGGTTCCAGGAACCACTTATAATAATCGTGTCACTGCAACTGCAAACGGTTACAATGGTATAGCGCTGACTGATCAATCTACTAACGGATCTAATCCTGATCCAAATGGTAATGATAAACCGGATGATGCAGGTGAAAACCAACCTACTCCTTTTATAGTATCAGTTGCAGCTGAAACTCCTCCATGTTCTACGCTGTCTACAGTTTTGTATCAACAGAATTTTGGTTCCGGAACCGGCCTGTCTACTACCATGCCCGGAACTTCTACAACTCAGTATACACCGAAGTCTACTGCGCCAATCAATATTGAGCAATACGCATTATCAAACAATGCTTCATTAGGTGATGCTTCACACTGGATCAATTTAACTGATCATACAGGGAATGCTAATGGTAGGATGATGCTTGTCAATGCAGACAATCAGAACAACAAGATCTTTGTTGATACGGTCAATGTAAACTGTACAAACCTTAAGTATTCTTTCTATCTCTATGCTGCCTTCATTGGTAACTCATCATATCAGACATTGTGTAATGGTTTTGGTGGATTTAAGTATCCTAAGATGACATTCACTGTTCGTAATGCTTCAACTAATGCCATCATTGCAAACGTGTCAACCGGTGATATCACATCCACCTCATGGACTCAATACGGTATGAAATGGGTGATGCCTTCCGGTGTAACAAAAGTTATTATTGAAGTGTATAATGCGGGTGAAGGTGGTTGTGGTAATGACCTTGCCATAGATGATATCGCTTTCGGTTTGTGTGATCCTGATCCTGTTGTTAACATCAATGGATTAACCGACGGTTGCGTTGGCGGTACCACAACCATGAGCACTGTATTGACCGATACCACTGGTATGGGATCTACATTGGTTTACCAGTGGCAGTCCTCTCCGGATAATGTAACCTGGACAAACATCACAGGAGCAACCAACCCTAGCTATGTGATCACGCCAATGACTTTAGCTGATGCACGTTATTACAGGATCCTGGTTGCCGCTGCTGGAAATATTGGAAACCCTTCCTGTCGGTTTACTTCAAATGCATACCAGTTAACACTTAAAACTTCTTCAGTTGCAGCAGCTGCTGCATTCGCTAATAAGAATAATATTTGTCCGGGTGATGCAGTTGGATTGCAGGTCAATGGCGGAACCCTTGGTTCTAATGCTGTTTGGCGCTGGTATAGTGCTAGCTGCGGTGGTACACTTGTTGGTACAGGTACTAATATTACGGTGAACCCAACCACTACAACAACTTATTATGTTAGAGCTGAGGGTGATTGTAATACTACAACATGTGTCAGTGTAACAGTTACTGTAAACTGTGATATCGATGATGATGATGATGGTATAACAGATCTTGCAGAATCAGGTGGCGTTGATCCTAATGGTGATGATGACTATGATGGTATTCAGAATTACAGGGATTCAAATTATCCTGGATTCATCGATACAAACAGTGATGGCATCAATGATAACTTTGATAATGATCGCGATGGTATCATCAATTCACTTGATCGCGACAGCGATAACGATGGAATACCTGATGTTGTTGAATCCGGTGGTGTAGATGCAAATGGTGATGGTATCATTGATAATTATTCTGATACAGACGGTGATGGCTTATCACAAAATGTTGATGCAAATAATACCGGTGCATCAGGATCCGGATCCGGGCTTGGACTTGTTGATACTGATGGAGATGGTATTCCAAATGTATATGATCTTGATTCAGACAATGATGGTATTCCGGATGTAATTGAAGCCGGTGGTACCGATGCAAATAATGATGGTATCATTGATGGATATACCGATGCTGATTCAGACGGTTTTGCATCTTCTGTTGATGGTGATGCAAACAATGATGGTATTGCAGAAAACAGTACGAATGCATTAATAAGAACTGGTGCAGATTCGAATAATGATGGCCGTGCAGATAGTTATCCATATAAGAATTTTGATAGCGATACAAGAGCGAATGCTTATGATCTTGACAGTGATAACGATGGTATCACTGATGTCAGGGAAGCGGGGTTTGCCGATGCGAATAGTGATGGATTTGCAGACGGCACCCGCGGATCTGACGGCTGGTCGGATACAATTGACGGACTTGCATCTCTTGCATTGATCAACAGTGATGCAGATGCTAATTATGATTACCTGGATATTGATTCCGATAATGATGGTATCCCGGATAATATTGAAGGTCCTTCAACTTCCTCCTACCGATTACCAACAGGGCTCGACTCTGATAACGATGGTCTTGATAACGCTTACGATTCATTCAATGGATTCGGAGGAAATGGAAATACTCCTAACGACCAGGATGGCGACACTATTCCTGATTACAGGGATCTTGATACCGATGGTGACGGATCAAATGATCGTATTGAAGGAAATGACTACAATGCAAATTGTGATGACGACGATGTAGTAACTCCTTTAGGGACCGATACCGATGGGGATGGACTGGATGACAGATATGATTCCAATAATTCATCAGTAAAAGGAACATCTTTCTTCCTGGGTAATCTAGGTAATACACTTGGTGATAGTTCACCCGGTTCCAATACAAGAGTTGGAATGTGTAATACCTCAGGATTTGAACGCGACTGGAGGTTCATGCCTTATGTTCTGGAAGTGAATTTCCACAGTATCAGTGGTGTGAAGAGAGATAATGGTTCATTGGTAAGATGGACGATCAGTTGTCCGAAGATCATTAATTACTTTATCATCGAAAGAAGTATCGATGGAAAGAACTTTGAAACGATCGGAAGAATGGATGGTCCAAATGCAAGCTGTGAAATGAAATCATTTGAGTTTGTAGATGCAAATGCTTCCAATGCCAAATATTTCTATCGTATAAAAGCAATGGATAATACAGCACACCAGGCAATTAGTCGCCCGGTTGTTATAACAGGTGTCCTTAATGATGAGATAACTGTTTATCCTAACCCGGTTCATGATGTTGTACATGTGAGTATGAACCTTACAAAAGCTCAATCAGTACATTTCAAACTGGTGAATGCTTCAGGAAGAACTGTATTAATGCAAAAGAATGACCTGAAAAAAGGATCTAATCTTATTGAGATCGCTCAAACCAGGAATCTTCCGAAAGGAGTTTACTACCTGGTAATCGTTCAGGATTCAACAGCATCACAGCAAAAGATAGTTGTGCAACGATAAATGCACATCCGCCGTGACCAACAGGTTGTCTTAATAATTTAAGGCAACCTTTTTTTATTATTGTAAATTATCTACCCTTAAAACAGCTATATCTTATGGGAATTTTTTCTGCACTATTGGGAAATGCCGGAGTGGCTAACCCTGATGAACTTTACAAAGAATATGGGAATCTTCTAATCCAAAATGAACAGATCGAAGTTGGCTTTAAACTTATCCGGGATGTATTTATTTTCACTAATAAACGACTAATCATTGTTGATAAGCAGGGATTGACCGGAAAAAAAGTAGAATACCTGTCAGTTTTATATAAGAGTGTTTCCAGGTTCAGTATTGAAACTGCTGGTCACTTGGACCTTGATGCTGAATTGAAGATCTGGGTTTCAAGTGAAACGAATCCCAGTATTTCCAAAAAATTTAATAAGCAGGTTAATATTTATGATTTGCAAAAGGTACTTGCAAGTCATGTGCTTGATTAATTAAAATAATTGAAGGAGCGGATCATTATTCCGCTTCTTCAATTTTCTCATCTACTGCATTGGCAAGGATCACATTCGTTATTTTCTTCAATGGATTCTTCCTGTTCTCGGCATAAGTTGTTCTGTGATGAATGATATCAAGACACATGAATACAGCTTCGAGGAATGATGATGGATCCGCCGCATTCTTTCCTGCAATATCAAAGGCAGTTCCGTGATCAGGCGATGTTCTTACAACACTTAAGCCTGCGGTATAATTGACTCCATTTCCGCTCACCAGCGATTTGAAAGGAATTAGTCCCTGGTCGTGGTACATGGCCAACACTCCGTCAAATTGCGTTTGATAATTTCTTGCAAAGAATCCATCAGCAGGGAAAGGTCCAACCACCAGCATATTCTGGTGCTTTGCTTCTTTTATCGCAGGCTTGATCACCTGCTCATCTTCCTGGCCGATCAATCCTTCATCACCTGCGTGAGGGTTCAATCCCAAAACAGCGATTCTTGGCCTGTCGATCCCAAAATCTTTCTGCAGTGATTCATGCATCAGTTTCAACTTCGACAATATATTTTCTTTAGTCACGGCAAGATGTGCATCCTTTACTGCAACATGTTCACTCAATAATCCAAGTTTGAATTGTTCGGATACCATGAACATCAATACATCCTTTGCACCAAAGGTTTCTTTCAGGTAAGGTGTATGACCGGTATAATTGAAATCAGCAGAGTGTGTATTTTTCTTATGAATGGGAGCGGTGATCAAACCTTGAACCAGTCCGGCTTTCAGTGCTTCCGTTGCAGCTACCAGTGATTTGATGGCATATGCTCCACCTGCTTCTGTGAGTTGTCCGGGTGTGATATTCACTTCTTCTTCCCAAACATTTACCACATTCACCTGCTTGTGATTGATGCGGGAAAGATCCTTCAGGATCTGGTAATTGAAGTTGATCTCCGGGATCGTTTTTTTATAGAAATTGATGACTTTATTTGAAGCAAAGATCACCGGGGTGCACATCTCCAGGATGCGGTTGTCGGAAAATGTTTTGATGATCACCTCCAACCCGATGCCGTTGATATCGCCCACTGAAATTCCTATAACCGGTTTATGCTGTTGTGCGTTCATGAACTTGCGTTGTGGCCGCTAAAATAGCAATACCTTTGCAAACGCATGGATTACACGCTTAAAAAATCGCTGGGCCAGCATTTCCTGGTCGATGAGTCGGTTTCAAAAAGAATGGTTGATGTACTGCTGGAGCAGAAGCCAACCCAATTGTTGGAAGTTGGTCCGGGTGGCGGTGCACTTACCAAATACCTTGTTGCGCTTCAGGGGATCGATCTTCGCTGTGTGGAACTTGATGATGAAAAAGTATCCTGGCTGGAAAAGAACTTTCCTGTCCTAAAAGGAAAGATCATCCATCAAAGTATTCTTGATATTGATCCGCCTTTTGAAGGTAATTTCACTGTAATAGGCAACTTTCCTTATAATATATCAACCCAGATCGTTTTTAAAGTGATCGACTGGAAACAGCAGGTTGATGTCATGATCGGCATGTTCCAGAAAGAAGTGGCAGAGCGGATCGCAGCCAAACATGGCAGCAAAGTATATGGTGTAACCAGTGTTCTTACACAGGCATTTTTCAAAGTGGATTATCTTTTTGAAGTTGGAGAGAAGGCTTTCAATCCTCCACCTAAAGTGAAAAGTGCCGTGATCAAAATGGTTCCAAGACAAGATATTCTTGAAATGAAATCTGAACGATCCCTGTTCAATCTCGTGAAAACCGCTTTTCAGCAGCGTCGCAAAACCCTTCGAAATGCTCTCAAACCCTTGTTTGCAGCGGAAGACATGAAAGACGAGATCTTCAATAAAAGAGCTGAGCAATTGTCGGTGGAAGACTTCGCCGCACTAACTTTTAAAATGAAATAATTTCGGTTGTGCATCCACGTAAGAAAGTAATTATAACAGCAAAAGTTCATCCATGGCTGAACGAAACTCTTGAGAAAAAAGATTTCGAAGTAATCTATCAGCCCGCTATCAGCTACGAAGAACTTTCTGCACAGATCCATGAGATCCATGGATTGATCGTGACTACCCGTTTAAAAATAGATCAGCCCATGCTCGAAAAGGCCGGTAACCTTCAATGGATCGGTCGATTGGGCAGTGGTATGGAACTGATCGATGTGAAGTTTGCTGAATCACGGGGAATTAAATGCGTCAGCAGTCCTGAAGGAAACCGCAATGCAGTGGCTGAGCAGGCACTTGGAATGCTATTGGGTTTGCTGAATAAAATTCCTTCGAGCATGCTGGAAGTGCGTGAGTTTAAGTGGATCCGCGATGCCAACCGCGCTACCGAACTGACCGGTAAAACAGTGGGTATCATTGGATATGGAAATACCGGTGAAGCATTTTCCAGGTTACTTGCACCTTTCAATGTGACTGTACTGGCGTACGACAAATACCGCTTTGGTTTTGCAAAAGACTATGTAAAAGAAGCAAGCCTGGAGCAGGTTTGCCGGTATTCGGATGTGGTGAGTATGCATCTTCCGCTGACAGATGAAACTTTTCATATGGCCAATGATGCATTCTTTGATTCATTACAAAGGCAGCCTGTCTTTATTAATACCTGCAGAGGAAAGGTTCATGATACTCCTGCAGTCATTAAAGCACTGGCTGAAGGAAAGATCAGTGGTGCAGCATTGGATGTCCTGGAAAATGAAAAACTGGACACTTATACTGAAGAAGAAAAACAGCAGTTGCGGCATTTATCCCATCTTCCAAATGTGATCATAACCCCGCACATAGCAGGTTACAGTCACGAAGCCTTCCTCAAAATGGCCACCGTGGTGGTGGAGAAACTGGGGCTTTGATTTTGCCATCTCAAAAAATCTCCTAAATTTGTAGAAATCATAATTGCAACGCGCCGATTTAATTCGGGGCGTTGTTCTTTTTTTGTCTTAACGAAAGAAAACCTATAAAAAAGGAGGTCCATTATGAGTGGAGTACTGTACGTTTCAAAAGAAACATTGGAGCAGATGAAAGAAGAACTGCTTCGTATGCGTACTGTCGAAAGGCCCGCTGCAGCACGTGCGATTGCGGAAGCCCGTGAAAAAGGTGATTTGAAAGAGAATGCTGAATACGATGCGGCCAAAGAGAACCAGGGTATCCTGGAAGCAAAGATCAAGCGGCTCGAGGCAGATCTTTCCATCGCCAGGATACTGGAAGCGGATAGCGTGGATACCAGCAAAGTGTCCATCCTGACCAAGGTTACACTCACCAACCTCAATACGAAAAAGCAACTGACCTACCAGATCGTTTCTGAAAAAGAAGCCGACCTGAAGCAGAACAAGATCTCTATTACTTCACCGATCGGCCAGGGACTGGTTGGAAAAGTTGTTGGTGAAGTGGCTGAAGTGACTGTACCTGCAGGAATAGTGAAATTCAAGATCGATAATATCACTGTATAAATTCGTTTTTTAGATTGTGGAACGCCGCTCTTCGGAGCGGCTTTTTTGTTCCTTATCTTTAAAGTCTAATTCAACCATCATGTCAATCTTTTCCAAGATCATCAAAGGCGAGATCCCCTGTTATAAAATTGCGGAGAACGACCAGTTCCTGGCCTTTCTCGATATTTTTCCCATGGTTCCGGGTCATACCCTCGTGATACCTAAAACAGAGATCGATAAATTCTTTGACCTTCCGGATGAATTGCTTTCTCAAATGCTCGTGTTTGCGAAGCCTATTGCTAAAGCAATGGAAAAGATCTTTCCATGTGATCGTGTTGGATTATCGGTATTAGGACTGGAAGTGCCGCATGCACATCTTCACTTAGTGCCCATTAATGGATCAGATGATCTGAATTTCACCAGGAGAAAATTACAATTGAGTAAAGAAGAATTTGAAGAGATCCAGCGAAACATCAGGGAAGCTATGGACGCTTGACAACTTTCACGCGTTCCGGATTCTGGGCAAGGAAAGCTTCCCATCCTTTGATCTTTTTCTCGGAACTTTTTAATGCGGGATTGTCCTGGTAATGATGACAAACAGCTACGGCCAGCGCATCCGACGCATCCATGTATTCAATACTGTCGGCCTTGATCCTGAAGATCTGCTGCAACATTTTCCAGACCTGCTCTTTGCCTGCATTACCATTCCCGGTAATGGATTGCTTGATCTTTCTCGGAGAATATTCAGTCACTTCAATACCTGCACTCATCGCAGCTGCAATGGCAACACCCTGTGCACGACCAAGCTTCAGCATACTTTGTACGTTCTTTCCAAAATAAGGTGCTTCAATGGCAAATGTATTTGGCTTATGCGTTGCGATCAGGGAACTTACTTTTTCATGGATCACCTGCAATCGCTTGTAATTATCCTGTTTTGGATTGAGTTTGAGCGCATTCATTTCAATCATCTCCAGTTGCTGTCCGCGTACAATGATAATACTGTAACCCATCAGGATAGTTCCCGGGTCGATTCCTAATATTATCCTGGAGGTCTTTTGTTGCAATGGGGTATTGAATTATTTTGTGGATGATTTGAGACCAGGCAAAAATATAAAGAATATCCTCAACTATGTTGTTGGCCCGCTGGTCTTTTGCATTGTCATCTTCTCTATTTATCAACAGATCCAGCGTCAGCCTAACTGGCAGCAATCTCTACAGGAAATAATAAACACACTGAATCTCTCATCCCTGGGCAATCTACTGTTGGTATTTCTCCTTATGTTACTCAACTGGGGAATTGAAGCACGGAAATGGCAACTATCCCTTGAACATGTTCAGAAGATCGGGCTGGTAAAGGCTTTCAAAGGAGTACTTACAGGCAATACACTTGCATTATTTACGCCCAACAGGGTAGGAGAATATGTTGGAAGAATCATATATGTGCAGGAAATCAACCGGCTGAAAGCAATGCCGGTAACCTTTGTTTGTTCGATCGCACAGGTAATTATTACCCTGGTGGCCGGATTAATGGGTATGCATTTTCTTCGGAATGACGCTGCAGTCAAGGGTTTTCATTTCTATGGGTATGATGCGGTGTGGTGGCTGATCCTGCTTGCCACCCTGTTAACATTGCTCGTTTATTTTCGGTTATCCGTAACCGTTAGATGGTTTGAAAAATTGCCGTTTTTGAAGAACCTCAAGCAGTACCTGGATGTTTTAATGGACTTCAAGGCAACAGTTCTGCTTCGGATCCTGTCTTTAAGCCTTGGACGGTACACAGTTTTCCTGCTACAGTATTATTTGCTCTTCAATTTATTTGGAGTGAACATTACCCTGGAGCAAACCACCTGGTCGGTCAGCGTGGTGTTCCTTGCCCTGGCGATCATACCATCCATTGCCGTATTCACTGACCTGGGAATACGTTGGAAGACCAGCCTGGAGCTGGTAACCATCTACTCAGCAAATACAGTGGCAATCCTGGCAAGCTCTTTTGCTATCTGGATCATCAACCTGGTCATACCGGCATTGATGGGAGCATTACTGATCCTTGGAGTAAAATTGTTTAGTGATAAGAAAGATTAATTAATAGGTTTGCATAACAAATACCTGATGAGACTTCTTAAAAATATTTTCTTTCCCCTTCTAATCGTACTCAGCTTTCCCTTGCAGGCAGGCGACGATTTCTGCGGCGGGATTACCAATAAAGCTTTCATCCCCGGTGAAAAGATCAACTTCACGGTGTATTACACAGTTGCCGGATTGTATGCTGCAGCAGGTGAAGCAACTTTTACCACCACCCTTGAAAAACTGAATAATAAAACAGTGTATCATATTGTTGGAGATGGAAAAACTTTCTCTTTTTACGATAACTTCTTTAAGGTCCGCGATAAGTATGAATCTTATGTCGACACAACTACCATGCAGCCGCTTCGTTTCGTACGCAATGTGTATGAAGGTGGATATAAGAAATATGAGAATGTTACATTCAATAAAGTAACCAATACCGCCATCACTAATGATGGGGTGTTCAAGGTTCCGGAATGTGTGCAGGATGTATTGAGCGCCATCTATTATTCAAGAAATATCGATTTTAATAGGATCAAACCGGGAGATAAAATTCCTTTTACTATGTTTCTTGATAAGGAGATCTTTCCAATGTATATTAGGTATATGGGGAAAGAAGTGGTCAAGACCAAGTACGGGAAATTCCGCGCAATTAAATTCAAACCTTTACTGATCAAAGGAACAATTTTCGAAGGTGGAGAGAAAATGACAGTATGGGTTTCTGATGATGCCAACAAAGTGCCTCTTCGCATAGAAAGCCCAATCAGCGTAGGTTCTGTAAAGGTCGACATGATGGGATACCACAACCTGCGATATCCCCTGACAAGTCTTATAAGTTTGAGATAACTATCCTAAGGAAGCCAACATAAAAGTTTCTCCAGCCCTGATTCCCTTTTCGGTCTGTTGTAATACACAACATTCATTTACCGGGTCGTGCTCAAAGAAAAGTATATATTCTTCTTTCACTGCTTCTACCAAAAATGCTCTCTTTTCTTTTAATGTAGTGAGTGGAAACATATCATAAGCCATCACATATGGTAATGGAATATGTCCTGTTGAAGGAAGCAGATCCGCCATGAAAACGATCTTCTTTCCATTGTAATTGATCACCGGCAACATCATGGCATCTGTATGTCCATAAACATATTTGATATCGATATGATCACTGAAATGTTCACCGTTAATGAATTTCAACTGACCGCTTTGCTGAATGGGCAGAATATTATCTTTTAAAAAAGAAGCTTTTTCGCGATCATTTGGTTCTGTTGCCCATTTCCAGTGTGCTTCATTGCTCCAGAAAGTGGCATTTTTAAATGCCGGAACCAGTTGGTCTCCTTTTCTTTCAATACTTCCACCACAATGATCAAAATGAAGATGGGTAAGGATTACATCCGTTATATCATCCTTTGAGAATCCAAGTTTGTTCAAAGATCTATCAAGCGAATCATCGCCGTGCAAATAATAATGCGAGAAGAATTTTTCATCCTGTTTGTTACCGATTCCATTATCAATCAGGATCAGTTTGTCTGCATCTTCAATTAGCATGCATCGCATCGACCAGGTGCAAAGATTATTGGCATCGGCCGGGTTCAGTTTATTCCAGATAGTCTTGGGAACAACGCCAAACATTGCACCACCGTCGAGTTTAAAATTTCCTGTTGGTATAGAATGAATTTTCATAGTTAAGCTATCGCAGTTTTTTTATTTTGCATATGAGTCAGCAATAGGAACACCAATCCCAATACAAAGAATATGATCAATGCAAGAATTGAATTGCGCATATCACCGGTTATTCCTTCGATCACACCAAATGCGAATAAGCCGATCACAATGGCAAGCTTTTCAGTAACATCATAGAAGCTAAAGAAGGAAGCTGTATCCTTTGTTTCAGGCATCAGCTTGGCATAGGTTGAACGACTCATGGATTGAATTCCTCCCATCACCAATCCAACCAACGCGGCAATCAAATAGAAATGCATTTCTGTTTGCATCATATAACCGAAAATGCAGGCAGCGATCCAGATCAGCACTACAATGATAAGCACACGGATATTGCCGATCTTTCCTGACAATCTCGACATCAATATCGCACCTACTATCGCCACTAATTGAATGATTACAGCAGTAATGATGAGCTTAATATCTTCCAGTTTAAGGATCTTGATCCCGAAATCAATGGCAACCAGCATGACGGTTTGAACGCCCATACTGTAAAAGAAAAATGCAGCCAGGAATTTTTTGAGTTCCGGCATATTCATGACCTGTTTAAACACTATTGACAACTCATGAAACCCATTCACCAGCACATGTTTCTTAGTCTTGCGTTCAGATTTTTGTGCCTGAGGTAATCTTGCAAAAGTGATCTGTGCAAAACCGATCCACCATAATCCTACCAGGAGGAAAGTGAGTTTCAGTGGCAGCGTACTGTCGGGCATCGCCAGTACCAGGCCAAATCCAACCAATTGCATTAATACACTTCCTATATATCCGAACGAATATCCACGGGCGCTGATACGGTCCTGCATTTCTTCGGACGCAATTTCAGGCAGGTATGAATTGTAAAAAACCTGGCTTCCATAGAAACCGATGCCTGCCATCATGAAGCAAAAGAGGCCAAACCCAACATTGCTTTTGTCGAAGAAGAACAATGCCGAACAACTGATGGCACCGAGGTAGCAGAAGAAGCGCATGAAGTTCTTTTTGCTTCCGCGGTAATCAGCAATGGAGGATAATACGGGGGATAGGATCGCTATGATCAAAAATCCAACAGCTAGCGTATAATCTTTCAGTTCAGTATTAACGAATGTGCGACCGAACATTGGAACTCCATCTTTGAATTCGGGTTGTGAGGAGGCAGTCATCGCAGCATAGTATGCAGGAAAGAAGGTTGTGGTGATCACGAGACTGTACACTGAGTTTGCCCAGTCGTACATGCACCAGCCATTGATTACTTTTTTCGAAGCAGTTTGCATCGGGGTTAGTTTATGGTGGCTGAAAGTACTAAAAATCTTAATGGACGATCACGCCGGTATAGATCAGGATCAATAGAATGATTCCTGCAATAATGCGATACCATCCAAATAGGCGGAATCCATATTTCTGGAGAAAGCCAATGAAGAATTTTATGGCGATGATGGCAACGATGAATGCCACGACATTTCCGATGAGCAGCAGGTTTAGGTTTTCCTTATTGATGATCTCGTATCCCTTGATCATTTTATAGGCTGTTGCTGCAAACATGGTTGGAACAGCAAGGAAGAAAGAAAACTCTGCAGCCAGTTTGCGTGTCATGCCCTGTTGCATGCCTCCAATGATAGAAGCCGCACTACGACTGACTCCTGGGATCATTGCCACACATTGCCAAACACCAGTAAGCATTGCCTGCTTGGGGGTGACGTTGTTGATATCATCGGTGGTATGTTCCTGGAAATACCGATCGATGAAGAGCAGGACGAAGCCACCAAGTAATAATGAAATAGCTACAGTGGTCGGACTTTCCAGCAGGTCATCGATCTTATCGGCAAATAAAAATCCAAAAACCAGTGCAGGCACCACGCCGAAGATTAGTTTGAAATAGAAGTTGAGGTTTTTGAGATCGAAGAATCTTTTCCAGTAAAGCACCACTACCGCGAGAATTGCTCCAAACTGGATGGCAACCGTAAACAGCTTGGTAAAATCATCTTCCTGGATTCCCAATGCACTCGATGCAATGATCATATGCCCTGTTGATGAGACAGGTAAATATTCTGTAATTCCTTCAACTATGCCAATGATGATGGCTTCGGTGGTAGTCATGGATGATGATGAATTGGGAATGAAGAATGGGGAATGGAGAATTGGAAATGGCTAACCAAAAAATGAGGGTGATTCGAGGTTGCTGCACTTTCCCGATTCCCGATTCACCATTCCCGATTCGTTACTTAGATTTCCTGAATATCGCAAACACCTCCACACCCAACCCCAGCAAAATCAAAATAGGAGCGATGGTGATCCTGGTAGTGCTGTACACTTCTTCAGGTTTGAATTGATTTGGATCGGCATTCTTTCCACCTGCCATCAGGATAAGTCCCAGGGCAATTATGGCTAGTCCAACCAGCATCCAGGTAATATTTTCCTTTCCAAAAAGGTTATTATTCTCGTTCGTAGTTACTTTCTTTTCACTCATTTTAGAGAGTTTGTTGCGCAAGATAGGGTTTTTAGGTTTTGGTTGGAGGTCTGCGTTCTGCCCGCTTCGCTTCGCTCGCGTTCAGCCCGGAATCACGTCTCCACGTCTCCATGTCTCTCAATAAAGATCATCCAACTTCATCTTCAAATACTTCACCACACTTCGGTGCGTACTGAATACGCTGATGCCGATTCCCAAGGCCAGCAAAACCAGGAAAAGCAGTACCAGCTTACTGTTATCACGTAGATCACTTAAATATGGAAGGAAGTTTTCAAATACCAGGATCAGCACAAAGATCAGGGTGATCGCGATCAACGCAGCAATAGCACCATTCACCACTGCACGAACATTCATTGGCTTCGATATGAAATTCCTGGTGGCTCCAACCATTTGCATGGTCTTGATGATAAAGCGGTTGCTATACATCGCCAACCTGATGGTATTATCGATCAAAATAATTGACAAAATGCTGAACACAGCAGCCAAAATGAACAAACCGATGAGGATCCATTGCATGGTCTGACCCATCTTCTCCACCAGTGATGCCGGGTAATTTACGCTCTGTACCACCATGCTGAACTGGCTGATATCATTCTTGATCGCTACCAGGCTATCTTTTTCAACATAATTACTTCTTGTATAGAAATCAATGGAAGCAGGCAGCGGGTTCTCATCCAGCAATTCTTCAAAATCCGCTTCCCCCTTGGCCAGCCAGCGTTTTTTAGCTGTTTCCTTATCAACATATTCAACGGTCTTGGTATATGGTTTTGCCGCGATATAATTCCTCAAACTATCAATATCCTTCTGTGCTACATTATTTCTCAGATATACCTGGATCTGCACTTCTTCCTTCAACTGGTCAATGTATTTGCTGGCATTCAGGGTCAGCCAGCCAAAGATGCCCACGAAGAACAACACAATGGTAACGCCCAGGATGGCCATGAAATAAGAGGGCTTGGATCTTTTTGCAGAAGACTTACTGATTGCTGCCATGTATCTCTTGATTTGGTGCGAAAATAACTAAATATGAAAACCCTGCTCCAATTGAGGGGTTTTTGTAACGAATTCATTCATAATTAATTTTTAGAACCCCGCTCCTTTAACATTTCTTATTTTTGCTGCCCAATCAGAAACAAGCAGGCAATCAATCATGGAATATTCATTCAGGCAGATAGAAAAGAAATGGCAGGAGCAATGGAAAGAATCCAAAGCTTATGCTGTGAGCAACGATAGCAGTAAACCTAAATATTATGTGCTCGACATGTTCCCTTACCCTTCAGGTGCGGGTTTGCATGTTGGTCACCCGCTTGGGTACATCGCTTCCGATATCCTTTCACGCTATAAGCGCCTAAAAGGATTCAACGTATTGCATCCCATGGGTTATGATGCTTTCGGTTTGCCGGCAGAACAATATGCCATCGAACATGGTATTCCTCCTGCAATTTCAACTGAACAGAATATTCAGAACTTCCGCAGGCAACTGGATAATATCGGCTTCTGCTACGACTGGAGCCGTGAGATCCGCACCTGTGATGCTTCTTATTATAAATGGACTCAGTGGATCTTCCTCCAGCTCTTCGATAGTTGGTTCAATAGGAAATCCCGTAAAGCTGAGCGAATTGAAGCACTGGTTAAGATCTTCGAAACCGATGGAAATAAGCATCATGATTGCCCCGGTGATAATAGCATTTCTTTCTCTGCTGATGAATGGAAGAACTTCGATAATGCACGCCAGCAGCAGATCCTGATGGAATATCGCCTGGCTTATTGCGGGTTTGGAGAAGTGAACTGGTGTGAAGCACTTGGAACTGTACTCGCCAATGATGAAGTGATCAATGGAGTGAGTGAAAGGGGAGGACATCCTGTCGTTAAAAAGAAACTTCGCCAGTGGTACCTGCGCATCACCGAGTATGCCGATAGGTTGCTGGAAGGCTTAAATACAGTGGATTTCAGCGATGCGATGAAAGAGATGCAGTCGAACTGGATAGGGAAATCCTATGGTGCCGAGATCGAGTTCAACATAAAAAATAATACAGAAAAGATCCGCGTATATACAACACGTCCGGATACCATTTTTGGGGTTGACTTCATTGTAGTTGCTCCCGAACATGAACTGGTTCAAAAGATCACTTCAGGTGAGCAGGCAAAAGCGGTGGAAGACTACCTGGCTTATGTGAATTCGCGCAGTGAGCGTGAGCGCATGGCGGAGAAAAAGATCACGGGTTGTTTTACCGGTGCTTATGCAGTAAATCCTTTTGATGGTCGCGAGATCCCGATCTGGATCAGTGAATATGTATTAGCAGGATATGGAACAGGTGCCATCATGGCCGTTCCATGCGGTGATGAACGTGATCATAAGTTTGCGAATTATTTCAACATACCTATCACCAACATCATTGGTGAACACTATAATGGTGATGAAGCAAATCCAACCAAGGATGCCAAACTCACCAACTCAGGTTTCCTAACAGGCATGGTTATGCGCGATGCTATAGAGGTTGCGATATCGAAACTGGAAGAGATGGGTATTGGCAAACGTAAGACCAATTTCAAAATGCGTGATGCGGCATTCAGTCGCCAGCGTTATTGGGGTGAACCTTTTCCAATTGTATGGAATGAAGGAACTGCCATACCATTGAGTGAATCCGAATTGCCGGTGGTTTTGCCACCACTTGATGATCTTCGTCCCGGTCCTGATGGGGAAGGTCCTTTGGCAAATCTTGCCGACTGGAAATTCCACAAAGAAGGGATTCGTGAAGTGAATACAATGCCTGGATATGCAGGTAGCAGCTGGTACTTCCTGCGTTATATGGACCCGCACAATGATGTGGAATTCTGTGATCGTAAAGTTTCTGATTACTGGAACCAGGTGGATGTGTATGTAGGTGGAACCGAGCATGCTGTAGGGCATTTGCTGTATTCACGCATGTGGACCAAAGCCTTGTACGACCTGGGTTATATTGGTTTTGATGAACCGTTCAGAAGACTGGTGAACCAGGGAAAGATAGGAGGGGATTCAAGACTTGTTTATCGTGTGAGAGGAACCAACCAGTTTGTATCTGCAGGATTGAAAGATCAGTATGAAACAGATGAATTGCATGCAGATGTTTCCTTGGTGGATGGATTTGAACTGGATACTGAAGCATTCAAAAAGTCGAAGCCGGATTTTGAAAATGCAGAATTCATTTTAGAGAATGGAAAATATATCTGCGGATCGAGGCTGGAGAAAATGTCGAAGCGATATTTCAACGTAGTGAACCCGGATGATATCGTGGAGAAATATGGTGCAGATACATTCAGAATGTATGAAATGTTCCTTGGTCCGATCGAGCAGGATAAGCCATGGGATACAAAAGGAATTGAAGGCGTACATCGCTTCCTGAAGAAGTTGTGGAGACTGTTCTATGATGAGTTGAAAGGGAAAGTGTGGACCGAAGAAAAAGCAACCGATGCAGAAATGAAAGTGCTGCACAAGACCATCAAGAAGATTGAAGAAGATTTTGAAAGGTTTTCATTCAATACCGGTGTAAGTGCCTTGATGATGTGTGTTAATGATCTGAATGATCTGAAATGTCATAAGAAAGAAGTGCTGTTGCCATTGATCACCTTGCTCACTCCATATGCGCCGCATATCAGTGAAGAATTGTGGCAGCTTACCGGAAATGAAGGATCTGTGCTGGATGCACCATTTCCAAAGTTTGAAGAAAAATACCTGGTGGAATCCAGCAAGAATTACCCGATCTCTATCAACGGTAAAGTACGTACCCAGATAGATATCAGCCTGGATGCTACCCAGCAGGATATTGAAACCCTTCTTCAATCCAATGAAGTCGTGCAAAAATGGCTCGAAGGCAAACAACCGAAGAAGGTCATTTATGTGAAGGGTAAGATGATCAATGTGGTAACGAGCTGACCAGCTCCGAAGGAGCTGGGCTGAACGTCCCGGGCAGAACGCCCGCAGGGGGGCTGAACGATGGGCATTTTACCAGCGTTCAGCCCCTAACTTCCAACTCCCAACTCCTAACTTCTCTTAATCACCTTTCCCCCAAATCCTCACCTTGTGCCTTTTTCTTCCCAGCAAATACAAGAAATCCCACCACGATCACCAGTGCTATCAAAAAAATTATCGGTAACATAAGTATAGATTTTAAGTGAATAAGGCATACAGATTCAATTACCATTCCCGGGCCCACTTCTCCACTTCCCCACTTCTCCTCTTCTTCATTTCTGGCATCATTTTATTATAGTAAATAATTGTTATGAAACGCCCGATGACCATAGCAAAAGAATCCATCTTCGAAGTGATGGAACTGGTAATGCAACAGGCAGGAATTGATAAGCACCAGATCAAACTGGCTTATGAATCCTTCCGTCAACTTATTAAAAGGAAGCATGTACGGACCAGGCAATAGTTGTTGTTCGCAATGGCGCTAAAAAGCTGGATGTTCATCATCTCTTTATGCGTCTTAGCGCCTTTGCGAACACTTTAGTTTTTCATCTCCTGTTTTACTTTATTGATATCGATCACTGTAGATCCGATCAGCCTGAACTGATCAGTAATGGTCTTTAATTCTGAAAGAGTAAATCTTGTATCTGTCGAGGTTTCCATCTCACCACTGATTTCTTTTTTTCTCAGCTCTCTCAACTTATCGATCTTCCTGAATAGCTGTGTATCATGAAGGTTTCTGACTTCAGTATCAGCAGTTTTCTTTTCATCAAAAATATTCATGATAATATTGATCAAAGGCTGAAAATCAGGCCCCGCATACTTCTCACCAAACTTCTGTGCATAGGCTGATAAAGCAGCAATTTGTGAAGTCAGCATGTGACTGTAAGAAACAAATTGAAAATAATTCTGGTCACCCTGGTAACTCTTGGGTTCAGACAACATTCTTTGCAAACTGTCCGATAAATTGGCCAGGTGTACGAATGCATCTTTTCTCAGGATCTTATATTCTTCTACAGTAGGTTTATTACCCACAAAATTTCCTGCAACAACAAGAAAATATTTCTTATTGCTTTCATGTGCTTTCATCATCAGGTCTTCCATCTTATCAGACTCCCATATAGGCAATACAAACATTGAAACAATATAGGCGATCACTGAACCAATGGCTGTATCAATGATCCTGTCGATCAGCAATTCCTGCGTCGATCTTGGATCAAGAAACCTGAAACTTAACAGTATAAAAAACGTCAGGAAGAAAGTACTCACGCCATAATTTTTTTGCAAAAAACTATAAGCGATCACCATACAAACTACCATCACACCAAATATTAATGAATTGGATGGTTGTAAGTAGAAAAAACCGAAAGCAATTGCGGCTCCTGCAAATGTGCCGGCAAGTCGCTGAATATTTCGCTGCTTACTTAAACTATAAGCAGGCTTCATGATAGTGGCAATAGTAAGCAATATCCAGTATCCGTGCTCAACATGAAGAAGTAAGGATGCCAGGTAACCCAGTACCATAGCGAGACTCAGCCTTATTGCATGCCGGAATGTCTGTGATTGTAAAGTAAGATTTGACAGGAACAAAGACCTTTCGATCCTCGGGTTCGATTTAAAATTTCTCAGGTTAATATTCAGTTCTGCCACAGCTGCATTGGCCTTTTCAACATTACTGTATTGTTGAATTCGGATGATGCGTTGAGTCAGGTCCTCAAGGCTGTACATGATATGCCTGAGGGTAATAAATGCATCGACATTATCCGGAGAAAGATGGTTCTTTCTCAACTCCTGGAACTGGTTCCAGGTATCATGAAAATTATCATCCAGTGGAGAGACAGTTGCAGGCACTCCGCTATGAATGGCATAACCGGCCTGGTTCAATGCTGATGCCAGGGTAAGGATATTTTTCTTAATGGCATCTAGTATACCACTTTCACCAAACTCCTTGTGCAACTGCTGGTAATTCTGCTGGGCAGTCATGATTCGTTCCATCAGGTCAACACTGTCCACAAAGATCTTCATCAAATTTCTTCCCTTGCGTGTTGATTCGGCAACCATTTTCCTTGTGCTGAATAACATCTCCCGCAATACTTCCTGGTTATGATGGATACTAACCTGTTTGCTGAAAAGATGTGTATACAACTGATGCGGGTCTACTGAAGTATCATAGAATCCAGCCCTGCTTTCCAGGTATTCTGCACTCTGGATCAGCAATTCTCCAAGTGAATGCTGAATGGGTCTGAATGGCCTGATATTATAAAATACCGTACTGAAGATGGCGTACCAGCTGCATCCTGCAAAGACCAGCAAACTTTCTTCCCAGATCGATAACCTACCTGAATGAACCTTGATCTGCAACACAAAAATGATCATGGCAATCAGGCCAATGGAACCGGCGCGATTACCAAAGACCGACATCATCGACAAGACAAACCCAAGAATGGCCACTTCAATTCCAACAAGTATGGGATAATGACTCGAGGCCGTACCAATGATCACCATAAGCGTGTTGAGAAGCGTTGCTGCAATAAGGCCATTTCTCCGGTGAATGGGAGGTCCCGGAGGATCTGCCAATCCGCAGAACAGGGCTCCGAGAGGAAGATTGATCATCAGCTCCAGCATTCCAAACTGGTATAAGATCACAGCAGGGATAAGAACCCCAAGTGAGATCCTTATTCCGGAATACAGATGCTGACTATTGAGAAACTTTTTAAATTCAAGCGAGTAATTCATATTGCATCCTGTAAAATTAAAGGCTTTACTTCGTAGACATGAATTTGGTTTTAGAGAATATACTGTTTCGAAATCAATCCCAGTTCCATCCTGTAGTGAACTTTGATCCTTCATCACAGAAAATTTCTTCATTCGATCTTACGGAACGCAATGCAGACCTGCTTTTTATTGATCTTGCCGATACTGTGGCATTCAGTAAATATGTGGATGAAAAAAGAAGACTGGAACATGCTGCTTATCTTATTGGTGGATATGATGAATTAAGAACCATGTATATCCGTAGTGAATTGTTTGGTGATTCTACCGAAGAACCAAGACGACTTCACCTGGGAACTGATATCTGGGCAGATGCAGGTATTGAAATATTTGTACCGCTGGGTGGTGTGGTACATAGCTTTGCCTTCAATGATAATTTTGGTGACTACGGTGCTACCATTATTTTACAGCACCAATTGGAAGGAGTTGCTTTTCATACCTTATATGGACATTTAAGCCTGGCTGATATTTCATCGCTCAAAGTTGGAGATTATATTGCAAGGGGAAGCCTGCTTGCTCATTTTGGTAAGGCTGAAGAAAACGGTCACTGGCCTCCACACCTGCATTTCCAGGTCATTGCTGATATGGAATTGAAGGAAGGTGATTATCCCGGCGTTTGTAAATTTTCTGAGCGGGATAGATACCTTTCTAATTGTCCAAACCCTGACCTGATTCTGAACCTCAACCGCTTTTTAAAGTAGATTAGTCCGCAAAAAATCGGCAAATTGCACCTGATGGCAAATCAGAACCTCAATACGGAAAAATCCACCCTTACTTCTGCTGATAAGGAGTTTGAAAATAATATCAGGCCCACGGAGATCAAGGAATTCGCAGGCCAGGAGCGCATCATTGAGAACCTGAAAGTATTCATCCAGGCCGCAAAAATGCGCGGGGAAGCACTGGATCATGTGCTGTTTCACGGTCCTCCGGGATTAGGTAAAACAACCCTGAGCCGGATCGTTGCCAATGAATTAGGCGTAAACATCAAGGAAACCTCGGGACCTGTAATTGAAAAACCGGGTGACCTAGCAGGATTGCTCACCAACCTTGAACCCAACGATGTACTGTTCATTGATGAGATCCATCGACTGAGTACTGTGGTGGAAGAATATCTCTATGCCGCGATGGAAGATTACCGGATCGATATCATGATCGATTCAGGTCCCAATGCGCGAAGCATTCAACTTACATTAAATCCATTCACCTTGATTGGTGCCACCACCCGAAGTGGTTTGTTGACAGCGCCTTTATTGTCGCGCTTTGGTATCAAGTCAAGACTTGAATATTATAATGCTGAAACATTGTATCATATTATTACCCGAGCTGCAGGGATCCTGAATTCAAAGATCACATCAGATGCCGCACATGAGATCTCAAGAAGGTCCCGCGGAACTCCGCGTATTGCCAACGGCTTATTGCGCCGGGTGCGTGATTTCGCCATGGTGATGCACAATGGTTTGATCGACCTGGGCATTACGCAACATGCATTAAGAGCCCTCAATGTTGATGAGCATGGACTGGATGAAATGGACAACCGCATTCTTTCCGCGATCATCGAAAAATTTAAGGGAGGTCCTGTTGGGTTAAGTACCATCGCCACTGCAGTAGGCGAGGAGCCTGGTACTTTGGAAGAAGTGTATGAACCATTTTTGATCCAGGAAGGATTTATCAAAAGAACACCCCGCGGCCGTGAAGTAACCTATAAAGCGTATGAACACCTGGGCAAGCCTTATGGCGGGCAGGGAGAGAGTACGTTGTTTTGAAAAAGGAGGCTGCCAATTGAGCAGCCTCTTTTTTTATTCATTATCCGGCTTTCAGCCTCCGCGCTTCGCTTGGTTCTGCCCGGTTTCCGATTACCGATTACCGATTTCCGATTTATCCCTCGGCTCCCGCAGGCACAACGAGCCTGAACCCATTCCCATGGATATTCACGATCTCGATATTGCCATCATCCTTCAGGTATTTCCTAAGCTTCGCGATGTACACATCCATACTTCTTCCATTGAAGTAGGTATCGCTGCCCCAGATCTTTTTGAGCGCCTTCTCTCTTGGCAACAGGTCATTCATGTGCTCAGATAACATCTTCAGTAACTCATTCTCTTTTGGAGAAAGGGTCTGAGTTTTACCGCCATGACTTAATTCCCTCAACTTCGGATTGAAATGGTAAGAGCCAAGGTCAAATTCCTTGTTCTCTGCTTCCTTATTCAGTTCCTCATTTCTCTTCAGGATCGCTTTTATTTTGAGTAACAATACTTCACTGTCGAATGGTTTGGTGATATAATCATCTGCACCCAGTTTGTATCCCTGTATGATATCTTCCTTCATCGTTTTTGCACTCAGGAAAAACAGCGGAATATCAGGGTCTACATCACGGATCTCTTCAGCAAGGGTGAATCCATCCATATTCGGCATCATGATATCTAACAGGCAGAGATCGAATTTTTGTCTTTGAAAAGCAGCCAGTCCCAATCGACCGTCCCTTTCCAGTACTACATCAAAATCATTCAGTTCAAGGTAATTCTTCAACACCATCCCAAGATTCTGATCGTCCTCGCATAATAAGATTTTAGCTTTCTTACCTTCCATGGCTAATAGTTTTATAAGTTCAAGATAAACATTGAAATAAACATACAGTAATTAAAGTTAAATCATTCGGGCTGTAAGTTATATTACCACGTAATATTTTGTTAATTAGGCGCTAAGGAAGAATTTTGCAGCCGATAAAAATGTGCATATGAGACTGACCACAGAAAACAGATTCAAAAAGCTGATCGTCATTGGCGACCGCCTACTGATCCGCCCTACTTCTGCATCCGAAAGAACAGCCAGCGGATTGTACCTGCCTCCCGGCGTACAGGAAAGAGAAAAAGTACAGCAGGGTGTGGTGATCAAGACCGGTCCAGGTTATGCCATTCCAATGCCTGTCGACAGTGAGCCATGGAAATCCGAAGAAGACCAGGTAAAATACGTTCCCCTCCAGGCAAAGGAAGGAGATCTTGCCATCTTCCTGTTAAGCGGAGCGACCGAGGTGATGTATGAAGGGGAGAAGTATTTTATTGTTCCGCAGTCAGCGATTCTGATGCTCGAAAGAGAAGAAGAATTGTAATTTTCTTACCTTAAGCCAATAACTATACCTTATGCCTTTACATGACGCTTTTGTTTCAGCCATTCAACAGGGATATACTTTTAAAGGAGAATCAATCATACTTGGAGCAGCCATGCTCGATAAAACTGCGGTGGATCATTTACAGGTCCGTATTCCGCTCAAAACAATGAACCGCCATGGGCTCATTGCAGGTGCAACCGGAACAGGTAAAACCAAAACATTGCAGGTTCTTGGTGAAGCATTGAGTAATGCAAGTGTTCCCGTCTTGATGATGGATATCAAAGGTGACCTCAGCGGTATCGCCGCGCCCGGTGAAATGAATGTGCATATTGAAGACCGGTGCAAAAAGATTGGTATCGAATTTCAACCTTCCACTCTGCCGGTTGAATTATTATCTATCAGTAATGAACCTGGTGCACGCATGCGTGCAACCGTACTGGAGTTCGGTCCTGTCCTCATTTCCAAGATCCTTGGATTGAATGATACGCAGGAAGGGGTGGTATCCATGATCTTCAAATATTGTGATGATAACCAGTTGCCATTAGTAGATCTGAAAGACTTCATCAAAGTACTTCAGTTTGTAAGCAATGAAGGAAAGTCAGCTATTGAAAAAGAATACGGTAAGATCTCTACTTCATCTACCGGAACAATTCTTCGCAAAGTGATTGAATTGCAGCAGCAGGGTGCAGATCAATTCTTTGGTGAACCATCCTTTGATGTGAATGATCTCATGCGTATTGGTGATGATGGGAGAGGAGTGATCAATATTTTGCGCGTAACAGATATGCAGACAAGACCCAAACTGTTTTCAACATTTATGTTGAGTTTGCTTGCTGAATTGTATGCAACACTTCCTGAAGAAGGTGATATGGACAAACCAAAACTGATCCTCTTCATCGATGAAGCGCACCTTGTTTTCCAGGAAGCAACAGAAGCATTATTGCAACAGATCGAAACAGTGATCAAGCTGATCAGGTCTAAAGGTGTTGGAATATTTTTCTGTACACAAAATCCGCAGGATGTTCCTGCACCGGTATTATCTCAGCTCGGATTGAAAATACAGCATGCGCTGAGAGCCTTTACTGCAGCGGATCGTAAGGTTATCAAGACTGCGGCAGAGAATTATCCTGAAACAACTTTTTATAAGGTTGATGAATTGCTCACTGAAGTTGGTATTGGTGAAGCACTTGTAACCGGATTGAATGAAAAAGGAATTCCAACTCCATTGGTACATACATTACTTGTTCCACCAACAACAAGAATGGATACACTCAGTGATGGTGAAATTGATCAATTGATCAGTCGATCCAAACTTGCAAAGAAATATGCTGAATCTATTGACAGAGAAAGTGCACATGAGATACTGACGCAAAGAATTGAAGCAGCAACCAATGCAAAACAGGCAGAAGCAAGTGAAGAAGATGCACCTGCAAAAACTACAAAGACATCTACTAAAAAAGAAAAATCAACACTTGAAACTATCCTTGATTCATCAATGACAAGACAGGTAGGAAGAACTGCAGCCAATGTTATAACAAGAACATTATTGGGTGCATTAGGATTAGGTGGAAGATCAACGTCAAGAAAAAAATCAGGTTGGTTTTAGAATTTTGAAACCCTTGCGGGGTAAGGCTTTCAAAAATATTTTTATTGCTGTTTCTGAAATGGCACGCGTCTTGTTTAGTAGGCAGCGGGCGCCCATGAAATCACTTTTAACCATTTAAAGAAACACAGTTATGAAAGTATTGATGATGGCCTTTATGTTAATGGTCGCAAGCATCGCAGGTATAGAAACCGCATCTGCTCAGGAGAAAAAGACTACAGATGTTCAAACTATCGTGAAGAACCTCGAGCAAACAGTAGTGGCAGATTCAGCTATCACTGTTGGAAATGAAAAAGTTGAATTTGCAAAGCTTGCTGCAGAGCATGTAGTTCCTGTTCAAAGTGTTTTGGACCAGGCTTCTGTTGATCAGCTGAAAGCCGCTCTTGAAGCGAATGCTGTAGCAAAAGCTTCTGCTGAAAAATTGGCATCTGTTCTTTCTGAAAGAACACTGATCAATAAGAATCAGAAGATCGTTGGTGTATTATCCGACGCTGGAAAAGTACAATTCGTTGTTCATACAGATCCTCAGCAATAGCTGGGTAAAGAAGGCTGATCAGTGTCATTTCTGATCAGTCTTTCTTTTATTTTTTATACTCGATCTCTCCTTCCTTATTAAGCCTTATCCTATTTTCCTGTTGAAGATAATTGAGTACATGCGATAATTTTTCCTTGTGTATCATCGATAATGATTGATACAAATGCTCAACCTTTACAGCACCTTTTGCCAATTGACTTTTAATTTTTTCTGCAATTACTGCTAATTCATCTGAAGACAATTCTGATCTCTTTTTCTTCAGGCAATTATCACAGGTTCCGCAATCTTTAATATGTGCATCTCCAAAGTATTCTCCAATGATCTTACTTCGACAATCCTTTGATAAAACAAAGCTGATCATCTTTTCCACTCTTTCAATATGCAACTCTTTTCTCTTATTAAGTTTTTGCATATTGATGTGAAGATCAGCCACAGGCGGTCGGTCCATCAAAAAGAAGATCTGCGGATTGTCTTTCTGCGGAATGTATTCAATGATCGCTGAATTATGCAGGATCTTTAATTGACCGATCACTGAAACTGCATCTTTCTTCAACAAGGATGCAATGTATTTTTCATTGATGGCTACAGGCTGATCGAATATACCTTCATAAGTACGCAACAGGGTTTTGATCAAAGGCTCTAATACAGAATCCGTTTTTTCAAACTCATATAACCTGTCTTTGGAAGTGGTAAACTGGATTTTTGATGAAAGAAAAACCTGTTCACTGTAACCTAATAATCCATCCTGCTCTAAAGCCTTCAATGATGAAATAGCTGCAATACTTTCAAGCCTGTATTTTTTTATAAAACCCAACAGGTCAAAATCAAAATATCTTCCGGCACCTTCTCCTGCCGGAATTTGCAATTCGTTCATTAAATGCCTGTAAACTTCCCTGATGATCTCTTCAGATGGATATTTCGACTCAATATTATTTCTTAATTCAAGAAGATCTTCCTGGTTGTATAACAAAACTGCATAGGATTTCTTACCATCTCTTCCTGCCCGGCCTGCTTCCTGGTAATAATTCTCGAGGCAATCGGGTACATCCATATGAACAACAACCCTTACATCAGGCTTGTCGATGCCCATACCAAATGCATTGGTACAAACTATCACACGGATCTTATTCCTGATCCAGTCTTCCTGCTTCTGGCTTCGTTCCATCGAACTCAATCCTGCATGATAAAAATCGGCATCTATTCCCTGCATTCTCAGCAGTTCACTGATCTCTTTAGTTCTTCTCCTGCTTCTGCAATACACGATACCTGTGCCGGGAACTTTTTGTAAAATATCCAGCAACTTATTGATCTTGCTTTGTTCTTCAAAAGCACTGTATGAAAGATTCGGTCGCTCAAAGGATTGCCGGAATACAGCAGGCGATCTCATGTTGAGCTTATCGCAGATATCCTGCTGAACAATCGGTGTAGCTGATGCTGTTAAGGCCAGCACAGGTATGCCTTCCAAGTCTTCCCTGAGATTTGCAATACGCAGGTATGGCGGACGAAAATCATAACCCCATTGAGAGATACAATGTGATTCATCAACAGCTATCAATGATACACCAAGAGCCGGCAGGTATTCAAGGAATAATTTTGTTTCTAATCTTTCTGGTGATACATAAAGAAACTTGCAATTACTGTTTGCAGCCACATCAAGAGTATTGATCACTTCTTTCCTCGTCATTCCGGAATAGATCGCAAATGCAGTTATATTCTTTTTGCGAAGATTCTCCACCTGGTCCTTCATCAGAGCAATCAATGGACTAATAACCAAGCAAAGCCCATCCATAGCCATCGCCGGAACCTGGAAACAGATTGATTTCCCTCCTCCCGTTGGTAATAAGGCAAGCGTATCATTTCCTTTCAATATGGAATGGATGATGTCTTCCTGCAAAGGCCTGAACGAATCGTAGCCCCAGTATTGTTTTAATATGGAATGAATGTCCTTCAGCTTACACTACTTTCTTAACATACAACCTGACTGAATTTGCTGCCAGTACTACATCACTTAATCCCATCACCAGTGCTCCGAATGTTGGAGTCAGCAAGCCAAATGCTGCCACAGGAATGGCAACAATGTTATAGAAAAATGCCCAGAATAAATTCTGTTTGATGGTCAGAAAAGTATGTCGGCCTAACCCCAAAGCAGTAGGTAGATTTTTCAAACCACTGTTCATCAGCACAACATCTGCAGTTTGCATGGCAAGTTGAGAAGCATCACTCAATGAGATACCAATAGTTGCTTTTGCCAGTGCGGGTGCATCATTGATTCCATCACCTACCATCACAGTGGGTGCTAGTGAAGTCAGTCTCTCAATGGTTTCCATTTTTTGATCAGGTCTTTGTTCTGCCATCACTTCATCTATACCTAATCTTGCAGCAAGTGCTTCGCATTTCGCTTTTCTGTCGCCGCTTAATAATATGGTTTTAACCTGTTTTTTCTTCAGGTATTGAACAACATTCAAGGCCTCCAGCCGAATCTCATCTTCCACATCAACCCAACCTATCAGCTGTCCGTTTTTTAAAACATAGACATTATGATCATTCTCTGAAGTAAAATTGGCCGCAACATCATAGGAGCCTAATTTATATTCATCACCTTCTTTCGTTTTTCCTTCCATGCCCAATCCCTTAATCTCTGCATGCTTCATCCATCGAATATCATCTTTCGTTTTCCAGGCTGTTGCTATAGATTTAGCAATAGGATGATTAGAATATTTTTCAAGTGAGGCTACTATTTTTTTAAACTCAGTTTCTTCAATAGCACTATCCAGAATTTTATATCGGGCAACAGAAAAATTCCCGGTTGTAAGCGTTCCTGTCTTATCAAAAACAACTTGTTGAATATCCTTAAACAATTCAAGACTTTTTGCATTTCTAAACAACATTCCATTCCTGGCTGCACGGCCCAAACCCACTGCTATAGCGGCCGGAGTAGCAAGTCCCATAGCACAAGGACAGGCAATCACCAGCACAGCGATCATACGCATGAGTGAATCTTTGAATTCACCTAGTACAATCCAGTTTGCGATAAATGTAATAGCAGCAATGGTCAATACTATAGGAACAAATATTGCCGAAATTTTATCCGCCATTTGTTGTACAGGAGGCTTTTCTCCCTGCGCCTGTTTAACGAGGTTGATGATGTTTGATAACACGGAATCCTTCGCTTCAGCAGTCACCATGGCTTTTACATTACCATCAACCAACAGGCTTCCTCCAATCAAATTGTCTTTGGATTTTTTCTCAACTGGAATGCTTTCTCCTGTGATCAATGATTCATTCACACTTGCATTGCCGGAAAGAATCTTACAATCTGCAGGAACCTGCTCGCCTGTCTTTATCAGTATCAGGTCACCATGCCTTAATGCATTGTTTTCAACCGGCAGAATAACTTCATGATGATGTTCATCGAAGGCGATCATATTGGCCATCACTTTCTGAGATTTCACCAATGCATTAAGTGATCTTTGTGTTGATTGAATAGATGCATCTTCCAGGTAATTACCAAGGAACACCAACGTAATGATCGTTGCAGAAGTTTCGAAGAAAAGATAATCAGGTCCAAGATTCATCAATGCTCCAATAAGGCTATAAACGAATGCTGCAGTGGCTCCTATAGCAACAAGCACATTCATGTTTGGCATCCCGTTGCGAATGGATTTGACAGCACTTCTTCCAAAAAAATCCATTCCAACAATGTATACAGGAAGCGTTAGTGCCAATTGAATCCATGGATTCATGAGCCAGTGGATATGGATCCACTTCTCAAACATATGAAGCATCAAAGGCAGCGTAAACACCAGGCAGAACAGGAAACGCTCGAAATGATTTTTAAGCAGTTTCTTCCTGGCAGGTTTTGCTCCTGCCTGTTCATCGATCACGGTATAACCCAGTGCTTCGATTCCCTTACTTACTTTATCAAGTGGTTTATTTTGAGATGGAGTAAAAGAGACATCTCCATTGATCATGTTCACTTTGATCTGCGACATGCCTTCCTTTTCGAGGTACTTGCTTACGGTAAGAGAACAATTCGCACAGGTCATTCCTTCCACTTTCCATTTTACAGTATCCATAGTTCATGATTTCAACAGCTGCAAATTTACTTCTTATCAAAGCGGTTGAAAGAACTATTATTACTACCATGTTGCAAAAACCAAGGATGTATATTTGGGCATGGATTTGACATTTGATCTTGAAGATATTCAGAAAGCTGCTGCTGCTTTTATCGATACACACAAAGACGCAACTGTATTTGCTTTCCGCGGAGAAATGGGTGCCGGAAAAACTACTTTCATTTCCAAGGTTTGTGAATTGCTGGGGGTGGAAGATAATATGGGAAGTCCCACTTTTTCCATCATCAATGAGTATGCAACACCGGGTGGATCTGTGTTTCATATGGACCTCTATAGATTGAAGGATGAAGAGGAAGCCATACAGGCTGGAGTCGAAGATCTATTGTATTCAGGTGAGCTATGTTTTGTTGAATGGCCCGACCGTGCTCCCGGCATTTTCCCTGATGATACGGTTTGGATCGAATTGAAGGTTGCTGATGCTAACTCAAGGATAATCAAAGACATTCAACCTTAACGCAGATAGCATCCGTAAATTTATTGTAATTTGTAAGCCGTTTAAAATAGTCGAATGTCGCATCAGAAACCGGTCATCAGTACTTCCTTCAGTTACGAAACGCTAGAAGAAAAGCTTGATATCAAACCTAAAGGCGCGCAGCTTCATATTGGGATTCCCAAGGAAACCGCCTTCCAGGAAAACCGGGTGGCACTCACTCCGGATGCAGTAGGTGTACTGGTTAGCAATGGACATGAAGTAGTGATCGAGCACAATGCCGGTGAGGCAACACACTATCGTGATAAGGAATATGCAGACGCCGGTGCGCGCATTGTGTATGATAAGGCTGAAGTTTTCAAAGCTCCGATACTGGTAAAATCTGCGCCGGTGGTAGAAGATGACCTTCCTTACCTTCAATACAACCAGCAGATATTTTCTCCTATTCATATGTCGGTGATGAAATCCGATCTCCTCGAAAAAATGATGGAGAAACGAATCACCGGAGTTTCATTTGAATCATTGAAAGACGACAGTGGTACTTATCCCATTGTTCGTTCCATGAGTGAGATCGCTGGTTCGGCAGTAATGCTGATCGCTGCGCAATACCTGAGTTCTGCGAATCATGGAAAAGGAGTATTACTGGGAGGGATCTCAGGTATTCCCCCAACCAAAGTGATCATCCTTGGTGCAGGCATAGTAGGAGAGTATGCAGCGAGGGCAGCCCTCGCACTAGGTGCATCTGTGAAAGTTTTTGACAACAACGTGTATAAGCTCAAGAGGCTTCAAAATAATATTGGACATCGCCTTTGGACATCCGTACTTGAACCAAGGATTCTTGCCAAGCAATTGAAGACCTGTGAAGTTGCTGTTGGTGCATTGAGCAGCCAGGGAAGCAGAACGCCGCTGGTTGTTTCAGAAGAAATGGTCAGCAATATGCGTCCCGGTTCTGTTGTGATCGATGTGAGTGTTGATAGTGGGGGATGTTTCGAAACTGCAGAGATCACCACACATGAACACCCAATTTTCATGAAGTATGGAGTGATACATTACTGTGTTCCGAATATTCCTTCAGGCTTTGCCAGAACTGCATCCCAGGCCATAAGTAATGTATTGATGCCATTGCTGCTTGAAGCAGGTGATGAAGGGGGAATTGAAAAACTGATCTGGCATAAGGTTCATCTCCGCAGCGGTATCTACCTATTCAAAGGAGCACTCACCAGTTTCAGTTTAAGCCAGCGATTTGATCTGAAGTATACGGATCTGAATTTGATAATTGCAAGCCAGCGGTAGGGAAAATCGAAAATCGGTAATCGGTAATCGGAAATAAAAGACCAGCGTTCAGCCTTTGCTCGGTTCTGCCCCTTTCCGATTACCGATTACCGATTTCCCATTTCAAAATCCCCCTTACTTGAAATCTAAAATAGAAACCTTCTCCTCACAAAAAAAGAACTCCTGCTCGTCATTTGAACTTACGATCACAAGTCTTCCTTCCGTATAATTATTGATAAGGTTTTTGTAGAGTGAAATTCCTTCTGCATCCAGGTTGGTGCATGGTTCATCAAGCAATAAGCATGGTGTGTCGGAAAAGATAGCCTGTGCAAGTTTTACACGCTGCTTCATTCCGGATGAATAATAGCGAATCTGCTTATGAATGGCTTTTTCAAGCCCAACAAGCCTGATGATCTCTTCAATCGAAATACTGCGCATCAGTGGCTTGAACTTCGCATGAAATTCCAGGAATTCCAGCACACTCATTTCTTCGATCAGTTCAAGATAGGGCGCTGCTATTGAGATGTACTGGTACACATCATCAGGTTCAACAGAATTATTTGCAACAGTATATTTTATCTCACCGGTGCTTGCAGCAATAGCGCCACCTGCTACCTGCAGCAAAGTAGATTTGCCTGAACCGTTCGGGCCTACAATTGCATAGGCACGACCAGTCTCAAATTCATAACTGAATTTCCTGAATATCCAATCCCGGTTGAATCTCTTTCCTGATTCAGAAAGTGAGATCCTCATCCGTTACTGTTTTTGAAGGGCGCTTGATGATCCCGATCCTTGAACTGTTTACAAAGTTCAGAATGGTTTCTTTCAGTGGACTGCTGTCAAAATTACTTTCGATCTTGGATATTGCACTGGAAGTGGTATTCTTTTCAACAAAAAGAATATGGTATATGTCCGAGATCTGTCCGATCTCTTCTTTACTGAAACCTTTTCTTTGCAATCCTACAAGGTTGATGCCCATATAACTCAGCGGCTCACGTGCTGCCTTTACAAAAGGAGGCACATCCTTTCGTATTACAGTATGTCCGGCAATATATGTATGCGCACCAATATGGGTGAACTGGTGAGCACCTGCCAAACCTCCAAGGATGGCGTAATCATCTACCGTTACATGCCCTGCAAGCTGTACTGCATTGGCCAGGATCACATGATTTCCCACGATGCAATCATGCGCCACATGCGCATAAGCCATCAGCAGGCAATTATTTCCTACAACAGTCTTCCATTTATCTTTTGTTCCGCGGTGAATGGTTACACATTCGCGGATCGTTGTATGGTCGCCTATTTCAGTAGTAGTATCTTCTCCCACAAACTTCAGATCCTGTGGTACGGCGCCGATCACTGCTCCGGGAAAAACATGGCAGTGCTGCCCGATAGTGGTTCCTTCATAGATTACGGCATTGGACATGATATGTGAGCCATCACCGATCACCACGCGGTCGTGAATCACAGCGAATGGATCAATGGTAACATTGTTCCCGATCTTTGCATTTGGATGTATATATGCCAGGGGGCTGATCATTTAGTTTAAGCTTTTGGTCTTTTTACAATTTGTGCTACCAGATCTGCTTCTGTTACCAGTTTATCGCCCACGAAAATGGTTCCCCTCATTTCGCAAATTCCTCTCCTGATCGGGTTTTTCAACTCCATCTGCAGTATAAGAGTATCTCCTGGAACAACTTTCTGCTTGAATTTACAGTTCTCTATCTTTAAAAAATACGTATCGTACTTGTCTTCGGTGTCACGTGGAATAGCCAGGAATCCACCCGCCTGGGCCAGTGCTTCTACCTGTAATACTCCAGGCATTACACAGTTACCGGGAAAATGCCCCTGGAAGAATGGTTCGTTATAGGTCACGTTCTTGATTGCCACTACCTTTTTATCGGTCAACTCGATCACTTTATCCACCAACAGGAATGGAAACCTGTGCGGCAGTACATTTTCAATTTCATGTACATTCAGCACCGGTGTTTTGGTTGGATCATATTTTGGGATCTCCTGCTTGTGCTTGTTCTTCTTGATATGATCCTTGATCCTCTTGGCAAACTTAACGTTCGCTGCATGTCCCGGGCGATTTGCAATGATATGCGCCTTGAATGGAAATCCTACCAGTGCAAGATCTCCTACCACATCAAGCAATTTATGCCTTGCAGGTTCATTTGGGAAACGCAGACTGAGATTATTCAGAATTCCTTCTTCACTTACATGTACATCGGTCTTCTGAAAGATCTTCGAAATACGTTGTACCTGATCTGCCGTTACCGGTTTATCAACCACTACAATGGCGTTGTTGATATCACCGCCTTTGATGAGGTTATTAGCCAGCAGTAATTCCAGCTCATGGAAGAAGCAAAAAGTACGGCAAGGCGCGATCTCTTTATTGAAATCACTGATCCTTGTCAGGGCAGCATGCTGGGTTCCAAGAACAGGTGAATTAAAATCTATCAGTGTATTGATGCGATAATCATTGTATGGTAAGGCTACCATTTCAACTTTCTTCTCATCATCCACAAAAGTGATATTATGCTCGATGGTATAATAGATCTTTTTTGCATCCTGTTGTACAGTGCCTGTCTTTTCCAGGATCTCTACAAAAGGCTGTGCACTTCCATCCAGGATTGGAACTTCTTCACCATCAATTTCGATCAGCACGTTATCGATGCCCATACCTACCAGTGAAGCCATCAAATGCTCGATGGTACTCACTCTTGCGCCATTCACTTCGAGCGTGGTGCTTCGGTTGGTTTCAACAACATTATCTACATCTGCTTTAATGATTGTTTTCTCCGGAAGGTCAACCCTTTGAAAATTGATACCTGTATTTGGCTCTGCAGGTTTTAACCTCATGGTCACGGAATTCCCGGTATGGATACCGGCTCCCGAAATAGTGATCTCTTCCTTAATAGTATGCTGATAGGAATTCCCGTTACAGTTTATCGACTCCATAAGCTGCGAAAGTAGTAAAAAGATATTATGTAGGACGCTAACTACACACCTGCTTTTTCAGTCATGAGCTGCCTGATAAGGTTTTCAAGCTCGATGATGCGCTTCTCCAGCTCCGGGAGATTGCGTGTTACAGCCTGGCTGCGGAGTGCACTGGTGTAGTCGTAAGCCGGAGAACCGGTTACTGTTGAATTTGGTTGTTTGATGGATTTGCTCACACCGCTCTGGGCATTGATCTTCGATCCGTCAGCGATCTGGATATGGCCTACAATCCCGGCCTGGCCACCGATCATGACGTTATTCCCGATCTTGGTACTGCCGCTAACTCCTGCCTGTGCAGCGATCACGGTGTTATTTCCTACTTCAACATTATGGGCGATCTGGATGAGGTTATCAAGTTTTGCACCTTCCTTGATCAAGGTAGAACCGATGGTTGCACGGTCGATCGTAGCATTGGCACCGATCTCTACATTGCTTTCAATCACCACATTACCCATTTGAGGCACTTTCTTGAAACTGCCGTCTTCCTGGGGTGCAAAACCGAATCCGTCACTGCCTATAACAGTTCCGGCATGGATCGTAACATTATTATGCAAAACGCAATCGTAACTGATCTTCACACCGGGATGCAGGATACAGTTGTCGCCAATCTTTACATTATTACCGATATAGCAGTTCGGGTAGATCTTTACGTTGTTACCGATCACCACACCTTCGCCGATATAAGCAAATGCGCCGACATATACCTTATCACCCATCGTAGCTGAAGGAGCAATGAAGGAAGGTTGCTGTATACCAACCAGTTGCTGTGCTTTCAGTTCCTGGTATTTTGTAAGAAGTGTTGCAAAGGCACTGTATGCATTGGGAACCTTAATGAGCGTGGCTTCCAAAGCCTGTTTCAATTCCTGGCTTTCATTAACTATAATGACAGAAGCCCCGGTTGAATATAAATAGTCTTCGTATTTAGGGTTTGCCAGGAATGTCAACTGACCTGCTCTCGCCTCCTCAATCTTCCCAAATGAATCCACCAGCGTTTCAGGATTTCCTTCGATTTTCCCGCTGATCATCATCGCTATCTGTGCTGCAGTGAATTGCATATTTTGTTAATTCTTTCAAAAATTATCTTGTCCTGACCGCCTCAGTTCAATAACCGTTGCTTTAGTCATTGGTTCTAAGGTGGCAAATATAGAATTTTTTCACGGGGGTCGCGATGGTTTGCTGGATAAGCGCATTATCCACCCTGGAAATATCGGTCACCGTTCCATCCTTGAAAAGTATGTCGATCCTTTCCTCGGAGGGATCATAAGTAGTGTTCTGGGCTTCTCCGGTAAAAACAAAGTATTCGGCTTCCTCGAAACTTATTCCCAACTGAGCCGCTACTTTGGCCTGAAGATCTTTTACATAAGTGGTTTCAAAGGGTTGCCCCTGGAGGCGAACTTTAAATAACTTTCTTTCGATTAATAAATTGCATAACTCAGAAAGAACTTTGTCGGAATGATAGATCCAGTTCTTAATCGTTGCCACCACATCATTATCGTCCAGCATACAGAATTTGTCTAGGTGTTCTTCCATTCTGGGTGCCTGCTCCTGTTGTAAAAAGAAATCGAACGGTATGGATGTTGACCTGACCTCAAACCCGTTCCTGATCAGTTCCTTGGCTCTTTTGATGATCTTTACCAACAACATCTCTGCACCCAATACTGTTTTGTGCAGGTAAACCTGCCAGTACATCAGCCTTCGCGATACCAGGAACTTTTCAATTGAATAAACGCCTTTTTCTTCGATCATAAGGTTGCCTTCATGAACTGTCAGCATTTTAATGATCCTGTCGTACCCGATCACTCCTTCGGAAACACCGGTGAAAAAGCTGTCGCGAGATAGATAATCCATCCGGTCAACATCCAGTTGACCGCTGATCAGTTGGTGCAGAAATTTCTTGTGGTATTTATCGGTAAAGATCTCAATGGCCATCGTCAACTCACCGCCAAACTGCCTGTTCATTTCTTCCATGATCAGCATGGAAATGGTTTCATGATGTGTATTGGTTATGAGTACATTTTCGAGTGAATGAGAGCATGGTCCATGTCCTACATCATGCAGCAGGATCGCAGCTTTTGCAGCAATTTCTTCTTCATGGGTTATATCAACTCCCTTGCTTTTTAATTCACCGAGGGCATTACACATTAAATGATAAGCGCCTAAGGAATGATGCAACCTGGTATGCACAGCACCGGGATATACAAGATGCGCAAGCGCCATTTGGTTGATCCTTCTTAATCGTTGGTAAAAGGGATGTGAAATGATCTTAAGTATCAGCGGTTCATCTATAGTGATAAATCCATACACCGGGTCATTGATTATCTTTCGCTTCCTGTTGTTCATCTGTTGCTGATTTGTTAACTCTGCCGCTTAGAGCCTTCAAAAGTACAAATGCCCGGCAGATAAATTATTTTTATTAGCTTGATTCCTTAACGATAAATCAACAGTATGGGTTTAGCCAGGATTTTATGGGTAGATGATGAGATCGAAAGCCTTCAGTCACAGATCTTGTTCCTGCAGCAAAAAGGTTATGAAGTGAACGCGCTGACAAATGGATTCGATGCGATGGATTATATCAAAGAACACCCTGTGGATGTGGTGTTGCTGGATGAGACCATGCCTGGAATTACCGGATTGGAAACCCTTGCCAAGATCAAGGAATACAATAGCCAGATCCCTGTTGTGCTTGTAACAAAGAATGAAACGGAGAACCTGATGGACGATGCCATTGGCAGCCAGATCACTGATTACCTGATCAAACCTGTCAATCCAAACCAGGTGTTATTAAGCCTCAAGAAGATCATCGATAATAAACGACTCGTAGCGGAAAAAACTACAAGTGCCTACCAGCAACAGTTTCGTAATCTTTTCATGGCACTCAACAGCAACCCTGATCATAATGAGTGGATGGAGATCTATCGCAAACTTGTGTATTGGGAACTGGAGATGGAAAAAAGTGACAGCCCCGAGATGAGAGAAGTATTGCAATCACAGAAAAGTGAAGCAAATACCGAGTTCTTTAAATTCATTTCAAAGAATTATCTGAAATGGGTTGGACCTAAAAGCGTGGAAGGACCGATCATGTCGCACACACTGTTTAAATTCAAAGTCCTGCCACATGTTGAAAAAGGCATTCCCACATTTTTTATTTTGATCGATAACCTTCGTTTTGATCAGTGGAAAGCTATACAACCGTTATTCAGTGATACTTTCAGGATACTGGAAGAAGAAACATTCTACAGCATTCTTCCTACCGCAACTCAATACAGCCGCAATGCGATCTTCTCGGGATTGATGCCGATCGACATTGAAAAACAATTTCCCGGCAGCTGGAAAAATGATGAGGAAGAAGGCGGCAAAAATCTTTTTGAAGAAGACTTCTTTCGCGGACAACTGAAGCGCCTGAAAAGGGAAGACATCAAGATGTCGTATACCAAGGTTTTGAATCACCATTCAGGCCAGGAACTGATGAATAATATTCATAACCTCATGGGCAATGATCTAAATGTGATCGTGTACAATTTTGTGGATATGCTGAGTCATGCAAGAACTGAAATGGAAGTGCTGAAAGAACTGGCCAGTGATGAAATGAGTTATCGTTCCGTGACCCGCAGCTGGTTCGAGCATTCACCTTTGAACCAAGCACTGAAAAAGATCGCCGATAAAAAGATCAACCTGGTTCTGGCAACAGATCATGGAAGTGTGCGGGTGAAAACACCGGCAAAAGTGATCGGTGACAAACAAACCACTACGAACCTTCGATACAAACATGGCAGGAACCTTAATTATGATGCGAAGGAAGTCCTGGCTTTCCGAGATCCAAAAGAAGCGGGATTGCCTGTTCCTACAGTGAATTCAAGCTTTATCTTTGCGCGGGAAGATAATTTCCTGTGTTATCCCAATAACTATAATTATTACGTGAATTATTACAGGAATACCTTCCAGCATGGAGGGGTAAGCCTGGAGGAAATGATCGTTCCGGTGATTAAGATGACCACCCGGTAATTCACAGTTGTTGAGAAATAAAATGGCCGGGAAGCGGTTATATGCCGATTTTTAGCCGGTTAATCAATTTTGATCCATTAGATGAAAATAACTCAGAATAATCTCGACAAGCTCGAAAGAGTGCTGGAGGAGATGGAATATGTTGTCCGTTATGAAAGGGGTAATTTTCAGAGCGGCTATTGCATTCTTGAGCAACGAAAAGTTGTGGTACTGAATAAATTTTTACAACTGGAAGGAAGGATCAATACCATGATGGATCTGATCCCCCGGCTGGTGACAGACCCTTCATTCCTGAGTGCAGAAGCCAGGAAAACTTATGAAGATGTAGTGGCTAAAAAGGCTGCTGACGAAGAGAATCAGCAAAAAGAAGAAAACAACGAACAGTGATCCAGCAAGGCATACAGGTAACATTTCTTGGAACAGGAACCAGCACCGGCATTCCCATGATCGGGTGCAACTGTGAAGTATGTACTTCTGCCGACCCTCGCGATAATCGTCTTCGTTCAAGCATCGCCGTTAGTAATGGCAATACAAGTATCGTGATCGATTCTGGTCCCGATTTCCGGCAACAGATGCTCCGTGCAAAAGTGAACAAGCTGGATGCTATTGTATATACTCATCCGCATAAAGATCATGTGGCAGGAATGGATGATGTACGGGCTTACAATTACTTCCAGCAGAAAGCCATGGACCTTTATGCCAATGAAATGACCCAGGAAGTGCTGGTGCGTGAATTTCCTTATGTTTTTTCCGAGTCAAAATATCCAGGAGTTCCTGATGTTCGATTGAATACAATCGATACCGAACCTTTCAGGGTAGGAGATATGGATATTTTGCCGGTTGAAGTTTGGCATCTTAAGATGCCGGTACTCGGATTTCGGATCGGCGGATTCACTTATATTACCGATGCTAACCGGATCGAAGCATCAGAAATGGAAAAGATCAAAGGCTCTGAAGTCCTGGTGATCAATGCCCTTCGGAGAGAAAAACATATCTCGCATTTTACCCTCGATGAAGCCATCAGCCTTTCTCAAAAGCTGGAGATCAGGAAAACCTACTTTACGCATATCAGTCACCAGTTAGGACTCCATGAAGAAGTGGAAGCCGACCTTCCCGAAAACATGTTTTTAGCGTACGACGGACTGTCTTTTTCTATCTGATCAACCGTGTTTTTCCCATTGAATATTTTTCGAAGCCATCTAGTTTTAAAGGATGAAACAGGGATGGAAAGAATACTTTGTGTTCACTCACCGGGAACGTTGGGCGATCATGGTACTGATCCTGGGTATGGCATCAGTATGGGGATTGCATAGATTATTTCCCCCGCAGGTGAAGCCTTTGGAGATCGTTTGGAATACCCGGCTGACCAGCTCCGCAGGAGCTGGGCTGAAGGGAATTCCAGAAGACGTGAAGACATGGAGACGTGAAGACGTGAAGAAGAGTCCCAAATTCTACTTCGATCCCAATACCGCCTCACAAAAAGAATGGGTGTCGCTTGGACTGACCGAAAAACAGGCAAGGATCATTTTGAATTATATTTCGAAAGGAGGAAAGTTCCGAAAGCCGGAAGACCTGCTTAAAATTTATGGATTAAGAAAAAATCAGGCGGAAGAACTGGTGCCTTTTGTACGGATTACGGGGACTGCAACCGATATAAAACCATCAGAGAAAAAATTGCAGGTAAGGGAAAAAATTGAAATAAATACCGCTACCATTGAAGATCTTGACAAACTGCCTGGAATAGGGTTGAAACTGGGGGATCGCATCCTGAAGTTCAGGGATAAGTTGGGTGGGTTTTATTCCGTCTACCAGGTAGCTGAAACTTTCGGATTACAGGATTCGGTTTTTAAAAAGATTCAACCTTTATTATCCTGCAATGGAAAGGTTATTCAAATCAATATAAATTCGGTGGATAAGGCCTCCCTGGGTTTACACCCCTATTTTAGAGGAGTGACTGCCAGCGCCATCATCAATTACCGTGACCAGCATGGTCCCTTCAAATCTGTTGAAGAGCTCAAAGCCGTTTCTGTTCTCACTCCTGAACAATTCCAGAAAATAAGCCCCTATTTGACTGTGGAATAAATTTTAATGTCTAAAAATACTAACGTTTGTTAGTTTTCGACTATTATTGCACAGCTTTACCAAAGAACCATGAATTTTAATCAATCAGAGATCACACAGCAGGTGGCCCGTGTGGCCAGGGATTTTGCCCGCGAGCATATCCTTCCGAATGTTATGAAATGGGATGAAACTCAGGAATTTCCTGTAGAGGTATTCCGCAGAATGGGTGAATTAGGATTGATGGGGGTATTGGTTCCTGAAGAATATGGCGGATCTGGAATGGGCTATTTTGAGTATTCTGTTGCTATCCAGGAAATCGCCAAAGTTTGTGGATCAATAGGTTTAAGCCTTGCTGCCCATAATTCTCTTTGTACCGGTCATATCCTGTCATTTGGAAATGAGGAGCAGAAGAAAAAATACCTTCCCAAACTTGCTTCAGGGCAATGGATAGGTGCATGGGGTCTTACTGAGCCGAATACCGGTTCTGACGCAGGAAACATGAAATGTGTGGCGGTCAGGGATGGTGATAACTGGGTTATCAATGGAACGAAAAACTGGATCACTCATGGAAGATCAGGTGAAGTTGCGGTAGTAATCGCAAGGACTGGAGAACCCAGGGAAAAAGACAATGCAACTGCATTTATCGTGGAAAGAGGAACTCCGGGTTTCAGTGGTGGTAAGAAAGAAAACAAACTTGGAATGCGTGCCAGCGAAACGGCTGAAATGATCTTTGATAATTGTGTTATTCCTGATGCCAACAGGATGGGAAAAGTGGGAGAAGGATTTAAACAGGCAATGAAAGTGCTTGACGGGGGAAGGATCTCTATTGCTGCTTTGTCGCTTGGAATTGCGAAGGGAGCGTTTGAAGCATCCAAAAAGTATGCACAGGAAAGGCAGCAGTTTGATCAGCCAATTGCAAATTTTCAGGGTATATCTTTCAAGTTGGCAGATATGGCCACCGAGATAGAAGCTGCGGAATTGTTGATCAACCATGCTGCTTATATGAAGAATGAACACCTGCCAATGACCAGGGAAGCAGCTATGGCAAAATACTACGCCAGTGAAGTGGCCGTTAAAGTATCAAACGACGCGGTTCAGATCTTTGGAGGTTATGGATACACCAAGGATTTCCCGGTTGAAAAATATTACAGGGATAGTAAACTCTGTACCATTGGTGAAGGAACTTCTGAAATTCAGAAGATAGTTATCGCCCGTGAAGAACTTAAAAAATAATGATGATTGTTTGATTGGGTTGCTTGTCAAAAAGAAAGGCCTCCGTATGGAGGCCTTCTTCATTTCATTTATCCCAGCGGATCATTTTGTGTGTCTTCAAATTTGAAGAGATTATCGATCGCCCCTTCAAACATCGGGAATTTTTCTTTTGTAAATCCCGCGATCACCATGATCGCTTTCTGTGCCTGTTCTTCATTAATGCCTGCCTGTTGTACAAGGCGCTGGATCAATTCATTCATATCAATTATTTTAATTAAGCTACTTTAAGCATTACCATTTTGCTCTTGCTGAATTTCGCTTCGGCATATTCAAGGTCAATATGTAAAGATGTCTGCTTTGATGAAGGCATCTCAAACATTGCATCATTCAAAATGCTCTCGCAGATACTTCTTAATCCTCTTGCTCCCAATTTATATTCAATGGCTTTCTCCACCATAAAGTCTAACACGTTATCATCCAGCTGCAATTGAATTCCTTCAAGTTCAAACAACTTTTTGTATTGCTTGATAAGCGCATTCTTAGGTTCAGTAAGAATAGAACGAAGTGTTTCCTTATCCAATGGATTCAGATAGGTAACTACCGGCAAACGACCCAACAATTCAGGGATTAGGCCAAACGTTTTAAGGTCTCTTGCATTTACATACTGCAATAGGTTTTTGCGCATGCTTTCCTGCAATTCCTTATTAACATTGAATCCTATCGCATTGGTATTTACTCTTCTGGCGATCACTTTATCAATACCATCAAATGCACCACCACAAATAAACAGGATGTTTGAAGTATTGATCTTGATAAGCTTTTGTTCCGGATGTTTTCTTCCTCCCTGTGGTGGAACGAGAACATCAGTTCCTTCAAGCAATTTCAACAATCCCTGCTGAACACCTTCACCACTTACATCACGTGTAATGGATGGGTTGTCCCCCTTTCGTGCGATCTTGTCGATCTCATCAATATAAACGATACCTTTTTCTGCAGCGTTAACATCATAATTACAAACCTGTAAGAGGCGGGTCAAAATGCTTTCAACGTCTTCACCAACATAACCTGCTTCTGTAAATACAGTAGCATCAACTATGGCGAAAGGTACATTAAGTAACTTTGCAATGGTTTTGGCGAGTAAGGTTTTACCGGTACCGGTTTCACCCACCATTACGATATTGCTTTTCTCGATCTCGATATCATTCTCTGCAGGCTTTTGCTGAAGTCTTTTATAGTGATTGTAAACAGCTACTGCAAGTACTTTTTTCGCTTCATCCTGGCCGATTACATATTCATCCAGAAAACGCTTTACTTCGATCGGCTTCTTCACATTCAGTTTGTACTGGCTGCTGTTGGCAGTTTCATTTCTCACCATCAACTCCTGGTCGATGATCTCTCTTGCATGCTCCACGCAGTTTTCACAGATATGCCCTTCCTGTCCCGCAATAAGGATCTTAACCTCATCCCTGCTGCGGCCACAAAAAGAACAATGTAAGGTTGTCTTAGCCATGTATAATTTTTTAACCCATCGGGGCTTTGATCCGTGGTTGCGCAAAGGTCATTAATCTTTCGCAACCCTACAATAAAAACAAACCGCACAAGGCGGTTTGTAACATTATTATATGATTTTCAATCTTATAATTTCTCCACAATCTTGTCGACGATCCCGTACTCCAATGCCTCTTTTGCATCCATCCAGTAATCGCGGTCAAAATCTTTCATTACCTGCTCGAAGGTCTTTCCGCAATTTTCCGCCAGGATCCTTGCTCCGATCTCTTTTACACGCAGGGTCTGTTTTGCAGTGATCTCCAGGTCAATGCTCACGCCCTGGATATATCCACCAAGGCTCGGCTGGTGGATCATCACTTCTCCATGAGGGTAAATAAACCTGCGTCCTTTTACACCGCCACTCAGCAGGATGGAACCCATAGAGGCTGCCAGTCCCATACAAATGGTGCTCACCGGGCTTTTCAGCATTTTCATGGTGTCATAGATCACCATGCCGCTGGTTACCACACCACCCGGGCTGTTGATATAAAACTTGATCTCTTCACCTGGTTTGTCGGCATCAAGCAACAACATTTTAGTGGTCACTTCCCTTGCAGAACGGTCATCAACCGGTCCCCAGAGATAAACCGACCTGGTGTCGAAGAAATATTTCTCCATCTTTTTCATCAGCATCGCCATTTCGGGCGTTTTGTCTGACTTTTCTTCCTTTTCCTCTTCATCATCCATGACAAAAGGATTCATGAGGTGCTTGCTATATAGTAATGACATAATGAAAAATGTAAAATGATTAATTAGTCTTCTTTCTTTTTACGTGGGTTGATCACCAGTACTTCATCCACCAATCCATACTCTTTCGCCTCATCGGAAGTAAGCCAGTAATCTCGCTGGCAATCAGCTTCGATCTGGTCGAAAGGCTTATTGGTATGATAAGCAAGGATATCATACAGGTTCTTCTTGATCTTCCTGATCTCATTAACCGTGATTTCGATATCACTTGCCTGGCCGCCGATGGCACCACTAGGCTGGTGCATCATGATCCGGCTATGCTTCAGTGCTGTTCTTTTTCCTTCAGTACCTGCAGCCAATAATACGGCACCCATGGAAGCCGCCATTCCGATACAGATGGTGGACACATCAGGGGTGATATACTGCATGGTGTCGTAAACACCAAGTCCTGCATACACGCTACCTCCAGGAGAGTTGATATACATTTGAATATCCCTGGTACGGTCGGTGCTTTCCAGGAACAATAACTGGGCAGTGACAATATTGGCCACTTCATCATTGATCGGATATCCAAGGAATATGATACGGTCCATCATCAATCTGCTATACACATCCATCACCGCGATATTCATTGGCCTCTCTTCTATAATATTGGGCGTAAGGTTGTTCACCTGGTGCTTTGAGTATGCATCCAGGGTATTACCCGATATGCCTCTATGCTTAACTGCATACTTTTCAAATTCCTTCTGAAAGTTCATATCTGTGATTTTCAATTATTACTGGGGAAGATACTACCAAATCTTTGTCCAATTTGAAAAACTGACAAAAAATCAGTTGGTATATATAAGGAAAATTTATAATGGTCATAAATTCTTTTCATAAGTTTAAGCCCGAACTATTCAGTGTTCAAACTGTAATATCCACCCTTACAAAATCACTGTAACATGAGAAGAATTCTGCCAATTCTGTGCGGGTTGCTTCTTCTTGCCAGCCAGGTATGGGCACAGACCCGCCAGGTGACTGGTAAAGTAGCTGACGCATCAGGGAATCCGGTGCCAAATGCATCCGTATTCATCAAGGGTACCAGTTCAGGTACAACCACTAATTCGGACGGTACATTTACAATTACCGTTCCTGCCAATGCAAGAGCATTGGTGATTTCCTCTGTAGGTTTAGAAAGACAGGAAGTGAATATCTCCGGAAAGAATTCCGTGAATATTTCTCTTCAAAACTCCAACCAAGATCTCCAGGAAGTTGTGGTAACAGGTTACCAGGCACAGCGGAAAAGAGAGATCACCACGGCTATTGCCCGCGTGGGTGGAGAGGAGATCAGGAACCTTCCTATTCAATCATTTGACCGCGCGATCCAGGGTAGGGCAGCAGGGGTTGATATCCGTTCCAACAACGGTATTCCCGGAGGTGCTGTAAACGTAAGGATCCGTGGTGTTGGATCCATCACAGCAGGAAACGATCCTCTCTACATCGTGGATGGAGTTCAGATCAACAACAGTACGGTTAGTTTTGGTCAGACCTATACCCAGACCAACCCGCTGGCTTACCTGAACCCGAACGATATCGAGTCGATCGAGATCCTGAAAGATGCTGCCGCAGCTTCTATTTATGGAGCACGTGCAGGTAACGGTGTGGTGCTGATCACCACCAAAAAAGGTAAAGCAGGCAAAACCAATGTTACTGTAAATACTTATTACGGTATCACTAACCCACTTCGCCAGCTGGATGTACTGAGTACAAAGGAATACATTCAGTCAAGGGCTGAAGCTTATGCAAACTTTCTTGAACTGCCGGATATCAATACCCAGAGTTCAGCATTGGGAAGTGTAAATGGGGTTGTCAATACTCCAAAAACACGCACCCTGAGTGATATGGGACTGAGTACTTTACTAGACGATAAAGGAATCGACACTCTTCCTAATACAAACTGGCAGGATGTTGCATTCCGCGAAGGTCGCGTGAAGAACATCGATGTGAGTATTTCCGGTGGAAACGATAAAACTGCGTTTTATCTATCCGGTTCTTACAATAAAACAGATGCGATCGTAGCACCTGCAGACTTTGAAAGGGCTACCTTACTTGCAAACATCAACCACAAATTCAATACAAGAGCGTCTCTTGAAACACAGGTTAGTTTGAGTAATATCCTCCAGGGTGGTGTATTTGCACAGGATGGATCTTTCCTCGGTAACCCTGCATTCGCTGCCGCGCTGATGCTGCCGCATAACCCGATCTATAATCCTGATGGAACCTTCTTTGGAATTCCACCAAGAGCGGTAAATGGTATCCTTAACCAGAACATCGCAGCAGTAACCAATTTCAATACTGCTAATCAGAAAGTAGCACAGATGGTTGGAAGCCTTGCCTTCAACTACCAGCTTACAGATGGTTTGAAGTACAAGGGTACTGTAGGTTATGACTACCGTTCAGCTCGTGGTACTCGTTATACAGATCCACGTACTCCGGATGGTTTTAACGTGAACGGACGTCTTGCTGAAAACGTAAACTGGAACAACAACTTCATTACAACTCATACCCTAAATTATGTTACCAGGCTACGTGAAGTACATGGTTTCAATGTACTGGCCGGTATCGAATACCGCAGGGATGTGAATGAAGCAATCTCTGCTACCGGTATTGGTTTTCCAACCTACCAGTTCAGAACGCTTCAGTCAGCAGCAACTCCTGAAGGAACTACCGGTGCATGGACAGGTTCTGCAACTTTTTCACAGTTTGGAAAAGTGAACTATGACTATGATGGCAAGTACCTGTTGTCTTTGACAGTGCGTCGCGATGGATCTTCAAGATTCGGTATCAACAATAAGTACGGTATTTTCCCTGCAGTAAGTGCTGGTTGGAATATCGGAAGAGAAGACTTCATGGAAAAAGTAGGTTTCATTTCGGACTTGAAACTGAGAGCATCATGGGGACAAACAGGTAACGACCAGATCGGTAACTTCCTGAGCCGCGGTCTTGTTGGTTCTACAAGAGCTTACAATGGTGGTGCTGGTATCGGTCCAACCCAGTTAAGCAACCCTGATCTGAAGTGGGAAGTTAGACAGGAGTTCAACGTAGGTCTGGATTTCGGTTTCTTCGGAAACAGGCTGACCGGTTCGATCGATGTATACAAGCGTGATAACAAGGACTTGTTGCTCGATCGTCCATTATACCTTACCTCAGGTTTTGGTGTGATCACCCAGAACGTTGGTTCTGTTAGAAACCAGGGTGTTGAATTTGCTATCCGCGGAAGGATACTTGATGGAGCTTTCAAGTGGACTTCTTCCTTCAACATTTCTTACAACGACAACCGTGTAACCGGTTTGTATGATACACTTACATCATTACCATCAGATCCATCCATCAAGATCGGTGCATCCCTTGGTTCATGGTTCCTGGTGCCTTATGTAGGTGTTAACCCTGCTACCGGCCGTCCATTGTGGAGAGATATCAATGGAAACCTGACCTATTTTGCCAATGCTGCAGACAGGAGATTCCTCGGAAATACACTGAATGATTATTTCGGTGGATTCACCAACACTTTTGAATATAAAGGATTCGAACTTGAAGTATTCTTCAACTACGAATACGGAAGAGTAGTAAATGATGGCCAGATCAACTTCATGAGTGAAGTAGGAGGACGTGCATTCAATTCCCTGAAAGATGTGTACGACAGAAGATGGACCACTCCTGGCCAGATCACGGATGTTCCAAGGCCAATGAATGGAAATGCTGAAGTTAGGGCTTCCGGAAACTTTGCCGGATCAAGAACCTTGCTGAAGGCAGACTACATCCGTCTCAAGCAGGTAACCTTCGGATACAATATTCCGGGAGATGTATTGAGAAAGTTCAAGATAAGCAATATGAAAGCTTATGTACAGGGTATCAACCTGTGGACTTACACTGATTTCCCTGGATACGATCCTGAATTTGGAGCTACCTCAGTAGGTATTATTCCTCAGTCTAAGAACATCACATTCGGATTGCAGGTTGGATTCTAAACTTCAAAAGAATTATCATGAAGAACATAACAAAAATTATATACTTATCCGCAATTGCAGTGTCCACTTTGCTGGCTGGCTGCGATAAGCGTCTTGATCTTGATCCGAGGCAGTCGATCGACCTGGCTACTGCCTATAGTTCTCCGGAAAACATCAATGCTGCCATCAACGCAGTATACGGGGGTCTTCGCCAGGAAACTCAATATGGTCGCGATAAGCTTGCCTTATCAGATGCACTGGCAGATTTAACCACTGCAACAGGAAAATCCGGTCGTTTGCAGGGTGAAAACAGGAACACCCAGGGAGCTCATTTCGTAAGCTGGGGAAGCAGTTATGCATTGTTAAATGATATCAACCTGGTGCTGGATGCCATTCCAAATATTACGGCAGAAACTGCTACCAAGGAAAGATGGGAAGGTGAACTGAAATTCCTCAGGGCATTGATTCACCATGACCTTGCCAAAATGTACGGCTATGATACCACTGCAGTGGTGCAGGGTCAGTACAGGGGAAGCATTGTGCTGGCACTTACTCCATTTAAAGATGGTACAACTGCATTGGCTTACCGTCCAAAAAGAGCAAGCATCAAAGAAGTATACGAGGCTATTTATGCTGATCTGACCTATGCTACAGAAAAGCTGACCAATACACGTGGAGTGTATTTCGCAACAAAAGCATCGGCACATGCACTATTTGCAAGAGTTGCGCTATTCTACGGCGATTATGCAAAAGCTGAATCTGAAGCTACTCTGGCACTTGACAATATTGGAGGTATTTCATCTTCATTGTCTACTGCAGCCAACTATGTTGCAGGATGGAGAGCATTGCGCAATCCTGAAAGTGTTTTTGAAGTTCGCTTCAATATTCAGAATGAAAGTCTTGGGGTAAACACAGCACTTCAAACTTCCTATACCACTCTTTCTGCGCTTGGAAACACCAGCACTACAGCAGGTTTCGGCGACCTTGTGCCAAACAACTTCCTGTTAGGTGCTTTAGGAATTACTTCAACCGGATTCCCTGACATTCAAAGAGGTTCAGATGTAAGAGCCCAGTTGTACGAGTGGGGAACTGCAGGTCGTGGTACACGATTCATCGAAACCACAAAATTCTTTGGAAAGAGTGGATTCCCTAACCTGGATAACGTTCCTGTGATCCGTGTTCCTGAATTATACCTTATCCGTGCTGAAGCAAGGATGAGAAAAGCAGCTCCGGATGAAGCAGGTGCTTTGGCAGATGTGAACAGGATCCGTACTAACCGCGGTTTAACTGAATCAGCTGCAACAGGCAATGATCTGATCGAAGAGATCCTTAGACAGAAGATGCTGGAGTTTGCTTTTGAAGGACATCGCTGGTTCGATCTGAAAAGACTTGGACGCGATTTCAACAAGAGTGTTCCATTGCCATTCAATGATACAAGGGTATTGCCTGCAATTCCTCAACGAGAGATCGATGGCAACCCTAATATGGTTCAGAATGCCGGTTATTAATTTTTAAACTAGTAACAATGAAAAGAATTCTTTCAATAGTAACCCTAGCAGTGATGATCCTTATTAGCGGTTCGTCCTGTATCAAACAAAATGATAACACTATTGGGTCAAACCTCTTCGTGGAGTTTGATGCAACAGTGCAGAATACCCCTTTAACAGGACAAACCTACCCTGTTCTTTCCCGGGTTCCCGCTTACGGATTGCCTGTAGCCAATTCAAATCCTGCCATCAACAGGGCTTCCGGAACTGTGAAGTTCAAGATTAACCTGGTAGGTGCACAGCAATCAACCGATCTTCCTATCGGGATCAGTGTTGTAGCTAACCCGGTGATACCGGCAACTGCAACTCAAGCCCAGAAAGGTGTTCATTTTGATGTCCCAGCCCAGGTAGTTATTCCTGCAGGTTCAAGTTTTGGAGAAGTGCCTGTTACCATACTGGATGCTGGTGCAGGAACTGATCCTGTAGCACTTGTACTGGAACTCACCCCGGTGGGTAATGCCAAGCCTAGCAACAACTACAAATACCTGGGGATCTCAATCGCCCAGAACTAGGATTTTTCTTATGTTCAACGCCCGTCCGATTCTTCGGATGGGCTTTCCTATTAAATAAAAATGCCGGAAGATTTCTCTTGCCGGCACATTTTATTTTGTCAATACCAATTAATGCTCGTGCTGATGTTCCTGCAGGATCTTGCTGAATTCCTCAACACTGATCTTCTTTTCTGCAGGTTTTACCTGGGTTTCAGCCCACTCAAACACTTTGTCAGTTTGAATACGGAAGAATGATTCTTCAACATATTTTTTATCAGACATCATCCTGTTCACATAATCGTCAACCCACTTGGTATCTTCACCCATCTGGCTCATTCCACCGAGGTAAGAGAAGAGTTGCTTCTTGGCAAACTCAACCAGGTCCTCACGCTGAACATCGATCTTGTTTTCTTTGATGATCTTGTCAGTGATCAGGCTCCATTTCAACTGGTTTGAGAAAACTGGATATTCCTGCTCAGCCTGTTCAGGGCTCTTTTGAGTTTCTCCATTATTCTGGATCCAACGCTTCAGGAATTCAGCAGGGAATTCAATGTTTGTTTTTTCCAGCAGGATATGATATAGTTCATGCTGAAGATGGTTCTTAGCCTGCTGATCCCAGTAAGCTTCCATTTCAGACTTGATTGTATTTTTCAGGTCTTCTTCAGACTTGATCTCTTTTCCAGGGAATGCAGCCTGGTAGAATTCTTCATTGAAATCTGCTTTCTCAACCATTCCAACTTTGGTGATGGTCATGTTGAAAGTCTTGCTACCTGCACCTTCTACACCTTTAAGTCCAAGATCATCGGTAACCCAGTCCTTTTCTTTTCCTTCAAATCCACTGTCAAGTGTAATTTTCAGTACATCATCCTTCTTCTTTCCAATTAAGCTGGAACGAAAATCAGGTTTGAAGTATTTAACCAGTAAAGAATTGTCTTTGCTTACTCCGCCTTCAACAGCATTTCCTGCTTCATCGATCTCATTGAAAGTAACATTGATCACGTTGTCGTCACCGGTTACTTCTTCAGGCTCGCTCATTTTACCGTGACGGAGACGCAGACGATCGATCTCTTCATTGATCATTTCGTCGGTAACATCTACTTTATAAAATGCAGGTTGTTGATTTTTCAGGTCAACAATCTCAAATTCCGGCTTCAATCCAACTTCAAAAGCGAAGGTGTAATCAGCAGGATTGTTGAGGTCGATTTGTCTGGCATCGTTTTCAGCAAGTGGTAATGGCTGACCAAAAATCTCCAGCTTTTCATTCACCATGTAATTGGTCAGTTCCTTTTCGATCGTACGCAGTACTTCGTCGGTCATCACTGCCTGTCCATGCATTTTACGCACGAGTCCTGCAGGAACCATTCCTTTCCTGAAACCAGGGATATTAGCGTTCTTACTGAAGTTCTTCAGTGCTTTTTCGAAGGAAGGAAGATAGTCTTCCTTTGAAACCTTAACGGTTATCTTATCATTCAGTAACCCAATATTTTCCCTTGTTACTGTAGCCATATACTTTTCTGTTTTATTTGAATTTGGGCTGCAAAGGTAAGGGAAACGGTTGGATTGGAAACTGTTTGATGAGTTATCCTTCCGCCTTTAATCGTGCAATACCAATAATGGCACTCTTGTTTCGTAGGCCATTGCGGCTGTCTGGCTCTTATTAAAGAGTCTTTCCAGGAAACTATGTTTATGGGTGAGCATTACAAGTAGTTCAGTGTCATGGGTTTCAATGTAGTCTACGAGTCCGTGTTTGATATTGTCGTCTTCCACAGTTACAAACTGGTAGTTCAATCCTTCAAACACATTTTCAGCAGTTTTTCTCCATTCGGCTTCTGCAACTTCATTGGTATTGGTATCAGTTTTCCTGATATGAACGATATGAAGTGTAGAGTTGAATTGTTTTACCAGTCCAACCAGCGGGGCATACGATTTCAGGTTGACTTCATAATGAAAGTCGGTTCCGAAAGTGATATGCTGAAGTTTATTGAATCTTGAATGCTGGGGAATGACCATTACCGGTGTGCTAACTTTCCTGATCAGGTTGACAGTTGTGCTGCCTATCAATTTATCGAGGCCACCCACGCCTTTCATACCCATCACAACCATATCGATCGGGCGTTCTTCTGTCAGAATTTTGATCTCGTCGGAAGGAATTCCAATCCTTACCAGCCATTCGATCTCCATATTGAATTGCTGGTTCAGGGATTCCGCCTCTTTACGCATCAATTGTTCGTTTTCTTTCTGAAGTTCATCCACTGTTACCATTACATAAGGAACTTCGCTTACGGGGGTAGGAAGCATGTAGGCATGGAACAGCAATAATTTGGCATTGAAAATCTTAGCCAGTTCAGCCGCATGAAGCGCCGCATTGTGGGCTTCCGGGGAAAAGTCGGTAGGTATGAGAATGGTTTGCATGTTCTAATGTAGGAAAAAATGGAGAAATGGAGATATGAAGACATGGAGACATGGAGACCGGGAAGACATGGAATACGCGGAATACATGGAATACATGGAAGTTCAAATTCAATCTCCATAATTTCTTCTTGATTTCCGTGTATTCCGAGTATTCGGTGTATTCTGTGTATTCTATGTATTCGGTGTATTCCAATGTATTTCGGTATGGACACAAAAAAAGCCGGGTATTACCCAGCTTCCATGTCTTCACGTCTCCACGTCTTCTATGTCATGTTTTCGTGCGGATGGAGGGACTCGAACCCCCATGCCTCGCGGCGCTAGATCCTAAGTCTAGTGCGTCTACCAATTTCGCCACATCCGCGTCTTATTCCTAAACGGGTCGCAAATGTAGGGGAATTTATTCATAATAATTTCTTCCCACACAATTTTACTAAATTCGTGAAAGTATGGATAATGTTGCTGCGCTGCCAAAATATAATCTTAACGAGGAGCAGGAAAAAAAATTGATTCTCAGGGAATACAGGGCTTTACTTCGTGATCTGAAACCCAAATTAAAACCCAAAGACAAGGAACTTATTCGAAGGGCCTTCGAAATGGCCGCTGATGCTCACCGAACCATGCGCCGAAAAAGCGGCGAACCCTATATTCTTCATCCACTGGCCGTTGCGCGCATCTGCGCCAGTGAGATCGGGCTGGGTGTTCGCTCCTCCATTTGCGCACTTCTCCACGATACTGTTGAAGATACCGATATCAATCTCGACGATATTGAAAGAACATTCGGACCTGAAATTGCCAGGATCGTAGACGGGCTGACCAAGATCTCCAATGTGATGGACATTAGCGGTTCACAGCAAGCCGAGAATTTTAAAAAGATCCTGCTAACGCTTACCGATGATCCTCGTGTGATCCTGATCAAATTGTCGGACAGGCTGCACAACATGCGCACCATGGATTCCATGAAGCGCGAAAAACAATTGAAGATCTCTTCCGAAACGGTTTATGTATACGCTCCGCTTGCACACAGGATGGGCTTGTACAATATCAAAACCGAAATGGAAGATCTTTCCATGAAATACCTCGAACCGGAAGCATATCGTGCCATCGCCAGGAAACTGGCAGAAACCAAACGCGAAAGATCCCGGTATATCAATGAATTCATTCGGCCTATCCGCGAAAAACTGGAAAGGGGAGGATTTAATTTTGAGATCTACGGCCGACCAAAAAGCATTCACTCCATCTGGAATAAAATGCAGAAAAAGGGTGTGGCTTTTGAAGAAGTATATGACCTGTTCGCTATCCGTGTGATTCTGAATTCCCCCGCCGAAAGAGAAAAAGAAGACTGCTGGAAAGTGTACAGCTTCATCACGGATGAATACCTTCCTTCCCCTGAAAGATTGCGCGACTGGCTGAGTAATCCAAAATCAAATGGATATGAAGCCCTGCATACCACGGTAATGGGCCCCCAGGGTAAATGGGTGGAAGTGCAGATCCGAAGCAAACGTATGAACGAGATCGCTGAGAAAGGTCTTGCCGCACACTGGAAATATAAAGAAGGTACAGCCAATGAAAACCGCTTTGATAAATGGTTCCAGCAGATCAGGGAAGTTTTGTCGAGCAATGAAACCGATTCAGTGGATTTTCTCCAGGACTTTAAAACCAGTTTCCTTGCTGAAGAGATCTATGTGTATACTCCAAAAGGAGATGTGAAGATGCTCCCGATCGGTTCTACAGCCCTCGATTTTGCTTTCTCGATCCACAGTGCTGTGGGGTCGCAGTGTATCGGGGCGAAAGTCAACCACAAACTGGTTCCTATCTCTCATAAACTTCGCAGTGGTGACCAGGTAGAGATCATTACTTCAGGAAAACAAAAGCCAAGTGAAGACTGGCTGAATCATGTAGTAACTGCGAAGGCTAAGAACAAGATCAAGGATGCGCTCAAGGAAGAGAAAAGAAAAGTTGCGGAAGAAGGCAAATACATAGTTCAGCGCAAGCTCGAAAATATGGGCGCAGCAATGAACCAGCATAATATTGAAGTGCTGGCCGGTTATTACAAACAACAATCATCCCTCGATTTTCTCTATGCAGTTGCTGTCAAGAATATTGATCTGAAGGATATCAAGGAATTTCATGTCAGCGGCGATAAAATTGAAGCGCCGAAGCCTGTGAAGCCGGTGGTTACTGAAGTGAAACCCGAGATCCCCCAGGCAGTACCGAAAAAGGATGCTGAACTGATCATCTTTGGTGAAAGCAGTGACCGTATCGTATACAATCTGGCTAACTGCTGCAAACCTATTCCCGGCGATGATGTATTTGGATTTGTGACAACAGGAAAGGGACTTACTATTCATCGTACCAATTGCAAGAATGCAGCGAAGTTGCTGGCAAATTACGGGCATAGGGTAGTGAAAACGAAGTGGGCGAAAAATAAAGAGATCTCATTCCTTACAGGATTAAAGATTGTTGGACTGGATGATGTTGGAGTCATCCATAAGATCACCAACCTTATTTCGGGTGAGCTCAAGATCAATATCAATGCAATGACCATTGAAGCCCGCGAAGGCCTGTTCTTTGGAAACGTAAGAGTTTACGTTCATGACAAGGATGAACTGGATGAACTGGTAGATCGATTAAAAAAACTTCCTGGTATTGAGACTGTTGATCGTTACGACACAGAATAATCTTATTTACCTATTTTTGCCGCTCATTATAAATTACCAATTCAATGGTTGACGTTATTTTAGGCCTCCAATGGGGTGATGAGGGCAAAGGAAAGATTGTAGATTTCTTCGCGCCACAGTATGATATCATTGCCCGTTTCCAGGGTGGGCCAAATGCAGGACATACTTTATATGTAAATGGAAAGAAAGTTGTTCTGCACCAGATCCCTTCAGGAATCTTCCATGAAGGCACTACAAACCTTATCGGTAACGGCGTTGTACTCGATCCGGTTACACTTAAAAGAGAATGCGCTTCCGTTGCTTCTTTTGGAATTGACTACAGGAAAAATCTTTATATCTCCGAAAGGACACATCTGATCCTTCCAACACACAGGGCACTGGATAAAGCATCCGAGATCCTAAAAGGAAACGATAAGATCGGTTCTACATTGAAAGGAATTGGTCCTGCATACATGGACAAAACAGGAAGAAATGGTCTTCGTGTTGGTGATCTCCTCGATAAAAGTTTTACAACACAGTATATCAAACTTCGTCTTAAGCATCAGAAATTACTGGATGGAATGAATTTCCAGGAAGATATTACTGCCTGGGAAGAAGAATTCTTTGAAGCAATTGAATTCTTGAGAGAATTCAAGATCGTGAATGGTGAATATTTCATCAACGATAAGATCAGCCAGGGTAAAAAAGTTCTTGCTGAAGGTGCACAGGGAAGTATGCTGGATGTGGATTTCGGAACATTCCCGTTTGTCACATCTTCCAATACAATTTCAGCAGGAGTATGTACCGGTCTTGGTATAGCTCCTCAAAAGATCCGCGACGTAATGGGTGTTACCAAAGCATATTGTACACGTGTTGGTAGCGGGCCTTTCCCAACTGAATTATTTGATGAGACAGGTGAAGAGTTGAGAAAGATCGGTAATGAGTTTGGTGCAACAACAGGGCGTCCGAGAAGATGTGGATGGATCGACCTGGTAGCATTGAAATTTGCCTGCATGGTAAATGGTGTTACCAAAGTGATTATGACAAAGGCGGATGTGCTTGATGCTTTTAAAGAATTGAATGTTTGTGAGTCATACCTGGTGAATGGTGAGAAGACTGAGCAGGTTCCATTCCAGATGAATAAAGTTGAGATCAAACCTGAGTGGACAAGCTTCAGGGGTTGGAACACTGATATCACGCAATTGAGAGAATTTTCTGCGCTTCCTTCCGAAATGAAAGAATATATGGATAATATCAACCGTTATCTTGGCGTTGATATCGCTTATATTTCGAACGGACCTGGTCGCGATCAGTTAATAAAAATTCAGTAAATACAAGCTTTTTAGGCGAATTTTTTTGAAGAAAAAAATCAAATAAAAAGTTTGGTGGTATAAAAACTTCAATGAAATTTACAGTTCAATTGTAACAGACTATGGCAGCAAAATCAGAGAAAACCAACGGCGGAAAACCTGCACCTAAGTCTTCACAAAAAGCACCAAAAGCCTCATCAAAACCTAAGAAGCAATTAGAGGATGATGAGGAAGATTTGGATGAAGAAGAAGAGGCAGAAACTTCCAGGGCAAAGAAACCAACAGCATCTAAAAAGAAAGGAAACGAAGATGATGAGGATGATGAAGATGTAGATGATGAAGAAGACCTGGACGACTGGGAAAAGCCTGAAGAGGATGACAGTTGGGATCCTGACTTTGAAGAATTTGATCTTCCTAAATCCAAGGCCAAGAAAGCTGGTGGTGGCGCCGGTAAGAAGAGTACAAAAGAAGAAGATGATGATCTTGGAATAGATGATGAATTCAAAGACATGGATCTATTCAATGATTCAGGATTTGATGATGAGGATGATGATTATTAATCTGATCACCTTTCATTTTGAGTAGAACTTTTCGTTCATTTACGATAGCTGATATTCAGCACACCAAATTGCAGATGTTGAACTGGGCCAACCGGTTCAACATCTGTTGTTTTCTGGATAACCATCATTACAAATTACCTTCAAACAGGTATGAATGCCTGGTTGCAGCTGGAAGCCTGCATTCCCTTCAAACATCCGCAGGTACTGCATTTCAGCAGTTGAAAGAATTTCATCAGCAGCATGCCGACTGGATCTTTGGGCACTTTTCTTACGATCTGAAAAATGAGATAGAAGATGTGCATTCCAATCTTCCCGATAGGATTGGATTTCCTGACCTGCATTTTTTTGTCCCGGAATACCTATATTTTTTATCAGGAGATCAGTTGAACATTGGTTCCATCAAAGAAGATCATGAAGAAATATACAGGCTAATTAATGAAGTTGAACTAACGGCCACGCATGAACGAAAAAGACCAGTTGATGTTAGGTCAGTTTTTTCAAAAGATGAATACTGTAATACGGTTGAAACATTACGCAATCATATACTGAGAGGAGATTGTTACGAGATCAATTTCTGCCAGGAATTTTTTATCGAAGACCAGGTCATTGATACTATTGAAGTTTTTAATAAGCTGAATCAAACTTCTCCCAATCCTTTTGCTGCCTATTATAAACTAAACGATAAGTATTGCCTTTGTGCAAGTCCGGAACGATATCTGAAAAAACAAGGAAACAGGCTGGTTTCGCAACCCATAAAAGGAACTATTCTTCGCGACAAAAATGATGCACAGCAAGATGATCAAAACCGCAATACTTTATTGAATAGCAAAAAGGAGAGGGCGGAGAATGTGATGGTGGTTGATCTGGTGAGGAATGATCTTTCAAGGGTTTGTTCAGAAGGAACAGTTTTAGTTGAAGAATTATTCGGCATCTATTCATTCCCACAGGTACACCAGATGATCTCTACTATATCCGGGGAACTTTCAAAAGGCTCAGACTGGATCGATGCCATCAAAGCAAGTTTCCCCATGGGATCAATGACCGGTGCTCCAAAGAGGAAGGTGATGGAGCTAATAGAGCAATACGAAAGAACCCGGAGAGGGATTTTTTCAGGTTCAATAGGCTATATTGATCCTGAGGCAAATTTTGATTTAAATGTTGTCATCAGAAGTATCATGTATAATGAGTCTGCCCGGTATATATCCTGGCAAACAGGCTCCGCCATTACGTTTGGCTCCGATCCGTTACTGGAATATGAAGAATGTCTTCTGAAGGGAAGTGCAATAAAAAAGGTACTGACCAATGAAGATCAGTACCTGCATGCTAAAAGTTAAGGGACTTATTTTACCGCGTAAATCTTATTCTCTTCGAATTTATCCTGGCGTGCATTTCCTCCTTCGAGTAATATATTGATTGATTCTTCGAGGATCTGAAATTTATGGGAATTGAATAATTCCATCTTTTCAGCGGGAAGCTTCAGTTCATATTTGTTTTCTGAAGCAGAAATAACCCTGTCAAAATTTGGATTATACCTGTCAAATTCTTTCTGATCCATCAAAACATGTTTGCTTATAACGCTGGAATGGTATTTACCTGAAATGGTGATTGTCCGGGCATTTTCCAGTTCCGTATGGGTCAGGTTTCTCAGGATCAATTGTCCTTTACCAATACCCACCTGTTCGCTGGTTTCTTTTTTGGTAAGTGTAGTGATGCCTCCCTGTCCTTCAAAAACATAATGGGTGCCAATAAACTTCTTCACATGCGTTCTTGATTCGGCAGGAAGGTAATATTGAAGGTCCCAGAAATTCCTGGACTTGCTTTTTTTGATAGCATTATACACCACCCCTGGACCGCCATTGTAAGCAGCAATTACCAGTAGCCAGTCTCCAAATTCCTTATACAGACTTTTCAGATACTTGGCTGCGGCATGGGTACTTTTAACATAATCTGTTCTTTCATCCCTTCCTTTGGTGACTTTCAGACCAAATAACCTTGCTGTGCCGGGCATAAACTGCCATGGCCCAACTGCCCCTGCCCAGGAAACCGCTCCTGATTTAAGGCGGGATTCAATTACTGCCAGGTATTTAAGTTCCTTGGGAAGTCCATGCTGGATCAATACCGCGTCCATCATGTTGAAATAAGGCCTGCCCCAATCCTTAAGTTTCATCAGGTTGGTGCTTTGTTTGTCCATGTAATCCTGAACAAAGCTCATTGCCTTAGGATTAAGTCTTACAGAGGTAAATTTTGCAGCAGATTCAACTTCAGTTGTTTTTTCAAAAAGGTTGTTGAATCCCTGCGCCGGTGCCAGCGTGTCTTTTGAAATTGAGCGGGCGGGAGATGGTTTTGAAAGGTTAATTATAGAGTCCGTGATATTGGATGCTCCCTGAATGAGCGAGTTTCCCTGTACGGAGGGATGCTGATCAAACAGCTTTTTGCCTGAATTATCCAATGCAGGATTTTTTGCCGAAGCATTTAAAGCCAGCATGAATAATAAAGAGCTTAATAGATTTGTTTTGAGCATCATCTTCTTTTTAGTTCAACAATTCAACCCTACAGATAAGGAAAAGGAAGATGGTTTACATAGGAAAGAACCGATACAACAGGGGCGAAACAGTGGGGTTGTTTAATTATGATTTTCCATTCACTGTTCCCTGTTCTGCGAGAGCCACTTATTTGATAACTGCAGCAAAAGTAACTCTTCAAATCGGTTCGTCATAACCTGCAGACCGAATGGTAATCCATTACTATGCCAAAAAAGAGGTAGGGAAATGGCGGGAAGGCCCGTTAGGTTGGCTAAAACGGTAAATATGTCAGCCATATACATGGCGATAGGATCTTTGTCATTCTCACCCTGGGAAAATGCCGTGGATGGGACAGTTGGAAGAACAACTGCGTCAAATTCTTTGAAAATCAGTTCCATTTGTTGGGTAAGAAGTTGACGTACCTGTTGCGCCTTGGTGTAATAAGCGTCGTAATACCCGGCGCTCAGTACAAAGGTTCCCAACATGATCCTTCTCTTGACTTCTTTTCCAAAACCGGCTGAACGACTGTTTTTGTACAAATTTGTCAGGTCCTGATTTTTATCCACATTCCTGAATCCATAACGAATCCCGTCATATCTAGATAAGTTTGATGACGCTTCGGCGGTAGTCAGGACATAATATGTTGGAACGATATAATCCAGGAGGTCGAATTCGATAGGCTGAACTTCATAACCCTGTTCTTCCAGTTCTTTCAGAAATTTCCTTGTGCCTGATGCTATCTCAGGATCAAGAGCAGGTGTATCCAGCGCCTGCCTGAAATACCCGATCTTTTTACCCTGCAGTTGATCAAGTGAAGAGCTGAAATAGGGAACTTCACGGTTGGAAGCAGTTGAATCGTATGCATCTTTCCCGGAAATTATTTCCAGGATAAGGGCTATGTCCGGAATATTTTTAGAGAAGATCCCAACCTGGTCGAATGAGGATGCATAAGCTATTAGCCCATAACGGGAAATTCTTCCGTAAGTGGGTTTAAGTCCGACGATCCCACAGAAATCTGCTGGTTGCCTTACTGATCCTCCAGTATCGGATCCAAGGCTAACCATGCATAATCCAGCCTGGACAGCCACTGCTGAACCACCGGAAGAGCCGCCTGCAACCCGGGAATTATCCAGGGCATTCAGGACCGTACCCCTGGCTGAATTTTCATTGGTAGAACCCATGGCGAATTCATCGCAGTTGGTATTCCCAATGATAATAGCTTCTTCATCGATCAGACGCTGGATGCAGGTTGCATTGTAGATAGCTTTGAAGCCTTTAAGCATGTTGGAACATGCGGTAAGTTCATGGCCTTCGTAAGACAACACATCTTTGATCGCTATGACCACCCCATGAAGTTTGCCCGGTTTTTTACCGGCAGCACGGTCGGCGTCGAGTTTCCTGGCCAAATGGAGAGCTTCTTCTTCATATACATCGATAAAGGCATTCAGGTGAGACTGATCCTTGATCTGTTGAAGATAGTGCTCTACGGTTGAGACACAGGATACCCGACCATGCAGTAGGTCTGCATGATAGCTTTGTATGGAATCAAATGAGAACAATCCGGAAAGGTAGTTGGAAGAAATTATTGTTGGTTAGAAGAAGCAGCTGCCTGCTTTTCTTTTTCCTGCATGCCTTCTTCGATTTCTTTCTTCACGTTGGTCTTAGCGTCGTTAAATTCCCTGATACCGCGGCCCAGGCCTCTCATGAATTCAGGAATTTTGCGTCCACCAAAGAGGATTAACACAGCAAGAATGATCAGGATCCACTCGCTTCCACCAGGCATTGAAATGAATAATAAGGAATTATTCGCTAACATGATCTATGATTTATTGGAATGAGATACGAATGTACGGCTTTTTGAGATTCAGCTACAAATAAAAAAGCGGAAGGATAAACCTTCCGCCTGATATGCTTAATGAACAAAGCTTACTGAGCTGTAGGCGCAACAACTGCTCTTTTCTTCTCCTGGATACGAGCGCTTTTACCGCTACGGCTACGGAGGAAGTACAGTTTAGCACGACGAACTCTACCGATCTTATTCAGTTCAATAGATTCGATATTTGGAGAGTACAGAGGGAAGGTTCTTTCAACACCAACTCCGTCTGAAATTTTCCTTACGGTGAAACTTGCAGTATGACCAGAACCCTGACGCTTGATGACATCGCCTCTGAAGCTCTGAATACGCTCCTTCCCACCTTCAATGATTTTATAGTTAACGCTAACGTTATCTCCTGCCTTGAATTTTGGGAATTCTTTCTGGCCTGTTAGCTGTTCATGTACAAATTGTACTGCCTGGTTCATGACTTCAAATTTTGGACGGCAAAAGTACTTCGGGTTTTGTTATTTACCAAAAAAAATAAAATCGGAAATCGGGAATTGGTAATCGGGAAGGGGGAATCGGGAATGGAGAATCGGGAATTGGGAATAGCATCACCCTAAAAAAGCCCCCAAAATCGGGGGCTGTATTTTCACGTCTCCATGTCTTCACGTCTCCACGTCTTCACTACCTCGCCACATTCACCGCTCTCTTCTCCCTGATCACCGTAACCTTGATCTGGCCAGGGAAGGTCATTTCAGTCTGGATCTTCTGGGCTATTTCAAACGAAAGCTTATCGCTGTCATTATCAGTTACCTTATCTGCTTCAACGATCACACGGAGTTCGCGGCCGGCCTGGATAGCATAAGCTTTTTCAACACCATGGTAAGATGCTGCCAAGTTCTCGAGGTCCTTGATACGCTGCAGGTATTGCTGCATGATCTCGCGACGGGCACCAGGACGTGCACCGCTGATGGCATCACAGGCCTGGACGATAGGGGAGATCACATACTGCATTTCCATTTCGTCGTGGTGGGCACCAATGGCATTTACTACCGCCGGGTTTTCACCATATTTCTCTGCCAGCTTCGCTCCAAGTAATGCGTGGCTCAATTCTGTTTCCTCATCTGGAACCTTTCCAATATCGTGGAGCAATCCGGCTCTCTTAGCAAGCTTCGGATTCATACCCAGTTCTGCCGCCATGATTCCGCAAAGGTTGGCCACTTCACGGGAGTGCATCAACAGGTTTTGTCCATAAGAGGAACGGAACCTCATCTTTCCCACAATTCTTACCAGCTCCTTATGTAATCCGTGAATTCCCAATTCTATAACGGTCCTTTCACCGATCTCCATTACCTGCTCTTCGATCTGCTTACGGGTCTTTTCAACCACCTCTTCAATACGTGCAGGGTGAATTCTTCCATCGGTTACCAGTCGCTGCAAACTCAACCTTGCGATCTCTCTTCTCAATGGATCGAAGGATGAAAGAATGATCGCTTCCGGAGTATCGTCTACAATCAGATCCACGCCTGTTGCGGCTTCGATGGCCCTGATATTTCTTCCCTCACGACCGATGATCTGTCCTTTGATCTCGTCGCTTTCCAGGTTGAATACAGTAATGGAATTTTCAATCGCCTGCTCGGCAGCGGTACGCTGTATGGTCTGAATGATGATCTTGCGTGCTTCCTTATTCGCTTTTTGCTTGGCGTCGTCAATGATCTCCTGCTGAAGTCCCAATGCTCTTGTCTGTGCTTCCTGCTTCAGGCTTTCGATCAATTGTGATTTTGCTTCTTCGGCAGTAAGTCCGGCGATCTTTTCGAGCCTCCTGATATGTTCTTCCTGGTGCTTTTCCAGTTCTGTTCTTTTCTGGTTAACAACATCGATCTGCTTATTCAGATTTTCCTTGATCACTTCATTCTCCTTCTGCTGCTTTTCAAGCTGGTCGATCTTTGAGGTTACTGATTGTTCTTTCTGTCTCAACCTGTTTTCTACATCACTGATCTTCCGGTTTCTTTCGATGATCTCTTTGTCGTGTTCTGCTTTAAGTTGAACGAATTTTTCTTTTGCTTCGAGAAGTTTTTCTTTTTTCAGTGTCTCTGCGGATTTCTGTGCATCCTCAATGATCTTTTTCGCTGCATTATCGGCCTCATCTACTTTACGTTGTGTATCCTTGGCAAAGATGAACTTGCCCGCCACAATACCAGCTACAAGGGCAACTACACCTATAATAATCGTTATTGGTTCCATCTGCTTCTATGGGTTTATATATTTTAGAATCACGTTCCCCCTCTATGTGGTCATTTTTATGCATAGCATGAAACGTTAATGGGGCGAAAATACAAAAAAAGGGCTGTGAATAACGGCCGTAACAAATTGAGTTGCATTTAATACATAAGTGGTAAGGTATAATGAACCTAAGAATGTATATTGCTCCGATAAAATTATCGAGATGATGAAATCTACCCTTCTGGCGATCATGGGCGTTTTCGCAGGATCAGTAGCCATGGCGCAGCCTGGAACGGCCAAACCTTTTAAAATAAATGGAACTATTACCAACCCGGGTGAAGTTGAATGGGTATATATCAATTATATGTCGGATGGAGAGCGGAAAACAGACAGTACGCTTTTGAAGAACGGTAATTACCAGTTTACCGGAGTGGTGGATGAGCCGGTACTTTCAAGACTGAGGGTGGGATATAAGACCAGGCCTGACGGAACCAAAAATATGTTCTATACAGGACGGGATATGGCTGCAGTTTTTGTTGAACCGGGTTCCGTGATCCAGGTTACCAACAAGGATTCATTCGTTAATGCCAAAGTGAAAGGTTCCCTGGCTCACGATGCCTATGTAAAACTTGAAGATCTGCTCAAGACAGATAATGAAAAGATGAAGGAACTGAGTGCACAATACAGCATGCTGTACAAGGCAAAAGATACTGCTGCCATGAAGGCCCTGGAACCTAAGTTCGACGAGATAGATGAATCAATGAAAAAGACCTATTCATCTTATGTAACTCTCAATCCAAAATCACCCATCGCAATTTATGCAGTAAACCAGTTTGCCGGATGGGATATTGATGCCGATATGGTAGAGCCAATATTCATCAAGCTTCCGTCTTCAGCCAGGAATACTCCTTCAGGTAAGCAACTTGCTGAAAAGATTGAAACTGCCAAGAAAACAGGGATTGGCCGCGTTGCCATGGATTTTTCTCAGGCCGATACATCCGGAAACCAGGTTAGCCTGTCTTCTTTCCGTGGAAAATATGTGTTGATCGATTTCTGGGCCAGCTGGTGTGGACCTTGCAGGGTTGAAAATCCAAACGTAGTGTCAGCTTTCAATAAGTTCAATGATAAAGGATTCACCGTGTTGGGTGTATCGCTCGACCGTCCGAACGACAAGGCAAAGTGGTTGAAAGCAATTTATGATGATAAGCTAACCTGGACACATGTTTCGGACCTTCAGTTCTGGAAGAATGCAGTAGCGGTTCAATATGGTATCCAGGCGATCCCTCAAAATTTCCTGCTGGATCCAAACGGCAAGATCATAGGAAAGAATCTTCGCGGTGAAGCACTGCAGAAGAAGTTGGAAGAATTGTTTCAGTAATTAATTTTAAATCAATACAACAACAACGGTTGTTAAATCAAGCATTATGAAGAGAATTTTTTTGGTGGCCTCCATGTTTTCCGTGATCACCGTTTCAGCTCAGACAATTTCCCGTAAAGCAAGCCTGAACAAGGGCCAGCAGATAGAGCAAACCAGCAAGGTGGTTGCCAACATTACCCAGGAGATGATGGGTCAGCAGATGGAGATCAAGATGAATACCAATTCCACCGCATTACTTGAAGTGAAGGATGCCAATGCAGAAGGGTATACTGTTGCGAATACTATTAAGCGTGTGACCATGAACATGAGTGCAATGGGTAATGAACAGAATTTTGATTCTGATAAGAAGGAAGACCTCGATGGACCAATGGGACAGGCGATGAAAGGAAAGATCGGTGTGGCAAAAGAATACAAGCTCGACAAAAATGGCGTGATCACTGCCATCCCGGGTTCTGAAAATGCAAAGCCTGATGCCAATGCGATGATGAATGGCATGATGGGAGCTACTGAAGAAGAGATCAAAGGAAGCACTCACTCAGCATTCGTTTCACTTCCTGCAAAAGGTGTTAAGCCTGGTGATTCATGGAGCGATTCACTAGTAAGCAAGGAAAACAAACTGCGCAATACCTATACACTGAAGTCTGTTTCAGGAAATGATGCACTGGTTGATGTTAAAGGTACACTTACTGTTGACCGCGAAATGGAGCAGCAGGGAATGACCATGCAAATGAATATGAATGGAACCATTACCGGTGAACTGACTTTCGATATCAATACCGGCCTGGTTAAATCCCGCAAGCAGGTTACCAAAGGAACCGGTGCTATTGAAGTTGCCGGACAAACTGTTCCTTTGACTGTGGATACTACTTCGGAGGTGACTGCGGTGGTTAAATAGGAAGACGGGGAAGAGGTGAAGACGTGGAAGACATGGAATACACGGAATACACGGAATACGCGGAATACGCGGAATAAGAGAAATGGCCACTTTTCAGGGTGGCCATTTTTTATTCTATGTCTTCCATGTATTCTGCTTATTCTGTGTATTCTGCGTATTCCACGTATTCCTCACCTTAGCATCCTCTCTATCTCATCCAGCTTCTCCTTAATCTCATTACTTAAAACCGGGGCGGCAGTGGAGCTCTTTTGCTGGGTGGCAAACCATAGAAGAACCATGGCAATATAATCCTGCATGTCCTTGCCGGCGAAGTTGGTTTTGAAATCCACAAGCCTGTCGTTGATCACTTTAAGGGTTTTCCTGACAACCTCCTCATCCTTGGGATCTATCCGGATCCTGTAGTTCCGGTCGCCCACCACCACGTTGATTGGAATAAGTTCTTCCATTTGGACAATATTATTTATTTACATTATATTCACATTCGTTAAACTCAACCCTTTAAATTTTCCCGAAAGGGATCCCTAATTCTACACTAATGAATGCAAAGGTTAAGTATTCAACCTTCATCGACAGTGTTCAAATCGAACTGAACCACTGTACCGAAAATGCCGTCAAAGCGGTTCTTCGCGATGAAAAAGGCAGCATCTGCCGGCAAATGGAAACGGAAGTGCTGGAAGCCCCGGCCAGACTAACCTGGAAAGGCCTCGACAATCTTCCCTATGGTGTCTACACCCTTGAATTATACCAGGGTAAAGAAGAAGTCAGGCTTCGAATGGTCAAACGAGTATAATTACTGGCTGAGCAGGCTGATACACCTGTCGATTTCCCTGAGATACCCATTGATCCTTCTTTCGAGTTCCTTTTTTTCTCCATCATCAATGCCCCCGGCAAGTGTCTTCAGCACAGCAACTTTTTGTTCCAGGTCCTGGATACGAGCCAGCTGATTTTCGCGGGCCGACTTCAACTGCTCATTTTCCTTTCGAAGCTTCTCGTTTTCTTTAACGCATAGCTCATATTTTCCAAGCAATGCCTGGATCTTTTGAGAGATACGTTTGAGTTGTTCGTTGTGCTCCATAGTTACTTCCTTATCTCTGCGTTCAGGTCTTTTTCAAGAACTCCCATGATCTTGTTCATCATGCTTTCTATTTCCTTATCGGTCAGGGTTTTTTCTTCATCAACAAAAGTGAAGCTGAGTGCCATGGATTTCTTTCCAGCACCGATCTTATCACTTTCAAATACATCAAACAGTTTGATGGAAGTAAGTTTTTGAATCCTTGCAGCAAGAATTGATTTTTCAACCGTTCCGTATTCCAGTTCTTTTGGCAGTACAACTGCAAGGTCTCTGAATACAGGTAACTGTTTTGGTAATTCTTTGAAACGGATCTTCTTGTTCTGGACAAGATGCATCATATCATCCCACATAAGATCTGCATAATAAACAGGTTGCTTAATATCAAACCTGTTCAGTTCATGCTTCGCAACAATACCAAATTCACCGATCGTTCTTTTTTGTGCAACTATATTTAATGATGCTTCCAGCTTACTATTGGTGGAAACATTGAAATCAATCTCCTGGATACCTAATGAAGCAAGTACGTTTTTCAATAATCCTTTCAGAAAATAAACATCACTGGATGTTCCTTTTCCCTTCCACTGATCATCAGTCCTGTTTCCTGTAATGTATAAACAGAGATGATTGTATTCTTCATACTTACCAATTCCTTTCTGGGCGTAGGTTTTACCGAATTCAAAAAACTGGATATTATTATTTTTTCTGTTCAGGTTATAGGCAACTGCTTCAAGACCGGTCTCCAGCATTGATGGCCGCATGATATTATGCACAGCACTAAGGTTGTTCAATAATTTTACACCTTCAGCAAGATCTTTGTCTTCGAAGTATGCAGCATTCGTGATACTATTTGTGAAGATCTCATTGAATCCATTCGCTGCAAGCATATCTGCAATTTTTTCTTTGGAGAAATGCTTGTAACCATCCTGTTCAACCGCAGGTGTAATGGTGATGGAACTTGGAATATCAATATTATCCAATCCATCTATCCGCATTACTTCTTCCACGATATCTGCCTGCATGGATATGTCAGGTTTGCTAAAAGGAACAGTCAAGAGGATATCATCCAATCCTTCACGATCGATTTCAAAACCAAGAGCAGTAAGGATCTTCTTCACGGTATCCGGATGATAATTCTTTCCGCTGAGCTTTTTCAGGAAATGATATTTCAGGGAAACTTTTGTTTTCTCTGTTTTTCCCGGATATATATCAACGATATCAGATGCAATCTCACCTCCTGCAATTTCTTTGATCATCAGCGCTGCTCTCTTCAATACATTCACAGTATTGCTGATGTCTACATTCTTTTCAAACCTTGTTGCAGCCTCAGTTCTGAGATTATGCCTGAAAGATGTTCTCCTGATATCAACAGGGTTGAACCAGGCACTTTCCAGGAATATGTCTGTTGTCGTTTCTTTCACTCCACTGGTAGCACCTCCAAATACACCTGCGATACACATGGGTGTACTGTTACCATCACAGATGATCAGATCTTCATGGTGGAGTTTTCTTTCTTTTCCATCAAGAGAAAGAAAGGGAGTTTCTGCAGGAAGATTTTTCACCAGCACTGCATTTCCTTTGATCTCCTGCTGGTCAAAAGCATGTAAAGGCTGACCGGTTTCATGCAGGATGAAGTTGGTAATATCAACTATGTTATTGATCGGACGCTGACCAATGGCCAGTAATTTATTCTTCAGCCAGTCGGGTGATTCTTTAACTGTAACCCCGCTGATCGAAACACCACTATATCTTTTGCATCCATTGGGATTTTCAATGTTCACTTCAACAGAAGCCTTGCCCCCAGGGGCTTTGAATGCATTGTTGAAAGGCGACTTCACCCGCAGGTCTTTTTTGTCGTGATGAATTAAATATGCCACCACATCTCTTGCTACTCCAAGATGGCTCATTGCATCCATCCTGTTTGGAGTGAGTCCTATTTCAAAAATCGTATCCTTATATAACTGAAAATATTCTGAAGCAGGTGTGCCTGGTTTGAGGTCTGATGGTAATACCATGATGCCCGAATGGTCATCACTCAAACCAATCTCATCTTCTGCGCAGATCATACCATAGCTTTCAGTGCCGCGGATCTTCGCCACTTTCATCGTAAGAGGGTCTCCTTTGGATGGGTAGATGGTTGTTCCGACAGTGGCCACTACTACTTTTTGTCCGGCTGCAACATTTGCTGCACCGCAAACCACCTGTATAGGATCTGCCTGGCCAATATTTACAGTCGTTACTTTCAATTTATCAGCATTTGGATGCTGTTCGCAGGTAAGCACTTCGCCAATTACCATTCCTGCCAGTCCGCCTTTGAAATTCTCATATGCTTCCATGCTTTCCACTTCAAGCCCAATGGAAGTCAGAATCCTGCTTAATCTTTCCGGTTCGATCTGTACGGGTAAATATTCACAAAGCCAGTTATAAGAGATAGTCATTTTTGTTTGTGGTTTGCTTTAAACAGGCGTCAAAGATAAGTGATTCTTGCCTTGCTGAGGGTGGCAAATAGGGAGTGAAAAGCATTCAGATCACCAAGCATTTTGTATAAAATGTTTTTTAACAGCAACTGTGGATAACCTGCTTTTTCCGTGCTAAATCTTTCTATTTTTGTGGATTTTGAGAATTAAATTGTGAATAGAGCGTTGGTTCATGTGGATATCCGGTGTTTACCCTGTTACTAAAGTTTTTTCAAATACAACCTTTGGGGTAGAATGAATGCCTTTATATTCGCCGTCCGGTTTTCGCCGGTAACATTCGGTTAACATTGGCACCCGGTACATTCACAGCACTAACCCAAGAACTTAATAAACATGGATCTCACCAGTCTGAATAAGGATAAAAAGTTTAAGAGAAAGGCGGCACCAGACCTCAGTACCATGATGTATGGAAAGGTTCCTCCACAGGCAAAAGACCTGGAGGAAGCAGTATTGGGAGCCATGATGCTGGAGAAGGGTGCATTTGATACCGTGGTGGAGATCCTGAAGCCAGAATGTTTCTATGTGGATGCGCACCAGCGGATCTACCGTGCCATGCAAAGCCTGCAGCAGAAGAATCAGCCCATTGATATCCTTACAGTAGTAGAAGAACTTCGTTCCAAAGAAGAACTGGAAATTGTGGGTGGTCCTTATAATGTTACCCGTCTCACCAATGCAGTGGTATCAGCTGCAAATATTGAAACGCATTCACGCATCATTCTTCAAAAGTTCATTCAGCGTGAACTGATCCGCATCAGCGGCGAGATCATTGGTGATGCTTATGAAGACAGTACCGATGTGTTCGATCTTCTGGATGATGCAGAAAGCAAACTTTTTGAGATCACCAATAATCACCTCAGAAAGAATTTTGATTCGATAGATTCGGTGTTGGTAAAAACGGTTCAGCGTATTGAAGATATGCGTCACCGTAATGAAGACATTACCGGTGTTCCATCAGGGTTCCCTCAACTGGATACCGTTACCTATGGCTGGCAGCCTTCGGATCTGATCATCCTTGCGGCTCGTCCTGCGGTGGGTAAAACGGCATTCGTACTGAACCTGGCACGCAATGCTGCATTACATCCTACCAAGCCTACCGGAGTAGTGATCTTTAGCCTTGAAATGTCATCGGCTCAGCTCGTACAACGTATCCTGAGTGCAGAATCAGAGATCTGGCTCGAGAAGATCTCCCGTGGTAAGCTGGAAGAGCATGAAATGAAGCAACTCTATGCAAAAGGTATCCAACGACTGGCGCAGGCCCCCATTTATATTGATGATACTGCAGCATTGAACATTTTTGAATTGCGCGCAAAATGTCGTCGACTGAAGAATAAGCACAATATCGGGATGGTTCTGATCGACTACCTTCAGCTCATGAGCGGCACAGGTGGTAACACCAACCGTGAACAGGAGATCAGCCGGATTTCAAGAGATCTGAAAGGACTGGCAAAAGAACTCCAGGTGCCCATCATAGCACTGTCGCAGTTGAGTCGTGAGGTAGAGAAGCGTAAGGATGGAAACAAAATGCCACAGTTGAGTGACCTTCGTGAATCGGGTGCGATCGAACAGGATGCCGACATGGTAATGTTCCTGTATCGCCCGGAATATTATGATATCACTTCCAATGAATTTGGAGAAAGCAATAAGGGTGAAACCCACGTTCGTATTGCAAAGCACAGGAATGGTACGCTGGAAACGATCAAGTTAAGGGCCATGCTCCATATTCAGAAATTTGTTGAGTTTGAATCTGATGATAATGGATTTATGGGTGGAATGCCTTCCGGTGGAAACTGGAAACCCGTGCCTCCGGCAGATAGTGGTGATGGTGGAGCCAAACTGTACATCCAGGCGGGAAGTAAAATGAATGATCTTCCCATCGATGATGATGAACCTCCTTTTTAAATACTTGGCCTTGCGAATGCAAGGCCTTTTCTTTGCGGTATGCAATTGTTTTATGTAGATCCTTCCCTGATCACCGGGGAACTGGTGGAATTACCTGAAGAAAGCTCCAGGCATATCTCAGCTGTCCTTCGCATGCAGGAAGGAGAGGAGGTAAATCTTACCAACGGGTTAGGTACCCTGATGACTGCAGTGATTGAAGATGCACATAAAAAAAGAACTCATGTACGCATCAACGTTAGTAAGCAATATGATGCTCCACAAGAGCGTATAATGATGGGGGTTAGTTTACTTAAGAATACCAGTCGCTTTGAATGGTTTCTCGAAAAAGCAACAGAGATTGGTGTTACAGATATCATCCCAATGATCTGTGCAAGAACAGAGAAGCAACAATTCAGGCTCGACAGGATGAAGACTATTTTGGTCAGTGCGATGATGCAATCGAACCAGTTCTGGTTACCAAGGATGAATGAACCGGTAAAATTTGCAAATGCATTGGAGCAATTGGCACAGGTTGACCAGCCTTTGATCGCACATTGCGAAACTTCAGAAAAAGCAGTTCTCCAGGAAATTCTTACAAATGGATCTTCCCGGTCGATTTTGATTGGGCCTGAAGGAGATTTCAGCCATGAAGAGATAGAACTTGCAACCGGTAAGGGTTTCATGCCGGTAACCCTTGGAAATACCCGGTTAAGAACGGAGACTGCCTGTATTGTGGCCGCCACCCTGTTAAAGAACCTGGGGCAATAAAAAATATGGATTTCTGTTATTAACCAAATCTGTGCCTATAGCTGAATGCTACTTAATCATTACCCTACCTGATGAAAAGGTATTTTTTACTGGTTCTTCTTTGTAACTGCCTGCTGGCAGTGAAGGCACAATATTCAATTGGTACTGTTCGCACAGGCGTTTCTTTTGCGCATGACTTCCCCGGATTAAATGGTTATAGTGTACATGGAGAATTCCTTAAACCTTTCAATGAAAAGATTGAGTTTGGAATGGGTATGCGCTATACCAGCATGAATGGTTTTCCGAGAACTACTAAGGTTGAGGAGTATACGAAATCAACCAACCTTGATCTGCATCTTTATTTTTTACCGGTGCATACAGATCAGCATGCAATAAGGATTGGAGCGGGATACAGCTTTTCTTTTTACAATATGCAGAGAGCATATCCTGTTATCTCCCATGAGGGCGGATCTAATTGGGTCACAACTAAAGATAAGGGTCGCAACAAATGGTTCAGTGTAGTAGGCGAATACGAATACTTCGTTCCAAACACAAATATTTCTGCAGGCTTGCGAGGTTCATTCTTCAAAGCCTATGATGGAGTTTCCACTATTGGTTTATTTGCCGGGATTGCCTTATAATTCTTTGCAGATGTTTTTTGCAATGGAAGGACCAACATAAATAAAACCAGTCCATACCTGTACCAGCGAAGCGCCGGCTTCAAACATCTGTTTAGCATCCTCTGCAATGAATATTCCACCAGAGCCAATCACAGGAACGCTTCCATTGGTTTTTCCTGAAATGTATTTCACTATTTCAACAGCTCTGGTTTTGACGGGTTTGCCACTCAGTCCACCTGCACCAATGGTATCAGCGATCGCCTTGCTTTCTTTGGTCAGCGTTGATCTGTCGAGACTTGTATTACTTGCAACCAGTCCATCCAGTTTGATCTCCATTGCTAAATCGATCACATCATCGAGTTGCTCAACAGTCAGGTCCGGTGCGATCTTCAGCAGGATCGGTTTAGAAACCGATTGTTGTTTATTGATCGTTTGAAGATGCGAAAGAATTTTTCTGAGCGATTCTTTTTCCTGCAACTCTCTTAAGCCAGGTGTATTAGGAGAACTAACATTAACCACGAAATAGTCAACCAGGTCGAAAAGTTCCCTGAAACAGATCTCGTAATCCTTCCAGGCATCTTCATTGGGAGTAACTTTATTCTTACCAATATTTCCACCAACGATCAGTTTGCTGTTCTTATTCCGCCCGGCTCTCCATTTCGAAAGCCTTGTGGCAACAACTTTCACACCTTCGTTATTGAAACCCATCCTGTTGATCAACGCTTTATCAGCAGGGAGCCTGAATAACCTTGGCTTTTCATTTCCTTCCTGTGGTTTGGGTGTAACAGTACCTATCTCTACAAAGCCAAATCCAAGTGCTTCCAGTTCATCAAGATAAAGGGCATTCTTATCAAAACCTGCAGCCAATCCAACCGGGTTGGTAAAGGTCAGTCCAAATATATTTTTTTGAAGTGATGGATTGTTTGATTGAAGCGTTCCGCGAATGATCTTATTGATGAATCCAACAGAATTTCCCATCCTCAGGGCATTCATGGCGAAATAGTGGACTTTCTCTGCATCGAAATTGAAAAGGATATTCCTTATAACCTGGTACATAGAGCTGCAAGTTAAATTTCCCTTGCTTTTCAATCAGAATTTTTTATTTTTGAAAGGAAAGTTGCATAAACAACTAATTTAAACCGAACATTATGCAGGAAGCTTATATAGTTGCCGGTTTTCGTACCGCAGTAGCAAAAGCAAAGAAGGGTGGATTCAGGTTTACTCGTCCTGACGACCTTGCCGTAGATGTGATCAAAGGATTGCTGGCATCTGTTCCTCAACTTGATCCCAAAAGGGTTGATGATGTGATTGTAGGAAATGCAGTTCCAGAAGCGGAACAGGGCTTGCAGGTTGGAAGGATCATCGCCGCAAGGGCACTGGGTTTTGAAGTGCCGGGTATGACGGTCAACAGGTATTGTGCTTCAGGACTTGAAACCATTGCGATCGCAACGGCAAAGATCAGGATGGGACAAGCCGAATGTATTGTAGCCGGAGGAACAGAGAGTATGAGCCTGGTGCCTACGGCAGGATGGAAAACAGTTCCTGCTTATTCCATTGCAAAAGAAGAACCCGATTATTACCTGAGCATGGGATTGACTGCAGAAGCAGTTGCGAAAGAATATAATGTTAGTCGTGAAGACCAGGATGAGTTCTCCTTCAATTCACATCAAAAAGCCATGAATGCCATACAGAGTGGCTATTTCAAGGAAGGTATACTGCCAATCAAAGTTGAAGAAGTATATGTTGATGAGAAAGGAAAGCGCAAAACCAGGGAATATGTTGTTGATACAGATGAAGGACCAAGAAAGGATACCAACCGTGAAGCGCTGGGCAAATTGAAGCCTGTATTTGCGATGAACGGAACGGTGACCGCAGGGAATTCTTCTCAAACTTCTGACGGTGCAGCTTTCGTTGTGGTGATGAGCGAGCGCATGGTCAATGAACTGGGATTAAAACCTATTGCGCGTTTGGTGAATTGTGTAAGTGCAGGAGTTCATCCAAGAATTATGGGTATCGGTCCTGTTGAAGCTGTTCCTAAAGTATTGAAGAATGCAGGAATGAACCTGGGACAGATCGACCTGGTTGAATTGAATGAAGCTTTTGCTTCACAGGCTCTTGCTGTTATCAGGACTTTGGAAATGGATCCATCGATTGTAAATATCAATGGTGGTGCCATTGCACTGGGTCATCCACTGGGTTGTACAGGTTGTAAGCTCACTATTCAATTGGTGAATGACCTTAAAAGACTTGATAAGAAATATGGAATTGTCACAGCCTGTGTAGGTGGCGGACAGGGAATTGCCGGAATTATTGAAAGAATATAAAAAAAGGGCCGATTGGCCCTTTATTTTTTATAGAATGATTCGCTGCTGTAGTCAAACTGCTGGATCTTATTCTTTTCGTATTCATTATCATAGCTCACAAAAAAGTAAAGCCAGATATTCCTGCTTAACCTCATTAACCAGGGTTGCAGAACCAGTAGTAAAACGATATTGATTCCCATCCACCAGAAAAAACGGTTGTCCTGAACAGACATTCCAATTAAAACATACCATGCCACGAAAGTTGCTACTGTTACAGCAACTGATAATGCATAACTCACATATCCTGTACCGTACCAGAATCCCACTTCAAGTTCAAAAGGCTGTCCGCAAACAGGGCAGCTATCATGCATCGCAAGTGTTTTCTTCAGTTTCCATGGATTCCCATTCTTATACATGAAACCTCTTCTGCAACGCGGACACTTGTTTGATAAAATGCTCCAGATTAAATTAGGCTTTGATGATGCCATGTTCTTATATTTTTCCTGGGCACAAATTTACGGATTCTTTACCGGCTTAATGTGACTGGTGTTACACTTTAGCAGTTCTTCTTTCTCCTATCTGCTGACGCCACATCGCATAATAAAGCCCTTTATCGTTGATAAGTTCTTCATGCGTTCCTGTTTCTACTACCAATCCCTTCTCTAAAACATAAATTCTATCAGCATGCATAATGGTCGACAATCTATGCGCAATTAAAATAGTGATCTGGTTTTTTAAGGATGATACATTGATGATCGTATTGGTGATTTCTTCTTCAGTGATACTGTCGAGTGAAGAAGTTGCTTCATCAAATATCAAAATATGCGGATGTCTTAATAAAGCACGTGCAATGGATAGTCGTTGCTTTTCACCACCGGATAATTTCAATCCACCTTCACCGATCACTGTATCGAGACCGCTACCGGCCCTTGACAGGAGGGTATGGCAGGAAGCTTTATTCATGCAGTCGATCATTTCTTCATCTGTTGCAGCCGGGTTTACAAATGAAAGGTTTTCGCGGATCGTTCCTGAAAACAATTGTGTATCCTGCGTTACAAAGCCTATCTGGTTACGCAGATCTTCAAAGTTGATCGTGTTTTCATCCAAACCATTGTACAGGATATTTCCTTCTTCAGGACGGTACAGTCCAACCAGCAATTTCATGAGAGTGGTTTTACCGGAACCGGATGGACCAGCAAATGCAATGGTCTCACCTTTTTTTGCCTGGAAGTTGATCCTTTCAATTGCTTTTTGCTGAGCAGTATGATGCTGGAAACTCACGTTGCGGAATTCGAGCGTTTCAATATTTCCAAGATGCTTTGGATCAGCAGGCTGTTTTTCGGGTGCCTTGTTCATAAGGTTCTGGAAATTATTCAGGGATGCTTCCGCTTCGCGATAGGAGAGTAGAATATTTCCAATTTCCTGCAGAGGTCCGAATACAAAGAAGGAGAAGATCTGCATGGTTACGAGTTGGCCTGCATCCATCCTATCGCGGAAGATCAACCACATCAGAATAAACAGGATCACCTGCCTGAGAGTGTTAACCATGGTTCCCTGCACAAAGCTGATGCTTCGGATACGCTTCACTTTAGTGAGTTCCAAACCCAGGATCTTGTAAGTATTTTTATTAAGTCGTTGCACTTCCTGTGTAGTAAGTCCAAGGCTTTTCACTAATTCAATATTCCTAAGCGATTCGGTGGTACTACCTGCCAGTGCTGTTGTTTGTGATACAATTGTTTTTTGAATGGTCTTGATCTTTTTGCTGAGCACATTCGTGATGCTTGTGAGTAGGAACATACCAACAATATATGCTACGGGCACCGACCAGTGGATATAGAGGGACGCATAGATCATGACAAATACAACTCCAACCAGTACGCCGAAAAGAACATTGATGAACAGGTTGATAAATCTTTCTGTATCTGTCCGAACTTTTTGCAGGATACTCAGGGTTTCACCGCTTCGCTGGTCTTCGAATTCCTGGTAAGGAAGTTTCATGGCATGTTGCAATCCATCAGTGAAAACCTTTGCACCAAATTTCTGAACGATCACATTCATGAAATAGTCCTGTAGGTTTTTGGCGATCCTGCTGACCATAGCAACAGCGATGGAGCAGAGCAAGAGGTAAACTACTCCGGGATCATTCCATGTAAAGCCCCAGAGAAATTTGTTGTTGCCGATATATTCATTACGATCGAATTTGAAATCATTTGCCAAATTTACCAGTTTTCCGAAGATGATAGGATCCATCAGCGAAAAGCCGGTATTGATGGCGGCCAGTAAAAGTGTAAGAATGACAAGCCACTTATGTGGCTTCAGATATTGAAAGAGGATTTTCATCTAAGCAGTGATTTATTTGGAAAGATAGGAATACCTGTTGCATTTTTAATTGCAGAGTTTTATATTGGACTATCCTTTCGCAAGCAATAATTTTTCAAACCTTAAATTTCTTATCATGAAATGGCTGCTGCTTGCAAGCCTGTTAATTACAGGAAGGATTTGTCTCCACGCTCAAAAACTATCTGTTCAATCCATCGGAGTGCAATATTCCAGGTTAGAAGTGAATAAATACCCTTATAGTCCATTCAATCTTCCATTAGCCTTGCGATCAAATTTCAGTAACCTGGATGATCTGCTCAGTAATCTAATACCCTGGAATTATGCTCAATCCTTTATTCCAATGAATTCTGCGGAATTGGCTTTGGAGCTGGGTGTCAACAGCAAGAGAAGATTTTGGAAGAATTATAGTATCACCACTGGAATCAACTATTCATGGTATAATACTTTTACAACATTGTATGATAAATCTGGAAAGGACCTTGCAACAGATGCTAATTATAAAGTAAAGTACAGGATCTACCAGGATCAGAAGTCATTGGGTTTAACTGCCGGAATCAAAAGAAGATTTCCAGTTTGGAAATTTATCAACGCTTCAATGGGTTTACAGGGACAGTTAGGTGCACTTACGAAAAATAAGTTTTCCGTTTATTACGATTCACTTTCCATTACAAGCAGTTCATCAACATTCAAATCGATGGAACTGGATCCCCTGGAAGGCAAGAATAGTATGTATTACAGCATACACCTGCCTGTAGGATTAGAATTTAATTTTTTTGATAACAGGGTATTCCTGAATGGATGGGTCGCACCATTTTTTTATAAACGCTCTTATGAACAATATGAAGGAATAGGTCAGCATCTCAATGTCTCTGCAGGTGTAGGTTTGCATTACCGGTTCAATCAATATTAATCACCCCAGCCTTCACGGTCCAGGCTTCGGTATTGAATGGCTTCTGCTATGTGTTCGGGTTTTATACTTTCAGATCCTTCCAGGTCTGCGATCGTTCTTGAAACTTTCAGTATGCGTTCATAAGCGCGTGCTGAAAGATTCAATTTGTTCATGGCTGCTTTTAACAGGTTTTGAGAGATGTTATTCAAAACGCAATACTCTTTCATCAATGCATTATTCATTTGTGCATTGGAATAGATACCGGGATGGTCTTTGTACCTAAGCAATTGAATTTCCCTGGCAGCAATCACTCTTTGCCTGATGGTTGCAGAATCCTCTGAACTGCGGGTATCATTTAATTCATGGTAACCAACCGGTGTGACTTCTACATGAAGATCTATGCGATCAAGTAAGGGCCCTGAGATCTTATTCAGGTATTTCTGTACGGCACCACCAGGACAACTGCATGATTTTTCAGGATGGTTGTAATATCCGCAGGGACATGGATTCATTGATGCGAGCAGCATGAAGCTTGCAGGAAAGTCAATGCTGATCCGGGCCCTGGAAATACTAACCTTTCTTTCTTCCAAAGGCTGACGCATAACTTCAAGGACTGTTCTCTTAAATTCCGGGAGTTCATCGAGGAACAACACTCCGTTGTGTGCGAGTGAAATTTCGCCAGGCTGCGGAACTGATCCACCTCCTACCAATGCCATATCGCTGATGGTATGGTGTGGAGATCTGAATGGTCTTCGTGAAACCAGGCTTGAATTTTCCGGAAGCTTACCGGCAACGGAATGGATCTTTGTTGTTTCTAAGGCTTCCTGTAAAGTGAGCGGAGGTAAAATAGAAGGAAGTCGTTTTGCGAGCATGGTCTTACCTGCCCCGGGTGGTCCGATAAGGATGGCATTATGTCCACCCGCAGCTGCAATCTCCAAAGCTCGTTTAATATTCGATTGACCTTTTACCTCTTTGAAATCGAGCTCAAAATCATTTTGCGCATCAAAGAATTCATCCCTTGTATTAACTACAATGGGAGGGTATGAGGATTCATCTTTGAAGAATTCAATAAGATCACGAAAATGGCTGATGCCATGTACATTCAGGTTATTGACCAGGCCTGCTTCACGGATATTTTGTTTCGGTACGATAAGTCCTTTGAAACCTTCCTTTCGTGCTGTAATTGCCATGGGCAATGCTCCTTTGATCGGATTTAAGGTGCCATCAAGATTCAATTCACCCATCATCATATATTCCTTCAGCTTTTCAGGAAAAGGAAGTTGTTCTGTTGCAGCAAGGATCCCGATAGCAATCGGCAAATCAAATGCAGTACCGCTTTTCCGAAGATCAGCAGGTGCAAGGTTGATGACCAGTTTAGTGCGCGGCATTTTGAAACCGTTGATCTTTAAGGCACTTTCAACGCGCTGCAAACTTTCTTTCACTGAATTATCGGGCAACCCAACGATATAATAACCTGCGCCCATCATCACATTCACTTCAATGGAAATGGTGATCGCATCTACTCCATACACTGCACTGCCAAAGGTTTTGATGAGCATGTTGCAAATTATAAAAAAGGCGGTGGACCTTCATGAGGTTTTCACCGCCTATAAAAGTTTTTTCACCACTATTATTTGACCATTCCAAACAGTAAAACGGTATTGGGATCTACTGTAAAGCCAACTGGTTTTTTATCAAATGGTATTGTAAATTTTGTTTCCCTTTCTTTCACCTGGATCGATTTTGTAAGCTGGTTTACATCACCGGTATGGATTGCGATCTGCAAGGGAAATTCAAACAGCTTATCCTGCTTTTGGATGATGGTATAAGTTGCCTTTCCATCTTTATATTCCGAAGTAACTTTTAACCAGGGCTGTCCGGGTGAGTAAATCCATTGTTTGAAGAATTGCTGAAGATCCTGGCCTGAATTTTTTTCCATGATCCTTTTCAGATCATCTGTATTGGCATTCTTTCCGGCATAGGTTGAATAGTATTCACGAATGCCTTTCCAGAAAGCATCATCACCAATTTTATTCCTGAGCATATGCAAAACCCAACCGCCCTTCTGATATGAGTTTGCATTCAGCAATTCCATGTAATTATTTTTCGTGGTATCAACCACCGGAGTATTGACCTTATTGGAGAATGAAATTACTTCTTCGCGGTCCTTGCGAAGTGCCTTTGCTACTGTATCGTATCCGTATTTCTGTTCATTGTAAAGATGAGTGAAGTAGGTTGCAAAACCTTCACTTAACCAAAGGTGTGAGAAATGTGTTTCTGTAGCACTGTTACCAAACCACTGGTGTGCCACTTCATGAACCACCAGTCCTTCATTCTGATTCTTGCCCGTTACAGAATTTTCAAAATAAAATATCGTGTTGGCATTTTCCAGTCCACCGAAAATTGTTTTCGACTGAACATTTGCCAACTTTTTATACGGATAAGGTCCTACATTCTTGATAAAGAATTGCAATGCCTCAGAAGCAGGCTGGAAGGCAGCTTTCGCTTTTTCACGGTCATCTGAATATACCCATGCCGTAACCGGAATACAATCCACCTGCCCTATAGAATGAACCGAAAAATCAGCAAGTCCCAACACCATTACTTTGGTAGGTAGAATAGTGGTCTCTTCATAACGGGTCAGTTTCCTGTTATCACTTAGATTTGATTCTTCAACCTGCAAGCCATTTGCGATAGCCTGGTAATGAATCGGTGCTACCACTTCAAAACTCACGGTCGCTTTATCTGAAGGATGGTCAACGCATGGAAGCCAATTGTGCGCGCGGTTTGGCCAGTTATCAGCAAAGAATGTCCGCTTATTGTATTTGTTTTTGGAGATGATCAGTCCGTCGGAAGGAATTCCTTCATAGTAAATTGACACTGTGAAAGATTGTCCCTGTGAAAGGGTCCTGGGTGTTTCAATTGATAAAAGATTTGATTGATGATCAAATTTTAAAACCTGGTTTGCTGCCATCACTTTGATCACCTTCATTCCTTTTCCATCGGTACCGGTATTTTTAAGGTCCAGATTTATTTTATTGATCTGTTTCAAGGATTTGATCTCAATGGTAGCAACTCCTTCAATCTTATCAGATTCATCGGTTACCTCAATTTTAAAATCATAATGCTGTACATCAAATAAAGGGTTGTTGTAAGAAGATGATTGTGCAGATGCATTCAATGCAGCACACAAAAGCAGGGCTGTCAGGAGTTTCATGCAGTTGTTTGTTTTCCTATGTTATCAAGCAGTTCAACGACCTTCTCTCTTTTTAAGATAAGATATCCCAACCTGTCGTTGCTGATACCTTCTTTTAGTTGATAAGAGAATACAAGCTGGTCTTCTTCTACTGCCGTTTCAAAATATTTAAAACTTATGTTGGAATATTGTTTCAGTTCTTCACCAATTTCATATAAATGGGTTGAAAGGATGAACAGCGAGTTGTCAATTTTAATCAGACCCTTGATCACTGTTGAAGAACATTTCATCGCATCCTGGACATTTGTTCCCTTGAACAATTCATCGATCAGTACAAGCCATTTTCTTCCATCATTGATCTTAAGGATCGTATTGCGGATCCTTTGTACTTCATTGAAGAAATAACTTTCTCCCTTCACCAGGTTATCAACTACATTGATATTACTCAGCAACCCATCAAAGATGCTGAGCTGCATGGATGTTGCAGGAACACCCATTCCAAGATGTGCCATAAAAACCGCTACACCAACGGATTTGATGAAAGTACTTTTGCCAGCCATATTTGCGCCGGTCAGAAACAAAAAATTAGTATCCTTATTCATTTCAACATCATAAGGAACAGGAGTTGAAAGCAGGATATGATACAGTTGTTTGGCCTCTACCAATGGATATCCTCCTTCCACAAATGTTGGAACAACCAGGTTGAATTTATTAGCTGCAAGAGCCATGGAGCGCCATGCGTCCAGTCTTCCATAAATGCTGATGAGTTCAAATGCTGCATTCTTGAAATGATCACGAATGTATTTTCCGAAATAGATCGTTTCCTGCCATCCGAAAGGATTTGAAGGGTTTCTTTGCGCAAGCTCCAGCAGGAAATGATTCTTCATCAGGTCATTGGCCCGATGCAGGAAGGGTGCCAGTAGGGAAGGAGTTCTATCATTCAATAAAAGGGCAGTCAGCAACTTCATGCCTCTTAAGAAATCGGCAAAATGCTGGATCGAATATTTGACCAGCGAATAGTCTGCGGTATGAAAGATCTTATAAGACGCTGCATTCAGCATATGCGCCTTATCAGGAATGGAATCAATGGAGCTATCATAAAATCTGGCCATCACCATTAAGGTTCCATTGGATATGCTTGTAGGCCATTGATCAAGGTTCTCGGAAATTGTTTTTACCACCTTTTGAGTTTCATCGATCTTTTTCAGGTCACTGAAAGGATTTTTGAAATACCTCAGCAGCCATTCACGGCCTTCAATGGTTTCCGTAAAATTGAGCTTGTTGAATACCGAAAACTCTTCTTCATGCTGAAAGATAGAGAGATCGTTATAGGTGGTTAAATCTAATTCCATCCGGTATGATTAATCGTTAGTTAACGGTCGAACGACAGTCGCATTCCTTTAATAGATTCATTCCACTGGCCGTTTCCATACACCAGGTTGCCATTCACGAATGTATGGGTGATGGCAGCCGGGAAACTAACTCCTTCCAAAGGACTCCAGCCGCATTTGTACAGGATGTTTTCTTTGGATACAGTAGTTGATGCGTTAAGGTCTGCTATAACAAGATCGGCAAAATATCCTTCACGGATAAAACCTCTTTCGCTGATATTGAAACATTTTGCAACAGCATGACTCATTTTCTCAACAACCTTTTCAATGCTGATACGACCTTCTTTCACATAATTCAGCATCATTAAAACAGAGTGCTGCACCAATGGAAGACCTGCGTGAGCTTTTTCATATGGCTCATTTTTTTCTTCCCAGGTATGCGGGGCATGATCAGTAGCGATGATGTCCAAACGGTCATCCAGCAAGGCTTTCCACAAAGCTTCCTTATTTGATGGTGCTTTGATAGCAGGATTGCATTTGATCAGATTACCCAGGCGTGGATAGTCATCTGCAGTGAAATGCAGGTGATGCACACAAACTTCTGAAGTGATCCTTTTTTGTTCGATTGGCATCATGTTAGTGAAGAGATTCAATTCTCTTTCTGTTGATATATGCAGGATATGCAGCCTTGTTTCGTATTTTTTTGCCAGTTGAATGGCAGAAAAGGAGGATGAAAAACAGGCTTCTTCATCGCGTATGATGGGATGATCAGCTGCAGTTAATTCACGGCCTTCATCCTTCAGTCGCTCCAGGTTGGCCTTGATGATCTTCTCATCTTCACAATGCGTAGCGATCAATACTTCGGCTTCGCGGAAGATCTTGTCAAGGGTCAGGTAATTATCAACGAGCAGACCACCCGTTGATGATCCCATAAATATTTTGATACCACAAACATCTTTTCTTTTATCATTGGTAAAAAGTACTTCATCGGCATTGTCATTGGAAGTGCCCATGAAGAAAGAATAATTTGCGAGGGCTGTTTGTGCTCCTATCTCATATTTCGCTTCCAGTTGTTCCTGAGTAAATACAGGCGGAACCGTATTAGGCATTTCCATGAAAGAAGTTACGCCACCTGCTACTGCCGCTTTTGATTCTGTATAGATATTTGCTTTGTGGGTAAGTCCGGGTTCACGAAAGTGAACCTGGTCATCGATTGCACCCGGGAGCAGGTGTTTGCCTTCCCCATTGATCTCAGTAAGGTTTTCATTGGTGCTTATAGAAGATCCAACCTTCTCGATTCTACCATTCCTGACAAGAACATCGCCATAGCTTGTGGTTCCTTCATTAACTATGGCTATATTTTTGATGAGGTAATTTTGCATATCTTGTTTTGGATTAGAGATTTAATTAATTCAATGCCATGCAATTTATAAAAACCAAGCTAACACTTATCCTTTTCATTATTTCTGTTCAATCCTTTTCGCAATCTGCCAACCTTCCATTAAAATATAAGCAGGATCATTTCCTTGACCGACTGGAGATCAAGATGCAGACAAATGAAGATCTTAATCTTTCGGTTGCCAGGCCATTGAGCAGGAGATGGGCTGTAAGGGGTGCAGAATATGCCGATTCCGTATCAAAAGCAAATCCTGGTTTGCTAACTGAGATCGATCAATACCAGTTGAGAAGTTTTTTCATGAATAATTCTGAATGGTATAATGGTGATAACAGTGATTTTGCCAGTAAGAAAGGAATTGGCAAAGCGTTCTACAAGAATAAAGCAAATTTCATTGAAGTCAATAATAAAGATTTCTTCCTGGTTGTAAATCCTGTGATCCAGTTCTATGGCGGTAAAGAGCAGGACAATGATGCAGCGATTTACCTTAATCAGAAAGGTTTATCCTTCAGAGGACTTATAGCCCGCAGGGTTGGTTTCTCCGGTATGATCACGGATAACCAGGAGCGTGCACCTTTGTTTGTGCAGGATTATGCAAACCGTGTAAGAGCAGTACCTGGATTTGGATTTTATAAGAAGTATAAAAATACGGGCTGGGATTATTTTGATGCAAGAGGTAGCATACATTTCAATGCAGCAAAATTCATTGACTTCACTTTTGGATATGATAAGAATTTTATTGGGAGCGGGTACAGGAGTTTGTTCCTGAGCGATTTCTCCAATCCTAATTTATTCCTTCGGATCAATGCAAGGATCTGGAAGTTGAACTACCAGGCCTATACCATGGAGTTGATCCCGCAGTTTACCAGGGGTAGCAGCGATACTTTGAGAGATAAAAAATATGCAGCTGTTCACCACCTGAGTGTAAATGCTACTAAGTGGCTAACGGTGGGTTTGTTTGAATCGATTGTTTATGGAAGGAAGAACAGGCTTGAATTATCTTACCTGAATCCTGTAATGTTTTTAAGAAATGCGGAAAGCCAGAATGGGAGTGAAGACAATGCTATTGTGGGATTTGATATAAAGGCGAATATTGCAAAGACCCTTCAATTGTACAGCCAGCTTGCTTTTGATGAGTTCAAGCTCAATGAACTGACATCAGGCGAAGGTTGGTGGGCCAATAAATTTGGTATCCAGGCTGGAGCAAAATATATCGATGCATTCAAGATCAAAAATCTTGACTTGCAGGGAGAGATCAACCTTGTTCGTCCATTTACTTATACGCATAAAGACAGTGTTGCAAATTTCACGCATTATAACCAGCCATTGGCGCATCCTTTTGGTGCAAATTTCAGGGAGTTCATTGGGATCATCCGGTACCAGCCCCATCCTAAATGGTATACATCTGCAAGGGTAATTGTCTGGCAACAGGGAACAGATACCAGTGCTACTTCAAATGTGGGCAGCAGTATCTTTAAACCATATACTACGAGGCTTTCCGATTATGGATTCACTTTGCCGAATGGCCCGCTGGGTAAGGGTTTGAATGTGCAATTCGTAGTCAGCTGGGAACCAAAAGAAAATCTTTTCCTTGATGTATCCGCGCTGATAAGGAGGTATGATGCATTGGGTGATAAGAGAAATACAACTGTGGTGACAGCGGGTTTGAGGATGAATATAGCGAGGAGGGAGTATGATTATTAGGGGGAAGGAAATGGGAAATCGGTAATCGGAAATCGGAAGTAAAACCAACCGGTATAAATAATTAAAAGGCGAAGTGCAAAAAACACTTCGCCCTTTAATTTTTTCATCTATATGATGGTCAACTTTCCGATTTCCGATTTCCGATTACCGCTTTCCATTACCCCTCAAATATCAACGAAAACACCACCATCCTCGAATTGATTCGATCAATGGTGTTAGAGAATTTCAGGTTGGGATCATAACTGTGGGAGTTGCCAAGACCATTGCTGATCTTGATCTCGGGTGATAGAATGAAAACAGGAAAATAGAAATTGAAACCTATGCCGGCTTCAACACCATAATCAAATTTCTTCAGCTTTACGAGATCTTCAGCGCGCTTGGCTCTTGCATTCGATGCGAGGTCGTATTCTATCTTTCCACCACCAAACATGTACACCCGGAAGTTTCCTATCCTGTCGGAACGAAACTTTAGATGAACCGGCAATCCTAATAAAATAGATTCTATTTTTTTTGAAGTGATCGCTGTTTCGTCTTTTGTCTGGTCGGGATAGGTAAGGTTATAACTCATGTTCTTATAAGAGAACAGCAATTGTGGAAATATCGCTCTTACCTCAAATCTTGGAGATAATCTTAAAGTATGGATTCCCGCCAATCCAAATCCACCGGTGTTTTCCGGGTTGATAGCCATAACACTGTCGCGCTCCAGGAACAATGGATGGTGAGAAATATTTACTCTTGAAGTGTTGTACAACAAACCTATACCCAGGTAATATTTTTTATTATCATGGTCGGGCAGGTTCAGCTGAATTCTTTGTGCATGTAGATCCCTTGCAGCGAGTACTGAAAGAGTGATGATCAACAGTTTACTTAAGACGCTTTTTTTCTTCCGCAATAAATAGTACATATTCCCAGGCTAAGCCGTTTTAAAGTGGTTTCAGTAAATCCGGATTTCTCTAAAATGTGTAAAAATGTTTCGCCTTCGGGAAATGCTTTAACTGATGAATTTAAATATGCGTAGGCTTCCCTGTTCTTGGAAACCATCTTGCCGATACCCGGTGTAACCACATTCATGTACAGGTTGTAGATTCCGCTGAACCACCGCTGCTTCGGCTTGGAAAATTCAAGCACCACCAGTTTTCCCCCAGGCTTCAAAACCCTGTACATCTCTGAAAGTCCTTTTTCAAGGTCTTCGAAATTCCTTACGCCAAACGATACCGTAATGGCATCAAACGAATTATCTGGAAAATTTATTGCCTCACTATCGCCCGACTGCAGTTCGATAACCTTCTCCAGCCCAAGCTTTTTGATCTTCTCACGACCAAGATTCAACATACCTTCTGAAATATCGATCCCTACAATTTTTTCGGGCTGAAGGTATTTGTTGGCGGTTATGGCCAGGTCGGCAGTACCTGTAGCCACATCAAGGATGGTCTTTGGTTTGATCTCCAACAGCTGCCGGATGGCCAGTTTGCGCCAGTAGATATCGATCCCCCCCGACAAAAATCTGTTCAGGAAATCGTACTTGAACGCGATCTGATCGAACATGGAAGCCACCTGCTTCTTCTTATTTTCCCCCGACCCTTCAAAGGGTACAATGGTGTCGTGAGTATATTTTGCCATTTCGCCTGCGAAGATACAGTAACTTGCACCCGTTATGGTGATCAAAAGCGCAGAATATCTTATCAGTAGTCCCGACTTTACCAAATGCCCGGAGCCTTCGCTGCCGGAATTTGCTTTTATCGGCAGAAGTAATGTGGGGAAATCATCCCTGATCAATATGTTGTGCGACAATCAGAAGCTCGCCAAGACCTCGGGAACGCCCGGTAAAACCCAGCTGATCAACCATTTCCTGGTGAATAAGGAATGGTACCTGGTGGATCTTCCAGGGTATGGCTTTGCAAAAGTTTCTCAAACAAGCCGCAGGCGCTGGGAGCAGATGATTGAAAATTACCTCCGTAAAAGAGAGAATCTTTCCAATGTTTTTGTGCTGATCGACAGTCGCCATAGCCCGCAAAAGATCGACCTGGACTTCATTAATAAGTTAGGGGAGTGGGAGGTTCCTTTCTGCCTGGTGTTCACTAAAGCAGATAAGGAAACACAAAGGCAGGTCAGCATGAATGTGAAAGCGTTTCTGAATGCCATGAGAGCCACCTGGCAATTCCTTCCCAGGCATTTTGTGACCAGTGCTGAAAAGAAGCTTGGTCGTAAAGAAATGCTGGGTTATATACAGGAAGTGATCGCTAGTTAACCACTTTGTTTGCGCAGCTGCTGCTGGCAAATGCTTCCGGCTTTGCTTTAAAAGCGAAACCCATTCCAAGAATGTATCCCATTGCTTCCTTCAGGGCATCATTACTTTTGAAATGCGGATTGGTGTTAATATCGGCATGAACTTCCATGTCGACATCATATAAAGTAAAAAGATCGCACAATTCGTAGGCGATCTCTATACTTTTTGCAACTTCCACAAGCATACGCTCTTTGATGCTGTAGCTCTGGGTTGTTTTATCGTTATGGATGAACATAAATCCTCCATGTCCTTCCCTGAGAAAGACGATAACAGTTGCAAATTCAGTTTCGGATCCTTTTACCTGGGAATCGGTGCCAATACAAACTTTGAGGTGATACCCTTTTTCTGTTTCGCGGATGATGGCTTTTTCAACAGCATCCTTGATGGGAAATTCAAGAGGGTCGCCATTAAATTTTCTCCAATGCATATGATAACGGGTTTCTACAATTTAATGAAAAACCCGCTTAAATACTCATCATGTTTATTACCAATTTATTAACCGGAAGCTTTGTGCTTGTTTCCTGCTTACCAGCTGAAGGATCAGAATTCCCTTCCAGTTGAGTTGAATGGAGATCCTGTTGAAACCTTTGATAACACTGAATTCTGCCAGGATATTACCTGTAGAGTTGAAGATCCTTGCAGCGCCTGTTTCATTGGAATATAGGATGATCTCCTTTCCGGAAATATATGCATAGGGCTTATTCCTATTGACCGGGTTATTGTTAAGGCTTAATACATTGGAAACATAGGTGGCTCCAGAAGCGGTTTTGATTTCAACCTTATAATATGTTCGGGATCCGGTACCAGGAACAACTGTGGCTGTCCTTTTAGTGGGATCAGGTGTTTTAATGACCTGGAAGTTTAAACCATCATCAGATTGAAAAATATTGACAGCTGTTATTTCTTCATCTGTAACATAACTCCAGTTTAGCGTATGCGCATGACCGTTAGTATGCCCCTTTAAATCCAGTTTGAATACGGGCAGTGTTATACTGATGAAACCACTCAGCATATAAGCTCCTATGCTGCCGTAATCAGGAAGATAGTCTGTAGGCGCTCCTTCTACCGAAACAAAATAATCACCTGCAGCTAAAGTAGTATCGATTGATACTTTGAGGTCGTTTGGAAGATCACGTATCAGCAGGATATTGGAATGCTCATCAAACAATTTAAGTTGCAGATTCAGATTCGGTTCAATGCAGCCACGGTCATTATTTCCCGGACTCGCTAAAAGGGTGATCCTTGTGGAGCGTTTGATCGATAAAGCATATTTGTCCTGTTCCTGCGCATTTTTTATAAATCCTGCCGTCCGGATCTGCGCGCCCCTTACCGGTAATTCAGGAACATAGGTACTGTCGTTAGCAGCGGCTTCCGGTTTATATTCAAGCACCTGGCTTATCAGTTGCAGATCGTCCTGGATCACGGAACAATCTTCTGTACTTTGTCCAACAGCCCAGGTAGTCAATGGCTTAAAATATCCGGTGCCCATGATTGGTGCCCAACCTGTTGAATCTCCTTTACCCTGGTTATATTCCTGGATCTTGTTACAATACTGATCATATTCACTTTGATGCTGCAAACCCAGGGTATGGCCAACTTCGTGTGAAATTGCTTCAGCAATGAACTTCACTTTAAAATCAAGTTGATCTGAAAAAACAAAACATGGTGTATCGTCACCCCAGGTAAATGAACCGATCAGGGCAACACCTCCTGCAACACCGTACCATTCACTTGTTGGTGTAATAATCACCCTGATCCTTTTTAGGGGATTTGCTTTTTTATATTCTTTTTCTTCAAGTGTTATACGAACATTGAAGATATCGTAATCGGTTTCAACGCGTTCAATGATCTCATTGATCTGCCGTTCATTTAAATGTGTTGATTCAGCATAAAAAGTTCCGTTCCAGTTCCATGGTGTAGCTTTTACTTCATGACCGTCAAAATCAAGGAGGATAACCGCCGGGTCAGATACAGAAGGTGAATTGCTGTTTCCCTGGGCAAAAAGTATCCCTGCATGAATGCACATCAGTACAAAGCATATCATTCTCATCTTTAGCACAGGTTATTCAGCAATCAGTTTATTACGCTTCGATTTTTGATAGAAATATTGGTTGTCATTTTCTTCCAGTACCAGCACTTCGCCGGATGAATGATTGATGATTCTTGAACGATAGATATAGGATTTGCCCGGAACTGCAATAGCAGAGAAATTGAATATTGTTTGCGGGTATGCAGAAGAAATTACGTTTATCCGGATGGTTCCGTTAGGCTCCACCACTTTTTCCTGTATGAAACCTTTTACCGGAATTCCATTATGCAGATCAAACTGAACTTCCTTATGTTTTTCTGATTGAAATAAATCTTTGAGCTGATCCCTGTTTGCTTTAAACTTTTCAGGTAAATGATTGAAGTTCCGGTGTATACCGACTTTTTGGGTAACTGTTGTTTCCTGTGCATGCAGGGATAATATGCATAACAACAGTAAAAAGGTTAAGCTGAATGATTGCAGGGACTTCATGCTGATTGATTAATGCAGAAGTTTCCCAGGGATCGGAATGGGAGATAATGTTACGACAATTTATTAAATAAACAATTAATACTGTCCAGTGCTCAGCATAACCAGGGTGCAGGCTTCCAGCGGCTCAATTCCCTGCTGTTTTGCTTTTTCGTAGAGTTCGTCGTTTTCAGTTCCCGGATTGAAAATTATTCTTCGGGGATTAAGTGAAAGAATATAATCGTAATACTGCTGTTGATTGGTTGGATTCAGGTATAGCGTTACTGTATCAATGTCATTTTCTTCCACATGCTCTTTGCCGATATTTACATCAGCAACTTTACCGGCTTTGTTTCCAATCGCCACTACGGGATGTCCATGCTTTCTTAATGAATTAATCGCGAGGTAACTATATCTTGAAGGATTGTCTGAAGCGCCCAGTACCAGTGTTTTCTTTTGTGCCATGCTTTGATTTTTTTAATAACAGCCAATTACAGGCCATAAAATTAAAAGGTATTTCCGTGAGTTTGTCTGATCAGGAATTTTGTAATAGATGGAAAAGGTTTCAGGAAAGAAAGCATTGATGTTGTTGCTGTTTCTGACCCGAAGAATCTTTGGATGATCCTTCCGGTCTGCATTCTCCTGGAAAAGTTTTTCTCCCATCTGTAGGCATACTGCTGTTCCATTTCAAACCTGGAATTTTTTTGTCCAACGAAATTCATGATCTCTTCAAAAGCGATCTTGCTGCTATGAAGTGCAATGCTCATACCATTTCCGCAAAGCGGTGTGATCAGTCCTGCTGCATCACCAATCATGAGGATATGATTTTCAACCTGTGACTTTTGGTGAAATGATACCTGGGAGATGGTTAATGGTTCTTTATAAACAAAGCTTGCAGTTTCCAGAATTGTTTTTAAAAAAGGATTTTTCTTCAGCACATTTTCTTCCATCGCATGAATATCATTCATGTTCTTTCGAAGGTTACTTGCATTGGTGAGATAACACAAACAATTCAATCCATTTTCAATCGCTGAAATGCCACAATATCCATGGTGGAAATTATGCAACGCAATAGTGTCGCGCGGATGATCATATTCAATATGGTATTTCACACCGATATAGTGATTGAGGTTTCCTGGTCGCTGACGAATAAAATTCCTTTTCCACCTGATATCTAAATTGCTTCTCTTACCAAATGCGCCAGCTACGATCTTTGCAGAACATTCATTTTTATTCGTAAATATGTTGAAGTTATTTTTAGCGTAGACTACATCCATAACCCTTGTTGATTCCAATACTTCAACACCTTCCTGTTTTGCAATCTGGTAAAGTTCATAATCGATCCTGTACCTGCTGATGCCAAATCCTCCAGGAATCAATGATTCTGTAATAGTTGATCCATTGGGTGCTGATACCAGCAACCTGTTGATCTGTGGAAGTTGCATATCACTTAACGGGAGCCCAAGTTCCTGCAAAAAGTTCCAGCTTTCAAAGCTGATGTATTCACCACATACACGATGGAAAGGATATTTTTCTTTTTCAAATAATGCGGTTTGCAAACCTGCACGGGCACATTGGATCGACAGGGCAAGGCCTGCCAGTCCTCCACCAATTATGGCAACATCATATGTTTGTTCGTTTGCTATATCAATTGTTTTTTGAAAAAACGATCAGCCACCGAAATGCCCATCGCCACTGGATCTCAGCAGAATCAATTCCTGCTTTATGAAGGATATCCTGCCATTCTTCTTTTGTAAATCCTCTCAGAACAGATAAAGGGGCATCATTCTTTACAAGATAGCTTTTTGAAAATAAACCCGTAAGTATTTTGATGGAATAATAAGCTAAAGGATGCCGGTGAAGATCATTGATGAAGAATCCCCAGGTTGCATGTTCATTCGACCATCGTAAAACCTGTAACAATCCCTGTTCATCAAAGTGATGACAAAACAGTGAAGAAAATATTATATCAGGTTTGTCTCTGAATTCCACTGATCGATAATCAGAGCAAATAAATTTGTAAGAACCATCATCAAATCTTTTTTTCGCGATCTCAATGCAATATGGATTGATATCTATCCCTGTGAGGTTTACTTCGATATTATTTTTTTCGCACCACTTCGAAATGGCATGCAGATTATCGCCGCCGCCACATCCTATCTCGCAAATATGAATGGTCTTTTTGGTATTCTTTATCAATTGCCTGATTCCTTCAATAGAGATCTTATGTCCACCCAACCAGGTGTTGATCAAATCCAGTTCCGCCATGTTTCGGTGAATATCCTTGGCGGGTATATCGTTCCTGTCCAGAAGTTCTTTTTGTGTTGACCTGGTGGTAAAATCCATGAATGAATTTACGCTATTGCCGTGAAAGTTTCCATGGTTAGTCCGGGCCCGAATGCTGCAGCCATCAATGGTCCAGATTTTCGGTTTCCATGTTTGTGTAAGAAACGTTCCAAAACGAACAGCACAGTTGGGGATGACATATTCCCGTAATCATTCAGCACATCATAGCTATTGCGGAAAGCTGATCTTTCAAGACCAAGGCTTTTTTCAATCGATTCCAGAATTCGTTTTCCACCAGGATGAATGCACCAGTGCTGGATATCCTGCTTCTGCAATCCTTGTTGTTGTAATGCTCTTCCGATCATTGGATCAAAATCTTCTTCGATCAGGTCGGGGACATATCCGCTTAGGGTCATTAAGAAACCAGACGATGACAGTTCCCAGCTCATATCTTTCTTTCCTTTAGGTGCAACTTCAGCATAGAAACCTTTGATGGTTATCCCTGGTCCATCTGCTTCTGCAGGAACTACCAGCACTGCTGCGCTTCCATCTCCAAAGAGCAGAGAAGAAGCAATATTATCCATCGTTGGTTCTTTCTGAAAGTGAAGAGTACATAGCTCTGTACAAACAATCAGCACTTTTGCATGCTTATCTGTTTTACAGATCATGTCTGCCATTTTCAGGGCATGAATGGCTGCATAACAACCCATGAAGTTGACGGAAGTTCGATAAATATTATGTGGCAGTTCGAGTAATTCCATTACCTGCAAATCCAGTCCCGGTGCGCTCATTCCCGTACAACTTACCGTAATAAGATGGGTTACTTCCTTATGCGGAACATGTCCTAAACATTTCCTGATGGCTTCAACTGAAAGGCTTGCAGCATAGCGATTGAAGAAATTCATTCGGTGCTCCAGTGAAGGGAATGGTTCCAGGTTTTCTGTTTGAGGATAGAATTTCCATTCATGAATATTTCGGCTGTAATCCGAGATCACAGAATACCGATGTGCAATTCCGCTTTGATGGTAAAGGAACCGGATCTTTCTTTTCTCCACTTCATTCAATGCATATACATGTTGCATGAATTGAAGAATAGAATTTTGTTCATGTTTATGTGCAGGCACTGCAGTGCCAATGGATAAGATCTTACTCAAAGCAACCTCCGCATTAAGATGATTAAAAAAGCAAGGTTTGTACAGATCGATGCTATTATATTCATTCGCATGGTGTTGGTAAAGTTCGCTGCATGATCATTCTTCCACACCTGGTATGCCCAATAATTGAAATAGATCAATACAGGGAGCATAACCGACAGGAAAACAAAAAAGTTCAGGATCTCTGTATGGTCTTTGAAATACAGGTAAAGTATAACTAACGCCAATGTATATACGATGGCTGTGAAAATGAATGTTCCCCTGTAACCCAGCCTGTAGCTGAGGGTGATCACATCATCTTTCAGGTCTGCTTCATGCTGGTAGATCTGTGTAAGCGGATAAAATCCTCCAATCAGCAAAGCCGCTGCCAGCATAGCTTTCATGTCTACCGGCCCGGCATTTTCCTGTACTCCTGCATATACCAGGAAATAAGTAAGCGCACCCTGGAAAATTACTACTGTCAGATACCCTACAAAAGGGTATTTCTTCAACCTGATTCCCCTGTAACTATAAGCCTTAGATGCAATGATATAAAGCAATATTCCAACTGTAAAATGAAGACTGATCGTTAGCGATAATAACAATGCAACACTATCGAGCACAATGGTTACATAATACAATTGTCTTGTAGGCTGCAATGGATTTTTGATTCCGCCTACTGATCCTGTATCACGATCCATGTATGAATTATATCCGTTACTTGCCGGGTAAACCAGCAAGTGCAGGATCACGAAGATCATGATGGCTTTGTATAATTTAATATCAACTGCCTGGCTAAGTGCAAACAGGTAAACAGGCATCAGGAATACAGAGAAATGTATCCTGAGCAATTGTATGGTAGATCTCTTGATTATTTGCCCCTGACTTTTGAGATGATCCAAAGGATCAGAGCAATCACCAGTACGATAAGGATCACTGAAGTCCACATCCCTGCTTTAAAGATATCACCTACCAATTCACATGAACTCATAGATGCCAACAGAACAAACAAGAAAGAGTAAATAGATATTGATCTCATAATGATGTTTTTACAACCATTATGCAAAAACCTTACCCTGCTATTTGATCTTGAGGATCTTTTGCTGGTGAATCTCTCCTTTGGAATTAATTAGTTTCATGATGTATAATCCCGGAGCCCAGGACATAGTATAGATCGGAATTACAGATTCTCCCTGTGGAACTGTTGCTTTCTTTTTGATCACCAGTTCTCCTTTCATTGTGTAAATACTTAGCTCCACTTCCTGTGACTCGCGTGACTTGATCTTCAATCTTCCCTCCGTTGCCACAGGATTTGGCTGAATTGAAATGTTCATAGATGTGGTTAAGTTTAAAGGGTAATCGAAACAGGCCCCGTTATTGGGGAGATTATCTGCAATCCATGCCATACGGTTCTGGATCCATTGCTTTAAGATAGATATTTCTTCCGAATAAGAATTGGGAATCGGATTAGGATTGGGCCACACATATTGACCTAATATCTTCCATCTATCAAAATGTCGTGCCTGTGCTTCATTCAGTAATCCAGCAACAGAATCAACCAGGAAGTTTATTCTTTCCTTGCTTAAAGATGTTGTTGTAACTTCTTTCCACCTGCATCTTAATGATGAAGTATATGCAGTATCACTCATCAGTCTTTCCCACCAGAATGGAACCATGCCTGTTCCTTCACCCGGGCAAACACTGTTGAATTCATAAGCCCATCCGGAGATCTTGCTTCCATCACAATAATCAGCATTTCTGAAAGCAAGATCATAATCCCATACAGGTCCTGCGTTTATTTTTCCTCCCTTGCTGTCACGATCCTTGTGAAAGAATGTACTGAATCTGTATCCATCAACATTTCTGCTGATTTCATTGATGATAAAATAATCTATGAAAGAAGAGAGGTCTGCATATTTCCTTACTCCATTCACCGGATCCTGGAAATTGTTCGATGCCAGTGATAATTCAAATGCGTCTACATAGCTTTCCAGGTATGCTTTCTGAGACGATGTGATATTTTCAGGCTTAGGGTATACATATGAAAACTGGGGCTTTGCATTGCCTGTTGAATTGGGTACTTTATATTTTGAATACCATGCATTGGGATCTTTATCAAGACTGAATATGTAGCCTCCAGTCACTTCATCTCCTGTATTATTGAAATCTTCCAGCTTGGCAATCGCAACTCTTCCATTGTTTCTTTTGATGCGTTCCATCAAAACATAAATGCCTTTGTAATCGCCATTGATCACCACTTCTACATACTGGCAGCGTGCGGCCCATCTTCCCATCTCTCTTGAAAAAGTATAGGCAAGAAAATTGCGCATCAAAGTCTTATCGGTATATGGCGCATACAAAACCCAGTCGCTTTCTTTTGGCATGCCTAGGATTGATTTATCCTGTGATTTCCCGGCATCATCTCTTAATTCAACGCTGTAAGATTTCATCGGAAACATCTGGGAGGATTCACCTCTGATCTCAATGCCGATCTTTCCGTTATAGTGATTGAATGCATCGGTAATTGCATTGCGCTGACCGGCTCCATTGAAGATGATTCCCATATTTGCGGTGATCTTTGGGTCATCAGGAATTTCCTGTCCATTGGTATTGATAACAACAATCGGAAGATTGCTGGAAGTGATTTCAGTTGCAAACAGTTGGATGGTAAGCAGGCAATATATGGCAGTTAGCAATGTCTTCATGAAACGGGGTTATCCTACAAAATAAAAAAATCCCGCCAATTGGCGGGATTTACTATGAGTTGAGTTGAAATTAAACCAGCATTCTCAGTGGTTCTTCCAACAGATTCTTCAATGTTTGAAGGAAAGCTGCACCACTTGCTCCATCCACTACCCGGTGGTCACAGCTGAGTGTTACTTTCATCACGTTACCAGGAACTACCTGTCCGTTCTTCACTACAGGAACCTGCTGAATACCGCCAATTGCAAGGATACATGCATCTGGTGGGTTGATGATCGCAGTGAATTCATCTATTCCAAACATTCCAAGGTTTGAAATAGTGAAGGTGTTTCCTTCCCAGTCTGAAGGCTGAAGTTTTTTGTCCTTGGCTTTCTTCGCGAAAGTTTTCACTTCATCAGAGATCTGTGACAAAGATTTTCCATCTGCGAAGCGGATCACAGGTACAAGCAGACCTTCATCTACCGCTACTGCTACGCCAATATTTACATGGTAATTGGTCCTGATCTTATCTCCAAGCCAGCTGCTGTTGATGGTTGGGTGTTGTTTCAATGCAATAGCGCAGGCCTTGATCACCATATCATTGAAGGAGATCTTCACCGGTGCAACTTCATTGATCTTAGCACGGCTTTCTACTGCCTTATCCATATCGATCGACATGGTGAGGTAGAAGTGTGGTGCTGTGAACTTCGATTCAGCGAGTCGACGAGCGATCGTCTTACGCATTTGTGAAATCGGAGTTTCGGTGAAGTTAACCTGTCCTGCAGGTGCAGAAGGTGCCGCGCTTGCAGCAGGTGCAGATGCAGCCTGAGGTTTAGCAGCAGGAACAAAATTATCGATATCAGCTTTTACAATTCTTCCATTATCGCCGGAACCCTGAACCTGGTTGATATCAATTCCTTTTTCAGCAGCCAGTTTTTTAGCAAGCGGTGAAGCTTTAACGCGACCGCCTTCAGAAGAAGCAGGTGCTGATTCCTGGGCCTGGGGTTGAGCTGCGGCCTGGGTTGTAGGCTGAGCCTCACCCTGGGTTGGAGCAGCGGCTGTTGTACCCTGTCCTTTAGATGCTGCAACAATAGCATTTACATCAACCTTGCTTTCATCACCAATGATGCAGAGCAGGGAGTTAACAGGAACTTTATCGCCCTGTTGAGCGCCGATATATAAAAGTTTTCCGTCTTTGTAGCTTTCGAGTTCCATGGTTGCCTTGTCGGTTTCAACATCGGCAAGCAGGTCACCTTTTTTCACGGTATCGCCTACTTTTTTATGCCATGCTGCGATCACACCTTCAGTCATGGTATCGCTGAGACGAGGCATCAGGATCACTTCCTGGATGGTGGTAAGATCAACCGGTGCGCCGGAAGATGCAGGAGCAGCCTGTGGTGCAGGAGCAGCAGCCGGAGCAGCTTCTTCTTTAGAAGCAGCAGCCTGTGCAGGTGCGCCACCTTTCAGCAAGGAAGAAATATCTTCACCCGGAGTTCCGATAATGGCCAGCAGATCATTCACCTGGAGTTTACCGCCATTTGGAGTGCCAATGTGTAATAGGGTACCATCTTTATAGCTTTCAAGCTCCATGGTGGCTTTGTCTGTTTCAACTTCAGCCAGCAGGTCACCTTTCTTCACAGTATCTCCCACCTGCTTATGCCATGCAGCAATCACACCTTCGGTCATTGTATCGCTCAAACGGGGCATTAAGATCGCTTCTGCCATAATATTGTAGTCTTATCGTTTTAAAATTCGAGCCGTGAAATTAAGTCAAAATCAGGAAAACGAGCCGTTTAGAATTAATAATCAAGTTCAAGCCTGAGCCTGTCCTTCAATTCTTTCACCATCGGGTATTGCTCGGCAATCTTCATGAACTGTTCTTTCTTGTTCATGGTCTTTTCCTGGGGAACGAAATCGATGGGATTATCTGAAACAGTAACAACGAATGAAATAGCCCTGTTTCTAAAAGATGTCTGTAAAAATTCCGCAAGCATTCTTCTTTCCTGCTCAATAAATTTCTGTTCGAGGTTATTATTGGTTTCTACTTCAAAAGTCTGTGCATCTTTAATATGCAATCTTGCCACAGCCAAAGATGTGTAGGCAGGATTCTTTGCCTCCTTAACCTTTTCCGCATACTGGTTCCAGTATTCCTGTAACAATTCAAGGCTTAAAGGAAGCGCTACCTGCGATTCCTGTGCTTTGGTCTGCTGGAGTTTTTCCCTGATGGAAGAAAGACTTCCCAACTTGGTTTTGATGGCACCAGAGGTTTGCGCAGGCTGTGGTACAGGAGCCGCGGGCTTTTGAACGGGTTCATACTTTTTAACCGGCTCGCTCACCTGTTGCGGTTTTGATGGAGCCGAAGTTTCGATGACCAGTTTAGCTTCAGAACTTTTAGGCTTGCTGACCTGTACCGGCTGCATTTTTAGTCCCCTGAAAGAAACCGCTTTTACTGTGTCAAGAAGTTTTTTTTTACCATCTCCTTCCAGCGTGAGTGCCTGCTGGAGGTAGGCCAGTTTGATCAGGGTGAGTTCAATATGGAGACGTTTGTTTCTTGCCCCTTTGTATTGAATTTCTGATTCATTCAGAATATTCAATGCACTAATGATAAAAGAAGTTTCAGTGGAAGCGGATTCTGCAGCATAACGGTCGCGGAAACTTTCCACCACTTCCAGTAGATTCAGCACTTTTGGATCCTTGCATACCAGCAGGTTTCGGAAGAATTCTGCAAACCCGTTCAAAACCTGGTCGCCTTCAAATCCTTTACGGTTGATATCATCAAAAAGCAGCAGGGCAGTAGCCAGGTCCTGTTTTTTGAGGGCATCAAGTAATTTGAAATAATAGTCTGCATCCAGGATATTCAGGTGTTCCAGCGTATTCTTATAATTCAGTTCACCACCTGTAAAGCTGACGATCTTATCCATGATGGATAAAGAATCGCGCATACAACCTTCGGATTTTTGTGCGATCAGTTGAAGCGCGGCTCTTTCAGCCTGGACATGTTCTTTTTCGCAGATCTGCGCCAGGTGATTAACTGTATCATTAGTAGTGATGCGCTTAAAATCAAAGATCTGGCATCGGCTCAGGATGGTTGGAAGGATCTTGTGTTTCTCTGTGGTAGCCAGGATAAAGATGGCATAGGGAGGTGGTTCTTCCAGGGTTTTCAGAAAGGCATTGAATGCCGAAGCACTGAGCATGTGCACCTCATCTATAATATAAACCTTGTATCTGCCGGCCTGCGGAGCAAATCGAACCTGTTCAACCAGGGTCCGGATATCATCCACCGAGTTATTGCTCGCCGCATCGAGTTCGTGGATGTTCAGGGAAGTCCCTTCATTAAAGGATTTGCAGGAATTACATTCATTGCATGCTTCTCCCTCGGCAGTAACATTCTCACAGTTGATGGTTTTGGCAAGGATACGGGCACAGGTGGTTTTACCTACTCCGCGCGGACCGCAAAACAGGAAAGCATGCGCCAGTTGCTGGTTGCGGATCGCATTTTTAAGGGTGGTGGTAATATGTTCCTGGCCTACAACGGTATCAAAGGTCTGCGGACGGTATTTCCTTGCCGAAACGATGAACTTTTCCATGACGCAAAGATAAGGTTTGGGATTGGGGAATCGGGAATGGTGAATCGGGAATCGGGAATTGTATGATTTTGATAGTTTAAAGCACGGGGTGCCGGTGGAATTCGACGTTCCTGTCAAAGATATAACGATAGGTGACCAGTTCCCGGCTTCGATAAGTTCCCAGGCTTTCGGCCACATTGATCATTTTTGGATTCCAGTCGCCAATCCACTGGAGCTCATAATCTTCATAATGCAGTTTATGCTGAATGATCTTTGCCCCTTCCATGATCATATAACTGTCTACGCCTTTTCCCTGGAATTCAGGAACAATCCCGAAAACAAGCCCCGTAAATCTTTTGCAGGGGCGGGTCATCTTGATCCAAAGGAATTTCAGTTTTGCCAGCAGTCCAAATTGTCCATTTAAATGTCTGAACCAATAATTCAGGTCCGGAATATTGGCCCACAAAGCCACTGGTTCATTGTTGTGGTACACAAACCAGATGATCTTTTCATCCATCACCGGCTTCATCTGCTTAAATAAAGTAAGCACTGCCTCTTTCTTGATCTCTTTCATCCCTCCATGTCCTGCCCATGCTTTATTATAGACCGTTGCAAAATCTCCTGCATATTTATCCAGCTTGTCTTTAGTTAAATGTTCCGCATGGAAAGCAGGGTCCTTCGCGATCATGGCATGCCTGGTGTAGAATTTTTCCTGTACCCTGTCGCGCACTTTCAATGCAAAACAAAACTGGTTGAAAAAATTCCTGAAACCATAATTCTCGAAAAGTTCCTGGTAATAGGGTGGATTGTAATTCATACAATACAGGGGTGATTGAAATCCTTTTACCAACAATCCCCACCATTTGTCTCGTTCACCAAAATTGATCGGACCATCCATTGCTTCAGCACCCTGTTCTTTAAGCCAGTTCTTTGCTGTATCGAATAAAAAATTCGCGGCCGACTGATCATTGATGCAATCAAAAAATCCTATTCCGCCCACAGGAAATTTATCTCCTACCGTGCGGTATTTCTTATTCATGAAAGCGGCGATCCTTCCTATCAGTTTACCCGAATCATTTATTAAGATCCAGCGGATTGCCTTACCATGCCTGAAAGCTTTGTTTTGTTTGGGGTCGAAAACCTGTTCGATGTCTTTATCCAAAGGCCTGATGTATTCAGGGTTGCCCTGGTTCATCAATACGTTTACCTGAAGGAATTCCTTCGCCGTTCTTTGATCAGTTACTTCAATCAGCTTCATCCGGACAAATTTGCACAAACCTACTGGATAAAGCTGTTTCTATGAACACCTTTTAATTATTTGCTGCAGCAACCGCAGTTTCAGCCAGCACAGGTATTGGCTCCAAACTCAAAGCTATATACTTGTTGCTGGCATCGGTGGCGAATGTCTGTGGCAGGGTTGTCTGGTAAAAATCATAACAGATCTGTAGTTCGCCGAGGTCAACCCCATAGATGGCAGGAATTTTCTGAAACTGGTTATTGCCAAGCGTTTTAAAGAAAACGAGATTGTTTACCTGGCCGGCATTGAGATAGAAAATACATCCATTTCCTAAGTGTCCGTTTGAGAAATAGGTGTAACCATTGATCTCAATAGTTTCATCCATAGCTCCCGGATCTTCCGGCAGACCTGCATTCATGATCTTCACTACTTTCCATTTGCCATTTATATTAATTGTTTTTGCAGCAGCAGACTGAGCCAGTATTGAATCCAGTGATGCATAATCACTGTCGTTGGCGGAAGTGATCGCATAATTCTTCAGATAATATTCCACTGCACGTAGCCTTATCTTATTCAATTCGTATGGAAATAATTGTTCGAGTTTGTTGTAATACGGTTTTAGATAATCTATGGAGCGATCGATATTCATTCTTTCAATTACTTCCACGGCTATGATATTGGATTGATTATTTTCAATTGATTTGAATGTTTGCTTTAGATTTTGAAGTGCCTCATTTTTCTTTAACTGGTCGAATGCTTTTTCATGGTCGATTAAATAGATCTCCATCTTAACAGTATAAGGAATACCATAATCTTTTTTGCGGAGAATTGATTTTTCGCAATTGTCAAGACTGTTATTCCTGTCACTTTCATGGCCATACAATTCATAGATATTACTATGCGCAATTGCAGCATTGGCGTAGGTTTGAGGCTCCAGGTTGAATTTATTCTCATATTCACCTATAAGCTTAACCATCTTCTTGTATTTGTTGTCCTCGTCTGTGGAATAATAATAAGAACGCATCAATGCATCAACCAATTGGATCTGCCTGGTTTCTGATAATGTTACGTGCGGATACTTAAGGAAATGATTGATCTTCTTTTCAAATTCTGCATCAAGATTCTTTTTGTCACGCGCTTTTTCAAGGATCATCAGGGCCATCTCATCCCAGAACATGTCCATGGTATTAGCTACTTTCTCATCGAGTATAGCGACTTTTTTCATGACTTCAACCTGGCCTTTTGACGTGGTTTCTATCGACTGTTCTATATTTTTGGATTTAAGGTCAATGTTCTCCGAAACTTCATCTTTCATTTTTCGGTTATACCAGAAGGTTAGTAAGGTCATAAGAGCACCGAAAAATGTAAATATGATCCATGCCCAACCCTGGACCTCATCTTTTGCTGCACGTGATACTTTTGCATCCAGCAATTCATCAAAATCCTTTTGGGGAATCCTTATGTAGTTCGATTCCTGCAGTTTGTTTTCAATACTGTCGAGTCTTTGCTGAACAGCAGGAGGATTTTGCTGCGCATAGATCATACCTGCGCAGCAAAATGCTATAATAATTGCGACCAGCTTTTTCATAATGATGTTTTTTATGAGTGAAGCGGGCCGGATTGTTTCTATTAATTGAGCTTGTTCTTTTGAGCGACTTCTCCTTTCAAATATTTGTCGAGGAATTCTTTGATCTGTCCGTAGCCTTTGATCTCGTTTTGCTTTTTCACAAATCCATGGCCTTCATCAGGGAATACCACATAATCTACAGGCACGTTATTCTTTTTAACCTGTTCAACGATCTCATCGCTTTCAACTTTTAATACGCGCGGATCATTTGCTCCCTGCAATACCATTAAAGGTTTACGGATCTTATCTGCATTGTATAATGGAGAATATGCTTTCAAACGTACTGTATCTGCAGTATTCGGATCTCCCAATTCTTCATACAGTGCTTTCTTGAAAGATTCCCAGTAAGGTGGTACTGAACGAAGGGTTCTTAACCAGTTGGCTACACCAAAAATATCAACACCTGCTTTAAATTCATCCGGATGAAAACAAAGTGCAGCAAGGGTCATATATCCGCCATATGAACCTCCCATGACCCCGATCTTTGCCGTATCGATATATGGAAGTGTCTGAAGATATTTTTTTGCCCATACTACATCTTTGAGATCTTTATCGCCATGGTTCCTGTTGTCCATTTTGAAGAAAGACTTTCCATAACCACTACTTCCGCGATTGTTTACATCAATCACTGCATAACCATGGTTCACCAGGTATTGAACCAGCGCAAAATATCCAACACGTGCCTGTCCACCGGGACCGCCATGAACCATTACCACAGCAGGTACTTTATTGTTTTCACCGGCCTGGTGCGGTTTATAATAGATCGCAGGAATTTCCAGTCCGTCGAATGATTTATACTTCACAACAGTAGGCTTCACCATATCCTCGGGTTTGATCTCGGGGTTCAATGTATTGGTGAGTTGTTTGAGTTCTTTTGTATTGAAATCATAGATGAAAATATTATTAGGGGCAGAGCCATCACCAATGGTCATCCGCATTTTATTTTCATTGCGGGAAATGTTTACACCCACTACATCAGCATTGCCGGCTGCAGGAAAATCGATCTGTTTGCCGGTCTTATGATCAAACAGGTAGACCTTATTTCTTCCATCCTCATTTACGCCAATGATCCGGTATTTTTCATTGTGTGAAATGTTCATGTACATCACATCCCAGTTAGTGCTGTAGAATTTTTCTTTCTTTCCTGAAGGGATATCATATTTCACGATGTACTGGAACTCGCTTCCTTCATCGGTCAGATAATAGAGCGTATTGTTATCGAGAGAAAATTGAAGTGGACTGTAATTGGCTTCACTTCCTTCAGGGTTAACCCGGGTAGTTTTTTTGGTTTCAAGATCTGCCAGGTATAAATTATTTGAACTGGTAGTTATAGTCTGTACCAGGGCAAGGTATTTTTCATTGGGTGAAATGGACTGAACATCGTATCCATTGTCATTCTGGTAGATCATTACCGGGTTCCAGGAAACGGTATCCATTTTGTAGAGGTCAAAGAACTGGGGATTCCTTTTATTGGATATCATGAATCCATGTGAATCGTCGCGCGACCAGCCGGCAAAACTCGACCTGGAATTTTCCCATGGGGTAAGGTCTTTGATGGTCCCCGAACTGGTTCTTAGAAATAGATGGTCATTTTCATTTCCACCCTTATCGGAGCCATAAAGGATGTTTTTTGTTCCGGGAACGTAATCAGCAATAAATACGGATTCACTGGAAGAATTCGTAAGAGGAGTTTTATTTCCCGTGGCCAGGTCGATCTCGTAGGCATTGTAGATCCCCGATTCATTGCTTCCCACTAGCATGGTTTTTTCGTCGGTTGAGATGGCTCCACCGTAAATATTGGAGCTTTTGTAGAATTGTTCGATGGTGTATTGGGGTACTTCGCGGGGAGCTAAATCAGTTCCGGTTGATTTATCTGAGCCGGATTTACAGGCAGCAAGGGCCAGGAGGCTGGCCAGCAGGTAGTTGGTTTGGTTCATTTTGGGAAAGGTTTGCCAGAATTTACAAAATATTCCGTGGTTGGTTTTTCTTTTTTGTTTTTAATGCAGCAACCTTACCTTTGCAGCCAAATTTTAAACGCTTAATTTCTTATATGCCAAACGTTGGTAAGATCAAGCAGATCATTGGAGCGGTGGTGGATGTACAGTTCGAAGGAAAGCTTCCTGAGATCTATAATGCATTGGAACTGAAAAAGCAAAATGGTGAAACGCTGGTGCTTGAAGCTCAGCAGCACCTTGGTGAAGACAGCGTACGTTGTATCGCTATGGATGGTACTGAAGGACTTGTTCGCGGTACAGAAGTAGTGGATACCGGTGCTCCTATCGCAATGCCTACCGGCGAAGCGATCAAGGGTCGTCTGTTCAATGTTACCGGTGATCCTATTGATGGTCTTCCGGCTGTTCCAAAAGTTGGTGGTCGTGCGATCCACGCGAAGCCACCTGCATTTGAAAACCTCAGTACTGCAACAGAGATCCTGTTTACAGGTATCAAGGTAATTGACCTTATCGAACCTTATGCTAAGGGTGGTAAGATCGGTCTCTTTGGTGGTGCGGGTGTAGGTAAAACCGTATTGATCCAGGAGCTGATCAACAACATTGCAAAGGCATATTCCGGATTGTCTGTATTTGCCGGTGTGGGAGAACGTACACGTGAGGGTAATGACCTGATGCGTGAAATGATCGAAGCCGGTATCATGAAATATGGTGAAGAATTCATCCACTCTATGGAAAAGGGCGGATGGGATCTGAGCAAAGTAAATATGGAAGAACTGAAGGAATCAAAAGCTACCTTCGTGTTCGGACAGATGAACGAACCTCCCGGAGCTCGTGCACGTGTGGCATTGAGTGGTCTGACCATCGCTGAATACTATCGTGATGGCGACGGACAGGGTAAGGGTCGTGATATCCTTTTCTTCGTAGATAATATCTTCCGTTTCACACAGGCGGGTTCTGAGGTGTCTGCATTGCTGGGTCGTATGCCTTCAGCGGTGGGATACCAGCCAACACTGGCAACAGAAATGGGTGTGATGCAGGAAAGGATTACTTCAACCAAAAATGGTTCAATTACCTCCGTACAGGCGGTATACGTACCAGCGGATGACCTTACTGACCCGGCTCCTGCGACTACCTTTGCGCACCTGGATGCTACTACGGTATTGTCACGTAAGATCGCTGACCTTGGTATCTATCCTGCGGTGGATCCACTTGATTCAACTTCAAGGATCCTTACTCCTCAGATCGTTGGTGAAGCTCACTACAAGTGTGCTAACCGTGTGAAGCTGATCCTTCAGCGTTACAAGGAACTGCAGGATATTATTGCGATCCTGGGTATGGATGAATTGAGTGATGATGATAAGCAAACCGTATCACGTGCACGTAAAGTTCAGCGTTTCCTTTCTCAGCCGTTCCACGTTGCTGAGCAGTTCACTGGTCTGAAAGGTGTACTTGTTCCAATCGAAGAAACTATCCGTGGTTTCAATATGATCATGGACGGTGAAGTGGATGATTATCCTGAAGCAGCATTCAACCTGGTAGGTACCATCGATGATGCTATCGAAAAAGGTAAGAAGCTGTTGGCGCAGGCACAGGGATAATGAGATCAATTCAAAACAATTAATTCAATTAAATGAACCTAGAAATATTAACCCCCGAAAAAAAGCTGTTCTCCAGGGAAGTTTATGGAGTGCAATTGCCAGGGGTAGAGGGTTTGTTTGAGATTCTCGACAGGCACGCGCCACTGGTTGGAGCCCTGAAAGCCGGAAGGTTGAAGGTTTTAAAAGACAGGAACGAGCACGTTACTTTTTTTGATATTCAAGGAGGATTCGTTGAAGTTTTGAATAATAAAGTGACTGTACTTGTAGAAGGTGCAAAACCGGTTGAGTAATTCAAAAAAATCAACATATTAATTTAGCCCTCAATATATATTGAGGGCTTTTTATTTTTATACTTGTGGAATTGACAACCGCCAAAGCATACCCTAAATACCTGTACCGGCTTGCCGTAGGAGCATTTTTTTTCCTTAGTGGAACTACATTCTCCTCATGGGCAGCACGGATCCCTACTATAAAATCGCTTTTCAATCTTAATGAAGCCCAATTGGGAAGCGTATTATTTATGCTGCCCCTTGGATCGCTGGTCGTATTACCTGTCGCAGGCTGGGCGATCAACCGTTTCGGCAGCCGTACCATTTTGATCATAACTGCAGTTCTGTATGGAATTTTCCTGATTGGTATAGCGTATAGTTCAACTGTATGGATCCTTTCTGCTGTACTGTTCCTGTTTGGATTCTCAGGAAATGGATTCAATATAGCCGCCAATACCCAGGCATTGCAGGTGGAGAACCGTGTTTACGGAAGAACATTGATGTCATCATTTCACGCTCTATGGAGTTTTGGAGCCATGACTGGTGCTGTGGTTACAGGTTGGATGATGAAAAACCAGGTCAGTATTACAACTCATTACCTGGTTATTTTTTGCGGAATGTTTGTGATCTATTCAACCGGATCTTTCTTCCTGGTAAAAGGAGAACAGAAAAACCAGGGTTCCGGTAAAATGGTCTGGCCTTCAAAATTATTATGGCTGCTGGGTATCATCTGCTTTTGTTGCGCCCTTTGTGAAGGCGCAATGGCCGATTGGAGTGCATTATATTACAAGCAGGTGCTCAATGATGGATCAGGAGTGAATACTACAGGATATACTGCATATGCATTTACCATGGCCTTTGGAAGGTTGATTGGAGACAGGCTGGTAGACAGGTTCGGATCAAGAAATATATTGCTGGTAGATGCCTGTTTTATCATCGGAGGAATTATAGTGGGAATAGGAATTCTTCATCCTGTTGCAGTGATCATTGGATTTGCCATGATCGGCATAGGAGTGTCGACCATCATCCCCATTGTGTATACTTTATCCGGAAAAAATCCCAATTCTCCTCCAAGTGTTTCATTAGCTACTGTAAGTTCCATAGGATTTTCAGGTTTCCTGATCGGGCCGCCACTGATCGGGTATATAGCGCATGCAATCGGATTAAGACTTGCACTGCTTATGCTCATTCTTATGGGCATGATCATCATCATACTTTCAAGAAGAGTTAAATAGCATTTCGTTTACACATAAACGTTAGTTCGGGCACTTCATTTGATGCATATTTGAAAAAATATGTGGACAATGAAACAATTAGTATTGCCTTTATTATCAGCAGTGCTGCTATTGGCTTCATGTGTGAAAGATCCTGTAGACAAATTAACTGATGATGAAAGAAGGATCTATATCACAAACAGGGACAGTACAGCGAATTTTTCTTCTTACAATACCTTCAATATTGTGGATTCTGTATTGGTGATCGAAGATGGAAGGATCACCGATAAAAGTGTCGTGCCTTATGATCTTGCATTGATCAATGCGATCAGGGAACAGATGGTGGCTAAAGGATATACACTCGTGGGCAGAAATGAAAATCCAGACCTGGGAATCACTGTGAGCAGGGTATACAACACTTACAGCGGGTTGATCGATTACGGTTACTACTGGGGACGCTATGGAAATTTCTATGATCCTTTTTATTGGGGCTACCCCGGAGCCGGTTATTATTTCCCGAGCTATGGCGTATACCAGGTAACTGAAGGTGCTGTTTCGATTGATATGCTCGATCTGAAAGGAGCGGAGAGCAGTAACAGTATCAAAGGTGTTTGGAATGGATTGATCAGGGGTGCAGGAACTTTCAGGGAGTCGAATATTGCCCCTGCAGTAGCTGCATTGTTTAATCAGTCTCCTTATTTAAACAAACAATAATTAATCATGAAGAGAATTAATATAGTGATGTTGGTCATGTTGATCCTTGCCGGTTCCATGACTGCACAGGCACAGAAAGGTGAGTTGAAACTGGATGTCAATTATAGTGTTGGTTTTCCATTGGGAACTTATAAGGATCTGATGAAGGATCATTCTTATAAGGGATGGCAGGCAAACCTGTTGTATGGGATCAGTGATAAGTTTTCTATTGGATTGGGTACAGGGCTTCAGGATTTTTATAACAAAGAAGACAGAAGAATCTATAATACGGGTGAAGGACAGATCTCAGCTGTGGTATCAACTTCCATTCAGACTGTACCGATCATGCTGACCGGTAGGTATCAATTCAATACTGACAAAGTAATTCAGCCTTATGCAAGCCTGGGTGTTGGAGGTAATATGGTTATGTACAGCCAGTACCTTGGAGAGTTTGGTGATAACCAGAATTCCTTTGGATTTGCTGTGAGACCGGAATTAGGAGTCTTTGTGCCCTTTAGGAGAGGTGGTGATTACGGTTTCCAGTTAGGAGGAAATTTCAATTACATGCCATATAAAAAGAATGGACTGGAAAATCTGAATCATGCTAGTGTATTTGCTGGTGTGAGGTTGCCGTTGAGAGGGGATTAGGGTGAAGGAAATCGGAAATCGGAAATCGGAAATCGGGAATCGGAAATCGGGAATCGGGGTGAACCGAGCGAAGCGAAGGGGCAGAACGTTGGGTGTAACACACAGCGTTCTGCCCGCCCTGCGGGCGTTCAGCCCTTTCCGATTACAGATTACCGATTTCCCTTTTCTAGTTCAACTGCGGATCAATCGGATAATTCACCATCATCTCATATTCCCCGCCCAATTCCTTTAAGGCATTTTTCCAGATCTCCGAAGTATGATCGTAGAAGACAAGTTTCTTGGTGGCAGTTCCTGTAAGCCATGATTTTTCTTTCATCTCTTCTCCTAACTGACCTTCACCCCAGCCACTGTATCCAAGGAAAAAACGGATCATTTTTGAATCTATGATCCCATCTCTCAATAAAGAGATCGCGGTTTCAAAATCGCCACCCCAGTGAATACCATGACCCACTTCAAATCCACCTTCAATGAGGTCAGGAACAGTATGCAGGAAATGAATGGTGTCCATTTGAACTGGTCCACCATAGTACACAGGTATCTGCAGGTCATCCATATCATTCATCAGTTCATTCAATGTATGTTCAAATGCCTTGTTGATCACAAATCCAAAGGTTCCTTCAGGCTGGTGCTCACAGATCAAAACCACGGTCCGCATGAAATTGGGATCTTTCAAAAAAGGTTCAGCGATAAGTAATATGCCTGGTCCTGGTTCTTGCATATAACTAATTTAATAATTAATAATTTGTTGGGTCTTAATTTTTCGGGTTGACCATATTTTTGCGATCTTGGGCATCCGGCTAAAAATACTGTACCATCTTTAATCGAGTAAATAAATAAAAGTGAAGAAGATCTTCCCATTGATCATTGTGCTGATAAGTCTTTCCCTGATTGGTACTATCTACATTCAGTACAACTGGCTCAATACTATGCTTGTCAACAAGCAGGAAGAATTCAAATGGAAAGTTGTTAAAACTATTGATGAGGTTAGCAAGGAATTGATCGAGCAAAAAGGAACACTTCCATCTCTTCGAACTTACAGGAATAAAAAAGGGTTCAATCTTCCAAGCGAACAGTTTCAGCTTGAATTGATGAAGCCACCAACCATCGCACAAAAGTTTACAGAATTTGAGATACATGAAAAGCTGAGTGAAGCATTCAGAAAACAGGGATTGAAAGATGTACCTTTTGAATTTGCCATAACCGGTGATATCAATTCACTGGCTGCAGATTATGAAATGAAATCAAGATTTTTTACACAACAGGTGGAAGATACTGTCCATAATCTCCAGTTGCAATATCCGCTGCAACCTGCCAGTGGCAGTGATTTTGAGAATTTAATGCCGGTTCAGCTGATCGTGTTGATCGTTCCCAATATCCGGAATATTGTATTAGGGGAAATGCAATGGATGATCATAGGTTCCATCTTTTTTACATTGATGATCATTTCTGCATTCTATGTTACAGTCGATGCTCTGTTAAGACAAAAGAAACTCAGTGAGATCAAAAATGATTTTATCAATAACATGACGCATGAATTCAAAACACCATTAGCCACGATATCGCTGGCAGTGGATGCACTGCGTAATGAAAAAGTGATGAGCGACCGGCCTAAAATGGATTATTTCAGCGGTATCATCAAGGAAGAAAACAAACGCATGAACAAGCATGTAGAAACCATTCTGCAGGCGGCTTTGATGGATAGGGATGAATTGCAGCTTAATAAAAAACCAATTCATGTGAATGAATTGATCGGCCAGGTGATCTCAAACTACACCCTTCAGCTTGAAGAGAAGCATGGAAAAGCTGAACTTGATCTGAGAGCTTCTTATGATCTTATCAATGCAGATGAAGTTCATTTCAGAAATCTTTTGTCGAACCTGATTGATAACGCAGTTAAATATTCGAAAGAAAACCTTGTACTGAAGATCGCTACCGATAACAATTCAAGAAACCTGATGATCAGGTTGGAAGATAACGGGATCGGTATGAGTAAGGAAACAGTAAGAAGGATTTTCGAAAAGTTCTATCGCGCTCATACCGGCAATATCCATAATGTAAAAGGTTTTGGATTGGGTATGAGTTATGTGAAAACCATCATTGATGCACATGATGGTAAGATCCGAGTAGATAGTGTATTGGGCAAAGGATCAGTATTTAATATTGAAATTCCACTGCTCAAGAATTCCTGAACAACAAACATCCATCACCATAGCTCAGGAAGCGAAAGTTATGTTGTAAGGCATGATCGTATAACTTCTTCCAGTCATCACCAATGAATGCAGCCACCAGCAATAACAAGGTTGATTGAGGTTGATGAAAATTAGTAACAAGGGCATCCACCATCCTGAAAATATAACCGGGCATGATCAGTAATCTGGTGCGTGTAATTAGTCTTTCCAGGTTTCTTTCACGCATATAATTTTCGATGATTTCCAGGGCTTCTTTCTTTGATAGCTCAATGGACGCATTATCCCAGGAAAACCATTGGCGGAGCTCATAATGCTGATCGATATTTTTTTTATTCAGATGAATTTCAGCTGCGATCCAGTAGAGTGATTCAAGTGTTCTGAGACTGGTGGTTCCAACGGCTACAGTTAGATCTTTATGATGTTCGAGTAATTGCCGGATCAATGTGATCGGAACATCAATGAATTCCGCATGCATATCATGGCCTTCCATGGTTCCTGCTTTCACTGGTTTGAAAGTTCCGGCACCTACATGCAGGGTGACATAAACCGGTGTGATATTTTTTTCTGAAAGGTCTTCAAAAATTGCCTTGGTAAAATGTAGACCTGCAGTTGGCGCTGCCACAGATCCATCGTGCCTTGCATAAATAGTTTGATATCTTCCTGCATCCTCCTGTTCCGCTTTTCTTTTGATATATGGAGGAAGCGGGATCAGCCCTGCTGCATGCAAGACCTCTGCAAAAGCCATGGAGGTAGGCTCCCAGCTAAGTTCTATCAAAAAGCTGTCGTTCTTTTTTTCTATGAACCGGGCTTCAAGGGTTCCGCCTTCAAAGTCGCGGGTGAGAACCTGGCCGGGTTTCCATTTTGAAGCCCCGCCGATCAGGCAGTTCCAGTAAACTTTACCCTGTTCCAGCATGGCGGTAGTAATATCCGGATACCTTGCATCCGGCTCAATACAAAATACTTCGATCTGTCCGCCGGTTGGTTTTGTAAAAATGATCCTTGCTTCAACCACCCGGGTATTATTAAAGGCCAGTAAAGCATTGGCTGGGAGGTGTTGAGCTATGTTCCGGTAGATGTCTTCCTGGAAATTCCCACTTTTATACACCAGGAGGCGGGATTGGTCACGCTGTTCGAGCGGACGGTAAGCTATTTTCTCGTCGGGGAGTTCATAATTATAATCGAGGATCGATATCTCTCTGGGATTCATGCGGCAAATATAGCTGAATCCACAGCTTATCCACCGTAATTCACAGTCTTTCCACAATTGCTGTTCATTCTTATCAACAGACAGGGCTCAAACCTATGCTGCTATTGGGTTACAGGTATGTTGAACCCTGTGGAAAAATTAATTATTTCCTATTTTGGTTTGAAAGTGGGAAAAAGTGTTATTTTGTGTTAATTAAAAATGTCAATCTTATAAATGATTGGTTTTCTGGGTGAATACGAATCAACAGTGGATGCGAAGGGTCGCTTCCTTCTCCCGGCTGGCTTTAAAAAGCAGTTGCCGGAGGGAGATGAAGGCCAGTTCGTGATCAACCGTGGATTTGAAAAATGTTTGACCCTGTACCCAAAATCAAGTTGGGAGCCAATATTTACCGAGATCAGCAAATTGAATGATTTTGACCCCAAGGTACGTGAATTCAGAAGATACTTTATGAATGGGGCAACGATGATGGAACTGGATAGTGCAGGCCGTTTGCTGATCCCGCAGAACCTGAAGGCCCATGCGGGGATTGAAAAAGACATCGTGCTGGTGTCAGCAGTTAACAAAATTGAGATCTGGGATAAAAGTAAGTACCAAGAGTTCTTTGAATCATTTTCACCCGAGTCGTTCAGTGGTTTGGCTCAGCAGGTGATGGCCGGAAATCCATCCATCAATCTTTAAAGTTTGTTGCGATGAGTAAGAAGAAAAAAGTGCAGAAGGAAGAATCAGAGGAGCAGGTTTATCATGTTCCGGTCATGCTGAAAGAGACAGTGGATTCGCTCATTACGGATCCTTCCGGGATCTATGTGGATTGTACTTTCGGTGGTGGCGGACATAGCAGGGAAATCTTGTCGCGACTAACCGAAAAAGGCAGACTGTTCGCCTTCGACCAGGATGCTGATGCAAAAGCCAATATTCCGGATGATCCGCGGATCACCTTTGTTCCGCATAACTTTCGCCACCTTGCGCGCATGATGCGCCTGCACCAGGTGTCGCAGGTTCATGGGATCATAGCGGATCTTGGCGTGAGCAGCCACCAGTTTGATGAGCCCACACGCGGATTTTCCACCCGCTTTGATGCTGACCTTGATATGCGTATGGATACACGTCAGTCGCTTACTGCGTTTGATGTTGTCAATACCTATTCACAGGAAAAGCTTCATAAGCTGCTGGGAGAATATGGAGAAGTGACCAATGCGAAAACCCTTGCAAGTACTATTGTCCAGGCAAGGCAATCGCAATCGCTTAAAACCATTTCCAATTTCAAGAACGCGGTTCACTCGGTGGTGAAGGGGAATCCAAATAAATACTTTGCCCAGGTATTCCAGGCATTGCGCATTGAAGTGAATGATGAGTTGGGAGCGTTGAGAGAAATGTTGCAACAGGTGCCATCACTCCTAAAGCCCGCAGGTCGCGTGGCCATCATCACATTTCATTCGCTGGAAGACAGGATCGTAAAGAATTTCTTTAAGAAGGGCACTTTCGAAGAGGAGGAAGATCTGAATCCATTCGAAAATGCACCCAACAGATCTGAGTTGGAAGTGATCACCCGGAAGCCATTAACGGCAAGTGAAGATGAGTTGAAGATAAACCCGAGGTCGCGAAGCGCAAAGCTCAGAGTGGCCATGAAAAAATTGAGTAGTACGGACGGTTCATTATAAAAGTCTTTGAAAGTTTAATTCCTTGAAAAAACCATGTGTTAGAGCTTGAGAAGACTGGGGCGGTTAGATGGTGAAAATCTGTCTAACCGCTATTTTAAAAATCATCATGGAAGAGCAGAAAGAAATAAAAGAGACCAGGGAACCGCGTTTTACGCTGAGAAGATTTCTCAGCTACAAGTGGATCCTGCGCAACTTTCCCTTCTTTCTTTTCCTGTCGGCTTTTGGTGTGGTATACATATATAATGGTCACTATGCAGACAAGACACTGCGTGAGATCAATAAAGTGAGTAAGGAACTGAAGGAATTGCAATATGAATACAAGACACTGAAGAGTGATGTGATGTTCAAGAGCAAGCAGAGTGAACTGGCAAAAGGAGTGGAGCCTTTCGGATTGAAAGAATTGACATCTCCACCAATAGTTCTTACAGACAGTAGTGCATTACAATAAAAGTATAGATAAAGGATTGTGGAAGTAAAACGCGACATACTATGGAGGGTTTACCTGGCATACCTGGGTATCATCATCTTTAGTCTGTGTATCATAGGGAAGGTTATCTATATCCAGCAGTTCCAGGGCGAACAGTGGCTGTCTATGGCAAAGCAGCAACAGCAGCGGGTTGTAGCGATCGATGCTGACCGGGGAACTATCTACAGTGAAGATGGAAGCATGCTCAGTACTTCCATTCCATACTTTGATATCTATATTGATTTTGGTGCTGAAGGATTGCGCGATAAGAATGGAAAACGTTTCAAGGAAAACCTGGATTCATTAAGTTTTTCGCTGGCAAATTTTTTCAGGGATCAGTCTACTTCAGAATATAAAAAATTACTCCAGAAAGGATATCAGAAAAAAGACAGGTATTTCCCTCTGAAAAAGAATATCAACTTTCAGCAATGGAAAGCGCTTCGTGATTTTCCTCTGGTAAGATTGGGTAAAAATAAAAGTGGCTTTATAGCTGAAGTAAAGCATAAGAGATTAAATCCATTTGGACTGCTGGCCAATCGTACCATCGGTTTATCAAGAGAATTTGTAGGTGATGATGGAAAGATGAAGAATACGAATGTAGGATTGGAAAAAACATACGACAATGTTTTGAAAGGAGAATCAGGATCTAAGCTGGTGCGCTTTCTTGCAGGTGGTGTATATGTGCCAATCGATGGTTCCGAGATAGAGCCACAACATGGAAAAGATATTGTAACAACAATCGATGTAAACATCCAGGATATCACGGAAAGTGCGCTGCTAAAAATGATGATCGAAAATGAATGTGCGCACGGTACTGCGATAGTGATGGAAGTGGCAACCGGAAAAGTGAAAGCTGTGGCAAATCTTGGAAGAAGATCAGATGGTACGTATTGGGAAGACCTGAACTATGCCATCCGCGCATCAGAGCCGGGTTCAACATTCAAGCTGGCTACCATGCTGGCTTTGCTGGAAGATAAAAAGATCACACCCAATACACAGGTCGACCTGGAAAATGGTGTCTGGAAATATTCGCGCAGAACGGTTTACGACAGTGAAAGACATGGCAGAAACAATGTGACTTTCAAAGATGCATTTGCTTACAGTTCCAATGTCGGCATGGCAAAGATGATCGTTCAGCATTATGGAAATAACCCGGAAGGATTTATTAGTCATTTAAGAAAACTTCATCTCAATGAATTTTCAGGAATTGATCTCGTTGGAGAAACAAATCCTGTGATCAAAACACCCAAATCAAAAACCTGGAGCAAAACAACACTTCCATGGATGAGTTTTGGATATGAAGTTTTGGTAAGTCCACTCCAGACTTTGATGTTGTACAATGCAGTCGCCAACAATGGAAAAATGATGAAGCCATACCTGGTGAATTCCGTGCAGAAGAATGGACTGGTGGTGGAGCAGTTTGAACCGCATATTCTTGAAGAAGAGATCTGCAGCGAAAAGACCCTGATCGATCTGAAAGATGCGTTGGAAACAGTTTGTAACGTAGAAGGTGGAACAGGATATAATCTTTTCAAGGGATCACCTTACCGTGTTGCAGGAAAAACAGGAACAGCATTGGTGGCAAATGGTAACAGGGGTTATGCGGACCATATTTACCAGTCATCTTTTGCCGGGTATTTTCCTGCAAAGAATCCAAAGTACTCCTGCATTGTAGTGATCAGGAACAAACCTTTTGCAAAGAAATTTTATGGTGCTGCTGTGGCAGGACCAGTGTTTAAAGAGATCGCAGATAAATTATTCGCACTTGATATAAATCGTCAGTCAGTTGAATCAGGATATGCAGCAAAAAGAGACAGCTCAAGGTATTTCTATGCAGGTTATTATTCTGATATGAAAGAAGTGATGACTGTTTTGAATGTTCCTTATCGGGATTCAGCATCCAGTGCAGAATGGGCAAAGATGTATGATGTGAATTACCAGCCTGTAATCAATAGCAGGGAAGTAACCAAAAACATAATGCCTGATGTAAGAGGAATGGGATTGAAAGATGCATTATACCTCCTTGAAGATCTTGGTTTGAAAGTGGCAGTGGTTGGAAAAGGTAAAGTGTCGACTCAGTCTATTATTCCAGGAACAGCATATGCAAAAAAGCAATTGGTAAAAATTGAATTGAATTGATCATGGCATTACTGCAGGACATATTATACAAAGTTCATCTCCGCTCGGTAGTTGGTTCTACTGCAGTGGAAGTGAAAGATGTGCAGATCGACTCGAGGAAAGTTTCTGAAGGCACTGCTTTCATTGCTATCAAAGGTGTTGCTGCAGATGGACATCAATTCATTCAAACTGCTGTTGAGAAGAAAGCATCCGTTATCATTTGCGAGCAAATGCCTTTGCAGTATGCTGAAGGTGTTACCTATATACAGGTGCTGAACAGTGCAGAAGCAGCCGGACTAATGACGCATAATTTCTATGGACAGCCATCAGAAAAAATTAAGCTGGTGGGTGTAACAGGCACTAATGGAAAGACAACCATCGCAACGCTGTTGTACAAATTGTTTTCAGGTCTTGGATATCATTGCGGACTGGTAAGCACCGTGGAAAATCGCATAGGCGATACCGTTATACCATCCACACATACCACTCCTGATGCGATCAGTCTGAATGCATTGTTGAAGAAAATGGCGGATGAGGGATGTTCACATGTTTTCATGGAGACCAGTTCTCATGCCTTGCACCAGCATCGCGTGGCTGGATTGAACTATAAGGGAGCAATCTTCAGCAATATCACGCATGATCACCTGGATTATCATAAAACCTTTGACGAATATATACGTGTAAAGAAATCATTTTTCGATATGCTGGGTTCCGATGCCTTTGCCATTTCGAATATTGACGACAAGCGAGGGATGGTGATGTTGCAGAACACAGCTGCACATAAATATTACTACAGCCTGAAAACAATGGCTGAGTTCAAAGGAAAGATCCTGGAAAATGGATTGACCGGTTTGGTAATGAATGTGAACGACCAGGAAGTTCATTTCAGGATGATCGGTGAATTCAATGCCTATAATATTCTTGCAGTATACGGTGCGGCTATTTGTTTGGGTGAAGACAAGCAGGATGTATTAAGAGTATTGAGCGAGCTGAGTGGTGCAGAAGGAAGGTTTGATTACATCATTTCAAACAAAGACAGGATCATTGCGATAGTTGATTATGCGCACACTCCTGATGCACTGATCAATGTTTTGTCAACGATAAAAGGATTGAGGAAAGGCCACGAGCAGATCATTACTGTTGTGGGATGTGGTGGAGACAGGGATAAGACCAAGCGCCCGATCATGGGAGAAGCGGCATGTGAGTACAGTGACCGTGTGATCTTCACTTCGGATAATCCACGTTCAGAAGATCCATCTCAGATATTAAAAGAAATGGAAGCAGGACTTGGATCTGCTGCAAGAAGAAAATTCATTTCAATTGTTGACCGAAGAGAAGCGATCAAAACGGCGGTGTCGTTGGCAAATAAAGAAGATATCATACTGGTGGCAGGAAAGGGCCATGAAAAATACCAGGAGATCAATGGGGTGAAGCATGATTTTGATGATAAGAAAGTGCTGAAGGAATTACTGGATCAATTAGAACGATAAAAAAAGTATTACATGTTATATCATCTGGCAGAATGGCTTCAATCCATGGGAGTAAAATTCCCGGGCAGCAATCTGTTTCAGTTCATCACTTCAAGAGTATTGATCGCAGTGATCCTTTCACTGGTCATCTCTGCAGTGTTTGGAAAGAAACTGATCAATTACCTGCTTAAAAAGCAGGTGGGTGAATCTGTCCGTGACCTGGGCCTTGCCGGTGAACAGCAAAAGAAAGGAACTCCAACAATGGGAGGACTGATCATCATCCTGGCGATCCTGGTGCCGACTTTATTGCTGGCTGACCTTGAGAAAGCTTATGTGCGCCTGATGATCTTCAGTACAATTTGGCTGGGTATCATTGGTTTCATTGATGATTACCTGAAACTGCGTGCAAAAAGACTTGCGCAGAAAGAAGGAGTGGCTTATAAGAAAGGCGATAAAGATGGACTTGCCGGTTGGTTCAAGGTTGGAGGACAGGTGGTGTTAGGATTTGTGGTAGCTGCTACCTTGTTGTTCAATGATAACACGCAGGTATGGAGAGAGTATACCGGAAATGTGAAGTCAACTGATGTATCTGTAAAGCAAATTGAGTTAGATGGCAAGGTGAGAAATTTTGTGGTTGCAGATGAACCCATCACTACCATTCCATTTGTGAAAAGCCATGAATTCAATTATTCAAAACTGTTGCCCCAGGCAATGCGTGGGTTAACATGGGTGCTGTATATCGTCATCGTGATCTTTATCATCACTGCAGTATCGAATGGTGCGAATATCACGGATGGATTGGATGGATTGGCAACAGGTGTAAGTGCGATCATTGGCGCATGTTTAGGAATTTTTGCTTACGCCAGTGGTAACCTTCGGTTTGCAGAATACCTGAATATCATGTATATCCCTAACCTAGGAGAATTATCCGTGTTCATAGGTGCAATGATCGGGGCATGTGTTGGATTCCTGTGGTATAATGCTTACCCCGCGCAGGTTTTCATGGGTGATACAGGAAGTTTGACACTCGGTGGAATCATTGCAGCACTCGCAATTATTGTAAGAAAGGAATTGTTGATCCCGATCTTCTGTGGTGTGTTCCTTGTAGAAAATCTTAGCGTGGTATTGCAGGTTTCTTATTTCAAGTATACTAAACGAAAATATGGTGAGGGTCGAAGGATCTTTTTGATGAGTCCATTACATCATCATTACCAAAAATTAGGATACCACGAAAGTAAAATTTCAACAAGGTTCTGGATAGTGACAATCTTGTGTATAGTTTTTTCGATTGTTACGCTGAAGATCAGGTAGAGTAAAGGAATTTTGCACACTTTTTAAAACCTGGAAAACCGAGACATAGAAGAATCCAATGCAGATGAAGGCCGGACACGTTATGAACATGAAGAGATTTAAATTCTTATTCCTTTGAAGAACCATAATCCAAACCAGATAACAAGATCATGAATAAGAAAATGGTAGTTCTGGGTGCAGGTGAAAGCGGAATTGGTGCTGCGATCCTTGCAAAACAAAAAGGATACGAGGTTTTTGTTTCCGATGGAGGTGCTGTAAAGCCTTCCTACAGGAAGATGCTAGAAGATCATGACATTGAGTTTGAAGAAGGAAAGCATGATGTGGAAAGGATCCTGCAGGCAGATGAAGTGATGAAGAGCCCTGGTATACCTGAAAAGAATGAACTGGTAAAACAGATCAGGAAAAAAGGAATACCGGTGATCAGTGAAGTAGAGCTTGCATTCAGGTATAAAGGAAACAGTAAGATCATTGCCATAACAGGAAGCAACGGGAAGACCACCACCACAGCGCTGACCTATCATATCTGCAAAAACGCAGGATTGGATTGCGCACTGGTTGGAAATATCGGTTACTCATTCGCTTTGCAGGTTGCAGAAGATCCGAAACCATTGTATGTGGCAGAGATCAGCAGCTTTCAACTGGATGATATCAAAACATTCAGACCTGATATCGCGATACTGACCAATATCACGGAAGATCATCTTGACAGGTATGATTACAGGTTTGAGAATTATATCGCGAGTAAGTTCCGGATCACGATGAACCAGACGGAAGAAGACGATTTTATTTATTGCGAAGACGATCCGGTAACTATGGAGAACCTGAGCAAATTCAATATCAAAGCTAATTTATTACCATTTACCATGAATAGGGAAGTCAACAAAGGAGCATTTACAAACGAGGGACAAATGACTGTTACAACAGGCGATGAAAGAGTACAGATGAGCATTTACGATTTCGCTCTGAAGGGTCGTCACAATTTGTATAATACAATGGCATCGGGATTAGCGGGATCAAGGATAGGTATCAGGAAGGAAAAAATCAGGGAAGCAATTCAATCGTTCGAATCTCTTGAACACCGCATGGAATCTGTGGGTAACGTAAGAGGAGTGGAGTTCATCAACGATAGTAAAGCCACCAATGTGAACAGTACCTGGTATGCTTTGGAAAGTATGCAGAAGCCTACGATCCTGATCCTTGGTGGAGTTGACAAAGGCAATGATTATACGCTTCTTGAAGAACTGGTCCAGGAAAAAGTAAAAGCAATTGTTTGTCTTGGTATTGATAATAAAAAGATCCACGAAGCTTTCGAAGGGAAAGTTCCAATGATCATAGATGTACAATCTGCGCAGGCTGCTGTGAATGAGTCGTTCAATATTGCAGAGAAAGGAGATGTGGTGTTGCTCAGCCCTGCATGCGCAAGTTTCGACCTGTTCAAGAACTATGAGGATCGTGGTGCTCAATTCAAAGAAGCTGTAAAGTCATTATAATTTTTTAAGCATATTTCCCTGGAACAACAAACAAACATATCAAGAACGCCGCTGACCGGATTGCAGAGCAAGACTCGTGGAGATAAAGTCATCTGGGTGACTGTTGTATTACTGGCTATTGTTTCAATGCTGGTAGTATATAGTTCAACTGGCTTGCTTGCATATCGTTTCAATAAAGGAAATACAGAAGCTTACCTATTCAAGCAGGTGATGTTCATAGTGATCGGTATCCTGATCATCTATTTTGCACACAGGGTCAATTATACATTGTATTCACGTGTATCAAAGATCCTCTTCCTGTTGGCCATACCCTTGTTGTTGTACACATTGTTCTTTGGTGTTAAACTGAATGAAGGAAGCCGCTGGATCAGGCTTCCGATCATCAACCTCACTTTCCAGACATCTGACCTGGCAAAACTTGCCCTATTCATGTACCTGGGTCGATTGCTGAGTAAGAAGCAGGCTGTGATCAAAGATTTCAAAAAAGGATTTGTACCGGTGATAACACCCGTAGTGATCGTGTGCTTGTTGATCGCACCCGCTAATTTGTCGACAGCCTTGCTGGTGGGTGCCACCAGCTTGCTGTTGATGTTCATTGGCAGGATCAGTATGAAACATATCATGCTGGTAGTCGGAACTGCAATGATTCCTGTAGCGCTGTTGGTTACCATGGCTCTTTCTTATTATGATAAGGAAGAAGGTAAAATGAAGGATCTTCCTTCATTTCTTGAATCCGGCCGTGTGCCAACATGGATGAGTCGTGTACAGAATTTCGTGTATGGTGATAAGCATGCGGATAAAGATGAAAATTACCAGATCAACCAGGCGAAGATCGCCATTGCAAAAGGTGGTGTGTTAGGATTAGGTCCGGGAAATAGTGAACAAAGAAATTTTCTACCCCATCCATATTCTGATTTTATCTATGCGATCATCATCGAGGAATACGGTTTGATGGGAGGAGTATTCATCATATTTATCTACCTGTTATTTCTGTTTCGAAGTATCAGGATCTTCAGGAAATGTCCATATGCATTCGGTGCATTCCTGGCCTTGGGTTTAAGTTTTACGCTGGTGATACAGGCGTTGATCAATATGGCGGTGACAGTGAATTTATTTCCTGTAACAGGGGTAACACTGCCGCTGGTGAGTATGGGTGGTAGTTCGTTTTTATTTACCTGTCTTGCGATCGGGATCATATTAAGTGTGGCCCGAAACGTAGAACAGATCGAAGGTTCAGGTGAAGTAGTAGAAAATCAATTTTAAACGCATATGGCAAAAAGGATCATCATAGCAGGCGGTGGAACAGGAGGACATATCTTCCCTGCGATTGCTATTGCCAATGCGATAAAGAAAGAACAACCACAGTGTGAGATATTATTTATCGGTGCCAATGGAAAGATGGAGATGGAAAAAGTTCCACAGGCAGGATATAAAATATTGGGACTGGATATAGCAGGTTTTAACAGGAGTTCTTTGATCAAGAATATCGGATTGCCTTTCAAGCTCATTAAGAGTTTCTTCCAGGTAAGAAAATATTTTGGAGAGTTTATACCTGATGCTGTGATCGGTGTGGGTGGATATTCCACCTATCCTGTGTTGAAATATGCACAGAGCAAGGGTATTCCAACTTTCATACATGAAGCAAATTCATTTGCCGGCAAATCAAATATGATGCTTGCAAAGAATGCACGCAAGATCTTCGTGAATGGTGATGGGATGGAGAAATTCTTTCCTAAGGAGAAGATTATTATTTCCGGTAATCCGGTTCGTGATTCCATTGTGAATGCCATGGTGAGCAGGAGTGAAGCGGCGACATTTTTTCAGCTTGATCCATCTAAAAAAACAGTGTTTGCTATGGGAGGAAGTCTTGGTGCTAAAAGCATCAACGAAGCCATCGCAGCAAATATTGATGCATTCAAAGATGTGCAGCTGATCTGGCAGACAGGAAAACCATTTATGGAGCGTGCAAAGGAAGTGGTAATAGGTAAGCCGCATATCTGGACAAGTGATTTTTTAACCAGGATGGATATGGGTTATGCGGCTGCTGATGTAGTGATATCAAGAGCAGGAGCGATGTCGGTGGCTGAATTATGTGTAGTGAAAAAGCCTGCGGTATTTGTTCCTTATCCATTCGCAGCGGAGGATCATCAGACTGCAAATGCCATGCAATTAGTGAATAAAGGTGCGGGGTTGATGGTGAAAGATGGGGAAGCGATGGAGAAACTTATATCAACAGTACTTGAGCTTGTGAAAGATGAAGCGCGACAGGTTTCCATGCAGGAAGCATTGTCGAAGCTGGCCATCAGCAATGCTGATGAAATAGTAGCAACAGAAATTTTAAAGATAGTAGACCTGGATGGGTCAATAGCATAATGATTAATATCAACGATATCAAAAGAGTTTATTTTATCGGCATTGGAGGCATCGGTATGAGTGCGCTTGCTCGGTATTTTAAATCAAGAGGCAAGGAAGTATCAGGATACGATCGTACTGAAACTCCTCTGACCAAAACATTGGTAGAAGAAGGAATCGATGTGCATTATACCGATGATGCATCTCTTGCACCAAAGGATGCAGATATCGTGGTGTATACGCCTGCAATTCCTGCGACCCATGAAGAACTCAATCATTATAAAGTGAATGGGTATCCTTTATTGAAGAGAAGTGATGTGTTAGGAATCATTACGGGTGGGTCTTTTAATATTTGTGTAGCCGGCACGCATGGGAAAACGACCATCAGCAGCATGGTAGCACATGTACTTCGCCATACCGGTTATGGATGTAACGCATTTCTGGGTGGAATTGCCGTGAATTATAACAGCAATTACTGGAGTCATGAAAGAAATGTGAGTGTGGTAGAAGCGGATGAATACGACCGGAGCTTTTTGAAACTTCATCCTGATATAGCCGTGATCACAGCGATGGATGCGGATCATCTGGATATCTATGGAACTGAGGATATAATGCAGGATGCATTTGTGGAGTTCACCGGGAAGATCAAGGATGGGGGAATGTTGCTGCACAAGTTTGGATTGAGCCGGCAGAAAGATTTTAAAGGTTCAAGGATATTCAGCTATCATTTTGAGAATGCTAACGCTGATGCATATGCGAAAAATGTGAGGATGTCGGAAGGTAGTTACCAGTTTGATATAGTAACTCCTAAAGGCGAGGTAAAAGATCTTACTCTGCATATGGGTGGATTGCACAATGTGGAGAATATGATCGTGGCGGTGAAGGTTGCAAATGAATTGGGAATTGATCATTCATTGATCCGTTCAGCCGTTGAAGCATACAGGGGAGTAAAGAGAAGATTTGAGTATATCATTAAAGAGAAGGCAGACTCAGGTCCCGTTTATATAGATGATTATGCGCATCATCCTGAGGAATTGCGTGCCTTGATAGATGGAGCAAGAAAATTGTTTCCTGCATTGAAGTGCACCGTGATCTTTCAGCCACACCTGTTCACCAGAACAAGAGACCTGGCAGATGGATTTGCAAGGAGTCTCGATATGGCAGATGAAGTGTTGTTGTTGCCGATCTATCCTGCAAGAGAATTGCCAATCGAGGGAGTGACCAGTGATTTGATTTTGGATAAAATGACGCTTGCAAACAGAAAGATCGTAGAGAAGTCTGCCCTTGTTGAAGAATTGAGCATGAGACTGAATGGTTCATCATCGGGAAATCTGATCATTACTGCAGGTGCAGGTGATATTGATACCATGATCCAGCCTTTAAAAGAACTGATAGAAAGCAAAAAATGAAACGCAGACCCAAACTGATGCGATTACTTACGATCCTTAGCTGGAGCCTTATCGGCGCCGGGGTGATCGTGTTATTGGGTGCAGCAGTCAGGCAGAAAAATGAACTGACCTGCAGAGGTTATGATATTGATATCAATGGTTCTGATAATGGGTTGTGGTTTGTGGACAAGCAGGATATCATTGATGTACTTACGGAGAGAGGCACAACAAAGCTGAGGGGAAGAAAATTAACTGAATTCAATCTTGGTGAATTAGAAAATTCTATCAGGAAACATACCTGGATCTCTGAAGCACAATTGTTTTTTGATAATACTGGTGTATTGAGAGTGAAAGTAAGTGAGCGTGAACCTGTGGCAAGGATATTCAGTATGGATGGAGGAAGTTTTTTTGTGGATTCATCAACAAAGATTCTTCCGCTTAGTGATAAGATGGTGGCTAAACTGCCCGTCTTTACAGGGTTTCCGGTGGTGAGAGGAAAATTGAACAGGCGGGATAGTGTGTTAATGAGAGATGTGATCAAGCTCAGCAAGTTCATTCGTAAAGATCCTTTTTGGAGCGCGCAGATTGCACAGGTTGATATCAAAGGAAATGCTTTTGAGATCATTCCGATGATTGGTGACCATGTGATAGAACTCGGTGATGCGAATGATCATGAAGCGAAGTTTAAAAGACTGATGGTGTTTTATAAAGAAGTACTGGCAAAAACAGGAATGGATAAATATTCACTGATCAGGCTTCAATTTAAAGACCAGGTAGTAGCAGTGAAGAATGCAGGGTATATGAGTAAGACAGATTCTTTAAAAGTGATTAAGAATATAGAAGAGCTGATCAGTGATAGTCATTTGAAAGAAATGAAAATGCTTGACAGCATTGCAAAAGCGCCAAAGGATACATTAACTACAAAATAAGGACAACTAAAAACAACATAGGACATGAACAACGAACAACCAATTATCGTAGGGCTGGATATTGGTACTACCAAGATCGCGGCGATAGCAGGTCGGAAAAATGAGTTCGGCAAACTCGAGATCATTGGTTTTGGTCGTGCAAACTCAAACGGTGTAAAGCATGGACAAGTGCTGAACATCGATGAGACGATCAAAGCGATCAGGATGGCGCTCGACAGCTGCTATGCATCCAATCCTGACCTGGATATCAGTGAAGTATATGTGGGGATTGCAGGACATCATATCAAGAGTCTGCAAACCAGGGGCGATATTGTTCGTCAGCATACCGATGAAGAGATCACACAAAGAGAGATTGACCAGTTAATCGCTGATCAGTTCAAAACTTATATACCTGCAGGTGACCAGATCATTGATGTGATCCCACAGGAATTCACTGTCGATAATTTCCAGAACATTCCAAACCCGATCGGGTATGGTGGTGTGAAAGTGGGTGCAAATTTCCATATCATCACCGGTGATAAAAATGCGATCAGGAATATCAATCGTTCGGTTGAAAAGAGTGGTTTGAAAACAAAGGACCTGGTATTGCAACCACTTGCTTCTGCTGCTGCTGTAATGGCGCATGAAGATATGGAAGCAGGTGTTGCTATTGTTGATATTGGTGGTGGTACAACTGACCTGGCAGTTTTCTATGAAGGAATTCTGAAGCATACTGCTGTTATTCCATTTGGTGGCGAGAATATTACCAACGATATCAAGACTGGTCTGGGTGTTTTGAAAACACAGGCAGAGCAGATGAAAGTGCAGTTTGGTTCAGCTTTGGCGAATGAAGCAAAAGCAAATGCATTCATCACAATTCCAGGTTTGAGAGGTATGCCTCCAAAAGAGATCAGTGTTAAGAATCTTGCGAATATTATCCAGGCAAGAATGAGTGAGATCATGGATTTTGTTACTTATCATCTCAAGCAGGTAGGATTGGACAGCCGCATGCTCAATGGTGGTATAGTGCTTACTGGTGGCGGATCTCAGCTTAAGCACCTCATTCAATTGACAGAGTATGTAACCGGATTGAATGCAAGGATCGGTTTCCCTACAGAGCATCTTGCAGCAGGTCATATTGATGAGTTAGCGAAGCCAACTTATTCAACCTGTATCGGACTTATATTAAAAGGTTACAGTGACTATGAACACAACAGGAAACAGTTCGAGAGCAGCTTTCGAAAAGTAGACATTCCTGAAACCCTTAAGCAACCTGAACCAGTTGAAGAAATCGAAGTATCCACACCCGTTGTGGATAAAGTAAAAGACCGCAAAGGAATAAAAGATTTCTGGGGTAAATTCAAAGTAACTTTGATCGATCTTTTTAAAGAAGAAGAAGATCACGCACTATAGGGACGGACACATTCTTACTAACCAACTTACGTACAAATAATTTTTATGATCCATTTTGATCTGCCAAAAGAGAAGTCATCCATCATCAAGGTAATTGGTGTTGGAGGTGGAGGAAGTAATGCAGTGAATCACATGTTCAGTGAGAACATCGAGGGGGTGAACTTCATTATTTGTAACACTGATGCACAAGCAATCGCAACAAGCAAGGTTCCAAATAAAATTCAGTTAGGTCCGCATTTGACCCAGGGATTGGGTGCAGGTGCAAATCCGGATATAGGAAGACAGGCTACTGAAGAAAGTTTAGAAGAGATCAAGAGGATATTGGAAGTCAATACCAAGATGGCTTTCATCACTGCAGGAATGGGTGGTGGAACCGGAACAGGTGGAGCTCCGATCATTTCGAAGATCTGCAGAGAGTTAGGGATTCTTACTGTAGGAATTGTGACCACACCATTTTCTTATGAAGGAAGGAAGAGGCAGATCCAGGCAGAAGAAGGTATCAAGATGATGAAGCAGTATGTTGATACCTTGCTGGTGATCAGCAATGATAAGCTTCGTCATCAGTTCGGTAACCTTAAAATGAAGGAGGCATTTTACAAAGCAGATAATGTACTGGCAACTGCAGCGAAATGTATCACTGATGTAATTAACAGTACTGGACAGATCAATGTCGATTTTGCGGATGTATGTACTGTAATGCGTAATGGTGGTGTGGCAATTCTTGGATCTGCAGCATGTGGTGGTGAAAACCGGGCGCAGCGTGCGATTGAAGATGCACTTGCTTCACCGTTGCTGAATGATAACGAGATCCGCGGGGCTAAATGGATCCTTATCAATATCAATTCTTCTGAAGGAGAAAATGAATTTACTATGGATGAAGTTGATATCATCCAGAATTATTTATTGAGTGAAGCAGGAGAGGGAACCGATGTAATTCTTGGATTGGGATATGATAACAGCCTGGGTGATCAGATCGGTATCACATTGATCGCAACCGGGTTTGAGCACAAGGATCCATTCAAGTCTGATAAGAAGGTTGTGGTGGAAGCTGCTCCAAAGAAAGATGACAAGATCATCCTGACATTGGGGGCAGAAGAGCCTGTGCAGCAGGCGGCACCCGCTCCGGTGGTGGTGGAAGAAGCTCCGGTGGCTCCTGTATTTGAAGAGCCTATTAAAGAAGAGCTGGCTCCGAAGATGGTGGAAGTAACACCAAAGTTTTCTCCGCTTGAGCTTTTTACGATGGATGACTATAGTAATAATACTGTGGATAAACCGGTGGAAAAATCTGTAGAGGAAGAAAGAATAGAACTGGTACTTTCGCAACCATCCGCGCCTTTAGAAAACAAGTTACAACAAACAGTTACTGAAAATAATTCAACGAATTCTCCATCGTCTGCAGCGTCAGGAGGATACTTGGCCAAGCCATCCAATATTTATGCAGAGCCTGCGAAAGAGCAATCTCCAACAAACCCTGTGAACCAACCGGTGTCCTTAAACAAGTTAATGAGTTCTGAAAAGGAGGAAGATACTTCCACAGAGTTTCACCTTGTGATCAAAGAGGAAATTCCAGTGGCGGATGAGCCTCGGGCCCACCAAACCGAAGAAATTGTAACGGCTATGCATACTACTGAGGAACCTGCGATGCAGGACGAAGTAGAAATACAAAAGCGTAAGGCAGCTGAACGAATACAGAAATTGCGCAATCTTTCGTTCAACATAAACTCTGCCGACCCGAACAATGAGTTTGAAACTGTGCCGGCTTATATCCGCCGCAATCTGGAATTAAATAATAACACTTCTCAGGTGGAAAGCTTTTACAGCAATTATGAAGTAAGAGCTGACCAGAATAATAATAACGCTCAAATTTCTACAATCAATACATTCCTTGACGGGAAAAAACCCGATTAAGGTTGATCGATGATTATTGTTTTTAGTTGTGAAGTCCCTCCGAGAAGTCGGGGGGATTTTTTTGGGGAATACGCGGAATACACAGAATACGCGGAATACATGGAATACACGGAAGACATGGAATACGAGGAAGACGCGGAGGGGTCCCACCAACTCCTAACTCCTAACTCCTAACTCCCAACTCCTCATCTCCTCACCTCCTCACCTCCTCATCTCCTTTTTCCCTATCTTCATTCCCATGAAACAGGTTCTCATCTCCGGTGGTACTGGTCTTATTGGTACTGCACTCACAGCAATGCTTAAAGAAAAGGGTTACAAAGTCGTGATCCTTACACGTAAGGCAAGACCGGATAAAGATGGTGTCAGTTATTCAGAATGGAATGTTGAAGAAAAACGGATCGATGATGAAGTAGTGGCCAATTCTAATTTCATCATTAACCTCGCTGGTGAAAATGTTGCAGAAAAAAGATGGACCAAGGAACGTAAGCAACAGATCATCGATAGTCGCAGTGATGCTGCCATGCTGCTGGCAGATTCTATCAATAAAAATCCTGGTAAGATTGAAGCTGTGGTGAGTGCTTCTGCTATTGGATTCTATGGACCTGATCCAAAAGTTACCAATACAAATCCTTTCACTGAAGAAATGCCACACCATATGAGTTTCCTGGGGTCAACTACGGAAATATGGGAAAGGAGTATAGAGCTTGTTGAACGCAGTAACAGGCGCCTTGTGATACTTCGTACCGGGATTGTATTATCTACCAAAGGCGGTGCCTTTCTTGAATTCCTGAAGCCAATGAAATTTGGGATTGCTCCGATCATGGGAAGTGGTAAGCAGGTTATCAGCTGGATCCACATAGATGATATCTGCAGGATGTATATCTATGCAATGGAGAATGAATCCATGCACGGAAAGTTCAATGCAGTAGCTCCATATATCGTCACTAATAAAAAGTTGGTCCTTGAAACGGCGAAACAATATCGTGGCCGCTTTTTCATTCCCATTCATATCCCTGAATCAGTTCTCAAAACCATGCTGGGTGAAATGAGCATTGAAGTATTAAAGAGTACTTCAGTGAGTGCTGATAAAATAAGAAAGGCAGGCTTCCAGTTTTTATTTCCAACCATCAGCGCTGCCGTTCAGGATCTATTGAAAAAATGATCACAGATCGTCTGTTACAAATTTCCTGTTAGTAAAGAAGAAGTACAAGCCAAGATATATTACTCCGGCTGCAAGTAATGATGGATAATGCAATGGTGCCATCATCTGCTTTTGCATTTCTTTGAGTAATGGAAATGGAATCAAGTTATCTACACTTTCTAAAGGAAGATATCTTCCATATGATTTAGTGAAGTAATTCAATATACCTCCAATGAAATTTTCAATCACTATGGAATAAAGAAAGAACACTCCCAATGCAAGTCCGGCCCTTTTAAATAATACACCCAGCAATAATGCAAAAGCACCATAGCTCAATGCCTGCAGGAAATAGTATCCTATGAATTCTATCTGTTTAATGCTGAATGCTTGTGAATAACTCAATCCAAAACCTGTTGCAGTAAGAAATACGATCAATGTTGAAATGATCGCCATGATCACGACCAGCATCATCTTTACGTTAATGAATTGTTTCCTGCTCAGTCCGTCAATGATATTCTGACGATGTGTTCGGAAATTGTATTCATTGGTGATGATCAAAATGATCAGTAAGCCAGGTATGAATAAGAGGAAGCTCGATACATAGGTTGTCATCGACCAGGTCAATGGAAATGAATAGGGGCGTGGACCCAGCAATACTTCAGCCATTCCGCCTGCCTGTTTATCCTTAAATATTTTTTCCTGGATGGAGTACACAACAAAGTTGGCGGCAAAAATGCTGATGATATATAAGATCGACAGGATCCAGAAAGTCCTGTAGTTCTTGAGTTTCAGCCATTCTATTTTGAGCAGGTGCATCATGTTATTTCTTTTTAGTCAGTTCAAAGAATCTAGATTCGAGCGAACGTTTCTTTAAGCGTATATGGGTAAGCGTTATACCATGATCAAAGAAATATTTATTGATGGTTCCGGGATCTGCTTTGCCCTGTTCAAAATGAAGTTCGATATGACCGTTTTGTCTTTTCGGTGTATGGATCAGATCCATTTTCGAAACAATACTTTCAATACTTTGCATGTCGGCTCCTGCTATTTCAATGATGTCCTCATTGATGAGTACTTCGTCAACATGTCCGACAGTTAATAATTTCCCTTTCATCAGGATGGCCACATGGGTGCAAACCTTTTCCACTTCATCCAATAAGTGTGAAGCGAGTATGATGGTCTTGCCCTGCCTGTTCAGTTCTATGATCAGTTCTCTGACTTCTGCAATTCCTTCCGGATCAAGTCCATTGGTTGGCTCATCAAAAACCAGCACATTTGGATTGCCCAGCAAACATCCGGCAATGGCAAGGCGTTGTTTCATACCCAATGAATAGGTGCTGAATTTGGAATCCTTGCGCTCATAGAGATTAACCACTTTCAATACACGTTCTATATCGGCAGGATCTTTTTGTTTGATCTCAGCCTGGATCTTCAGGTTTCTTTCGCCGCTTAAATAATGATAGAAGTTCGGTGTTTCCAGCAGTGTTCCGATCTGTTTGCGATTGTCTTCGGCATTACTGCTTCCCAGGAAAGTATATGAACCAGCATTAGCTTTAAGGACATCCATTAATATTCCCAGCAGGGTAGTTTTCCCGCTTCCATTTGGACCAAGAATACCGAATACCGATCCGGATGGCACGTCGAAACTTACGTCCTGCAAGGCTTTCACCGGACCGTAAGATTTAAAGATGTTATTGACAGTTAGTATGGCCATTGTTTGCCTTTTATGAATCAGTAAGGTTGGAAATTTTTTTGAACCGGCGAAACTTAAATACACGAACGGGAAGAGCATAAAAAAAGCGCAGGTTAACTGCGCCTTAATTTAGTTTCTAACCGGTTTCCCGCTCTTCAACACACTTTGTATCCGCTCCAGTGTTTTTCTTTCACCGCATAAGCTTAAGAATGCTTCTCTTTCCAGGTTTAATAAGTATTCTTCTGAAACCAGTGTTGGTTCACTCAGATCACCGCCACACATTACGTAAGCAAGTTTTTTCGCAACCAATGCATCATGGTCTGTAGCATATCCTGCACGCCACATCCCATTGATACCTGCATATAAAGCACCTAGAGCTGATCTTCCCAATACTTTTATATCCTTACGAACTAACGGTGTAGTATAACCGCTTTCGTGTAATTCTATCACCGATCTTTTAGCTTCTGCGATCCTTCTTGCTTGGTTCATCACGATCTCATCCTGTCCTTTTCTTAATATGCCCAATTGAAATGCCTCTGCTGCAGAAGTGGCCACTTTTGCAGTTGCGATGGTCATGAAACGATTCTTCAAGGTGTTGGTATCAGGCTCATCTTCATGCATCTCATCATTTGCTCTCAGTACAAATTCTTTGGTACCTCCGCCGCCGGGAATCAATCCTACTCCCAGTTCAACCAGTCCGATATATGTTTCTGCAGACGCACAAACTTTATCTGCATGCAGACTCAATTCACATGCACCACCAAGTGTTAGTGCATGTGGAGCTACTACGACAGGAACTGCGCTATACCTGGCTTTCATCATGGTTTGCTGGAACATTCTGATCGCCATATCAAGTTCATCATATTCCTGTTCGATGGCCAGCATGAAGATCATTCCTACATTGGCTCCGGCACTGAAATTTGGTGTATCGTTGGCAATCACGAGGCCTTTGTATTTTTCTTCTGCCAGTGAGATCGATTTGGAAATTCCTTCCAGCACTTCACCACCGATGCTGCCCATCTTGGTATACCATTCCAGCCCGATCACATCATCTTCGAGATGATAGGTTCTGCATGCACTGTTCTTCCAGATGGTCTGATTGGCGAAATTCTTCATCACGATGAAAGCTTCACCGCCTGGCATTGCTTTATATTCTTTAGAGGAAAGATCATAATAATATCGCTTGCCATTTTCTGTTTTGAAGAAAGTGGTTTTTCCTGCCGCCAGCATTTCATCTACCCATGTAGCAACTGAATATCCGGCATCTTTCATTTTCTTAACAGTAGCAGGAACACCCAGTGTATCCCAGCTTTCAAAGGCACCGATCTCCCATCCAAATCCTGCCATCATTGCATCATCAATGCGATAGATCTCATCACTGATCTCTGGTACGCGATTCGAAATATAGGAGAACAGACCATAATGAAAATGCCAGTAAAACTCACCTGCTTTATCAGATCCTGCCACGAGCATTTTGAGTCGTTGATGCAGGTCTTCTACCGGTTTAGCGGTTTCTAGCGTTGCAAATTTTGGCTTGTTCCTTGGTTTGTATTCCAGTGTTTTCAGGTCGAGCGTAAGGATCTCTTTTTCACCTCCACTGCCTTTTGTTTTCTTGAAGAAACCCTGGCCAGTCTTGTCTCCCAGCCATTTATTATCCACCATGGTCTGAAGCCATGATGGAATACTGAAGATGGATCTTGCCTCATCGTTTGGACAATTCTGTTCTACGCCATTTGCCACTCTGACCAATGTATCTATACCCACCACGTCAGCAGTTCTGAAAGTGGCAGATTTTGGTCGGCCAATAACTGGTCCGGTCAATGCGTCAACTTCATCGATGGTCAATCCTAATTTATCAACCAGTTGAAAGATCGCCATGATACCATACACGCCAATCCTGTTTGCAATGAATGCCGGAGTGTCTTTGGCGAGTACTGTGGTCTTACCAAGGATCAGGTCGCCATAGTGCATCAGGAAATCCACTACTGCCGGATCTGTATGCGGAGTAGGTATGATCTCCAGTAATTTCAGGTATCGTGGAGGATTGAAGAAGTGTGTTCCGCAGAAATGTTTTTTAAAATCTTCGGACCTTCCTTCTGCCATCAAATGGATGGGAATGCCTGAAGTATTTGATGTGACAAGTGTTCCAGGCTTCCTGAACTGGTCAACCTGTTCGAAGATCTGCTGCTTGATGTCCAGTCTTTCGATCACCACTTCGATCACCCAGTCGTAATCTTTTATCTCTTTCAGGTTATCAGTGAAATTCCCTGTTTTAATCCTGTTTACTACGTCTTTTGTATAGACAGGAGAAGGGTTAGATTTAATGGCAGCCTGCAGTGCGTCGTTGACGATGCGGTTTTTTACTGAAGGATGATCGAGGTTTAGACCCTTTGCAGCTTCAGCTTCGCTCAAGGATGTAGGCGCGATATCCAATAATAAAACCTGCAAACCGGCTCCTGCAAAGTGACAGGCGATCCTTGAACCCATTACGCCACTTCCGAGTACGGCAACCTTTTTTATGATACGCTTAGACATAGGCAAGAAAATTAGTTAGTTATGCAACTATTTCTATCGAAGATAAGTTGTTGAAAGGAGTTAAACAAGACCAAAGAGAATAATCATGGAGATTGATCTTTTGGTTATTTTCGGCGGATGGCTCCTGTCTCTAATTGGAACCGGTTAATTACGGATCCCATCTTACCCTGGATAAAGATCACGGGAATTACCTGGATATTGCTTTCCGTGACGCGGGTATGTCTATATTTTCAAAATCAAAATTATTTCGGGACTTTCAGCTCCGCTGAAATATTTCAAGCACATCTTTTTGGTGCAAGGATGGACCTGATAGTTCTCTTACTATGTAATCTTCCTATCTTGGCCATATGGATTTTATTGCTTATTGTAAATAAGAAACCAAGGATCATTGTTGCGGTTTTACTAATAGGTTCAAGCCTTTTACAAATTGGATTAAACTTAATTGATGCAGGCTATTTTGGATTTACTTTTAGAAGAAGTACCGCAGAACTTTTTCATGTAATTGGTTATAGTTGGGCTTCTATTCCTGGATTGTTTCAAAGCTTCTGGATCTTATTCGTGATATTTTTCCTGATGGGTTTTATATTGATCGTGATTGTTTTGAAAATCATGAAAAGCAATATTCCAAAAGCAATGATCCGGTCAGTATTGATTAAAACAATTACCGTCACTTTAATTTCCATATTGGTTATCCGTGGAATTAATGAGCGGCCTTTACTACCCAGCACCCCCTTACTGTATTTCAAACCGGGGTTATTATCCCTGGTAGGAAATACACCTTTCTCTATGCTGTATAGCATTCTGACAAGAACCGAAGAAATTCCTTCAAGAAATAACTATGCGGAAGAAGGGTTTAACATTCAGGATTTAAATACCAGGAACTATAAGGATGGAGCTTTCACCAGGAAGAATATTGTAGTGTTTGTTCTTGAAAGTTTATCGTTTGATTACCTTGAGAATGGAAATCTGTTCAGGGCCCGTACTCCCTTTATTGATTCGATCATTAATCTATCCGTTTACTGTCCGAATGCATTTTCTAACTCCATTGCTTCTAACAATGGGATTGTATCTATTCTTGGTTCAATTCCTGCCTGGATGAATACGCCTTATTTTTTATCACCATACGCAGGAAATACTTACATCGGTATTGGCGAACATTTAAAGAGAAAAGGTTATTCCACCCATTTTTTTATGGGAGCTGATAACGATCATTTTGGTTTCGGAAGATTTTCCAAAATGATTGGAATAGACCAGTATCATAGCAATGAAGAATTGGGGAAAGAAAAGTATTTTGATGGCGAATGGGGAACTTATGATAAAGTGTTTTTTCCTTTTGTTGCAAAAAAGATTTCTACTTTTCGGGAACCTTTTTTTGCTGTGTTGTTCAATCTTTCTACACATTATCCATATTCATTGCCTCCTGAAGATGAGGCCGGAATTGCTTCGCCAGGTTTTGAACGTTCCATAACGGCAATTGAGCACCTCGACAAAAACCTCCAAGTATTTTTTAAAAAATATGCATCTTCTGCGGCTTTTGAAAATACCTTATTTGTTTTTACTGCAGATCATTGGTTTCCTCCGGCTGCAAATACTCCTGTGAATGCTGCAAGGGCACATAGAATTCCAATCTTTTTTTATGAACCCGGAATGCAACAACAAATCATCGTTAATAAGAATGTCAGCCAGATAGATATAGTTCCTACCATCATGGATATGGTTCATTATCCTGAACCTTTCTTTGCCTTTGGGGAAAGTGTATTGAGAAAGCAGTCAAACCATGTCCTGTGTTATCTAAATGGCTCCTATAATTTCTTTATGGATTCATTAATGCTTCAATATGATGATGCGAATGAAAAAACAGTAGGTATATACCAGTATTTAAAAGATCCGGATATGAAATATGACCTGCAATCCTCTATTTCAAAAAACCTGCAGGATAGCATGGTTAAAATTTTAAGGAAGGAATTGTATAATTACAGTTTTACCCTGACAAAAAACAGGATGAAATGAAGAAGCAATTGTTAATAGGATTTTTGTTGCGATTCGCTTTGGTATTGATCCTGTTTCACAATCAAATCTTTTGCGCAATACAGATCGGGTTGTTATCAAAAGATGGGCTTCAGTATCAAAAAACTGATAAACCCCTTAATCTTTCCAACCTATCACCAGCTCAAAAGATCTGGGCCCACAGAGTTAATTCTGTGAAACGGTTCAAATATCTTAAAGATAAATTTGCAGGATTTGAAATGGACCTGGTTTATCGCCATGATGGAAATTTCCTTGAAGTAAATCATCCGCCTGCTGAATCAGAAAATATCCGTGTTGAGGATTTACTTCGAAGCGATACTGCCGGCCATCCTGGATTGTATTTTGATATTAAGAATCTTGATACAACGAATGCTGCAAAGATTTTTAATTTGATAGATCAATTAGATAAACTTTATGGTCTTAGGCAAAGAACCATTATAGAATCAAGAGATGTTAATTCATTAAAACTATTCACCCAGCAGGGCTATTATACGAGTTATTATCTCCCAGATAATGTTTGTGAAAACATAACTGACACCACGAATACATGGGCTGTTTCTCAGGACTGGTCTGTGTTACAGCATGCAGATTCCTGTACTGCCGGATTCAATAAACTGACCTGGGAATTGTCTATCCGAAATTGGTTGGATCTGTCCCTGGTTAAATCAATAGCTGATAGAAAGGATGTAAAAATTGTATTAGTGAATATTAAATCACCGGGATACAGATAAAAAAAGCCCGGTAATACCGGGCTACAATTAACTTACTCCAGCTCCATTATCAATTAAATTTGGAGGCGCTACAAAATGCAGCTTACCTGCTTTATCCTCCGCCATCAATATCATTCCATTACTTTCAATACCGCGCATTTTCCTTGGAGCCAGGTTAGCCACAACAACTACCTGTCTGCCTACTATCTCTTCCGGGGAGAAATGCATTGCTATTCCTGATACAATGGTTCTTACTTCAAACCCAAGATCAACTTCAAGTTTTAAAAGCTTGTCTGCTTTTTCAACTTTCTCTGCTGTCTTGATGGTACCAACCTTTAGATCCAGCTTGGCAAAGTCGTCGTATTGAATGGTTTCTTTTACCTGTTTGATCTCTTCTGCCGGTGCTGCTTTTTCCTGTGACTGTTCTGGTTTCACTAATCCTGATTTTAATTTTTCAACCTGTGCTTCGATCTCTGCATCTTCAATTTTCCTGAATAATAATTCAGGTGCTCTTAAGGCATATCCTACACTTAATAATTTGATCTTACCTGCATTTTCCCAGTCAAGCATTTTCTCTACCACCTTCATCATATGACAAAGTTTCTTTGCAGTTGATGGAAGGAATGGATTGATCAATATCGCAAGGTTAGCAGTTAACTGCAGACACAAATGCAGGGAGTTATCGATCAATTGCTGCAGTCTTTTCTTTTCTTCTTCAGGCATATCTGCAGTCTTTTCGATAGCAGATGCTTTTTTCCACGGCTCCTTATCCTGCATGTATTTGTTGCCCTTGCGAGCAAGGTCTATTACTTCAAATAATGCATCACGGAATTTATATTGCTCGATGGATGCTTCAACTTTTTCTTTCGCTTCCTGGATGTCTTTGATCAATTGATGATCAGCTTCATCCAGCAATTCATTATGCAATGGTGGAACTTTCCCATTACACAACTTATGCATCAACACAAAAGCCCTGTTCACAAAGTTTCCGAAGATCGCTACCAGTTCACTGTTATTTCTTTCCTGGAAATCTTTCCAGGTGAAATCATTGTCCTTGGTCTCAGGTGCATTGCTGCACAACACATACCTCAACACATCCTGCTGGTCAGGAAAATCTTTGATATAATCATGTACCCACACAGCCCAGTTGCGACTGGTAGAAACTTTTTCTCCTTCAATATTTAAAAACTCATTCGCTGGAACATTATCAGGTAATACAAAATTACCGTGTGCTTTCAGCATGGATGGAAAAATGATACAGTGGAACACGATATTATCTTTCCCGATAAAATGTACCAGCTTGGTATCTTCCTTACACCAATAATCTGCCCAGTCTTCTGTGAGTTCTTTTGTTGCGCTGATATACCCGATCGGTGCATCGAACCATACATACAAAACTTTTCCTTCTGCTTCAGGTATCGGAACTTTTACACCCCAATTGGAATCCCTTGTCATAGCACGGCTTTGAAGGCCGTTATCGATCCAGCTTTTACACTGACCGTACACATTGTTCTTCCATTCCTTATGTCCTTCGATGATCCACTCTTTCAACCATCCTTCATAGTTCTGCAAAGGAAAGTACCAATGTTTGGTCTTGCGTTTTACAGGAACCGCATCGGATAAGGTTGATCTTGGATTGATCAGTTGCTCAGGACTCAATGATGATCCGCATTTCTCACACTGATCACCGTATGCATTGGGATTAGAGCAAATTGGACAAGTCCCGGTGATGTACCTGTCGGCAAGAAATACACCTGCTTTCTCATCATAATACTGTTCTGATTCTTTCTCCTCAAATAAACCTTTATCGTAAAGATTTTTAAAGAAATCGGATGAGGTCTGATGATGAACAGGATTGGATGTTCTTGAATAGATATCAAATGAGATACCCATTTCTGCAAAACTATCCTTTATAATATTGTGGTACTTATCAACTACCTGCTGTGGTGTAACACCTTCCTTCATCGCGCGGATGGTAATAGGAACGCCGTGTTCATCACTTCCGCAAACAAATTTGATATCTCTTTTCTGTGCTCTCTGGTAACGTACATAGATATCCGCCGGCAGGTAACAGCCTGCCAGGTGACCAATGTGTACCGGCCCGTTGGCATAGGGGAGGGCCGCTGTAACAAGGATCCTGTTGTAACTATTCATAGGGGGCAAACTTACATTATCTTGCACCTATGTCCAAAATACCGCCATACCTGAAAAAAGGAGATACGATCGGGATAGTTTGTCCGGCCGGATATATGCCTCTTGAAAAAGTGCTTGCATGCGTTGAAATCCTTGAACGATGGGGTTTTCATGTGAAGATGGGCAAAACGGTTGGCAATGACAACGGTACCTATTTTTCCGGAACTGATGTGGAGCGGCTTGCAGATCTACAGCAGATGATGGATGATGATGCTGTGCAGGCAGTATTGTGCGGGCGCGGGGGTTATGGAATTGGAAGGATCATCGACCATATCAGTTTCAAGAAATTTAAAAAGAAACCAAAGTGGATCATTGGGTTTAGTGATGTCACGGTATTGCACAGCCATATTTTTCAGCATTATGGAATCCAGACCTTGCATGCTCCCATGGCAGCTGCATTCAATGATGGATTGGAAAACAATCCTTACCTGCGTGCCTGGAAAAGAACGCTTGAGGGAAAATCGCTGAATCTCCAGGTTGATGCACATGCATTCAACCAACAGGGAACTGCGGAAGGTGTTTTAGTAGGGGGGAACCTTGCCTTGCTGGCACACCTTGTGGGAACGGAATCCGAAGTAAAAACCAAGGGAAGAATCCTGTTCATTGAAGATGTAGGTGAGTACCTGTATAATATTGACAGGATGATGTTTCAGCTAAAAAGAAGCGGTAAGCTGAAAGACCTGAAAGCCTTGATAGTAGGCGGTTTCACAGATTCTAAAGATATGACAAGGCCTATGGGCTTCACTGCCGAAGAGATCATTCGGGATGCAATTGCAGAATACGATTATCCTGTTTGCTTTGGATTCCCGGTGAGTCATGAGAAAGAGAATTACCCATTGAAGATAGGGGGGAGGTATGAATTGAAAGTGGGGAGGAAGGTGTCTTTAAAGGAAATTGGTAATGGGTAAGGGTTCAGCCCATTCCCAATTCCCGATTTCCCATTTAAATGTCAAGCAATGACCATCACACAACTCGAATACGTTATCGCCATCGACATACACCGCCACTTTGCATTGGCGGCAGAACACTGTCATGTTACGCAGCCCACACTGAGTATGCAGGTGCATAAGCTGGAACAGGAGCTGGGTATCAAACTTTTTGATAGAAGTAAACAGCCGGTTATTCCAACTGAAGTGGGGAAAGAGATCATCGCGCAGGCAAAAAAAGTTTTATCTGAAGTAAGTGTGATCGATGATATAGTGCAGTCGAAAAAAGGTGTTTTGAAAGGACAGTTGAAAGTTGGTATCATACCTACTTTAGCGCCTTATTTGTTGCCATTATTTGTAAAGTCTTTTGCAACAAAATATCCAAGCGTTAAACTGGTAGTGAATGAAATGACCACCGACTTCCTCATGGAGCGCTTGAAAGAAGGAAAAGTGGATGCGGCTATTCTTGTAACACCTTTGCAGGAAGCGGGTTTCAGGGAATATGTATTGTTCTATGAAGAGATGCTGGTATATGTGTCGAAGAAGAATGCGTTGTTCAAAAAAGAATATGTTTTATCGAAAGATATTGACCCTAGTAAACTTTGGATCCTGGAAGAAGGACATTGCTTCCGTTCTCAAATCGAAAATCTTTGCGAGCTAAGAAAGGTCGGTAAAGAAAATCGCCTGTTTGAATATGAAGCAGGCAGTATTGAAACACTTCGAAAGATGGTGGAAGTGAATGATGGAATAACCATTCTTCCGGAACTGGCTACGATGGATTTAAAAGGATCACAATTGCAATTGCTACGAAAATTCAAGAGTGCCCCTATGCGCGAAGTAAGCCTGGTAGTTCACCGTGATTACATGAAGAAAAGGATGGTCGATCTGCTAAGGCAGGAGATCATTGATTCGATTCCGGAAAAGATCAGGGAGAATCGGAAGGGGAATGTGATTCCGATTTAGAAATGGAATGGGGAATGGAGAATCGGGAATCGGGAATGAGCTGAACCAAGCGAAGCGCAGGGGCAGAACACCAGGTGCCATACCCTTCGTTCTGCCCGCCCAGTGGGCGTTCAGCCCGTTCCCGATTCCCCATTCCCGATTCCCCATTCAATCATCACTCCTGTATTCTAAACACAAAACTCACCTCCGCATCCGTACTGCTCTTCGTGCTATTCACCGGGTCTGAAGTTTCTTTTCCGCCATTCTCATAATGCCTTAAAGTGATCTTTACATTTCCCTGTGCTGCACCGGTTGTGGTCCATACAGATTTCAAACCAAGCGGTTTGCCTGCTGCATCATTATCCAATCCGTTAATGGTAAGATTTGCATTCGATGGTTCGAAATAAAATCTGTGGTCATTGGATTCTTCTTCAATTTCTTCATGGATCACCAAAGGAGGATTTTTTGAATCATCATATACTTCGATCTCCACATCATATGTTTTATTCGGAGCAAGAATGATCTGGTCGATCTCTGGAGACTGTCCTCCGGGACCGTCAATATCTTCAAAATTGAACGACTGAACATTGCTCGTTCCTCTTTCAGTAAATTTTAATTCAACCGTTGTAATGAGTTCGTTCGAATTTTCTTCTGTTACATCGTCTTTTGAACATGAACTCATAAATGTTCCGAACATTGCAATAGCGATCAGTGATTGATAAAGTTTCATGGTTGTAATTTTAATTGTGGTTTATAGGTACTTTTAATTTGAACGAAATATTTCTCCCCATTTCATCAGTGAAATAGCGGAAGCTGTTCATATAATCCCGAAATCGTGTGTTCAATAAATTATCGATCGATAAGCCAATTGTTACCGGCGAGTTGAATATATCTACAGTCATTGCTGCATCTGCATTTAACAGGTTATAAGCTGATGGTGGCTGCTTGTAATCCTGCTTTCCATTTTTTTCAGAGGGAACTCTTGATTGCTTAAATACATTCACCATTTCCAGGGTTACATATGCATTGTGCAATTTCTTTCCATCATTGAAATTGAAAGTGGCTGCATTGGTGATCCTGTCTGCAGGCATATAGATCAGCCATTCTTTACTTGCCCTGTCTTTAGCCCTCAACATGGCATATTGAAAACTATATATAAAGTTGCTGGTGATCTTTGCATGCAGGTCAAGATCCAATCCGTTGAGCAGGGCATCAGTCTGACTAAACACGATCTTTGGAAAAGCTCCGGCAATTGTCAATACAGGTTCATCCGGCATGGGTTTACGGTAAATGAAATCATTGATTCGGTTGCTATACAATGTTGCATTGATGTTGATCCTGTCTTCCCAGGTTTGCCATTCAGTAGTAAAAGAAAAATTCAATGCTTTCTCTGTTTTCAGCATGATATCACCTTCTTCATATGTAGCTGATCCATGGTGGATTCCATTACTTAATAATTCATTGACCTGTGGTGCCCGACCTGATAGATTTACAGCACCAATCAACTTTACATGATCTGTTGGCTTGTACACAGCATTGAATGAAGATGCCAGGGTCGAAAAATCAAAATCATAATTGATATTGTTTCCATTGTACAATAATCTTCTGGTGGAGTTCTTTTTATTATCATACCGAATACCTGCATGAAGATCCCATTTGCCTTTACTGTATTTTTCAATCCAATATGCCCCTGCACTGTTGGAAGTGTAATTAGGGATAAAATATCTTCCTCCGAAGCTATTCTCTTGTTGCATCAAAGACAGTCCCACAGAGCCTTTCAGGTTACCGATAGTTGGATGTTCCCATGCGATGTCTTCAGTGAATGTATAGATCAGCAAATCAAGTTGAGGACGTGTGTTTGCATCAGATCTTGACTTGTCGTATTCCTTTCTCCTGTTTCGTTGAACACCCAGTGTGATATTGAAACGATGATTTCCTTTGGTAATGGACGAACGGACCTTGCCCAGGGTATGTTCTACTTCCTGGAATGGACGTTTGAACGCATATGTTTTTTCACCTGTATACAGATCATCAGGCTTGTCGGCCTGAATAGCAGCCAGCAGGTCATTCAGGTTGCCGATATGTGAACCACTGAATACACCGGCCTTGGTATAAAAATGACTTGCATATGCTTCAATATTATAGTGTTCTTTTTTCCATGATGCAGTTCCTGAAAAATTGTATTCCTTCAATCCCGTATTATTCATCGTATAATCCGGTGTACTGATATTGGCAGATCTGCGGTAAGTACCCTGCAATCGAATACCAAGAGGAATTTTTTTCAATCTGGTTTCCACATTTCCCGATCCATAATACATCCTTCCATTGGTAGCATAACCCGTATAGAACTCACTTCTTGTTCCTGGTAAAAGGCTTAGTGGACGCGCATCTACGAGGATCACGCCGCCGATGGCATCTGATCCGTATTTGAGTTCATCCACGCCTTTAATAACGCTGATCTTATCAGCAATGAATGGATCCACTTCAGGTGCATGTTCATTTCCCCATTGCTGTCCTTCCTGTCGAATCCCATTGTTGATGATCAGAACACGGTTTCCGTGCAGGCCATGGATCACCGGTTTTGAAACATTTGAACCGGTTTTAAGTGTGGTAATACCACTAAGCTTGTCGAGCGCATCGGCAAGTGAAGTACCCCGTGACTGTTCCATTTCCCGGCCGCTGATCTCCTGTTTGAATGCGGTATTGGGTACCTGTTTTGTAGCCATGATGGTCACTTCCTGCAGGGTATTTTGCGCATGCGGCATGAGTATGTCGAAATGAAGATTCTTATTCAGCCTTACCTGTTTGGTGATAGTATGGCAATCAACATGACTTATCTCCATCGTATAATTTCCACTGCAGAGGTTGTTGAATACAAAATTGCCATCCTCGTTGGTGAGCATTTGCCGGTCGGTACCAAGCAATTTTACAGTCGCACCTGCAAGTTTATCTTTGAGGTGTTCATCCTCCACGTGGCCGGTGATCTTCAGTTCGCAGTTTTGAGCCCACGCATTGGTGTACAATAGCAGCGTGGCTACTATAATGTATACTCTATTCAATGTAAAATGAATAAAATGAAAAATAGCAGAGGTTAATCTGCAATAACTTTTAAGATTTTATACAATGGCAGGTGGCCCGCGGAGAGAGAGGTCAGGAAGAAACAGTTTGATGAAACTATTATAGTGTTCCTGCTTGTATTCATTAACTAACGGTAAGGGATATGCGAAAACAGGTACAGGTGTTTGAAGAAATACCTGTTCAACAACCAGCGTATTCTGTTCGCACTGAAATCCTTTTTGTTCGATGGTAGTGGAATGTTTTTTAAGGTACAGGCGAACAGTGTCCTTATGATGTGCGAACACATCATGAAGGTATTTCCTTGGAGTAATGCTCAGGGAAAACAGGAGCAGCATTACGGCAGGAAACAGGGTTTGTATGAATCTGTTCTTTCCCATCAGTTCCCAAAAGTAAAAAATGCAACACTATTGCAAAAATTAATTTTTTACTGCAATGGTCTGCAGCGATATATTTGCACCCTTATTGGGGAATTAGCTCAGTTGGCTAGAGCGCTTGCATGGCATGCAAGAGGTCACCGGTTCGACTCCGGTATTCTCCACAAATGATAAAAGCCTTGATAGTCAAGGCTTTTATCATTTAACTTAACAAGAAGTTCGAACCTACTGTTTGTATAATATAGAAATAATGCCATTCAGAACTCTTTTGCAATGGATTGGACGATTGAAATCACATTGCGAAGTATAGGGCTGTTGTCGTCTTTTCTCCATGCGGCATAAAGATTCGTCTTTTGTGGAAGGTTAATAAACCGAACACCGAGTGGAGCATTGATGGCATAGGAGCTAGGCATAATGGATACTCCCAAACCTTTGGCCACCAAGCTTAAAACCATACCTCCAAAATCCGATTCAATGTGCACATTGGGTTCAAAGCCATATGCATCAAAAAGTTGCCGAAGGCTGGAGACGTAGTATGTCCTATTGTGCAGTCCTGATAAGATAAACTTTTCATCTTTTACCTGTGCAAGGCTTCTGAAGTTTTCCTTATTAAGCAGGTGGCCCTCGGGTACAATAAGGGAAAAATGCTCCGAATAAAGGATGATCGATTGCAAAGCAGGGTTTTCAGCCGGATCCCTTCGCAACGCAAGATCCAACTGGTGACTGAGCAGCAATTGTTCAATACTAACATCCGTTGGCTCTACTAACTCTAACTTTACTTCCGGAAGTGCATTGGCAATAGCCGAGATCAATTCTGGCAGAAAACCATAGGCGATAGAACCAGGATAGGCAATGCTCACTGTTCCATAAGTCCCCTCGTGAATGCTTTTAGCCTGTCGGTGGATACGGTCAATTTCTTCCATCATCCTGAGCCACTGTTCCTGGAGAAAGGCTCCGGCTTTGGTGAGCTTAACCGTTCGTTTGCTCCGTTCAAACAGTTGCACACCCAATTCCTCTTCCATCGCTTTAATTTGTCGGCTGAGGGCCGATTGGGTAATGAACAGTTTTTCGGCACTCTTCCAGAAATGCAACTCCTCGGCAAGCGTTAGAAAATATTTGATCTGCTGTAGTTCCACTAATCTATTTTATGCATTAATCAATGAGAAATCGGCATTGTTGCCGCATTAAAACAATAGGTTCTTTGCATTAAAAATAACGTTAATGGTGTTACCGAGAAAGATAGTGACAGAAGCGATTGGGTGGACAGGAGCTGCGGCTTCCCTGTCGGCGTTTAGTTTGAACAGTTTGAATGTGATTGAAAGTCAATCTATTGCTTACCTATTCCTGAATATTTTGGGTTGTTTATTTCTTATAACATATGCGGTTTTCAAAAAAGCATATGCTAGTTGGGTGCTTAATTCTATTTGGCTTTTAATAACAGTAGTAGCATTTATAAAGGTTTATTTGGTTCATTAGAAAAACAAAGAATGAGTATGAATTGGATTGTTTTGGTTATTGCAGGATTGTTTGAAGTGGCTTTTGCTTTCTGCCTGGGAAAAGCAAAAGAAGCTACAGGAAGCGAACTATATGGGTGGTACGCCGGCTTTCTTGTTGCACTTACTATCAGTATGGGATTACTAATGAAAGCAACCCGAACTTTACCCATTGGAACAGCTTACGCCGTATGGACAGGCATCGGAGCCGTTGGAACTGTTTTAGTTGGGATAGTGGCTTTCAAAGAACCGGTAACGTTTCTGCGATTGCTGTTCATTTTTACGCTAATTGGTTCTATTATCGGGCTAAAAATAGTTTCACATTAATTTATTAGGCATCAAACGATTAAGAAAAGCAATGGGTATAGTAATTAGAAAAGCAATGGAGAGCGATAGCGATAAACTTTGGACGTTGATGAAGGAGTTGGCCATTTTCGAAAAGTATATTGACAGTTTTGCTATAACTCCGAGTATTGTTCGGGAAAGTGGGTTTCGCAAAAGTCCACCAGACTTTTATTGCCTGATTGCAGAAGTCAACGATAGTATTGTAGGCATGTTGGTTTATTATTTTCTTCCTTATACAGCACAGGCCAGACCCGTTATCTACATGAAAGAACTTTATGTAGATGAGAATTACAGAGGGCAAAGGATTGGAGAGCAGCTTATGAATGCTTTGCGAAAAGAGGCTGAGCTAAACAATTGCCAGACAATCAAGTGGACCGTTGCGCCGTGGAATGAAGTAGGAATAAGATTTTATGAAAAATTAGGGGCAAAGGAAAATAGAGATTGGCTCAACTTTGAATGGAATGTGTGATTTAGCATCTATAACCATAAAAAGAAAGTATCAATGGAACTGATAGAAGTAAAACAAGTGACACTGAAAGAAATTGAACAACTGCAAGAAATAGGCAGAAAAACCTTTTATGAGACATTTTCAGCCGGTAACACTGAAGAGAACATGAAGAAGTATTTGGAAGAAGGCTTTTCCAAAGAGAAATTAATCGGTGAACTTAGTAACCCTAACTCTGAAATTTATTTTGCTACTCTTCATAACAATGTGATTGGTTATCTAAAACTAAACGTTGGGCAATCACAGACAGAATTAAAAGATGAAGGAGCACTTGAAATCGAACGTATTTATGTCTTAAAAGAGTTTCACGGTAAAAAAGTTGGACAAATACTTTATGAAAAGGCAATGGAGGTTGCAAGACAGAAGAATGCCGACTATGTTTGGTTAGGTGTCTGGGAAGAAAACCCAAGAGCAATTAACTTCTATAAGAAGAATGGTTTTGAAGAATTTGACAAGCACATCTTCAAACTTGGCGATGATGAACAGACTGATATCATGATGAAACTAAAATTGAAAGAGAATTAACACGCTTGTGCATTTTTTAGTTTGCAAGATTTAGATCAAGATGGGTGGCAAGCTTAATTGCCGATAGTTCCTTCATCTTGATGAGATCGTAAGAAGTAATTTTATACAACTTTGCCGTTATTGACAACCGAAAGAAACACAATTATGAATTTTGATATCCAACCACTGTTAGAAAACGACAAAGCTATCCTTATTCCATTACAGGAATGCGATTTTGAAGATTTGTATGCAGTGGCAGCAAACCCTAAAGTTTGGGAACAACATCCGAACAAAGACCGTTGGAAAAAAGATGTTTTTCGTACCTTTTTTGAAGGAGCCATTCAAAGCAAGGGTGCGTTCAAAATAGTCGATAAGTCAACTGGTAAAATCGCTGGCAGCACCCGCATTTACGATTACAATGACCAAGACGATAGTATATTAATTGGATATACTTTCTACGGTACTGAATATTGGGGCAAAGGCCTCAATCATTCCGTTAAGGTGCTCATGTTGGATTACCTTTTTCAGTTTGTTTCACATGTAGGTTTCCAAATAGGAGCAGATAATGTTCGCTCTCAAATAGCCATTAGCCGTTTAGGTGCAAAGAAGGTTGGGGAGCAGGAAGTGGCTTATTTTGGGGAGCTCCCTAAACTCAATTATATATACCAGATTGAAAAAGATGAATGGCTTGCAAACAAAACAACCACTACCTAATGGATCTCCCAGTGATATTGCAGATAAAAGCAAAAATACAAGCCGCTATAATTTTTAGAAAAAGTTCAAAACAAACATCTTCATAAAATCTACAATTACGTCCAAATCTGGAATAAATTGATTGAACATTGTAATGTCTTCCCGTTAAATTCAGCGGACGCTTTACTCGTTAGATGATTTGTGTTTAATCTTCTAATCTAGATTAGTCTTACGTTTACGGTTTGATCTTGAGTGTAAAATTTGTCCGATAAAAGGCTTTAAAGTATAGATTCTACCCAGTAAATCCCATATTTGGTTCGACTTTTTGCTGGTTAAGTCCACAAAAGAAAAGGCTTTGACTATCAAGGCCTTTTCTTTTATATCATGTTTTCAATTCCCATCTTTCAGGGCATCAATAGAGGTTTGTAGTTTTTGAATCTCTTTTCTTAAAGAATCTATTTCTTTGGAGCCGGCAACTGGAGATTCCTTTTCCTCGGCATCACGACCTATAAAAAAGCTGGCAAATGTTGCTGTCACATATCCAAAGATTGTATAACCAAAAACTGCGATCATGAAGGCCAGGCCTCGTCCCTCCGGTGTTGCAGGATTAAATTCATTTCCAGCCGTAATCACCCGCATTGCCGTCCACCACAATGCCATGCTATAGGATTCAAATCCAGCAGTTTCTTTTTCCAGGGCATACATACCAGCAGCCCCACCAAATGTTACAAGTAAGGTAATAGCAATGACGTAACCAAAAGCCCTGCGTTTCATTGTTAATGCAAGGCTTTTCATGCTCCTGTTTATGGATGATACTATACGAACAAGCCTTATTTTCCGGAGTCCCCGAAGCAGCCTAATGAATCTAAAAATCCGGAATACCCGCAAGGCAGGTATTAATAGTGAAATGGCTGTTAACCAGTTTTTCTTTAAGTAAACAATTTTGGACGTTGCCAGTAAAAATTTTACACCAAAATCAATAATGAATACAATCCAAATAGTAAGGCTAAGATATTCTAAAGTTTTTGGTAACCTCCAGATCAATTCAATCACCAGAAGGATCAGCCACACAAAGCCAAGGACAATCATTGGACCTTCCAGCAACCGATCTATAGATTTGATTAACCTGTTCCTTTCCTGCTGTAGTTGTTTCGATTCCATATAGAACAACTATCAATCTGTGTACCCGGTTATTAAGAGTACAGCACCGAAACGAGATCCAATGATATACGATGGTTAACTGCTTTGCTTTTATATTGAGATGGGGTAGTGCCCAATATTTTTTTGAACTGGGCCGACAAATGATGCACACTGCTAAAGCCGGTTTCAAAGGCAAATCTCGCTTAATGATAGCTCATCATAAACCATTAATTCCTTTACTTTCTCCAGTCTCTGCAATAAGAAATATCGTTCAATAGTTATGCCTTCGGATTTAGAGAATAACTCGCTTAAATAGGTAAAGTCATACGAAAGCTTCGAAGAGATATAACCTGAAAGCTTGAATCGTTGGCTTTCATAGCCTAAGGAAAGGTATTCAATTACTGTTGACTTCACCTCTTCCGTGAGACGCTTAACCCTGCTTTCAATGATTTCCAACCCCACCTGATTTAGTCTTTTACTTAACTCATCCTGTATAAATCCCGGGAGTTTTTCCTTCACTAATATTTTGCCGGCACTTACGACTGCTTCTACTTCAATTGAATTTAAAATTTCAGTCACTATCAAAATGCATCTTCGGCAAACCATATTCTTTACATGATAAGTATGCGTCTGAGTCTGAGTCATATTTAGAATTGATTGATTAGAAAGGATACAATACTTATTAATCTTACAGCCATTAATAATAAAAGAATAAACAGGAGTTGTTTTTCCAATTTGAGGATAGAAAGAAATGATTTCATGTTGGTTATTTTGTGAGCACAAAAGAACAACAGGATCTTTCTTTGGGCTTGAATAAACTAGCTACCGGCTTGAATAAACTGGCTATTTTTCAATTCCGGACTAAAAATCCTGGAAGAAATCAATATGAAAGAATTGTTTAAAAGCCGCATATGAAGAGGGTTGTGCGCCGAACATTTGGAGAAAGGTCCTGGAAAAATGTGCCGGATCAGAAAAGCCAGCTTCATATGCTGCTTCCTTGGATGACTTCCCTTCTACAAATGCCTGAGTCGCCGCGGCGAGCCTCAACCATAAAATATATTGGCGTAATGTTGCACCTACTTGCTCTTTAAATAAATGAAGGAAGCGGTGTTCTGAAAGGTGTACTTCGGTAGCAAGGGCTGATGCCGAGAAATTCTGGTGAATATTTTTCCTGATGGTAGTGATGGTCTGTTGTATCCGCTCATCCAATGGTATGACTATGTGTTTTCCTCCCAGTAAGTGATTGTACAGTGCTTCGGTAATATCATGAAAGCATTTGCCTGTCTTAATTATTTCTTCTTTGGTGAATTGTAATATGTCCATTGCAGGTTTAATCTCCTGGGCCTTGAAGAATCGGGCTGGTCTGTTTTCAAATATTTGTTCCTGAATTTTCTTGCCCTTACCTGCATCGGGGATAATACAGGTGGTGACCTGCCATCCTGCAAAGTCTTTAATACCATGAGCAACATTTGAGTTGATCAGAACTCCTTCTGCTTTCTGCCATCCTGTTTCTTCAGTCCATACTGAAAAAGGCTGTCCATCCAGTGAGCAGGTAAATTGCAACACTGCATGGCTATGAACATCGGCAACAAGGTGCTGAGATGCAAGCATCATCCTGGTAGGACTTATATACATGGATGCTTTTATCAACCTGGTACTATTTAGTTGACGTAAAAATATGTTTTTCCGTGAATCTTATAAATCATACTCCTCATAGTGTAACAGAGTAGCGCAAACACCGAAGTAGTTTTGCACTGTCAAATAAATTAATCAAAAACAAAAACTTTAGACAATGGAAAATTCAAACAAATGCAACTGCGGAACAACTTCTCATTCAATCGTATGCACCTGTGGTGATGCCTGTCCTGGTGCTTCCTGCACCTGTGGTTGCAACTGCTGCGCTTAATCAATTAAGGGAAGCAATTCATTTGCTTCCCTTTTCTAAAAACCTTAATCTATTAAATATGTCACTTTATACCTTGTCAAAAAATGATCATATTCCATTCTTAAAGCCACTTAAAGGGTTGCGATTTGAGGAAAGCACAGATATAACATTGCTTTCTATGATGTCGGAAAGTTCAGAGCTGGAAGTTATAAAGAGACTTGCAAATGATCATCTTGCTTTTGTTGCCTTCCTGGATGATGTGCCTGCGGCTTTCGGATGGATGGCTCGTGGTAAAGCAAGGATTGGTGAGCTGAACCATGATTTGATTTTACCCATTCGAAATCTTTATTTATGGAATTTCAAAACTCTTCCTTCCTTTCGGGGTAAAAATATTTATCCTCTACTGCTTCAATATATACTTAAATATGAAGCTGAAAAGGCTGACCGTTTCTGGATAATTCATGCACCTGAAAATAATTCTTCATTGAGAGGCATCCGTAAAGCGGGCTTCAGGTATGCAGGCAAATTGATTCTTTCTCAAAAGAATATTCCCACACTCAAATATGATAATGTATCATCCCATGAAATTGATCTTATTCAATTTATGGGAATTGAAATATCTGAACATGTAAATGAAGGATGTTGGGGTTGCCATAGTCCATATGTAAAGAACAAACCCGTATCCTGCTGCTGCAGCGAAGCAGGTGAACTGTGTAATTCACTTTAATCATTAATTCATAAACAACTTTTAATAACGGCAAAACTGCCGAAGGGCAATCTATTGCCATCATCAAACTACTATCATGAAAAAGATCTTCATTTTATTATTTTCTCAATTGATTTTTTTATCAGTAATACATGCTCAAACTATTCACGGAAAAGTATTTGATCAACAAGGGGAGGCCTTGAATGGGGCAACAGTATCACTTTTAAAGATGAAAGACAGTTCTCTGATCAAATTTGATCTTACAAAAAATGGATTATTTGAATTCACACCTCCTGCTATTGATAGCTTTCTTGTCAGTATTAGTTATGTTGGTTTTGAAACACTGTATTCCACTCCAATTAATTATTTGGGCAGATCTATTGAATTGCCTCATTTTAAATTAAATAAATCATCATCAGTTTTGCAGGGAGTGGTAGTTAAAGCCAGGAAGCCAATGGTAGAAGCCAGGGCCGATAAAATGATCCTTAACGTGGAAGGCACCATCAACAGTACCGGAACAGATGCATTGGAGCTGCTTCGAAAATCCCCTGGAGTTGCCATTGATAAAGATGATCAATTAAGCCTTCATGGAAAGAATGGCGTGCAGGTATTCATCGACGGAAGACCATCTCCCTTAAGTGCCCAGGATCTAACAAATTATTTAAAATCTCTTTCTTCATCACAAATTGAAGCTATTGAGATCATTGATAATCCTTCTTCGAAGTATGAAGCTTCAGGAACTGCCGGTATCATCAATATCAGGTTGAAGAAAAACAAGGCAAAGGGTTTCAATGGATCATTAAGTGCAGGTGTCAGTATCAGCAGGAATGTAAGAACAGATGATGGATTTTCCATCAATTATAAAACCAATAAGCTTAACCTGTTTGGATCTTATAATGGTGCATATGGAAAAACTGGTATGGACTTTAACTTGTATAGAACTCTAAAAGACACAAGTTTTGATCAGCACAGCAAACTTATTTTCAATAAAGTCAACCATTCTTTTAAAACTGGTATTGATTATTCCATCAATAATAAAAATTCTATTGGTCTGACGGTAAATGGAAGTTTGGCTTCACCAACTCTTGAAAATATAAGTATAACACCCATAATTGATAACAATACAGGAAAAATTCAGAAGGTACTGGATGCAGCAAATTATAACAAGATGCGCAATGATAATATAAATGCTAATCTGAATTTTTTGTTTAAAGACAGTACAGGCAAAAGTCTTTCTATTAATGGTGATTATGGATATTATGCTTTAGATCAGGATCAATGGCAACCTAATACTTTCCTGGATGCTGAAGGAAAGACAGTACTTGGTCAGAAAAATTACAGGATAAAAAGTCCAACACGCATTGATATATATGCACTGAAAGCTGACTGGGAACAGAAGTTAGGTAAGGGTCAGCTGGGAATTGGAGGTAAATTTGGATATGTAGTTACTGATAATCAGTATGACCTTTTTATGGAAATTGGCGGAGTTGAAAAGCCTGACACTGCTGCAAGTAATTCCTTTAAGTATGTTGAAAATGTAAATGCTTTATATGTAAGTTATTCAAGGTCGTGGAAAGGTGTTTCTATCCAGGGTGGTGTTCGCGCTGAGCAAACAAATGTTGATGCAGGACTGAATGGCTGGAAATCTTACCTTGATTTCTTCCCGAGTGCTTCATTGACTTTTGCTCCTAAATCTGATAACCAGTTAATTTTATCTTATAGTCGTCGCATTGATCGACCGGTTTACAAGGATCTGAATCCATTCGAGTATCGTATCAATGAATACACATTCCATAAAGGAAGTACTGATCTTCGCCCGCAATATAGTAACACCATAAGTTTGAAACATACTTACAAATTCCGATTAAATACAACATTAAGTTACAGTCATGTTGATGATGTGTTTGGGCAGATCGTTGATACAGCGGATGGAACCAAAGGGTTTCTTTCAAACAGGAATCTTGCTACACAGAATATAACCAGTCTTAATATCAGTTATCCATTTCAATATAAAGCCTACAGTTTATTTGTAAATGTGAATGGATATCATTCGAAATTCAAAGCTAATTATGGGAAAGATCGTAGTGTTGATATGAAAGTTTGGGCTGCCAATATTTTTCTTCAGAATAGTGTTCGGTTTGGCAAGGGGTGGAATGCTGAGTTGAGTGGATTTTATACCACTCCATCTATTTGGCAGGGAAGTATGAGATCATCCTCAATCTGGAGTGCAGATATTGGCTTGCAAAAGCAGGTGATCAAGGGGAAAGGAACAATTAAAGCTTCAGTAAGTGATGTCTTTAATTCATTGAAATGGACTGCGAGCTCAGATTTCGCTGGGCAAAAGATCTATGTTAGCGGTAAGCAGGAATCCAGGCAGTTTAAGTTAAGTTTTCAATATCGTTTTGGAAATGCAAGTAATAAATCAAACAGGCAAAATTCAGGAGGTTCGGAGGAAGAAAGCAGGAGAGTGCAAAGTGCAGGTTTAAACCAGTAAACTTTTAGAAATGCGGAATAGAATCTTATTCCGCATTTCTTTTTTTCAATAAATTATATTTAGATACTGCAATTCTTTGTGAACTATAAATTCCTGTATGGCCACTGAAATAATAAGCGGTAAAACAGGCTATTGCGTAATAAACAATGTTTTCCGATCCGAATAATTCAATCCCCATCAATGTGCAGGCAAGGGGAGTATTGGTGGCTCCTGCGAAAACTGCAATAAAACCTAATCCTGCAAAAAGATCTACCGGAGCTTCTCCAAGTGTTGCAAGGGTGTTGCCTAAAGTAGCGCCTACAAAGAAAAGCGGTGTTACTTCTCCACCTTTAAAACCCATACCCAATGTTATGGCTGTTAGTAATAATTTCCAGAACCAACTCCAGTTATCAGAACCATTGGGAGAAAAAGCTGAAATAATACTTACACCATTTCCAGGATTTGTTACACCCAGCCCGAGATAATCAAAACTGCCTAAAGTATAACTGATTCCAATTAACAAAAAAGCACCTATTACCGGAATGAACCATTTGTTATGAATGTATTTGTTGGCTGTTGCTTTTATTTTATGCGATAAACTGGCAAACATAAAACTGGCTAATCCAAATGAGATTCCTGCGATGATCACTTTTAAAAGTAGGATAGGCTCAAGACCTTCATTGAAATTGACCTGGTATTTGGTATGATGAATTCCATATAAAGTGCAGGTATAATCTGCCAGCAGGCTTGCAATCAGGCATGGTATAAGGGCTTCATACTTTATTTTACCAATCGCAAGAACTTCCAGTGCTAAGATGGCTCCTGTTACCGGTGTTCCAAATACAGCTCCGAAGCCGGCTGCCATCCCGCACATCAATAGAATACTTCGGTCGGATTGCTTCAATCCAAACCATTTTGAACACTGTGCAGATATGCTTCCTCCCATCTGGACGGCTGTGCCTTCCCTGCCTGCAGATCCTCCAAATAAATGAGTGATTATAGTGGAGATCAGAACCAATGGAGCCATTCTGGCTGGGATTCCACCCCCTGGCTCATGGATCTCATCCATGATCAGGTTATTTCCCGCTTCCGAATTCTTTCCAAGGTATTTATACAATGCAGCAATGATGATCCCTGCAAGGGGAAGTAAAAAAATCAACCAAAGGTTATTCCATCTTATTTCTGTCACAACATCCAATAGCCATAAGAATAATGCTACCAGGGATCCTGTGATAATGGAGACTGGAAGAATGAGTGCGGTCCAGTAAAGCAGTTTCTTGGCTATTTTCAGCTGTTCCAGTGAGTATTTATTCTTGTACATCCTACAAATAATTTTAAGTGGAATGAATTCCATATTTGTAGGCGCCATTAGCTCTTTCGAGCGGTTGGGTCAGGAAGACACCATTTCCCGTGAGGTTCAAAAATAATCCATTTTTCTTCATCAATTAAAATCTCTACAAAACCTCTCATTACTTGCAGGTACTGCCACAGAATCGACATCCAGGATGGCCGTATCAATATACTCGATGTTCGTAAGCTTTCGAAGATGGTCAATTGATCAGTTTAAATATGCAATTCATCATTTCAGTAGCTATATAATTTATCTGAAATTCAACAAGCTATCTTCAGGTATTTGAATCGAAATTCCTGAACATGCGTTTTCTACTTACTGTTATTGCCGTCATAGCCATTGTAAATGTTAGCGGACAGAAATCATTGCTAAGATCTCTCGATAGCCTGACGGATATTTATGAAAAAAATGGATATAGTGGTGTTGTCAGAGTGGCGAATGGCGATCGGCTGATTTTCGAAAAAGGCTACGGATCTGCCAATATAGACAAGGGAATTCAAAACAAACCATCTACACTTTTTCTTACTGAGTCAGTTGGAAAAATGTTTACTGCAACCGCAATAATGCAGCTGGTTGAAAAGAAAAAACTTTATTTGAATACTTCCTTGAAACACCTGTTGCCGGAAGTGCAAATAAAAGGTGCTGATAAAATTCAAGTTCATCATTTATTGAATCATACTTCAGGGCTTGAAAGTCCATGGGATCACCCTGACTGGAACTTTAAGAAACAATACACGCGAAGTGAGATCAGGAAGATTATTGAAGAAGTTCCTTTGGCATTTGATTCAGCAGGAACGAGAATGAATTATAGCAACTCAGGATATATCCTATTATCATGGATAGTTGAGAGAGTCTCAGGAATGAGTTTTGATCGATATCTCAAAAAGAATATTTTCATTCCATCTGGTATGACTGTTACGAGGCATCTTAATGATACATTGATGCCAGTTAATAATGGCGCTCAACCATATCGGATCATAAGTTCGCGTACTCATTTTATCATGAATGAAAAGATTGGATTTAAGGCCTCAGGAGCCGGAGGTTGGTTGTCAGATGCAAGAGACCTCCAAATGTTCATGAGTGCATTGAGCAGTGGTAAATTGATCAGCCTTCCTTCATTGAAAATCATGCAAACTGCAAATCATACAAAACCTTCCGATAATTCATGGAGGTTTTATGGATATGGTTTAGATACTTATTCATCTGTAGTTATTCCAGGTGTTGAGCTGTATGGTCATAATGGAGGAGGAGCAGGATTTAATGTTGATGTTTTTGCAGATGCCAATTCAAATTATATAGTTAGTAACTGTACCAATCAGTTTATGGATAGCCGACCCAATATGCAAATTATTTCAGGTTATTGGTTGGTCAGCCTCTGGAGAAAATTGATTAATCATTGGTGGTGAAATTATTTGATGTAATTGAAGATAAGGGACTGAATTATTTTTTAAGTAATACTGAAGTTATTCTTAAACAGCTGGATGTTTCTTTAGATCCAGGTGTACAAGCCCAGTTGGGTGATGCTTATCTTGATATGAAGGATCATACCTCCTGGGAAATGGTAATGAAATGGGGTGTTGAAAAAATGCCCGGGGATCCAATGTCATTTGTTATATATGCCGATGGACTTGTTAAGTTAAACCGTAAGCCGGAAGCAATAAAGGTATTCGAGGAAGCTATTTCTTTAGCGATAAAACATAAACAACAGGGGCCGCTTGAGTATGCTGAAAGTCGTTTAAAGAGTTTAGGCAATTAAAACTCCTTAATTTTTCTTCTGCTAAAGATCTCACGCAACAATTCCTCATCATTAACTGTCAGCGCAACTAAAAAAAATATTTTTTAAAAAAAATTCATCATCGCCTCACACATAGAATTTAAAAACAGTATTAGATAAGGACGGCCGTCGCAATCATTCGTTAATCAATAACTAGTAAAAAACATGAAGACTTTAGCCTCCTTACTGACAATCGCATCACTGGCATTTTTAGCAAGCTGTGATAAAGATGATGATGTAAGTTATACCGCAAAAGAAACGCAACTTATGGCACGTCAATGGAAGATCACTGAGATCACCAGGAAAAGTTTGACTAATCCCAACGAGGATAGCAGCATTGTAAAAGATTGTTCTGCAGATGATCGTCTTTCTTTTACATCTAACAAACGATTCCAGTTTAATGACGGGAACAGTAAATGTGATACAGCTATTTTCCAATACGACAGTGGTACCTGGGCTTTCGCAAATAATGAAACTGTTCTGAAACTCACAGGATCAAAAAGAGTACAGAACTGGAATATTGTAACCTTCAATGATTCCATTTTGAAAGTACAATGGCTCGACAGCATCTCTGCTAATAATAAGGTACTTAAAACTATCTCGCTGAAAAATAAATAATTCATCTCCGGGAAGTATGGATCATACTTCCCGGATCTTAAATGATCGTTGGTTTTGGAAACAGAACAACTGTTTGATTGGATCGAAGGATGCAGGGGTAATGACAGGTCTTCACAGGAAAAGATCTACCGTCATTTCTATGCCCGTATGTATTCATTGGTCAACAGGTATGTTCAGGATGAACAGGAGATCATCAGTATCGTTAATGATGGATTTTTAAAAGCCTTTATGGCTATTGAAAAGTATTCTTCTGAACTGGGAACCTTCCAGGCATGGCTTTCCAAAATAACAACCAACACTGCACTCGATCATTTAAGAAAAAAGGAGCGTTTGCCCTTAACCACTGAGATCAATGAAGAGATCCCCCTTCGTGATGATAGTCATTTGAAAGTAATGAAACCGGAATACTTGCAGGGACTGATTGGAAAACTTCCTCAACTTGCCAAGTCTGTGCTTTCACTCAATATGGATGGTTATTCACACAAAGAGATATCGATGCTGTTGAATATTTCTGAGCTTTCTTCCAGGTGGCATCTTTCTCAGGCAAAGAAGCAGATCAGGGAAAAGCTTAAACACGAAAATATTTGGGGATGATAATAAAATTTACACCAACACCCACTCCTGAACATGTGGATATGGCATGGATGCAGATGCAGTCCTTACTGGAGAAACATCTTCCTATCCAGCACAAAAGAAAAAATGTTTTGCTTTTTATATCAAAGATTGCTGCGGTTTTTTTGCTTTTGCTTCAAATCCCTGTAGCATTTCAAATGGGATCCATGAATGTATCACAGGTTCAGAAACCTGCTGAAGATTATACAGTGATCAACACTGTTGAAAAGGTTAATAAGGCTCATCATTATACAATGGATAATTCATTTATCCGTCATGCTTCAGTACAGGTTAAGCCAGAAGATGTTGACTATGACATAAAAACTATTGCTGCATTGCCGGAACTGGAAAACAGTAATGTTCATTTGGAACAGAAAGAAATTTATTTTTCTTCTGTATTAAAAACTCAAACAGATGTGAAGAAAATAGATCTTTCCATTCCATCAGAACACAGATCATCTTCCGTTGACGTACAGTTTGCAGTAAAATCTAATTTGCCCTTGCATATCCAGGATATGGTTTCCAATGATCAGCAGAGAATCCGTTCCGCTCAGTACCTCGATATACCACTGAATGTAACGATTCCGGTATCATCCAGGATCAATGTGCATGCTGGTGTACAGGTGTCTTATCTCCAAGATATTCAGACTAAAGAAATGTTTGCTATAAATAATTCAATAGACATGCCTTCTGTAAGTACGCTGGTTGTCCCGGTTGCAAGAACAATAGCACCTGCACCAAATATGAGCCAGGATATTTCTGTCAAAAATATTAACAGGGGGTTAAATGCTGGAGTAAGTTATAAAGCAGGTCCTGGGGAAGTAGGAGTGTTATACCAATATGGATCAGGACAGATCTATGGAATGCAGGGAAGTAATAAGAACAGGCATAATATCAGTATTTCATTCAAATGCCCGATTAAGTAAGTTCTACGGGGAAATTTCGATTAAGGGTAAGCGTCCTGTATTCCTACAGGACGCTGTTTTTTTTATTCTGCTCCGTCAGTTTTCGCTCTCTCTACTGCATAATTCCCGATATTCTTTCCTACAACCAAACCTATTTCACAATCACTTCTGTAATGGATTGCTCCATACATTCTTGAAATGCTTGCTTCCTGTGCCATAGCTGCATACTGTGTTGCTTTCTCAGGAATTAAATGACCAAGTATTGTTGCTGCCGCACCACTAAAAGTTGAGTGACCTGATATGTATGATGGGAAATTAGGAAGCCCAGTTACTGTTTTGATCCTTGTATCAAGTTGTGAAGGTCTTGGATTGAAATATTTCATTTTGGTATCCCAGCAAACAATGGCAGCATCCATCATCGACATATTTAATAATGCCAGGTTTCTTGCCCATCTTACTTCACTAATTTTCTTTTTAACCAGGTCCTGTGCTGCAATTGCATTCCAGTGTCCGGGAGGTGTGGAAGTACCAACTCCATCAGCCCAGAAATGAACTATTCTAATCATTTCCCGGGTTGGATTTTTAGAGAATTCATAGATCTCCTGCAATTCTTTTTTCATCTGGTCTGAATGAACAGATGGTGGAGGTGGTGGACAAAGCGATACCGCTGTAAGTGAATCAAACAAGAACGCTTTTGTTTTTCCAAAAGAAGAAAGCATTGGAGGTCTTGCAGGAGTTTCCATGCTCTTCCATGGGGTTTCATTTCTATCAATACAATCCTGTGCTAGTTTGTCCCACATAGCTTTATTTCCTCCTGCCTGTCCTGCACGATCGGTTCTTGCTCTTGCCACAAATTTCAAAGCAACTGCCCGTCCAATACTTTCGCCTGCTTCTATATCACTTCTCACATTTGCTCCCGACATGATCCTTGCGCGACGATGATCTTCTGCTTTTTTCTGAATGAAATCCTGTTCGCCAGGGAATAATAATTTCAACATTTCAACAGTTGCACCAATCACTGTTCCGTCTTCAGAAGGAAATGATGGAAGCGAAGATTTTGGAACAAGAACTTTCAGTGTTGAATCTACTTTATATGGTGCAGCACGATTATAAACTGATTTATAATGATAGGTTGAAACCAATGCATCATATTGTGCAGCACTTACATAAGCATATGCCCTTGCAGCATATGGAGGGTTGGCAAAAGGAAATAATGGATATGCCAATGGATTGGCTGCATCCGGGGCAGGATAGGTTCCATCCGGATTCTGATAAGGAGGCAGATTATATTTTGCCACCAATTCTCTCATGATCTCATTCCATCTCAATACAGCACCGGCACTCCAGTATTCGATATTTTCCTTATCTGCCTGGGTCATGCGACTCTGCCATGATTTTATTTCATTGATCTGGGCCCGGTAATCCGGGTTATTGGTGGGTATAGGACTGTTGACAGTCACTTCGTCGGGACCAGTCAGCAATACCTGTTTCCATGTTCCGGCAGCCTCATCCACATTTGAAGGATCAATCGGTCCAAACTGCCTGTTGGTTTCTGTAATTTCTTTTGAGCAGGATGCAATGATGAATAATCCTACCAGCATCACTGCAAATGCATGTATATACCTTTTCATGATAATAATATTTTGTAATGCTTATTTCCTGTTAACGTTAAAGATGTAGAAGATGCCTCCATAATATGTAGTCGACTGGCCCATATTCCTTCCGGAAACGGTGAAGTCTGAGCCTGCAACAAATGTTGTTTCACCCAATTTTTTAGGGCGCCATTTTATCGAAGGGCCAATGGTCGTAGCAATCATCCTGTTACTTGGAAATGGCATATTATTCCTGGTGATATCGAAACCTCCCAGTGATTTAAAGTGATTCATTACAGCTTCAGCAATAAATGTTTTGCTTCTGTATCCTGCACGCAGGTTGATGTTCGCAGCATCAGGCATTTCTACTTCATTGCTGTAATGCATTTCTGTGGTGTAATAAGCGTCGCGGTCTATCTTGATATTATTTCTTCTCATGTAAGCACCGGAAGCAGTAATGAAAACTTTGTTTCTTTCAAAATCAAGCAATACTCTTCCTGATAAAGTTCTGCTCCTTAATCCAATGGAGAAAGGCAGGAAATCGGCTGTATAATTACTCAATGGAGTTGAATATCCTGCAATAAGCGCAAGTCTGAAGGTTCCCTTTGCCACATCTTTTTTAAGCGGCATATATTTTAGAAATAAACTCAGATCCTGGAATCCTTCCATTCCTTTAAAAGTTCCTGCAGAAGCCTTTGTTTGTACATAGGGAACATTGAACAGGAAGTTGAGTTTTTTGGAAATTCCATAGTTTCCCATAACGCTATAAACCTTTGTGGAAACCGTTCCAAGGTTTTCGTTGGTCCTGTTCAGTTTTCCTTCCCAGTAATGATCCCAGCTGCTGTAGCTGGCCATGGGTCCTACGCAGAATAAGCCCTGCGCCATCATATCATAATCGTTGTCGGTTTGTGCGAATGCAAAATTAGAACTGCATGCAAGCAGTATTGCAGGCAGTATATGCCTGAATGAAAATTGGGGTTTCATATAAGTTACATTAAAAGTTCAAGGGCAATGCCGTAAATAAAATGGTCAATTATCAACCATTAGCATTGCGGTGGCCTTTCCATAAACCTGTATGTCCCCTTTTGCAGTTGTGCAAAAAACTCAGGATAATTTAAGTGAGAGGTATTTTCCAGCGCCGATAGATTCCAGATACTATTCAATTCACGGAATTCCGGACTGAAGATCTTTAAAACATTTACTGCCTTCTTTTCTTTGGCAGTTGCGCCCACATCATTGGTTGATTTGAAGTAACCAAGCTGGGCTTTTTTGATATTTTCTTTTGCCTTATTCGGAGCAACAAGAATGTATAGAGTGTCGTTTGTGATCTTTCTTTTTACGTATTTATATTGTCTTCCTTTGAAAGAGATCTCACCATCATAGCGTTCGTAATTTTTCCAGTTATTCTGGTAAGGAAGATTGATAGGGATCTTCATCTCCACAAGATCTTCTTCATTATACTCGCGCGCATCGAGGCGAGCTTCCATCTTTTTATCTGAAATTCTTTCAATATAATTGAACACTAACCTGTAACCCACAAAGTTAAACAGGAGCAATACCAGGAGCGATATGGCAGCAATCTTCTTCAAGTTAGTTTGGCATAGCTAGCGCTACGAAGCCCAATATAAGTAAAAATTCATATTCTACTATTCAGGAAGAAAAACTTTGAAAGATGCTCCCTGCCCGGGCTGTGATTCAGCCTGGATATAACCTCCATGATTTTCAGCAACTTTTCGTGCAATTGCCAATCCAACACCGGACCCTTTGTACTCTGCATTTCCATGTAACCGGTGAAATACATTGAAGATTCGTTCGGCTTCCTTTTGTTCAAATCCAATCCCGTTATCTGTTATAGCGATCTCATGATAGGATTTCGTGAATTCACCGGCAGGGTTTCTGATCCCGGAACTTTTTGCAGAGGTTATTCTGACAACAGGAGGAACACCCGGTTGCTGGTATTTCAGGGAATTTCCAAGCAGGTTTCTGAATAATTGAATGATCTGTTGAGGGTAACCTTTGAATGAAGGAAGGGTTTCAACTTCAATAACAGCTTTCTTTTCCTGGATCTCAAGATCAAATTCTTCCAGTAATTGATGTATGATCTTATTGAGATCAATATCTGATTTCTCCTGGGGCTTTGAACTAACCTGCGAAAATTCGAGCAGATCGTCGATCAATGCACCCATTTTCTGACTGGCTGATTGAAGCCGATCGAAAATGTTATTGTCCTGCTCATTCATTTTTCCTTCCAGCTGAGTTCTCAATCTTTCAGAGAAGTAGTTGATCTTTCTGATCGGTTCTTTAAGATCGTGTGATGCGGCGTATGCAAATTCTTCAAGGCTTGAATTGGATCTTTTCAACTCTTCCATCAATTCCATCTGCCTCAGGTCTGCTTCTTTATTGGATGTAATGTCCATGAAAATATTGATCAGGCTATTTTCATCCATTCTCGCTACAGAAAGTTCCAGCCACTTTTTTTCAGGTTGAAAAAAGTATTCCGATGTAAAGGATTGGCCGGTTTCTAGTGTTTTTACAGCCAGCTGAAATAAGGGACTGTCAAACAATGCAGGATCGATCTCTTTAATTGTTTTTTGAACGAGGGTTTCAAGTGGAATGCCTATAAATTTTGCAGCAGTTTCATTTGCAAGGATGGTTGTACCATCAACAATAATTCCGTTGTTATCCCTTAAGGCCATTGTGATCGAAATTCCTACCGGTGAATAGTAAAGCAGATTTTCCAGCAGGTGCGCCTGTTCTTTTAATTCCTTACGTTGGTTCTCCAATTCCATGATGATCCGGTTTTCCTCTGTACGATCCTGTACCACACTTAATATGCCACCCCGGATTTTTGACCTTAAAACTTTTGCGTATTTATTTAATGCTGGATTATAAACATTGGTTTCTGAGCGTTCTCCTGTTGTGTATATATGTAGCATTTCATTATATATCGCTACACGTAAGTATTCATCAAGAGTAGGAGAGGTTTTGACGGTAATGTCGGGAAGGAAACCATCAGTAAAATTCAGGTATTTCAATCCTTCTTCATTACTGTATGCATATTTGAAATCAACAGGCAGTTCATTATTATCTTCAAAGATGGGAGCCAGCCATATGATCGCCTGGGGCTGTCCGTCAAAAAATTCTTTTAGCTCTTTAAGATCCGTCATTAATGTTTAATAGTTAATAGCACAAGGTAACACCAATTCTTAATTCATCACCTTAAGTATTTTATACAATTAAAATCTAAATTAATCGTGATTGATTTTTTTATAGACATTCATTGTATAGATTTAAGCTGAATCTTAACCTTTGTCAGCTTCACTTATTAAATGAATAATCAATAGTGAAAATATTTACCGTCCTCTTAACCCTGTTTTTACCATACCTTATTTTTTCGCAGGAAGTAAATCCTGAAGCACTTCTCGAACGCTTTAATGAAGCACCCCAGGAAAAAGTATATTTAAAATTCAATAAGGCTGATTACCTGGCCGGAGAAACAATGGTCTTTAAAGGATATGTATTATCCGGGTATACGACTTCCCCAATCTCAACAAATCTTTACATTGAATGCATGGATTCCCGGAAGAATATTATCTATAAAAATATGCTTCCTCTTTTCAATGGTGTTGCTGATGGATCTTTTATCATCCCTAAAGATATTTCAGAAGGTGTCTATTATTTCAGGGCATACACAAGGTGGATGCTTAACTGGGATGATCAGTTCAATTTTGTTGAGCCAATTAATATTTATAATACCAGTTCTCAGACTTATCTAAAGAAACTTCCTGTTGCATACGAGGCTAGTATTCATGTTGAAGGAGGACAACTCATAAATGAGGTTCCAGCCAATATTTCGGTTCGGTTAAATGCAAAGGGTGAACTTCCAATAGAATGGAGTGGTTACCTGTTTGAAAAGTCTGATAGCCTGGAGCGATTGGTTTCTTTTCAGAATCTGAATGAAGAGTTTGCTTCATTCAGGTTTGTTCCTTTTGCTGGAAAAAGGTATGCATTAAGAATTACCGATAATGTCGGGAATATTTCAAACCTTGATCTTCCTGGTACAGCAGAAGATGGAATAGGTATTCAACTCGTAAATTATAGCGGTGATCTTTTATACAACCTGGTCAGTAAGAAAAGTTCTTTAAAAGGTTTTAAAATACTGGCACAGGTTCAGGGTGAAATTTTATACAACGGTATCATCAATGCAGACCGTAAAGAAGTTAATGGTCAGATCAAATTGGATTCCGTTTGTGTAGGCATCATTCATTTTACTTTGTTTGATCCTGAAGGAAAAGCAATTTCAGAGCGACTGATCTTTCCGAATGCTGAATTTATTCCTGTAAATAAACCTTCATTTAAAGTTAATAAAACTGAAGACTCTCTGGAATTGATCATTCAATCTGATTCAGCCTTTAATGCCACTGGCATTGTAGAATTGTTAGATTCCAGGTTGCCCATTAAAGAAACTGAATGGAATATTTTATGCGCAACCTATTTCGGAGATCTTGTCCGAAGGCCATATAAAGCAGCATCCTATTTCAACTCAACAAATGAGCGTACAAGAAAGGCCCTGGATGCGCTGATGATTGCTGAAAAATGGAACCGTTTTTCCTGGGATTCATTGCAGAAGCAATTATCAAAAGAACTAATGTACCAACCGGATAATTATCTTGATTTTACCGGAACGGTTGTAAGAAACAGGAAACTTATGACGAAGGCCCAGATCAATTTTTGGATCCAGACCATAACCGGGATGAATATTGTATCTGCTAAAACAGATACTACGGGAGTGTTGAAATTTGAAGGACAGGTTTTTTACGATACAACGAAGGTGTTTTTCAAAGGAAATTCTGACAGGGCATGGGCACAGGATATTGAGATCAGGTTTCAAAAAAATGTTTCTTTCAGAAGATATATTCCTTCACTTCCCCCAACTTCCTTTGAAACAGTTATCAGAACTCCTGCAGACACTTTGCCTTCAGTAGTGAAATTGTACCAGGAAAACCTGGAACATGAAACCAATGAAAACAAGAAATACAAAATGATGCAGGAAGTGGTGGTAAAGGCAAGGAAAATTGATGCTATCAGGAAATTAAATGATGAACTCAGTTCAGGGAAATTTCAATCGAATAATGAAACGGTAATAGATTTTGTGAATAACAAACAAAGCATAAATGGCTCCTCCAACATTATACAATGGCTGCAGGGTAGGGTAGCGGGATTGACTGTATTATCTAACGGTGGAGATTTCATACCATATCTTAGGGGAAAACAGGCTTATATTTTCTTTAATGAATTTCCAATCGATGCATCAATGGCGGTTTCAATTTCTCCTTTGGATATTGCAATGATCAAGATAATAAGAAATGATGCATTGCTTGGAGGAGGTGTGATTGCCATTTATGGCTTAAAAGGAGGTATGAGTAATAATATCGATGAATCAACTATTCCTAACAATACCCTTATTGGATATTCCAAACCTTTGGTTCCACCCAGTTATTGGAAAACAAACTTTCAACCTGGTAATAACCAGCAAAAATTAACCTTCAACCGAACATCGCCGGATGAAGGTTACAGAGTTAAGGTCACAGGATTTAATGATAAAGGACTTCCTGTTTTTATAGTAAAAGATCTATAAAATATATGCTCCTTCAGGAGAAGTACAAACCGTAAGCAGTTCTGCAACATCGATAATATGTTTATGCATCATTTTTTCTACCTCTTCTCGTTCAGAAGCGGCAGGAAGATCGAGCACTACATCCAATGCATATAGCCTGAACCAGTATTGATGTGTATCCTTGAAAAATTTAGGACAAGGTCCTTCATAACCGAAACTGTGGTTGTTGGCCAATCCTTCTGTTGCTCCTTCGGGAATTTCATTCATATTGATCTTAGCTGTTCCCGGCGGTATATTGAATAAATGCCAGTGCGTCCAGGGCTTTGGTGTTGCATCAATATCCTCAAATATCAAAACCAGGCTTTTAGTATTCTCAGGAATTTCAGAGATGAATAATGGTGGATTTACATTTGAACCGAGACAGGTATACTGCTGAGGAATTTGTTCCCCATGAACAAAATCAGGACAGGTTAATTGCATGATGAAATTTATCTGTTGTATTATCAATCGTATGCCAGCCATGGTATAATTTTTCCTATTGCTGTACCACAACAACGAGGAATGAGTTTGACAAAGCCATTGAAGATCTTTACCTGGCATATTCACGGAAGCTATCTTTTTTATCTTACCCAAACTCCCTGCCTGTTCTATCTTCCGGTGAAGGACAACGGTGATCATGGTTATGGAGGAAGAACATCAAATTATCCCTGGGGTGATAACGTGATCGAAGTACCTGTTGAAAGAATTCATGAACAAGAATTTGATTGTATCCTTTTTCAATCCAAAAAGAATTATCTCGAGGATCAATATGAAATATTTAGTGAAGCCCAGCTTGCTTTACCTAAGATCTATCTCGAACACGATCCTCCGAGAGAAGTTCCAACAGACACAAAACATGTTGTTGATGATCCATCCATTCTGATTGTGCATGTTACCCATTTCAACAAATTGATGTGGGACAATAATCGTACGCCAGCCACTGTGGTTGAACATGGTGTGATAGTGGATGAATCTGTTCAATATACCGGTGATTATGCAAAAGGTTTGGTTGTGATTAATGAAATCCAGAAAAGAGGACGAAGACTTGGCTATGATATTTTTGAAGAAGTAAGAAAGAAAATTCCACTGGATATTATTGGAATGAGTTCATTGGATATTGGTGGGCTGGGTGAGATCAACAACCGTGAGCTGGCTGCATTCAGCGCCAAATACCGGTTCTTCTTTAATCCGATACGCTATACCAGTTTAGGACTTTCTGTTCTTGAAGCGATGATGACCGGAATTCCAATCATAGGACTTGCCACCACTGAAATGGTAGTCACTATTGAAAATGAAAGATCAGGTTATCTGCATACTGATATAGATAAAGTGGTAGAGAAGATGCAGTTGCTTTTGGATAATCCTGAGCTGGCTAAACAATGGGGACAAGGCGCGAAGGATACTGCCATGAAGAGATTTAATATAGAGAGGTTTAAGGGGGATTGGGCGGCAGTGTTTGAAGGGGAAGTGAAGAAGTGGAGACATGAAGACATGAAGACATGAAGACATGAAGACGTGGAGACGTGAGCGGGCAGAACCATGCGAAGCGTAGGGGCTGAACGCCGGGTGTAACCCTTTCCGATTACCGATTACCGATTTTCATTTACCAATTATCGATTTCAAAAAAATAAACATGAACAAACTGACCAACAAAGTGATCGTTGTTACCGGCGGAGGACAAGGCCTCGGCGCATCGATCTGTCATGCATTAGCAGAAGATGGTGCAACAGTTATTCCTGTAGATCTTAAACAGGAAAACCTGGATGCAATGTCTTCGAAACTTGGTGTGAAAGGCTACCTTATGAATGTTGCTGATGGCAATGATGTAGAAAAAGTGATCAGCCAGATCATCAGTGATCATGGTAAAATTGATGTAGTGATCAACAACGCTGGTATAGATTTTACACTTTCTGTTGAAGAGATCTCCCACGATCAGTTTGAAAAAGTAGTCGACGTAAACCTTTTGGGACCTTTCTATGTTTCAAAAGCTGTATACGGTCATATGAAGCAGAATGGTAAAGGACATATTGTTAACATAGCATCTACTGCTGCAAAGCGCGCATGGCCCAATGCATCTGCATATCATGCAAGTAAATGGGGACTTCTAGGATTTAGTCATGCTTTGCATAGTGAAGCCCGTAAAGACAATATAAAAGTCACAGCCGTTGTTGCAGGCGGTATGAAAACTCCATTCATCATTGATCGTTTTCCTGAAGCAGAACCATTCCTGCAGGATCCAAAGAACGTAGCAGAAACAATCCGCTATGTATTGTATCAACCTGATGAAACCGTGATCCCTGAAGTTATGGTATTACCAATGAAAGAAACATCCTGGCCATAATATGAATACTAACAAAGCAATATTTCTTGATAAGGACGGAACGATCATTAAAGATGTTCCATACAATGTTGATCCGGAACTTATAAAACTAAACGATGGTGTTGGTGAAACACTCGCAGCACTTAAATCTTCTGGTTATAAGCTGGTGGTGATCTCCAATCAACCCGGCATATCACTGGGACTATTTAATTGCGAAGCACTGGAAAAAGTCAGTGCAGGGATCAATAAACTGTTGAAGCCATTCAATGTGGCCATCGACGGATTTTTTTACTGCCCTCATCTTCCTTCGGATTACTGTGACTGCCGGAAACCCGCAGCTGCACTGATCTTTAAGGCAGCTAAGGAAATGAAGATAGATCTTTCATCATCCTGGATGGTGGGAGATATTCTGAACGATATGGAAGCCGGTAAAAGAGCTGGTTGTAAAACTATTTTGCTGGACAACGGAGGTGAAACAGAATGGGTTCTTAATACTTTAAGAACCCCTGATCACCTTATCAAACAATTTGATGAGATCAACTCAATTGTGTTGTCAAAAAAACAGCACGCGGAACTTCCAGGCGCCATATAATCTCCAGTAAATGCTGGTAAAAGGAATTATTAAAGAGGTTAAGACCATTTCAATGACATGATCAGGTTTCTTTGAAGTGGTTCTTAACCTTTTCCATATAAACTTCGCAGTAAACACAAGCCAGGCAATTGTTGCCGGCCATATCAACATGGCATTGTCCATGATCATTCCTGCAATCATTACCAGCAGTGAAATACTCATGATATAGTAATCCCAGTTTGGTCCTTTCTGGATCTTCTTCCTGTATAATCCCGGGTATTTTTTGTACAGTAATGCATTGAACATTGTTTTGCGCTGTTCTTTAATGCTTACTCCCCATTGTGCTTTTCTTGCAGGATGTAATACCATTGCATCAACCTTATAGATCACCGGTATTTCACATGAGATCAACTTGAATTCTAGATCACTGTCTTCCCTCCATGCCATCGAAAACCTTTCATCAAACCCACCTGATTTTATCAACGCTCGTTTCGTACAACAACAATTGGCTGTAACAAAATCCGCTGTTTCCAATCCGGCCACATTCATCTCATAGTCTGTAGGTTCCTTGTCCAGCGGGACTTTCACCTTACCTGTATAAGCGATCAACTCTTCTTCATTATACTGTAAGAGGTAATTTTTCAACCAATCTTTATCTGGTATTGTATCATCATCCGTAAAGGCTATGAGCTCCGCACTTGCTTTCTTCCAGCCAAAATTCCTTGCAGCTGCAGGACCTTTTTTCTCCGTTAATGAATAATAATGAACATTTCTGTTCAGTCTTGTATAAGGATCAACTGCTGCAAGTGTTTCATGATCTCTTCCATCACTCACCACGATGATCTCGTACTGCTGCCATGGAATGCTTTGCTTCTGCAATGCTTCCAGGCAACGGTTCAATAACAATGCTCTTTTATATGTTGGAATAACTACTGAAATCTTAATTGACATAACTCTTTTCTATTACATAAGATCCAATTACCAATGCATCGAATGGTGATGACCAGAAACATTCCACAGCATCTCTTGGGGTACAAACTATAGGTTTTCCAAGTGTGTTGAATGAAGTATTCACTAATACCGGCACACCGGTCTTTTCCTTGAATGCTGTTAGTAATTCATGGTATCGCGGATGTTGATCGGCGTTGACAGTTTGAATTCTTGCAGTTCCATCTACATGTCGAACTGCAGGTATTTTATCTGCTTTGTCAGGCTGAACATCATACACAAATAACATGAACGGCGAACGTGATGCATTCGTAAACCATTCACCTGCATCTTCTTCTCGCACTACAGGTGCTACGGGCCTGAAGTCTTCCCTGTCCTTCACTTCATTTAATCTCGATTGCATGGATGGATGAATAGGAGATGCGAGGATCGACCTGCTGCCCAATGCTCTGGGACCGAATTCCATTCTTCCCTGGAACCATCCAATGATCTTGTCATTCGCAAGTATCTCTGCAGTTTCTTCAGCAACATTGTTCAGTTTTCTATAAGGCACTTTTGCCCATTGCAGGAACTTTTCAATTTCATCATCACTGTAATCCGGACCCCAGTATGCATGAGGCATCTGGTAATGTTTCTTTCCGGATCTGTCTTCCTGCAAATCAGTCCAGATCGCTGCTCCAAGCGCTGTGCCTGCATCCCCTGATGCTGGCTGCACCCATACATTTTTAAATGGGCCTTTATCACGAATGCGTGCATTCAATACGCAATTGAGTGCAACACCTCCTGCAAGGCAAAGATTTTCAGATTTGGATTCACGGTGCATAAAATTCACCAGTTCCAGCACGGTTTCTTCCATTACCAGTTGCAGTGAATTTGCAATGTTGAAATGATGTTCCGTGAACGGATCATTCTTCAACCTTGTTGGACCAAATCGTTCTTCTAATTTTTCATTGGTGATGGTGTACTGCCCATTTGCACCAATGCTGATCATATCCCTGAAATTATTGGCAAATACAGGTTTCCCGTAAGATGCCAGCGCCATTACTTTATATTCATCTGAAGAATGTAAAAACCCGAGATAGGATGTTACTCTCTCATATAATAATCCCAGCGAATGTGGCATACCGACCTGGCCGATCCTGGTGAGATCCAGGCCTTCACCGATATTATACGTTGTAGTTGAAATTTCTCCACGTCCATCAATGGTCATTACTGCTGCATGGTCAAATGGTGAAGGATAATAGGCACTTGCCGCATGGGCGATATGGTGTTCAACAAAATGCCATTTTGCTTTACCCTTGATGGCACCTTTAAATCTTTTTTGAAGATGATGGGGATAGCCATCGGCCAGTTGCCTGTGTGCATTGATGATAGATGATAAGAACAACGGGTCCCAGGGCGAATTCCACTTGGATGGCTCGCCCTGCATTCCCTGCTCAAGAGGGATTTCGATGGTTGGCTTCCCTTTATGATCACCTAATAAAAGATATGGGTCGAAAGAATATGCTACATGGTCAATATCATTAATATGAATTCCTGCAACTTTCAGGCAGTAATCAATGGCATGATAAGGCAATTCATATGTTGAAAATGGAATCGGACGTTTCCCATGTTTTATCTGGGTGAAACGTTCTTCCTCTGCTGCTGCCAGCAGTTTTCCATCTTTAATAAGGCATGCTGAAGAGTCGTGAAATACGGCATTGATTCCTAGTGTATACATAAGCAAATCATTGCCTGACTGACTTAAAAAATCATTCCATTAAGAACTGCTGTTCGCTTGATTTTCACCAAGTTGTATCAAATCTTTGGCTTGCTGTATAACATCCGAATATGAGAGTGGCTTTTTGAAATAATGATCCGCACCATTGTCCTTGCAGAGTTGTTGATATAATGGGGAATCAGATGTGCTCCAGACAATTTTTGGGACTGGTCTGAATTTTGGTTCCATACAGATCTTACGTAATACTTCCGCTCCATTGAAATCCGGCATATTAAAATCCAGTATGATCAGGAATGGAATAGTTCCGTTAGAAAATGTTTGGAGAACCTGTAGCACCTCTTTGCCCGAGAATGCTGTTTTGACTTCAACATCCGGGGCTATCATTTGAAAGGCTTCTTTGAGTAAGTCCTGGTCATCTATGTCATCGTCGGCCAGAACGATAACTCTTGGGGTTCTAGGTGCACTCATGTGGCGACAAAAATAATCTTAATCCGTTATAAATAGAAAATATTAGAAAAAAGCGTACAATTAATATCTTAATGTGTTATTAGTATTATGGATGTTGATCAGTTGAACAGACGCAGGTTACTTTATTATTATTTTGACCAGATGCCCATTCCTCTTGCAGTGTTCCTGGGTAATGATCACATTTTTGATTATGTAAACCCGGCTCATTGTCAGATGCTTGGAAAAAGACCGGAGGAGATCATCGGTCACTCCATGTATGAACTATACAGCCATATTGAGAAACAGGAAGTGCAACGCATTCATGAGTCGGTTCTGAGAACGGGTAAGCCGGTATCAATCCAGGACTGCCCCATCAGCTTCTTTAGGAATGGAAAACTGCACAACGGGTATTATAATATTATTTTCAGCCAGCTCACTGATAATGAAGGTTCCATAAATGCAATCGTTGTTTCGGGCCATGAAGTGACCAGCCATGTCATGAACCGGAAGAAACTGGAAGAAAGTGAACGGAAATGGTCTGAACTGGCCAATGCCATGCCCCAGGTAGTATGGATCGCAGAATCAAACGGTGTGGTAACCTATTACAATAACCAGGTGGCCAACCTGGATGGAGTGACAAGAGATGAAGATGGGAATTATCATTGGGAAGGATTGGTGCATGACGACGATGCCATCAAAACCAGTGAAGCCTGGCAAAATGCTGTCAAAAAAGGGCATGCCTATGAAATTGAACATAGGATCAAAACTAAAGATGGTCAGTATCGCTGGCATTTAAGCCGTGCATTTCCTCAAAAAAATGAACGCGGTGAAGTCATCAAGTGGTTTGGTACAGCAACAGATATCCATCTTCAAAAAACCATCAATGAAAAGATAGAAGAATCCGAAAACAGGTTCAGAACTCTTGCCGAAACACTTCCGCTGCTGGTATGGATGACAGATCAAAATGGCAAACAGGAATATGTTTCCAAACGATGGGAAGAATACACAGGCATTAGTCCTGTTGTGGAAGCAACCTGGCTGAACATTCTTCACCCGGAAGATATCCCTGTAATGAATTTAGCATGGGAACATTGTCTTAATACAGGTGAAACATATAAGATCGAAGTGCGGATCAGGAATGCAAATGGACAGTATCGCTGGCATTATTCGCAGGGTGAACCAATCCGTGATCATGAAGGAAATATTATTAAATGGATCGGTGCATTTTCGGATATACATGACCGTAAGACGATCTCCGACCAGTTAGAATCCCTGGTTTCGCTGCGCACTACAGAACTTCAGCGATCCAATGATGACCTTCAGCAGTTTGCCCATGTAGCTTCTCATGATCTGAAAGAACCCGTTAGAAAGATCAAAACTTTTGGTAACCGTTTGATGTATGAATTTGGCGAAGAACTTCCTGCAAGAGCAAAAAGCTATATTGAAAAAATGGAAGCTTCCGCAGACAGGATCTTTAAAATGATCGAAGGGATACTTCAGTATTCAACGATTGAAATGGATGAAGACTTTAATGGAAAGATAGATCTCAATAAAATTATCAGCGATATCAGCGAGGATCTTGAACTGGTAATCATGGATAAAGGAGCTAAGATCAATTATGACAATCTTCCTTCACTTAAAGGCTCAGCTACACTGATCCACCAGTTATTTTATAACCTGATCTATAATGCCCTGAAATTTGCAAAGCGTGATGTACAGCCGGTTGTAACGATCAGATCGAGCCGTTGGGAAAATAATTCCTGCCTGATTACAGTTGCTGATAACGGGATCGGTTTTGAACAACAGCATGCGGAAAAGATCTTCAAAACTTTTACAAGGCTTAACAACCGCGACAGGTATGAAGGAACAGGACTTGGGCTTTCTCTATGTAAAAAAATAGTGGAAAGACATGGCGGTATAATTTACGCTTCCGGTAAAGAAAACGAGGGCGCTGTTTTTACTATGTTCCTTACTCAATGGAAAGCTCTATAGTTTCAATAATGTTTTGATTGTTTTAACCAGTTCTTCCGAAGCACTGTCCTTTGTAATGAAAGCCTGTGCGCCTATTGACTGGGCAAAATTGGCAAAAGTGCTTTCAGTATGCATGCTGAGAACGATTATGGGAACCATACTGAATTTACGGATCTCTTGGATTGCCTGGAGGCCATTCAGCTCAGGCATACTAAGGTCGGTAACAATGATATCATAGGTTTCCAGCTGAACCTTCTCTACAAGCTTCTTTCCATCCTCAACCTGGTCAATTGTTGCATCAGGGAATCCATCCTGTAGAATCCTGAAGATTCCCCTTCGAACCATGTAGTGATCGTCTGCGATAATTATTTTCATTCCAGATATTGTATTTCCTCTAAATAAAAGTATAAAATTTTTAAGTAGGTTGTGACACCTATTTCATCAGGTCAAATTTTTTTAATCGGAATTAAACTAACTCTATGCACCGTAAAGATTTTCTCCGGAATGCTGGTGTGCTTGCAACAGCATCTATCCTGCCTGTTTCTTCCCTTTTTGCTGCTGAAAAATTTGCCAACCTTAAAGTGGGAATTATTGGAGTTGGTATGCGTGGACAAAGTCACCTGGACCTTTTGCTAAGAAGAAATGATGTTGACCTGGTGGCGATCTGCGACGTCGATAGCCGTATGCTGAATGATTCAAAGTCGATGATCAGCAAGGCTGGTAAAAAAATGCCTGAAGTCTTTACTGGCGATAGTTACGCATGGAAAAGAATGATTGAAAAAAAAGGACTGCTCGATTCAGTGATCATTGCCACTCCCTGGGAATGGCATAAAGAAATGATCATCTCTTCCGTTGATGCAGGAATTAAATATGTAGGGTCAGAAGTGATCCTCGGAATTTCGCTAGAAGATCACTGGGATGTTGTGAAAGCGGCTGAAAGAAACCAGGCACATGTAATGATGCTTGAAAATGTTTGCTATAGAAGAGATGTAATGGCGGTGCTAAATATGGTGCGACAGGGATTGTTTGGAGAACTGGTTCACCTGCAGGGTGGTTACCAGCACGATCTTCGCGAAGTAAAATTCAATGATGGGGTAAACCCTTATGGCGGGGGAGTTGAATTTGGTGAAAAAGGATTCTCTGAAGCAAAATGGAGAACCAATCACTCCGTGTATCGCAATGGTGACCTTTATCCAACTCATGGAATAGGTCCCATTTCACATTATATCAATATCAACAGGGGAAACAGGTTTATTAACCTCTGCAGTTTCTCTTCAAAAGGAAGAGGGCTTCATGATTATATTGTCAAAAAGGGAGGAGCAGATCATCCAAATGCTAAAGTGAATTTTAAGCTCGGTGATGTTGTGACAACTTCACTTAGTTGTGCCAACGGAGAAACTATTTTACTCCAGCACGATACCAATCTTCCCAGGCCTTATTCATTAGGTTTCCGTGTACAGGGAACCGAAGGATTGTGGATGGATCTCAATCAAAGTATTTATATCGAAGGAAAATCTTCCAAGGCACACCAGTGGGAAAATCAAAAAGTATGGCTTGATAAATACGATCACCCCTTATGGAAAAAATATGGCAATGATGCACAGGGCGCAGGCCATGGCGGTATGGACTTCTTTGTGATCCATGCTTTTGTTGAAGCAGCTAAAAGAAAAGTTGCCACACCAATGGATGTTTATGATGCTGCTGCATGGAGTGCTATTACACCTTTAAGTGAAAAGTCAATTGAACTGGGAAATGAAACGGTGGAGTTTCCTGATTTCACTAGCGGACAATGGATGTACCGTAAGCCTGTATTTGCATTAAATGATGATTATTAAGATGGGAAAACTCTTATGCTTTGGTGAATTGTTATTGCGGCTTGCACCAGAATTGAATGGAGAGTGGATTAAAAAATCAAGCACGCCTGTTTATATAGGTGGGGCAGAACTTAATGTAGCTAAAGCGCTGGCTTTATGGGGTAATGATGTAAGGTACTTCACTTCAATTCCTGCTGATTCCTTGACCAGGGAGATCGTTGAATCATTAAAAAACGAACATATCGATACAGGATCGATATTATTTCAGCAGGGAAGAACAGGTATTTATTATCTTCCACAGGGAGCCGACCTGAAACACTCTGAAGTGATCTATGATAGAGCTTATTCATCATTTTATAATCTTAAGCCGGGAATGATCGATTGGAAACATATTCTTGAAGATGTCAGCTGGTTTCATTTCAGTGCTATTACACCTGCATTGAATGAATCACTGGCAGCAGTATGTGAAGAAGGGCTGAAGGTTGCAAAGTCAATGAATATCCCTGTTTCAGTGGATCTTAATTATCGTTCGAAATTGTGGAAATATGGCAAGGCTCCGGTTGAAGTGATGCCAGGTTTGGTAGATTATTGCGACACTATCATGGGAAATATATGGAGTGCACATTCACTTCTTAATAATTCAATCAGTAATCATATCAGTGAATTCAAATCAAGAGAGGAATATTTGCAGGAAGCAAAAAATTCTGCCAATCAACTGCTTCAGAGATTTAGAAGTTGCCGGCAGGTTGCTTATACATTTCGTTTTGATGAACAACAAGGGATCCGTTATTATGGTACATTGATAAATAAAGCAGATCAATACAATTCGGCAGAATATTCAAGTGATCAGATTATTGATAAGGTTGGAAGTGGTGATTGCTTTATGGCCGGCTTGATCCATTCACATAACCATTCATACAGTGACCAGGAAACTATAGAATTCGCTACAGCTGCGGCTTTTACTAAACTTCAAATTGAGGGCGACAGCACTACGTTAACCGTTGAAGAGATTAACAATTACAGGAAATGAAAACTAACGAGAAAGCCATTCATGCAATATTGAATGCAAGAGCATTGCCATTATTCTACCATGATGACGCTGAAACCTGCCTGCAGGTGATGCGCACATTGTACAGATCAGGAATTCGTGCTTTGGAATTTACCAATAGGGGAGAGCATGCACTTGCAAATTTTGAAGCCATGCTTAGTGAGAGGGATGATCATATGAAAGATATGCTTCTTGGAATTGGAACGATCAGAAATCTTCGCGACCTGGAGGATTTCGCAGAAGCCGGTGCAGATTTCTTTATTAGTCCTGTAGTGGATGTTTCCTTGCTTCGTGTAGTACATAAAAATGGATCGGCATTCATACCTGGATGTATGACACCAACTGAAGTTCACCTCGCAGAATCTGAAGGATGTAAACTGGTAAAGATATTCCCCGGAAATATTGTGACACAACAATTCATCAGGGCGATCAAAGAGATCTTTCCCGGGATGAAATACATGGTAACGGGTGGTGTTGAAGGGAACCGAACCAACTTACAAAGCTGGTTCAATGCTGGAGCGCATGCTGTAGGATTGGGAAGCAACCTGATCTCAAAAGAATTACTTGCTGAAGGTGCTTTCGAGGAACTTGAAACAGAAACCAAAAAAGTGCTGGACATCCTGGCTTCAATTCAATAGCTAATACATTTCCCATGAATCAGAAAATTGGCCGCTACCGGTGGACGATCTGCAGCCTGGTATTCTTTGCAACAACTATCAATTACCTGGACCGGGCAGTGATCAGCCTGCTGAAAGAAACATTGGAAGTTGAATTTAGTTGGACAGAAAGTGACTACTCCAACATTGTTGTGATTTTTCAATTGATGTATGCATTGGGTATGTTGGGTGCTGGTCGATTGATCGATAAGTTAGGAACTAAGATCGGTTATGCACTGGCCACTGCTTTATGGAGTATTGCTGCTATGGCGCATGCCCTTGTAGGAAGCCTGAATGGATTTATCGTAGCAAGAGGTTTTCTTGGACTCACTGAATCAGGAAATTTTCCTGCCGCCATAAAAGCAACTGCCGAATGGTTTCCAAAAAGAGAACGGGCATTTGCAACCGGTATATTCAATTCCGGAACTAATGTGGGAGCCATACTGGCACCGCTTACTGTTCCCTTTATTGCAGAAAGCTGGGGATGGAAATGGGCTTTTATAATTACAGGCGCAATTGGTTTCATCTGGCTGATCTTCTGGATGCTGATCTATGATATTCCTTCCAGGCATAAGAAAGTTTCTGCGGCAGAACTGGAATATATTCATATAGATGTAGATAAAGATCCCAATAGTGCTGAGAATAAAAATCTTCCGGTATCCTGGATAAGGTTATTCAGGTACAGGCAAACATGGGCTTTTTTATTGGGGAAATTCCTGACTGATCCTATCTGGTGGTTCTTTCTTTTCTGGTTGCCGGATTTTCTCAACAAAGAATATGGGTTAAGTAAAACAGACCTTGCTCTTCCTGTATCATTCGCATATACTGTTGCTGCATTTGGAAGTATACTTGGCGGATGGCTTCCATTAAGACTGGTCAATTCAGGATTTTCAGTTTTTCGCGCAAGAAAAACTGCCATGTTCCTCTATGCATTATTCCCGCTCACTGTATTGTTCGCGCAATATCTTGGTAGTATTGATATGTGGTTGGCGGTAGGTGTCATAGCGCTTGCCATGGCAGCGCACCAGGCATGGAGTGCGAATATCTATACTTCATTCAGTGATATGTTTCCAAAGAGAGCAACCGCTTCCATCATTGGAATCGGTGGATCCTTTGGCGCTTTAGGAGGGATGGTCGTAGCCAAAGCTGCAGGGCTTTTGTTCGATCACTATAAAGCTCTTGGTGATGATAAACAGGGCTATTTTATTATGTTTATAATATGTGGGGTTGCTTATCTTGTTGCATGGCTGATCATGCATATCCTTGTCCCTAAAATGAAACCCGTAGAAATCTAAAATACGTTTTATGCAAATTGAAACCAACGCCGGCTCGCCATCTAATGCTGCTAATTATGGAGAGGGATCATCCTCCAGTTTATTTGGGATTTCACTGATCGCTGCACTCGCAGGATTTATATTTGGATTTGATACAGTGGTAATATCAGGTGCTAATCTTCCAATCAAGGAATTATGGAATACCACTCCATTTTTTCATGGATTCTTTATCATGTCGATGGCCCTGTGGGGAACCGTGGTAGGATCAATTTATGGCGGAATTCCTACTGAAAAATATGGCAGGAAGAAAGTACTGTTGTGGATTGGAATTCTTTTTTCTGTTTCTGCTATAGGTTCTGCAATTGCACCGGATCCATATACATTTTCTTTCTTCAGGTTCATAGGCGGTTTGGGAATCGGAGTAAGTTCTGTTGCAGCGCCAACCTATGTTTCAGAGATATCAACCCCTAAAACACGTGGTCGCCTGGGAGCCATGTACCAGTTCAATATTGTGTTCGGAATTTTGATCGCATACTTGAGTAATTATTTTTTAGAAGGGGTAGGAGGCGATAATGACTGGAGATGGATGCTTGGGGTGATGGCCATACCTTCTATAATTTATACCATCATGGTTTTCGGAATTCCGGAAAGTCCACGCTGGCTGATCGTTCGAAAAGATTTTGATAAAGCGGCAAAAGTGATGCAAAGACTTGGTGTAAAAAATCCTCAGGAGGAGATCAAAACCATTGTTGAAGCAGATGCACATGTTGCACAAAGAGATGGAAACCGAAATTTCTTTAGTACAAAACATAACCGGATTCTCTGGCTCGCATTTATGGTCGCCTTCTTTAATCAATGGTCCGGAATCAATTTCATTCTATATTATGCACCTGAGATCCTGGAAAGGGCAGGACTCGCGGCAAAGGAATCATTACTCAATTCCATTGCAATAGGGGGTACAAACCTCTTATTCACTTTTGTTGGATTATACCTCATTGATAAACTGGGAAGGAAAACTTTGTTACTGATTGGATCATTTGGATATATTATCAGTCTTGCAATGGTTGCATATGCCTTCTATGCGCAGGCTGGTCCCCAATTCCTGCTGATGTTCCTGCTACTATTCATTGCATCACATGCAATCGGACAGGGTGCAGTGATCTGGGTATTTATTTCTGAGATCTTCCCTAATAAGATAAGAGCTGCAGGGCAGTCATTCGGAGCAAGTGTACACTGGGTATTTGCTGCGATCATCACATTGATATCTCCTAATTTTCTGGATAGCAAGGATGGAATATTCAAGGATAATCCATGGCCTATATTTGCCTTCTTTGCATTTATGATGGTGCTCCAATTGATATGGGTACTTACAAAAGTTCCGGAAACAAAGGGAGTTTCATTGGAGGTATTGGAAGAGCAGCTGGTCAACCGATCATGATCATTCCGGCTTCATACCATGAAAGATCTTTTTCAGGTTGAGGTTAGCCACATTCTGGAACATCGAAGTGTACCTGGATAAAGTCTTTTTGCGGAAATAATTAGCCGTTTGTAATTCTATGCGAAGTACGATCCTGGTTTTATTTTCGAAGATGGCTTCCAGGGGTTTTTGATTGTCTTCCTTAATGTTCTCGGTATATTCCTCAATCAAGGCTTTACCCTTTGCTTTGAGGAACATATCTTCTTCTTTATGCACAAATTGAAGAGATACAGTAAAACCTTTTGAATTGATCAGGACCTTTGGTAATTGTTCTTTCAATTCTACCCAAAGATTTCCTGAGTTATCCATTTCGATCACTTCAGATAAGAATCTGTCCTGTTTAAGGAAAGGTTTTCCCGTGATCTTAACCATACCAAAGCGAATGTATTCGATTTTATTCTTCACGAATTCCAGGTCTCCGTTGAACATAACATTAATTTGAATAAATAAGGAAAAAACCGTTCCTATGCACTGTATGAAGGTTCAACTCGTAAAGGTCTGAATGAAGGATGTTCATTGTAGATCCATTTAAACCAGACATTCCTGATATTCTGCATCCAGTTTCTTGTGCGCTGTTCATCCTGTTCGTAATAATCAGCAAACTGGATGCGGAATTTAACCAGGACCATATTATCCATGGTTCTGTTCTGCATCTCTTCAGGAACAGAAACCAGGCTGTTAAGTTCTTCAGGATCGCTTACTATGCATGCCTTACCATTTATCTTGAGATAAAAGTTTTTTCCTTTTTTAAAGAATTCAAGTCGGGCTGGAAATTCCCTGTCGAACTCCTGTAATTGTTGTGATGGCTTCGACATAAAGAACCAAACCTGTCCTACTTCATCAACATGAATTGCAGATACAATTGATGTTGGAATTTTCAAAACAGAATCACTTAAACTAAAGAATAAAGCACTCTTGAGATCGTTGATCTTTTCCTGTAAAAATTGAATTTGAATCGGAGGTAGCATGGGGTAACATTTAATCTGATAAGTTCAAATCTGATACCATCCACACTGTTAGAAACTGTTCATTCCCCATATTGCAGTTGGGGAAGAATTTCTACACCATTTCATATTCTTTCCCGATGATTCCTCGGAGTTGCGACAATGCTGTTCGAACCCTGGTTTTTACGGTATTCAAAGGAAGTTCTTCCATCCTGGCAATTTCAGGATGAGTATAGCCTTTGAAGTAGACCATGTCGATCAGCTTTTTGTGCTGAGGTTTCAATTGGGATACATAACGGTACAGTCCGATACCGTCTGTTTTCATGTAATAATGATGTGAATTAATGAGCGAAGCATCACAGTAATTGAAAGGAATATTTTTCCTTTTCTGTTGATAGGCGATCGCCCGAGTGGCGTCTATGGCCGCATTCCGTGCGATATTAAGCATCCAGGTATAGAGCTTTCCGCGTTTTGAATCGTAGCCTTCGATCTTCTGCCAGATGTTGATAAAAACTTTTTGAAGACAATCATGGGCTTCTTCCTCGTATACTACAATCTGTACAATTGTTTTAAATAGGGCTGATGAATAGTTGTTGTACAAATAAACAAACGCTTCTTCATCTCTTGTCTTCAGTTTACGGATTAATTCCTCTTCAGTTAGTAATGTTGTTTGCACAGTTGATTGTTGATATTTGGTGTCGGTATAGGTATCTAATATTCGTGCCAATTTTGAAGAGGAGACGTGGAGACGTGGAGACATGGAGACGTGGAGACATGGAGATATGAAGAAGTAAAAATCCTAATAGGCGGAGACCCCTCACGTCTCCTTGTCTCCACGTCTTCACGTCTCCATGTCTCTGGCACAAGAATTACAACCCTTTCCAAAAATTAACCATCAAAAAAATGTCTTATGGCTAAACAAACGACCAAAACAAAAAAGAGCGCTACTTCTTCAGGTAGATCATCCTCATCAAGGTCAAATAATAGTTCTTCAAAATCATCAACATCTACGGCAGCTCAGCAAAATACCATGCTAGAAAAGTTTGTTGTTGACATGCTCAAGGATATATACTATGCAGAAAAGCAGCTGCTGAAAGCAATGCCTAAAATGATGAAAGCCGCCACATCAGAAGCACTCAAAGAAGCTTTCATGGATCATATCGAAGTTACCAAAGAACAGGTTAGCCGTCTTGAACAGGCTTTCGAAATGATGGGCAAAAAAGCTCAGGCGAAGAAATGCGATGCTATGGACGGATTGATCCAGGAAAGCATGTCTGTTATGGAAGATACCGAGAAAGGTACCATGACCCGCGATGTTGCGCTCATCGTTTCTGCACAGAAAGCAGAACACTACGAGATCGCAAGCTATGGTTCTCTTGTTCAGTTAACCCGCACTATGGGACAGGATGATATCGCTGACCTGCTGGAACAAACATTGCAGGAAGAGAAAGACACTGATGCATTGCTAACACAAATTGCCGAAAACGATATTAATCTCCAGGCTGAAGAAGAAGATGAAGAAGAATAGTGCCGGAGTCAAATTACTGCGCTCATAAGCAGTAGGGTTTAGGGGTTAAAAGTCAGGCTTCGGCCTGGCTTTTTTTATACATAACTAAATAAGAAATGGATCAAATTCTTGGCTTTCCAGCTGAACAGGTTATTGGTATCACTGCCGGCATATTTACCAGCGCATCCATGCTACCGCAGGTGATTAAGATCATCAAAGAAAAAAAAGCTGAGCAGGTTTCCTTGCTCATGATCTGTGTACTTATTACCGGTGTTTCATTATGGATCTGGTATGGTATCATGAAAAAAGATTTCCCGATCATCATTACCAATGCCTTTTCACTTCTAATCAATATAATCCTGGTGTTCTTAAGAATAAAATATCGCGACAAATAATCTAAACAACCATTATGGGGAGTTATGGCAACAAAGGTGCTAACACATAAAGATTTTCTCCTGATCGACCGCGATTATGAAAAGGCTGCGAAGGTCGCTTCCCTGGTTTATGTATCGGATACCAGCCCCGGAATAAAACGCATCAAAAAAGGTAAAGGATTTTCCTACCTCTATAATGATCAGCCTCTTCAGGATAAAAACGAAATTGAAAGGATCCGGAAATTAGGCATTCCACCAGCATGGTCAAATGTTTGGATCTGCCCGCTCAACAATGGACATATTCAGGCCACAGGGCTTGATCTGCGAAAAAGAAAACAATACCGTTATCATAATCTCTGGAATACGCTGCGACATGAAACCAAATTTCACAGGATGTATGAATTTGGTAAAGCTCTACCTTCTCTTCGTTTGCAGGTCGAAAAAGATCTCGCTCGATCCGAACCTGATCAGCAAAAAGTTCTGGCACTGGTCATTTCCCTAATGGAACGCACTTATATCCGCATAGGTAATAGCGGTTACGAAAAACTTTATGGTTCATATGGACTCACAACGCTCAAAGACAAACATGTTTCTATTGAAGGCAGCCTGATCAATTTCTGCTTCAAAGGAAAAAAAGGAATTGATCATACCATCAAACTTAAAAACAGGAGGCTTGCAAGAGCAGTTAAAGAATGCAGGGAGATTCCTGGCAAAGAACTGTTTCAATATTTCACTGAAAATGGTGAAAGAAAATCAATTGATTCCGGCATGGTAAACAGCTACCTGAAAGAACATATGGGTATGGAATGTTCTGCAAAGGATTTCAGGACCTGGGCCGGTTCGCTGCACATCCTTTGGGCTTTCAAATCGGTTGGTGAGGCCATCTCTGATACAGAAAGAAAAAAGAAGATCGTTGAAGCGTTGGATATAGTTTCAAAGAAATTAGGTAACACCCGGACAGTATGTAAAAAGTATTATGTTCATCCCGGTCTTGTCAATTTATATGAAACCAACAACCTTGAAAAATATGTGAAAGACCTTGATGAAATCGAGCACCCCGACGATGTTTCAGGGCTTACTCATGCCGAAACCATTCTTATGAAAATATTGAAATCGTTACACGAATCTGATAAATTGAAACAATAAAAAAAGGATCATCAATTGATGATCCTTTTCTTTTACTAAGCTATTTGAATTAAGCTTTCTTTGCAGCCTTCTTAGGAGCAGCTTTTCTGCCAGCCTTCTTAGGAGCAGCTTTCTTAGCAGCTTTCTTAGGAGCAGCTTTTTTAGCAGCTTTCTTAGGAGCAGCTTTCTT
>CBHWDO010000003.1:0-359002 GCA_966112615.1 uncultured bacterium
AACAGTGAACTGGAAGCGGTTCAGCATATCTACCGCCAGCTGCGTGGTGCTGATGCTCCGGATAATGAAACTGCAAGAGGTATCATCGATAAATTATTCTTCAGTGACAAGCGATATGATCTCGGTGAAGTTGGTCGTTACAAGATCAACCGTAAACTGAATCTGCACCAGCCGCTGGATCAGAAAACACTCACCAAGGAAGATATCATCGAGATCATCAAATATCTCGTTCGTCTGACCAACGGTAAGGCAGAGATCGATGATATCGATCACCTGAGCAACCGTCGTGTAAGAACCGTAGGTGAGCAGTTATATGCACAGTTCGGTGTGGGTCTTGCCCGTATGGCCAGAACCATCCGTGAAAGAATGAACGTTCGTGATAACGAAGTATTTACTCCAGTTGACCTGATCAATGCGAGAACACTTTCTTCAGTTATCAATTCATTCTTCGGAACCTCACAGCTGTCACAGTTCCTGGATCAAACCAACCCTCTGAGTGAGATCACGCACAAGCGTCGTATCTCCGCTCTCGGTCCCGGTGGTCTGAGCCGTGAAAGAGCAGGTTTCGAGGTTCGTGACGTTCACTATTCTCACTACGGACGTTTGTGTACCATTGAAACTCCGGAAGGTCCGAACATCGGTCTGATCTCTACTCTTTGCGTTCACGCGAAGATCAACGAGATGGGCTTTATCGAGACCCCGTATCATAAAGTAAACGAAGGAAAGGTTGATCTGAAGAAGCTCACTTTCCTGAGTGCAGAAGAAGAGGATACTGCCAAGATCGCACAGGCTAGTTCTCCATTGGATGGCCAGGGTGAATTCGTTGAGCAGAGTATCGTAAGCCGCCAGACAGGTGACTTCCCGATCCTCGACAAGAATGAAGTGGAGTTCATGGACGTTGCTCCTAACCAGATCGTAGGTTTGTCTGCATCACTGATTCCGTTCCTGGAGCATGATGATGCCAACCGTGCGCTGATGGGATCAAACATGCAACGCCAGGCAGTTCCATTGATCCGCCCTCAGCAGCCTATCGTTGGTACCGGGCTTGAAGCAAAGGCTGCACGTGACGCACGTGTTCAGATCCTTGCTGAAGGTGAAGGTGTGGTAGAGTATGTTGATGGTAAGGAAATTCATGTTCGTTACGACAGAACAGAGCAGGACAGACTGGTATCTTTTGAAGATGATCTTCAGGTGTATAATCTGACCAAGTTCATCAAGACAAACCAGGAAACCTGTATCAACCATAAGCCTGCAGTGAAGAAAGGACAGCGTGTTCAGAAAGGCGACTTCCTTACTGAAGGTTATGCAGTTCAGAATGGTGAGATCGCTCTCGGACGTAACCTCCTGGTATCATTCATGCCATGGAAAGGTTACAACTTCGAGGATGCTATCGTAATCAATGAGAAGGTTGTACGTGAAGACCTCTTCACTTCGATCCATATTTCTGAATACGAACTGGAAGTTAGAGACACCAAGCTGGGTGAAGAAGAACTGACCCCGGATATTCCTAACGTTTCTGAAGAAGCAACCAAGGACCTCGATGAGCATGGTATCATACGCCTCGGTGCCGCTATCAAGGAAGGTGATATCCTGATCGGTAAGATCACTCCAAAAGGTGAATCTGATCCTACTCCTGAAGAGAAGCTCTTGAGAGCGATCTTTGGTGACAAGGCCGGTGATGCAAAAGATGCTTCACTGAAAGCTCCAAACGGAGTTGAAGGTGTGGTGATCGGTAAGAAACTGTTCCAGAGAGCGAAAAAAGATAAGAACGCTAAACTGCGTGAAAAAGCTTCTCTTGAAAAACTTGAAAAAGTTCATGAGAAGAATGTTGAAGAACTGAAGGAGCAATTGTTCAGCAAGCTGTTGACTTTGTTGAAAGACAAATCCTCTACAGGTGTTAGCAATAACTTCGGTGAAATGCTGATCGGCAAGGGTGCGAAGTTCAACCAGAAAAACCTTGCAGGTATCGATTACCAGAACGTAAACCCATTGGGTTGGACCGGTGATCAGAAGATCGACGATCAGATAAACACGCTGTTGCACAACTACAATATCAAGTACAACGAGGAACTCGGTCGTTACAAGAGAGAGAAATTCAACATCTCTATCGGTGATGAACTTCCTGCAGGTGTATTGAAGCTCGCTAAAGTTTACATCGCTGTGAAGCGTAAACTAAAAGTGGGTGATAAAATGGCGGGTCGCCACGGTAACAAAGGTATCGTTGCAAAGATCGTTAGGGCTGAAGACATGCCATTCCTTGAAGACGGAACTCCGGTGGATATCGTATTGAATCCATTGGGTGTACCTAGCCGTATGAACCTTGGACAGATCTACGAAACTGTACTTGGTTGGGCTGGTCTGAAACTCGGAATGAAGTTCGCTACCCCGATCTTCGATGGTGCTTCTGTGGAAGAGATCGCTAAACATATTGAAGAAGCTAAACTGCCAACCTTCGGTCACAGTTACCTGTACGATGGTGAAACAGGGGAGCGCTTCCACCAGAAAGCAACCGTGGGTGTGATCTACATGATCAAACTGCACCACATGGTGGATGATAAGATGCACGCACGTTCTATCGGACCATACAGCTTGATCACACAGCAGCCGCTGGGTGGTAAGGCACAGTTTGGTGGTCAGCGTTTCGGTGAAATGGAGGTATGGGCACTTGAAGCATACGGTGCTTCAAACATTCTCCAGGAATTGTTGACGCTGAAATCTGATGATATCATCGGTCGTGCGAAGACTTACGAGTCTATCGTGAAGGGAGATAATATTCCAAGACCAGGTATTCCGGAATCATTCAATGTACTTGTACATGAATTGAGAGGTCTGGGTCTGGATCTGAAATTTGAATAACTGATGCAGGGTCGGGGCCTAGCCCTGACCATTTGCATTTCCTGAGCGAAGAAAAGTTTATCAATTCAAAATCTTAAGTTCGAAATATGGCAATCAAAAAGGAAAATCGTCCAAAAGCCACATTTTCTAAAATCACCATCGGGCTTGCTTCTCCGGATACCATCCTGGAAAGAAGCTATGGTGAAGTATTGAAACCGGAAACCATCAACTATCGTACTTACAAGCCTGAAAGAGATGGTTTGTTCTGCGAGAGGATCTTTGGACCGGTTAAAGATTATGAGTGTGCCTGCGGTAAGTATAAGCGTATCCGTTATAAGGGTATTGTCTGCGACCGTTGTGGTGTTGAAGTTACTGAGAAGAAAGTACGTCGTGAGCGCATGGGCCACATCAAGCTTGTTGTACCGATCGTTCACATCTGGTACTTCAAGAGTTTGCCAAATAAAATTGGTTACCTGCTGGGTATGAGCTCCAAGAAAATGGAGAGCATAGTTTACTACGAAAGATATGTAGTGATCCAGGCTGGTATCCGTGAAGACAGAAGCCTGAAACCAGGTGACCTGTTGACTGAAGAAGAATACCTGGAGATCCTTGATGGTCTTCCAAAAGATAACCAGTACCTGCCTGATGAAGATGCACAAAAGTTCATCGCGAAAATGGGTGCTGAAGCGATCCATGACCTTTTGGCAAGAATCGATCTTGACCAGTTGTCATTCGATCTGCGTAATGCTGCAGCTACAGAAACTTCACAGCAGCGTAAGGCTGATGCACTGAAGCGTCTGAGCGTAGTTGAATCATTCCGTGAAGCAAATACAAGGATCACTAACCGTCCTGAGTGGATGGTTATGCAGTATATCCCTGTAATTCCACCGGAACTGCGTCCACTCGTTCCTTTGGATGGTGGCCGTTTTGCTTCCTCTGATCTGAACGACCTTTACCGTCGTGTGATCATTCGTAACAACCGTCTGAAGCGTTTGCTCGAGATCAAGGCACCTGAGGTGATCCTTCGTAACGAAAAGCGTATGCTGCAGGAAGCGGTTGACTCCCTGTTCGATAACAGCCGTAAATCAAATGCGGTGAAGGCTGAAGGCGGACGTGCACTGAAATCACTCTCTGATGTACTGAAAGGTAAGCAGGGTCGTTTCCGTCAGAACTTGCTCGGTAAGCGTGTTGACTATTCCGGTCGTTCCGTAATCGTGGTTGGTCCTGAACTGAAACTGAATGAGTGCGGTCTTCCGAAAGATATGGCTGCTGAATTGTTCAAACCATTCATCATCCGTAAGCTGATCGAAAGAGGTATTGTAAAAACTGTAAAGAGCGCAAGGAAACTTGTAGATAAAAAAGAAGCGATCGTTTGGGATATCCTTGAAAATATCCTGAAAGGTCACCCGGTAATGCTTAACCGTGCTCCAACGCTTCACCGTTTGTCAATCCAGGCATTCCAGCCTAAGTTGATCGAAGGAAAGGCAATCCAGCTGCACCCATTGGTATGTTCTGCGTTCAACGCTGACTTTGATGGTGACCAGATGGCGGTTCACGTTCCATTGAGCCATGCTGCGGTTCTTGAAGCACAGTTGCTGATGCTCAGTAGCCATAACATCCTCAACCCACAGAACGGTTCACCGATCACCCTTCCTTCACAGGACATGGTACTCGGACTGTACTATATTACCAAAGGAAAGAGGACTACAGAAACTGAAACTGTAAGAGGTGAAGGCAAGGCTTTCTATTCTGCAGAAGAAGTTCTGATCGCTTATAACGAAAAGCAGATCGATCTGCATGCGTTCATCAAGGTGAAAGCCACTATCCGTAAGGATGATGGTACACTCCAGACAAAGCTGATCGAAACTACTGTTGGACGTGTGATCTTCAACCAGTTTGTTCCGAAAGAAGTAGGATATATCAATGCCCTGCTGACCAAGAAGAACCTGAGAGAGATCATCGGTGATATCATCAAGATCACCAACGTTCCAAAGACTGCAAAGTTCCTGGATGATATCAAGCAACTCGGTTTCCGTATTGCATTCCAGGGTGGTCTTTCGTTCAACATCAATGACCTTATCATCCCATCCATCAAAGAAGAAGTGCTGGAAAATGCAAAATCTGAAGTTGATGAAGTGTGGGATAACTATAACATGGGTTTGATCACCAATAACGAACGTTATAACCAGATCGTTGACATCTGGTCAAGGGTGGATACCCGCATCACAGAAACTTTGATCCGTGAATTGAGTTCAGATAAGCAGGGCTTCAACTCTGTTTACATGATGCTTGATTCAGGAGCTCGTGGATCTAAACAACAGATCAAGCAGCTTTGCGGTATCAGGGGTCTGATGGCCAAGCCTAGAAAGAGTGGATCTTCCGGTTCCGAGATCATCGAAAACCCGATCCTTTCTAACTTCAAGGGTGGTCTGAACGTATTGGATTACTTCATCTCCACACACGGTGCGCGTAAAGGTCTTGCGGATACAGCGTTGAAAACTGCGGATGCAGGTTACCTGACCCGTCGTCTTGTTGACGTTGCACAGGATGTGGTGATCAATGATGAGGATTGCGGAACACTCCGTGGTATTGCAACTTCAGCATTGAAGGATAACGAAGAAGTGGTTGAGCCATTATACGATCGTATCATCGGACGTACTTCTCTTCACAATATCTACAATCCTGTAACTGATGAATTGATCATCGAAGCAGGACAGCAGATCGATGAAGATATCGCCAAAACAATTGAAGATGCAGGAATTGAAACAGTAGAGATCCGTTCTGTACTGACCTGCGAAAGCAAGCGTGGTGTGTGCGTAAGATGTTATGGTAAGAACCTGGCAACCGGTTACACTGCACAAAGAGGAGATGCTGTAGGTATCATCGCTGCACAGTCGATCGGTGAACCGGGTACACAGCTGACCCTCCGTACCTTCCACGTGGGTGGTGTGGCAGGATCTGCATCTGTGGAATCTGCATTGCTTGCGAAGTTCGACGGTACCATCCAGTTCGATGGTCTGCGTTCTGTAGCTGCAACCAATAACGAAGGCGAAAAGATCCAGGTAGTAATCGGTCGTACCGGTGAAGTAAGGATCATGGATGTGAAGAACGATCGTCTCCTCATTACCAACAACGTACCTTATGGTGCTACATTGATGGTGAAGGATGGTCAGCAGGTTAAGAAGGGTGATGCCATCTGTACCTGGGATCCATACAACAACGTTATCGTTGCGGAAATTGCGGGTAGCATCCGATTTGAAAACGTTATCGAAGGTGTAACCTATCGTGAAGAGGCTGATGAACAAACCGGTCACCGCGAGAAGGTTGTTATCGAAACAAAAGATAAGACCAAGATCCCGACCCTTCTTGTAGAAGGTAAGGAGATCAAGAACTATAACCTTCCTGTAGGTTCACATATCACCGTAGATGAAGGTGAGGAAGTGAGAGCAGGCCAGGTATTGGTGAAGATCCCAAGAACACTGCGTATGCAGCGTGATATCACGGGAGGTCTTCCAAGAGTAACTGAATTGTTCGAAGCACGTAATCCGGGTAACCCTGCGATCGTGTGTGAGATCGATGGTGTGGTAGCATTCGGCGCAATCAAGCGTGGTAACCGCGAGATCGTGGTTGAAGCGAAAGATGGCGTAGTGAAGAAATACCTTGTTCCATTGACCCGCCAGATCCTGGTTCAGGATGGTGACTTCATTAAGGCAGGTGCTCCATTGTCTGACGGACAGATCGCACCGGGCGATATTCTTTCTATCAGAGGTCCATTCGCAGTACAGGAGTACGTGGTGAATGAGATCCAGGAAGTTTACCGTTTGCAGGGTGTGAAGATCAACGACAAGCATATTGAAGTGATCGTACGCCAGATGATGAAGAAAGTAGAGATCGTTGATCCGGGAGATACAAGATTCCTGGAAGGAGATCTCGAAGATCGCGTAGACTTCAACGAGGAGAATGACTGGATCTTTGATAAGAAGGTTGTTTCTGATGCAGGCGAAAGCACCAAGCTGAAAGCTGGTCAGATCGTAAGCCTTCGTGAGATCAGGGAAGAGAATTCCATTCTTCGTCGTGCCGACAGGAAGCCTGTTGAATTCAGGGATGCAAATCCTGCGACTTCACAGCCGGTATTGCTCGGTATTACCAAGGCTTCACTGGGTACTCAGAGCTGGATCTCAGCTGCTTCGTTCCAGGAAACCACCAAGGTATTGTCATCTGCGGCGATCAACGGTAAATCCGATGACATGCTCGGTCTGAAAGAGAACGTTATCACAGGACATCCAATCCCTGCTGGTACTGGTCTTAGAGATTTCGAGAACATGATCGTAGGTAGCAAGGAAGAATATGAATTGCTGCAAACTACCCGCGAAGCGATGAGCTTTGATGATGAAGAGTAGTCTGTAAAAGATCAACTATAGAAAGTAGGGAGCGTCATGCTTCCTACTTTTTTTGTTCATTAACGAAGCACTAAGTACTTTAACACTTCCGTATTAAACGGCGGATTTAAATTGCAAGGCCCCTGAAATTGAGGCCTCCGCCTGAAAAATAAGATCAATGAAAAATATTTCTACTATTCTGAGTGTAATTGCCCTGGTTTTGATCGGTATCCTGTTTTACCTGCATTTCTCCCAAAATAAGGGAGGTAACAATGTAAAAGCAGCTGCTCCCGGCAGTGCGGCGCAGGCTAATAATTTCAAGATCGCCTATTTTGATATTGACTCACTTCAGGAGCATTATGATTATTTCAAGGATATTTCCAATGAGATTAAGGTAAAGGAAAACAATATTTCGTCTGAGCTTAGCCGTATGCAGGGAAGCTTCCAGAATAAGATCAAGGAATGGCAGGCGAGGGGTCAGAATATGACCCAGAGTGAAGGCGAAGCAGCACAGCGTGAGTATGCGCAGATGCAGCAGCGTTATGAGCAGCGCCAGGTAACCTTGGAACAGGATCTTCAAAAACATAAGGTGGAGAAGATGAATGATGTAAGGAAAAAGATCGAAGATTACCTGAAGGAATACAACAAGGAAAAAGGATATGCTTTCATCCTTTCGTATGAGCCTGGATTCATGCTGTACTACAAGGATTCATTGTATGATATTACAGATGATGTGATCAAGGGGTTGAATAAGGAGTATGGGGGGAAGAAGAAGGAGTAGTTGGGAGAGGAGATGAGTAGTTGAGGAGATGAGGAGTTGAGGAGTTGGATCACATACCCCAAAACAATTTGTCATTCTATTTTATAGATTTATTAAAAACCATGGCTTTTAAGTCATGGTTTTTTTGTTTAATTAATTGAAATATAAATAGTTATGTTCGTTCTTGCCAACTATGAGGGCCGTTCAGTACGAAAACTTCTCAACTTCTCAACTTCTCATCTCCTCACCTCCTCTCCTAAATCATCCCCTCATCCGCAAACGAATAATACCCTGCCTCACTCACAATGATGTGATCCAGGATGCGGATATCAAAATACCGGGAAGCTTCCTTGATCTTGTTGGTGAGTTCTTCGTCGGCGCGACTGGGACGGAGACTTCCCGAAGGGTGGTTGTGGCAAAGGATCATGCTGGCGGCATTTTCTTCCAGTGCTTTTTTCAGAATTATCCGTGGATCTGCAATGGTGGCCGTCATGCCACCCTCACTTACGATCTCCAGGTGATTGATCTTATTGGCACGGTTCAGGTACATTACAGCAAACACTTCATGCCGGAGATCTTTAAGCATCGCCTGGAAATAATTGGCCACATCCTTAGATCCCTGAACTATAGGTTGTTCCAGTGCCATGGCCGATTCCCTTCTTCTGCCCAATTCAAGTGCAGCTGCAATGATGAGCGCTTTAGCTTCTCCCACACCACGCACTTTCATCATATCTTTTACAGTAAGCTTTCCCAATGCGAGGAGATTGTTCTTTCCCAGGGAAAGGATCTCGCGTGCTATGTCAACTGCAGTACGGTTGCGGGTTCCATTCTGAACAAGGATGGCAAGCAATTCCGAATCGCTGAGATTTTCTGCACCAAGCATTCGTAGTTTTTCGCGCGGTCTATCGTTTTTTGCCCATTCCTTAATTGAGTACTTCTGCTCTATCATGAATCAATGTTAATACTTAATTTCATCCCATAAATGTTGAAATAACGTACTACATATGCTATTTTAACGTTTTTTGTTACGGAAATCCATCCATGAAAAATTAAAGCCAAATCCATGAACAGAAAAACTACACTAACCGCTCTCGGAGGCTACCAGCCATTCCTCTTTTGTATCGGAATGTACTTCGTAGCACTTATCTTCTCCATCATGATCTGTTCCGCAATTTTCCACGCTATTCATCCTAAGAATGCCATAGTTAGGAATGATGAGCGCAGGGAACGCACTGTGGAAGCCGGATCTGTTGCAGGCTCTACCGTATTGCTGACTGCAGTGAAATAGCAGCTCAGAAAATTATTACCCGAGAGGCCGGTGAAGAACATTCGCCGGCCTTTTTTTATTGAGCCGTTTATTTATCTTCGCCACACATTTCACCACTCATGCAAACTTCTCCAAAGATCTTCTCCGGCACTGGTTCACAATATCTTGCCGAGAGAATAGCTCAGAAATTCGGAATTCCTCTAGGCAAGATCACCATCCAGAAGTTCAGCGATGGAGAGATCCAGCCCGTATTCAATGAAAGCATCCGCGGTGATGTTGTTTTCCTGGTGCAGAGTACCTGCTCTCCAACCGACAACATCATGGAACTTCTCCTGATGATCGATGCCGCCCGCAGGGCTTCAGCCTATAAAGTCATTGCCGTAATGCCATATTATGGTTATGCAAGGCAGGACAGGAAGGATAAACCCAGGGTCGCCATCGGATCGAAGCTGATCGCCAATATGCTGGTTGCAGCCGGTGCCGACAGGATCATCACCATGGACCTCCATGCACCGCAGATCCAGGGCTACTTTGATATCCCGGTGGATCACCTCGACAGCTCCGCCATTTTTATTCCCTACATTGAGCAACTTCAGATGGAAAACCTTACCTTTGCGGCCCCTGACGTGGGCAGCGCCAACAGGATAAGGGAGATAGCTTCCTACTTCAACGCAGAAATGGTAATCTGCGATAAGCACAGGAAAAGAGCGAATGAGATTGCGAGTATGGTGGTGATTGGTGACGTTGCCGACAAGGATGTAGTTCTTATCGATGATATCTGTGATACAGCAGGGACCCTTTCAAAAGCAGCAGGATTGCTGAAAGAAAAAGGAGCCCGTAGCGTAAGAGCGCTATGTACCCACCCGGTATTGAGCGGAAATGCTTATACCAACATCGAAAACAGTGTGCTGGAAGAACTGGTGGTTTGCGATACCATTCCGCTCAAACAGAGATCATCCAAGATCAAAGTGCTGAGCGTTGATGAACTGTTCGCCGTGGCATTGAGAAATGCTTATGAGAACAGGAGTATTACGGGACTCTTCATTCATAGCCAGCGCAGGAATAAATAAGTCATTTAACAAACACAAATACAATGAAGACAATTACAATCGAAGGACAACTGAGGACCGGAACTGGTAAAAAAGCCACCCACCAGTTGCGCTCTCAGGGCTTGGTGCCTGGTGTAATTTATGGGGGTGCTCAGGAGGTGAATTTCGCAGCTCCGGTACTGGCATTTAAACCATTGGTTTATACTCCTGAATTCCAGGTTGCAGAAATTAAGGTAGATGGTAAAACTTACCGCGCTATCCTGAAGGATATTCAATTTGACAGGGTGTCTGATCACCTGAACCACGTTGACTTTCTTGAACTGGTTGAAGACAAGAAAGTAGTTGCTACCCTTCCTATCAAACTTACTGGTACATCTGCAGGTGTAAAAGAAGGTGGTAAACTGGTATCAAAACTGAAGAACCTGAAAGTAAAAACTTTACCTAAGGATCTGAAAGAAGCGATCGAAGTGGACATCACTAATCTCCAGTTGAATGGTAACATTCGTGTTGAAGACGTGAAGACTGATAACATGGAGATCCTGAACTCACCGCGTATTCCTATTGCATCTGTGGTAATGACCCGTCAGCTGCGCCAGGAAGAAGCTACCCAGGGTAAGAAATAATTCATTTTACTCCGAATACAGCCCCGCCACCCGCGGGGCTTTTTTGTGATTCAAGTACAGATCATGGCAGGATATTTAATTATAGGCCTGGGAAATATAGGAGCCGAATACGACCATACCAGGCATAATATAGGTTTCGATGTGGTAAATGCCTTCGCCGCAAGGCACGGTGCTGTATTTAATACAGAAAGACTTGCCGATGTTTGCAGTGTGAAGATCAAGGGAAGGCAGGTTACCCTTATCAAACCTTCCACCTATATGAACCTGAGCGGAAAAGCCTTTAAATACTGGCAGGATAAATTAAAAGTGGATCTGAAGGATACGCTTACGATCGTTAACGATCTTGCCCTTCCATTGGAGAAGATCCGTTTAAGGCCTTCCGGAACTCCGGCAGGACATAATGGATTGAAAAGTATCCAGGAAACGATCGGGACCGAAGCTTATCCTAAACTTCGCTTTGGAATTGGCAGCGATTACCCGAAGGGTAGACAGGTTGATTTCGTGCTGGGTAAATGGAGAAAAGAAGAAGAGCCAGTGGTGGCGCAGAAGATCGATAAATGCTGCGACCTGTTGGAAAGCTTCATTTTCGTAGGATTGGAAAGGACCATGACTGAATTTAATAAATTGACGTTTACTGTATGATATATTAAAAGGGAGTATTATTTTCGCTTAATTATACTAATTTAACCTTTTGATATTCAATATCCCTATGGAGAAATCTCCAGTCCCTTGTGTTTCCAGCATCAGGTGAAAACATTTATTTAAACCCTTTATTGAATATGAAGATATTCTGTGTTGGCCGTAACTATGTAGCTCATGCAAAAGAGCTGGGAAATGAGATCCCAGATGAGCCGGTGATATTTATGAAGCCAAAGAGCGCATTGTTACAAGCACATACCCCGTTTTACTATCCCGAATTTACCAACGAACTGCACTATGAGGCAGAACTTGTTCTGCGTATATCCAAGAACGGAAAATACATTCAGGAACGTTTCGCCAATAAATATTACGATGCAATCACTGCAGGAATTGATTTCACTGCCAGAGATATTCAAAACGAACTGAAAGAAAAAGGTTTGCCCTGGGAAAAAGCAAAAGCCTGGGATAATTCTGCAGCAATCGGGAAATGGATACCCCTGCAAAACATCAAGAACAAAAAGGATATCAACTTCTCATTGCAGAAAAATAAAGAGCTTGTTCAGAAAGGAAACTCATCTATGATGATCAATAATTTCGACAAGATCGTATCCTATATTTCCAATTATTTTTCAGTGAATATTGGAGACCTGATTTTTACAGGTACACCGGAAGGCGTTGGTGAAATTGTAGTAGGTGATGTGCTCGAACTCTTTATCGAAGAAGAACAAATGTTATCCCTCGAAGTAAAATAAACCTTACCGTATTAAACTTGTTAAAAAGTCCTGCATTTGCAGGACTTTTTGTTTTATTTGCCACAATTGTTGCTTGCTATGCCTACTAATGAAATCTTGCTCAAAGCCTATGAGCTTATGTGTGCTGCGCGCACTATGGCCGATACCTATGAAGCGAATCGTACCATATGTAAATATGTACATTCCACTTCACGCGGACATGAAGCCATTCAACTTGCTACAGCATTTCAATTACTTCCCTGCGATTTTGTAAGTCCATACTATCGCGATGAAAGTATGTTGCTCGGATTAGGTTTTACACCTTATCAATTGATGTTGCAACTGCTTGCAAAAAATGATGATATTTTCAGCGGAGGTAAAGAATATTACAGTCATCCGAATTATAAAGGAGATGATAAGCCCACCATCATTCATCAGAGCAGCGCGACCGGAATGCAGGCCATTCCTACAACCGGAATTGCACAGGGAATAAAATACATTGAGCAAAGTACCGACATTGATCTTTCAACATCAGTAAAAGATCTCCGGTATAAAAAAGGCCCCAATGATGAATTGCCGGTAGTGGTTTGTTCACTGGGTGATGCAAGTATTACTGAAGGTGAAGTCAGTGAGGCATTTCAATTTGCAGTACTTAAAAAACTTCCTGTCATTTATCTTATACAGGATAATCGTTGGGGAATCTCAGTGAGTGCAAATGAATCGAGAGCAATGGGAGCTGTTGAATATGCAAAGGGATTTCCGGGACTAGAAGCCATCAGGATCAATGGAAGTGATTTCATAGAAAGCTATGAGGCTATGCAAAAAGTAGTGGCCTATGTGCGGTATAAAAGAATGCCTGTTGTGGTGCAGGCAGAAGTTCCTTTACTTGGTCATCATACCAGTGGTGTAAGAAGAGAAACATACCGCAGTAAGGAGGATATGATGTTGCATGGAATGCATGATCCCGGTCCACTATTAAGAAAGCAGTTATTGCAGAAGGGCATCAGCGAAAATACATTGAATGATATTGAAAATAAGGCAGCATCTGAAATTGCGATGCAATTCAACAAAGCAGTAGCTGCGTCAGAACCCGAAGCAGGTGTTGCCATGCAGCATGTATTTGTTGATACACCTGTTGTTGAAGAAGCAGGAACCAGAGAGCCACATGGAGCAGAAAAAGTGTTGATGGTGGATGCAGCACTGTTTGCAATAAGAGAGATACTGGAAGATCATCCGGAAGCTTTATTGTATGGACAGGACGTTGGAAAAAGACTCGGTGGAGTATTTCGGGAAGCAGCAACACTTGCAGATAAATTTGGTGAGCACAGGGTATTCAATACAGCGATCCAGGAAGCATATATCATAGGGTCAACTGCAGGTATGAGTGCAGTTGGATTGAAGCCAATTGTTGAAGTGCAGTTTGCAGATTATATCTACCCGGGATTTAATCAACTGGTTACAGAGATCTCCAAATCATGTTACCTGAGCAATGGAAAATTTCCTGTTCAAACACTTATCAGGGTTCCTGTTGGTGCATATGGAGGAGGTGGACCTTATCATAGTGGAAGTGTTGAAACAACCCTTCTTTCAATCAAAGGAATTAAAGTAGCCTATCCTTCCAATGCAGCGGATATGAAAGGATTGATGAAAGCAGCATTCTATGATCCTAACCCGGTTGTTATGTTAGAGCATAAAGGATTGTACTGGAGTAAGGTGCCCGGAACCGATAGTGCTAAAACGATTGAGCCTTCAAAGGATTATATTCTTCCATTGGGAAAAGCCCGGATGGTTTTGGAGGCGGAGAACAGTAAAGAAAACAGCCTGCTGGTCATAACGTATGGAATGGGCGTGCATAAAGCATTATGGGCTGCCAAAGATCATCCTGGAAAAGTTGGGATCATGGATCTCAGGACTCTTTTCCCTCTCGATGAAGAGCTTATCTTTTCAAAAGTAAAAGAGTACACACGTTGCCTGGTTCTGACAGAGGAGCAGCAACTCAATTCATTTGCGGAAGCACTCGCAGGCAGGATCAGCTATGAATGTTTCAGGTACCTTGATGCTCCTGTAAGGGTACTGGGTTCTCTTCCTGTACCTGCTATCCCTATGAATACGGTCCTGGAAGACACAGTTATACCAGGAAAAGCAAAAATCAGCCAGGTTATTGAAGAAATTCTAAAATTCTGATGTGGTTGCATTCATGATAAGCAGAATACTGCATACATCCCATTCATTAGCCGTTTATGTATAATTAACAAGCAGGGTCTATTGAATAATGGTTTTTTTACGTAAGCTATCGTACATAAACCATCAACCATGAAAAATAGATTCCTAAAAGGCGCACACGTTTCTGAAGGAAAGATAAACGAATTGCTCAAGCTGTTTTCTGATGATCTGAATGCTACACAGATAGCAGAGATCTCAGGAATCAGCCGCATAACGGTCAATGCATACCTGAAAATGATCCGCACTTTGCTGGCTGAACATTGTGAAGAAATGAACCGTCAGCTCTCCATCATTGCACAAAACGGTTATTCATCATCAAACGGAAATGGCCATATACCTAGCGCGATAGCAGTAAAACCCCTATATGGTCTCCGCCTCGTAAATGAAGATATATACGCGTGTGAGATCAGGCATATAGATCACCAGACCGTTCACAACTGGCTTCGTAAAAAGCTGAATGATCCCGAACTGGATAATTGCCTCAGCAGGTTCCAGGCAATAGCAGATTTCAATACGTTGACGCTGTACAGGACCAGTGCCAACGGACACAGTTTTCATGGTGATGAACTTGATCAGTTTTGGGGATTGCTGAGATCAAGGATGGTTAAGTTTCGTGGATTAAATTCAGGTACAATTTTTTTACACGTAAAAGAAACCGAGTTCAGGTATAATAATCGTGATAAAGAATTGTATGATGTATTGATGAAGATGCTTACCAGGAAGCCGCTTCATTATGCAAGAAGAAATTAAAAATAATTCGGCAGGATTTATGCTTATATGATTTGAGTAATATAATTGTCGATCTGTCGTTTCAATAAAAATATTCCGAAGGTCTCAGAACTTACTGTGGCGGATCTTCGGTGAGCAAACAACAATAGCTACAGTTTTAGAATTTTTCTCATGTGCCGCGGGTGGTTTCTACTACCCGCTTTTTTTATTGGTAAAACTTTGTACATTGTAGGATACCAACTAACAATGCGCGCCAATCCATACTGCCTTGCATTACTGCTATCGCTTTTTATTTCTCCCAGTCTTTTTAGCCAGGCTTCCACAAACGATCCAAAGGATATCAAGATAAGAACAGTTCGATTATCCGGATTATATAATGGACCTGAATACAAGCCCGACGAATTATTATATAACAATGGTTCACCTTTTTTCTATCCCGACTGGACAAAGGGTTCCGTGGATTATAATGGTACCAACTACAAGGGTGTTGAATTAATGTATGATGCTTTGAAAGACCAGGTTCTACTAAAACATTTTGATGGCAGTTCCAGAATTCAACTTGTAAAAGAGAAGGTCGACAGCTTTTCTTTGGGAGATAAAAGTTTTTTGAACTTGCATCTTGTCAACGCAAAGACTTTAGGACTTGAAGCCGGGTTTTATGAAAAATTGTATGATGGTAATTTGGTCCTGCTTAAAAAGTATAAAAAGAACACTCAGCTTAATACGCAGTCGGGTACTGCTGTCTATGATGTATTTACGAAATACAGCTACTATCTTCTTGACGGATCAGGTGTGAAATCAATTTCAGGAAAGAAAGATTTTCTTAAGCTGATTGGAGCATCAGGCAAAGTTGAATCTGCATTGAGAGAACGGAAACTCAACTACAGGAAACAAAAGGATGAATACATGATCACTGCTCTTAACTTAATACACCAAATGCAATAGTATGAGATCAACGACCCTGTTACTTTTCTTACTATTGTCGACCATCTTTTTATTTTCACAACAGGTTGAACCAAGATATTCAGTTGAATTGAAAAATGCAGGTTTTACTGACCTCGTAAACCAGTTGGAAAAAGATGGAGTGCATCATTTTTATTTTGATGAAGCGCAGTTGTCAGATCTGAAGATCGATATGACTGCCAGGAACAGAACCATTCCTGAAATTTTGCAAGCGGCATTCAACGGAACTTCATTTCGTTTTTCTATTGATAAAGATGGAAATGTTTTTATTACGCGTTATGCCCCATTGCTTACCAAAGCTGCATGGGAACAGGCTTTGGAAGATAGTCTGAGTGCAGCGGAAAAGATGGTTGCCAATGAGAACAAGATTTATACCATTGGTATCCGTACAAATAAATATCCCAAAGAAAAAGTTGAGGTATCAGGTTGGGTACTGGATGCTGTGACCAATCTTCCTATCGCAAATGCCACAGTTGCATTAGCAGGTGATCAGCGTGGTGTTACAACAGACTCATCCGGTAAATATACCATTACAGTTGAACCTGGAATAAGAGAACTCACCATATCAGCAGATAATAAAACCACTCAAAAGAAAAAGCTGGATGTATATAACAGCGGGAATATTTCATTTGCATTGAGAGATGAAGTAAAAGTCCTGAGTGAAGTCATCATCAGTGCAAGAAGAAACAGTATTGTCAACAGGCCGCAAATGGGTATTGAGCGACTCAACATGAAAACCATCAAACAGATCCCTGCTGCATTTGGTGAAGCTGATGTGCTGAAGGCTATCCTGACATTACCCGGTGTGAAAACAGTAGGTGAAGCAAGTGCAGGGTTCAATGTGAGAGGTGGCGCTGCTGATCAGAATCTTATTTTGTTCAATGATGCGACGATCTATAATCCAACACATTTCTTCGGATTGTTTTCAGCATTCAACCCGGAGATCATTAAAGATGTTGAATTATACAAGAGCAGTATCCCGGTAAAATATGGCGGAAGACTTTCATCGGTATTGAATGTATCAGCTAAAGAAGGTAATAAGGAGAAGATCCAGGGCAGTGCAGGGATTGGATTACTGACCAGCAGGTTAAATCTTGAAGGGCCAATTGCAAAAGGCAGAACTTCTTTTACCCTTGGTGGAAGAACAACCTATTCAAACTGGTTACTCTCCTTACTTCCTGAGAAAAATGAATACAGGAACAGCAAAGCTTCATTCTATGATATCAATGCAGGAATTCATCATATCATTGATAAGAACAATGAATTGCAATTTACAGGGTATTACAGCAGCGATAAATTCAACCTCAACAGTGATACTATATTCGGTTATAAAAACATGAATCTTTCGCTCAAGTGGAGAAGGACTTTCACTAAAAAACTGGTGGCAGATTTTGTAGCAGGATATGATCACTATAGTTATTACAATACCAGTGAATCCAATAAGTTCAATGCTTATAAAATGTCATTTGATATTGATCAGGTGCATGCTAAAGCTGATTTCAATTATTATGTAAAACCTGAACAAACATTGGAGTTTGGAATCTCTGGAATTAATTACCAGATCCAGCCCGGGCATTTCAGGGCTGTAGGAAATGAATCTTTTGCTAAAGAAAAGCGCATAAGAGATGAGCAGGCGGCTGAAGTTTCTGTGTATGCCGGGACAAGGTATGAACTAAGCGATCGTATTTCTATTCAGTCGGGTATCCGGTATAATATCTACAGTTTCCTGGGACCCAATGCAGTGAATTATTATACAGCAGGTTTGCCGAAAGATGAATCTACATTAATTGAATCGCGAGAGTTTGGTTCGGGGGAAATGATCAAAACATATCATGGTCCTGAGGTTCGTGCATCTTTACGATATTCATTGGCTGATGATCTTTCTGTGAAAGCAAGCTTTAACTCTAACAGGCAGAATATTCATATGTTATCGAATACCACTGCCATTTCTCCCACTGATATCTGGAAACTGAGTGATATGAATATCAAGCCGCAGCAGGGAATGCAGTTCTCAGTTGGAGTGTATAAGAATGTTTTCTCTGATTCAATAGAAGTTTCGCTGGAAGCATACTTTAAGCGCATGAAGAATTATCTTGATTACAAGAGCGGAGCCACACTTGTTTTGAATGATGCACTTGAAAGAGATGTTGTAAATACGAAAGGAAAAGCATACGGAATCGAATTCATGATCCGTAAGAAAGCCGGTCAGTTGAATGGATGGTTCTCATATACCTATTCAAGAACATTGTTGAAGATGAATGATGCATCGAATGGTGTGATCATTAATCGCGGAGAATGGTATCCATCCAATTATGACAAACCTCATGATGCCACGCTGGTAGCCAATTACAGGGTGACACAGAGATTTAGTTTGTCGATGAATGTTACATACAGTACCGGTCGACCGATCACTCTTCCAATTGGATCATACTGGTATGGAGGAAGTGAAAGGGCATTGTATTCAGATAGAAATGCGTACAGGATCCCGGATTATTTCAGGGCAGACATTGCCATGAATATTGAAGGGAATCATAAGGTGCGACAGTTAACACATAATTCCTGGACGATTGGTGCTTACAATATTACAGGAAGAAGAAATCCTTATTCAGTTTACTTTCAATCACAGGGTGGAGAAACAAAAGGATATAAGTTATCTATCCTGGGATCGATCATTCCATTCGTTAATTATAATATCAGGTTCTGATGAGATCAACCTATTTGATTATATGCTTTTTACTATTTCTTTCCTGCCGGGAAGAATATATGCCAGAGATAAAACCTACCGATCTTTCGGTGATGGTGGTAGAAGGATTCATCAATGTAAATGGAGAATCTAAGATTCGTTTGTCAAAGAGTAAGAACTTTTCCGACAGCTCCATTTATGAGCCAGTATTGAATGCTGCTATGCTGATTGAAAGTGATGGGTCTGAAAGCTACCCTTTATTAGGTACTGCATCTGGTGAGTACATTTCTTTCAATAATCAATTGAGTACAGACCGGAAATACCGTTTGAAGATTTCTGTAAATGGTAAACAATATGAATCCGAATTTGTGCAACCATTATTAACTCCTCCTATAGAAGAAGTGGCATGGAAGCAGGATAATGGCATCGTGAAAATTGATGTGAGCACCAGGAGTGAGAATCCTGACCTTCGTTATTACTTATGGAATTACACAGAGACCTGGGAGATCCTTTCAAAGTATGAGGCTTATTACAAGTATAATGGTGAGTTTGTGGAACCTCGCGATCCCCAGGAAGTGCGCAACATGTTTCAATGCTGGAACAATGAAGAATCTTCAAGGATACTCACAGCATCTTCAGTAAATAATCAAACCAATGTAGTGGCTAATTTCCCGTTAGCGGAGATCATTCCATATGATCAAAAACTGAGCGTGCGGTACAGTATCCTTGTTCGGCAATTTTCCATTCCCAGGAAAGCCTTTGATTTTTATGAACTGATCAAGAAAAATACTGAATCGACCGGTTCCATATTTGGACCATTGCCTTCGGAAGTATCAGGAAATATCAAATGCATTACCAATCCAAACGAACTGGTAATAGGATTTATCAGTGCCTCTACTCAACAGGAAAAACGAATTTTTATTTCCAGCACTGAAGTAGGATGGAATTTTCAGTATAACTGTAGCGAGATGTATATTCCTAACCATCCTGATAGCATGAAAGCATTTTACCCTGTATACACACCTTACAGGATGAAAGGGCGTAATGAGGGATATTTTTCTGCTGGAAATAATTGCATGGACTGCAGGTTATACGGTTCAAGTATAAGACCAACATTCTGGTAATATGAAAAAGATTATAAGCATTGTTATATTGATGTTTGTTGGTGAATTGATCTATTCGCAACAAATTCCTGTTGACAAAGTCTATTTAGGTACTGACCGAAGCATCTATGTTTCTGGTGAGTCAATTTTTTTGAAAGCGTTTTATATTGATGCTGTATCAGGAAAGCCTGCGGATCTGAGTAAGATCGCTTATGTAGAATTGGTAAGAGCTGACAGACCTTATGCACAGGCTATGATCGAATTGAAAAAGGGAGGTGCTGAAGGTGCATTACAAATCCCCGAATCTGTTCCTGGTGGTACTTATCAATTGCGTGCTTATACCAACTGGATGAAGAATTTTGGTGCAGATGGTTTCTTTACCAAAACTATCCAGGTGATCAATCCATTGATGAGGGAAGCTCCGAAGTTTTATAAATCTTCGGAAGTGGCAATAAACCGCGACAATGCATTTTCTATTTCAATAGATGCTGGTTCTGTTTATGGTCGCAGGCAAAAAGTGAGTATACCAATTGTTGCATCTTCTCCATCTGCCAGGTTATATGCTTCGGTTTCACTGGGTGAATCATCGGGCAGCATTGCCCAGTTAAATAGACATGAATCGGTAAAAAAAATAGGGGAAATTAAATATCCGGCCGAAACTGAAGGGCATTTGATTGAAGCATATGCTGATCCACAGTATGCGGGTAAGGAAGCGTTCTTCAGTGTGGCGGCAAGGCCTTCAAAATTGTATCCTTCCACTGTTCAACAGGATGGTTCGGTGTCATTTGTTTCTGAATTGATAAGAGGTCAGCATGTTGTGGTTGCTGAGCTGAAGGAAGAGGGGAAATATGTTGGTGGATTCAAATTACAAAGTCCTTTTAGTGAAGAATATGTTCCATTTGTTGCAGGGGATACTATGGCTGTTCATTATGAGGATTTTTTATTGTCGCAGCAGGTAGGCCTTCATTATGGGAGAGAAGAAAATATTGTAGAACAGATCATTTCTGATACTGCCATGTTTTTTGGAAAGCCTTTGTATTCATACAGACTGGATGATTTTGTCCGGTTTCCTACGATGGAAGAAGTATTGCGTGAGTATGTGATTGAAGTATTGGTACAGAAAAGAAGGGAAGGTTATTATTTTGAATCCATCAGCAGAGATAAGTTGGGTATACCGACTGTAATGCGACCCGTGATCCTGTTAAATGGAGTTCCGATTTCTGCCAATGCAGCCATTAAACTGGACCCATTAAAAGTGAGCAGGATTGATATTTATAATCAGAGATATTTCTATGGGACTTCAATTTTTGATGGAATCATCAGTTTCCATACTTATGACAACCGATTGGGTGAATTATTTTTAGATGCAGGTGTTGTGCCTGTGGACTATTCTTTCATCAGCGAAACACGTAGGCCTTTATTTCCCGAGTACCGGAATGATAATCAACTCAAATCCCGAACCCCGGATTTTCGTTCCACCTTATACTGGAATCCGCAAGTAAAACTGGATGCCAATGGGAGAGGAGTGATAGAATTTTTTACATCAGATCTAAAAGGAAAGTTTACTGTAGTGTTGGAGGGGATGGATGAAGAGGGAAGGGTTTCAAGAGTTGAGAAGGTTATAGAGGTGGAATAAAAAAGTCCCGGAGAAAACCTCCAGGACTTCACTATGTAGCGGGATCGGGAGTTGAACCCGAGACCTTTGGGTTATGAATTTCAACCAGTAAGAAAGATTACAAAAATTTCTTACCTGTTTTGCTACCTTGTTTTAAGTCTATAATTTTTTACCAAAGATTAATTTTTAAATCTTAAAAGCGTAAGTATGCAGAAATGTGGCAATAAATCTTCTTTAGTTAAAAAATAGCTGAACATCCAAACAACCAGGGGGCAAAATGCGATATTGCAATTAAGGTTCAAACTCTATAATTTTAAAAATTATCTCCTTCAATTTTCTATTTTTTAAGTACTTTTTTAAATCATCATCATAAAATGAACCAAATGAATCCATACAGATGATTTTGGAAGAACCATTTTTTTGCAAAACTATTTTTGCCCTTACATCGATATGGTTTTTTTCGTGAGGTTCAAAATATGAAAATTGAGAATCAATCTGTTTAAATTGAAGGTCAGGGTTGCCTAAAATTATTGTTTTTTTTAAACCTTTAAAAGTCGTTTCAAAAGACTGGCAAGTTACGTCAATTACCGTTTCAATTGATTGGTCCACATAAGTAATTATTACTTTATCTGACCGCTTGTGTTCTTTTTTGTTTAAGGTGTTGCAACTGGAAAATAAAAAAAATAATACAACTTTAATATTCATCTTATATAAATTAAAAAGTGCCTGTTTTGATGGCTGTTGGGTTATTAACAAATACAGGATTCCCCTCATGGTTGGTTCTAGTAACCTTCCCTTTTTTTACTTCACCTAAAGCTTTTGCGGTTTCTTGCTCAGAGCCTGTGATTACTCTCTTCTCCTCTTTACTTCCATATTGCATATCCTCTGTCCTATTCCTTTTATGGTAAGCTTTAGGATCTCTGCTATTACTAGCGGCGTGGTCCAACTCATGATTTAATGCAGTAGTCGGTGAAATAACAACTCCGTCATTCTCAAGAGCTAAATGAGGATTCCAAAATATAGTTCCTCCTCCCTCTCCACCATTTGCACCCGAATACGTAAAATAATCATTTGCTTCTGTAGACTCTCTAATAGTGTATTTGTATTTTGAATGTGCAAGCTCTCGAATGAACTGACCTTTTTTATTTTTACCAAGATAGCCAATTGCTTGATTTAATTGGGAACGGAACGGTTTACTACCTTCAAAAATTAAAGTATCGCCAAGGGGATCGTTTTTTAGGATGGGGTCATTTCCCATAATGGCATAAAGACTTTCAGTATAGTTAGGTTTAGGGTCAAGTTGCCACCACCTACCCAACTGAGGGTTAAGCTGTCTAAAAAGTGTGTAATATATTTCTAAACCACTATCATCAGAAAACTCTTTATTTTGTAATTCACTACCAGCATTAAACTTATTTTTATTAACTACACCTCCAGCCGACTGGGAACTTATTCCGGTCAAAGTCAATCCAAAAGGATAATAATGGGTTTCCTCCAAAATTGGTCCTCTCTCATGGCTTACCTGAAAGTTATCAAAATAGACAAAATTATTACTTTCGTTACTTACATAAACATAAGCATAACCATTTTTGGAAGCTACTTTAGGATTGGAAACTGCCCTAATTATTTGACTTGATCCGAATGAACCTACTGTAATAACTTCACTTCCTTGCTCAACAAACTTAAATTGCTCATCAAAGAAAAGGATATTTAAATAAGCTTTTGGTAATGAAGAGGGGACAGAAGAAGATTGCTGATTTAAGAGGTTCGTAAATGCTGAACCTGGCACATTTAAAGCGGATCCTAAAATTGCTCCATTTCCTTTTATTGGTGTTGGTGCATTACTAAGTATTCCGATTAAATCTGTAAGAAAAGAATTTAAGCCATTTGCTGAACTATTATCCGTTGTTCCGCTTTGAACAAAACAATCTACTTTGATATGAAGTTTATCCGTAGCCATAACCTTTAACAACTTTCCTACTCCAATTGAGTTGGTACTTTTTCTAAGTAATTGTTCTAAGTCTGTACTATTACCTGATCTTGTTACTCTACTTAAATTTACCTTTTCATAATAAATCTGTTCATTGGCTGTAGTTGCATTTTCAAAGGTAGCTGAGGGACCTATATCCACCCTTTTTTCCTCAGTTAGTACCATGCGTACATTACCAAGATGGTCTTTTAGCATATAATCCCATTGAAACGAAGCGGGAATGGTTTCTTCAGCAGGCTTAAACCGAATTCTCCCTTCCTCCTGAGGCAAAAATTGAAGAACACTATTCTGATAAATACCTGCCATGTATAAAGTAGTATCCTTTTTTACCGAACTGATTGTAGAATCAATGACAAACTTTTTGAGTTTATTTCCTGCTGCGTCATATAAATAGGTAATAGTCCCTTTGCCAGATATTTTTATTAATTGAGGTAGGTTAAGATGATTGTATTGAATGGAAGTAATAGCTTTGTTCGCATCACTTAATAGGTTTCCATTTACGTCGTAAGAGTAATCAGTTGCACTTGCTGTTTTATTTCCCTCGTATTTAAAATCTCCAAGTTTAGAAATTGGATCATTCGAGGTGTCTACGACTGCTTTTAGTTTATTTGAGTTTGGAAAATAATAATATTTAAGTGCATCTATTGGGCTGGATGAATTCAATTTCAACCCCTTTTGATTCATTGTTAGTATATTCCCATTTGCATCATAAGTAAGGTTTGATACGGAAAAATCAATGTTTGCAGTTTTATTAAAAGTCGTTCCGGTGTATTGGTTAAAGTTTCCTCCAGTAATTCTATTGACTGCATCATAAGTGAAATCATATTTCCTAATTTCATTATCTCCTCTGGTTTTCCAGACTGTGCCAGTTATATTTCCATTGTATTGAGAAGAGTTATAAGAACCTATAGAACCTAATGATGTTTTATCATAACCTAAATCAAATCCAAAAAATGTTGTGGTATCCGCTTTATTTTTAGTAAAGTTTCGGTTAGCTCCTAACATCCACCCACGTATGTTGTAATCATATTTGATTGAATCTAAAGGGCATGTTGGTACTATAGGATTAGTTCCAATTTTCTTTTTTATTAGTTGACCTAACGCATCATACTCGTGAACTGATATTGTTTTCCAAGCGCCATCATTCAATGCCTTTTCCGTTTTTATCAATCTGCCTAGAACATCATATGTAAGTTTGGTCCCAACAAGGTAACTTTGCGGACTTGGGAGGTTTGCCTCATGTTTTAAATGTGAACGAAGAACTTTTCCGGAAAAATCATATTGTGTTGAAAAGATGTCAATGCCACCAGTGATATTCTCAGTTTTAGTTTGAATCACCCTTCCTTTATCATCGTAAATTGATACTGATGATAAATATTGGTTAGTACCCAGCACTTTCACTTTTGACCAAGTCGGCAGACCAATTGTTGCTGATGATTTTTTTAGTTCCTGAGCGTATTCGGGTGATGAATTGTAAGTTGTTAAGAAAGAACCACCCCATACCGTATTATCAAGGTTAGGGTTTAAGGTGGAGGTTAAACCTATATAATCGTCATAATGCGTCTCATTAAGTAATTCGCAACCTGTAGAAGGTATTGCAATAAATGGATACCCTATAGTATCCTTTGATAAGTTTTGATGAAACGAAAATGAACTTGAATTGATCCAAATCCCGTTCTTTACCTGCCTGTTTAAGTTGTCGAATTGAGTAATCATCCATTGGCCCGCTTTTCTCATATTGGAATCTTGGGTCATTATTAATCTATCTCTTTTATCATAAACCATAATTACACTTCCTGCTCCTGGCACTTTTTTAATAATCATCCTTCCCTGACTATCGTATTCATACCGAAAACACTGCTCATCAAGTATAGAATTGCTAAGCGTCCAATTAGACCCAGTTGTAGTAATGGGGTTTATCAGTTCTACTCCTTTAGGCTGGATAACGCAACGTAATTGACCAAGCTTGTCATAAATATAATAAGTACATAACCACCCTGTATGGTTTCGCCCAGTACCATTATCTGCAGGGGCGGATAATTGAGCTTTTTTTAGAACTACTTTACCATCCTTATCCTTAAATTCAATTGCCTGCTTTCCATTATCATCTTCGGTAATATTTTTATATAGCTGGCCAGCAGGATAAATCGCTACACTTGAATATGTTCCAAATCCTAATGAGGTAGCATTGGTTACTGACCAAATTCTTACTGAGTCTCCACCTGTATTGAACCAACTCTTGGTTATCACGCCTCTACTTGAACCAACCCAACTATTTCCAGGCGACATTGTTTTTTCCACACGATTTAAAGGGGAATTTTCATATAAGGTTTGACCATAAAAATAAGTTTCGCCTAGGTATTGATTTGTACTAAAGGCGGCCTGTTGTTGAAAAGGATTCTTTTTAAAGCTACCATCATTTAAAACTGAGTTGGATTGCGGAATTGACGTGGCAGCAAAAGAAAGATATGAAAATTGTTCTCTTCCAAATGAGTCATACCCAACAGCTGAAATAAAATCTAGTGGTTCAAAACCAGATTTCATTGACCCTCCTTTTACAACAGTTTGAATTTTTCGACCTAACCCATCCGCATACATCGTTGTAATAATTGCGGAATCAATAATATTATTTTTAGTAAGTTGTTCGAAATTCTTAATAGGGACTTTAGTATCCCATGTTCGAATGTAGTTGTTTGAATTGTTTGTATATGGAGATGGTAATGGTCTTGGTGTTTGACTGTTTGAATGCAAAGAGGACAGTAAAATAGTGAATACAGAAACTATATAAAAATGATAAGCATATCGCTTTGAGTAATATATCCCCTATAGTACCTGTAAAAATTACCTTAATGGAAATAGGCCAAATCCAACTTGCTTAAAATATGCGTCTTAAAAGGACAACACCAATTCTCCTCATTATTAGTATCACAATTATTAAAATTTAAAAAAGAAAATGAACAAAAACAACCAAACACCAAACTCTTGGTCATCAAATTGGTCTAGTAGAGGAATCGCAATGCAGAACAGGGTTGAACGATATTCAAATAATGGCAAAGTGCTGAAAAATACTCCTGCCATATGGCAAGGTTAGAAGTGCTACTTTATAAAGATCGCACAAATGAAAAATTCAAATCACTTAAAAATCAAAGTCGATATAAAGTGTTGTCTCAAGAGCAATTGCATTATATCGACGAGCAGTATTTATTGATCAGGAGTGAGTTTATCAATTAAGAGTGAGATTTCTTTCTGAGCAATTTTGCTCTTCTGATTTAAAACCTTTGCCGCTTAAAAAAATCAAAGGAAAAAGGGGAAATTATTCTTCCCCCTTTTGCGAAATCAACTTCTGTACATCATTGGCTATTTTATTCATATTAACTTTAGCATAGATTTGAGTAGTCTTTATCATCTTATGACCCAACATGGCAGAGACACTTGTAATATCCACTCCATTATTTAAAGTCACTGTACTAGCAAAGGTATGCCGGGCAGCATGAAAACTGAAGGGTTTATTTATCCCGGCTTCCAATGCCAATTCCTTAAGATACTTATTCAAATTTTGACTGGAAATGACTGGTAGCAATTTTTTGCTGTTTTCCTCCCTGTGATACCGAATCAATATCTCTTTGGCTTTTGGAAGCAATGGAATAGTAGATTGATTTTTAGTTTTTGTGCGATCTAGAATGATCCATTCCTGTCCATTGATTTGCTGAATGTGAAAAGAGGAAAGTTTTGACACATCTGCATAAGCTAATCCAGTATAGCAAGAGAATACAAAAACATCCCTTACCCGTTGCAAGCGATCAGATGGGAGTGGGCAACCTTCAAGTCGTACTAATTCTTCTGGAGTAAGAAAAGTACGTTTCGGCTCTATTACTTTACACCTATATTGTTCAAATGGATCTTTTACCAACCACTCGTTTTGTAAAGCGATTTTTATCACTCGTTTTAACTGTTGCATATTCTTTACTACTCCGTTATTCTGAAGCTTTTGTTCCACTCGCATGTACTGGTCTAATTCAAAAATAAACTGATGATTCACTTTTGAAAGAGGAATATCAGGTTTATGGAATTGGTGTTGAATAAAGTCTTCAACCTTGCGTCTAATAGTGACATACTTCTGAACTGTGGAAGGTGCAATGTCGTGACCAACCCTTGATCTTAGATTTGAGATTTGATAGTCAATTGCATCCAAGATGGATTTTTCTTTCTTCTCTTGGCCAAGCAAGTAATCCTTAAGGGTAATACTGGAATTCTCATTAAGACTATCAGAATAAATCTTCCATGCTTTGGTTTTAAGCTGAAGGAGCTGCTTGTTATACACCTGATGCAATTCGGAGTTTCCTTTTACCTTTTGTTTGTCCGTATCCCACTGGATAGGCTCTATTTCAATTCCAGTAACTACGTTTATTCGTTTCCCTTTAAGGGTGATTCTAAGCATAATTGGACATAATCCTCTGTGGTTTATACGTGACTTGTATAACCAGAATAATATATTCATATTCAATGTTTTAGGGGTGTTTCGAGGTCCCATAATTTCATAGCGCTTCTACGCTAGAATCTGACCTCGTTTAGTAAGTTGATTTTTAGAGATTTAAGCAGGAGAGGATTCAAAACCTTTTTTGGTATGAAACCTCATGTTTTGGGACCGTTTATTAAGATTTTTGGAGAATAACAGGCACAAACAATTTGCTTGTGGTAAAATGCATGAGATGCATGTAGAGAGCTATACCACTGATTTAAACTGAAATCTGATAATAAAACGAAAAAAATAAGCACAAAAAAAGCCCTGAAGAAAACCTCCAGGACTTAACTATGTAGCGGGATCGGGAGTTGAACCCGAGACCTTTGGGTTATGAATCCAACGCTCTAACCACCTGAGCTACCCCGCCGAATGGGGTGCAAAAATAGGAGATTGATAAATAAGAACAAAATTGATTTAAGATTCTTCTAAAGGTACTTCATAAAGGTAATAAGGCTGCGTATAGCCGGCCTTGAGCAGGATATGCTTCGCAACATTGAAGACCTGGGTTCCGCCGCTTGCAACGCCTTCTAATTGGCCCATATGGGCATGCCCATGAAATGCCGCTTTTACTTTCCTTCTGTTCAATGGTTCCACCAGCCTGGAAGAACCCAGGAACGGAAAGATCACTTCCGGTTCGCCAATTACCGTTTCTGATAAAGGTGAATAATGCATTACCACGATCTTGGGGATGTTTTTATTCTCTGAATCGATCCTTGCCAGCGCTCTGTCGAGATGCAGCGCTTCATCCACGGCCTCCTGCACAAATGACTTCATAGCACCCTCTCCAAACATGGATAACATATGATTGTCAAATCCTCCGCCAAATCCCTTGATTCCCGCAAACCCTATGTTGTGAATGATCACCGATTCCCCATCCAGCATATGAACTCCTGCCTTGATCAGCATCTGCCTGATCAGCTTATGCCTGCCTTTTTCATAATCATGATTTCCCAAAACAGCCACCACCGGAATAGAGCAGGAGCGAAGCTCATCAATCAAAACCTGCGCTTCTCCTTCATCTCCTGTATCTGTCAGATCACCGGCTACCAGTAATACATCAGCCCTGGTGGATACATCTTTGAAGAATTCTGTCCACTTTCCGGTATCAGTTTCCCTTACATGTAAATCAGCAGTTGCTGCTATTCTAACCGTTCCGTTTGTTGCCATAATCCTGTTTTCGCTGAGTTCTGCAAAAATTATACTGTCATGATCGTACAGCTCTTATAATCCCATTCCTTGATATCAACCTGGTACTGGGTATTATCGATGATCGGGCCGCGACAAACCCTTACCACCGCAGAAGGGAGGTCGTACTGCGTCCTGGCTCTTTCCATCAGTTCATCAAACAGCCATTTCGGAATAATCCGCTGGTAGTCATATGGATAAACGAACTGAAACAATATCAGGTGTGAAAGCAATAAATGCCAGTGCTTATCCAGTTTTGATAAAAGTCTTTTCCAGTCGAGCTTTTCACCATATTTAAGGATCACATGATTGACATCCGCACCATCGTATCGCTCTCGGTTCTGTACATAGCATTTGCAGAAAATAAGATCTTCCGCAGATAAGAATCTTACCGGTTCACCAACGAATTCGGCCTTTGGAGCATGCTGGATCCAGTCGTCATCCACCGTGCAGATATTATTTACCGTATCAAAAATGATGTCGATAAAATAATCGCCTTTGAAGAGTTTGGCCAGCCATCTCACATCGGTGAGTTGTACTTCGTAGCCGTGTTCGGAAAAGAATTTGAGAATTTTTGTATGGTCTACCGGTTTGCAGAAGACATCGAGGTCCTTGGTATCGCGGTAGATCCCGGTATAGTGGAACATGGCAAAAGCTCCGCCCAGCATATAATCTATTCCGCTTTGATTCAGTAATTGTAGTGCTTCTTTATAGAATTCCTGTGATTCCGTTCTTTTCTGTTCTGTATCGTTCATGGGTCATTGCCTTTCTACAGGTTGTAAAAAAAACAATGCCACTGTTATTTATTGCAATTTTGATTTCATTTCTGCCTCGAGACCTACAGAAAATTCGAGGTATTCTGAGATCATATGATTGAAATCACACTGTCCCAAACTGTCCGGATCAGCCTCCAGGATCTCGTTTATAACGGGTATGATGTCAGAAAATCCAAACATGATATAACCAGGTTTGATCTTATGAATAGCACGCCGGATCAGGGTTTTGTCCTCGGTTTCCTTTAATTCAATGATCTCTTTATTGCTTTCTTCCAGTTCCTCCAGGAATGTTTTTGCCAAAAGATCAACAGTTTCGTCATTGAGGCCGGTAAAATTTTTGATCGCCTCCAGGTTATACAGATTCATGAGCAGATTATTTTTTACTTATCCATTTGGATAAAGCTGACAGCAGTTGGTTCTCGGTATAAGGTTTTGGGAGGAAGTCGTTCATTCCAGAGTTCAAATATATTTCCTTTTCTTCTCTTAAAGCATGAGCTGTAAGCGCAATGATAGGAATAGATATCCCCATTTCTTTGCGTAATATGTTAGTGGCGGTCACACCATCCATTACGGGCATCTGGATGTCCATTAGAATTATATCGACCGAATGTTCCCTGACCATTTTAATGGCTTCCTCACCATTCATGGCATAAAGTGCTGACCCTGGTTATGTTCTTTGATCTTTTTAAAAGGAATCTTTAGTGTAACTGTTGTTCCGGCATCTTTGATACTGCTGATCCTGATAGTGCCATTCATCAGTTCAACAAGATTTTTGGATATACTTAATCCAAGTCCGGTACCTCCATATTTTATTACGAAACTCTGATCCTCCTGCTGAAATTCCTGGAACAGACTTTCAATATTTTCTTCATTGATTCCAATCCCGGTATCAATGATATCAATTTGAATGAGTTGATGCAGCTAATCGAAATGAAGCAATGATGCATTGATGGAAACATGGCCCTTCTTAGTGAATTCTTTCCGATAGTTTCTCCATGCCATTTTCCATCCCTGATCAGTAAAGGAAAATACTCGTTCTCAATTTTGATGAGTTCTTTTTCATCATACAGGGTTTTCCAACTTTTAACAATCAATTCATCCTGGCTTTCATAACCAAAGAATTTTAAATGCGCATCGTTGAGGTAATAATAATTTCCCTGTGCATCCAATAATGCGATGCCATCTTTTGCAGATTCAATGGCAATGTTTTGTCTCTGGATAATATTTTCCGATTCCTTGATATAAGTAGTATCAAGGCCGAATCCAACTATGTATTCAATCTCTCCTTTCGGATTAAAAACAGGGTGGAAACTTTTGGTTTTATTGTACTTCTTTCCTGCAACTTCAATGATCTCTTCAAAAGTTACACTTGCCTTTGTAATAAATACCTGTTGAAAAAATTTCTTTCTTTTGATAGCAAGATCCTGATAATTCTTATTTTAAGATTCCTGCCGACCATTGTAGCGCGCTAAGAGTTTTGTTGTATTTGCTTCTAAGGTCTATTGTCTTTTGTTGAGTTTCCAGCACTTTATTTTCTCTTGTGTTCAACAAAAAAACGGAGCTTTCTCCGAGCCTGAACCTGGTGTCTTCACCTCTTAAAAGGCTTTCATAATTTCGAAGTGCAGCTTCATTGATTCTTACCTGCTCCATTAGACCATTCAATTCATTGTAATATGACCTTATCTTATTTTCTATTTGCCTAGACTTATTATTCACTTCGTATTGTGTATCTGCGATCTTGATCTTTGCTTTTTGATAATCGCCTCTTCCCTGTGATAAACGTAAAGGGATCACTATATCTAAGCCTAACTTGTAATTATTTTCCATGAACGCCGCATCTACACCTTTCACAACATTGTATCCCTTATTCAACAGGTTTCCTTTTACATTGATATAGGGCAGAAGTGATTGAAATTTATATCTTCTTTCAATATCCAGTGATTGAAGTTTGAAATCATAACTGCGAAGAACAGGATGATTGATCATAGCATCCGATACAAGTTCATCCACTGTTGCAACCGGTAGGGAAGGGAGTGGTTGATTTGTCCAACTGCTATCAGGAACAACAAAACCCGGTAGTACATATGCACTGTCATTTTCAAGCCATAAATAATTTGAAAGTTGCAGGCTGTTGTTCAACAGATCTATTTCTGAATCTACCTGTATTGATTGAAAACTTTGTAGTTGAGCAAGAGCTTCTGTTGTATCAATTGCCGGACGATCGCCTTGTCGATACCCGATCTTTACGAAGTCAAAACGCTCCTGTGAGATCTTTACAATATTCGAGATCACTTTGTAGAACTGGTAAGATGAAGCCCAGTTCCAGTAAGCAACACTTGCATCAAATAAAAGATCGTTGATTACTGCACTTCTTTCAGCATTGCTTTGTGAGCGGTAGATCTTCGCCTGTTGCAGTGCTGCTCTTCGCTGATCAATCAAAAGATTTCTTGCCAGCGGAACAGTCAATCCAAGATAACTCGATTGACCCAATGTGGTTTCATTGTTTACCCTCTCACCATACACTTCTTCTAATCCACCCCTGATCTCCACTCCATACCAGGTTGGAATTTTTATTTCCGGATTCCAGTATTGATAGTATTCAAGTCCTCCGAATTTTTTCTTTCCGAAAGATGCCTGGAAAACCGGGTCAAATGCACCTCTTGCTGATGTGAGCGAGGCATTTGCTTCCTGGACAATAAGATTTGCCTGTTTGGAAATTGGATGATAGGAGCGTACGATCTTTAGATACTCTGGCAGTGTCATAACCTGCAGGCTGTCCTGTGCCGAACTCCTCAACATGATAAATAACCCCAGTATGGATATCAGATTTTTCATTTCTTTTTGGAAGTTTCCTTTTGTTCCGTTGTGTAATAATCAGGTGGGAAGCCATTGATATTTCGCCATAATTCATACCATATAGGAACTTCTTTCAATAATGCTATACCATTGGCTCCTGTACCCATTTTCAACTCCTGTGGCCATTTCCTGTCTGCTGAATCTTCTTTGATCAATAACCTGAAATTTCCGTTACTGCTGACAGAATTTTCCACGGCAACAATTTCACCACCAAAAGTTCCATAAGAAGCACCGGGCCACCCGCTAAAAACGATGGCAGGAAATCCATCAAATACAAATCGAATTTTCTGACCAGCATGAAGCAATGGAAGATCCATTGGTTTCACAAACAGTTCCACTGCATATTCAAAATTATCCGGAACAATTTCAACGATCATTTCACCTTCTTTTACTATCTCACCGATACCTGCTTTTCTTGCTTTGGTGATCTGTCCGCTTTGCGGTGCGGTGATATAATACATTCCGTTTCGGATAGTGTAATTGCTGAACTGGTTCTTCAATTTTGCTACTTCACTTTCACCACTCGCAACCTGCGATAAAGCCTGGAATCTTTCTCCAAGTGTTTTAGAAATTTTTTCTGCATATTCCTGGGTAACGCCATTCAATTCAATTTGCAGTCGCAAAAATTCCTGCCTGGCATTTTGAAATTTTATTTCTGCACTTGTCTTTTTCGCAATGGCATCCTGCCTTGCCTGGTTTCTTTGTTCAAGCTGTGTAAGCGAGACCAGTCCTGAATCATAGAGTGATACCTGCCTGGTGTACTGAACGTTTTTAATGTTAAGGTCATTGATCGCTGCGATCAGATCCATACTATCGCTCTGGATCTTCATTCGCTGTTGAGTGATCTTGTTATTGAGTTCTGAGATCTTTAGATCCCTTGCGCTTTCCAATGCCGCTACCTGTGTTTGGGTAGTTGCTGCTTTCTGACTATAACTTTCAATGGCTGCTTCTTTAGCTACCAGTTGCTCTTCGGTTCTTTTTAATAAAGATGGATCCAGGTAATCATCCTTGATCTCACCGATCTGTATGATCGTATCACCAGCATTTACATGATCACCTTCTTTTACATGCCACTTAATTACTTTACCGGCAATGATGGTATTTAGTTCCTGTGGCCTCTGTTCCTGTCTCAGTGTGGTTACCGCACCTCTTGCACGGATATTCTGTGTCCATGGAAGAAAGAGGAATACAAGAATGATCATGAGGATTCCAAGTGTCCAATACCTGACACGACTTTTCCTTCCGCTTCCATACACTTCATTGAATGACCTAAGTTCAACACGCTGACCATTACTTTCAATGACTGGTTCCGGATCTGTGATATATAGATTTTTCTCAGCCATGGTTAAATTTTTGGATTGTTGATGTTTGTGATCTTACCGTTCTTCAGGTAAATAACCTGGTCGCACCTGTCTGCAAACTCCTGGTCATTTGTGATCATGATCAGTGTAGTATTTTCGAGGCTCAATAAATACTCTTCGATCTTCACTTTGTATTTCTCTTCAATGCTTTGCCATGGTTCTTCCATCAATAAAAGCTTTGGCTGCATCATCAGCATACGCAGCAGTAAAATTTTCTGAATTGAATTCCTGGATAGCTTCTTTCCGAATGGATCAATGTTGTGATCCAGTCCTCCGGATAAGTTTGAGATAAAATCATCGAATCCCAATTTTCCTGCTATTTCAACTACTTCATTCCAGTGAATATTCGGATTGCCCAACGTGATATTTTCCATCAGCGTTCCCTGGAAAATATCATGGTCACTGAAATAAATGCCCATGTAAGATCGAAGGTTATTCATGTTATAATTCACCAGTGGAATTTTATTGATGAGTAACAAACCTTCTGTTGGCTGGTATGCACCGGTCAATATTTTTAGCAGGGTTGATTTACCTGATCCGTCAGTTCCCATGATGGCAACTTTTTGTCCCGATTCAATTTTAAGATTGATATTTTCCAGCACATTTTTGCCTTTCTCATAATAGAAATTAAGATCCCTGGTTTCCACTTCCAATCCGGGAATTTCTTTTTGCGGTATTTGCAGTGTGCCGGTTTCTTCAAGAGGTTTATCAATTACTTTGGATAGTTTTCCTACTGAGGTCAGGATATCATATACTTTATCAAGGTTGATTGTGAATTTTTCAACACTATTTAAAATAGTAATGATCACGATCTCTGCAGCAATGAACTGGCCGATATTGATCTGCTGGTCAACAAGCAGCAATGTTCCTACTATCAGCATGGCTGCAGTAATGATCACTTTAAATCCGACCAGTGACCAGTATTGAAATAATAGAATTTTGAAATGGCTTGTTCTGTATTTAAGATACTGGGCAGTGAGTTCATCATTTTTCTTGACATGCAATAACGATCCTTTAGAAAAACGGATCGACTTAACTATCCTCGCAATTTCTTCAAGCCAGCCAGCCACACGGTATTTATAGGCACTTTCATTATAACTTGTTTCAAGTCCTTTGGGACCTGTATACCTCAGGAGGATAAATAAAATGAAGATCAGGATCAATCCGAATGCTATGAAGATCGGATGGTAAAAACAAAGCAATAGCAAACCAAAAAGAATTTGAATGGAAGCTGTAGGAATTTCAATCAGGATCTTTGAAACGCCTTTCTGTAAAGAGATCACATCAAAAAAACGGTTAGTAAGTTCAGGTAGATAAACATCATCGGTTTTTTGAAGGTCAATCCGTGGGAGGCGATTCGCAAATTCATAGGAATACCGGGCAAAGAGTTTCTGTTGGATCTTTTCTATCAGCTTCATTTGATTCACCTGCAGTAATCCATTCAAAAAAACACCCAGAACCACCAGGATGATCAGGATGACCATCGAAGTGGAGATAAATCCACCCAGTACAAAACCAATGATTGCCTGGATGCCCAGGGGTAAACTCAGCTGGATAAGTCCATTCAGGATTGCATAAAAGTAAATGGCGGAAATATCGGATCTGTCGGCTCTTAAAACCGCAAAGATCCTTCTTAAAGGAGATGGCTCTTGCATGGTGATGGAACTACCCATTGTCAGTTATTTTCGGAGTCAAAAATATACAATTACTTTTCTAAATAATAGTAATACTATCTTTTTTGATAATTTTAGTATTTTAATTGAAAGCCTGACTACGTAATCAGTACTTTTGTACCATGGAATTACAATTTCAGGTCAGGATGAATCCCAAGCTATTCCTTAAGGATCCCGAGCAGTCGGAACTTGGAAGGAATATTATCCGGGTTAGCATTGAAATGATCCATGAATTGGGATTTGAAGATTTTACATTCAAGAAATTATCGCAGCGCGTAGGTACCACCGAAGCAAGTATCTACCGTTACTTCGAGAATAAACACAGATTACTGGTTTATGTTGTCGATTGGTTCTGGAGTTGGATGGAATATCGTATAGTTTTCATGACCAATAATATGGAAGACAAAACCCGGAAGATCAAGCTGATCATCCGCTTACTCGCTTCCAATGTGGGGGAAGACCCGGTGTACACCCATATCAACAAGGATATGTTGTATAATATTGTAGTGATGGAGGGTAGTAAATCTTACCTGACAAGGCATGTGGAGCAGGACAATAAAGACCAGTTGTTCAAGCCCTATAAGGATCTCTGCGGAAGAATTGCCGATGTATTTAAAGATTATAACAAGGAATTTCCCTATCCCCGTTCTCTTGCCAGCACCTTGCTGGAGATGGCTAATTACCAGTATTATTTTAAAAAGAATCTTCCTTCATTGACCGATCTGTCAGAAGATAAGGACGATGAAAAATTGATCAGTTTCCTGGAACACCTGGTTTTCTCAGCGCTTGACAGAACCTAAAAGTATCCCTGGCTTGGCATCCAAAGATGAACAAGAGTTCTTACCAGTTCCACCATTTCTTTATAAGAATGAGGCTTGGTGACAAAACAATTTGCTCCCATATGATAGCATTTGTCACGGTCACGCACCGACGATGATGTGGTAAGTATAATAATAGGTATATGCGAAAAGGATTGGTTCGCCTTTAATTCAGTAAGTATTGAATTACCATCTTTTCCAGGCATGTTGAGATCAAGCAGGATCATTCCTGGCAATTCTTCACGTTCAAAAGTTTTCATGTTTTCGAGGAGCTGATCCCCGGTACCAAATGCGTGGATATGTTCATTTCCGGAAAGTACTTCCCGGAATGCATCTTCAATGAATTCCCTGTCGTCCGGATCGTCATCAACTATGATCACCTTGTTAGAATAATACTTCATGCAGGTATGATTACTGTGAATGTCGTGCCAACACCAGGCTGTCCGCTTGCTGTAATTATACCGCCATGGTGTTCTACAATTTTTTTACAAATGGCCAGGCCGATACCGGTTCCCTCATATTCATGTTTGCTGTGCAGCCTTTGAAAAATCGTAAAAATTTTTTCTGCGTAACTATTATCAATTCCAATGCCATTGTCGTTGAAACTAATTTCCAAAAATTTTTTGTTCTTTTTCGATTGTTTTAAAAGGTTTGGACATTTCTCATGGTACTTCCAGTAGATATTCAACACAAGAGGTTCATTAGGTTTGGAAAATTTTAATGAGTTGCTGATAAGATTTTGAAAAAGCTGCCTCATTTGTGAAGGTATTACCACTGCTTCAGGTAATGGATCATATTCTATGTAAGCTTTCTTTTCTTCAATTTTATATTCAAGATTGATCAGTACATCTTCCAGTATATCGTTCAGATCATATTTCATAAAAGTCTTTTCATTTGAGATCACTGAAATAGATAATAGATCGTTGATCATTTGCTGCATTCGAATGCTTGATTGCACGATCTTGGTTAAATAGATCTCACCTTCCTGTGTTAGCCTTCCTTTTTGTGTGGCCAGCAGCCTGTCACCAAAAGTTGAAATTTTCCTGAGTGGTTCCTGAAGATCATGGCTTGCGATATATGCAAATTCCTGTAAGCCTGCATTCGATTCCTGCAGCTTATCCACCAAAGATTTTTCTTCTGTTATATCAAGCGCTATTCCTATGACCTGTGCTACATTTCCAAATTCGTCATGCTTGAATATCGATTCATAATTTCTTACCCAGCGAATATTTCCATCGCTGGTGATGATCCTAAATTCAATGATCAGCACATCATTCTCAGTGAGATCTTTAAATTGTCCGGCCTTACCTGAAACTTTCTCCAGGTCTTCTTCATACACAATCCGGGAGAACAGTTCATCTCCCATGATATCAATTTCTTCCTGGCTATATCCTATAAATTGTAATGCACGTTCATTGATATAAATGATGGAGTAATTACGGATATCCATCACGTAAAGTATACCGGGAGTAGTATTGCTGACTTTTTGTGTGATAAGAAGTTGTTCATTGAGTGAGCTTCGGAAAATTTCAATATGAGTATTGATGAGGCGGGTTTCCAACCGTGCAAAAAATGAAGCAATGTCCGATGCAATTTTTACTGCATCGCTGGTGCTTGTTACAAATGAAGGAAGAAAATAAAACAGTGTTTTCCTGCGCAGCAGATTGAAGTGAGTAATATCCTCCGCCTTTACATTGGTTTTTGATACTCCATGGATATAATCATTCTGAATGCGTTGAACTGATATATCAATATACTGATCATGAGTTTCAAGAGATAAATGTTCCAACATTTCTATCAGTGATCTCATGCCCATGTTCAACAATTGTTCAAATGGAACATTTTGTAAATGAACAAGAATGGGTAGATCGATCTCTTTTGATAACTGAACCTGGTATTGCTGTATTTCATCAAGCTTTTCATTCAGAAGAAAAGCCGCATACTCAGGTAATGTTGAAGAAAATGCCGTTGAATGATCCATATTTGTCGGCAGTTAGTACTCTAATTTAGTCAAATTCATCAGCTACCGTAATTAATTGTTGCAGTGGAAGAATTTCTACAGCTGTTTTTTGATGGCATGAATTTTTTTCCAATTCTATTTAAAACTATGGCAGATAAACAAACACCCAATACCGATCATTATCCTAAATTATCTCCTGAAGACAGGCAGTATAAGAACCAGGATGAGTTTGATGATACGGTAAATAAAGCTAAAACGGACATAAACAGGGGAGAAGTGACCACTCAGCGCACAGCCAGTGATGTTACGGTTCCTCCGGGAAATGAGAATCCGCATAATGATGAAGAAGTAAGAAAGCCCTCTGAATAGAGGGCTTTTGATTATTTTGTTCGGCCAGGATACACTTTTAAAGCTTCTTCAAGTACATCCATGGCGGCCGACAGGTCTTCCTGTTTTAAGACATAGGCCAGCCTGACTTCATTCTTACCACAACCAGGGGTATCATAGAAACCGGTTGCAGGGGCCAGCATCACTGTACATCCTTTGAAAGAAAAATCTTCGAGCAGCCACTGGCAAAATTTATCGGAATCATCGATCGGAAGGGACGCCATCGCATAGAAAGCGCCTCCCGGTGCAGGGCAAAAAACACCCGGCATATTATTGAGCCTGCTTACCAAAATATCCCTTCTTTTCTGATATTCAGCCCTGGTTGCATTGAAATAATCATCCGGAAGATCGATGGCCGCTTCACCAAGGATCTGGGAAAAAGTAGGTGGGCTTAACCTTGCCTGCGCAAATTTCATTACCGCATCCAGAACCTCTTGGTTTTTAGTAACCAGGGCTCCGATCCTGGCCCCGCATGCACTATATCTTTTAGAGATAGTATCAATAAGGATCACATTCTGTTCAACTCCTTCCAGCAACATTGAACTATGATGGGTCCCGGTATAACAGAATTCCTTGTAAGCTTCATCAGAAAAGAGGAACAGTTCATATTTGAGGATCAGGTTCCTGAGCATCTCCATTTCTTCTGCAGAATACAGGTATCCGGTGGGATTGTTTGGATTACAGATGAGGATAGCCCTTGTTTTGGGACTGATCTTTTTTTCAAATTCTTCCAGGGATGGAAGGGCAAAACCCGACCGGATATCTGATCTGACCGGTATAACTTTCAGTCCAGCTGCTACGGCAAACCCATAGTAATTAGCATAGAAAGGTTCCGGAACGATCACTTCATCGCCTTCATCCAGGCATGACATGAAACCAAAAAGTATTGCTTCGGAACCACCGTTTGTAATGATGATCTGGTTCTCGTTTACTTTGATCCCTGATTTAGCATAAAAACCTACCAGCCGGCGGCGATAACTTTCATTTCCCGCACTATGGCTGTATTCCAATACCTTAATATCTGCATGCTTCACCGCATCCATCATCAGTTGGGGAGTCTCAATATCCGGTTGCCCAATATTTAAATGATATACATTAATGCCCTTTGCCTTAGCCATTTCTGCATAGGGAACCAGTTTCCTGATGGGGGAAGCCGGCATTTTTTCACCGCGGTGACTGATCTTTAGCATGCGTTGGTTTGAAAAACTTCAAAAAATTTACCTAACAGCAAATGTACATATATAAAAAATGGCTGAGAGTTCTCAGCCATTTAATTTTTTACCATTGAAGGTGAATTATTTCAAATGCTAATTTATTGCTTTGCGTTTGAATTATCGGCAACCACTTCACCAGTGATCTTAAGTTCTACCGGGTTATCCACTCCGGCAACTTTTACATAGATCGATTTATTGAATGGTCCAACCGCAGCAGCATTGAATCCTGCAGTGATCTTGTCGGTCTTGCCCTTTCCTACAGGAGGTTCAGGTTTAACCGGTGTGGTACATCCGCAGGAAGCAGTAGCTGATTCAATGATCACCGGCTTGGCGCTTACATTGGTGAACTGGAAATCGTGAGTAACGGGTACACCCTGCTTGATCTTTCCAAAGTTGTAGGACATTTCTTTGAATTTGATCAGTTCTTCGGCTTTTTTGCCGGTTGCAGTTTGAGCAAACATTGTTGCCGAGATCAAAATAGCAGCGAAAGCCAGGAGCATTCTTTTCATAATACTGGTATTAATTGTGTTGTTTTAATATTGATACAGATGAGTTAAGTGGTGCAGAGGTTGCCGGCGCCCGGTAAACCATTCCTTTGATCACCAGGGTCTTTTGCTCATCTCCGTAAAAAATGGTGACTGTTTTATTGAATTCACCTTCTGCCGCAGCATTATAACCGACCTTGATGGTTGCTGATTTTCCAAGTTCAACCGGTTCACGGTCCCATTCGGGGGTGGTACAACCGCAGGAGGCAGATACATCTTTAATGGTTACAGGAACAGTTCCGGTATTCTTCCAGAGAAAATTATAGGTAACCGGCCTTCCCTGTGGGATCTTTCCAAAGTCGTGTTCCGTTGCTGACAAGCTTATGTTCAGCGATTTTGCCGCAGGCTGCTGCTGTGCGTTCAACAACTGAACAGACAGTACAAAAATTGCTGATATCAAAATTTTGCGGATCATCTTTAATTGGTGTTCAAAATTAACCGATTAAACGATTTAATTACCCTGTTATTTTTTACACCCTTTAAAATTTAACAGGTACGGTATTTTCAGTTATTAACATGGAATCCAGCACCGGAATGGTGTCAGGAAGTTTTATTGATTTTTCCTGTACGTTTGCGCAATGGAAATGACTAACAATACGATGCTTTCCGATGAAAAGTTATCATTCGACCGCTTTCGCGAGGAAGTGTTGAATGATTACCGTATTTGTTGTGAAAGCCGGGAAGCTAGTTTACTGGGAAGAAAAGAAGTATTGACCGGGAAGGCCAAGTTTGGAATTTTCGGAGATGGAAAAGAAGTGCCACAGGTTTGTGCAGCCAAATTCTTTAAACCAGGTGATTTTCTTTCGGGATACTATCGTGACCAGACGATTGCATTTGCATCGGGACAGGCTACGATCGAAGAATTCTTCTCCCAATTATATGCAGATCCGGATACTGCAAATGATCCTCACAGTGGCGGACGGCAAATGAATTCGCATTTTGCCACCCCGGTTGTGGACAAGGATGGAAACTGGGTTGCTCTTGCAGATCAAAAGAATATTGCTGCGGGATTAGCTCCAACAGCTGGCCAGATGCCACGCTCATTAGGATTTGCCTATGCTTCAAAATTATTCAGAAATAACCCGGACCTCCAGAATCTACAACACCTGAGCAGGAATGGGAATGAAATATGTTTTGCCACTATTGGCGATGCATCCACTTCTGAAGGACATTTCTGGGAAACCGTAAATGCCGCTGGTGTGTTGCAGGTTCCGCTGGCTATATTTATCTGGGATGATGGATATGGCATTTCAGTTCCCAAAAAATACCAGACTACCAAAGGTTCCATTTCTGAGGCACTGAAAGGATTTCAGAAAAATGGCAATAGTAATGGACTTGATATCTACAAAGTAAAAGCATGGGATTATGCCGGCATGTGCGAAGTATTTGCCGAGGGAATCCAGAAGATCCGCGATACACATGTTCCTGCAATATTTCATGTTGAAGAAGTAACGCAGCCACAGGGTCATTCAACTTCAGGTAGCCATGAGCGTTATAAGGCAGCTGAAAGACTTGAGTGGGAAAGAGAGTGGGATGGAAATAAGAAGATGCGTGAGTGGATCCTGTCCAATGCACTTGCTTCCGAAGAAGAACTGAGTGATATAGAAATTGCAGCGAAAGAACACGTAAAACAAAGCCGCCAGTCGGCCTGGGATAAATATATTCAGCCACTGAAGCGGTCAGTTGTCAGAACAATGGAGATTGCTGAACCATTGATCAGCACTGATCATAAAGAGCTTTACAGGTTCATGCAGGAACTGAAGAATTCCAGGGAGCCATCACGAAAGGATATCCTTCGTTTTCTTTACCAGGCAGTACAGGAATTTGGAGATGCACCTCAATCTGCAGAACTGGTTTCTTACTATAAAGAATTAAAACAGGAAGGTATCGACAGCTATGGATCCTATCTATACGATGAGAGTTCCAGGAGCCCATTGAAGATCCGTGGTACCGAAGCGCAATATGCAGCTGATGCCCCGATGCTGAATGGATACGAGATCCTCAACAAATATTTTGAAGAACTATTCACTGCCAACAAAAAAGTTGTTGCATTTGGTGAAGATGTAGGAAAGATCGGTGATGTGAACCAGGGATTTGCAGGCTTGCAAAACAAGTTTGGAGATCACAGAATTTTTGATACAGGGATTCGTGAACTCACTATCATAGGACAGGGGATAGGAATGGCGATCAGGGGACTTCGTCCGATCGCAGAAATTCAATACCTGGATTATCTTTTATACGGACTTCAGCCGTTGAGCGATGATGCAGCAACACTTCACTGGAGAACAAAAGGAAGACAAAGCTGTCCGATCATTGTTCGTACCCGTGGGCACAGGCTTGAAGGAATCTGGCATAGTGGATCTCCATTAGGAATGATGATCAATTCCCTAAGAGGAATGCATGTGTGTGTACCAAGGAATATGGTTCAGGCAATGGGAATGTACAATACATTATTGCAGGGAAATGATCCTGCAATTGTAGTGGAGTCATTGAATGGATACAGGCTTAAAGAAAAACTTCCTGAAAACTTACTGGAATACCAGGTTCCGCTTGGTGTTGTTGATGTAGTGAAAGAAGGTACTGATATCACAATTGTATCTTATGGTTCTACTTTGCGTGTGGCACAGGAAGCAGCTGTATCGCTGGAAGCAAAAGGGATCTCATGTGAAATCATTGATGTGCAGACACTTCTTCCTTTTGATATTGATAAGGGAATCCTGAAGTCTTTACAAAAAACAAACAGGATCTTATTTGTTGATGAAGACGTTCCGGGAGGTGCCACTGCATACATGTATAACATGGTGATGGAGCAACAGGGAGGATATCGCTGGCTTGATGCCACTCCTCGAACATTGTCTGCAAAGGCACACCGTCCATCATACGGAAGTGACGGAGATTATTTCAGTAAACCAAATGTTGAAGAGATCATGGATGTTGTAATGGAAATAGTGAAAGAATAACACCCCATCTTTTTAAACTCATCAACTTCTACAAAAATTGATTTCCGATAAAGAAAGAAGATTTCTTCGTCAGTGGGAAGAACAGCGGAAGGGCGGAAAGCTCTCCTATGTTCTTCTCTATACTGTTATAGGCACATTTATAACTGCGATCGTTTTTTCGGTGGGAATGGTGATCTTCTATAGAGTAGTATTTGCTTCAAAGCCTTTCTGGATCATGGTTGCAGCAGCTTTCCTTTTTAGTTTGTCGCTGACTTTCTATTCATGGATATCCAGCGAGAAGAAATTCAGGAATATCATCAGGAGAGAGATCCAGGACCCGCTGAATCAATAAGAAATAAAAATCCGGCTGACATTTGGAATGCTCAGCCGGATCATTTGTTTGTATACATTAAGCAAGGTTGTGAAACACTTTCTGCACATCATCATCCTGCTCCAGTTTATCCACCAGTTTCAAAACTTCCTGTGCCTGTTCTTCACTCAATTCTACAGTAGTTGATGGGATCCATTCAACTTCAGCACTGATAGGAGTAAGGTTCTTTTCTTCCAGGGCTTTCTGCATGTTTCCGAAATCAGTGAATCCGCAACGAATCACCAAAACTGTTTCATCGTTTTCACCTGTTCCTTCACCTAATTCTTCCAGGCCGAAATCAATCAGTTCAAGTTCCAGGTCGTCGGGGTTTAAACCTTCCGGCTTCAACTTGAAAACACCCATTTTTTTAAACTGGAAACTTACACTTCCACTGGTGCCAAGGCTTCCACCTCCTTTATTGAAGATCGAACGAAGATTTGCTACGGTACGGGTTGGATTATCGGTAGCTGTTTCACAAAGTATGGCGATTCCGTGAGGGCCATATCCTTCATACAGGATCTCTTCGTAGTTATCCATTTCTTTACCCTGCGCACGTTTGATAGCAGCTTCCACACGATCCTTCGGCATGTTCACAGCCTTTGCGTTCTGGAAACAGCGGCGAAGTGCAGGATTAGTATTCGGGTCGGGACCACCGGCTTTCACAGCAATTGCGATCTCTTTCCCGATCCTGGTAAACTGCTTGGCCATCCTGTCCCAACGGGCAAACATAGTGGCTTTACGGACTTCAAATATTCGACCCATGTTTTAATTTATTGAGGTGCAAATTTAGAGAAGTTCAGCCTTAATTGGAAAGAATTATATCTCCGAGATCCTGGCCTGGTAAAACAGTACAGGTGCATGCGGTTTTCTTTGTGCGATCCAGAAATGATTGATCTCTTCCATGGAAAGTTCCATGCTGGAAAATGCGAGTTCATATTCTGTATGACCGGTATTGACTTGGAGGAAAGGCTTTTTATCGAACTGGTCGGCCACTTTTTCAATCAGATCAATGCCGTTTTCATAATCAGTACCGAACACCTGGATGAAAAAAGTAAATCCATAAACAGAACGATCCTGCGGTGGAGCTACAGGATAGTTTTTATGTTGATTATCGGATCCGAACCGGAAGAGTTGAAGACTTATTTGCGTTCCTTTCTGTTTCTTTTTTTCCGGTCCTATGATCACTGAGATCTTTTTTGAACCCTGTGAAAGTTCATTAAGAATGGATTCGCTGATCTTATGTAAAATATCTGTGAGCATAGCCTTGCTTTGATTTAAGTTACAACTTAATGCATAAAAAAACCGCCCCTTTTGAGGGCGGTCATATTAAGCAGTGATAATGATTATTTCAATTGATTCAGCTTACTGTTCCTTCTGCTGTAAAGGAAATAAACCACCAGTCCGAGAACCATCCAGATGATCGCTACTTTAAGCGTTTGCGCATCCAGTGCCACGATCATACCGGTACAGATGATCACACCAAGAATTGGAACCAATGGAACCAATGGAGTCTTGAAAGGACGCTCCAGGTCAGGGTTTGATCTTCTCAGGATCCATACACCCGCACTTACCAGTACGAATGCGAATAAGGTACCAAATGAAGTAAGGTCACCCGCAACGCTTCCCGGGACAAATGCAGCAAACAAGCCTACAAATATAAACAGGATCCAGTTTGCCTTGAATGGTGTTTTATATTTTGGATGCAGATCACCAAAAGCTTTAGGGATCAGTCCATCATTACTCATGGTGTAGAAGATACGGCTCTGTCCCATCAGCATCACCAGGATCACTGAAGAGAAACCAGCCAGGATAGCAACAGTCACCGCAGTGGCCAGCCATCCGTAACCTGTCATATAGTTCTGGATCGCATATGCTACAGAAGCTTCTCTACCAGCTGTTTTGAATTCCTGGTAGTTGGCAACACCTGTAAGTACGTGTCCGAAGAGAATATAAAGAATGGTACATACCACAAGAGAACCGAGGATACCAATTGGCATATCTCTTTTTGGATTCTTGGCTTCCTGTGCTGCAGTACTTACCGCATCAAAACCAATGAAGGCGAAGAATACGATCGCTGCACCTCCAAGAACACCACCCCATCCATGTTTGAAGAATCCTTCGTGACCAGGAGTTCCTTCAGGAATGATGTATGGATCATGGTTAGCCGGATTGATGAACTGCCATCCGATTCCAATGAATAATAATACGATCGCCACCTTGATGAATACGATGATCGCGTTCACCATGGCAGATTCCTGGGTTCCTTTGATCAGTAGCATGGTTAACAATAACAGGATCACGAGTGCAGGTGCGTTCACGATACCGGAAGTTATTTCAACCACACCGGCAAGATTTGCAGGAAGCTGGTTGAACTGGTCATCAGAAAGGATCAGTGCACCATCTTTCACACCTTTTACAAATTCAGGATTGAAAGTTGCGATCTGGTCGATATTGGCCTGTCCAACAACTTTATGCAGAGATTCAAAAGGAGAGTGGCACCATTCATATGGTATAGCTCCTCCCAATAAGTTATTTAAGTATTCACTCCAGGCAATGGATACAGTTGCAGCACCCAATGCATATTCCATGATAAGGGCCCAGCCAATGATCCAGGCAACCAATTCACCCATGGTAACATAGGAATAAGCATATGCAGATCCTGCAATTGGGATCATGGATGCAAATTCTGCGTAACAAAGACCGGCAAAGGCACAGCCGATCGCTGCAATAATAAATGAAAGGGTAACTGCGGGTCCGGCTGCTTCTGCAGATGCAGCAGCGGTTCTAACGAAAAGACCTGCTCCGATAATGGCCCCGATTCCTAACGCCACAAGGTTTCCTGCTCCGAGGGTTCGTTTTAATCCTTTTTCTGAATCAGATGCCTGCGCCAATAAGTGCGTAAGTGACTTTTTGCGATGCAAACTCATACAATAGATCTGGGTTTATTGATAATTTATTTTATGCACGAAGGCGGAAAGATAATAATTTCTTCATAACGCAAATGAAAACTTTAAAGCCTGTAATCGGGATGCTTAAAGCCTTTCAACAGGTTCAGCGGTAATTTTTTAAATCCTATATTGCAGGCCTAAAAAAAGGCAGCTCCTTAAGCCTTAAACTGAAAATCAGAAAAATTGAAAAATAACAGGCTTACGATTTTTATCCTGATCGCAATGGTACTCGGTATCATTACAGGGTATTTGGTGCATAAAAATGCATCTCCCGAATTCATTGCCAAATTTGCCACCAATATTAAAATGCTCACCACCATTTTTCTCCGGCTGGTGATGATGATCATTGCTCCCCTGGTATTCTCAACCCTTGTAGTTGGAATAGCTAAACTCGGTGATCTTAAATCTGTTGGAAGAGTGGGAGGTAAGGCGCTGCTCTGGTTTGTGTCTGCATCCCTTGTGAGCCTGTTGCTGGGAATGGTCCTGGTGAATTTCTTTCAACCGGGTACTGCTATAGATCTGAGTAATGCGGATACAGCAGGCGCCAAAGACCTGATCGGAAAAACACAGGAGTTTTCCCTCCTGAAATTCGTGGAGCATGTTTTCCCAAAATCTTTGGTTGAAGCAATGGCCACCAATGAGATCCTCCAGATCGTGGTGTTCAGTATATTTTTTGGTGTAGCCATGACCTCCATCGGCGATTATGCAAAGCCGGTTTTAAAAGGACTTGACGCGGTTTCGCATATCATCCTGAAAATGGTGGGTTATGTTATGAATTTTGCACCACTTGGAGTTTTTGGTGCCATCGCAGCAGTGATCGCATTAAAAGGTCTTGAAGTCTTCAAGTTCTACGGATTATATCTTTTTTACTTCCTGATAGGAATTGCCGTACTCTGGATAGTGCTGCTGGCAGTGGGTTTCCTGATCCTGAAGAACAGGGTTCCTGTTTTGCTCAAGAGAATTGCACAACCTTTACTGATCGCATTTAGTACCACCAGCAGTGAAGCGGTATTCCCGAAACTTACAGAAGAACTGGAAAGATTTGGTTGTAAAGACAAGATAGTTTCATTTATACTTCCGCTTGGCTATTCTTTTAACCTGGATGGAAGTATGATGTATATGACTTTTGCTTCACTGGCCATTGCCCAGGCTTATGGCATTCACATTGATATAGGAACACAATTAACCATGTTGCTGGTATTGATGTTGACCAGTAAAGGAGTGGCGGGTGTACCCCGTGCATCACTGGTTGTTGTCACTGCAACATGTGCCATGTTCAATATCCCACCGGAAGGTATTGCACTGATCCTCCCGATCGACCATTTCTGCGATATGTTCCGCAGTATGACCAATGTTTTAGGAAATGCACTTGCTACTTCTGTGGTAAGCAAGTGGGAAGGCGAGCTCAATAACGGATAAATATTAAACCAACTTAAGAAATGCTGGAACTGTTAGCTTTTACATTCAAAGATCTGCTTAACCCGGAGTTCTATATCCAGAATGGTGGATTATGGATCGTGCTGTTCATTGTTTTTGCTGAAACTGGATTGTTTGCAGGATTTTTTCTTCCGGGCGACAGTCTCCTGTTCGTTGCCGGGATCTACAGTAATGAACTTGCTGAATATTTTTTCAATACAGGTTATGATTTTTCAAACCTTATGATGATCACCCTGCTGGTTTCTATTTCGGGAATCATCGGGAACTTTGTTGGATACTGGTTTGGAGCAAAGAGTGGTCCTTATCTTTTTGAAAGAAAGGATACCATGCTGTTCAAGAAGAAATATCTTTTCCAGGCAAGAGAATTTTATGACAAGCATGGTGGTGGTGCTATCATCTTCGCGCGTTTTCTTCCTATTGTAAGAACATTTGCGCCGATCATTGCGGGCATTGTTGGAATGGAAAAAAAGAAATTCGCATTTTATAATGTGGTAGGAAGCTTTGCATGGGCAACCAGTATGCTGTTTGCAGGTCACTACCTCTATAAATTCTTCCTGACGAATTACCAGTTCGATCTTAAGCAACACCTTGAGATCATTGTACTGATCATCGTTGCTATCACAACAGTTCCTGTACTGTATAAAATTTTATTCGGAAAGAAGAAACCCCAACAAGATTCTCAATCCTGATACCCATGCAGCAAAAACCCATCCCCGTATTCAACATTGCCGTAATTGTTGCAGCACTTGGTTATTTCGTGGATATATATGACCTGCTGCTTTTTGGGATCATAAGAGTTCCTTCACTGCGAGACCTAGGATTGAATGATCAGCAGATCGCATCAGATGGATTGCTGATCATCAATGCTCAAATGATAGGTTTGTTGATAGGTGGAATATTCTGGGGTGTGCTGGGTGATAAAAAAGGAAGGCTCAAGGTTCTTTATGCATCCATCATCATGTATTCATTGGGAAATATTGCCAATGGGTTTGTGCAGACCGTTCCTCAATACGCATTGATCCGTTTCATTACAGGTATTGGACTGGCAGGTGAATTGGGTGCAGGTATTACATTGGTAAGTGAATTGCTGCCAAAAGAAAAACGTGGGATTGGTACTTCACTGGTTGCAGGTATTGGGTTGACAGGCGCCGTGGTGGCATTCTTTATTAAGGAAGCATTTCCATGGAGGACCTGTTATTTCATTGGTGGTGCATTAGGATTTATGTTGTTGTTTCTTCGCGTGGGTGTTTTGGAATCAGATATGTTCAAAGGGGTTAAACATGCATCGGTTTCCAAGGGGAATTTTTTGATGTTTTTCAATAACAAAGAAAGGTTTAAAAAATACCTGCTTAGCATACTTATCGGATTACCTACATGGTTTACAATCGGTATACTGGTTACATTTTCAAAAGAGTTTGGTGAGAAGATGGGTGTAGTTGGCGCAATCGATCCCGGTAAAGCGATCATGTTTGCCTATGCAGGAATTTCAATCGGAGATATTTCCGTTGGACTGCTTAGTCAATATCTAAAAAGCCGGAAAAAAGCTTTCTTTATTTTCCTTGGAATATCTGCAATTGGAATGGTCTGGTTCTTCAACCTGCACAACAGTTCGGTTGATTCATTATATGCAGCAAGTGCTGTATTAGGCTTCGGGACTGGATTCTGGGCGATCCTGGTAACCATGGCCGCTGAACAGTTTGGTACCAATATACGTGCAACAGCTGCTACAACAGTTCCAAATATGGTTCGTGGATCACTAACACTGATCACCTTATTATTTACTTCACTTCAACCATCTTTTGGATATGTGAACAGTGGTATGATCACCGGTATTATCATCATGGTAATTACCGTTGTAGCTGCGATATACACGCCGGAAACATTTGGAAAAGACCTGGACTATGTTGAACAGTAAAATCTTGTGTGAATGAAATTCCTAGTGATCCGTTTTTCATCAATTGGCGATATAGTTCTGGCTTCACCGGTGTTGAGGTGCATCAAACAGCAGGTATCAACTTCAGAAGTACATTTTGTTACAAAGCATTCTTTCAAACCGGTTACTGAAGCAAATCCATACATTGATAAATTCTTTTACCTGCAGGATGATCTTTCTTCGCTCATTGATGATCTGAAGAAAGAAGATTATGATTATGTGATCGACCTGCACAATAATTTTCGTTCGAAAAAAATAAGATCTGCTTTAAAGAAGCAGTCGCATGTGATTGATAAACTGAACTGGCAAAAATTTGTACTGACCAATCTGCATATCAACTTAATGCCCGGCAGGCATATCACACAGAGAAGTCTTGATACGTTAAAATCATTTCATATCGTTGATGATGGAAAGGGTTTGGATTATTTTATTCCGGAAAAAGATCTGATCAGTGAAAAGGATTATCCTGCTTCACATCATGCAGGATATATAGCGATAGTTATCGGGGCTTCATATGCAACGAAGAAAATGCCGGTCGATAAATTACAGCAACTCTGTACTGTAATAGAACACCCGATCATCCTGATCGGAGGCAAGGAGGATGCAGCAGAAGGTGCAGCCATTGCTTCTGTTGATCCTGTCAAGATCTATAATGCATGCGGGAAATTTAACCTGAATGAATCTGCTGACCTGGTACGAAGATCCAAATTGGTGATCTCGCATGATACCGGCCTTCAATACATTGCCTGTGCTTTCAATAAACCTGTTATTGCCATTTGGGGAAGCACTTCTCCTAAACTGGATGTAGAACCCTATTACGGATCATCGGTTCCAAACCAACCTTATGTAAATGAAGTATTGAATCTATCCTGTCAGCCCTGCAGTAAGTACGGCAATCGTAAATGTCCCCGCGGTCATTTTAAATGCATGAAGAACCAGGATATCTCCCAAATCAGGGATAAGGTATTTGCATTTCTAAAAACTTCCACCTTCCATAAATAAAAAAGAGCCGCTGATCTCCAGCGACTCCATATCTTCTCAACTTCTCAACTCCTCATCTCCTTTATTAAAGTGTCTTCAGCACATCATTCATCGTCCTAACCGCGGCTGCGCTCTTATTGAACATTTCCTGCTCTTCTTCATTCAATTGGAAATCGAGGATCTGCTCCCAACCGTTTTTACCGATAGTTACTGGAACTCCCAAACAGATATCACTTTGTCCATATTCGCCTTCAAGAGCCACACAGCATGAGATCATTTTCTTTTCATCGCGGATAATGCTTTCCACGAGTGCAGCACCTGCAGCACCCGGAGCATACCATGCAGAAGTTCCGATCAGTTTGGTAAGCGTTGCTCCACCAACCATGGTATCGGCAACGATCTTATCCTGCTGATTTTTGCTGAGGAAATTGGTAACAGGAATACTGTTCCAGGTAGCAAACCTGATCAGTGGGATCATGGTTGTATCACCGTGACCACCGATCACTACTGCATTCAGATCTGCAGGAGAACAACCCAGTTCCTGGCTCAGGTAATATTTAAAGCGTGCGCTATCCAGTGCTCCACCCATACCGATGATCCTGTTCTTTGGCAAACCTGAGGTGGTTTGGGTAAGATAGGTCATGGTATCCATTGGGTTGCTGATCACAATGATGATCGCATTTGGTGAATACTTCAGAATGTTTTCAGTAACTCCGCGTACAATACCGGCATTGGTCCCGATCAGTTCTTCCCTGGTCATTCCCGGCTTGCGCGGCAAACCTGAAGTGATCACCACAACATCACTATCCTTTGTTTTTGAATAGTCATTGGTGCTTCCAACAATGCGCGTATCAAATCCGAGCAATGCAGCAGTCTGCATCATATCGATCGACTTACCTTCAGCAAATCCTTCTTTGATATCCAGCAAAACCAGTTCTTGTGCAAGTTCCTTACGGGCAATATTGTCGGCACAGGTAGCTCCAACAGCTCCGGCACCTACTACGGTTACTTTCATTGATAAAATATTATTGATGAAGAAAATATATGCCCCGCAAAGTTAAGGCTAAGGGCATTGCATGGTGATTAATTTATACCCTTATTTTTTGAATGCTTTCAACATAGCATCCACCTTCACGTTGCCTTCATAGCTGGTGATAAAATTTCCTTTTTTATCGTACAGCGCTAAATATGGAAGGTTCCCGATCTTATAAAATGGCGGTAGTAAAAATTTTGTATCTCTACCCAGGACATAGTTTGGATGCCTGTTTAACTGGTAATACTTATGAAAATTTGCCATTTCCTCTTCGGGCTGATAAGTAGCTAAAACAACCTGGTAACCCTTCAGATCCTTCTCACGCTTCATCATCTGGTCCATCTGGTCCTGGCAGTGGTGGCAGGAAGGACTGAAAAACATAATGATCGTATTCTGGCTCTTGAGATCCTTACTGGTGAAATCTTTATTGTCGACGGTTTTCAACTGTAATGGGGGCCAGCCTTTGATCCTTTTATATGCAGGTTCCTGTTCCTGTTGTGCCATAGCCATAACTGGCAGAAACATCATGAGAGCAATGATCCAATTCTTCACTTTATTCTTTTTTAATGATTTCAAAAATAAGGATATACATCCAGCGATTCCACGATAAGGGCAGCGCCTTTTTTACCGGTTAACAAAAATTTGTGTTTTTTCTTTACGAAAGTTTCGTAGGTTTACGAAGTGTTCGTAGAAAAACGAATGTTATCGTAAAATGGAAAAACTTACATCACAGGAAGAGGAAGCATTGAAGCTGGTTTGGCAGACAGGAGAGGGTTCGGTTAAAGCTATACTTGAAAATATGCCCGAGCCAAAAGCACCTTATACCACGCTGGCATCAACCATCAAGAACCTGGAGAAAAAGGGATATGTATCGAGCCGTTTTCTTGGCAACACTTATCTCTATAAAGCCATTGTATCAGAGAAAGAATACAAAAAGAATTTTCTCAGTGGCGTGGTGAAAAATTATTTCGAGAACTCTTATAAAGAGTTGGTGAACTTTTTCGTGGATCAGAAAAAATTGAGTCCACAGGAATTGAAGGAGATCATCGATCTCATTGAAAAGAAGAAATCAAAATAATATGAACTGGGAACTGATAGTAAAGATTTCGCTCTCCATTATGCTCTGCTGGCTGGTTTACAGGGTATTCCTGCGCAGGCTGACCTTCTTCAACTGGAACAGATGGTACCTGTTGCTCATGCCCTGGATCATGATTGTGATCGTGCTTGCAGAGTTCAGGTTTTTTGTACCAGTTGAACCGGAATATATTTCCTGGATACCGGTCATTAATATGGAGCAGGCCAATGATGCTTTGGATTGGAAGTCCATGCTGCCATGGATAATACCTGCAGGTATTGTTATACTTGGTGTTAGGCTTGCCATCAGGTTTTATTCGCTTAAAAAACTGTCATCCAAATCGGATATTATCTATGAAGATGATATACGCATTGTCAATACTGATGTTCCGGTAAATCCATTTTCTTTTCACAATACTATTTATGTCCATGTTTCAGCACACCAGCAGGAGGAATTAAAGGAAATAATAAGACATGAGATTGTGCATGTAAGGCAAAAGCATTCCATTGATATGATGGTAGGGGAGATCTTTTGCATCCTCAACTGGTATAACCCTTTTGCCTGGTTGCTGCAAGCTTCGATGAAGGATAATCTTGAATTTATTGCCGATCGTGAAGTATTGAAAGGAGGGGTTGATGCAAAACAATATCAATACCTTTTATTAAAAGTGGTGGGTAACGGGCAATTCAGTGCAGTCAACAATTTCAACGCTTTTTCACTCAAAAAAAGAATAACCATGATGAACACAAAAAGATCAGGAATGATGCAATTGCTCAGGTTTGGTATAATAGTACCTGTTGCAGCGATCAGTATGATGTCGTTCCGCGATGAAACAGCCATTTTGCCAAATGTTGTTAGTATGGTTTCTGCAACAGCCGATACCATCCCTGCACCACCGACACCGGCTGAAGCGCCGAAGCTTCCTAAAAATGTTAAATGGATCGAAGTAAATAATGAAAAGGTCCAGGTGAGGTTAAAGGATGGCACTATTGAAAATTACAATTTCGGCAATGCAACTGAAAAGTCAGCTTTCGAGAAGAAGTACGGTAAAATTGCACCGCCTCCTCCACCTCCGGCACCTCCGACTGCTGAAGAATCAAAATTAGCGCCTCCACCGCCACCTCCTCCGGTACCGGCAGTTCCGGCTTCTGCTAAACCGATCAAGGCTAAGCATGCGCCTTTACCTCCTCCGCCACCACCAAAACCACCGGTTCCGCCTACTCCAAAAGAGGATGTAGAGATATGATAGTAAATTTTTGAGTGCTGTTTTTTCCAAGCTCAAAAAGCCTAATTTTGCCCCGCTAATCAAAAAGAACTATGGCAACTACAGCAGATATCAGCAGGGGTATGATCCTGAAAATTGACGGTAGCCTTTATTCAGTAGTGGAATTCGGTCAGAACAAAACTGCCCGTGCTGCTGCAAAAGTCTGGGCAAAACTTAAGGGAGTAGACAATGGTCGCTCTATCGAACATACCTGGAACTCCGGTGAAACTATTTTCCCGGTAAGAGTGGAAAAGAAACCTTTCCAGTTCCTCTACAAGGATGAATCAGGTTATAATTTCATGGATAATGAAACTTTCGAGCAGATTGTGTTGAATGAAGATATGATCGATGCTCCCCAGTTCCTGAAAGACGGGCAGGAAGTTTCAGTTCTGGTAAATACTGAAACCGAGCTTCCGATGAGTGTGGAACTTCCTGATAAGATCGTTCTGCTGGTTACCTATTCAGAGCCTGGATTGAAGGGGGATACAGCTACCAGGACACTAAAGCCTGCAACTGTTGAGACAGGAGCCACCGTGAACGTTCCTTTGTTTGTAAATGAAGGGGAGTTGATCCGCGTCAATACTAAAACAGGAGATTATATCGAGCGCGTTAAATAAGGATCTTATTTAAATTATACTAAAGCACCGCTGAAAAGTGGTGCTTTTTATTTCCGGAATGGTTTTATAAGAAGGCTTTGAAATGTTTATCAAGTGAATTAATCCTTATCTTAGCCGCCTGTTTTCACCAAACTAAACATTATTAAAAATAATTTCCAGATGGATTTCAAACAGATTCAGGAGTTGATCAAGATGATCAATAAGTCGAATATTGGTGAAGTAACGATTGAAGAAAAAGGCTTTCGTGTAACGATCAAGCAGAAAGAAGACCCGGTACAGCAGGTGATTGCAACAGCTCCCTCCCCGGTTTCTTACCAGCCAGCTCCACAACAACAAGCCCCATCCGCTGCACCTTCAGCAAATCCTGCAGCTCCTGCAGCAGACAAACCAAAAGCAGCAGAAACTTCAACCGAAAATTACGTTACCATTAAAAGCCCGATGATCGGAACATTCTATAGAAGTCCGGCACCAGGTAAACCGGTATTTGTGGAAGTGGGTGATGAAGTTACCCAGGGCAAACCGGTATGTATCATCGAAGCGATGAAACTCTTCAACGAAATTGAAAGTGAGGTTAAAGGACGTATCGTTAAGATACTCGTGGAAGATGCTTCCCCTGTGGAATATGACCAGCCTTTATTCCTGGTAGAACCAGCATAATCTGAAATGTATTTTATCATTACTAACGGTAATGGTTAACCGAAAAAGATGATCTCTTTTTCAGAGATACGTTTTGTGATCAACAAACTCTATACTAATGTTTAAAAAAGTATTAATAGCCAACAGGGGAGAAATTGCACTCCGTGTTATCCGTACCTGCAGGGAAATGGGTATTAAAACGGTTGCTGTTTACTCTACTGCCGACAAAGACAGTCTTCACGTGAAGTTTGCTGATGAGGCTGTTTGCATAGGCCGCCCGGCAAGCGCTGATTCATACCTCAACATCCCGCATATCATGGCGGCTGCTGAGATCACTAATGCAGATTCAATTCACCCGGGTTATGGATTTCTTGCTGAAAATGCAAGGTTTTCCGAGATCTGTGGTGAGCATAATATCAAATTTATCGGACCAACTCCTGACCAGATCAGGGCGATGGGAGACAAGATGACTGCAAAGGAAACCATGATCAAGGCCGGAGTTCCTGTAATTCCTGGTAGTGATGGTTTGCTGCAGTCGCTCGATGAAGCGATCGGTCTTGCGAAAGGCATGGGTTATCCTGTTATCCTGAAAGCTACTGCTGGTGGTGGTGGTAAAGGTATGCGCGTTGTTTGGGAAGAGAGTGAAATGGAGCGTGCCTACAATACAGCAAAAGCAGAAGCAGGCGCAGCTTTTAAAAATGACGGGATCTACATGGAGAAATTCGTGGAAGAGCCACGTCATATTGAGATCCAGGTTGCAGGTGACCGTTACGGCACCGTATGCCATTTGTCTGAACGTGATTGCTCGATCCAGCGTCGTCACCAGAAACTTGTGGAAGAATCACCATCTCCTTTCATGACCCCGGAACTTCGCCAGAAGATGGGTGAAGCCGCCCGCAAAGCAGCATCAGCGATCGGTTATGAAAGTGTAGGGACGATCGAATTCCTGGTGGATAAGCATCGCAATTTCTACTTCATGGAAATGAATACTCGTATCCAGGTAGAACATTGCGTAACAGAAGAAGTAACCAACTTCGACCTGATCAAAGAACAGATCAAGATCGCAGCAGGGGAAGCGATTTCTGGTCGTGACTATGAACCAATTGGTCATGCTATTGAATGTCGTATCAATGCCGAAGATCCATATAATGATTTCCGTCCTTCACCAGGCAAGATCACTGTGATGCATACTCCGGGTGGACATGGTATCCGTATCGACAGCCATGCTTATACTGGTTATGTTATTCCTCCTTACTATGATTCAATGATCGCGAAGATCATTGCAGTAGCAAGAACCAGGGAAGAAGCGATCAACACAATGAGTCGTGCGCTGAGTGAATATGTAATTGAAGGTGTAAAGACAACCATTCCTTTCCATCAACAACTCATGAAGAATGAAGCGTTCAGGAGCGGGAATTTCAATACGAAGTTTTTGGAGTCGTTTAAGATGGTGTAGAGAGAAGAAGTGAAGAAGAGAAGAAGTGGAGAAGAGAAGAAGAATTTAGAAGGGCTGTCCTGTTGGACAGCCTTTTTCTATGCAACAAGAAAACACACACTAAACTAAAACCGGTATCCTGCATAAACCTGCAGTAGATTCGTTTTAAGTTGTTCGTTATTTCTTGGAAGATAATTTGGAATGAAGCTTTGATCATCTTTGTTGAGAGAGGCAAGAAAGAAATTGAATCTTCCACCTACTATCAAACCCGCTACAGGATTAAGTTCCAGGCCCGCAGCAAATCCATAATTGATTCTTTTGAATACATCATTTGCTTTGGGTGTCATCAATGGAGTTGATGATAGTACTGATACACTATCAGCTTTGGCATTCAATAAAAATGCAACCTGTCCTCCAACCTGGATCTTCAGTAATTTTCCAAGGTTGATATTCATCATCTGCGGAAGTATCAGGTAATCCATCTTCACTTCACCGGTTGCGCTGGTAGTTTGAAAATCATACCCCTGCCTTGAAAAGATCAACTCAGATTGATAACCGATCAAACCCTTGCGGGGCGTGGCATAGAAGCCGCCGATCATAAAACCTGAGTTGTCTTTTGTATCAAGGCTTGAGGCGTTTGTAATGTTGGTGAAATTATATCCACCCTTGATGCCATAGTGCACACCAAGATCATTTTTCTTCTGCGCATTAGCCGCAAAAGAAAAGATGAGTAGTATCAGAAGTAAGCGTAAGGATAAGGTCATGGTTAATGGTTTACCATGTGACAGCACTTTATCCTTTAGCGTGGCATTACTTCAAAATTTTTTTGAATCTGCAAGAATTATTGTTGAAGAAATGAACTGATCACGTCTTCTACTTTATCTTCAACATGATAAAATGAAGCGATCTTCCTGATCACATTTTCAACGATTGCATCAGGACATGATGCACCGCTTGTAACAAGTATCCTTGCGGGATTGCCCACTGGCAGCCAGTTTGAGCTGAGTAGCTCTTCTTTTGTATGATAATTGAAATGCAGAACGGAATCTTTACTGATCAGTTTATCTTCATTCTCAATAAAGAATGTTGGCAACCTGTCTTCACATAGTTCAACAAGGTGAGTTGTATTCGATGAGTTATATCCACCAACTACAATGGCAATGTCAGCATCTGCTTCCAGCATTCCTCTTACTGCACTCTGGTTATCATTGGTTGCATAACAAAGTGTGTCTCTTGTATCAGCAAACCTGTCTCCGATATTTTCATCCGACAATGCATAATGTTCGATCATTACCTGCTTAAGATAATCTGCAATAGCCTGCGTATCTGTTGCCAGTTGTGTTGTCTGGTTTACAACGCCGATCCGTTGAAGATCTTTTACCGGATCAAATCCGGGAGAAGCTTTTGCACCGAATGTTGAATGAAATTCTTCAGCCGGAGATTTCCCGGTGATGAAATTAGCCAGCAGGATGGCATCGTTCATATCATTTACAATCACTGATGGAGCATTGCTGGATGCATGTGAAAATGTAGCCCTTGTTTCTTCATGCTTTGGTTTACCATGGATCACAATGGTATATCCTTTACGTGCGATCTGTTCGCTTCTGTTCCATACCTTCTCCACAAACGGGCAGGTAGTATTATACTGCTCCGTTTTTATACCAATTGACCTGAGTTTGTTTTCAATATCAAGTGTAGTTCCAAATGCCGGAATGATCACCACATCTTCACTTGTCAGGGTTTCAAAAGGAACCAGCTGCTTTCCGTAGGTATCCTGTAGAAACCGTACACCTCTTTCCTGCAGATCTGAATTTACCTGTGGATTATGGATCATTTCACTCAACAAAAAGATCCTTTTGCCTGGGTTCTCTTCAATTGTTCTGAATGATATTTCAATGGCATTTTCCACTCCATAACAGAAACCAAAATGCCTCGCAAGTTTTACCTGGACAGGCCCCAGATCTACCACCGTAGGGGTGAGGTCCTTTTTGAGCTTATCCTGCTGTTTCCGGTAGGATTTTATAGCAGAGATTAGAGGACTTCTGTATATAATTGGAACATTGAATGTTTTCATGTCAAGTAGTTTGGAGGAGCCCGGCGAAGGTACAAAGATTGTACTACCTTTAGTTATAACGAAAACAAAACTAAGATGTTCAAACCCGTGGAGTGGAGTTTCAGGGCAAATATGTACGAAGTGAATGTGCGGCAGTATACAAATGAAGGGACTTTTAAGGCGTTTGGTCAGCATATCCCAAGGCTGAAAGATATGGGCATCAATGTGCTGTGGTTCATGCCAATTACGCCCATCAGTGAAGCAAAACGACAGGGTACTTTAGGAAGTTATTATGCCTGCTCTGATTACCGTTCCATCAACCCGGAATTCGGTTCAATACAGGATTTTAAAGATATCGTAGCGCTTGCGCATAGTCATGATATGAAAGTGATCATCGACTGGGTAGCGAATCATACCGGGCATGATCATGTGTGGACTAAATCTCATCCAGGATACTACAAGAAAAATGAGAAGGGTGAATTTTATGATACCAATGGTTGGGAGGATGTGATAGATCTGAATTACTATGATCAGGCGATGCGTCGCGACCTGATCGATGCCATGGAATTTTGGGTGAGAGAATGTGATATTGACGGATTCAGGTGTGATATGGCGCATTTGATTCCTTTGGATTTCTGGACCCAGGCCCGTCGTCATCTGGATGCTATCAAACCTTTATTCTGGCTCGCTGAAAGTGAGACGGTGAATTATGATATGGCATTCGATTGCCTGTATGCATGGAACTGGATGCACAGAACTGAAGCATATGTACAAAAGAAAGAATCAATCTCTTCGCTGATCCAGTGCCTGGAAGGAATGCAAAGAAATTTTTCATCCCGGCATTTGTTCTTTACCACTAATCATGATGAGAATAGCTGGAATGGAACTGAATATGAAAAGTATGGTAAGCTGGCGTTGCCCCTGGCTGTATTTTGCTGTACATGGACAGGTATTCCATTAGTGTATAGCGGCCAGGAGTTACCGAATAACAAACGGTTGAAATTTTTTGATAAGGACCATATAGAATGGAAGGAGAAATGTGCATTACACGAATTCTATAAAACCCTGCTGCATTTAAATGCCACACATCCTGCATTATATGATCATGAGGCATCATCCTGTATCATACTGCCTGGATCATTCAATGGAGTGCTATCTTATATCAGAATACATGGTGATCACAAAGCATTGATCCTGCTGAATCTTACAGAGCAGCCCCAGGATATTTCTATTCAACATGAATTGATCCATGGAAAATTCAACAATGTATTTACATCCGAATCATTTGAACTGAAAGGAGAATATCAAATAAAATTGGAAACTGGTCAGTACAATGTGTTGGTCAACTAAATAAAAAAGCCCCACTTAAAATGGGGCTTTGATTTTTTATTGACCAGGCTATTTGCCTGTTACATTCAACATGAAGTTATATACGCCTTCATATCCAGGATAGATACCTTCAATCTTCACAGGAGCAGTAGCTGCATCCAGGACTTTTCTAAGATCATCTACCGATGCGATAGTTTTATTATCAGCTTTCAGGATCACAAACCCTTCCTGTACACGAACCTTGCTCAACAATCCGGAGCTACCGATAGAACGGATCACTACACCACCATTGATGCCAAGTTCTTTTGCCATGTCCTTATTAATGGTTTGAAGTTCAGCACCAAGTTTATCGATGACTGAAGTTCTTACAACATCCATGGTGCCTGTACTGTTTCTCAAAGTAACGCTGGCTGTCTGTTCTTTACCATCACGAACATACGAGATAGAAACTTTATCACCAGGACGGTAAGTAGCAATTTGCCCTACCATATCAGGTCCGCTGTATACAGAAACACCATTGATCTTGGTGATGATATCACCTTTTTTAATTCCGGCAGCGTATGCAGCTCCATCTTTTGGAACATCCAGCACATAAACACCTTCACCTTCCTTTATACCATTTTGTTCCTTAATTTCCTCAGACAAATTTTCTCTTGGGTATTGAATTCCAAGATATGCTCTTTGTACAGTTCCGTATTTAACGATATCAGCAATGATCTTTTTTACTATGTTAACAGGAATTGTAAATGAATAACCTGCATAAGCACCGGTTGGAGAAGCGATCGCTGAATTAATACCGATCAGTTTTCCATCAGTTGAGATCAACGGACCACCGCTGTTACCAGGGTTTACAGCCGCATCTGTCTGAAGGAAACTTTCCACCGGCGTTGCACTCTGGCGCCTGTTGATATCCAGTGTTCTTCCTTTCGCACTGATAATACCTGCTGTTACAGTTGCTTCAAGCATTAAAGGATAACCTACTGCAAGCACCCACTGTCCAACTTTCACCTCATCAGAGTTTCCGTAAATGAGGAAAGGAAGACCCTTCGCATCTACTTTGATTACTGCAAGGTCACTGCTTGGATCAGCACCGATAAGTTTTGCTTTAAAAGATCTTTTATTAGAAAGCGTTACAGTGATCTCATCTGCACCACTAACCACGTGGTTATTTGTTACAATATATCCATCTTCACTAATGATCGCTCCTGATCCGGAAGCCATTTGCGGAAGTGATCGCTGTCCGCCTCCACCACCAAAGAAATCATCCAGGTCGAGATCGAAAAGATCTCCAAAAGGACTTCTCCTTGGAAGATTATTACTTACAGTTGCTGTTGCTTTTGTTTTAATATGCACAGTTGCCGGGATCGCAGCAGCTGCAGCAGGAGTAAAATCCAGGTTGGCCGCATTGGCACCTGTCAATCCTTCAAAACCAGCATAGTTGATAGGAACTTTTCCTGAATCATTATTGGATCCGGAATAGAGATACGTTTCACTACTATTAGCCTTATTATAACCCCAAACTGTCAACAGGGAACTGGCTGCACTTAACAAGACCAAGCCTAAAATCTGTTTGAGTTTCATCTTTTCTGAAATTTATTATTTGGTTTTCAAAATTAATGCCTGACAAACAAAATAACGTGATTCGTCTTGTTAAGGAAGTTTCGACATGTCAGTTTAACATAAATTTACTAAGACTTTCGTAGATCATTTTAAGGTTTTGCAGGCTGCTGAAATTGCTTGATCAGGCTGCGCAAAATGGCCATAAAAACGCCTTCTGCTGACCCATCCCTATTGCTGAAAACATAGATATACATATCCTGGCCTGGAACATACCTGTAAGCACTCTGAAATCCTTTGATACCGCCATTGTGCCCGATAAAAGTAAGTCCTGCCGGAGATTCAATCATGAATCCGCGTCCATATCCTACAAAATCAGGATTTCCTTCCGGCCTTGAAAATTTTGTCCATGTTTCATCCAGGCTGCTTTTAGAAATTAATTGTCCTTCTACCAGTGCTTTGGTGAATTTGTGCCATTCATTGACTGAAAGAAAAATTCCACCGGCAGAGCTCCATTTTTCCGGATCATTGCCTTCCCCGATAATCCACTGGTTATTGTCTTTGGTAAAACCGGTTGCGAAACGATGATTTCTCAGGGAAGTATCAATCCCCAAAGGAGCAAGGATCCTTTTCTTTACGATCTGCTGGTAAGGTTCTTTGTAAATGGTTTCCAGTACCTTGCCCAGCACTATATAGCCACCGTTAGAATAATTGAAAGCCTTGCCAGGTGTGTCATTTACAGGTTTCTGATCCTTAATGAGTTTAAGGAAATCATCTGTTGTAATAGGATTTGCTTTATTGAAATCAGGGTGTTCAAAAAAATCTCCCAGTCCGCTTGTATGGGTTAACAGATGCTGAATAGTGATCCTGTCTGCATTAGTTATTTTTTCTCCCGGTAAAAGTTGTGCAATAGTTTGATCAGGTTTTAGGCTGCCTTTTTCAAAGAGTTGCTGGATCAAAACTGCAGTCATGCTTTTCCCGTTCGAGCATACATTCATGCGCACATCTTCTGTGAAAGCCGCATTGTCTTTTTCTCCCACTTTGCCGGTATTGATATCCATGACAATTTTATTGTCCTGGTATACCAGCACATTCCCTGAAAAATCTGCTTCTTTAATAAATCTTCTTACCAGTGAATCTTCTGATGCAGTGATCTTTACTTTCTGCTGCGCAACAGAATAATTAGCAGTGAACAGCACTGCGGCAAGGATCCATATTTTCATAATTAATAGTTTGGAGTCCTCTGACTACCATGGATCCTTGCCGGTTACTGCTGAAGTATGAAAGGAAATATCCTGATATGTGTGGTTATAATGACTGAAGGAATTTCATAGTATCAACTCCATCCGCATAATCCAGGATGCCCGGTTCCTGGGTCTTTCCGAATGGAATATGATTTTCACCAACTATACATTGAACAGATTCATTTCCATCCAGGAAGTTTTCTACTTCTTTCAGGTTATCATAAAATTTATAATGCAATACACTGATCGCGGAGAACAGTTCTTTTGACTCCTTTAGGATGATCGAGCCATTGGTCATGTAATAAAGTTTATTAATGATCAGTATGGCCAATTGATAGTCGTAATTGTTTTTGTACTTGTTATGGTCGAACAGATGATTGTATTTTTTGAATGCTTCCAACAATGGAACAAAATCATACTCTTTTGGAACGTACAATTTGGTAACATTCCTGCATCCAAGGCCGAAGAACTGGTAAACATCATCAGCTAATGCCTGCAGTTGATCCATTGTTTCATTACCGTTTAAAACCGCGACAGATGTACGGTTGCGGCGAATGATATGTGGATATTTGCTGAAGTAATAATCAAAATATCTGGATGAATTGTCACTTCCTGTGGCAATATAGGCGTCGCATCCTTTTAGCATTTCCTGGATATTAACACAGGAAGAAATTTCAGGGTTCCAACGGGTCATTACTTCAACCAAATGCCTGAAAAGAATATTGTCTTTTGAAGACATCTTTACGGCCTGTTTGTGTCCACTGAGGAAAATGCACATGAAATCATGGAAACCAACAAGCGGCAGATTTCCGGCCATGATTAGTCCTACAGTTTTGGGTTGTGCCGGGTCTGATATTTTATAGGTATTCACCAGGAGGTTTAATGCCTCAGGGTTTAGGTAATGTTGGGAGATGCGGTTGACCTGCAGATCAATGAATTCAGGAGTGAACCATCCATTTTCACGGCTGGCTTTTTCACGGGTTTGTAACCATGCTTCGTCCGAAGATTGCATATATCTACCCAATTGTTCTAATAAAACCAAACGTTGTTGTAAATTCATTCATCCTATATTTGTCGTGCAAAATTAACTGTATCACCACACAAAAAATCAATAGAAAATGGCTATTAAAATAACAGACGAATGTATCAATTGTGGAGCCTGTGAACCAGAGTGTCCAAACAATGCGATCTATGAAGGTGGAGTAGAGTGGGCTATTGCTGATGGAACTTCCGTGAAAGGTACTTATGTTTTAATGGATGGAACCACCATGGATGCCAATCAGCGCAATTCTCCGGTGAGCGTTGATACTTATTATATCGTTCCAAACAAGTGTACAGAGTGCCAGGGATTTCACGAGGAGCCTCAGTGCGCAGCGGTTTGCCCGGTTGATTGTTGTGTTCCGGATGAGATGTACCGCGAAACTGTTGATGAATTAATGGCTAAAAAGGAGAAACTGCACCTTTAAAGAAATGTGCAAAAGTTTCGCTTGGTTTACTTGATAGGCTGAGTTAACTTTCAATTCATATAAATATGCAGCCAGTCTGCAATTTGAGATGCGGGTGATATTTCCCGTAGTAAAAAGGTGAAGGGGTCCATTTCCTTCACCTTTATTATTTCCCCAATTTCTTTTCGGTTTTCCTATTAAAGTTGATATTTGGACGAATTTTAAATAAACAGCGGTAAAATCTATGTCATCAAAACCCAGGATCGCTTTTGTTACGGGAGGATATTCAGGTGAAGCGCAGATCTCCTATAAAAGCGCGGTAACCATTCAGAATAATATTGATACTGATAAATTCGATGTTTACCGGATTGATATCTCACCGGATGGATGGTTTTTTGATCATCCTTCGGGCGGCAGGTCTGCAGTCAATAAAGATGATTTCTCTATTTTATTGAGTACACATAAGATCAATTTTGATGCTGTGCTGATCGGAATTCATGGAACTCCGGGGGAAGATGGGAAACTCCAGGGATATTTCGACCTGTTAAACCTTCCTTATACATCCTGTGATGCAGCCACATCCGCATTAACTTTTAATAAGCGCTATACCGTTGCTGTAGCGGCATTTTCCGGAGTACCGGTGGCAAAGTCGCTGCACCTTTTCCGTCATACCGCAATTTCTTCTGCAGAAATCCTTGACCAGTTGACACTACCTGTTTTTGTCAAACCCAATAACGGCGGATCAAGTATCGGTATGAGCAAGGTTGAACAGCCCGGGGAGCTGGAAACTGCCTTGGAAAAGGCCTTTAAAGAAGATGAGCAGGTTTTGGTGGAGGAATACATTCCGGGCAGGGAATTTACTGTTGGTGTATTTAAAACCACTACTGATATTATAGTACTTCCAATCACTGAAGTGGAAACAGAGAAAACCTTCTTTGATTATGAAGCGAAGTACCAGGGGAAAAGTAAAGAAACTACCCCTGCAAATATTGACGATCACATGGCCAATAAGATCCGGGAGACCGCCAAAAAGATCTACCAGCTGTTTAACTGCAGGGGAGTGGTCAGGATCGATTTCATATACAACAAGGAGCGGGATCAGCCGTTTATGCTGGAGATCAATACAGTTCCAGGTCAGAGCGAAGCATCCATTGTACCGCAGCAGGTTCGTGCAATGGGTTGGAGCCTGAAGGAATTTTATTCTTCACTGATCGAAGATGCATTGAGCAGAAGAATTAATAAATAAAATAGATAAGGTGTTTAGATTTATTACCGGAAAGCCTCTTTGGGTAAATATTTTGTTCAGCATTGGCCTGGTGTTACTGGTGGTGATCATCTTTTTGTTTTCACTCACTTTTTTCACCAAGCATGGAAAAACATTGTCGATACCTTCTGTTACTGGAGTAGCACTTCCCCAGGCCACAGAGATCCTGGAGAATGCAGGATTTGAGATCGAGATCCAGGATTCTGTTTTTGTGGATACTGCAGCCCCTTTGTCGGTGCTCAGGCAATTCCCTGAAGCAGATGCGGTAGTGAAGCAAAACAGGACAGTGTATCTCACGATCAATCGTGCTGTTCCTCCGAATATCGACATGCCGAATATTATCAACATGACTTTCAGAAGTGCTGAAATGGCTTTGAAGCAATATGGGCTGAAGCTTGAAGACACTGTTTATAAGCCGGATTTTGCAAAGAATGCCGTGCTCGATCAATTGTATAACGGTGCTTCCATAAAACCGGGAACAAAGATCCAGATGGGAAGTCCGATCACCCTGGTTTTAGGAAGCGGTCTCGGACAGGATGAGTTCAGCGTACCGGATCTTTTCTCCCTGAATTATATGGAGGCCATGACCTTACTTGAATCTAATAATCTTGGGATAGGAGCCGTGGTCGTTGATCCGGATGTAAGAGATACGGCCAGTGCATTTGTATATCGTCAAAGACCTGAAAAATTTGGATTTGAGAACAGGGTGAACAGGATCAGGCCAGGTCAAACTATTGATATCTGGTTAGGAACGCAAAGGCCGGTTCGACAAATTGACTCAACAGGAATTAATCCACCAATTCAATAAATAATTATGCAGAATATTTCAATTGAAGAAGTTAGAGCTAGACTTGAAGCAGGAGAGAAATTGAACCTAATAGATGTCAGAGAACCTCATGAACATGCAGAATTCAATATCGGCGGAACATTGCTTCCGTTAGGACAGGTTGCCACGATGCAGGTGGATGCTATTGAAGATTTGAAAGATGAAGAAGTGATTGTTTATTGCCGCTCGGGTAACCGCAGCGGACAGGCATGCCAGGTATTGAACATGCTGGGATTTAAAAATGTAAAAAACCTGACAGGCGGCATGCTGGCCTGGCAGGCTAAATAGCGGGCAGAACGCCCGAAGGGCGGGCTGAACTTTGGGTGTAACACCCTGCGTTCAGCCCCTTCGCTACGCTCGGTTCTGCCCGGTTATAATTTAATATTCACTCCTCCCATTACATTTGTTCCCGCCATCGGGTAATAATAATTTTCGGTAGTTAACACTCCTCCATAGAAATATGAATAGGTATATCCATTCGGTTCATATTTCTTATTGAAAACATTGTTTACCTGGAAAATCACACTGATTTGTTTTGCAACCTTAGTGCTAACGGTATAGGATAAACGAAGATCTTGGACAAAGTATGGGTTCAAACTTCTTGCACGATTGGATGTGTTATCCAGGTATTGCCTGGAAACATATTTACCCGGAAGATTCAATTGAAGTCCTTTTGCAATATTCACATCAATATTATATCCTGCAATGATGGCCGGTGAAAAAGAAATGTCGGTTTTGCCGTGGAAGATAGCTTTCTGTCCACCATTATCATAGTCATCAAAATACTCTACAAAATCATTGATCTTGTTTTCACTCAAAGCAATATTTGCAGAAATATTCAGGAAGGAATTGATCCTTTGTGAAGCCTGCAATTCAATACCCATGCGGTAACTCTTATCAATATTAGTCCGGGTATAAGCTCCCACATCATTTACTTTTCCTGTCAATACTAGTTGATCGCGGTACAGCATGAAATATGCAGTTGCCTGCAATTTGGTATTTACTTTAGTGTATTCATATCCTAATTCAAAATCATGCAGGTGTTCAGGTGTAGGCTGTTGCTCTCCGCCTGCTTCGAAATCATCCCTGTTCGGTTCTTTGGATGCTTTTGAATAAGAGATATAAACCTGTGAGTTCCTCCTGTTGTAAGTCAAGCCCAGCTTAGGATTCAGGAAGTCGTACCTGTTGTCGGTTCTTAAAGTCGGATTGTCTCTGAAGCCTTCAATTTTATAATGTACATTTCTGTATTGAACATCACCAAACAGGTACAACCTGGAACTGATCTTTCTCTGGTATTTGATATAGGAATTGATGTCTGATTTTTTTGCGTCCAGGTCATACCACCTGTAATTGTCGGGCACACCCCTGGTCGCCCAGATCAGTTCTCCAAAATGATGTCCATCATATTGATTCCATCCTCCTCCAAAATCAAGCTGGTTCTTATCATCTTTATACATCAGTGATAGAACCTGGCCATAAAAATTATTATCAAGCCATAACTGCCTGATCACATCTGTTTCTTCATAAGTGGTTCCATTCTCGGTATAATCTGGTAAACCAAATTCAGCATAGCTTCTCCCAGCTTTATAGTTCTCATAATATCCTTTTCCTTTGGTAAGAAATAAAGCGGTATTGAAGGTGAGTTTATCGTTGCATTTATGGTTGACAAAAAACTGGTAGTGATCCTGCTGGTAATTGTCTGTTTCATTTTTGTATGGTGAACCGGGTCTTTCCATTCCTGCATAATTCACTGTCCGGTTATCTTTCAAATCGCTTTCCGATACACCATTCCAGGCCTGGTAAGTTTTTTCTTTTCCTGAAAGAATGTTGAAACGAAAAGAGGTGTTTTTCCTGATCCATGCCGTACTTAAATAGAAAGATTTCAGGTCACTGGATGCACGGTCGATGTATCCATCGCTACTGATCCTTGATAGTCGCGCATCTACTGTAAATTGTCCATTGATCAGACCGGTACCCGCCTTGATCGTATTTTTCCATGTATTGAATGAACCAAAGCTGTTATTGAACTCAGCATAAGCATCCGGGATCACTTCATTGGTACTGAAGTTCATGGTAGCACCAAAGGCACCGGCACCATTTGAGGAAGTACCCACTCCACGCTGAACCTGTATACTTTGGAGCGAAGAAGCCAGGTCGGGAAGGTTAACAAAGAAAAGACCCTGTGATTCAGCATCATTATAGGGAATTCCATTGATTGTCATGTTGATACGGGTTGCATCGGAGCCCCTGATCCTCAAGCCAGTATAGCCAACGCCGTTACCTGCATCTGAATTGACGATCACTGAAGGGGTCTGATTCAAAAGAAAAGGAAGGTCCTGTCCGAGGTTTACCTTTTCGATCTCTTCCTTGCTGATATTGGTTTTCGTAAAGGGAGCTTTATCCCCGGCACGCGTGGCTTTTACTTCCACTGCCTGCATAAACAGGTCATACCTCTGCAAGGCAAAACTGTAATTCCCATCGCTCCGGATGGAGTCTTTCAGCGTTTTGAACCCCACAGAACTAATTTGTAATGACTTGTCTTTGGGTAAGCGGCTGATGATAAATGACCCATCTTCTTTGGAAGTGAATGTTTCTCCGTTTGTTAGGGAAATGGTGGCAAAAGAAACGGGTTGTCCCGTTTGCTGGTCAATAACGCGCCCTTTGAATTGCTGGGCAAATCCTGCCAGGCCAATAGTGGTCATGGCAAAAAGCATTGAAAATTTCTTCATTCCTGCATGTTTTAGGTCCAGGTCGACCGGTTAAAAAATGAGGAATGCCTGAGTGAAGTGTAGGAAATAGCGGAACTACCTTCCCTGCGCAGGCATTATCCTGATCAGGTTCTACGGGTATTATCTCAGCCTTACATTGTTTGTGTAAAGCACCCCGGGAACTTCGCCGGCTTATCTTGACGGCGTCGCCGCAAAGATAGGGACAAAATATTTTTAAAAACTGTAACATTTGATTTTAAACTTCGTCTGATTCCATGTTGCGGCTGCTAAAAAATCAAAACCATTAAAAATTATAGTATGAGAAATTTATTGTCTGCCTTAGTCTTCATGTTATCCTTTCTTACACTGTCTGCCCAAAAGCAGGTAAATGATCCAAATGTTGAAACCCGTAATGTATCTGGTTTTCATGGGGTGGATGTTTCCAGTGGAATTGAACTCATCCTTACGCAGGGAAATTCTGAAGCAGTGGCTATCAGTTCAGCGGATGGTAAATACAATCAGGATATTATTACTGAAGTAAAGAATGGTATTCTTAAGATCGGCATCGACATGTCGAAATTCAAGAATTGGAAATCCTATAATAAGAAGCTGAAGGCTTATGTTTCTATCAAAAATATTGATAAGGTAGAAGCATCCTCAGGAGCTCATGTAAAAGTGGAAGGCAGTATTAAATCAGATAAGATCTTGTTAGATGCAAGCAGTGGAGCAATCGTGGAAGGTTCTTTCCAGGCATCTACCATGGAAGTAGACCAGAGCAGTGGAAGTATTGTTAGAGTTTCAGGGGAAGTTAAGGACCTGAATGTTGACGGTTCAAGTGGAAGTATCTTTGAAGGATACGATCTTTCAGCAGGTAATTGTGTTGCTGAAACCAGCAGCGGAAGCATGGTAAGGGTTACTGTAAATAAAGAACTTTCAGTTCATGCAAGCAGTGGAGGATCTATTAACTACAAAGGGAGTGCAGTGATCAGGAATATTAAAACCGGTAGTGGTGGTCATGTATCAAGAAAAAGCTAACAACATAAATTATAACCATATGAAAAAGCAACTTGCAGCAATGGGAATGGTGTTCGCGATGTTCACAGCAACAGCGCAGCAAAAGCAGGTAATTGCAGATGAAAATGCACAACAGCGAAACCTCAAAGGATTTCACGCCATAAAAGTTTCTCATGCATTCGATGTAGTTATTTCACAGGGAAATGAAGAAGGGGTAGTAGTGAGCGCAAAGAATGCCGAATTCCGCGACAAGATCACTACCGAGGTAAAAGACGGCGTACTGATCATCGGGTATGAAGAGAAGATGTGGAAGGGAGGAAATAAAAATCTGAAAGCGTATATATCTGTTAAAGACCTTGACCAGTTAACTGCATCTGGCGCCTGTGATATATCCATCACCGGAACATTAAAAGCAAAGGAGCTTTCCATAGTTTTATCCGGTGCGAGTGATCTGAAAGGTTCTGTTGAAGCAGATTTTCTTTCTGCAGATCTGAATGGTGCATCTGATGTTTCAATCAATGGACGTGTAGCCGGGTTGAAAGTGGAAGCCAGCGGTGCAAGTGATTTCAAAGGCTATGACCTGATGGCAGAAAAATGTGATGCCAAAGCAAGTGGTGCTTCAGATATCAAGATTACAGTAAACAAAGAACTCAACGCAGAAGCAAGTGGTGCAAGCGGAGTATCCTTTAAAGGTTCAGGAGTGATCAAAGACATAAAATCAAGCGGAGCAAGCAGCATCACCCGAAAGGGATAATGATGGCTTAAAACGCCCAATCCAGAAAGGCCGGCATCGACTCCCTCCACCAGGGCCAGTCGTGCCGGCCTTCCTTATTTTCCAAAACTGTAATAGATGTTGATGGAACTTTTCTGTACTTTTTAAGATCATTGATCAGGTCCTGCGTATCATCAGCAACATCAATGATGCCATCTGCGTCGCGGTCACTGTTTTCTTCTTTCAAACCATAATAAAAAAAGTATTGCTGATCAGGGGTCTTGCGGGATGCGCGGATCTTTGATAAGATGATCCTGTTCTTATCATCATTGTAATCTTTTTCAGCAGCGTCCTTATCTCTCCACCAGAATGAACCGGAGAAAATTCCCACCTTATCAATTTTTGCAGCATTGTTCCATGCCACATCGAATGCGGATAACCCACCAAGTGAAACACCTGCAATAGCAACAGTATGGAATTTTTTTGCGCCGGTTTTTTTCTTGATGAAGGGAAGCAGTTCAAGACCTACAAATTCACTGTAGTCATCTGCTTTTGCACCGCGTCCCATATAATCTGCTTTATTACTGATGCCATATTCCTGCATACGATCTCCCACATGAATAGCAACTACAACTAGAGGACCGATCTTCTTGGCTTCATATAAACTGTCGATGAGCTTTTCCATATCAAGTTTTTCATATTCACTTCCATCGTTGAGCAGGAGCAGGTTTAGCTGCGACAGATCCTTAGGCAGTTTTGTGTTAAGGATGGTAAGATGAACTTTACGTTGCAGTCTGCGGGAATAAATTTCATCTTCCTGTTTCGCTGGTTTTGATGAGCAGTTTGAGAAAAGAAGTATTGATAGGGCAAGTGCAAATATTTTCATGGTCATAAAAAATAGATAGGGAAAATAAAGAAAACATTTGGATGGTATATATCAAAGGCCTACTTTTGCACTCCACATCGCGAAGTAGAGCAGCGGTAGCTCGTCGGGCTCATAACCCGAAGGTCGGAGGTTCGATCCCTCCCTTCGCAACTGAGAGAAGCCCGCGTTGATCGCGGGTTTTTTTATGTAGATTTAAAGATGAAAGCAGGTTTTGTTAGCATATTTGGTAGGCCCAATGCAGGGAAAAGCACTTTGCTGAACGCTCTGATGGGTGAAAAGCTTGCTATCGTTTCTCCAAAGGTTCAAACAACCCGCCACAGGATCAAGGGCATATTAAGCTCTGATAATTACCAGATCATTTTTTCTGATACACCAGGCATCATAGAACCGAAGTATAAGCTTCACGAGAAAATGATGATGGCAGTGAAGTCTGCACTGGAAGATGCGGATATCGCTATTTTTCTGGTTGATATCACGCAGGACTGGGCTGAATTGGATGATCTGTTCAGTGCTTTTAAATTGAAAGCTCCAACATTCGTGGTGCTTAACAAGATTGATTCTGTTAACCAGGTAAAAGTTGATGAAGCAAAAGCCTTCTTTGGATCTAAGCCATATTGTAAAAGGATCTTTACCATTTCAGCCTTAAAGGGCGAGCAGGTGAATGAATTACTCGATGCAATAGTGGAAACCCTTCCGGAGGGCGAACCGTTTTTTGAGGGAGATGAGATCTCGGATCTGCCAACAAAGTTCTTTGTTGCTGAGATGATCCGGGAGAAGATCTACAATATTTATAAAGAAGAAATACCATACCATACAACAGTGCTGGTGAATGAATTCAAGGAGAAGTCAACACTGGTAAAGATAACTGCCGACATCGTGGTGCAGCGGGAAACACAAAAAGGAATTTTGTTGGGAGAAGGTGGAAAGATGATCCGGTTGTTGGGAACTGAGGCCAGGAAAGAAATTGAAGCATTCCTTGGACAAAAAGTTTTTCTTGAACTTCATGTGAAGGTTCGTCCGAAATGGCGTGATAATGACCTGATGTTAAGGGAATATGGTTACAGGTAATTTAGTAAGAATTGAAAATTTATAGTTTATGTCGGGATTTACAGTGGCAATAGTTGGTCGTCCAAATGTGGGTAAGAGTACCTTCTTTAACCGTTTGCTGGAACAGCGAAAAGCCATCGTTGATGATGTGAGTGGAGTTACGCGCGACAGGCAATATGGAGTGGCGGAGTGGAATGGAAAAAATTTCAACGTTATTGATACAGGAGGATTTGTTCCTCAAAGTGAAGACATATTTGAAAGAGAGATCAAGAAGCAGGTCTTGATTGCATTGGAAGAAGCAAATGCACTGGTGTTCATGGTGGATGTTACCACTGGAATCACTGACCTGGATGAAGCGATGGCAGATGTGTTGAGAAGAACTTCGAAGCCTGTTTTTCTTTCAGTAAATAAAGTGGATAACCACGACAGGCTCCTGGAAGCAACTGAATTCTATGGATTGGGTTTCGATAATGTTTTTTTCCTATCGGCTATGAGCGGAAGCGGATCCGGGGAATTGCTGGATGCGATTGCAGAACTTATTCCGGAAGAAAGATCAGAGGAGACCAAAGAGATCAATGAGCTTCCGAAGATCGCGATCATTGGTCAGCCGAATGTGGGGAAATCTTCTTTACTGAATGCGCTGGTAGGGCAGGAGAGAACGATTGTCAGCGATATTGCAGGCACCACAAGGGATACGATTCATACCCATTATAATTTATTTCAGAAAGAATTCGTGCTCATCGATACCGCAGGTATCAGGAGAAAGGCAAAAGTGCATGAAGACCTGGAATTTTATTCCGTGATCCGCGCCATCAAGGCAATGGATGAGGCCGATATTATTTTGTTGGTACTGGATGCGACCAAGGGAATCACGGCGCAGGACCTCAATATTTTTGGACTGGCTGCCAAGAAAGGAAAGGGTATCGTGATACTGGTAAATAAATGGGACCTGGTGGAGAAGGAAACGAATACTGCCAGGGATTATGAGCGTGAACTCAAGAAAAGGATCGCCCCGTTCACTGATGTACCGATTGTATTCATTTCAGCAAAAGACAAGATCAGAATACATAAGGCATTGGAGGAAGCACTGGCAGTGTATGAAAATAAATCCAAGAAGATCCCAACTTCCAAGTTGAATGATGTGATGTTGAAGGCCATTGAATCGTACCATCCGCCGGTTGTTCGTGGTAATCCTATCAGGATAAAATATGTAACGCAATTGCCAACTCATGTACCATCCTTTGCGTTCTTCTGTAATTTCCCGGATGATGTAAAGGATTCTTATAGAAACTACCTTGAGAATCAATTGAGAGAGAATTTTGATTTTAAGGGTGTGCCGGTAAGGATCTTTTTCAGAAAGAAGTAATAATCAGTCTTTTAAACAAAATAATTTTTGATATGGAAGTTTCCTGTGGGAAACTTCTGTATTAAATTGAATTACAGGGATTTCCTTTAGCGGAAAAAATTTGTAACATTGTTCCCTTGTTGTTGCAGGTCTCAGAATTTTTATAGTTCTTTACCCCCTGAAACCACCTCGCTGAACTTCAGTAAGCTCAAATTCCATTCTATCTAGAAAACCCTTCAGATCCATTTCCTATCGTACGTTTCAATTGAAAAAATTCATGTATGAATAAATTCTACGTTACGGTAGTAGCATGCCTTACCTTTATCAGTGCTGCTTTTTCACAGGACCGTTATTGGGTTGGTCCGGCCACCAATACCAATTGGAATAATACGGCCAACTGGTCTTCCTCAGATGGTGGTCCCGGCGGAGCTTCTGTTCCAAATGGAATCGGTTCCAACGCGATCTTCAATTCCAATGCGATAGTTAACCTGGATATTTTGAATCCAAGTCTGACAAGGTTATTGGTAAGCAATAATTCTAATGTTACCATTTATTCTGCTCAGGATTCAAGATTAACCATTCATGGAACTTCCACTTCATTTCCGGGTTTAACCATTACTTCCGGAAGTACACTTCGTGACAGTACTAGCAATACTGCGGTTGATTTTGAAGTGTATTTTGCCAATAATGCAAGAGGAAGAATTGATGGAACCTGGGCGTTCAATTCGATAGGCGTTCCGGTAAACCTTGGTCCTTTCTTCAATATTTCCGATACAACCGGTTTGAATACCAAGGTCCAGGTGAATGGAAAAATTTATGTAGGAAACCCAAGTACATACCCAATTTCAAATGCATTTAATTACCTGGATTTCCTCGCTGGTTCTGAATATCATCTGGATGGAAATAAGGGTAGCATTTTTGGTGCGTCCTGGAATATTGCTTCAACTATCAGAATCACGGGAAGAACAACAACTGGACCAACTATCAATGGGTCAGGAACGGCAAGACCTATCAGTAAGATAATTTACAACTGTCCAAATCAATCAGCACAGCTGTCTTTGAACCTTGTAAATCGTCAATTAAAATCAGATCTAATCATTGAAAATACAAATGGACAGGAACTGGTAATATTTGGTGCAGGAACTGGTTCTACACCATTAACTATTGCTAACTCAATTGACGGAAACCTTAGTATATCAGGCAACTCCAATGTATTGTTATCAAATTCAACTTCAGGAAACAGGACCAATACTCTGACCGTTGGAGGAGATTTTATAATGTCAGGCGGAACATTTGACTTTTTCAAAGACAATAATCTTACCGCGCCTTCTACCGTGAAGGTTAAAGGAAATATTTTACATACAGGTGGAACAATCAAAGCAACTTCGAATGCTAATTCTACTACCACAGAATATTTCATTTTTGAAATGAATGGAACCACTCCACAAACCATCACTTCAATTCCTGGAAGCTGGTCAACCCCGAGGAACTTTATCACCTTAAGAATGAATAATGCGGCAGGTGTGACCTTAAATACTCCGTTGAGTGTAGGATTGTTGAGCTGGAATTCTGCCAACAAAGGAGTTTTGTATACTACTCCAACAAACATTATTACGGTAATGAGCAGCCAGACAGGAGTTCTTCCTGCAAATTCACCTGGAAATAATGGATATGTTGAAGGTCCTATCAGAAGAAGAACTGCAGCACTCGGACAATACGAAATTCCTGTAGGAAAGAATGGTGATCTTCATATGGTAGAACTTGGGCCAAACTCAACTTCCGAATCATATTTCATAGTTGAATACTTTGATTACAGCTACAGCGATCTGAGTGTACAGCCTCCTCTTACTGCGGTATCAGACCAGTATTTCTGGTCAATTTCCAAAGAATCGGGTGGAGCAGATGTGTCTATCAGGATGTTCCTTGAAAGTGCTATTCCAGGTGCGAAATCTACCGATGCGCTGCTTCCTGCAAAATACAATGGAACTGACTGGCTGAATGTAAAAGGTTCAACAGGTACATCACTGGTTCCTGGAAATTCTACTTCAGGATTTGTTACTACAGATGTACAAACTTCTTATAGTGATTATACCATTGCATACGGTGCCCAGTCTGCTTTGCCTGTCAACCTCGTATCATTCAATGGTAAGAAGATCAATTCAGGAAGATCACAACTGACATGGGTGATCAGCAGCAATGCAAGACCTGAGAAATTTGAAATACTTCGTTCAACCGATGGAAGAAACTTCACTTCTATCGGAACTGTAACCGGGGTGATCACAAGATTGCAATACGATTTTGAAGATGCACAAATGGTGAACGGTAACAATTTCTATAGGTTGAAACTATACGATAAAGATGGTAGCGTAAACTATAGCAAGATCATTACTCTGATGAATGGAACCAATGGCTTCTTCATGACTTCCATGTTACCAACAGTAGTATATGATCGTGCAAAAGTTAATATCAGTTCTTCTAAGAAAGGATCTGTTCAACTGGTTGTGACAGATATGAATGGACGGATTGTACACCAGCAGATTTCTGCCATCACAACAGAAAACCAGGATATCTGGGTGGAATTGAGAAGCCTTTCAAAAGGTGCTTATCATATCACCGGATATTTCGATGGAAACAGGTCACAGACCATCCGTTTTGTAAAGCAGTAATGTTTAGATAATGAATGATTAGCCCCTCAACTGAGGGGCTTTTTTTTATGGTGAAAAAACGTAGCAATGGTGGTGTTTTCACCATTGCCAAAGCAAGCAGTCTTAATAGATTGCAGGAAATATGTGAGGATGAAGTGGTGGCTGGTGATAATTATTTTGCAGTGCCAAATTGTATCTGCTCAACAGAGATGGGATGGGGAAGCCAATAACAGGTTATGGAGTGATGGAAGGAATTGGGAAGGTGATAGTATCCCTGACCAAAACACCCAAGTAATTTTTGATCATACTTTTATTGATTCAAATTTTACTGTCATACTTGATTCAGCTGCCGGCCCTGTTGTCATTGGATCATTAGAAATAATTCCATCGAATGGCAGGAATATCCGTTTAATTATTCCTGCGCAAAACAAGATATCACCCGCTTTGAATTGCTTGAATGCACATTCGATAGTATTAAGAAATGGAGCCATCATTCAAAATTCCTCTGGAGCATCTTCAGGATCGATCATATTGGTAAGCGATTCAGTTTATCTATTCAATGGGTCAAGGTATATTCATAATACTGCAAGGGCTCATGCTTCGTTTGTTTCATTGTTGTCTGCAAGAACCGGCACAGAGGAAGGAATCTTCGAGTTTGATGTACCTTCTGCATCCACAACGGTTTCATTAAGCGACCGGGTATTCGGTCGATTGGTATTTTCTTCTCAATCGGCCGGAGGCAGTTCAAATTATACAGGGTCGGGAACCAAACCAATAAAAGTCAGGTCGGGATTGGAATTGATCAATGGCGCAAAACTCAACCTCAATTTTACTGATACATTACATGTTTCGGGTGATATCAGTTTACTGAAGTCTACTTTAAATATTTCTTCTTCAGTAAGAAGCTTTACGGTAAAAGTTCAGGGAAATATCAATGGTGACGAGCAATCGGTTATAACTGAAACAGGAACTGCATATGGAGAGGTCTTATTATCCGGTAAGCAATCGCAGCTTATCAATTTTAAAGGACTTGTTTCTAATGAGGTCGGCTTTAAATTCGATAATTCTTTTGATGTTACAGTACAATCTCATTTATCCGTTCCATCGAAATTGGTTTTAAAAAATGGGATCATTAATACCACAAGTTCAGCTTTGCTAAAGCTTGGAAAAAGAGGATATTTTGTTTGTGATACATTGAATCTGGGCACCTTTGTAAATGGCCCGGTTTATATGGAATCTGATTCCTTAAGAAATAATACCCTGCTACCCATCGGTTCCGGAATCTTACATTGGATAGCCTTAAAAAACTGGTCTGGAAGTTTTGTGGTCGAATATGTAAAAGCTGATCCCAACCAGTTTGGCCAAGTAGAGATCCTGGATCATATCAGCACACAGGGTTATTGGAAATTCTCTTCCTGGTTGGGAAGTGCTCAGTCGCTGGAGTTATCATTCCCTGATGTGAATTTTTCCGGGGTTACGGACCTTGCCAGTCTTGGAGGTGCTATTTTAAATCAAAGTAAATGGACAGCCTTGCAGGTGAAAGAAAGAAAAGGATCAGCGGGGTCTAATGGGTCGATCGTTTTGGGGGATCTTTCCTGGCAGCCTACGACCATGTTTGCGCTTGGAAGTTATTTGGCAAGCCAAAATCCTTTGCCACTGAGGGTTTTGGAAAGAAAGAAAAGAGTAATTGGAACAGGCAGTATTAAAATTTTAAAAGCTTTTCGATCCGGTGATAATATTTATGTTGAAATAGATTCAAAAGAAAGGGGGCCGTTGGAGCTTGCTATGTTCAATATTGCCGGACAGTTATTGGTGAAGCGGAATATTAATGTGATGAAAGGGAGGCAAATTATTTCAATGAGATTACCTTTGCACAGTCCTACAATAATTCACTTATTTGGATTATTTTACGGTGTGCCTGTGAACTCAATGCAGGTTATGTTATAGCCTTATCCAATCCCCTGAATAACTAGGTTCCAAGAATCCTGGTCGCCAATAAAATTATTCAGGGATGAAAAATATTTACTCTTTAGTTCTGTTACTGTTTTCCGCCTCGGGACTTTTCGCAACAACCTATTATTCGCAGGGCAATGTAACTGCCAGTAGCCTGGCTTCATGGAATACCAACCGTGGAGGTGGAGGATCAGTACCTTCAAATTTCACTACTGCGGGTGATGTATTTATTGTGCAGGAAAATCATAGTGTAAGCAGTGGTAGTTGGAATTTAGGAAGCGCTGCAGTGATCATTCGGATTGAATCGGGTGGGCAATTAACTGCTACCAATGCGATTACTTTCGGAGGAAATTTTGAGATTTTAGATGGAGGAAGGTATGTGCATAATACCAATGTCAATACCACCATATTTTCAGGAACAGAGAATTTTGAAGACAGTTCCTTTGTTGAAATTATGAACTGGTCTGCAAATGATCTTCCATCAGGAGTTCAATTTGGAAACCTTGTATTCAAAAGAACACTGAGCACTCAATGGAATCTTAATGGTGCGGTTACCAATGTTTCCGGTTCATTGACAGTACTGAATTCCGGAGCAGGAAGCCTGGTATTGACTGATAACGCAAATTTCAATCTTAACATTGGAAAAAGTTTGCTGGTGAATGGGGGTGAACTCATTATTAAATCAGGAAATGGAAATGGTTTTTTTGCAAGAGTTCAGGTTGAAAAGAATGTTGAAGTGGATGGAGGAACGCTCAATCTTGGTGATGTAGATATGATCGGAAACAATGAATTGAGTTTTAAGGGGAACCTGGTTTTCAAATCGGGTGCGATCACCAGCTTAAATGCATTTGCATTTATGGTGGCAAATGGGAATACAGCACAAAAATTAGACATTGCTTTTTCCAATACGGTAAATGCAAGCTTGAAAATTGCACCCGGTGCAAATGTGGAGTTGATCACAGACCTGAGTTTTGACAATCAGAAATATTTTGTGGTAGCAGGTGGATTATCACTGAGCTCAGGGAGATTGTTGTCTGTACCGGAAGGTCAGATAGTAGTTCCTGGAGGAACTATCAATGCGCAACAGGGATACATTAATGTAGTGAATTCTAACTGCAGCGTATGTACCGGTGATGGTCAGTTTATGGGAAGTGACTGGTGTAAGAATACAGGAACCAAGGGAACCATTAATATCACGCAGGGTGCATTGAATTTTTCAACCTCAGCGGCTTCAGTGCTGAATGTAGGACAGATTTCTTCTCCCGGAGATCTGAATCTTATTGAGTCATCTGTAAACTTTACCGAGGATCCGGGAACTTTATCTGGTACAGGAAGAATTGAATTGTATCCTTCAAGTAGCCTGTTTATTGATGTGAACAGTGTGATAACAGGAAATGCATTTTACAATGGAATGGGAGGAAAACTGGCTGTCGGGACGATTGATGGTATTTCCACTTCAGGTGAATCAGGTGCGATCCAGATTTCAGGCACCAGGAATTATAATAGTTCCGGTGATAATAGTTTTGAATTTCGCTCCAACATTTCACAGGAAACCGGGGACGGAATTCCCGATGAAATTACCGGTAACCTGATCATCAATAATACTGCGGGGCTGGAAGTAACTTTAAATAAAGCAGTAAATATTAAAAATCCAGGACAATTGATTTTGACAAAAGGTTACCTAACCACAATTGGTAATAACGATATCAGGTTAGACAATGGTGTAACTGTTTCTGGTGGGTCTGCCAATGCATTTGTAAATGGCAGATTACGCAGGGTTGGAAATACCGCATTTACTTTTCCGGTAGGTAAGAATGGTTTTTATTCACCGGTGGTAATGACCAACAAATCGGGTCAAAAAGCCACTGATGAATTTTCTGCAGAATATTTTCCTGCAAATCCAAATGCATTAATTCCGGGAGCCATAGTACTTCCACCACTGGATCTTATCAGCTCAGTGGAATATTGGGAAATCAATAGTATACCGGTAGATCTAAAAGTATCCAAGAATATTACATTGCCAATCAGTTCAAGAAGTGGTGTTCAAAATATGAGTTCACTCGCTGCTGCATATTATGACGGGACCGGTTACTGGCAAAACTATGGAAGTACCAGTATCAACGGAACTCCATCTGGTGGTACACTAACTTTTGAAACAAATTTCTACGGATATTTTACGCTTGGTTCACTTGATGCACAAAATACTTTGCCTGTCAGGATAATCGATTTCAAGGCAGTGAAAAATGGATCATCGGTTCTGCTGAACTGGAAGATCGCTGGTGAAAATGAAGCTGAAAAATATGATGTCCTTGTTTCTTCTAATAGCAGGGACTTTGTCGAGATCGGATCTGTAAAAGCAGTTAGTGGAAAAGCTGATTACACTTATGGAGATAATGTTTCAAGGACCGGTACTACTTATTATCGGTTGAAGATCACAGCAAAAGATGGGAAAGTTGCCTACAGCAAAGTAGTTGTATTATTCCAGGATGGAAATGGTAAGATGCTGGTTACAATTGCGCCAACTGTAACGTCTACTTCCTCAAATGTATTTATTACATCTCCTAAAGCTGGTTGGATCACGCTCTCACTCAGCAATATGAATGGCCAGTTAGTAAAGGCAAGAACAATGTTTGTGAAAGAAGGCGACAATATCGAAAAGGTTGATATGAGCGGGGCAGGAGTGGGTCAATACATTCTTACCTTAACGAATGATAAGGGTGAAAGACAATCATTCAGGTTGATCAAAAAATAATAGAGATGTCATTCAAAATAAAAGCGGGTTAAATACCCGCTTTTATTTTTTTAGTTGTTTTGACCGGCTTCGAAGTCTTTAAAAATTTAGAGCTGATATCATCAACCTTCTTTTTAAAATCGGTAAATGATTTCTTTTCCTGTTTAATAAAAGAATTGTCTTCAAGAGAACCTACAACCGTATTCATTTCTTCTTCCGAATTGTAAACCATTTTACGGAAAGGATTTTTATAGTCCTTTGCTCTTGAATTATAGATCCCTTGAACGATCCATTCTTTGGTGCTAATGGTTGTTTTGATCAGATCAACTAATTGCTGGTCATTCATATTCCTGATGGAAACGTTATACACTTTTTGATAAGCTGCAATTGCGTGATTTAACCTATCAAGTGGATATTCCTTTGCCTGTTCTGTATAGAATTTATGGATCTGTTCCCAGCTGTTGATCTTTCCGGATTTTATCCTGTCAACCAGTTTATCAAGCTCTTTATCAATGATCAATTGCCCGCCAACATTTTTCCAATTGGTCAGTGTTGGACGTGAAGCAATATGAAGCATCAAATCTTCGCGAATAGAAATTTTGTGATCATTGATCAGCTTGATCAATTCAAGCGCTGCATAATATTGTACCAGTTCTTTGTAAAGGTCGTATGCCCGTTGTACTTTCAGGATCTTCACCTTACGCCTGGTATTTTCAAATCCACGTGCAGTTATCTCCAGTTCATTCAATAATGGAGAACGTTCTTCCAGTAATTGCTCACCTTTTTTAGTCAGTACAGAATCATTGGATTCTTCTTTGTTTACTGATCTGAAATAAGCTTCACCAACCAGTTTCTTTAAAAGATCCAAAGAACTGATGATCTCGTTTACTGTATCAGGAGCAAGAAAATCATATTCTATTAATTGTGCTTTTTCGATGCGCTGATCCCGGTCAATATATTTCCATGAATTGCGTGCAAGCGCATACATATTATACATGAACCAGTATGCAGGCATAACGGTGAGCTGATCTCTTGCCACATCATTATTCACCAGTGAAAATGGTAATGGTATATCAAGCTCTGCAGGGTAATCGCCTTTAGCGATTATTGTAAATGATGCAAACCTGGAATTATGTTTCAGGCTTACACAGAGTCCTGGCCAGAACCCACGCCCGGCAAAGATCTCACCATCAGCACCTCTTGAATTATGATTGGATCCGATTGTTGCACCGGCTGCCATGTTGGATTGTCCATTGACCATGGCAGCGCACAAAAATGAATTATTATGGTGTTGTTCGTGTGCCGGAAAGATCAATGAATTCAATACCTCGCAACATGAAATCGTTGAATTGTTTCCAAGATAGCTGTTGATCAAACGTGCTCCATATTTCAATTGGGAATGTGAAGCCATTACAAAACGTACTGCTTTCACCCCATAGAAAATCCTGCAACCATGATCAATGATCCCGTTAACCAGTTCACAACCTTCACCAATCTGCGTGCGCGCTTCGGCAGATGAATTAATGGTAAGGTTCTTCATCTTGTTGGCACCCTTCAAATAGGCATCAGTTCCAATCTTTACATCCTTGATGATCTTGCAGTTCTTGATCACAGTCCGATCGCCAATTGTGCCGTAATAGCCACGACGTTTGTCCTGTGTGCGATCAGTGAATTCTTTCAGTTTATCCTGGTATAGTTTATCCTCCCGGTGTTGTGTCCAGATATAGGCATCACCCGGCAACATTCCTTCAAAAGGAATGATCTTTCTTCCCCCGTTCTCATTGCATAATTCCAGCCAGATCCGGATAGATTCTGATTCACCTTCTTTCAATGTGCCATTTCCGAACTTTGCATAATCGGTAGTCGCAAGCTCATTGATGTTCACCAGGATCACTTCATCACCAAGGATATAGTGCGATATATAATTCACATTATCGATCACACAGTTATCTCCAATATCACAACTGATAATGGTGCTGTTGTACAAACCAACCGGCCTACGAAGATTATTGAACTCGAGGTAATATGGCTCCAACTTTCCAACCCTAACAAGTCCATAGAACTTACAGTTCTGCACCAACTCGGGAGTAAAAGCATTCGTGACCAGGATATTATTCCAGTTATCAGAAGTATTCCTGTTTCTTACCAGTACCTCAATTTCATAAGCAGATAGCTGCCTGTAAACATTCGCAATACGGTTCTGCATATTGCGCAGGGCATATTCATTGCTTCCTTCCGGAATAAATTCTGAAGGAATGAAATTATACCCCAGCGTATTTACAGGGCTCTTTTTGATTATGTTCATGGCGCTTATTCTACGGTTACAGACTTAGCCAGGTTTCTTGGCTTGTCGACATCATATCCTTTTTCAACACCGATATGGTAAGCAAGTAATTGAAGCGGAATAGTGCTGATCATCGGAGCGATCAGTTCATCTGCTTCAGGAACTTCGATTACATCATCTGCCAGACCAGTGATCACATCATCACCCTGTGTGATCACAGCGATTACTTTTCCTTTGCGCGCCTTGATCTCCTGGATATTGCTGACGATCTTTTCGTGGTAAGAATCTTTGGTCGCTACAAAGATCACCGGAAGATTTTCATCTACCAGTGCAATAGGACCATGCTTCATTTCTGCAGCAGGATAACCTTCTGCATGTATGTAGGAAATTTCTTTCAGTTTCAATGCACCTTCGAGTGCAACAGGAAAGTTGTATCCACGACCCAGGTACAATGCATCGGAAGCATCTTTATATTTCGAAGCAACTTCTTTCACCCTGTCATTTGTTTCGAGTGCAAGCTTGATGCGATCAGGCAGTTCCTGCATTTCATTCAAAAGATTCAGATATCTTTTATCATCAATGGTGCCTTTTGCTTTTGCGATCTTCAAGGCCATCATGGTTAGTACTGCAAGCTGACCGGTAAATGCTTTGGTACTGGCAACGCCGATCTCTGGTCCGGCATGCGTATAGGCACCTGCATGAGAAATACGTGCGATAGATGAACCTACAACGTTCACTACTCCAAAAATGATAGCACCCTGTTCTTTGGCCCTTTCAATTGCCACCAGTGTATCTGCGGTTTCACCACTTTGTGATACAGCGATGATCACATCACCTTTATTGATCACAGGATTTCTGTACCTGAATTCTGATGCGTATTCAACTTCAACAGGAATACGGCAAAGTTCTTCGAAAATATATTCAGCGATCAAACCCGCATGCCAGCTGGTTCCGCAGGCAACGATCATGATCCTGTTGGCAGTTTTCAGTTGTTCGATATAGTTCTCGACACCTGCCATGGTAATAGTACCAGCTGCGGCATCAAGTCTTCCTCTCAAACAGTCGAAGATACTGGTTGGCTGTTCGAAGATCTCCTTCAGCATGAAATGGTCGTAACCGCCTTTTTCAATGGCAGCAAGTTCCATATCGAGCTTGGTGATGAATGGTGTTACTTTTTCGTTACCAAGATTTTTGAGGATCAGTTCATCGGACTTGATGATAGCCACTTCGTAGTCATTTACATACACAACTTCTTTGGTGTATTCAATGATCGGTGATGCATCAGAAGCAAGGAAATGTTCTCCCTTACCGATTCCAATTACAAGAGGAGAACCCTTACGGGCTGCGATCAGGGTATCGGGATTGTCCTGGTCGATCAGCACGATCACATAAGCACCAACAACTCTCTTAAGAGCGATCCTTACGGCTTCTTCCAGGGAAACATTGTTTCCGAGCTGAATGTCTTCAATGAATTTCAGCAATACTTCCGTATCGGTATCACTGGTAAAAGTGTAGCCTTTATTGGTAAGTTCCTGTTTTAATAATGCATAATTCTCGATGATACCATTATGGATCATAGCGAGTTTCCCGTTTGCAGAAGTATGCGGGTGGGCATTCCTGTCGGAAGGTTCTCCATGTGTTGCCCAGCGGGTATGGCCAATTCCTGAATTGGCATGCATATCTTTCCCAACCAGGGAATCTTCGAGTTCGGCAACTTTGCCTTTTTTCTTGTAGACTTTCAATCCGCCATTCAATATGGCAACCCCTGAGCTGTCGTACCCACGGTATTCAAGTCTTTTAAGGCCTTTGAGAATAATAGGATAAGCTTCGCGGTGTCCTATATATGCGACAATTCCACACATATTATTTGATTAGTTTTAATAAGATACAATCCTGGTTAAGGCTGCTAAAGTGTTACAAATATTTGAATAAGTCAAAACTCTTATATTATCGATCTATAAAAGAATTCCTTCCATGAAAAGGAAAGCAAGCGAAAAGTAGATCACCAGCCCGGTTACGTCGACCAGTGTTGCAACAAAGGGAGCAGATGAAGTTGCAGGGTCTGCCCCTAATTTTTTCAGGATTATAGGAAGCATAGAGCCTGTAATAGTTCCCCAGAGTACGACACCGATGAGCGATAAACCAACTGTGAGGCCGATCAGCATGGTATGATCTCCATATGTATGGAAGATCGAATTCCAGATAACCACCCTGAAGCAGCCGATCAGGCCAAGCACTGTTCCAAGCAGTAAACCTGATATGATCTCTCTTCTCAGTACTCGCCACCAATCACTTAACGTAATTTCCCCCACCGCCATTGCCTGGATGATCAGGGTTGATGCCTGCGAGCCGCTGTTTCCTCCACTGGAAATGATCAGGGGAACGAACAGTGCCAGCACCACAGCTTTGGCGATCTCATCTTCGAAGTAACCCATTGCAGTGGCTGTCAGCATTTCACCAAGGAAGAGTACGATCAGCCAGATGACCCTTTTCTTGAAAAGCTTCAGGATCGGCATTTCGAGGTAGGGTTCATCGAGTGCTTCGGTACCACCTATCTTCTGCATGTCTTCACTGAACTCTTCATTGGCCACCCAGAGAACGTCATCAATGGTTACAATACCAAGCAGGATATTCTTATCGTCGACCACGGGCAAAGCCACGCGGTTGTTCATTTTAAAGATCTGGTTGGCGACTTCCTGGTCGTCCTGCACATTGAGTGTGATCGAACGGTTATCAATGATATCGCCGATCACTTCATCTGGCCGGGCAAGGATAATTTCCCTGATCCTAACGTCGTCCACAAATTCGCCCTTCTCATTTACGATATAAATGACATCTATGGTCTCGGATTCTTTACCAACTTCTCTAATATGTTCCAAAACCTCCGCAATTGTCCAGTCTACCTGTACCGAAATATAATCCGGGGTCATCAGTCGACCGACAGATCCTTCAGGATATCCCAACAATGAAAGAGTGATCTTTCTTTCCTCTGGATCAAGCAGCCTGATGAGTTCTTTCACCACTTCGCTGGGTAATTCCTCAAGAAAAGATGTACGGTCATCCGCAGGAAGTTCATTGAGCAGTTCTGCTGTTTTAAAAGGAGGAAGTTCCTGGATGATGTCTTTCTGTGTGCCGAGATCAAGTATCTTGAAAACACTTGCAGCCCGGTGAATGCTCATATTGGAGATGATACGGCCCTGGTACTCCGGCATGTCATTGATCAGTTCAGCGACATCAGATATGTTCTGATCATTGAGGAATTCCCTGATCGAAAGCAGGTCCTCATTTTGTATAATGTTCAGAAACTGGTCCTGTAAATTGTCCTGTTCAAGTTCCAAAGCCATGGGTCAAAATTACTGTATACACCGATGCTATGAACACAATATACTAATTTCGGGAGCCGGTATTTAAAAAGATAAATCAAGCGGAATGATCAAGCCATATCTGTATGTAGGACAGTCGAAAGGAAAAGGAAGAGGAATGTTTACCAGGGAAAATATCCGATCACGCACCATCCTGGAAGTTTCGCCGGTACTGGTGATGAGTGCAAAGGAGCGAAAGCTTGTTGACCAGACATTACTCCACGATTATATTTTTGAATGGGGAAACAGCAAAACACAATGTTGTGTTGCCCTGGGCTATATTTCACTTTACAACCATTCTTTCAATTCAAATTGTGAATATGAAATGGATTTTGAAAAACAGGTCATCACGGTACGTGCTGTAAAGTCAATCAAAGCAGGTGAGGAATTGTTCATCAATTACAATGGCGAAGCCAATAATGAAACACCTCTTTGGTTTGATGCTGATTAATTGATTGGTTTTCCTCCTTTGAATTTCAGGATGAGGTTGGTTCCGAAACTGTTCATCTGCATATTTCCAAATCCAACACCTTTCAATGGTATTCGCATATAGGGTTCGATTTGAAGTGAAACATGTGGAGTGAAATTCTTTTCGAAACCTGCTGAGAAATTTAAAACACCCATGATCGATTTTTCATCGGAAGGATAACCCCGATGGCGATTCAGGTAGTTTCCATTTTGCCAGTAATAATAATCATAGTCTTCCTGTTGCATGAGGTAAGTCGACAGGCCGGCAGATGCGAACCAAAACCCTTTCCGGGTGAGGGCCAGGTCGTACCGGATGTTTACAGGAACTTCCCACATGGTACAGTTTCCTGATACTTTATCAAGCTTTACATAATCCGTCCAGTAACCTTTTGGTGGATGAAAATCTTTTCCTTTTGCAGTGTAAAATTTCTTATCGAAAACTAGCCCGGTATTCACCGACCATCTTTTGCTGAAACGATACCCCAGGTAAATTCCATAGTTGAAACCTGTTTTATAACCTCCGTTGAAGTTCACATTGCTTTTATCGACACCAAGGACCATTCCTATCTCCCACGGAAATAAAGTGGAAGATTTTACATTGGTATCACATTCACGTGTTTGAGCTGCCAGCAAAGCAATCAGCGAATCAGCACGGGTACTGTCGGGGATAAAGAATGCATGGTTATCATGCACTATTGATGCAGGCTCCGGTTGACGAATTAATTCAACTTCCGGATTTCCCAGTTGCGGAATATTTGAAGTCGAAGAAAATTCTGTTTCTAAAAAGTTATTTGATTTATCAAGAGAAGATGTTTTCGAAGATCTTTTGTTGATATAACGTCTATCCTTATACGAAGAAATTGATGTCTTATCTTTTTGGAAGGAAGAAGTATAGCGGTCATCCTTAGACGAAGTTGGCTGGTTTTCTGTACTGGAATAAGATTCAGTAATTACAGGTGAACCTTTTGATGTCTTGCCTGGAAGTTCATCTCCTTCCAATTTTGAAGGTTGTTGAGATGAACTTTTTTCTACTTCGGAGGTTACAATAGTATCTCCAGTGGTGACTTTATTATTGATATCATTCAATAAATAAATGGCTGCCGGAATTCCCAGCAGGAGCAATGCGGCGGTGAACCAATACCAAATTCCACGGCGTTTTTTGGGTTTAGGTCCATCCAGGGGGAGCTCCTTATCCAATGATTTCTCGAGCGCATCCCACCCCGATGCGGAACCTTCCACATCGAATTGCTCTGCAGCTTCCCTGCTCAGGCGATCGAGCTCTTTATCAGAAAGGTGAGACATAGACGTTAAAAGATGATTTGTTCAATAATATTTTCCGAAGGTTTTCCCTGGCTTTCGACAGGTTTGATTTTGATGCACCTACGGAAATATTCAGTTTTTTAGAGATCTCCTCATGCGATAATCCTTCAATGACAAATAAATTAAATACAGTTCTATATGCCGGCGACAGGCTTCTGACGGCCATGATGATCTCTTTATAAGATAGAACATCCAGGCCGTTTTCGGAACGGTCGGAGATCTGTTCATTCTCAGCGGTGATCAAATGATGTCCGTTATGGGAAGACTGATGCTTGCGATAATGATCGATGCAGGTGTTAACGATGATGCGTTTAAACCAGCCTTTAAGCGCTACAATTGAATCAGGATGCCTGGTTTCATCGAATTGCTGGATGTTTTTGTACAGTTTGATAAATGCCTCATTCACAATTTCTTCCGACTCTTCATTTTTATTGGTGTACCTGTAACAGATCTTCAAAGCAAAACTCCGAAGGAGATAATACAATTCCTTCTGGGATGCACGATCATTCTCGCGGCATCCGTTGAGCAATGCAGATATTTTAGAGTTGTCCTCTTGCAAGAAAGTTACCCTTTTCAGGAAGTTACAAATATTTGTACGCGGATGATAACGTTGTTCCATCCACTACGGTTGCCTTTACTGTAAAATACTTGCAGGAGGGTGGGCTACCAGCACAAGATTCCCTTTCACATGTACCTGGATCTGAAGACGTTTTGCAGTTGATAGAATCCCTACGATCTCCAGTTTTTCGAGCGATCCCGTCGTCGACATCCATTCATTGACCTGCTGGTTAAGCCTGCCGGCAATCTTATCCTTATTCTTTTCGATAAGCGCGGCAAGGTCAAGCACCGACTGGTTCCGCAATTCCTTCATGATCTTTTTCCTGAAAAGCCCCTTAGCCATATTGACCAGCATATCACGTGAATCGAGGGAGAAATTGATATCCGGCATGGATAAGACCTGGTTCGCAGAATCAAGCGTGGGAGTGCCGGATAAATGAAGTGTTCCGGATTTATATCCTGTAAAAGAAAGGTCTACTGAAATCTTTCCATCATCGGTTCCGCCCAGGTTTACATTTTTGATCACGAATGTTTTTCCTTCAACAGTAAATGGTTTGTTCTGTAAACTGTCGTTCAATAATTTATTAAAGGAAGAATAATCATACACTGCGTCCAGGTAAGTATCGATGATACCGGGTGCATTTGTTGTATAAAGAGTCGGAAGTATATTCTTCGATACCAGTGAAATACTATCGGATGAGAATACAGGCTTGCCGGTAAATCCTACTGCAAAATTCAAAGTGTCTTTTGCATAGTTGAATGTGCCTACCTGCAGCTTTGTTGGGTTGATATTAAGATAGCCGTAATCCGCTACCGGCAATACTTTCGAGCCTTTTCTCCAATCCAGTAGCATGGCATTGTTATTCAACTCGTAAACAAACTTATCGAAAGCTGAACCATAAGATTCGATTGAACTTCGGATGCTGTCCATGATCTGCTGGGTGATGTCCTGTTTCATCAGGGTCACTTCACATTTATCCAAAGGTTTAATAGCGCCCAATTTGGTTGTAGTGCGGATCTGGTGATTCGCAAGAAATTGTAATTGGGAAGTAATGTTCAGGTCAACTTTTCGAAGTGGTTCTCCATTGAATCCGCAACTTCCTGTGACCCATGGACCAACCTGTTTATCGAATGTGCAAAGGGTTTTACTTCCTGCAATCTGGTAGTATCCACGAAAGCCAATATTAACCTGGTTGTTTACGACTGAGAATGAAAATGGTGATCGAATGAAACGGTATTTATATCTGAAGTCGCAAGATGATTGAAAAAAATCCGGCCATTTATCCGAAGTGAATTCTTTTGCTGTCGAAGAATCCATGTACTGAAGTAAAGGCTTCATATACACTTTCACCGGGATGATCAGTCTTGATTCCGGTAATGCCGGTAAACTGCGTATAGCTGTAGGCGTTAGTACGGTAGTTTTTTTGCTACTGCTGCACGATGCCAGGCTGATCAAAATAAATACTGCGAGGATTGTTCTCATTGGTTATGCTTCTGCTTGTTCGAATCCGTGATCGATGTGTAAATGTTTTCCATCAGCAGCAGTCGTGGCCAATACATCACAACGATTGTTATATGGATTGTCGGCATGGCCTTTAACCCATTTGAATTTGATGTTGTGTTTTTGTTGAAGTTCAGCAAATCGGAGCCAAAGGTCTTTATTTTTTTTACCTCCTGCAAAGTTGGTTTTGATCCATTTTTTCAACCATCCAAGTTCAACGGCTTTTACGACGTATTGGCTGTCCGAAAAAATAGTGATCTCCAGTCCATCGTTCTTTAAGGCTTCCAGTGCGGCGATGACGGCCATCAGTTCCATCCGGTTGTTGGTCGTTTTCCGGAATCCTGCAGATATTTCTTTTTTAACTGTTCCCCATTGCAGTATCGCTCCATAGCCACCTGGTCCGGGGTTTCCCCTTGATGATCCGTCGGTATAGATGATCAGTTCTTTTTTCTGTGTCGTCATTTTTCTTTTTAAACCTGGAACACTCCTGTTTTGAATGCCGGGATTTCAGCATTCTGATTGGCAGCATGAAGTGATTCCGATATGATCATTCTGGTTTTTGCAGGATCAATGATCTCGTCAACCCAAAGTCTTGCTGCTGCATAATAAGGAGAGGTCTGTTTTTCATACCTTCCCTTGATATTCTGAAGCAGTTCATTTTCTTCTTCGCTGCTGATCTCTTTGCCCTTTGATTTCATTGCCACCACCTGGATCTGCAGTAATGTTTTAGCAGCCTGTTCGCCACCCATCACTGCGATCTTTGCTGAAGGCCAGGCAAAGATAAACCTTGGATCGTAAGCCTTTCCGCACATCGCATAATTTCCTGCACCATATGAATTTCCTATGATGAAAGTGATCTTTGGAACAACTGAATTGGCAACTGCATTCACCAGTTTCGCACCGTCTTTGATGATACCGGAATGTTCACTTCTTGAACCCACCATAAACCCGGTAACATCCTGCAGGAATACAAGCGGGATTTTTTTCTGGTTGCAATTCATGATGAATCGTGCAGCTTTATCCGCACTGTCATTGTAGATCACGCCACCCATCTGCATTTCGCCCTTTGCACTCTTGATGATTCTGCGCTGGTTGGCAACAATTCCAACAGCCCAGCCATCAACTCTGGCATATCCACAGACGATCGTTTTTCCATAGTCTTTCTTGAATGGTTCAAAACTTCCTTCATCAACGATGGTTTGAAGGATATCTTCCACCTCATAGGGCTTGCTTCCATCGAATGGAAAGATCCCATAAACATCTTCCCGTTTGCGGGCGGGCTCTTTAGCAGCTATCCTGTTGAAACCTGCACTGGCTGGTGCTCCCAGCCGACTGATAATTTTTTTCACCTGGTCGAGGCAGGCTTCTTCCGTATCAAATTTATAATCTGCAATTCCTGAGATTGAATTGTGTGTAGTGGCCCCTCCCAATGTTTCCTGGTCAATGTCTTCACCGATGGCAGCTTTTACCAGGTAAGGTCCTGCCAGGAAGATCGATCCATTTCCTTCTACCATCAGCGTTTCATCGCTCATGATGGGAAGATAGGCTCCACCTGCCACACAAGGTCCCATCACGGCAGCGATCTGTGTAATACCCATTGCACTCATTTGTGCATTGTTGCGGAAGATGCGTCCAAAATGTTCTTTATCCGGAAAGATCTCATCCTGCAATGGAAGATAAACTCCGGCAGAATCCACCAGGTATACCACGGGAAGATGGTTTTCCATGGCGATCTCCTGCATGCGTAAATTCTTTTTACCTGTGATTGGGAACCAGGCACCTGCTTTCACAGTTTGGTCGTTGGCAATGATCATACATTGACGCCCCTGGATATATCCCAACCCTGCAACAGTTCCTGCAGCCGGGCAACCTCCATGTTCTTCATACATCTCAAAACCTGCAAGAGTTCCGAGTTCAATAAATGGTTTATTCGTATCGCATAAATATTCAATACGTTCCCTTGGTGTTAGTTTTTTCTTTTCGTGCTGCTTCTCGATAGCTTTTTTACCACCACCAAGTTTTATCTTTTCGATAGTTTGTCTTAGTCTTGACAAGGCAAGTTTCGTCTGATCCTCATTCCGATTAAAGTCAAGGTCCATATATCGTTTTATTTGGGTCTAAAATAAGGGTTATTGATCTATATTGACTAACAGTTATTAGTTTTTATGAGAAAGCATCTGGACCTGTTCATATTGATAGGAGTTATTGTGGCCATTAAGGTGTTCAGTTTATTTCCGCAGGCAGTGGAGCAATATTATTCGAATGGGATTTACCCGGTGATTGCGCGGGTACAGCGGATCTTATTGGGATGGATCCCTTTCAGTGTGGGGGACCTGTTATATGCAGGTGTGACTGTTTACCTGGTATGGAGTATTGTGACGGTAGCCTGGAACTGGCGTAAGCGGCCGATCTCCGCGGAAAGGATTTTGATCAGGTTGAAGAAGATCCTTCGCTTTGCCATGGTCGTTTATATATGGTTTAATATCAGTTGGGGATTGAATTATAACCGGGTTGGGATAGCAGATCAATTGGGATTGAAAGTGGAAGAGATCAGTAAGGAAGATCTTACAGAGCTGGCTCAATACCTTGCTGACTCATTGAATGTACTGGCTCCAAAAATTTATCCTGCATATAATAAGGTTGATAAGAAACGGGTTTTGTTCAATGGTGCTGTGGAAGCATATCATAATCTTGAAAAGAGAGATAAGGACTTCGGTTATGCATCACCGTCAGTAAAGCCATCATTGTACAGTTACCTCGGAAACTATATGGGTTTTACAGGATACTACAATCCATTCACGGGTGAGGCGCAGGTGAATACTACGGTTCCGAATTTTATCAGGCCATTTACTACCTGTCATGAGATCGGTCATTCACTTGGTTATGCGAAAGAGTATGAAGCGAATTTGTCGGCATTTTTAAGTGCATCAGTTTCCGATGATCCTGTATTCCGGTACAGTGTGTATTTCGAAATGTATGCTTATACAAGGCCATACCTGTATATGGAGGATTCGATGGCTTTAAAAAGAATAGACAGTACCATACATCCGCAGGTGAAGAAAGATTATAAAGAGATGAGAGAATTCTTTGCGCAATTCAAAACCCCGGTGGAAGCAATGATTGACCTGTTCTATTCAAATTATTTAAAGATGAATGAGCAGCCGATGGGAAGAAGGAGTTATAATGAGGTGGTGTATTTGCTAGTGGCGTGGAGGAAATCCAGGCTGACCAACCCTGGAAGGGTTGGGCTGAATGTACCCGGCTGAACAAACAGCGAAGCTGTTTGGGCTGAAGGGAATCCGTTCAGCCTGCATAGGAGGCTGATTCCGTTCAGCCTGCCATTCGGCAGTCAGCCCGGTCCGTTCAGCCCAGCTCCTTCGAAGCTGGTCAGCCCGGGTTACTCCGGCATTCCTACCTTCATCATATCATTCGATTCTTCTTTCTTCCTGATACCAAAATTATAACGGAGGTTCATTCCAAAACGGCGGGTATCTGAATAACGCAGACCATTAGCTGCAATGCTGCCCTGGTTCAGTACAAAAGCATATTTATTAGTACGGAAAATATCCTGCACATTGATCGTAATGGTAAGTTTTTTATTTAGAAACTGTCGATTGATGTTCGCATTTAATGAACCAAAATTTCCTAATTCATAGAATTGCATTTGTCCTTTCAGTCTTAAAAATCCATTGATCGAAATAGTTGATCGCTTATCGATCTTGAAAGTCTGGTAGGTGAAGAAACTCCAGGAGCCTCGTTTGAACGACAAAGGTTTATTTTCATACAAACCTTCATACATATTGCGGTTATGTTGTGCACCTATCACAAAGAAATATCTTTTACAGGGAGGGATCACTGCAGTACCCCTAAAGTATAATTCCTTATTCGTACCAAGATTATCGTAAGTGCGATAGGCAAGTTGTTGTGATGTATCAGACTGGTATACTACCTGTGTGAAAATATCTTTGGTGTCGTTGTATCCTAATGCAATGATCGGCCAGTCTTCCACGCTGATATTCGCTTCATAGTTTTTGGTGAACTGCGGTTTTAAGGATGGATTCCCCGCTTCATACAGAAACTGATCAATGTATCGTGGAAACGGATTCAATTGTTCGTATTGCGGCCTGCTAATGGTTCTTCTATACACGAGGTACGACCTGATCGGATAACCTGCGATTTTCATGATCTCCTTACTCAAATAAACATAAGGGAACAGGTCGGTTCGATGGACAGTAAATGAAGTATCAAAAGGGATTTTCTGAACCCCATTCATATTGGTATTCTCCAGTCTTGATCCGGCCTTGATGATAAAATCTCCAAAGGTTTTTGAAGCCTGGAAATATGCGGCATGAATTCCTTCTTTATAAGTGTACCTATTGGTTCTTGAGTTATCGGCAATATTTTCATTGCCCTTGATGGAAAAATATTTTGCATCACTGTTGAAGGCAGTGATGGATGTTTTCAATCCTGTTTCAATAGTCAGTTTGTTTGCAAGTTTTAACCTCAGGTCAGTTTGTGCAGTGATGAAATGTCTTGCACTAGCAATATCTCCAAACCCTTTATTGCCTTGCGTTCCGGAGGAAGTGTTGATGGTTCCGAAATTTTGATCAAGGTTATTGGAAGAATAATTGTAAGAAAGGTCACTGCTCCATTCTGATCCTGTTGAATCGATCTTGTATTTGGCCGATCCACCCTGGCTGATGAAAATATTTTTTCCATCATTGTTTACATTGTTAAGGTAGTTGCGCAGAGTGTTTCCACTACTCAGCACTTTGATCATGTTATTGTTGTCAGAATAATTACGATTGAGATTGTAGCTGATCCGGCCATCATATTGCAGGTCCCATTTCTTTTTTTGCCATCCCATTCCAAAACCTGTATAAATATTTTTGCCTGGATATACGGTAGTAGCTTCCTGTGCGAGCGCGGAATCCGGGGCAAAGATCCTTTGAGATTCGGTGGTTTCATAAGAGCTCCTGTTGGATGCCTGCACATTGATATAACTGGTCTTTCCTTCGTTGTTATTATTATTAAGATTGAAACCAATGAACTGGTTGCCAAATCTTCCCTGGTTGAAACCTGCATTGATACTGCCTGTCAGGCCAAGTTTTACACCCTTCTTCAAAACCAGTTTCACAATTCCGCCAACGCCGCTTGAATCCAAATTTTCAGAGAGAGTTCTAAGGATCTCCATGCGTTGAATAGCGTTTGGTGGAAGACTTTTCAGTAAGGAAGCAAGATCCTGTGCACTCATGCGTGTTTCTCTTCCATTGATGTAAACCTGTGCGGGAGTGGTGCTATTGAGGTAAACATTTCCATCCTGGTCAACGAAGATGCCGGGAGTCTTTTCCAGGATCTCATAAGCGTTGGTGGAGGTTTCTGCAAGTGGTTCCGGATCAACGATGGTTTTATCGTCTTCCTGTTTCATCAATGGTTTCCGCGCAACCACTACTACGTCTTTTAATGTGGTGGATCTTTCTGAAATAATAAAATTAAATTGATATTGTTTTGCTGAAATCTGGATGGATTTATTCAAGTCGGCATAGTTAACAGAGGAGATGTTAAGCTTGTACAAGCCCTCTTTCAACTTCGTATATGCAATACCGTTAGTATCACTGATGGAAGACGTTTTCTTCGTTGTATCTGAATTGGAAATGATCAGTATGGTTGCAGAAGAAACCGGTTCATTTTTAGTGTTGTTAATTTTGATGGTGACCGGGATTTCCTGCGCAAAAGATATCAGCCCACAAAAAAGTAGGACAAGGAAAAAGGGGAGGAGCTTGAACATGGGGGCGAAGATACATCGTTAGGAGTTAGGAGTTGGGAGTTAGAAGGGGAAACCTCCAACTACTAACTCCCAACTCCTAACTCCTAACTCCTAAACTAGAACTTATTCTTCCACATCATACTCTCCACTGGCCTGTTCGGCTGGCCACTGTATTTTGCATTCGACTTTTGATTGTATTTCACTTCGATCTCACCATCTACCGGGAAGTAGATCAGCTGGCCGATCGGCATTCCTTTGTACACACGTACCGGCTGCTTCACCGAGATCTCGAGGGTCCAGTTTCCGCAGAATCCCACATCACCCTTTCCCGCAGTGGCATGAATATCGATCCCCAGTCTTCCTGTGGATGATTTTCCTTCCAGGAAAGGTACATGAGCATGAGTCTCAGTGTACTCTTCTGTCACCCCCAAATAAAAAACATGAGGCTGCAGTACAAATCCCTCATCAGGGATCTCGAAATGTTCTATCTGGTTGTGCTTTTTTGCATCAAGCACTTCATCTTTATATTTTGCCAGGACAGAGCCCAGGTGCACATCGTACGAGTTTGAACCAAGACATTCACGGCTATAGGGTTCAATTTTGATCGTTCCTTTCTCCATTTCCTCGAGGATACGCTTGTCGGACAGTATCATGAATTTTCCTGTTGATTTTGTTTTAGAACAAATAAGTCTTAAATCTGCAAAGTAATAGCTATACTTGTTGCCGTGGCGCTGTTTTATCAACATAATATCAACGAAGACGTAAAGCTGGGAACCTGGAGGATTGAAGAACCTGAAAGTTTTTTCCTGGAAAAAGTACCCGTAAAACAGGATGTGTCGCATCCTTACAAGCGGCTTCAGCATCTTGCCGGCAGGTACCTGCTGCGCGAAATTTATCCTGATTTCCCGCTGGAAGAGATCCTGATCGCGGATACCAGGAAACCTTTTCTGGCCGACGAACAATATCATTTCTCCATATCACATTGTGGTTATTATGCAGCAGCCATTGCAAGTCCTGTTCACCGTGTAGGCGTGGATATTGAGCTGGTTACCCCAAGGATCGCCAATATCACGCGCAAATTCCTGAATCCTCAGGAACTTGAATTCCTGCATTCTTATGAATACATGCACCATATTTTCCTTGACCTCGCAACTATTTTATGGAGTGCGAAAGAAGCAGTATTCAAATGGTATGGGGCAGGAAAAGTGGATTTTCGTAATCATATGCAGTTGCAATTGCCTGTAATTTTTGAACCATCCGAATGGATGACACTTCCTTTTCTTTTTAGAAAAGAAGAAGAGAAGGCTCTGACAGTACACGCAAGATTATTTGAAGGCCATTCACTGGCTTACGTGGTGAGTTAATTAAATTGAAATCATGCTGAAGATCATACATACGGCCGACTGGCACCTCGGTGTCCGTCTGCATAAGAAGGACCTGTCGCAGGATCACCAGTTATTTTTCGACTGGCTGATCGACCTGATCAAAGAAAGAGAGATCGATGTGTTGCTGGTATCGGGAGATATTTTTGATCATGCCAATCCCTCCCAGGAAGCGCAGGCTCAGTATTACAATATTTTATACAGGTTGAAAGAAACCGGTTGTAAGGTAATTCTCACAGCAGGTAATCATGATTCCCCGGCGGTGCTGAACCTGACAAAAGAGTTTTTGAAGATCATGGATATTCATGTGGTGGGAGAGTTGAAGGAGCAGGTGATTTGGCTGAAGAAGAGGAGACATGGAGACGTGGAGACGTGGAGACGTGGAGAAGGTGACGTGGAGGCGGTTGTGTGTGCCGCTCCATATTTGCGGGATGCTGATATCCGTCTTGCGGCGGAGGGTGAATTACTGCAGGAAAAGCAGCAGAGAAGAAAACATGGCATGCGCCAACATTTCCAGGGATTGGTGGATGCATGTAAAGAATACGGTGAGGTACCGATCATCTTGATGGCTCACCTCTTTGCGGCAGGAGCAGAGATCAGTGAGCAGAAAAGAGACATCACCATTGGTGGCCTGGATGCATTTCTTTCCACTGATTTCCCTGATGGATGTCATTATGTTGCTCTGGGGCATATCCACCGGCCCATGCAGATTGGAGGTACAAATAATATCCGCTATTCCGGTTCGCCGGTTGCCTTGAGTTTTTCTGAAAAAGAACAGAAGAAAATAGTGGTGGAAATTGTGGTCGATAACGGATGCATCAGCGAGATCAATCCTGTTGAAGTACCTCAGAACCGAAGACTGGTGCGCTTTGCAGGCACATTCCAGGAAGTTGAACACCAACTGAAATCCTTTGAAAATGATTGCACGCTAAAAGCATTTGCTGAAGTTGAGATCATAGAAGAAAAGCGGGACCTGGATCTTCCGATCAAAGTGCATGGACTTGTCACGCAACATGATCCTACAGAAGTTGAGATTCTGACATACCGATACAGTGCCATTCAGACTGCAGAAGGTTTATCTGATCGTGTTGAAGAGAATATTGAGATCAGTGAATTGCAGGAAACTGAAGTGCTCGAAAAGATGATGGATGCACATCATATCGAAGACGGTCAGCGTGAAATGATCAGTGAAGTATTCAAAGAATTATTGAAATCAATCAGGCAGCAGGATGAAGCTTAATAAGATCAGGATCCATAATATCAATAGTCTGAGAGGAGATTTTGATATTGATTTTTCGAAAGAGCCATTTATATCCTCTACATTATTTGCTATCACCGGACCAACCGGCTCGGGGAAATCAACAATCCTTGATGCCATTTCACTTGCGCTATTCAATCGTATACCAAGAATCAATAGTGCTATTTCAAAGAACATTCTCAGTAAGGGAGGATTTCTACTGACGCGTAATGAGAAGGAATGTTATGTTGAAGTAGAGTACAGTTGTGCTGTAGGTGATTTCAGATCCAGGTGGAGTACAAGACTGACAAGGAATTTCACACAGGATGATTATGATATGGAACTTATTGATCTGTCGACCAACAAACCTGTTGATGTAAGGCGATCTGATATTCCTTCTAAAAATGAATCGCTGATCGGGTTAAATTATGATCAATTCCTTCGTGCTATTTTATTGGCGCAGGGTGCATTTTCAGCATTCCTTGATGCCAATGCAAATGATCGTGCAAAATTACTCGAGGATATTTCAGGTACTGGCATTTACAGAAAATTAGGCGCCCGTGCATATGAAGAATTTCATTCAAGAAATAATGAGATAAAGGATAAGTTGTCGACCATTCAAACGCTTCGTGATGAACAGATGAGTGAGGATGATATGGCATCATCTGAAGACCAATTAAAGGCTATTGATGAACAGTTAGCATCATTAAGAGAACGCCAGTCGAAACTAAAATCTTTACGAGATCTAAAAGCCAGGATTCAGAATAATACCGCGGATCTTAAAAGTATTGATCAATCCTTTGACCTGCTGAACAAAAAACAGGACCAATTCAATATTTCTGTCAAACCTAGGCTGGATAAGCATCGCGAGCTATCGGAAATCTCAGAGGAGATCAGATCTTATACCAGGAACATTAACGATCAAAAGGATCTAAACGAAACAATTGAGCTGTTGAATTCTGAATTGAAAAATAGTCGACAACTATTTGATCAATCGATTGAAGCAATATCAACTTTTATAAAAAGTTATGTTGATGAACAAACAGCTTCTTTACATTTGAATGCATACCGTGAAGAAGTCATTCAACTGCAGTCGGCATTCAGATCTGCCCAGGAAAAATTTGAGTCAGCTGAAAAGCAGGTAGTTCAACACAGTAAACATGCTTCATTAAAGAAGTATTCCTTTACTTACCCTTCAGATCAACTTTCGGAAAATGTTTTAAAGGCATTGAATGATTTGGAACAGCAGGTGAAACCAGGAGAATCACCTGAGGATCTAAGAAGGAAAATTGAAACCTTCAATCAAAAATTGCAGGCACTACTTGAGTTAAAAGGATTAATAGGACAGTTCCTTCGACTTAATAAACAATTAAGTAGCAGGCAGGAACAGCAGCAAGAGCTTCAGCAGAAAATTATATCAGACGATACTATTGAAGTATTAATGAAATCAGTGAGTAATGACGAAGATGAACTCAGAAAGATGAATGATCATATTCTGCGATTGATCCGTGAAGCATCAGGCGCAAAAGAGATCAGGCATCAATTGAAACCTGGAGAACCTTGTCCCGTCTGCGGTTCATTAGAGCATCCCTATGCGGAGGAATATATTGACCGGCTGCAGGAAGAAGAGCAGAATTTTCAGTTATTCAAAACTCAGTTGGATAAAAAGAAAGTTCAGTTGCAGGAACTGAAGCAATTGCAACAGCAGGTAAATCTTCAGCTGATTGAAATAGGTAAAGAACTCGAATCAACGGAAAAGGAAATATCAACTTTGAATGAAAATATTGGTCGGTTGAAAACCATATCAGGATTGGATAAGATTGAAAGATCTTCTGTGGTAGATTCTGCTATTGATGATACGAAGAGCAAAATATCTTATCTCCAGGTTCAGCTTGAAAATTTCAATACAATAGATGCATTGAGTCTTTTATCTCAATCCTTGCAGGAACTTTTGGAATTGACTGTTTCAAGAGATCATGCAAAAAGCTCATTGCAGAAAGTTTATTCCGGAAAAAATATAAACCAGGAATGTGATGCACTTCTGAATGCTTTTAATAAGAATAATGCTGCGCTGCAATCGGTTGGTTCAAGGCTTGAAGATAAACTGAGAGAGCTTAACCAGTTGAGTGAAAGCATTTCGAAAAGCCGGCAATTATTATTGCCCCAGGTTTTATCCAAAGGTTACCAATCAATCAATGAAGCTTTCGCTGCAATTCTTTCTGCAATTGACTTCCAGCGATATTCAAAGGAAGAATCTGATCTTCACCAGGAAAGGGTTTCACTAATAAGTCGCAAAGAGCAGGTGCAGGTTCAATTGGATCGGGAATTAAAAGATGATGATGGATCTTTAACGATTCCTGCATGTGATGAACAATTAAACGAGATTCTTCAATTGCTCCAGGCGAATGATGAAAAGTCGAAGTCCCTTGTTGGAAAGATAAGTGCGCAAAAGAATCGAACTGCAATGATTGATCGATTGCAATTGGAAGTAGGTGCAAAAGAACAGGAAGTACTTCCATGGCGATTGTTGAATAATTTGATCGGCGATCGTTTGGGTAACAAATTCAATGGATTTGCACAAGAGCTGACCATGTCAAAACTGATCAATTTAACCAATGTTCACCTGAAGCATTTTAATGACAGGTATGTTTTGTCGATGCCAAATAAGAATGAAGATGAAGACCTGGTGATCATTGATGGGTACATGGGTAATGAGCGACGGTCAGTGAAAACCTTATCCGGTGGTGAGAAATTCATGGTGAGCTTATCGCTTGCTTTGTCGATGAGTGATCTTGCCAGCAGGGAAGTCAGCATTCAAAGTTTGTTTATCGATGAAGGCATTAGTACGCTGGATCCTGAAACGCTCGACCAGGTGGTGAGCACTTTAGAACAGCTTCAATCCAATTCTCAAAAAACCATTGGTGTGATATCGCATGTTGAAGCATTGAAAGACAGGATTCAGACCCAGGTTCAGTTAGAGAAAATGCCAACGGGATTCAGTACCATGAAAATTGTACCCGAATCTCTGGATTAAGCTGTTGCTTTTTTACATATTAGTTTTTAAATTAAAGCATGTGTAAGAAACTATTCTTCAGCCTTATCCTATTTTTCCTTATTTCTCCTAAGCTGTCTTATTCGCAGGATGAACCAGAGCAATTAGGTTTACCGGGAGATAATCTCAACTTATATGCGGTATTGAAAGTCTAGGGAAGGATAAAAATTATGTTATGAAGAAAATATTATGGGTATTCATCCTCTTCTTTGTGTTAGGTTGTTCACAACAGGGATCTGGTAATGCAGACCTGGCCGCCTATTCAGCCATGGGGGATAGTCTTATTGCCAAAACATTTGATACCCTTCGAAACTCATTGATGAGAGAAGCAGGAGCAAAAGGTTTTGAGGGTGCAGTTGAGTTCTGTAATATAAACGCCCTGAACCTGACGAATACCTATGCTGATAATAAGGTTCATATCAGTCGGACATCCAATACAGTCCGGAATGGAAATAATGCCCCGGATACGATGGAACAAAAGGTTCTTGCAAAATATCTTTCATTGATTGAAGGAAATCAAAAGCCAACTCCGATCATAGAGCAGGACCCGAAGGGGAATGTTCATTACTTCAAGCCAATTATGCTTCAGTCCATGTGCCTAAATTGCCATGGAAGCAAAGAGCAGATCCAGCCTAAGACCTGGGAAGTGATACAATCAAAATATCCGTCGGACATGGCATATGGATATAAAGAAGGGGAGTTTCGTGGTATCTGGCATGTTGAGTTTAACAGGCCATGATTTCCTGATCTTGTCTTTTGTAATTGTAAAGTTAAGATCGTTTATACCTTGTTTCTGTAGCTTTTGTTTCATCACCTTCTGGAGAAATATTGAATGACGAAATGACGATCTCATTGTCATCAGGCATTTCTATTTCAGTTCTCCATCCCCAATGTTGTTCAGTTTCAGGAGTGATGTAAGCATAAGATCCCAGCACCTTTAGATCTTTATTTCCCTTTTCTCCCTGCGAAAACATAATGGCGGAACCATTGTGGAAAGAATCGATCCAGGCAAACTGAAATTTTTGCAGGTCGAGGTTGTAGCCGATAATCGCCATTCCTGTTATTGGCTCACCCTTAAAGCTACTGGTATATTCATGTAATGCAAAACGCCCATCCAGTATGGGTTTTATCGTTCCCTCAATTTTTGATTCGTCCTCTAATTTTGCAGGATCGAACCAGGTCCTGGCAGTGCCGGTCCATTGTCCGCATAATTTATTCAGAAAGAAATGTGGTCCGTCTTGCTTTGATTGTTCCAGTTTTTGGCTCATGGTTAATGTTTGATGATCCAATTTAAACATATTGAGGACGTTGTTGAAATTATAGTGTACATATAAATATTTTTGAATTTTATAGAGGTATAAATGATTTCAGGTGACTTATTAAAAATGGTATGAACCGGAGGTGGGCCATGAATTCAAGATTATGAAGAAAGTTTCCATTAAAGATATTGCCAGGCAGGCAGGTGTTGTTCCTTCAACTGTTTCTATTGTATTGAATGGCAAAGCGAAAGAAAAACGGATCAGTGATGAACTTGCTGAAAAAATAATTGCACTGGTTAAGGAAACAGGATACCAACCCAACCAGGCGGCAGTTAGTTTAAGAACAGGACGTACAAAGACTTTAGGATTGATCGTTGAAGATATTTCTAATGTTTTCTTTGCCACGCTGGCAAAGGAGATTGAAGAAAAAGCCTATGAGCTCGGCTATAAGATAGTTTACTGCAGCACAGAAAATGACTATAAGAAAGCTAATGAACTTGTGAAAATGCTTTCTAACCAGCAGGTAGAAGGTTTCCTGATCACTCCTTGTAAGGGAATGGAAGAAGAGGTGAGAAAACTCAGGGATCAGAAAAAACCGGTGGTGATGATGGATAGATACTGTGATGGGCTGGATACACCGTATGTGATCCTTGACAATGAAGCAGGAGTGAATGAGGGAATGAAGCACCTGTTTGATAAAGGATACAGAAACATTGCCTTCATAACTTCTGAGCTCGACCAGGTGCAAATGAAAAGCAGAGCGATTGCCTATCAAAAGTTTATGCAGTCTCACCAATTGGATGTTACCTGTGTTTTAAAGATTCCCTATGCTATTAAACAGGAAGTTGCAGTAAAGAAGATCATTGATTTCATCAGTAAGCATAAAGAAATAGATGCTATTTTTTTTGCCACCAACTACCTGGGTGTATTTGGCCTGGAAGCACTAAAGACCATGGGGCTATCAATTCCGAGTGATGTAGCAGTGGTGTGTTTTGATGACCATGATCTGTTCAGGTTGTACTCTCCTGGCATCACTGTAATTAAGCAACCTATCCAAACTATTGCTGTGTCTGCTATTCAATTGTTGATGAAACAATTCAAAGAGCAGGAGTTGCCTGATGGTGAATTGTTCGTCACTAAAAAACCGGAACTGCTGGTAAGGGCTTCAACTTAATAGTATATACATTACTAAATTATTTTTTATCAAAAAACCGGGGTTTCGAATAAGGGTAAATAAAAATATTTTTGCAAAATCGTTTTTGCAAACGGAATTTCTCCCTACATTTAGTTTTCAAATACGCTTGCATGCCTCACCCTGCTTCACCCTATTATCAACTTTCCGACATGGATCTGTTTAATCTATTTAAACATAACGATGTCAGGGCCTTTGAAGTGGTGTATAGTAGGCTATGGCCCGAATTACTGGAATCGGCCTGCAGAAAATTAGGTTCTAAGCAGAAAGCGGAAGATCTTGTCCAGGAAATTTTTGTTTCCTTATACAGGAAAAGAACTGCCCTTGAAATTTCTGTTTCTCCCCGGGCTTATTTATCAAAAGCATTGAAATACAGGGTGCTGAATGAATACAGGTCTGAAACTGTACGCACTAATTATATTCAGTCTCTTTTTTTTAGCCCAATTTGCAAAATCGATTTAGCAAAAGATCTGGAAGCCAAGGAGCTATATCAGCATATAGAATTAATGATCGAGGAGCTACCGGATAAATGTCGGCAGGTCTATTTGCTGAGCAGGGATATCCAAATGACCAACAAAGAAATTGCAATTGAACTTGGGATATCAGTCAGTACAGTTGAAAAGCATATTGGTAAGGCCTTAAAAATATTACGCAGCAGGATCAGTGAACTTATTGCACCTGATCAAACAACTAATTGAAATTTTAAACACGTAGAAAATGAATAGAAGATCTTTCATTCAAAATACAAGCCTGGTTAGCGCAGGGTTGATCTTTAATAAAGTAGAAGCATTTGCTTCTTCTTCAGATTTTCCCATGGTCAGGATCCCGGCTGCTCAACGACATTTCTCAAGTGTTTCCGTCGAGAATGCCATATCCACCTTTAAAAAAAATGTTGCCAATAAAGAATTGGGATGGTTATTTGAAAATTGTTTCCCTAATACCCTCGATACTACTGTTTACCACGAAATGAAAAATGGTAAACCTGATACATATGTGATCACCGGTGATATTGATGCTATGTGGCTTCGCGACAGTAGTGCACAGGTTTGGCCATACCTTCAGTTTGTTAAAGATGATCTTCCATTGAAGCACCTGATTGCGGGTGTGATCAATCGTCAGTCGGCCTGCATCCTGAAAGATCCATATGCAAATGCTTTTTACAACGATCCTGAAAAAAGAGGTGAGTGGGCAAAGGATCATACCGATATGAAACCTGGTGTTCATGAGCGTAAGTGGGAGATCGATTCACTTTGCTACCCGATCAGGCTGGCTTATAACTACTGGAAAATTACCGGGGATACCAGTCCTTTTGATGCGAACTGGAAACAGGCAATTGCCACTACTTTACAGGTATTTAAAGATCAGCAAAGAAAGGAATCAAACGGCTCCTATAAATTCCAGCGTACCACACCATTTGCAACGGATACTTTACCGATGAATGGTTATGGGTACCCTGTAAATCCTGTAGGCCTTATCTGTTCTGCATTCCGTCCGAGTGATGATGCCACAGTGTTCTCTTTCCTTATTCCATCAAACTTTTTTGCGGTTACCAGTCTGAAGGAAGCTGCAGAAATGGTTGATGTTATTGCAAAGGATAAATCACTGTGTAATCAATTGTTGAGTTTGGCGAAAGAAGTAGAGAATGCCCTGAAAGAACATGCGGTAATTACACACAAAACATACGGCAAAGTATATGCATATGAAGTGAATGGTTTCGGAAGTTATAACCTGATGGATGATGCGAATGTTCCAAGCCTGCTGGCATTACCATATCTAGGCGCATTGAAGAATACTGATCCTGTTTATCAAAATACAAGAAAGCTGATATTGTCTAAGTCAAATCCATTCTTCTTCAAAGGATCTGCAGGAGAAGGCATTGGCGGTCCGCACGTTGGACAGGATATGATCTGGCCAATGGCGATCATTATCAGGGGACTAACCAGCAACAACGATGCTGAGATCAAAACCTGTATTGATATGCTTCGCAAAACCCATGGTGATACAGGCTTCATGCATGAATCATTCCATAAAGATGATCCGAAAAATTTCACCCGTAAATGGTTTGCCTGGGCTAATACATTGTTCGGAGAATTCCTTTGGAAAGTGTATCGTGAAAAGCCATCCTTACTTGCTTAATCAATTATCACCCCGAAAATTCGGTGCTCATGCGTTTGCTTAATTCAATTGCCATTTTATCTGTGATGGTTTGTGCCACTGCTTCAAAAATGCATGCACAATCCAAAAACAATCAACATACAAGTGTTTCGCGATATGTTAATCCATTTGTTGGAACTACTCCTTTGACCGATCCTAAGATCGTTGGTTTTACAGTTCCTAAAGGATGGAGGCCATGGTCAGGACTTACCTTCCCGGGAAGTTCAATGCCAAATGCCATGGTGCAGTTAAGTCCTATCACCGAGTATGGTTCAGGAGCAGGTTATGAATATGAAGACAGCACCATCATTGGTTTTGCGCATACCAACAAGGGGCATTGGAATCTGTGTAATGTGCCGGTATTACCCATTGCGGAAACGAATTCGAATAAAAGCAGTTATGCTTCAAAGTATTCGCACGACAAAGAATCTGCTGCACCCGGTTATTACCAGGTTTACCTCCAGGATTATGGAATTGATGTACAACTGACTTCAACATTACGTTGTGGATTTCATGAGTACGATTTCAAGCAGAATAAAAATGCAGCGGTACTCTTCGATCTTGCACGTGCTAACAACCGCGTGAAAATTTGGTCGATCTCACAGGCCGATGCAAACTCCGTTAAGGGTTTCCAGGATGTGGGTAATGATAAGATCTTCTTTTATGCAACATTCAACAGGCCAATTGATCAACTAGAAAAAAATGAAGAGAACAGTCCGAAAGGTAATGCCATTGTGCATTTGAAGTCTTCAGCCAATTCAAAGGTTGAGATGAAGATCGGTTTGTCGTTCGTTAGTTCGGAGAATGCAAAACAAAATCTGAACCAGGAGATCGGCAACAAGTCATTTGCCCAAATCAGAAAGCAGGCGGCAGCAACCTGGGAAGAATTGTTATCAAAGATCAAAGTTGATGGCGGAACTGAAAAGCAGAGAGGAATGTTCTATTCTTCATTGTACAGGGCTTTCCTTTGGCCTGCTTTGCGTAGCGATGTGAATGGAGAATTTACTGATGCAAAAGATAAAGTGGTTAAGGCTTCTTTCAATTATTATACTGTTCCATCACTTTGGGATGATTACCGGAACAAGCTTGTATTGTTAAGCATCATGTCGCCTAAAGTGACAGCGGATGTGATCAAATCATTGAAAGATATGGGTGATAAAACAGGCTTCATTCCTACATTTTTCCATGGGGATCATGCTGCATCATTTATTGCAGGTTCTTATAATCGTGGTATTGATGATTTTGATGTTGAAGCCACTTATAAATTATTGCTTCGCAATGCTTATGTGGAAGGAAGTAGTCGTCCGCATTTGAAAGAATACATTGAAAAAGGATATATTTCAACACCTCATATTGAGAAACCACATGTTGAAACCAAAGCAAAAGCTGGTGTTGCAAAAACACTGGAGTATGCTTACGATGATTATTCATTGGCGCAGATGGCTAAGAAACTGGGTGATACTGCACATTACCGCGACCTGATTAATCGGTCAAAGAATTATAAAAACGTCTTCGATACTTCAACCAGGTTCATGCGTGGAAAATTGGAGAATGGTGAGTGGGTGAAGAATTTCAATCCGGAATATCCATACTATGAATACATGTATCGTGAAGCAAATGCATGGCAGGTATCCTTCTATACACCACACGATATGAAGGGATTGATTGCATTGTATGGTGGTGCAAAACCTTTTGAAGCAAAGCTGGATTCTTTGTTTTCCTATCCATGGAACCCGGAATACATCGCGCGTAATGTGGAAACGATGGTAGGACAATACTGTCATGGTAACCAGCCGGATCATGAAGCGCCGTTTGCTTATCACTTTATTGGCAAACCGGAGAAATCTCAAAAAGTAATTGATTATATCCTCGATAGTTTATACGGAATGGGACCGCAGGGACTTGACCTTAGCGGAATGGATGATGCGGGTGAAATGTCGTCCTGGTATGTGTTTGGTGCATTGGGCCTATATCCTTACGCTGCAGTGGACAGTGAATACCTGGTTACTGTTCCAATCTTCAACAGTATTCAGTGGAAGCAACCGAACGGAAAAACACTGGTTATTAAAAGAACCGGTAAGACAAGGGATCTTCAAAATATCAAAGTCAATAATAAGTCTTCCAATGGCTATTTCATTTCTCATGATCTATTTAGAAACGGAGGTGTGATAGAGGTACAAACCAGGAAATAAAATTTGTTTTAGTAGCGGTATGAATTCAATACCGTGACATATATCGGTTAATTAAGCTTAGTTATTATCAAAATTTCTGCACAATTAAATTGCTTGTACATGATTCTTCCAAACAATCGGGAGGGCTTGCGATCCAATGCAGGTCAACTTGTTAAGAGCTGGCGTTTTGCACTTCTTGCATTACTGCTTCAGCTGCTGATTTCCCCTAATACCTTTGCCCAGTCACGTGTTGTGAATGGTAAAGTTGTCAATGAAAGTAATATTCCTATTGAAGGTGTAACGGTTCAGTTGAAGAACACTTCAACTGCAACAACAACCAACGACGAGGGATCTTTTTCCATCACTGTTCCATCGGGTAATAGTGTGCTTGTTATTTCTTATGTAGGTTATGCTTCTAAGGAAGTTTCTGCAGGAACTGGCAACCTTAATATCCAGTTAGAGCCTGTGAACAACAGCCTCAATGAGGTAGTTGTTGTTGGTTATGGAACTCAGAAAAGGTTATCGGTTGCGGGTGCAGTTGATAAGATCACTGCTGCTGCCATCGAAGGAAAACCTGCTGCAAACCTGAGCCAGGCTTTGCAGGGGGTATCTCCCAACCTGATCATCCAGCAAAGGAATTTCGAGCCCGGACAAGGCCTGAACATCAACATCCGTGGACTTGGAACATTGGGTAACAATGATCCGCTGGTAGTGATCGATGGTATTGTTGGTGGCGATATCAATTTGCTTAATCCTAATGATGTTGAAAATATTTCAGTGTTAAAGGATGCAGGTACTGCAGCGATCTATGGATCACGCGCTGCGAATGGGGTATTACTTATTACCACTAAAAAAGGTCGTAAGAATGAGAAGGCAACACTGACCTATGATGGAATGTATGGTATCACCAGTCCAAAGATCATGGCGCAACCTGTTCATGGCTGGGAGAATGCTTACTATAAAAATGAATCACTGGTTAATTCAGGAAGACAGCCGGTGTATTCTCCTTCTGATATCCAGCGTTTCGCTGAGCAGGGAGATGGTACCTGGAGACTTTCAAACATCCTAAAAAATGCATCACAGCAATCTCATAATATCAGTATCAAAGGCGGTGGTGATAATAATGCTTATATGCTTTCCTTCGGATACCTGGATCAGCAGAATAATTTCATCGGACCTGGCTATGGCTGGAAACGATATAATATTCGTTTAAACCAAAGTACTGAAGTGGGCAAATTCAAACTGACCACTGTATTGAGTTATGTAAAATCAGACGGAAAGGATCATTCCACCAGTGCAGGAACCCTGATCGTGGATGCATCGCGCGTTCCATTGATCTATGACTTCCAGGATTCATTGGGAAGATATCTTACCAATGCAGTTTCTGCAGAATTCAATCCTAAAGCAGTGTTGGAAAACGGTGGATATCGCAAGTATAATAATGATGAAGTCTTCGGAAGTTTTACCGGGGAATTTTCAGTAAACCGTTACCTCAAAGTAAGAGGTGTATTCGGTGGTACAGTAAGAAGCAATCAGAGCTTTGCACGCAGGATCGAGTTGTCATTCTTCCCTGGTGGACGTTATGGTGCTGATCGCGAAGTTCGTGATGATAACTATAAATCTTTGCTCACCAATACGCAATTGCTTGTTGAATACAAACGCAAGTTTGGTGATCATGATCTGTCATTACTTGCAGGTGGATCAAATGAATCATTCAAAGGTCAGAGCAATTACATCCGTAAAACACTTACTGATGACCTGTTTGGTATTCCTACAACCGGTACTGTGGTTGATCCTGCATCAGGAAACTCAAACCAGGGTACCAGCGAAAGCAGCCTGAATTCATTATTTGGTAGAGCGAATTATACTTTCAATGATAAGTATACTGCTGAATTTTCCTTCAGGTATGATGGTTCCTCCAACTTCCCTAAACCAGGTCGCTGGGGCTTCTTCCCATCAGTGAGTGCCGCTTGGCGTTTGACTGAAGAAGATTTCATGGAGAAGTTCAGATCTAATGTTGGAGATCTTAAGATCAGGGCTTCTTATGGTTTGTTGGGAAATCAGAACGTGAACCCTTATCAATACCAGACCACCTACTTCAACTATGTGAATGCATATGGCTTCAACAATGAAATTGTTGGTGGTGCAGGCTTTACGTTAGGTAACCCGCAGATCACCTGGGAGAAAGCTTCAACCTTGAACATCGGTGTGGATGCTGAATTGCTCAACAGGAGACTTACCGTATCATTTGATGTGTTTGATAAAACAACCCGCGATATTCTTGTTCGAAGGGATGATGTGCCTGCGTTATTTGGAGCAGGTTTCGCTGACTACAATGCTGCAGAAGTACGTAACCGCGGATGGGAAGCGAATGTTAGCTACCGTTTGCCGGGCAAAGCGTTCAAACATACTTTCAGCTTCAACATCGCTGATAACCGTAATGAACTGCTTAATTATACTTATGGTGCAAAAGAGCAGGTGCTGCGTAAAGAAGAATTTGAATTTGTTCGTCGTGTAGGTTTACCAATCACTGTTTACCAGGGGTATCGTCGTGATGGATATTTCCAGACATTGGATGATATTGCAAAAGGAGCGAAGCCTGCTAACGTAAGCGTAGTACCTGGAGATATTCGTTTCAAGGATAAAAATGGTGATGGTATCATCGACGACCAGGATAAATACATCCTCGGAAATCCTTTCCCACGCTACACTTTCGGCTTTACCTATAATGTAACATTCAAAGGATTTGATGCACAGGTATTTATCCAGGGTGTTGGTCGCAGGGAACTAATGATCCGCGGTGAACTGGTGGAACCTTTCCACGTTGGATATTCAGGAACTTTGTATCGTCACCAGACCGATTACTGGACTCCAACCAATCCCAATGCGAAATGGCCACGTCTTGCTGAAGCGGGTAGTCCATCGGTGCAAAACAACTACCGCATTGGATCTGATATCTACCTGTTTGATGCAGCATATGCACGTCTGAAGAATTTGCAGATCGGGTATACTTTGCCAATGTCTGTTGCACAAAAAGCACGTTTCAAATCTGCCCGTATTTATGTGACCGGTCAGAACCTGTTCACTTTAACCAAACTGGATTTCATCGATCCTGAAAATACAGAGTTTGATAACCGCGCTTCTATGGGTTCTAATGCCAATAGTGGTCGTGCTTATCCGCTTCCTGTATTTTATGGTGCAGGTCTGAATGTTACTTTCTAACTAATAAATGTTTATTCGATGTCATTAAAAAATATAAAAAAGCTGCAGTTCCTTTTGTTACTCCTCGCTGTAATGGCAGGTTGTAAGAAAATGGATCTTGCGCCAACCGACAGGTTTACAGAATTGAATTTCTGGCAATCCAGTGCGAATGTGAGCAATGCACTGAACAATGTATACAACCGCATGTACAACAGCTCAATGTTCTTTTATAATGAAGCATTGTCGGATAATGCTGTAACCCGCGCCGGTGTTGGTTCTGGTGCCATTGCAAGCGGTAACTTTACGCCAACGCTTCAAAGCTTTTTGGATGACTGGGGCTATTTCTATACCGGCATCAAAGCTGCTAATATTTTCCTGGATAATGTTGATAAGAACACTACTCTGGAGCCTGCAGTTAAGGAGCGAATGAAAGCAGAAGTGAGATTCATCCGTGCATTTCATTATTCAAGATTGATGAACTGGTGGGGTGATGTTCCTTTGATCAAAACAGACCTCACACCGGATGAAGCAAAGACGATCGGTCGTTCTCCGCGTGCTGAAGTGCTTGAATTTATTTTGGAAGAACTGGATGCTGCCGCAGCAATACTTCCTTCAAAAGCACAATATGCCAATTCAGACCGTGGCCGCATTACCAAAGCTGCTGCGAAAGCATTGAAGGCAAGAGTGCTGTTGTATGAAGGAAACCGGATGTCGGATGTTGCCGCAATTTGTGAAGACCTGATGAATAACACTGGTGAAAATGGTTCATATGGATTAGTGTCTAATTATTCAGACATTTTCACTGTAGCCAATGAGTACAATAATGAAGTGATCCTTGATCTTCAATATGTACCTAATTTAAAAACATGGGGTGAGTATATTGATTTTGCACCAATCTCTGCCGGAGCACGTGGTACAGCAATGGCGCCTACACAGGAGCTGGTGAACAGCTATCGTATGCTGAATGGTAAGAAGATCGATGAAGCTGGTTCCGGCTTTGATCCTAATAATCCATATGCCAACCGTGATCCACGTTTGAAAGCAACTGTGGTATACAATGGTGCTACCTGGAAAAATGCAAACGGTTCTACCCAAATGATCTATATCAAACCAAAATCAGATCCTGATCCTGCTGCAAAAAATGAATACAAACCTTCAGGACAGGGTACTCCAACAGGATACTACTGGGTGAAGTATTATGATCCAACTGCAGTTGCAGGTTTCAACTCCGGTCTTAACCTGATCCTGATCCGTTATGCAGATGTACTGCTGATGTATGCAGAAGCAAAGAATGCACTCGGACAAATGAATGAAGAGGTTTGGAACAAAACCATCAGGGCTTTGAGGGTTCGTGCTGGTTTTACAGATCCTGCAGCATTGTCATTCCCTTCAACTGATCTTACAGAGATCATTCGTAATGAAAGAAGAAGTGAATTTGCGATGGAAGGTTTGCGTATAGATGATATTCGTCGCTGGAAGATCGCAGAGGATGTATTGGATGGTTGGGCACATGGTGCACAATATGAAGATCCATCAATCGATAATGGTTTCATCAGGGCCCAGCTAAGAGCATTCAATCCTGAAAGACATTACCTGTGGCCGATTCCGGCAGCCGAAATTGGTAAGAATTCAAACCTTACACAAAACCCCAATTATTAATTCCAACACTAACAGTAAAAAATTCTTGACATGAAAAAGTTAATCATAAATTTTTCACTCCTTATTGCCTTTGCATTTTTGGTGACACTCATTGGGTGTAAAAAAGATGACAGGGATATCAACATGAATATCACTGAAGTGACTACATTCTATGCACCAAACGATAATCTGCATGTAAAACTTGAACCTGCAACTTCTGCTTCTGTAACTTTTGAATGGGAGCAGGCCAAAGCAGAAGACGGATCACTGGTGATGTATGAAGTTGCTTTCGATAAGGAAGAAGGTGATTTCACAACACCTGTATATAAAATGAGTTCTGATGGTAATGGTGTTCAAAACAGGCTTACCCTTAGCCATAAGGATCTAAACCGTATTGCAAATATGGCGGGTATCCAGTCGCTGGCAACAGGTAAACTGAAGTGGACTGTACTGGCTTCAAAAGGTACTAATGTGAAGAAGTCAGCATCCAGCAGGCTTATTGAAGTAGAGAGACCTGCAGGTTTTGCCGAGATCCCTACTGAAGTATTCCTTACAGGTGATGCAACAGAAGCAGGTGCTACTCTTGCAAACGCGATAAAATTGAAGTCAACTTCTCCTGGTGTTTTCGAGATCTATACCCAGCTTAAGCCAGGTACTTATCATTTTGTAAACCGCACAACAGGGACACCAACCTCTTATGTTGTACAGGGAACATTCCTGAAAGAAGGAACAGGTGTTGAAAGCCCGGCAGCTACTCCAAAAGTATATCGCATGGTGCTTGATTTCAACAATGCTGCAGTAAGCATTTATGAAGTAGTTAAGCTTGGTTACTGGTTTGCTCCACGCAATGCTATAGAAGCTGAATTGCCTTATGTTGGTAATGGTACTTTCAAGGCAGAAAATGTGAATGTAGAATTCAAGCAGGAAGGATGGGGACGTGATGAGCGTTACAAATTCCGTATGACACTGAAAGATATGGATGGTAATGAGATCGTTGAAGACTGGGCAAGTGTAAACCGTGATAACAGTCGCGCAACCGCTACCACTCCTGCAGCCTGGTACAACCTCTTCAAGCAGAATGTTAACCAGTGGGATTATACATTCAAATTCCCAACAGAAGCGGATATGAAGAAAGTTGACCTGATCGTAAGTTTCAAGCCTGATGGAGCATATACTCACCAGGTTGTAATCAAATAATACTGTAAGCAATGCAATTTCAAAAAAGTTATATTTTATCAGCAGTTCTTTTAGCGATGGTGTTTATCACCAGTTGTAAAAAAGATTATGATGATGGCAACACAGGTCCGGGTACTAACCCGGGCCGTGCTGTCATAGATTGGGACAAAGCAGCAGACAGCAGCACCAATGCTTTGGTAACAAAGTTCTGGAACCCATCGGGCAACTATTTCAATGAAAAGAATACAAATACAAATTTTCATTACTGGCCACAGGCTCATGCCCTTGATGTATTGGTGGATGCATATCTGAGAACCAATAAGAGCGAGGAGTACAAAGCTTATATGGACAAATGGTTCACAGGCGTAAAGCAAAAGAATGGCAATACATTCATCAATGAATTTTATGATGATATGGAATGGAATGCCCTTGCTATGTTGCGTGCATTTGAAGCAACCGGTGATACTAAATACAAGGATGCTGTTGATGCAGTATGGACTGATATCAAAGGAGGATGGAATACCACCATGGGTGGCGGTATAGCATGGCGTAAAGCAATGCCTTACTATAAGAATACTCCAGCCAATGCGCCTGCAGCCATTCTTGCAGCAAGACTGTATAAAAAGTTTGGTAGCGCTGATGATCTTGCCTGGTCAAAAAAAATCTATACCTGGCTAAAAGATAGTTTATATAATAAGAATACAGGCTGGGTATACGATGGTATCAACAGTGATAATGATGGTAAGAGAAATACAACCTGGAAATTCACGTATAACCAGGGAACATTTATCGGTGCTGCAACAGAATTGTTCACCATTACCAATGATAATGGTTACCTGACTGATGCAGTGCAGGCTGCGAATTATACTTTGTCTGACAACACACTGACCAATTTCACTGATAACCTGCTTCGCGATGAAGGAGGTGGAGATGGAGGATTGTTCAAAGGTGTGTTTGTAAGGTATTTCACACAACTGATCTTAACACCGGGAATGCTTCGTTCAGACCAGGTTAGATATGCAAATTTCATCAAGACCAATGCACAAATGTTGTGGAATATTGGAACTGACAAGAACTTGTTGTTGTTTGGGAATTATTGGAAAACACCTCCGGGACAAAGCACTGACTTAACTTCACAGTTGAGTGGGGCGATGTTAATGGAGGCTGCAGTTGTACTGAAGAATAATAATTTACTTCAATAGATTCTTAATTATGAGATGTTGCCTGGCTGTCATTTTATTCATCCTTTTTTGTAACCGGTCATTGGGTCAGTTTTCAACTGATTCTGTATTGATTGATGGAAACCAGCGTGTGTTTCATTTCAGGCAGCCTGCAGAGGATGCTTCGAAATCAAACCTGGTTTTTATCCTGCATGGTTCAGGAGGCGATGGAAAAGGAATGATGCAGCCTGCAAAGAATCTCCAGGCAATCGCTGAGAAGGAAAATCTTTTATTGGTTTATCCTGACGGCTACAAGCGCTTCTGGAATGAATGTCGTAAAAATGCTACATCAGAAGCGAATAAGGTTGATATCAATGAAGAAGGATTCTTCTCAGCGATGCTTGATTATTTTGGAAAGAAATATAATGCAAACAATCAGCGATTTTTTGTGATAGGATTATCGGGTGGTGGACATATGGCTTATAAGTTGGCTATCACCATGCCCGATCGCTGCAAAGCGATCAGTGCGATCGTTGCCAATCTTCCTGATACTAATAATTTGGATTGCATTGAAGCAAGGAAGCCCGTGGCCGTAATGATCACTAATGGAACTATTGATGATCTTAATCCATACAATGGTGGAGAGATGATCATGTCGGGCAATTCATGGGGTTATGTGCGATCAACGGATCGTTCCTTCCGTTATTGGGCAGATCTTGCAGGATATAAAGGGAAACCTGCGGTGCAGGTTATGGCTAACATAGATACTACTATAAAGCAGACAGTGATTCGCAATACCTACCATAAAAAGCGCAAGCCTGAAGTTACCCTGTTTCGTGTAGAGGGTGGGGGACATGCGTTTCCCAAAACCTTTGATGTGTTTCTGGAGTCATGGAAATTTTTCCAAAAAGAGATACAGCGCTTATAATTGGTTTAACTAAAAAGCTTCTTCGAATTTTACAGGAAACTTATAAAGAATTTAGCGGTGTTCAGGCTTTCCTGGAAAGAAATAGGTTTGGTAATATAGGAATGAGCACCCAGGTATAGGCATTTTTCTTTTTCCATTGGATTTATGGAAGTAGAGTAAATTATAACCGGAATATTTCTGAACCTCTCATCATTTTTTATTTGTCTGAGGGTTTCTGTCCCATTCAGTTTAGGCATATTGAGATCCAGTACAATCAGTGAGGGCAATTCTTTAGGTGATGTAATTTCATTTAAAACCTGTAAAGTTTCTTCACCATTTTCCGTAAAAAATATTAGGTCTTCTTTACTGATCTGATCAATTGCATCTTTAAGGATGATCTTATCATCTTCATCATCATCAGCCAGTAGAATCTTTTTCAATAACATATGCCACTAATTATGCGGGTTGTTCAATTGGAAGGCGAACAGTAAAAGTAGTGCCTTTCCCTTCTTGAGAAGCTGCCCAGATAGTACCATTGTGCATTTCGCAGACTTTTTTACAAATTGCCAAACCAAGTCCGGTTCCTTCGTAAGCATCTTTGGCATGCAATCTTTGAAACAGGTTAAACATCTGAGGAAGATATTTTTCGTCAAATCCAATACCATTATCCTTAAATGTCAAAAGTAAATAATGATTTGAAATTTCGCTTTCAATTTCAATCAGCGGATCATTTTGATGTCGGGAATATTTTACAGAATTACTGATCAGGTTTTCAAAAAGCTGCCTTAGCATTCTTTCATCTCCCATGATTGAGGGTAATTCTTTGGTCACTACTGAACCATTTTTTTCATTGATAGCAATTTCAAGGTCCTGTACGGCGTCATGCACCACTTTATTGAGATCTACAGTTTTGAAATTCAGGTCAGTTGAATTGATCTGAGAATACATCAGGAGATCCTGAATCAGGTTTCGCATGCGTTCAGCGGAATTTTTCATGCTGGTCAGGTAGTCCAGACCTTTCTGATCAATAGCACCATAGTATCTTGAAAGAATATAGTCACTGTAGAAAAGAACTTTTCGTACCGGTTCCTGAAGATCATGACTGGCAACAAAAGCAAATTGCTGAAGTTCCTGGTTAGATCGGTTTAATTGATGGATATAATTTTCCATCGTTTTTTGATTTTGCTGTAGTTCTTCTTTTGCCTTTTTTAGTTCTACATTATCACGAAGTGTTTCTTCCAGGATCTTTTGAGCATGGATATCCGACATATACCCGATCCAATATTGTAATTCTTCCTTTTCATTTCGGTAGGGAGTCAGGGATAATTGATGCCACAGGAATTCATTGGACGCCTTACTTTTAAGCCTGCATTGAATTTTTATTGCGTTGGCTTCTTTGATCATGCTGTTACGGATCACCAGTTTAAAAGCAGTATAATCATCCGGGTTGACTACATTCTTCCATTCTGTTTGATTGAGTTCTTCTTTTGAATAACCAGTAAATTTTGACAGCCATTCATTGGCATAAATAAGTTTGCCATTCAAATCAAGAGAAAAGATTATTAATGGGAGTGCATTCGTAAGTATCCGGTATTGTTCTTCACTTTCCTGGATTTTTTCAGTCAGTTCCTGTAATAATTCGTTCTTTTTCTTGATTTCTTCGTAAGGAGATATAAGTGGTTCATTGAGAAAGATCCTTCGCCATTCATCGAGTTTATAAACATCATATTTAAATGAAGCATTGATCTGGAAATACAATTCTATAGCGGTTTCTTCCCCTTTATTAATGACATTGTATTTATTAACCAGTTTCCTGGCATATTCAAGACCGCTGGTTGGATGTTTTCCTGGTGCGGTTTTATTTTTAAGACAGGCTACAATGAAGTTTTGGGATTTGGATGAATCAAATCCCAATATCAACATGGTTGTTTTACCGCTTTCAATGGATGTCCGGGCCACTTCTGAAACAGCTGTTGCAAAAGAGGTTTGGGCAGAAGTTGATATACCGGCAAGCTCAGCTAGTTTCATAGACCTTCTATGTGCGAGGATAAGGTCCATTTCATTATCCAGGCTGATTTTTGCTATTTCGTCCATATTAATAATTTATTTTGATGGCCACCACTGAGGTGTCATCAGTATTTCTTCCAAAGTCTTTATATATGGCTGCACAAAGGATCGATGGATCGTAACGGTTTATAGCAGTTAATTTTAACAGGTCCCAGCGGGTTTTTATACCATCGCTTGATAGAATCAGGTTCTGGCCTTTCTCAGTTTGAATTTGTTGGGAGTTGAGTGTTTTCGGCACATTGAGGCCAATGATGCCATTATATCCCAGGTAATTTTTTGAAAAAGAAGGACCTATTATACGGGCATTGATATTTCCTACCCCACAAATTTTCCAGATTTTAGTCGGTATGTCCAATACAGCGACGCAGCCTACCAGACCCCTTGATTTTCTTACGGATTGATTTACATACCTCAAAATGTTACATGGGTCTGCATCATCACATTCCATAAAAAATTTTCCTGCCATTTGTATCACTGCTTCCGCCTCGATGCCATGTCCTAATCCATCTCCAAGGAAAACCTTTATTCTTTCCCTGGTAACGGAGCTGAAAAAACCATCTCCACAAGCAGTTTCGCCGGGTTTTGCAGATACAACGCTTCTGATTGAAATCTTTTCTGGTTTTGTAAAATTGGAAAGTTTATCATTAAAGACTCTTGATATTACTATGGTTCCCCAATCTTTCAAAGTATAAACCTGGAAAAAATCAGAAAGCCTTTTGATAGATCCTAAGCCAAGTCCTAGGGTGTTTTTAGAGGAAGATCCATCCAGTAACATTTTATGAAAATCTTGAATGCCGGGTCCATTATCAATACTGATAATTTCAATTCCATTATTCTCTTTGTCTTCAATCGGTTTAACCAGCAAATGCCCGCCTCTTCCGTGTTTTACAATATTGGTGGCCATTTCAGCAACGATAAGGTCTGTTTCAGCTAACTTTTTTTTGCTGAGACCTGCATCATTGACCAACGCATGGATCTCTTTTTTCAGAATGGCAAAATAGCTACGATCAGTAGCCTTAAAAGCGACATGAACATTGCTAGCCATTTTTCCATTTAATAATTGATATAATAGTGCCTTCGCCAACCTTGCTTTTAATATCAAATTCGTTCACCAGCCTTTTAGCTCCTGGTAAACCGAGACCCAGGCTTTTTCCTGTGGAATAGCCATCTTTCATAACCAGAGAAATATCCTGAATACCAGGACCCTTATCCTGGAATGTGAGTCGAATTCCACTGTTTCGACCTTCGGTAATTACTTCAATTAAAGTATTGCCTCCACCACCATATTTAAGCATATTTCTGACCAGCTCACTTGCCGCTGTGATTAGTTTGGTTTGATTTAGCAGGCTCATACCAATTTTTACCGCGTATTCCTTTACACGGTTTCTAAAAGGTACTACATCCTGTTCCTTTTCAATTTTCATGCTATCCTTATTGATCACTATCGGCATCTTCTTCTATTTCATCATCCGGCTCGTGTATAATTTTTTTAAGCAATTCCATTCCTTTTTCCACATTCAATGCAGTGTGAACTCCCTTTAATTCAAGGCCAAGTTCTATAAGAGTGATTGCAACTGCAGGTTGCATACCTACCACAACTGTTTCTGCATCCATGATCTTCGCCATACTTCCTATATTTCCAAGTATCCTTCCCATAAAGGAATCAACTATAGATAAAGAAGAGATATCGATTAAAACGCCTTTGGCTTCGGTCTTATTGACCATTTGTACAAGGTCTGCCTCCAGATTGGTAGCCAGCCTGTCATATAAGTCAACCTGGATGGTGACCAGCAAAAAGCTTCCCATTCTAAGTATTGGAATACGGTCCATTAACTTAATTTACTTTTTCTTTTATGGATTTTTTTACTTCCAGTTTCAGCATGCCAAATGCATATTTAAGTGCACTGGCTAATGTAGCTTTCGTTACAATGTTTGAAAGATCGATGCCCAGGTGAACCACAGTCTGTGCAATTTCAGGACGGATACCGCTGATGATACATTCAGCACCCATCAGTCGGGTAGCAGCTACGGTTTTTATGATATGTTGCGCAACCAGTGAATCGACAGCCGGAACCCCTGAAATATCAAGGATCGCAATAGTGCTTCCTGTATCAACTATCTGTTGAAGAAGATTTTCCATGACTACCTGTGTACGGGCACTATCAAGAGTTCCAATGATAGGAAGTGCAAGAATTCCATCCCAAACACGTATAACCGGGGTTGAAATTTCGGCAATTTCATCCGTTTGCCTTAGAATAACTTCCTCTCTTCCTTTGATAAATGTCTCAAATGTGGTCACTCCAAAAGAATCGATCAGTTTGTTTATGTTAAGAGTTATAGCCAGCAATTGAGCAGGATCATTTTTGATTTCTTCCTGCAAAACCTGCAGAATTGCATCTTTAAAACTGAAAATGTACAATCCAGTTTCTCTCGGAGAAAATCCCTGGCGGGCACGTGAAATAGAAATTCCGGACAGAATTTCTACGATCGGGTCAAATTCGGAAGATTGAGTGTCTATCAGATTTTTGTCATTCACCAGCCTGCAAAATGAGTCTAATAATTCGATCGACTGATTCCTCAGGTCATCATTACTGATCAGGTCTTCTCTAAGGCTTTCATCTGCTAACTGGTTATTCATCCATTGTTCAAGTATATTTTTTTTCTTCTTCTGTAAGAACTTTGAAATGTCGAGCTTCATTGATGGTGTATTAAGGATTGTGAAGGAAACAGGATAAAAATAGTGAAAGGGTTAAACAAAGAGGAAAATATTGTTGATTAATGGATAAATATCTATATAGCCCATATTTACATATACGATTAAAATATTAAGTGGTGGGTATATAGTTGGGAATTTATTCTTGAAATGAATCTATAAGAGTCATTGTCCTTTCATCAACTCTTCCATTATAAAATTTGTCCAGCAACCTTTGAAATACCTGATGTGGTTGGTTTAAAGAAGAAAATAAAGTCATGGATGACCTTAATTTTAAGGCGTCTGTTTTCCCGAATATTTCAACAGGGTCATTGATTGGCAATTTCAATAATTCATTGCAGATATTGATCAGCCTTGTACCCAATACTTCATGCTGTAGAAAAGCATAGGCTTCATTAATGTTTTTAATTGCATAGAATTTGGATGTATCGCTAAAACCTAATCCACTGATCTGGGGAAAGATATACCACATCCAGTGCGACAGTTTTTTCCCTCGTTGGACTTCTTTTAGTGCTGTATCATAATCTTGTTCCTGGGCTTCCAGGAATCTAGATAGGTCATAATTGGTTTTCATTGTGAATCTTCCTTCTTCATTAGTTTATACCTCAAATGCGTGGTTAGTTGTGAAGGGATCACTTCCATGATTTCCATCTCATATTTGTCTTTGTCAATTTCTTCAAAAAGCCTGATCCCGGTGCCCAGAAAAACCGGTGCAATATGGATGAAGAATTCATCAATGAGCCCTGCATTCAAAAACTGCTGAATTGTATTTGCGCCTCCCTGTATCCGGATATCTTTTCCTTTGGCGGATATCTTTGCTTTTTCCAGAGCGCTTTCAATTCCATCGTTGATAAAATAAAAGGTTGTTGATCCTTCCTGCACCCATGGGTCTCTTTTTTCGTGGGTAAGTACGTACACGTCTGCTTTATAGAGATCATTGGGCCAGCTTACTTCCCCTTCTTCAAACATGCGCTTGCCCATAATGAATGCCCCTGTGCGTTTAAGGGTGTCCCTGATATATTTACCATCTGGACCATCCTCTTTACTGTTTTCAATTCCCAGGTAATCCCAGAATGCTTTCTGGTTGAACATCCATGAATGGATCTTTGCCGATATACCACCCATGGGATTTTGTGGGCTCCTGTTATCTCCTGCAAAGAATCCATCAAGTGAAATTGCACTGTCGAAAATTATCTTGCTCAAAGTGTTATTGTTGTTTAAGGAAGCTATGAAGAAATATAGAAGTATTGTAAAGTACGGACATCGAAACAATCATTGTCGGCCTTGCCCATAGAAATGGGATGGTTGCAATAAAACATCAGGGATTGAAAAGGAGTAGGAGGGTAGGGTGTTACTACCTGGCGGATTCCATTTGGCAGCTCAATGCTGACCGTTGAGATGTTCAGCAAATATTCCTGCAAGGGAGGAGCTGGTATATAGATTTTTACATTCAATGTTATTGATTTCTGCGGCTAATTCTTTTTTAAAAGATAACCTGTAACATCCTCATCACTGGTTAGTTTGAAGTTCAACTTTTCCAGGAGTCGCCGGGAGCTTAGATTTCCAGGATGAGTGTTTGCTTCAATGGAAGTTAATCCTATTTCCTCGAATCCGTATTGAATAGTACGGGAGGCAGCTTCAATAATGATTCCTTTACCCTGCATGTGCGGCAATAGTTCAAATCCCATTTCAGCGTTTAATTGATCTGGTGAGAAATTGAACAGGCAGATGGTGCCAACAAGTTTATTGGAAGGAGGTATGGTTATAGCCCAGTATATTGCTTGATTTTTGTGGATATTTTCATTGATAGCCTGGATGAAAACCAGGGCATCTTCTATTGAATTACTGGGTTTCCTATCGAGATATTTGTTAACCAGTTCGCTTGACCGTAAAGTAAATATTTCAGGAGCATCAATGGAATTGACTTGTCTCAGTAGTAAATGAGGGGTTTGCAAATTGGGGAAGTGGAAGAATTATGTTGACTCATTGTGTATTCAACTTTTTTGTTCATCATGTACGTACTCCAGGATATCCCCAGGCTGGCAGTTCAATGCCTTGCAGATCTCTTCCAGGGTGCTAAATCGCACAGCTTTAGCCTTTCCCGTTTTGAGGATTGATAAATTGGATAAAGTAAGTCCAACTTTTTCTGACAGCTCATTCAACGACATTTTTCGTTTAGCCATCATAACATCGAGGTTGACTATAATTGGCATGGATTATACTGTTAGGTCCTGTTCCTGTTGAATTTCAATTCCTTTTTTAAAAATGAGGGCAATCACATAAATGATGGCCGACATAAGGATGTATGTTTCACTGCTGTCCCAGAACTGTTCAATCACACTCACTTCAAATCCTTTTTTGATAAGACCTTTTGTATAATTATGCGCAATAAGTCCTAGTAATCCTATTCCGAAAGTATAATAGCTGATCTTGGTGATGTAGTCGGAAACTTCTTCTGAAAAGGGTTTTACAAAATTCAGTTTCATGAACATTTTAATAGCCAGGTAGAATAGATATGCCTTGAAGATAGATAGGAAGATGGCCAATGTAAATAGTGCCATATAGGATCCCATGCTTTTTTCATAAACATCGGAGAGGTCGAGTTGCAGGTAAAGTTTTTCTGCTGCTATGGGTTTGAAGACGCTAAAGATATAATTGAATATCAGTGTTCCGGCCTGGAGTAAATAGCCTATAAAAACGATCCAGCAAATCACATTAAGTGTCTTCCAGATAAATTCATCTCTTTTAGTCATGGTTAAAGGTTTATGACACAAAGGAATAAAAATTTATTGAAAAACAATAAAAATTTTCTGTTATTTTTTGATTTAATGATTTCCCGGGTAAACATTGGAGAAAACTGGTTCTGAACAACTTGCCCAGTAATCGAATATATGTTTTATAACATTTTTCAGCTGATCATAAATATTTGGCTTAAAAAAGAAGCCTTGTACGGAATGGCTATAGGCATATATGATATTATTTGCGGCTGTTCCTGTCGTAAGAAATAAAAATGGGATTGATCTTAATCTTACTTCCCCCAACTGTTGCATTTTATCTCTTAATTCTATTCCTGACATTATCGGCATATTTATATCAGAAATTATCAGGAAGAGCTCTTTGTCAGTATTGTTGAAATAATTATATGCCTTTTGAGCATCCTGAAAAACAGCCAGTTTATTAGGGATGTTCAGTTCCTGGTAAGCAAGTTGAAACATCTCCAGGTCATCTGGATCATCGTCGATTAATATTATTTCACCATTTTTATTCATGTTTTTTTCAATAGGCAATCAATATGCCAGCTATCAAAGCTGGTAATTGTGGAACAGGACGTCAATAGGTATGATAATAGTATTCCCTTTTTTTTTAGTGAAATCCGGGGTATTTAAGAAGTTATATTGTAACCTTGAATCGTTCACATTTACCACTTTAATTTTATAGGAAGGAGAACTACTTGTGTTTGCAGGAAACCATGCTTCCAAAATTCCAGGATTTTTGTATTTAGCTGAATGTGTTTCAAGAATTATAGGTGGTTCCTGGTTATAGCTATAGTAATATTCTATGGCCGAGGAAGTAAACTTAATGTACTGGGGGTTCAAAGTTGGAGGAATAGAAACCTCTCTTCTTCAGTTCTCGAGATTTATTACAGAATCAAGCTTCCACATATGACTTTGAAGTTTTTGGAAAACATCGCTTGAAGAGTCATTGTTGTCTTTATTGCAGGCAATAAGGGAGAATATGGCAAGTACTAAGAGGCGGTTCATTTTTCGATTATTTATTTTTTATTGAAAAATTCCAAAACAGTTTTGTTGAACTCTTCAGGAATATCTTTTGGTGCATCATGGCCTGTGCCTTTAAAAATTCTAAGCGTTGAGTTAGGTATTTTTTGAGCAATCAATTTAGTGTGCGCCTCCCTGACTATATCATTTTTTCCAGCCATAATTAATACAGGTGCATGGATACTTTTCAAAGATTCAGGATCAATGTTGGGTTCAGTTAACAACAATTGTTTGAGCCTGTAATCCATGTCGTATTTAGAAATCCTTGCTTTTTCCATTTCTGCAAGTTGCTTCCGAATGGCATCATTAATTTCCTCCGGTATGGATGTACTGTTATTGTATAGTACTGCAGCCATCACTGCCAGCTTTCTAACTTTTTTTGTATGTTTTAATGCAAGTATCAGCGCAATATTGCCTCCATCGCTCCAGCCGAGAACATTAGCCTGCTTTATATTCAAATGATCCAGGAATGTATTTACATCTTCCGCAAAAAGCTCATAGGTTAATTTTGTGCTGTCGGAAGTAGAGTTTCCCTGGCCCCGGCTATCCAGGGCAATAACCATATAGCTTTTTGATAATTCCGGAATCTGTTTCTCAAAAGAAACAATCGATTCATTATTGCCATGAATCAGCAACAAAGGTTCGCCGCTTCCGTAAACTTCATAGTACAGTTTTATTCCATTAATCTCTGCATATTTTCCAATCCTGGTGTTAGTGCCGTATCCATTTGATTCTATGGATGAGTTGTCGATCAATAAGGATTTTTTACCTGAATTGAATTTGTTTTCTGTCAGGCCAATTTTTGCTGTCTTGTCAAGATTGGCTACAAACCATGGCGCCAAAGAATCTCCTTCAAAACTATTATTGATAAGCGGAATTTCAATTTCGCTGCCAGTCGTTTTTATAAAAAGTTTGAAGTCATCAAAATAATACTTCGCTTTTCCTGAAAACATGGCTCCAACCGAGATCCGGTCTGCATTCCCCATCTTACCCGAGATAGTGATCTTGTTCCAGGTATTGGCTTTGAATGACTCCATACTATACCGGTCAAAATATGATTTTAGAAATTTATTCCCATTAGAAGTAAAAGCAAATGGAAGTGCACCAGCATCTTTGGCCTTTTCTTCAATGAATAATTGACCTTCAATTCTAAAGCTGGCATTGGCATATCCTGCAACGTTTACTGTTTGATATACAGTAGAAGGATTTTCCTGGGCTAATAGTGATGAAATTGAAAGGAATGATATAAATAGCAAACTTATTTTTCTCATGGGTTGACAATATACAGAAATGCATCCATAAAATCTGTCAGGGCTTTGGTGGTATGCTCATCTGTTATGTTTCCTTTTTCATCAAATTTTCCTTTAATACCCTGGATTAGTAATGTTGTTTCCTTACTAAATTTAGCCATTACAGTTTTCATAATAAGCTGCAATTCTTCGTGACCCTTTTGTCCATTAGCGGAAGCTGTAATAAGGCCAGTTGGCTTTCCGTAAAATACATTTGTGGATACACACCATTCAATCGCATTTTTTAGTCCGCTCGGAATACTAAATACATATTCCGGCGTACATATAATGATTCCATCAGCAGTTTCAATGCTGTTTCGGAATTCAATAATTTCTGCAGGAGTATTATTTATTGAAAGGTCAGGGTCAAAGTGGGGAAGTGTTTTTAAATCATTAAACACTGTAAAATGAAAATTTTCCTTTGAAACTCTGGTTATGTAATTAATTAATTTTTCGTTAGCCGATGTTTTGCTCGCACTTCCGATAATTACAAATATTTTCTTTTTGATATTGCTCATTTATGAATTGGTCCAATGCTAATAAATAAATTCACCAGGTTCGAAATTTTTATATTGGACCTTGGATACCAGTTTTGTCATTCTATTTCTTTTTGAAAATGGCTACTGGCGCCAGTTCATCTCTGTAAAGTTTTAAAAATGTCTTGTCTAATTGAATAATAGAAATGGTATCATCAACTAAAACAAGTTTGCCACCATCCAGTATCTTATAATCACCTTCTGAATTATTTTCTTCCAATCCCCCTTTTTGTTTAGATACATATTTGTTATTGGGTAAGAAGGAAATAATAAGTTCACGATTCATCTCATTTGCCTTTTTTACTTCTTCCTCTGGAATGTCCGAAAGCTTCCCATCGAAATCAAACTTGTAAAACTCCCAATTTCCTGCAATTAACTCATTTTGATCTGTAGGTACACAGGAGGTAAATATTAAAAGTGTAAGTGAAAGACTTAATTTGAAAATTCTTAAAGTATTCATGGTTTATGGTTATGGTTCTGGCCCAACCAATGTACAAAAGCTCCTTAGAATTCCAAATTCCTGGCTATTATTTAAGAGATAAAAAGTTTAAGTAAACGACTGCCTGAATTCCAGCGGTGATAATTTTGTTTTTGATTTGAAGAGTTTGCTGAACGATTGAGAATGTTCAAAACCTAATTCATAAGCTATTTCACTTACAGATAATTCTGTTGAGGATAATTTTATTTTTGCTTTTTCGATCAGTTTAGTATGGATAATCTGTTGTGCATTCTGGCCCGTTGAAGAACGAAGCAAATCGCTTAAATATCCAGGCGATATGTTTACGTGTTTTGCCAACCTTTGGACAGAAGGCAAACCTTTAATGGTAGATTTATGCGTATTAAAGTATCCCTCTAAATATTCATCTACTTTATCTAAGATTTCGTGGTTTTCCTTTTTGCGCTTGATAAATTGACGCTTATAAAAGCGATTACTGTAGATCAGTAATAATTCAATTTGTGCTATTAATATATCCTGGCTGAAATCGTCAATATTTTTCTCTAATTCTGCTTCGATAGTTCTAAAGATGGATAAGATGGTCTCTTTTTCATTTTTCAATAAATGCAGCGCTTCATTGGTTGAATAAGAAAAAAAGCAATATTGTTTTATTTTGGTTGCCAAAGGATAGGCCAGGAAGAAATCGGGATGAATTAATAAAGTAATTTGTCCAGTTAAAATCTTTTTAGGTTTCAATTCAGGTTCCTCATCATTACTGCCAATGATTTGATCCGGTGCAGCGAAGAACATTCCTCCATTATTAAATTTAAAATTTGATTGGCCATACTTTAAAGTACCGCCCATGGATGGCCTGTAGGTGATCTTATAAAAGTTCAGTACATGACGATGCCTGGGCGGTTTTCCTTGTAACGGTTTATCAATGCTATTGATCAATGCAATCAATGGATGTTGCGGAGCAGGTAAACCTGATTCACTAATGGCTTCAGTTAGTGATTTATACTTCTGCAAGACCTGCTCTTTCTTCTTCATATGATTCTTATAAAATTATTTTTGTGCCATATTGGAAACATGTTCCCATTCTTCCCAAGTTTCTATTCGTTGGGCATAAACCTTTTTTATTTCGGGAAGGTTTTGGCTGCCTAAAAATAATCTTAAAGGCGGGTTTTCCGTATCAACAACTTTGAATATTGCATCAGCAGTAGCATTTGGATCTCCTCTTTCGGAATTTTTTAGCCCTTCAATAAATTGACTTTTTAGTCCATCGTATACATCTATACTATTTGCAAACTTTAGAGAAGTAGCACTTCCAAACTCTGTAGCATAGGCTCCAGGTTCGATAATTGTAACATCGATTCCAAACTGTTTTATTTCTGCGGCGAGGCTTTCATGAATCGCTTCGAAAGCCCATTTTGATGAACAGTAATAACCAATTATAGGATATGCCAAATGCCCAAGTCCACTTGATACACCGAGGATACGACCCTTTCCTTGTTTGCGTAATATAGGAAGTACTGCCTGGATCACTGAAACAGGTCCTAGCACATTGGTTTCATAAAGTGCGCGAATATTTTCAGCGCTTGCTTCTTCAATAGTTCCCACAAGTGAGTATCCTGCATTATTCAGTATGACATCCAGCCTGCCAAAATGAGTGAAAGCTTGCACTACAGCCATTTTGATCTGGTCTTGTTTAGTAACATCCAACTCCAGTGTTAAAACATTCTCGCCATATTTTTCTTTAAAGTCTTTAATGCTTTCCAACCTACGGGCGGTAGCAGCAACTTTATCGCCGCGTTTTAAAATTGCTTCAGTCCATATCCTTCCAAATCCCCTGGATGAACCGGTAATGAACCATACTTTTTTGTCCTTTTGATCTATCATAAATTTCAATTGATTAAAGATGCAAGATCAAAAGAAGAGTTTCAGTATGTGTAGCCTAATTGGGGATGGTTGTAGTCGAAATGAGAATGTCTCTTTCGATTTGGATTTAGCAAAAACTAAGAACCCTTGAAAGCTTATGCTATCAAGGGTTCTTCCTTTTTATATGTGCCCAGGACTGGATTCGAACCAGCACGCCGTTGCCAGCACCACCACCTCAAAGTGGCTTGTCTACCAATTTCAACACCTGGGCGACCTTAGAGAGACCGGCAAATGCAACCACCAATCTCCCCGAATGGGATGCAAAAATAGGGGAATTCAATTGTTGAATGAAAATGCTGCCAAAAAAAATTTATACCGGGAGAACTACCCGGAAAGTAGTGCCTTTACCCAACTCCGACTGCTTCACATAGATCGAACCTTCATGGTACTGCTCAATGATCCGCTTTGATAAACTCAAACCTAGTCCCCAGCCTCGTTTCTTGGTGGTAAATCCTGGCTTGAACACTTTGTGTACATCTTTACGGGCTATTCCCTTACCACTGTCAGTTACGTCGATCATGATCTTTCCGGCATTTCGGTTAACCATCACCGTTATAGTTCCCTTGCCTTCCATCGCGTCCAGTGCGTTCTTTAAAAGGTTCTCAATAACCCAGTCGAACAGGGGAGGCGATATCCTGGCCACCATACTAGGTTCCTCCGATTGCATCGTAATGGAAACCTTTCCCGGCGCCCTTTTTCGGATATAGTCCACCATCTGCGTTACCTGTTGAACAATGTCATGATCCTCCAGTTTAGGCGTGGATCCTATCTTTCCAAATCTGTCTGACACGAGTTTGAGCCTAGTAATGTCTTTTTCGATCTCTGTAACGATCATCTGCTGCTCACCTGATTCCTTAAGCATTTCCACCCAACCCTGCAGGGATGTCAGCGGCGTTCCTAGCTGGTGCGCTGTTTCTTTCGCCATGCCCGCCCAGACCTGGTTCTGGGAAGATTTATAATTTGTATTGAGCGCAATGATCGTGATCGCAATAAATAAGGCTACGATAAAAAGTTGTACGAGTGGATAGTATTCGACCTGCTTCAGCAAAGTAGAATTTCCATAATAATATATATTTCGCTGTGTGCTGTCGAACGGATTATACCACTCAATGGGTGCATTGGTTGATCTGAATTCTTCCAGTTTCTTCCTTACGTAATTGGAATCCTCGGCAACGCTTGCTGAGTCAAGGTTTCGATGATCTATGATCTGGCCTTTTTCATCCGTCTGGATGATTGGAATAGATTGATTATTGGCGATGATGATACTGACCAGCGTATTACTGATGCCCGTAGTATCGTTCAGGAAAAGATTACCCGCTTCGATCCATTGCTCAACTTTTTGTCGTTCTTCAGTAGCGATCTTACGTGCAATGAACTGGGAATACAAAATCGTTCCGCTGATGATCAAAATAGCGATGAGGGCAAGTCCTGTTCTCCAGTTAAATAGCGGTCTGATCATTCAACTAATGTATAAAAACCTTTCCTTTGCATCCATTATTTTTCAAATATAAACGTTTTGAAACCCTCTGTAGCAATCGTAATTCTTAACTGGAATGGAAGGAAATACCTCGAGCAATTTCTTCCTTCTGTCATGGCTACAACCTATGAGGGCGCTCGTGTTGTGCTGGCGGATAATGCATCTTCCGATGATTCGGTTGAATGGGTTCGGCTTCATTACCCACAGGTGCAGGTGATCATCAACAAAGAAAATTATGGTTTTGCAAGAGGCTACAATGAAGCACTTGCACAATTGAATGATCCATATTTTGTGTTGCTTAATTCTGATGTTGAAGTAAAACCGGGATGGATCGAGCCGATCATTGATCTTATGGAAGCAGATCATAAGATCGGTGCCTGTCAGCCAAAAATTCTTCAATACCACAATAAACATTTGTTTGAATATGCCGGAGCCTCCGGAGGTTTTCTCGACAGGCTAGGTTATCCGTTCGCACGGGGAAGGATCTTTGATTATTGTGAAGAAGATAAAGGTCAGTACGACACGAATATTCCCTGCTTCTGGGCAAGTGGCGCTGCCATGTTTGTGAGAAATGACCTGTATAAAGAGTTGGGAGGACTGGATGAATATTTCTTTGCGCACCAGGAAGAGATCGATCTGTGCTGGAGAATGCAATTAGCGGGATATAAGATCTATTGTTGTCCGGCATCCGTGGTATATCATGTCGGCGGTGGAACGCTTCCAAAAGGCAATGCGAGAAAGGTATTTCTGAATTTCAGAAATAACCTGATCATGATGTGGAAGAATCTTCCTTTGGGAAAAGCATTGTTGAAAGTTGGATTGAGATTCGGATTGGATGCTGTTTCGGCGTTTAAATCTTTGTTAGCAGGAGAGGGAACCTATTTTACAGCTGTGGCAAAAGCGCACCTGGCTTTTTTATACTGGTTATTTTTTGAGTCAACTAAAAAGCAGCAGGTAGTAAACAGAAAGCTGACGGGATGGTGGAATGGGAGTGTGGTCTGGAGTCATTTCCTGTTGAAAAAGAATAAGTTTGAAGAAATTGTTGGAAGAAAAATTGGATGAATTAGTTCAACCGTTATTTTTGCAGGGCAATTAACAATTTGAAGATGGAGCACATTCAAGAAAATGATTATAGAGAAAAGGATTTCACTCATAGCTGGGTGAATAGTTCAGTATTCCTTTTTTACCTGCAGGTATTTTGCCTGGTAGCTTTCATGTTGGGTGGATGCTATAGTTTGTATAAGCACAGGTACAAGGGAAAGCCTGAAGTGAATGTACCTGAGAACACTTTGTACACACCGAAATACAAATAAAAAATCGAAAAAAATTTGGTGGGTTTGTTCAGACACTTATCTTTGCAATCCCAATCGAAACAAGTAGATTGAAAGTTCTTTAAAAGCGGAAGTAGCTCATTTGGTAGAGCACGACCTTGCCAAGGTCGGGGTGGCCGGTTCGAGCCCGGTCTTCCGCTCAAAATCCATCCTGTGTTGACTGGATGGATTTTTTTTTGATACCCAGGTGGCGGAACTGGTAGACGCGCAGGACTTAAAATCCTGTTTGCCGAAAGGTAAGTACGGGTTCGATTCCCGTCTTGGGTACAAAATTGGAAACCCTCTCAAATGAGAGGGTTTTTTTATGCACTTAATTCATCATGGCTTTCCCTGTTGATTGCACTCATATTCTATTTTATAAATCTGCAACAGTTTAAACTGGTAAGGAACTTTAAATGCCGTAGGCAATCCATACTGGTTGGTTGATTGTACGTTTGCATTTTTGCGGTTGTAATTTCTTCCCACAAACATCAGCACCGGATGTGTTCCTAAGAAATTGGTGTTTTTAATATAGGGGTTTTCGTTGGGGTAATTGTAGTACTCAACATATGGCTCTTCATACCATCCACCTTCAGCTTCATACTTAATTACCCGGCCAAACTGATCGTAAGTATATTTCCCAATTGCACGATTTTCATTATTGATGATTGGATCTTTCACACTTCCCATCACAGCTAATGAATCTCCAACGATCTTTCCATTTTTATAGATGTATTTATGATAAAACATGAAAGTGGTATCGGTTTCACCTGGAGCGGGTGTATAACCAATAATAAAACCTGTTAGATTTCTATTTGCATCATACTGGAAAAAATAACTTTCCTGACCCGTTTGCTCTTCTTCCAATTGGATGGCTTTTGGTGCACCCCAACTGGTATAGGAAACATTTGCAATTAATTCGTTACCCTCCCAGTTTTGAGTGTACAGACGGGTAATCTTACATTTTGATTGGGGAATGGCCTGGTCGACTTTCTTACAACCAATAAATACACATAATACTGCAATTGAAAACAACATCAATTTCATAAGCAACTAATTTAAATGATTAATACTCTAACCAGCCGTTGTTTTCAAGGAGACATACCAATGTATACAATCAATATGTCTCCTGCAAGTTCAACCATATTAAAATCATGGAGCAAGCGGAACGCCGCATGCATATTCAACTTTCGAGATCCTCATATCACTGAACCAGTAAGGACTGGAAAATTCGGTAGGTAATCCCAGAGAATTTGTAGTGAGAACATTTTGGTTAGTACGATTAAAATCACGATTGACGAACATCAACACCGGGTGAGTTCCCATGATATTAGTATTGTTGATGTAGGGATTTACATTTGGATAGGTATAAAGTGTTGTTTGGTCACTTTCATATTTGATCACTCTGCCATAACTGTCATAGAAATATTTGCCGGCACTTCTTGGAATGTTTTCATCATAATTCGGATACTTCACTGATCCGAAACTGAATACTGAATCACGGTCTATGCGCCCATTCTTATAATAGAACCTCCGGTAAGTTTCATAGGTAGTATCGTTTACACCCGGATTGGGAGTAAAGCCTGCAATAAACCCTACAAGGTTTTGTTGAGCATCATACTGGAAAAAATAACTTGCATTACCTGAACGCTCATCCGATTGTATGATAGCAGAAGGAGCACCCCATGAAGTATAGCTAATGGTGGCAGTTTCAGGACCATTTTCTGTAATTGTATAGAATTTGGTGATCTTACAAACAGAGGCGGGCAAGGCCTGGTCAACCTTCTTACAGGAAAAAATAATTAGCGTGAAGCAAATGGTTGTTAGCAGTAGTTTCATTTAATAAAGTTTTAGGTGGTTAAATTATCCCAACTGGAATTCAGGGAGTATCACCTAAAACAGTGATTTTACTGCTTCATTTTTCGATTCCCGATAACCGATTTCCGATTTCCATTCACCTTAAAGGCTTTCTCGAATGATTCAGGGTAATCCACTTCATTATCGTCTATCTCCACATTATCTGCAGCAATCGTGGAAGCCGATCTGGATTTCATCCTGTTACCCGTCATTTTTAAATTGCGGATATCATTCTTACCTGTAAGTAAGATCCTTGAAGATGATTCAAGCATTTTATTGTTCGTAATGTTAACCTGCTCAAATCCTTTACCATTCAGTCTTATAGCCGCTGCTCGCGGATTCTTCATATCTACTTTAATGGAATTGCCACTGATGTCGAACCTGTCCATCTTATTATTTCCAATCACACGGATCCCTGCAAACAAAACCGTATCCTCATCAAAATTGATATCAATATCATTGTCATTGATCTTTGCCGATCCATACTTGCAATCCAAATACACCGCCGTACCAAATTTCCCCTTGATCACATTATTCATGATCCACACGTATCCTTTTGTTGTACCTCCCTTTGCAATGATCGCATATTCTGAACTTTGATTTTTATTGAAGATCCTGTTCCTTTCTACCACACCACTGTCACCTCTCACATAAAACGCTACATCGCTGATCTCCTCCACTAAATTGTCTGCGATATAAGATCTGCTACCCCGTGCAAGTACAGTATAATTCACGTCTGAGCCAGGATGTACAATATCCCTGATCTTATTTTCAGTAAACCTGAATCCCGTTCCTCCACCAGTTGAATCCATGCCTACTAAAACGAGGTATGCAAGTTTCTTTCCTTCCAACTGCACTCCTTCAAATTTGTTCTGGTGAAAATTCAATCCTTCATGTGGGAATTTCAGATTGACTGCCGAATGTGTAACATTTATAAACTCGTTCTCCTTAAAATAAGAATTGATGAGTAACAGCTCCCGTGATTGTCCCTGAGAAGAAAAGGCAGACACATTGTTACGGTATAAGCAATGCTCCGACTGAATACTGATCTTTCCTTTCGGTTCCTTTCCTTTCGGATAATAAAACACTGCAGTTTTGAAATCTTCAAACACTACATTCTTTACCTGGATATCACCCTGTGCAAAAATAAATGCACCATTCCTGATCACAAGATCTCCTAATGATGCCGATTGAATTTTTACATTTCCGGGGATAATAATTCTTGCTCCGTACAGTTCGATCACTCCTTTACCGCGTACCGTTAATCCTTTGGAAGCCGCTTCCAGCAAAGCTTGTGTGAAGATGCCTGATTCATTCGTGTTATCTCCCTTAATTCCGTACTCATTCAGGTCGAGGTATTGTGCCTGTAATCCTGATACACAAAAAACAATCAGTACTATGGAGATAATTTTTTTCATTTTAATTATGAACCAGGTCTTGTTGAATAGTTATATTCTATACTACCCAGTTGTTGTTTTCTTTTATTGAATGCGATCTCTTTTGTCCTTAATCCCTTGTCATTGTATTGATAGATCCATCTTTGATAATCATCTGATCCTTCGGGAACGATCATCAACGACTTTATCTTTCCTGACTCATCATATTCCATCACGTAATCCGGAAGTAACCTCGCTGCTTTCTTACTGTATCTTACCACATCAGTAAGCCTGTTGGAATCATCGTAATAATAGAATACTGTAGGCAGTTCATTATTCCCTTTCCGTCCCTTCTCTTCAATTATATTGCCATTTTCATCCAACACCATGTTATATACTGAAGAGTCGCTTCCATTGCGGATCCTGGTCATCTTAACATATCTTCCCTGTTCATCCATTTGCCAGTTATGTACCTCGGATTCGAGTACTTTTCCAACTGAACTGGTCTTGTTCACAATGCTTAGCAGGTTTCCTTTCGTATCATATTTGTATTCGGATATACTCTTTGACCCGTCGGTGCTGTCAATTGTTTTGATCAGCCTTCCTTTTCCGTCGAAATAATTTTCAAGAATTGATTTTCCCGTAACTGGAGTCGACATTCGCGTGGTCATATGACGGTAGTCTTCTTCAATTATTTGAATCCCGGCAAAACCTTCTGTGGGAGAACCATCTGCTTCAAGGCTGCGCAGGTTAACGGTCCGGATACCTGCATTTTTGAGAGACTGGTATTTCTGGTGCATTTGTTTAGTCAGCTCAATGTCTTTATAGTAGTACTGTGCTTTTGCGGCAACAGAGAGAACTGTCAGGGATAGGATATAAAATACATGTTTCATGGCTGGCGAAATAACATGAAAAAATAGATAATCTTGCGGCATTGTTTATTTTTAGAAAAATTATAACCCCGTGTCGCATCAAAAGGAACGCAGCGAAAAGATATGTTTAAATTGTGGAACAGAGGTAGCAGGCAGGTTTTGCCAGGAGTGCGGTCAGGAGAATGTTGAACCAAAGGAATCATTCTGGCACCTGGTCACGCATTTTTTCAATGATATCACCCATTTCGACGGAAAGTTTTTTACAACAGTAGGACTGCTGGTTCGAAGGCCCGGGTTTCTTTCCAAAGAATACATGATGGGTCGAAGAATGCGCTACCTGAATCCGATCAGGATGTATGTGTTCACCTCCTTTGTGTTTTTCCTGATCTTCTTCAATGTGGTGAATGTCCGCAATATGGACCTGGGAATGCGGGATCCTGTAAGTACCGATTCTTCCAGGAGTACAACTGCTAAAGTCACAGATTCGATCTGGAACGATTTGGAGAAGGATAGTGTGATCCAACGAAACAGGGTTACCATTGGTGGAATTGACGCCTCTGATTACAAATCAAAAGAAGAGTACGATTCAATCCAGGCCTCACTTCCGGTAGATAAACGCGATGGCTGGCTGAAAAAACGGATGACCTACCGTTCCATCAAAATGAACCAGCGGTACAATGGAAATTCCAGGGAAATGGTGAGCGTGTTGCTCGATAAATTCTTCCATACATTTCCATACCTGTTGTTCGTATCCCTGCCGCTATTTGCTTTATACCTGAAACTGCTTTACTGGAGGCGAAAAAAGGAATACTATTTTGCTGATCATGGGATCTTCCTGGTGCACCTGTATATATTTACCTTCCTGTACCTGCTGTTGTTACTGGGTTTGATAAAACTGTCCGGCTATACAGACTGGGGAATTTTTGATTGGATCATAACGATCTTCCTGATTTATGGTATCTATCATGCGTATAAATCCATGAAGAATTTTTATGGCCAGGGAAGAGGTAAAACATTGATGAAATTCATTCTCTTCAATATAATTTGCTTCTTCTCCCTGATGTTATTGTTCATGCTTTTTTTAACGCTAACTTTCTTACAGGTATAAATTTGAAGTATGACTGAAAATAGTGTAGCGAATGCATTTTTGAGGCTGGTTAAGATAATGGATGAATTGAGGGAACAATGCCCCTGGGATAAGAAGCAGACGATCCAGACCCTTCGCCAGCTCACCATTGAAGAAACTTATGAACTGGCAGATGCTATAACCGATAACGATTATAAAGGCATTAAAGAAGAGATTGGCGACCTGATGCTGCATATGCTTTTCTATTCGAGAATCGGCAAGGAAAAGGGTGAATTCACCCTGGAGGAAGCTTTGAATGGGATCTCTGATAAACTGGTTGCCCGTCATCCTCATATTTATGGAGATGTGAAAGTGGAAAATGATGAGGAGGTCAAGCGTAACTGGGAAAAACTCAAGCTCAAGGAAGGAAAGAAATCCGTGCTCTCGGGTGTTCCCCAATCTCTTCCTGCCATGGTGAAAGCCTTGAGACTTCAGGAAAAAGCTAAGCAGGTTGGTTTTGAATGGGATAACCGCGAACAGGTTTGGGATAAAGTGAAGGAAGAAATGGAAGAACTCCAGGAGGCCATCAGTACGGAGGATGTTGACAAAGTGGAGGATGAGTTTGGCGATGTGCTCTTCTCACTGGTAAATTATGCACGATTTTTGCGTATAGACCCCGAAAATGCACTGGAGCGAACCAATAAGAAATTCATATCCAGGTTCTCCAGGATGGAAGAGGAAGCATTGAAAACCGGTAAGCCACTTGCCGACATGACCCTTGAAGAAATGGACGCCATCTGGAATTCAATCAAAAAACAAAATAGCGGATCTTGAAAGAAGCAGTTAAAAAAGTAGTGACGAAGGGCATCATTTTATTAAGTACTGCCCTTGTCCTTTTTATTGCTGCCTTCTTTGTAAACCGGATGATCTTTGGTTCCACTTCGGTGAAGTATTATGCTAATTCTATTGAGCATGATATCATCAAGAGGGAAAAGGATTTTGTAAAATTAGCGACAGATACTGCATTGCTTCGGTCATTGATCGACAGAACATACACGGAAGACCAGTTGCTGTCGGTGCTGGAACAGCAAAAAGGTTATGCTGTATTTATCTATGAAAAAGACACTAGCAGCAGTGAGCTGGTTTTCTGGAATTCCCAATCCACTTTGCCACCATTGAACCTGCTGGATATTTCTGATGCCAGTAAGATTGTTCGTTTAGAAAATGGAGTGTATGTATCCACCAGCAAATCAGTGGTTCTTCAAAATGGAAAGCGATATTCGGTTGAAGCACTGATTCCTGTTCTTAAAAAATATTTTGTACAGATTGAAAACCTTCGGACGGAATTTGTAAACTATCCGCAGGCACATCGTCGAGTGGATCTGAGTTTTGAAGCCACCAATTTTCCTATAAAAAGTATGTATGGAAACGTACTTTTTTACCTGGAGAAGATCAGTGAAGATGTACAGCAATCCAGCTGGATTGCCATGCTGCTAATGATGAGTGCACTTGGGCTGGTCTGCCTTTTCATACATCATTTGTCGCAGCTGGTTTTCCGGCAGAGAGGTCTTGGTATGGCCACTTTCTTTTTGGTGATGACCGTGTTTTCGCTTCGGTGGATCACATACCAGTTCCCGGAATTTTTCCTGTTCAAAAACTTTCCATTATTCGATCCGAGTATTTACAGCTCTTCAGTAATCCTGAGTTCACTGGGTGACCTGATGATCAACGGGCTGCTGTTCCTGTGGATCATGACTTTCATAAACCGCCGGTTAAATACCAGTGAGAGAATCGAACTGAAGAGTGAATGGCTCACCTGGTTATTTGTAGTGCTGGCACTTGCATTACTGGTCACGCTCACATTCCTTACTGCAGTGATCATTCAAAGCCTTGTAGCGGATGGACAGATCTCTTTCAACGTTACCAATTTCTTTAGCTTATCGATTTATAGTTTTATCGGGTTTGTCATCCTGGCAATACTGGCACTCAATTATTTTTTCATTTCACAGATCATTTTCACTGTAGTAAGAAGACTGGCCAACGCAAACAGGTTCATTATAATGGTGATCTCTGCGGCGGTAGGACTGGTGATACTATCATTCCTGAAAGGAGCCAGTGTTGTAGAGTTGAATATCTATGTGCTCGCCTGGTTGATGGTCTACATGGCAGTGCTGCAGCGGGATGTATTTGAAGGATTGAATTTCAGGTTGAATATTTCTGAAGTGTTGTTCTGGTTGTTTATTTTCTCTATCTCCATATCTGCTGTGATCGTTTTTGAGAACAGGAAGATAGAATTCCAGCAACGCGTTAGGTTTGCAGAGAAATTATCTGAGCAGGCAGATCCATCCAGTGAGAAGTTATTGAGTATTGCACTGACCTATCTCGACAATGATTTTCTTTCTCCAAATTTTGAACGATTCAAGAACCAGGAAGAAAATATATACCTTAAGGATAGTATTATCAATAAAAATTTCAGTGCCTACCTGAATAAGTTTGATACCAGGATCTTCACCTTTGATGCAAGAGAAGTTCCTTTGTATAATGAAGCTGCCACTTCCTACGATACGCTGAATACAATCTTTAATATCCAGGGAAAATCGACCAGCATTAGTGACCTGAAATATTTTGAAAAGTCGTTCGACAAATTTTCCTACATATTCAAGCGAACAGTGGTAGATACATTGGGAGATGTATCAGGATACTTTTTTGTATTATCGGAACCCAAGCGTTATAAGAGTGATGCACTGATCCCCGAATTGTTCAAACAGAACAAGGAACTGGTACCTGAATATTCTCCTGATTACAGTTATGGAATTTATACAAACCTTGACCTGATACATCATTACAATGATTATCCATTCCCGACGCATTTAAATGCATCGCAGGTTCCAAGAAGTGAATATGAAGTGAGGGATACAAGAAAGTATGAAGAGTTATGGTACCGGAGATCCGCCGATAAAGTGGTAATGATCGTTAAGAAGGATAATAGTTTCATTGAAGCGATCACCCTGTTTGCTTATATCTTCAGTACATTTCTGCTCCTGCTGGCATTGTACCGATTGAGCCTGCTGTTGATACGTGCAAAGTTCAGACTCCATAATTTCCGTGAGTATTTCCAGTTAAGTATACGATCACAGATCCATGGAACGATCATCTTTGTTACGTTGTTATCATTTGTGATCATTGGAGTTGCAACGATCCTATTCTTCATCAATCGATATGACCGGTCGAACCAGGATAAACTGAGTCGCGCGATCCAGATCATGGTGAAGGAAGTTCAGAATAAGCTCTCATACAATTTCGACCTGACTGATCCATCGCACCTGTTTGAAAGCAGCGCCAGCGGCGAGATTGAGCGATTGATGCAGGATATATCAGATATCCATGGGGCTGATGTCAACCTGTATGATACATCAGGTGACCTTCGTGTTTCTTCTAATCCTTTCGTGTATAATAAAGGAGTACTAAGTGCGAAAATGAATCCCGAAGCATTCTATCATCTTGCAAAACTGAATGCCGTTCAATACCTCACCGAAGAGATGATTGGTGAAGTAAATTATTCAAGTATTTATTGTCCGGTCAGGAATGCTGATGGAAATGCTGTGGCCTACCTGAATATTCCATTCTTCAGTACACAGGTTGAATTAAAGCAGGAAATTTCAAACTTCCTTGTGACGGTCATCAACCTGAATGCTTTTATATTTTTGATCGCAGGTACGATAGCATTGTTTATTACGAACAGGATCACCTCTTCATTTACCATCATCGGTCAGAAGATGCGTGATATCAATCTTCAAAGAACCAACCAGGAGATTGAATGGCATCGGAATGATGAGATAGGAGAGTTGGTCAAGGAATATAACAAGATGCTGCATAAGCTGGATGCTAGTGCGGAAGCGATGGCCAAGAGTGAGCGGGAAGGGGCGTGGCGACAAATGGCGCGACAGGTTGCGCATGAGATCAAGAATCCTCTTACACCGATGAAGCTGAGTATACAGTACTTACAGAAAGCAATCGATAACAATCACTCGAATGTAAAAGAGATGACGGCAAATGTGGCCCGAACGCTGATCGAGCAGATAGATCACTTGTCGAAGATCGCTTCTGATTTTTCCCAGTTTGCAAATATTGGTAATCCAAAGAATGAAGTATTTGACCTGCATGAATTGATCTATTCATTGGTTTCTTTGTATGAGTCAACCGATAATTCAAATTTCCATTGGGTGCCTTTACCACAGCGGGTTATGGTGTTTGCTGATAAGACACAGATCAACCGACTGTTTACAAATTTATTTCAGAATGCAATGGAAGCCGGTGAGCCTGATGATCACAGGAAAGTAGAAGTGTATGAAAAGATCGATGATGATCATGTGATCATTACTGTGAAAGATAATGGCGGTGGGATTCCGGAAGTAATGAGGGATAAGATCTTCACGCCAAACTTTACTACCAAGAGTTCAGGTACCGGTTTGGGATTGGCGATGAGTAAGAGCATTGCTGAGCAGGCTCATGGAGATATCTGGTTTGAAACAGAGGAAGGAGTAGGGACGAGTTTCTTTGTGAAGTTGCCGGTGCTGAGGGTGGTTTAACGGGCAGAACGGCCGGAGTCCGGGCTGAACGTTGGGTGCAACACCCGAGGTTTCACGCAATATTTTATTTCACGCAGAGTGCGCAGAGGAGCAGAGGAAGGTTTCACGCAAAGCGCCACCTTCGGTGGCTTCGCAATGAAGCAAAGAGCGCAAAGGTTTTAACTCAGTGCCTCCGTGTCTCCTATTCCTCTGTGAATATTTTTTATTTTGATGCACTAGTAGGTCATTTTTAACTACAGAGATACAGATACTTCGCATCCATCCTTTGCGTACTTTGCTCCTTTGCGTAGCTGCCGCAGGCAGCGGCTTTGCGTGAAACTTTCCTCTGCCCCCGAAATAATCTTTCTTCTATCCTTTGATATACTTCTCAAACTCCTTCAACCCAAAACTACTCAGGTTTTGTTCCTTTGTTACCCCTGCCTTTTGTGCAGATAACACTCCATACTTACACAGATCAAACTCTTCCACTGCATGCGCATCCGGATCAATGGAGATCATCACACCCTTCTCCAGCGCATAATCAATATACCTCCAATCCATATCAAGCCTCCGAGGGTTTGCATTCAATTCAATCACCACATCATTTGCCTTACACGCATCAATGATCTTGTAATGATCCACAGGATATCCGGGTCTGCTTAATAATAACCTGCCCGTCATATGTCCAAGTATTGTGGTGTAGGGATTCTCAATGGCTTTGATCAATCGCATCATCGCCTTCTCTTCACTCATCTTTAAATTACTATGCACCGATGCGATCACGAGGTCGAAAGTTTTTAGAATCTCATCACTGTAATCCAGTGATCCATCATTCAAAATATCTGCTTCAATACTTTTGAAGATCCTGAATCCTTTCAGCTTTGCATTTAGTTCATCGATCTGCTGCTGCTGCGCAATCACTCTTTCTTCCTGCAATCCATTTGCGTAAAAAGCCGATTTGGAGTGATCACTGATCACCAGGTATTCCAGTCCCCTGGCTATACATCCTTCCACCATCTGCTCAATACTATGTGATCCATCACTCCAGGTACTGTGTGAGTGAATGATCCCCCTGATATCTTTTACATCTAACGGTGTAGGATATGCGCTTTTCTGCAAAGTTTCTTTCTTTTCTCTTACATAGGCTGGAATATAGGTCCAGCCTGCTTTTGCGAAGATGTCTTCCTCCGATGCATATACATCATCCTTTGCTGTGGCGATTTCTTCAAAAGCTTCAAGAAATTCTTCACTGCAGCTGGTATCAAACAGTTTCTTATAAAATACATCATCTTCCACGCAGTAGAAGGTTAGCAATATATTTTCAGAACCTCTGAACAATGCTGTGTTTGCTTCTGCTTCTTCCTGCTCATAACTATGTGCACTGAAGAATTCCTGCAGGTCTTCCACAGTTGCAGTGGTCACCCATTCGATAGTATCAATGATCTCGAGTTGTCTTCTGAAAGCACCCGTCAGCTGGATCTTTTCGAATTTTTTCTGTAATAATTTATCAACTTGTAATGCATAGGCTTCCACTTCTGCATAAAGATGACTGCCCTGGTTCTTCATGTAAAAATGAATGGCATCTTCCACACTTTTCTGTGTCTTCTCCCCAAAGCCTTTATATCGCGCCAGCCTGTTTTCCTGGCATGCATGAAGCAGTTCGCCCAATGATTCGATCTCCATTTCTTTCCAGATGGTCGCGATCTTTTTTGGCCCCAGTCCTTTAATTCTCAGCATATCCAGCACACCTTGCGGAGTTTTCTGAACGATCTCTTCAAGCGCCTGCAGGTTTCCATGGTCAAGGATCTCGATGATCTTTTTTCCTACTGATTCACCAATACCCTTGATGCCAAAGAGCTTCGACCGGTCGAGGTCTATCAACTGGAAGGGAAGTTTTTCAATAGTGAATGCTGCAGAGCTGTATGATTTTGATTTGAATGAATTCTCTCCGTGAATATCCATGAGTTTGGCAAGCAGGGAGAACTGGTCGGCGATATAGTAATTATCCATGAAGCAATTGTGAGGTCGTGAAATTAGGGAAAATGAAAAAGCCCCGACGAGCGGGGCTTTGATATTTTATTCCTAAGTGTTACGCTTTTGCAGCGACTTTCTTAGGAGCTGCTTTCTTAGCGGCTTTTTTCACTGCAGCTTTCCTTGGAGCAGCCTTTTTAGCGGCTTTCTTCGGTGCAGCTTTCTTCGCTACTTTTTTAGCGGCAGCTTTTTTTGGAGCGGCCTTCTTCGCAGCTTTCTTAGGAGCAGCTTTTTTAACAGCGGCTTTTTTTGCTTTTGCCATTTTGTGAAATTTAATGGTTAGTAAATAAGAATTTAATACCCCTAATTTAGGGATAAATCCTTACTAACCAAACTTTTCAAAACAGCAGGAGAGAGCTTAAACTGCTGGTACCACGCTGACAATAGTCTTGTCTTCGCGAGTCTTGCGGAATTCAACTACTCCATCAGCAGTAGCGAAAAGGGTGAAATCCTTTCCAACTCCGATGTTCTTACCAGGATGGTATTGAGTACCACGCTGACGTACAATGATATTACCAGCGATTGCAGGCTGACCACCGTAGATCTTTACTCCCAGGCGCTTGCTATGCGAGTCGCGGCCGTTCTTTACACTACCTTCACCTTTCTTGTGAGCCATGATGTATAATTTTCAATTAGTTATTCAAATAGATTAAGCGATCTCGCTGATACGGATCTGGGTATACTGTGTACGGTGACCGCGCTTCTTGCGGAAACCTTTCCTTCTCTTCATTTTGAAGGCAATTACTTTGTCTCCCTGAACCTGTCCAAGGATTTCAGCTTTCACGGTAGCTTTCGCTCCCACACTTACGTTTCCATCGCCTGAAGTAAGCAATACTTCTGAAAACTCAACTGCGTCTCCTGCATTGCCTGAAAGGCGGGGCACATACAATGTCTGGTCCTTCTGAACCCTGAATTGCTGACCGGCTATTTTTACTACTGCGAACATAAATTTCCAAAAATTAGGAGTGCAAAGGTAGGGATATGGAATCATTTACCAAGAAATCTGACGAAAAAAATGTTGTAAGGGTCAAATTCCATAGGTTTGCCTTGTATACCATCAAAAATGAAGATCAAATCATTCCTGGCAAAACCGTTTGCAAGTTACATATATAAAGGAATTAAGAAAGGAATGTTTACGGCCCTGGCCGATCAGCAGGCCATCCTGGAGGAACTGATCAAAGTGGGGAGGAATACCGATTTTGGTCGCGACCATAAATTCGACCAGGTTAATTCTTACGAGGATTTCAAACAGGCTGTTCCCATTCGTGATTACGAGCAGTTCAAGGGTTATATTGAAAAAGTGAAGCAGGGCAGGCAAAACGTGCTCTGGAAAGGGCGTCCAATATATTTCGCCAAAACCTCCGGTACTACCAGCGGGGTGAAGTACATTCCTATTTCAAAGGATTCCATATCAAACCATATCAATTCGGCTCGTAATGCGCTCCTTTGCCATATCGCCCAGACGGGTAATTCAGCATTTACCAATGGTAAGATGATCTTTCTTTCGGGCTCTCCAGAGCTGGAAAGGATCGGTGATGTGCCTACCGGAAGGCTGAGCGGCATTGTCAATCACCATATCCCCAGCTATCTGCGTAAGAACCAGTTACCCAGCTATGAAACGAACTGCATTGAGGACTGGGAAACCAAACTGGATAAAATAGTGGGCGAAACCCTGAAGCAGGATATGACCCTGATCTCGGGTATTCCACCCTGGATGCAGATGTATTTCGACAGGTTGAACGAAAAAACAGGTAAGCGCATCATCGATATCTTCCCAAATTTTTCGGTAATGGTGTACGGTGGAGTGAACTTCGAACCCTATCGTTCACGCTTGTATGAAAGTATCGGGAAGAAGATCCCGGGCATCGAAACCTTCCCGGCATCAGAAGGATTTTTTGCTTTCCAGGATAGTCAGGAAGCAGAAGGACTGTTGTTGAATACCGACAGCGGCATTTTCTTCGAATTCATTCCTGTCAATGAAATTCACAATGAGAATCCAACCAGGCTGAGTTTGAAAGATGTGAAGCTGGGTGAGAACTATGCGCTGATCATCAATAACAATGCAGGTTTATGGGGATATAATATTGGTGATACGGTGAAATTTGTATCGATGGAACCCTACCGCCTCGTTGTGACCGGAAGGATCAAGCATTTTATTTCTGCATTCGGCGAACATGTGATCGGTGAAGAAGTTGAATTCAGTTTGATGAAAGCAGCCCGTGAAAATGGAGTGCATATCAATGAATTCACGGTAGCACCTATGGTTTCGCAGGATGGAGGAAAGTCATTCCACGAATGGTTCGTCGAATTTGAACATATACCTGCAGATCTGGATACCTTCGCGCTCAAGGTGGATCAAAACCTTAGAGAAAAAAATATATATTACGATGATCTGATCACGGGAAATATCCTTCAGCCATTGAAGATCAGGGCGGTAAAGAAGAATGGTTTCATTGATTATATGAAGTCGATCGGTAAACTGGGCGGGCAAAATAAAGTACCAAGGCTCAGTAATGATCGCAAGCTGGCAGACGAATTAATGAATTACGTTGATCAGGCATAAAGCAAGCATATGGTAAAAAGAATAGCCATCTTTGGTTCTACGGGCTCCATTGGAACGCAGGCCCTGCAGGTCATAGCTTCAAATCCGGATTTGTTTTCGGCTGAAGTACTGACTGCCCAGAACAATGATGATTTGCTGATAGAACAGGCGCTGAAATTCAATCCCAACATCGTGGTGATTGGAGATGAGCGTAAGTACAATAAAGTAAAGGAAGCATTGGCAAAAACCGATACCAAGGTCTTTGCAGGTGAAGATGCATTGGAAGAAGTAGCCGGAATGGACGTGTATGATATGATGCTTGCCGCCATTGTAGGATTTGCAGGATTGAAACCAACGCTGATGGCACTGGAAACGGGTAAAGCCATAGCATTGGCCAATAAAGAAACCCTGGTGGTAGCGGGCGATATCGTGATGCAGAAAGCAGTGGAGAAGCGGGTTCCGGTGATTCCTGTGGATTCGGAACACTCTGCGATCTTTCAATGCCTGGTAGGTGAGGGGAGGAATAAGGTTGAAAAAGTGATTCTTACAGCCAGTGGCGGACCTTTTCTTGGAAAGAAGCCAAACTTCCTGGTGAATGTAAAGCGCGACCATGCCTTGCAACATCCCAACTGGTCGATGGGCGCTAAGATCTCGATCGACTCTGCAACCCTGATGAATAAAGGGCTTGAGATGATCGAAGCAAAATGGTTATTCAACCTGCAGCCCGAGCAGGTGCAGGTACTGGTGCATCCACAAAGCATCATTCACAGCATGGTGATGTTTGAAGATGGCAGCATCAAGGCGCAGATGGGATTGCCCGATATGAAACTGCCCATTCAATATGCAATGGCATTTCCAAACCGGATCAAAAATGATTTTCCGCGATATGATTTCAGGAAACCAAGTAACCTGACCTTCGAAGATCCTGATGTTAAGACTTTCCGAAACCTCGCGCTGGCTATCGAGGCGCTCCATAAAGGCGGTAATTTGCCGTGCATCCTGAATGCCGCAAACGAAATCGCAGTTTTTGCGTTTCTTAGGAACAGGATCGGGTTTTTGGATATGACTGAAGTGATCGAAAGGACCATGGAAAAAATTCCTTTTATCGAACATCCAACTCTCGACGAATATTACGACAGCGATGGAGAAGCCCGTAGTTATGTGGCATCGCTGATCAAATTGTAGATCTAAATTTTTAATAATAAGCATGAATCTTTTAGCTATTGACTGGTCGACCGTAGGTGTAAAGGCTGGACAACTTATTTTATCCTTATCCATTTTAGTAGTGTTGCATGAGCTGGGGCATTTTCTCCCGGCAAAATGGTTCAAGTGCAGGGTTGAGAAATTCTATTTATTCTTTGACCCCTATTTTTCACTATTCAAGAAAAAGATCGGTGAAACCGTTTATGGAATAGGCTGGCTGCCATTGGGAGGTTATGTAAAGATCTCTGGGATGATCGATGAGAGCATGGACAAAGAGCAGATGAAAAAACCTGCTGAGCCATGGGAATTCAGAAGCAAACCAGCCTGGCAGCGACTGATCATTATGATCGGTGGTGTGACTGTTAACCTGATCCTTGGATTTTTGATCTTCGCGATGATCCTTTTTGTTTGGGGTGAAGAATATTTACCTGCAAACGGAGCGAAATATGGTGTGTATGCAGATAGCCTGGGAAGAAAGATAGGCTTGCAGGATGGAGACAAGATCGTAAGTGTAGGAGGTAAGCCGGTAGATAATTTCTACAAGATCTCCAGTGATATTATTTTGAATGAAGCAAAGACGATCGAGGTAGATCGTAATGGACAGAAAATTGAACTGGCAATTCCTGAGGGAACAACCAGGAACCTGATCCAGAGAAAAGGTGAGCCCATTGCATACCCGATGTATCCTGCAGTAGTGGATACTGTTACTTCACAGGCCAAATTTCTGAGTAATAAATTGCAGAGAGGTGATACAATCGTTGCATTGAACGGTCAGCCAATTAATTCTTTCATTGAATTCAGTGATAAGAAAAGAGGTTTCAAGAATACCAACATTGATATTACTGTAAAGAGAGGTGCTGATACAGTTGTGGTGAAAGCTGCAACAAATGAAAAAGCAAGTGTAGGTTTTGGAACTGTGCTGGATACGGCTTTCCTTGATTATCATGTAAAGAAATACGGATTCTTTGAGAGTTTCCCTGCAGGTGTTGCAAAGGGCTGGAACACTTTGGTGATGAATATTCAAAACTTCAAGTTGCTGTTCACCTCTCCTGAAGTGAAAGCCAGTGAATCACTGGGAAGTTTTATCAGCATTGGAAATATGTTTGGTGCAGAGTGGGATTGGGAAAGATTCTGGAGTATGACCGCATTGTTAAGTATTGTACTGGCGTTTATGAATATTCTTCCGATCCCTGCATTGGATGGAGGTCATGTGATCTTCACCTTGTACGAGATGATCAGCGGAAGAAAGCCAAGTGAAAAATTCCTTGAGTACGCGCAGATGGTGGGAATGGTGTTGTTGTTGGGATTGATGGCGTATGCGATAGGGCTTGATTTTATGAGGTTTTTCTAAAAATTAAAAATGTAAAATGCCTTTAGTGCGGGTGATCCGACTAAAGGCATTTTACATTAAGCTTTCACGCAAGATTTTATATCACGCAAAGCCGCTGCCTGCGGCAGCTGCGCCAAGAAGCAAAGCTCGCAAAGGCGGATGCTTCGCATCCGGGCTGAACGCGAGCGAAGAGAAGCGGGCAGAACGCCGGGTGTAATACCCATCGTTCTGCCCACCCTCCAGGTGTTCAGCCCGCCAACTCCCAACTCCCAACTCCCAACTCCCATCTTCTCAACTCCTCACCTCCTCACCTCCTCATCTCCTCATCTCAAATGTGTCCAACGGTACCCCAACTGTCATTTCATCTATCTAAATTGACATCGCGTTTCAGGGCTAACAAATTATCATGTAATAATTTTGCAAAAAGGCATGATGGTAATAAAAGAGAATAAACTTAGACTGTGGGGATACCTCGTATTCAGTACTGTCTATTTTCTTTTTTTCATGCTCGAAATGTTTTTCTCCTGGGATGATCCACATCTTTTCTGGAAGATCATTTTTCTTACCATCACTTATTCCCTTGCGATGTGGGAGCCATCAAGATGGACCATTCTTCGGTTAAGAAAAAAATATCCGGGACTTAATTCCTTCAAAAAAAGATTATTCTTTTTTGTATTGGATGCCATCCCTTTCTCCATAATCCTCGCTTGTACAAGATTGTTCCTGGAAGACTACTTTCACTTCTGGAGCGTTCCCGTGATGAGTATTTCGATGGCTTCATTTGTTTCAGGTTATACATTCCTTTTTGTTGTGCTGCAGGCATTGGTGTATGAAGGAATGTTTTTCATGGAAGAATATACCAGGTCGAGAACAGAGGTGGAAGAAATGAAGAGACTCAACGTCCAGGTGCAAATGGATTCTCTTAAAGTGCAGATCCAGCCTCATTTCCTGTTCAATACATTGAATACATTGATCGGTTTGATCGAAGTAAGCAAAGATAAAGCTATCAGCTTTACGGAGGACCTGGCTTTTGTTTATAGATACCTTCTTGAAGCGAACGATGCCAATATGATTGCACTGGAAGATGAATTGGGTTTTGTCAAGACCTATTTTTCATTACTCAAAACCAGGTATAATGAAGGATTGATACTGATCGATAATATCAATTATGTATCAGGTTACGAAGTGCCTCCGCTGAGTTTACAATTGCTTATAGAAAATGCTGTAAAGCACAATGTCATCACAAGGGCTAAACCTTTGACAATCGTCATTTCCATTGATGAAGAACAGCAACGGGTGATCGTTGAAAATAATATCCAGGCAAAAAATTCCAATTCCAAAACTGGTCATGGCTTATCGCATCTCCAGAAAAAATTTGAGCTCATGGGATTGCCGGATGTTGAAATATTAAGTGATAGCAGTTCATTTATTGTCAGTGTTCCTTTAATAAAAAAACATCGATATGAAAGTGTTGGTCATTGAAGATGAGCAGATCGCTGCTTCGCGGTTAGTTGAAATGCTTCGTGATCTTGATCGTGATATTGAAGTGGTCAAAATTCTTGATTCAGTAGAATCCAGTATTGAATTTTTTGATTCGGATCCTTCGGTAGACCTGGTTTTTATGGATATTGAGCTGGGTGACGGACGTAGTTTCGACATCTTCGAAGAAGTTGAAATTGAAACACCCATCATCTTTATTACAGCATACCAGGAACACGCGCTGACTGCTTTCAAACAAAACAGTATTGATTATTTATTGAAGCCCCTGCATCGTGCAGAACTCGAGACAGCCATCAATAAGTATAAAAAGTACCATAGCAAACCAGTAACCATTGATAAAAATTTACTGGAGATTTTGAAAGGGAATAAGACTGTTGAGCCATCTGTCAAAAAAAGGTTTCTTGCCAAACTTGGTACCCGCCTGATCTCTATTCCTGTGGAGAATATTGCATATTTCTATACAAAGGAAAAATTTCAATATATCAAAACCATCCAGGATGAAGACCTGATCATCGACAAACCTTTGGATGATATTGAATCCGAACTGGATAAAGATTCTTTTTTTCGTGCAAACCGCCAGTTCATTCTGAACTATAATAATATTGAAAAAGTTCATGCATGGTTTAGCGGAAAGCTTAAAGTTCAGGTTCAGCCTGTATCTTATGAAGAGATCATTATCAGCCGGCTAAAAGCAACTGACTTCAAAAAATGGCTGGGTGAATAGCATTTCATTTCATCATGCTATCATTATAAAGTTCTAAATGATCATTTAGAATAGGGGATAAAATAAACAGATGATGGGCTTGATAAGATTACTGCAGCGGAATATTTTATTGATACACATCCTGGAATGGGGAATGGAACTCCGATAAGTGTAAATAGTGATACTTCACTTCAGTCCAATATTTTGGTGAACCTTAACGGGTTGTCAACAGGTGTTCATCAATTATATATTCGTACAAAAGATGACCAAGGTCGGTGGAGCCTGACAAATATTGTGTTGTTCGATAATACCACGATCGATCCATATCGTGCATCGCCTGCAGCTCCAGGGGTTATACGTGAGTTAGAATATTTTATTGATAGCGATCCTGGTTTTGGGCTTGGAACTAAAGTATCAGTTCCTGCTTCTCCGGATATTGCAGGATTGAATGTAGATATTGATATCAGTGGATTGAATGAGGGAGAACATATTATTTATTTCAGAAGCCTTGAAGATCCATGGAGTTTATCAGCATATTTTCCACTTCAGGAAGGTTCCGTTTTGCCTGTTACCTGGTTATATGTGAAGGCTGTAGCTTCAGAAGAAAGCAGGGGAATTACCGCTTTTCAAAAGTGGTGCAAATATTTGTCGGCTCAGTAAATGACCCGGTTAAAGTTTATCCTAACCCCGCAAAGGATGTAATGTATGTTCAATTGCCCGAAGGAAGAGTGGTAGAGCAGGTTTCAATCATGGATGTTCAAGGAAGAGTTTTGAAAGTATTCAGAAGTGAATCATTGAAGTCGCGTCCGCTGAGTTTAGCTATTAACAATCTACCAGCAGGACCATACTATGTCAAAATATTTTATAAAGATGCTGCTATAATCTATCCAATAATGAAGAACTAGTGTATTACATGTGGGTTGTTGAGCCGCCTTTGGGCGGCTTTTTTATGCCTGGACACAAAAAAGCGGGTTGTAGAAACAACCCGCGACACATGAGAAAAATTCTAAACCAAAAATATACTTATGCAGCACAAATGTATCAACTGATCATTTCTGAAAAATCTTATATCAGGTGTAATGGTATTATAACGGTTTGAATATCCGGTTTTCAATGATGAGCTGAAAATCAGTGCTGGTAAGCTTTTCAAGAGCCTCTTGATAAGTATTGAAGAACGGATTCACTTCAATCCCCACATGCTTCATTTCAGGTTTTTCATTCATCATTATAAATCCAACCTTATCTACATCCTTCACGATTGATTGTCTTTGCTGAATATTTCAATAACTAAAACTACATTATGAAGCGAGTATTGACATTTGTCTTCTGCTGTATGTTCTCGGTTGTCCTGCTTGCACAGCAAAGAACAATCCGTGGAAACGTGGTGGATGACAAGGGTGATCCGGTTGCTTTTGCTACCGTCAGGGAATCAGGTGAGAAAAATTCAGTAACTGCAGATTCCTCAGGAGTGTTTTCTATCAACGTAAAACAAAATGCCACACTGCTCATCTCGGCCGTTGGTTATGGGGAAAGATCAATTTCAGCTAACAACAACATGCGTGTTGTTCTTTCAGCCAATGGCTCCACCCAACTGACCGAAGTGGTATTCACAGCAATGGGTCAACAGCGGCAGGCTAAACAATTGGGTTATTCTACTACCAGGGTGCGTTCACAAGAGTTAACGCAGGCTAAAGTGGTTAATCTTCAAAATGGGTTGACAGGTAAAGTTTCCGGTTTGAATATACAGACCACAAATAATGGTGTGTTTGCTGACACGCGCATCACATTGAGGGGTATCAGGTCTCTGACTGGTAACAACCAACCTATGCTGGTGCTTGATGGCGTGCCAATGGCCTTGGGATATCTGAACTCTATCAATCCAAATGATATCTCGGATGTTACCATTCTGAAATCAGCATCAGCAACGGCTGTGTATGGACCTGAAGGTGTAAATGGCGCTATTGTCGTTACAACAAAGAAGGGGGTGAAAGGTAAACCTAATGTGACTTTCAGCCAGACTACCCAACTTGAGTCTGTTTCTTTCATGCCCAAGCTTCAAACAAGATTTGGATCAGGTTCTTCAGTAGATGAATTCGGATATGGAATTTATGATCCTATCGAGAACCAAACTTATGGTCCTGAATTCAATGGACAACTTGTCCAGATAGGTAGGCCATCTCCTGATGGCGATACACTTTTCACTACATACAGTGCTAAACCAAATGAGAAGAGAAAGTTTTGGAATATAGGTACTACCAATCAAACAGATATTTCTTTCTCTACAGGAGATTTTTATTTCAGTGCACAGAATGTAAGCATCAAAGGTGTTGTACCAAATGATCAGAATAACAGGCGATCATTCAGGATGAGTGCAAACAAAGAATATGGTAAGTTCAAAACTTCTTTCAATCTGACTTACACTAATTCAAATTACGATGTTCATGCAGGTGACAGGTTCGATAATGGAAGAGACTACCAGGTGTACTGGGGTTTGATCAATACCCCCATGCATATTCCTGTTACAAGATTCAAAGACTGGAGAAATGATTACTGGTCGAGCCCCGACGGTTACTTCAGTAATTATTACATGAGCCCATATTTTATGATCGATAATTTCCGTGCGAAAGGACTGACCAATGATTTCATGGGGAATGTTCAATTTGATTACAAGCTGAAACCATGGCTGAACCTGACTTACAGGGCAGGTGGAAATGTTTCGACCGGTTCTGATAAAGCCACACAGGGTGCATTTACCTATTCAGCTTATACCAAAACATTCGGATTGGGGAGCTCGGGCGGAACCAAGGACCTGAATGCAGGTGTAAGTGAAAGTTCTGCATTTAACAGTCGACTTAATTCGGAATTTTTTGCAACGATCAACAAGGATTTCGATAAGTTTTCATTAGATGCATTGATCGGACATTCCTATCGAAGAACTAAGACCAGATCACTTGGGGTGTCCTCTTATAACTTAGGTATTCCTGCAGTGTATAATGTTTTGGTGAGAAAAGGTGAACCAGGTACCACTGAGCTGGAGCAGGAAACAAGGCTGCAAAGATTTTTCGGTAGAATGTCTGTTGGGTACAACGAATTTCTTTTTGCTGAAGTTACCGGAAGTTATGATATGGATAGCCGACTGGCAAATCCATATAATTACAGGCCGCAGGATATCAGTTATTTCTACCCGGGAGCAAGCCTTTCTGTTTTGTTAAGCGAAGCGATCAATTCCATTAAGAACAGCGAGGTATTGTCTTACCTGAAATTAAGAGGAGCCGTTTCCAAAACAGGTAATGTGAATCTTGGTGCGTATAACCTGGAGAATACATATAGTCCTGGTGGAGGCTTTCCTTATGGAACCCTTATTGGATTTACTTCTGACAATGTGTTGAGAAAGAATTCTTACAAACCAGAATTTGTCATCAATAAAGAAGTGGGTATTGAACTGGGATTCTTCAACAACCGTGTGAATCTTGAAGCAACAGCATATCAGCAGGAAAATGAAAACCAGATTATCACTGTTGCGTATTCAGCTGCAACGGGTTTTCCCAATGCTTTGCTGAATGCTGCATCCTTTACCAATAAAGGGATTGAGCTCGACCTGAGATTGACTCCATTGGTGAGAATCGGTGACCTTAATATCAATTTCAAAGCAAACTATACGCACCAAACCAATAAGGTTAACAAGCTGATCGAAGGCGTTGATGAACTAGGGATAGGTAATGGAAACTTCATCATCAAAGGAATGCCCGCTTATACATTCAAGCTGACAGATTATGCACGGGATGATAAAGGTCGGGTGATCGTTGATCCTGTAAGTGGATTGCCAACAGTGGATCCAACGATCAAAACCTTTGGCAGAACCATGCCTGAGCATATTCTTGGATTGTCGATCAATGCTGAATGGAAAGGTTTCTTCCTGAGTGCAGTAGCGGATCATCGCAATGGAAACCAGATCTATCATGGTTTAGGTCCTAATATGGATTTTACCGGTATCAGTTACAGGAGTGCGGCAACTGGTCGACAGCCATTCATCATGCCAAATTCAGTTTATTATGATGGATCAAAGTATGTAGAGAATACATCTGTGTATACTCCGGGAAACTATAATTTCTTTTCACTGGATGTAAATACCTCTGCGCAATCCAATTACCTGTCGAGTGGTGCCTTTTGGAAACTTCGTGAAGTGGCCATTGGCTATACATTCCCATCAAAGTGGTTTGCACATATGCCGGTTAAGGGAGGTTCATTTACATTGACAGGTAGAAATCTTTTGACCTTGCTTCCTGAATCCAATCAATGGACCGATCCTGAGTTTTCCAACACAACCGGAAATGCACAGGGTGTAAATGGTTTGGGTAATACTCCGCCAACAAGATTTTATGGAGCTAACCTCACACTTAATTTTTAATGGATTAATCAATGAATATGTTATCAACATTAGTCAACAGGATGCTGATATTGATTGCAGTGTTGGGAGTCGGAATATCCTCCTGCAGTAAAGATCATTTCAATATCAATAAGCATCCCAACCAACCAACCGACAGTACGGTTACGCATGATATCATTCTACCTGCAGCACTGCATAATACTGGAGAAATAGTAGTGAGAGACTGGGGGTGGTTACAGAATTATATGGGTTACTGGGCTCGTTCCGGAAGTTATGCTCCAGACCTGAATGAGGAAACGTATAATATCACGACCAATTTTGAAACTGGTATTTGGAACAGCATCTACAACAATAATTATGATTATGAAGTGATGCAGCAAAAAGCCAAAGTTGCCGATGCAGATTTTTATGAGGGTATTGCAAGGATCATGAAGTCGCACAATTACCAGGTACTTGTGGATGTATATGGAAATATTCCTTACCGTGAAGCATTGAAGGGAAATGGTAACATCACTCCGGCTTACGATAAAGGTGTTGAAGTGTATAAAGATCTGTTCAGGCAGATTGATACTGGCATGTCGCTTATCATGAATGCAGGTTCATTGCAAAGTGTAGACATTGCTGAAAATGACATCATGTTTCATGGAGATAAAGATATGTGGATGAAGTTTGGCAATACATTGAAGCTTCGTATGCTGATCCATTTGCACAATGGTATGAATGGAAACCAGGTTGCAGCAGGAATTGATGTCAATGAAGAAATGAATATCATTCAGCAGGAGGGAAGTGGTTTTCTCATGATGGGAGAGACAGCTGAAGTTCAGCCGGGGTATAGAAGTGATAAACCGAATCCTTTTTTCAGGGTTTATGATGCGGATGAAAATGGTGATGCAACATTTGGTTCTGCATATTACCGTGCAAACCAATGGGGAGTTGATTTTTACAATTATGTTGGGGACCCGCGGATTGCAGCATTTTATACCACAGTGAATGGGAATTATCGGGGTGTTCAGTATGGCCTGCCTGCGAGTAATGAGAATATCGGAAGTACATTGTCCGCTATCGGAACAGGGCTTAAGAAAGGAGCAGATATGCCTCAGTGGATCATCACTGCTACAGAAAGCTTATTCCTTCAGGCGGAAGCAAGGCAAAGAGGTTTGATCACAACGGGACCTTCTGCCAAAGAATTGTGGGAGATGGCAATCAGGGAGAATTTTATGTGGCTTGGAGATTCAGATGCACATGCCCAGGAATTTATTGATGACTATGCAGGTAGCGGTTATCCGGGATTGGATTTTGATGCAGATCCGATGGAAGGAATCATATTACAGAAATGGTTTTCATTGAACGGTATAGCACCTTATGAAATCTGGACAGATTACAGGAGAACAGATTATGTGTATGGTGTTTCGATTGGATATGATGCGGGTCCGCCTATATCGGTTGCTCCTCAAAATACTGCTACAAAAGTTCCATCGAGGTTATTGTATCCTCAAACGGAGTACAACTATAATGCAGCGAATGTTGGCAAAGAAGGAACAGTGGATAAGTATGGAAAATTATTCTGGGATCTTAATTAAATCAAACTATTATGAAGTATAGAATTTTAGGATGGTGTATGCTGGCGATGATCGGCATTACATCCTGCCTCAAGGATAAGGATTATGAAAACCATAAGTATGGAACATTTGGTATGGACAATTCCAATGCCGGAGTAGGATTTCCTGAAAGTGAAAATGAGATCAATAATATTGCATTGGAGAACTTTGATACCGAGCAGGAGTTTGAGGTGGCATTGGTTAATTTCTTATCTGCAAATCCTGCAACAACAGATATCAAGGTAACTGTTGAACTGGATCCTTCATTAATTGAAGAATACAATCAGGCCAATGATGGGAACAGGTTTGAATTACCCGATGGAAGTTTTGAATTTGAAACATTTGAATTGGTGATTCCGAAGGGAAGCAGGACTGCGCAAATGCAGCTGAAGTTCCCGGATGTTAAGAATACACTTGATCTCACGAAGAATTATGCTGTTGGCTTAAAGATCAAATCTGTGGAGCCTGCAGGAGTGGTGATTGCAGAAAACCAGCGAAGGGTATTGGTAGGCGTGAACATTAAGAACCAGTATGATGGAGTGTATTCCATGCGTGGATATTCTTTAAGAGCGGGCGATCCTTCAAAGACCGGTTGGTTTTCCGGAGAGGAAATGGCCTTGTTGACTGCGGGACTTCATGTGGTGGATTTCAATGACCTGCTGGTATGGGCAGATCTTACGGGGATTGGAATTGGTGAACCACAGATTGAAATTGATCCGGCCACCAATAAGGTAACGGTGAGCAGTTCCGGTGGAGCGGTGAATCTTCCGGGATATGATAGTCGATATGATCCTGCAACCAGGACATTTTACCTTGGATTTACCTGGGGTGGAGGACCTTCTTCGAGGGTTTCCATTGATACGCTGGAGTATTTGAGGCCGCGCTAGCCGGGCTGACCAGCCGCCAAAGGCGGCTGGGCTGAACGGACCGGGCTGAACAAACACCGTAGGTGTTTGGGCTGAACGGAAGACGGGCTGAACGAAATCGGGCTGAACGCCCGAAGGGCGGGCAGAACGTCGGGTGCTACACCCATCGTTCTGCCCGTTTCCCGTTCAGCCCAGTCGCTTTCAGCGCCTGTTCAGCCCGGTCCGTTCAGCCTGCTTCGCTTCGCTCGAGTTCAGCCCGGTAATTCCAAATTTCTCCCTATCTTTGCAACCGACAAACACCGGGGGTGTCCGGTTTTGACAGCGTAGATCTTTGAAGGTGTAAGCATGCAGAGCGTTGGATAATTAGCTCTTTAATCTGAATATTCAAACTATAAATGGCAATTCTCAGTATGCCATGGCTGCCTAATCAGTGATTAGATAGTCATTAGGGCCGCCGGACAGGTCTTCCTTTTACCATGTCCCGCCGCCGACTCAAAAAAACAAATAAGGATGCTGCTGCGGTAGGCTGTGCCTGTAGCTTAAGACCATCCAGCTAAGGAGATAATCGGTTTGTCCGGTTCCTGTTATCTCCCGACAATTAATAACGGAATAAGCATGTAGAAAGCTTTCGGCGAATATGTTTGGACAGGGGTTCGAATCCCCTCACCTCCACTAAAAAGCCTGCAATGATTTGCAGGCTTTTTTTATTTGTAAGAATTTTGAACGCTTAGCTTCATCCGCTCTAAGCTTTTCCTGTCATAATATTTTCCTTTCAGGACTACTCCAAAGATTTTCTGTGTATTGCTGATATCATTCAACGGATTCTCATCAAGTATTACAAGATTGGCGTTCTTTCCTTTTGCAACAGTTCCTTCAACGGAATAGGTAGGAAACCAATTTCTACCATCCTGCACAACAATCAATAACCCTTCTTCCTCACCCAGTGCGGCAAAATTTTCCATTGGCGGTTGTTTGATAAAAGGCGAATTTCAATAGCAAAATGATAGATAGGATGCAATTTGTTTTCTTCTCTAAAGATCAGCCTGCTTGCGCCAATTTCAAATTCAACAGATTTGTTTTGCAGGCTAAAGGGAAGACCGAGTAATTCCGCATAGAATTGCATCGTTTTATCAAGGTCCTGGGTCGATAGTGTAAGTTCAGTTATCATTTAATTTTTGAACAAATTTTAAAGTTTAAGTTGAATGGAAAATTGAACCAGTTCATTTTTTGATGGCGAAATTTTCAGCCTTAATTTAGGGGAATGGAAGAAAACCTCCTTTTGAATAACATTCGTTCATTCGTTCAACTGTCGGAACAAGACTGGCAATTGATCGCTTCTTTAGGAGTTGAAAAAATCTTCCGGAAAGGCGATCTCCTCTGCAGGGAAGGAGAGATCTGCCGGTTCACAAATTTTATTGAATCAGGCAGTGGACGTGTATTTTATATTGACCCTGCAGGAAATGAACATGTTGTACAGTTGGGTAGCAGGGGATGGTGGATCAGTGATTTTGCCGGATTTACAAACCAGACTAAAGGGCTTCTGATTGTTGAAGCTCTTGAAACCACTAAAGTCATTTCCTTTTCCTACGAAAATTTCCAAACTATTTACGAAAAAGTTCCTCTCTTCGAAAGATTCTATCGTTTGCTGATTCAAAAGGCCTATGCATCTTTTCAAAACAGGGTGCTGCAGAATATAAGCATGGATGCTGAACAGCGCTATATTGAATTTCGTGATAAATATCCTGACATGGATGCTTCCATATCTCAAAAACATATTGCTTCCTACCTAGGGATGTCTGCCGAATTTTTAAGCAAGATCAAAAAAAGACTGCATGCTAAACGGTCTACCAAACCTTCCTGATAAAAATCCCCGCATTGTAAAATACCTTTTTGTTAGTTCCAAATTCATCAAGCGTTAATCCTGGTCCAAACTGGATTTTCTTTCTCTCCATTCCAATCCTTACCAACTGGTAACTCCTGTTATGATTTTTCTTTCCAAAATTGCTCATGGCCTGCACCTTGACAAATAGTTTTGTTTTTGATGATAGTGTAAAATAATTATCTGATAAAAAGAATAATTCATTGGATGGATTTCTATGGAGGTCAATTCGCGGTACCAGCATAATTAAATTATCCCTGTATCGATGCGCCAACTGAATGGCAATGGATGGTTTGAATCCTCCTGCATTGGTATAAAACAATCCTCCCTTTAACGCAATGATTCCTGTAAGTTTATATACAACATAAGCCTGGTTCATCAATTCATCCCTGCTTCCTGTTTTTCCTTCATCTGTTTTATATCGTTTGATCAATGTTGCAATATGTTGCCATGATAAACCTGGAGTAATTGGCTGAACAATATTGTGCTGGTAATGAATATAGGTTTGTCCTGCCATTATTTCTGCACTGGCTGTTTGTGCTTTTGCATGATGCATATTCATATAAAATAGTAATGCAACAATTATCTTTTTCATGATGAAATATTGAGTTGTAAAAATGCTCCTTGATTCATCTATATAAAATGAACTGGTTCAATAAATAGAAACTTATTTCTTGAACCAGTTCATTTTTTCCTACTCCTGCTCAATCCAGTTTTGTGCTCTAAATATTTTTTTATGAAACAGCTTTCATTGTTATTTCAGACAAGAGAACATTACCATGGATTGATCAGCAGGATCGCACTGGGATCAGTAATCCTTGCTCACGGCTGCCAGATGTTATTGGGTTGGTTTGGTGGATATGGATTTGCAGGAACCATGAATTATCTCACACAAACTGAAGGATTACTCTGGATCGTTGCTTTTTCAGTGATCATGCTGCAATTCTTCGGGGCTATTGCTTTACTACTTGGTTTTATGGGAAGGTTTTTTGCACTGGCCATGACAGGACTCTTTATCGGTATGATCCTCACCAGTCATTTATCTCATGGCTTATTTATGAACTGGTCTGGAACCCAGGATGGAGAAGGGTTTGAATACCATATCATCGCGATCGGTTTATCGCTGAACCTGTTACTCGCCGGTTCTGGAAGTTATTCTGTCGATAGGTTGCTGACTAAAAAAATGGATTTTGATCCACTTAAAAGAAGTTCAACTGATTGAAATATTATCAGCAACCTTCCAAATAAATAAATTTATTATTTTGCTGGATGATCTCCATCAGAATAGTCAGCCCGGAAATAGTTTGGCCGATTCGCCACCAGGTGATGTATCCCGAAATGGATTTTGAAAGCATCAAACTGGAAGAAGATCTTTATGGAACCCATCTTGCACTGTATGATAATGATCAACTCATCAGTGTTGTTTCTTTGTTTGAGAAGAATGGTGAACTCCAGTTCAGAAAATTTGCAACCATCAGCGAATTGCAGGGAAGAGGATACGGTGCAAAGCTGCTTCAACATATCCTTGAGTATGCCAAGCAAAATGGATTTAGCAGGGTGTGGTGCAATGCCAGGAAATCCGCAGCGGAATTTTACCGCAAATTTGAATTTTCAGAAACTGCTGATCAATTTTTTAAGGATGGGCATTGGTTTGTTATCATGGAATGGCGATCTTGACAAAAATTTTCCTGATGACCATCTCCCTTAAAAGGCCGGTTCTTTTGCTGGCTTTACTAGTTCTCTTCAATGGCATTTTACATGCTCAACAAAATGATCTCTTTAAAAAGCAGTGGCTGATCCAGGATGGTGATACCATGCCTTATCGCATACTTTTTCCTGAAAATTTTGATCCTGCGAAGAAATATCCCGTGATGTATTTTCTTCATGGAAGAGGAGAGAGCGGAGAGGATAATGAAAAGCAGTTGATCCATGGATCATCGATGTTCCTGCGCGACAGTCTTCGAAAGAAATATCCTGCCATCGTGGTTTTCCCTCAATGTCCTGATGATAATTACTGGAGCAATGTGGTGGCAGTTTCCGAAGGACAGAAATATGGCAAGCGCAGTTTCTACTTTACTCCAGGTGGAGAACCAACCAGGCCAATGAAAAGAGTAATGGCGCTGGTGGAGAATATCAATATGAGATTTAAGGTTGATGAAGACAGGGTATATGTGATGGGTTTATCCATGGGAGGGATGGGTACCTTTGAATTGGTAAGAAGGATGCCGGGTGTATTTGCGGCAGCGATCCCTATTTGCGGTGGTGCAAATCCAAAAACAGCTGCTAGTTTGAAAAAGACCAGCTGGTGGATCTTTCATGGTTTGAAGGATGATGTGGTGGATCCTCAATTCAGTAAGGATATGCATGCTGCTTTAAAAAATGTGAATGCTGATGTGAAGATGACCTTATATCCCAATGCAAACCACAACAGTTGGGATGCTGCATTCCAGGAGAATTTATTTGGTTGGATGTTTTCAAAGAAAAGAGTACTGAAAATTACTCAGAGGGATTAATTATATTAGACAGTACATTAACCTCAACTAACATCTTATGCGATTGCTTTCTTCCTTGGTAATAGCCCTATTACTTTCTGTAAACCTGCTTGCACAGCCGCTTCCACGCAGCACGCCTGAAGCGGAAAACTTTGATCCGAAAGCTGTTGAAGCCTATCTGCAGGCCGTGAAAGATAGCAAGCAGGAACTCCATAGTCTCATGATCCTGCGTAATGGAAAAGTGATCAGCGAACAATGGTTCGGGCAAAATGGACCGGATGTTAATCATGTGATGTGGTCGGTGAGCAAGACATTTACTGCTACTGCCATCGGGTTTGCTGTGAAGGAAAAGAAGCTTAAGCTCACTGATAAAGTGATCTCTTTCTTTCCTGAAGCTAAACCGGATACTGTCTCTGAAAACCTTGCTGCGCTTGAAATCCGTCACCTGCTCACCATGAGTGTTGGACATGCCAGTGATCCTACCGATGGCATTCGTCAAACCAAACTTCCCTGGGAAAAATATTTTCTGTCCTTTCCCATGACCTATAAACCGGGAGAGAAATTCATTTACAATAGTATTGCTACTTATATGCTTTCTGCCATCCTTCAGAAAGTTACAGGTGAGAAACTCATCGATTATCTCACACCAAGGTTCTTTGAACCACTTGGCATCAAGGGAGCAACCTGGGAAAGCAGTCCTTCCAATGTAAATGTGGGTGGATGGGGATTGTATGTCAAGACCGAAGACATGGCGAAGATGGGACAATTCCTTTTGCAGAAAGGTAAGTGGAATGGAAAGCGTTTGTTACCAAAGAAATGGATCAAACAGGCTTCCAAAGCACAGATCCATCAGCCTGCACAATGGGTTCCGGCGGATGCAAATAAAGCTGAAAGCGACTGGGCACAGGGATATGGCTACCAGTTGTGGAGGTGTAGGAATAATGCATTTCGTGCCGATGGTTTAAACGGACAATTTATCATCGTGCTTCCGGAAAAAAATGCCGTGATCGTAACCACTGCGTATATACCTAATATGCAGGAAGAGATAAACCTGATCTGGAAACATCTTTATCCTGCGTTAAAATAATTACATGAAATATTTATTGGGTCTCTTGTTGTTCATCAGTGCTTCAGTTATGGCTCAAAAGCCGGTCCGACTTGCCGTGGCAGGGATCTCTCATGGACATAATGGTTGGATATTGGGAAGAAAAAATGATGCTGCTGTTGAACTGGTGGGCATTTTTGAACCAAGAAAAGATCTGCGTGAAAAAGCGATGAAGCAATTCAAACTGGATGCTTCTTTGTTTTATGATGACCTGTCGAAGATGATCGATAAAGTAAATCCCGATGGACTCTGTGCATTTGGTGCGACTTCTGAACATATAGATGCGGTGCGGGTTGCAGCGCCAAAGAAAGTACATGTGATGGTGGAAAAACCACTTGCTACTACAGTGAAAGATGCAGAAGAAATGGTGCGACTGGCCAAACAAAATAATATTCACCTGCTCACTAATTTTGAAACATCTTGGTATCCTACAACAGATAAAACTTATGAACTCACGAGAGATGAAAACTTCATGGGAAAGATCAGGAAGATGGTGATCCACGATGGACATGAAGGCCCTAAAGAGATCGGCGTGTCAGATGAATTTTTTGAATGGCTGACCGATCCCGTGAAGAATGGAGGGGGAGCGCTGATGGATTTTGGTTGTTATGGTGCTAACCTTTCTACTTATTTAATGAACGGTCAATTGCCCACATCCGTGATGGCTGTTACGCAACAATTCAAACCAAAAATTTATCCGAAGGTTGATGATGAAGCTACTATTGTGTTAACTTATCCAACTGCTCAATCCATCATCCAGGCTTCATGGAACTGGCCATATAGCAGGAAAGATATGGCTGTGTATGGAGAAAGAGGATTTGCGATCACGGAGAATAATGCTAAGATGATTATCAAAAGTGGACAGCAGCCAACTCAATCACTCGAGCTCAAACCTGAACAGACGGGCACCTACACCAGTCCATTTTTATATTTTGCTGATGTGATCAATCGAAAGATCAAAGTACCTGCATTTGGATTGTATTCCATGGAGAATAATCTCATCGTGGTAAAGATCCTTGAAGCAGCCAGGGAATCTGCAAAAACAGGAAAGCGCATCAATCTTTAAGTTCGATCCATACCGGGCAGTGATCGCTGGTCTTTTCCCAGCCACGTACTTCACGTTCAACGCCACCTGCTTTCAAACGCTTGCTGATGGCTTTGTTCAACAGGAAATGGTCAATGCGTAAACCTGCATTGCGTTCGTATGCATTGCGGAAATAATCGAAGAAAGTATAAATGATTTCGTCGGGGTATAATTTTCTGATTGCATCTGTCCAGCCCTGTTCCACCAGTTTCTTAAATGCTGCACGTGATTCGGGTCTAAACAATGCATCATCGACCCAGCGTTCAGGTTTGTACACATCTTTTTCTGTAGGCATTACATTGTAATCCCCGGTTAGGATAGCGGGTTTCTTTGCATCCACCAGTTTAGCTGCATGGTCAATGAGTCGGTCGAACCATTTCAACTTATAATCGAATTTTGGTCCGGGTGCAGGATTGCCATTTGGTAAGTACAGGCAACCGATGGTGATGCCTTCGATCTCGGCCTCAATGAAGCGGCTTTGGACATCTTCCTCATCACCTGGCAACACTTTACCTATTTCGGTAATTTCGAATTTTGAAAGGATCGCAACTCCATTCCAGCTTTTTTGTCCATGCCAGATCGCATTGTAGCCAGCTTTCTGTATGGCTTCCAGCGGAAATTTCTCCTGTGGTGCTTTGAGTTCCTGCAGGCACACTATATCCGGTGAGGATGTTTCCAGCCAGCGAAGCAATACAGGTAATCTTCCATTAACGCCATTCACATTGTAGGTTGCGATCTTCATATACTCATTTTTTGCCAGCCTAAAACTAGGCCTTTTTGATCCAAAAATTTTAATGTGTATCAAATACACAAAGTTTGTACATTCATGCTTCAATCGGGATGACCCGGTCACAAAAATGATATCATGAAACGGTTGTCAATTTGCAAAGCAATTCTTTTATCAGTTCTATTTCTCGCCTCCAAAGTTTTTTCGCAGGGATCAACAAATGCCGCGGAGCTGAAGTCTCCGAACGGAAAATTTGTTATGTCGTTCACCCTTCAGAAAGATGGAACGCCTTATTATGGTTTGTACTTTAAAGGCAAAGAAATTCTCAGGCCAGGCAAATTGGGACTGGAGTTAAAGAATGATTCTCTGTCTTTATTGAATGGGTTTACGATTGAAGATGTAAAGTCTTCGACTTTCGATGAAACCTGGCAACCGGTTTGGGGAGAGCAGAAAAATATCCGCAATCATTATAATGAACTGGCTGTAACGCTGAAGCAGTCTGCATCAGATCGTAGCATAATTGTCAGGTTCAGGTTATTTGATGATGGATTGGGATTCAGGTATGAATTCCCTGCACAAAAGAACCTTACTTATTTCGTGATCAAAGAAGAACATACGCAATTCGCTATGACCGGCGACCATACTGCATTCTGGCTGGCCGGCGATTATGATACACAGGAATACGATTATACCACTTCAAAGCTTTCGCAGATCAGGGGATTAATGAAATCAGCGATCACCGGAAATGCTTCACAAACTCCATTTTCACCAACTGGTGTGCAGACTTCTTTAATGATGAAGACCACAGATGGAATGTACCTCAACCTGCATGAAGCGGCACTGATCAATTATGGTGCAATGCATTTGAATTTAGATGATAAAAGTTTTGTATTTGAATCACATATCACTCCTGATGCAAAAGGAGATAAAGGATATATGCAGGCGCCTTGTAACACTCCATGGAGAACGATCATTGCAAGCGAAGATGCAAGGGAGATCCTGGCTTCGAAAATGACGTATAACCTGAATGAAAAATGTAAAATTGAAAATGCATCTGAATGGGTTAAGCCGGTTAAGTATGTCGGTGTTTGGTGGGAGATGATTACAGGGAAGAGTTCATGGGCTTATACTAATGATTTTCCTACTGTAAGATTAGGAGTGGATGATTATTCAAAAGCTAAACCAAATGGTACGCATGGTGCGAACAATGCGAATGTGAAGAAGTACATTGATTTTGCAGCGGAGCATGGATTTGATGGTGTGTTGGTGGAAGGATGGAATGTTGGTTGGGAAGATTGGTTTGGTCATTCGAAGGATTATGTGTTTGATTTTGTTACACCATATCCTGATTTCAATGTAAAAGAATTGAATGATTATGCGCATTCAAAAGGTGTGCGATTGATCATGCACCACGAGACTTCCGGTTCAGCAAGAAATTACGAGCGTCATCTCGATACTGCTTTCAAATTCATGAACCAGTTTGGATACAATGCGGTGAAGACAGGATATGTAGGAAATATGCTTCCTCGTGGTGAGTATCATTATAGTCAGTGGATCGTGAATCATTATCAATATGTAGTAGAGAAAGCAGCCCAATACAAGATCATGGTGAATGCGCATGAAGCGGTTCGTCCAACCGGTATCGCCCGCACCTGGCCAAACATGATCGGCAATGAAAGTGCGCGTGGAACTGAGTTCCAGGCTTTCGGTGGTTCAAAACCAAACCACGTAACGATCCTTCCATTCACAAGACTGATCGGTGGACCGATGGATTACACTCCTGGAGTTTTTGAAATGGATATTAGCAAGATCAATCCATCGAATAACTCGCATGTGAATAGTACACTGGCCAATCAACTCGCATTGTATGTAACAATGTACAGTCCATTGCAGATGGCAGCTGATCTTCCCGAGAACTATATGCGTTTCCCGGATGCATTCCAGTTCATCAAAGATGTTGCGGTCGATTGGGACGAAAGTAAATACCTTGAAGCAGAGCCTGGTGAGTACATCACCGTTGCAAGAAAATCCAAGGGTAAGAATAGTTGGTTCATTGGAAATGTGAATGGAGAAACTCCACGCATTTCAAAAATTTCTTTTGATTTCCTTGAAGATGGCAAGAAATATGTCGCAACCATTTATGCCGATGCAAAGAATGCGCACTATAAAACTAACCCCCAGGGATATACGATAAAAAAGATCGAGGTAACGAAGAAGTCGAAGCTATCGCAGTGGAGTGCTGCCGGTGGTGGATTTGCGGTGAGTGTGGTGGAGAAGTAGTAGCGGGCTGACCAGCTCCGGAGGAGCTGGGCTGAACGCACCAGGCTGAACAAATGCCGAAGGCATTTGGGCTGAATGGAATTCCGTTCAGCCCAACAGCTTCGCTGTTGGTCAGCCCGGTATTCCTTATCTTAGGTCCATGAAAAAACTACTGTTCCTTATCCTCGCTGCTGCGCCGTTGTTTTTATTCGCCCAGGAGATCAAAGTAATGAGTTTTAATATCCGGCTCGATAATGCCGGAGATGGTGAGAACCAGTGGAACCTGAGAAAAGAAAGAGTGGCCGGACTCATGAATTTCTATGAAGCGGATTTTATCGGTGGACAGGAAGTTTTACATCAGCAGCTTACGTTTCTTCAACAAAATTTAAATAACTACGACTTTGTTGGTGCCGGAAGAGATGACGGGAAAACCAAAGGTGAGTATTCGCCTGTCTTCTATAAAAAAGATAAATACAAGCTCATCAAGGGTGGGACTTTCTGGTTGTCGCCAACTCCGGATTCCATTTCCAAAGGCTGGGATGCAGCCCTGAACAGGGTTTGCAGCTATGGGCTATTTCAAAACAGGAAGACCAAAAAGTTCATCTACGTCTTTAATACTCACTTCGATCATATAGGACAGGAAGCACGCAAGCAATCTGCGAAGCTGATCTATGATAGAATTCAGCAATACAATACAAAGAATTATCCTGTAGTCATGATGGGCGATCTCAACCTTAAGCCCGATACGGAACCCGTGCAGTATTTGATGTCGGTGATGAAGTATGCCAGGGCCAACAGCGAACAAACTCCTCACGGCAATGCCGATACCTGGAATGCATTTCAATTCGATAAAAAGCCTGAAGGCTGTATCGATTATATCTTCGTGAACGACAAACTCAAAGTGAAGAAGTTTGCCACTATTACGGATTCATTTGATAAGAAGTATTATTCGGATCATTTTCCAATCCTCGCAGTAGTTGAGGTGAAATGAAGACGCGGAGACGTGGAGACATGGAGACATGATGAAAACAACCCTTAACCTTATACTATTCCTTCTTCTATCCTGCGCTGTTTCAGCACAGGAACCATACCGTTTTGCACAGCTCGATCTATACGATGGACTCTCGCATAACCAGGTGAATGCAGTGCTGCGCGATGGAAAAGGATTTGTTTGGTTTGGGACCATGTCGGGGCTTAACCGTTACGATGGGTATGATTTCAAAGTTTTTCGTAATAAGGCCGGCGATTCCAATTCACTTCACGATAATTATGTGCATGCACTCTATGAATTGCCGGATCAAAAGATACTGGTCAGGTCAAGAGATGAAGCTTCTGTGTATGATGCAGCAACTGAAAAGTTCAACCGCAATATTTCTTCATACCTGCAATCATTAAAGCTTCCTCCTGGAAGAATTGCTTCCGTACTAAAAGATTCCAATAATAGTTTCTGGTTTTTATATGATAGCATTGGCCTATATCGCTACAATACAAATCAAACCATCCCTGTAAGAAATGCTTCCATTGCAGCCATTCAACAAAAGGATGCCGATCATCTCTGGATCCTTCATCGTAATGGATTTCTGGAATTGATCAATACAAAAAATTTACAATCAGTATATACCAGCAGCCTGCTGCAAACCAATACAGACAAGCCTTTGCAGCTGTTTGCAGATAAAGAGGGAGGGGTTTGGGTATGGACGGCCAATGAATTGAATGGACTCACTTATTTCGATTCAAAAACAAATACTATTAAAAGATTCTCTGAATCATCTCCAGGTTCGCGATTAAGTGCTGACCTGATCACAGGAATGATCCAGGATGATAATGGCATCATCTGGGCTGCAACGGATCATGGTGGAATCAACCTGATCAATAAAAATAATTTCAGCATTCGATACCTGCTCAATGATCCTAAAGATGATCGATCGCTGAGCCAGAACAGCATCATGTCAATCACCAAAGATGATAAGGGCGTGATCTGGATCGGCACTTTTAAGCAGGGTGTCAATGTGTACAATGAACGTAACCTGAGCTTCGCGCATTACTACCATGTTGAGTCGAATCGTAATTCACTTCCTTATGATGATGTCAACAAATTTGTAGAGGATAAGAATGGTAATCTATGGATCGGTACCAATGGTGGTGGATTGATCTTCTTCAACCGTAAAGAAAATACCTTCAAACAATACCTGCACAATCCTTCCAATAAAAACAGCATCAGCAATAACGTGATCGTGAGCTTATGTATCGATCATAATGGATTGCTGTGGATTGGATCCTATTTCGGTGGACTCACCAGTTTCGATGGGAAAAATTTCAATCACTATCGTCATGATCCAAACAACCCAAGTAGTTTATCGGATGACCGTGTGTGGGAGATCTTCGAAGACAGCTGGCATCGCATGTGGGTGGGGACCTTAAATGGTGGACTGGAATTATTTGATCGATCGACTTCTTCGTTTACCCATCACCGTTATATTGAAGGAAAACAAAGTCCATTGCAATCCAACTATGTTGCTGCATTGGTGGAAGACCGGAACGGTGACCTCTGGATCGGAACTTCCATTGGTGTTTCGGTGTTCAGAAAGAATGGAAAGATCGATTATTATAGCGTGAATAATGGAGGGTTGAGTAATAACAATATCCTCAGTATTTATGAAGACAGCAAGGGCAGGATCTGGATAGGAACCCGGGAAGGGTTGAATCTTTTTAATAACGGAAAATTTATCCATTATACTACAGAGCAAGGTCTTCCCGATAATTCTATCCTGACCATAGTTGAAGATAAACAGGGTGAAATTTGGATTACCACACCAAACGGTTTATGCAAATTCCAAATTAAGGATGGCAATTTATCGATTACAAATTATGATGAGATCAATAACCTCCAGGGACGTGAATTTAACGAAAACGCAGCGCTGGTGCTGCGTTCAGGTGAACTGATCTTCGGTGGACCTTATGGTTTCAATATCATTGATCCATCCAAGATTCCTGCTCAGCAACAGGACGACCAGATCGTATTTACAGATCTGCAGATCCAGAACAAAACCATTGCACCGGGTGAAAAGATCAATGGAAGGGTGATCCTTGAGAGATCGCTTCCTTATCTAAGCGAAGTTGAATTAAAATATAAAGAGAATGTTTTCTCCATTGAATTCTCCTCACTCCATTTTCCGCACAACAGTCGAGAGCGCTACGCGTATATGCTGGAAGGATTCAATAAAGACTGGCTCTTTACCGATGGATCTCAAAGAAGGATAACCTATACCAACCTTGACCCCGGGCATTATACCTTCAAAGTAAAAGTGCTGGGCACTAACGGAAACTGGAGTAAGGAAAAAATATTGGAGATCACCATTGATCCGCCTTTCTGGCTCACACCGCTGGCTTTTATCATCTATGCTTTCACTGTGATAGCTCTGCTTTGGTTGGGAAGAAAGATCATCATCGATCGGGCACGCATGCGTTTTAATATTCAACAACAGAAAAAAGAAGCAGAACGCATCCAGGCACTGGATCAACTCAAAACCAAATTCTTTACGAATGTCAGTCATGAGTTTCGCACGCCATTGAGCCTGATCCTTTCTCCGCTTGATACCATTATCAAACAGGAAAAGGATCCCGACCAGGTAAAACAGCTCACCCTGGTTCAGCGCAATGCAAAAAGATTATTGAACCTCGTTAACCAGTTGCTGGATTTCAGGAAAATGGAAGTGCAGGAGATCAAATTGTATCCTGCTATTGGCGACATCGTTCAGTTCACCAAAGACATCAGCCTTTCTTTCAACGATATATCTGAAAAAAAATCAATTCATCTTTCTTTCGAATCAAATGTTGACTCCCTGGAAATCTATTTTGATAAAGACAAGATGGAAAAGATCCTGTTCAACCTGCTGTCGAATGCTTTTAAGTATACACCCGATGGCGGATCGGTTAAAGTGTCATTGAGACACAATGAGCAGCTATACATGGTTGTAGCCGATAGCGGAATAGGCATTCCACCCGATAAGCATGAACAGATCTTTGAACGTTTCTTCCAGCATGAAGTGCCGCAAAGCATGGTGAACCAGGGTTCAGGTATAGGTTTGGCGATCACTAAGGAATTTGTGAAGCTGCATGGTGGAAATATTAAGGTGGATAGTGAACCTGGCAAAGGAACCATATTCACTGTTGAGTTGCCGGTTCAAAAGATCAACCCGGTACAGGAATCCATTGTTTCAACAACCAATGCCGCATCAAACGGTAAAAAGAAAACCATCCTGGTGGTGGAAGACAATGAAGACCTGCGTTTTTATTTAAAGGACAACCTGAAATCAACCTATCATGTGGAAGAAGCCATCAATGGAAAAGAAGGATGGGAGAAGGTGAGGGAGCTTCAACCCGACCTGGTGGTGAGTGATGTGATGATGCCTTTGATGGATGGAATTGAACTGGCAAAACATATTAAAGCTGATACACTGACTGCCCATATCCCGGTGATCCTGTTGACTGCAGTCGGAAATAATGATAAGCAGGTGGAAGGATTTGCCATTGGTGTAAGCGATTATATCACCAAGCCATTCACGTTCGAGATCCTTGCTGCAAGGATCAGCAACCTTTTTGCGCAGCAAAAAATGCTGCAGAGGAAATTTCAAAAGCAGATTGAAGTCAACCCGAGTGAGGTCACCGTTACACCGGTCGACGAACAATTCCTCACCAACGCACTCGCCATCGTTGAAAAGAATATGGACAATCCCGATTTCTCCGTGGAAGAATTTTCGAGAGATATGTGCATGAGCAGGGTAGCACTGTATAAAAAGATCCTGAGCCTGACTGGCCGTCCACCGCTTGAATTCATCCGCTCCATCCGACTCAAAAGAGCCGCTCAGTTGCTTGAAAAAAGTGGGAAGTCGGTTTCCGAAATTGCCTACGAAGTTGGCTTTAACAACCCCAAGGTTTTCACGAAATACTTCAAGGAAGAGTTCAAAATCCTGCCTTCACAGTACAAGGTTAACAATTGATACCCTTCAAATAAACATTTGACTACCCTGCTGAAACGCAGACTGGGATAGCTTTAGGCTTCATTAATCATCAACCAACTAACGATATGGGTGCCAGGTTACTGCTGTTTCTCTGCTGTATTATTTCTGTATGTCATTTGTCTGCCAATCCTCCTTCATTTACCAAAACGCCGGAAGGGATCATCGTGTATACCGATCAGGATTTCACCGGTACAAGCAGGGCGGTGAAGCTCGAAGTATTATCACCCACCATCATCCGCGTGGTGGCATCACCCGGTAAAAAGTTTCCAGAAACAAATTCACTGGTGAGGATCATGAACCGCGTACCGGGAACACAATGGAATGTGATCGATACAAAAGAAACCATCACATTAAAAACTTCTGCAATCAAAGCGGTGGTGACTGTAAAGACCGGTGCGGTTGATTTTTATGAGTTGAAAGGAAGGAAGATCATCGGTGAAAAGAAATTCCAGGGAAGAACATTCGAACCGGTGGTGCATGAAGGAAGTCCGTCCTATAAACTGGTGCAAAGTTTTCAAACAGCAACGGATGATGCGATCTATGGATTGGGTCAGCACCAGGATGGGATCTATAATTATAAAGGCGAGCAGGTTTATTTCTTTCAGAATAATACCGAAGTAGCGGTTCCTTTTTTCATCTCACCAAAGAACTACGGTATCCTTTGGGATAATTATTCCCTCACACAGGCAGGAGATCTCAGGCAATACAGGCCGTTATCAGCTTTAGCGCTACAGGATTCAAATGGGAATAATGGCTGGCTCACTGCTACTTATTATAATGATAAGGACAAGCCCGATGTTTTTTTGACCAGGGCTGAAAGTAAGCTCGAGATGGAGTTCCTGGACGACTACGAACAGAAAATGCCCAAAGGTTTTGATGGATCGAAAGGCAAGGTAGTCTATGAAGGAAGCATCAGCAGTGCTTTTACAGGTGAGCATAAACTTCGTTTCATTTTTGGAGGATACCTCAAATTATGGATCGATGGGAAGCTGCAGTTCGACCGTTGGAGAGAATCCTGGAACCCGGCTCCACAGAATGTTTCGCTTAAACTCAATAAAGAGAAACCGGTTTCCATAAAGATCGAATGGATCCCTGAAGGAGGTGTATCCTATCTCGCTGCAAAATGGCTGGAGCCGCTGGATTCAGCGAGCAAAGACCTGTTCAGTTTTGCATCTGAAGCCGGTCAGCAGGTTGATTATTATTTCATCCATGGTAAGAATATGGATGAAGTGATCGCAGGGTATCGCACACTCACCGGCAAAGCGCCGATCATGCCCAAATGGTCGATGGGATTCTGGCAAAGTCGCGAGCGATACAAAACACAGCAGGAACTGATGGAGGTTGTGAAAGAGTATCGGAAAAGAAAGATCCCGCTGGATAATATCGTGCTCGATTGGAGCTACTGGAAAGAAGATGCATGGGGCAGCCAGGAATTTGATGAAGCAAGATTTCCATCACCGGATGCGATGATCGATTCCCTGCATCAACTCAATACAAAGATCATGATCTCGGTATGGCCTAAGTTCTATGAAGGCATCCCGAGTTATAAAGAATTTGAAAAGAACGGATGGCTCTATGCAAGAAATGTAGCGGATCGTCAGCGTGACTGGATCGGCAAAGGATATGTGTCCACTTTTTATGATGCCTTCAACGAACGCGCTCGAAAAGGTTTCTGGAAACTCATCAGCGAAAAGATCTACAGCAAAGGCATTGATGCCTGGTGGATGGATGCCAGTGAGCCTGATATCTTATCGAATGTATCTCCTGAAAAAAGAAAGTTGCAGATGCAGGGAATTGCCAATGGCATTGCTGCTGAATGGCTGAATGCTTATCCATTGCAAAATGCAAAAGGGATCTATGAAGGACAAAGATCCACTGATCCAAACAGGCGCGTATTCTTATTGACAAGATCCGGTTTCGCAGGATCACAACGCTATGCAGCAGCAATCTGGAGCGGTGATATTGGTGCCACCTGGCATGATCTGAAAATGCAGATCCCTGCAGGAATGAATTTCTCTATGTCGGGCATCCCTTATTGGACCATGGATATCGGCGGATTTGTGGTGGAGAGAAGATTCAAGCAACACAAAGATGTTGAAGAATGGAGAGAGCTGAATACAAGATGGTATCAGTTCGGTGCATTTGTGCCGCTGTTCCGTTCGCATGGACAATACCCTTTCCGAGAGATCTACAACATCGCTCCTGAAGATCATGAAGCTTATCAAAGCATGTTATATTACAACAAGCTTCGATACAGGTTGATGCCTTATATCTATTCACTCGCAGGCAAAACTTTTCACGATGATTATACCATGATGCGTGGACTGGTGATGGATTTTGCAAAAGATACTGCAGTATTCCATGTGGATGATCAGTACATGTTTGGTCCTGCCCTGATGATCAACCCTGTGTATCAACCTAAAGTAAACAGTCGTGAAGTATACCTACCAAAAGGAAATGGATGGTATGATCTCTATACAGGTAAACATTTTGAAGGAGACCGGAAACTCAGTGCCGATGCGCCTTACAGCAGGATGCCTGTTTTTGTAAAGGCGGGATCGATCATTCCATTCGGACCTGAATTACAGTACACCAGTGAAAAACCTGCAGACACCATTCACCTGTTTGTATATGCCGGGAAAAATGGTGTATTCAAATTGTACGAAGATGAAGGCAATAATTACGACTACGAGAAAGGTAAGTATTCAACCATCGAATGTCAATATGATGATACAGCCAAACAACTGACCATTCATGATCGAAAGGGATCATTTGATGGTATGCTGCAACAAAGAGTCTTCCGCATTTCATACATCACGCCATATAAACCAAAGGGTGCAGATCCTGATTCCGTTGCCGATCAACAGGTCCAATACAACGGAAAAAAGATCAGCATCCGATTCTAACCATTGAACTAAAACGCCATTTATGAAACACGACAAACCAAGACCAACACTGCGATTGCTGCTGTTTACCATCTGTTGCGTCTTACTGCTGAGCGGCAATGCCTGGGCTCAGTCGAGAAAGATCACAGGTAAGATTCAATCCGCCAACAGCACGCCACTCTCCGGTGCAACGATCACCGTCAAGGGTACTTCGCGATCCACTTCTACTGATGAACAGGGAAGATTTTCCATCGATGCCAATACGGGAGAAGTGCTCACGGTATCTTTTGTAGGGTACCTTTCAAAAGACATCACTGTAGGCTCTTCAAGCGATCTCACCATCAACCTCGAAGAAGGTGATAACCGCATGGAAGAAGTGGTGGTGATCGGTTATGGAACACAGAAAAAGAAAATTGTAACCGGTGCAAACCTGCAGGTGAAAGGGGAAGACCTGCAAAAGCAGAGCACTACCAACGCACTGCAAGCCTTGCAGGGACAGGCTCCCGGCGTGCAGATCACTACCTCATCGGGTCAACCTGGATCGGGTATGAACGTGATCATCCGCGGTAAAGGAACTATCGGAAATTATTCGCCACTCTATATCGTAGATGGTGTGTACACCGGTGATATCTCTTATCTTAACCCTGCTGATATTGCTTCCATCGATGTGTTGAAAGATGCAGCCTCTGCAGCGATCTATGGATCACAGGCAGCGAATGGGGTAATTCTTGTAACTACAAAATCAGGAAAGGCCAATCAAAAAGCAACCGTAACACTCGATGCATTTTTTGGTGTGCAGAATGTTGCGAAGAAAGCTCAGTTGCTGAATGCACGTGAGTATGCGACGATCATGAATGAAGCTGCCGTGAATTCCGGTAAGGATCCATACTTTACGAATGAGCAAATCAACAATATGCCGGTGAATACCAATTGGCTCGACCAGATGTTTGTGAAAAATGCACCAACGCAAAACTATGTACTCGGAATTTCCGGTGGTGGCGCGGGTTCTACTTATTCGACTTCGCTCGGTTATACCGCACAGGAAGGAATTGTTGGTGGTAAAGCTTTATCAAATTTTGAGCGCTATACTTTTCGCATCAATTCAGAGCATAATATTTATTCCAATCGTGTGAAGATCGGTCAGCACCTGACTTTCAATTACCAGAACAGTAATGGTATCGGTGTCGGCAATCAATACAACAACTCACTGCGTGGTGCTTTCAATACCAGTCCTTTTGTTCCGATGTATGATTCACTGGGTAATTATTTTGATAATAGTAATTCTACCTGGAACAATGGAGAAGCGAATCCTTATGCTGTGATGGTGTATAATAACCAGAACAGGAATAATAACCAGCGACTATTCGGTGATATTTATCTTTCAATAGAACCATTGAAGGGACTGCGTTTCAGGTCATCGCTCGGTGTGAACATAAGCAATTATGAAGGAAGAAGTTATACGCCGATCTATAAATTATCGATCTATTCCTTCAATGATAATACAGTGGCCAACCAGAATATGGGAAGAGGTCGCAGTCTGCAATTTGATAATCTGTTGAGCTATGCTTTCAACATCAAAGATCATGGCTTTGAAGTGATGGCAGGAACTTCTGCATTGAGATCAGAAGGTTCTGGCATTTTTGGAAGAAACAGGGATCTTATTTTTTCTGATCTCCAGTATGCATGGCTGACCAATGCCACCAATACGGATGGAGCAAATATTTCTTTAGGCGGTTCACCGTATGAAGAAGCATTGATGTCTTATTTCGGAAGACTGCAATACAATTTCAATGAGAAGTATTTATTCAATGCGACTTTCCGTGCAGATGGTTCTTCGAAGTTTGCACCCGGTCATCGCTGGGGATATTTTCCTTCTGTGAGTGCAGGCTGGGTGGCTTCCCGTGAAAATTTCATGCAGAATATTGGGTGGCTGAATTTCTTTAAGCTGCGCGCCAGCTGGGGACAGGTAGGTAACCAGAACATTGCGGGTTATCAATTCCTTACTCCTGTATCATTTAATAATACCAACTATACTTTTGGTAATGAAGAAGGAGTACTGACACCGGGTGCATTTCCGAGCAGATTGGGTAACCCGAATATCAAGTGGGAAACTTCAGAACAAACGAATGTCGGGATCGATGCAACAATCAATAACAAACTCAATATCACGGTTGATTATTATGTGAAAAATACAAAAGACTGGTTGCTTGTAGCGCCAGTGCTTGCTACATCCGGTGCTGATGCGCCATTCATTAATGGTGGTAATGTAAAGAACTCAGGAATTGAACTGGCATTGAATTATCGTAATAAAGTGGGACAGTTCAATTACTCGATTGGAGTGAATGGTTCTTACAATAAGAACAGGATCGGTGATATTCCAACACTCGATCATATTATTCATGGTAATACGAATTCGTTGTATGATAATTCGCTGGAATTCTATCGTGCGCAGAATGGATTCCCTGTTGGTTATTTCTGGGGATTGAAGACTGCAGGCGTATTCCAGACAGAAGAGGAAGTAAATGCATATCATAAGGGCGGACAGAAAGTGCAGCCAAATGCACAGCCAGGCGATGTGAAATATGTTGACCTGAACAACGATGGCGTCATCAACGATGCAGACCGCACCATCATTGGAGATCCAAATCCTGATTACACTTTTGGATTGAACCTGAGTGCAGACTGGAAAGGATTTGATTTCTCCTTGCTTGCTTCAGGTGTTGCAGGAAATGAGTTGGTGCAGTCGTGGAGAAACCATTCAAATGCCAAGACCAATTACACTGCTGCGATCCTTGACAGGTGGCATGGTCCGGGTTCATCGAACCGCATTCCAAGAGTAACGGAAGACAATCGCAACTGGACACAGTTCTCCGATCTATATATCCACAAAGGTGATTTCCTGCGCATCAGTAATGTCACGATCGGGTATGATTTCGCGAAGAATATCAACAAGAATTATCTCAGTAAGGTAAGATTGTATGCATCCGTGCTGAACCTGTACACTTTCACGAAGTACAATGGTATGGACCCTGAAATCGGCTATGGTGAAGGGTTTTCATCAGGTGTGGATCTTGGTTATTATCCAAGGCCAAGGACATTGATGATCGGTGCAAATATTCGCTTCTAACCATTAAAGAAATTGATCATGAAAAAAATCACAATCACGATAATGGCACTTGGACTGATCTTCAGTGCCTGCAATAAAAGTTTCCTGGATACGGAGGATGTGACCACCGCAACAGAACAGAATTTCTATCGCACTCCGCAGGATGCCTACAAAGCACTGGTGGGTGCTTATGATGGATTACAAAGAGTTTGGGCAGAAGGAACTGCATTACCCGTTGCATCGGAAGTGATGTCGGATAATGTTTACGGAGGAACCGGTAATTCCGATGGATTCGGATACCAGATGATGGACGAGTTTGATAAGCTTCGTTCACCATCAGACCAGAACTTCTACAATGCCAACTGGATCGCATATTACAAGGCATTGTACAGGGTCAACATGCTGCTGAATAAAATGGACCAGATCGAATGGAAGAACCAGGAAAACCTTCGTGCAATCTATGAATCCGAAGCAAGGTTTATCCGCGCTTATTTGTATTTCGATATGGTAAGATTATGGGAGAATATTCCATTGATCACCGTGCCTACAACAGAAAATGTTTCTCAGGCAAATCCTGATGATGTATATAAACTCATCGTTGAAGATCTGCAATTTGCTGCTGAGAATTTACCGGCAACAGCAAATTCTGCACAGGATGCCACATCCTTTGGAAGAGTCAATAAATGGGCTGCAGAATCCATGCTGGGAAGAGTATTTCTTTTCTATACTGGATACTACGGAAAAGCTGATGTGGCGGGTGTTTTATCGAAGACAGATGCACTTGCTTACCTGGAAGATGTTATTACAAATGGAGGATACCAGTTGCTGGATGATTTCAGCAAACTCTGGCCTGCAGCTTCTGTGAATGATTTTGCAGGAGAGAATAATGCAGAAGTGATCTTCTCCATCCGTTACACATTTACTTCAAACTATAATGGTGCTACTGATGGTAATCACTGGCTCGTAATGTTTGGAATGAGAGAGCAAACATCGCCTCCTTATGGTAATGGATGGGGTGCAGGTACAGTGAATCCAAAACTCTGGAATGCTTATGCAGCCAATGATACAAGGCGTGGAGCATCTATCATTTCCATCGAGGATGAAGACATTGATTTCAAAATGAAGAATTCACAACGCGAGTACACCGGTTACTATATCAAGAAATATACACCGATGGCTGATGAAGCAGGAAACAGTCTCGCAGTAAAACTCGGCGGCGTTAATTTCATGATCGGCCAGTTCCAGGATTTTATTTCCATCAGGTATGCAGATGTATTACTGATGGCTGCAGAACTGGGATCAGCAAATGCGCAAAAGTATTTTGATGATGTCCGCAAACGCGCATACGGTGCGAATTTCAGCGCATTGCCTGTCAGCAGGGAAAATATCTTAAAAGAAAGAAGACTGGAGTTTGCATTTGAAGGCATCCGTTATTATGACCTGCTTCGACAGGGTGTTGATGTAGCAGCTGCTGCCATTGCTGAAACTACTACCGTTGAAAATGGTGGAGTAGCTACGCCGAAAACAATTCTTGCATCTAAGATCACCGAGACAAGAGGATTACAACAGATCCCATACACACAGATCACTTTGTCGAACGGTGTATTGAAACAAAACCCCGGATGGTAACCAATTAAACTACATCAAATGAAATCTATAAAATATATCAACTGGCTGATCATCGCCCTGTTTACGATGGTGATGGGCTGTAAGAAAGATGAGTATGCACTCGATAAACTTGTATCGGCATCCGATCTTGATTTTGAAGTGGTTCAGGACCTGCAGGTAGATCCTGGAGGAAATACGGTTTATCTTGTCAACAAGACTCCTCAATCCATTCCCATGTGGGATTATGGAACAGGAAAATCAACGCGTCAGCGTGATACCATCCGCTTTGCTTTCAAAGGTGAATACGTGATCAAGTATTCCGCTGCAACCGGTGGTGGTATTGTAGAGCACGAACCGGTGACCATCAACGTTACAGAGGATAACCTGAATTATGTGAATGATCCAAAGTGGACAGCATTGAGTGGTGGTGTTGGAAATGAAAAGACCTGGTACCTTGATCTTGATGCCAATGGCGTGTCGAAGTTTTTTAAAGGACCTGTTTATTTCTCCAGCAATAATTATGATCCATCAACTGATTGCATCACTACTGGGGCCTGCTGGATCTGGGAAGCAGACTGGCCAAATAACCAGTGGATAGGAGATAAGGGTGATTATGGTTCCATGACATTCAATTTGAAAGGCGGTCCTTTTGTGAAAGTTGAACATAAGATGAATGCAGGTTTGGGCACACAGAATGGAACGTTCTTTTTGGATGCGGCAAATAATATGCTCACAATGACCGGCGCGCAGATCCTGCAGAATGCCAATGCGAAGAATGATATCGGCGACTGGAGCAATCTAAAAATTATTTCACTCGATGAGAATACCATGCAGCTTGCTGCAAAACATAAGAGCAAGGCAGAGTATATGATCTTCAATTTTATTTCGAAGGATTATGCTGATAGCTGGACTCCGCCACCACCGCCGACTCCGGAGCCTGATGAAGGATTCAATCCAACCTTTGCGCCGGGTGAATTGATGAGTATGCTGACAGGTGGAACCAATTCAGGAAGGTTCTGGACACTGGATGTGAATGGCAACCCGATCGACTGGGTTGCAAAAGGAAATGGCTGGACTGTTGATAAAAACTCCAGTGCCACCTGGGGCTGGAATGATACCTGGGATGCGGCTGTAAGCAATGCATGGATCCGCTTCGATAATATTGGTGGAAACAACTATACACGTTTTCAAAATGGTGTGACTACTACCGGAACATTCAGCATTGATGAAGCAAACAATGAAATTGTATTGAATGGAAACACACTGCTGCAGAATCCTGCGAGCTGGATGAGTCCAACCGCAACCAGGATCAAAGTGGTGAAAGCATACAATACTGAATATCGTACAAAGGGCATCTGGCTTGGAACAAGCTACGATGCAGCGAAAGATGAATGGTTCGTGTTTCATTACATCATCCCTTAAGCTGGGGATGGGTTATGCAGCCTGCAACTTCGCGTTGCAGGCTTTTTAATTTACATTTGATTCCCTTCTAATTATACACATGAAAAAGTCGTTGTTATTTCTCTCGCTTTGCTTGCTTGCAATTTCAATGAATGCACAACATCAATCCAGGATATTATTTACGGAAGCCTGGGAGTTTATAAAAGGAACCGATACAGTTGGTGAATGGAGAAAACTAAATCTTCCGCTCGACTGGAGCATTGAAGGTCCCTTTGCCAAAGATCATCCTGCAGGTACAGATGGCGGCGCATTGCCGGGTGGAATGGGATGGTATAGAAAGGTATTTACAGTTCCTGCTTCAAATAGATCTTTCAAACAAATCATTCAATTTGATGGTGTATATCGAAACAGTGAGGTTTACCTGAATGGGAAATTACTGGGTCGCAGGCCAAATGGCTATATAGGTTTTGTATACGATATGACACCCTTCCTGAATTATGGAGGCAGTAATGAATTGGTGGTAAAGGTTGATAATTCGCAACAGCCTAACTCAAGATGGTATTCGGGTTCAGGGATCTACCGGAATGTATGGGTAACAACTTTACAGAATGCACATGTAAAACATGATGGCGTGTTTGTAAGGGCCAATGTAAAAGGTAAAATGGCTGAAGTGCAGGTGCAGACTGAGTTAGAAGGCGGTGATCAATTGCGCACAAAGATCTTGGATGCAAAGAAAAATATAATTGCGACAAACACTGTGAAGGCTTCTTCCAAAGTTGATCAATCTATTCAGATCAATAACCCAATATTGTGGTCAATTGAAAAACCATATCTCTACACAGCAGTTTCTGAAGTCTTGAACAATGGAAAAGTTGTTGATCGTTACGAAACCAAATTTGGTATCCGCAGTTTTCATTTCGATCCGGCTAAAGGATTTTTCCTGAATGGACAGCATGTGAAGATCATGGGTGTGTGTAATCACCATGATTTGGGTGCATTGGGTGCTGCGATTAATACGAGGGCATTGGAAAGACAATTGGAGATCCTGAAAGGCATGGGCATCAATGGGATCCGAACTTCACACAATCCGCCTGCACCGGAGCTTTTGGAGCTTTGCGATAAAATGGGATTCATTGTGATGGATGAAGCATTTGATATGTGGAAGAAGGAAAAAACAAAATTCGATTATTCGCACGACTGGGATGAATGGCACAAAAAAGATCTTGAAGATTTTATCAGAAGAGATCGCAATCATGCTTCTGTATTTATCTGGAGTGTTGGTAATGAAATCCCTGAGCAGTGGGGTGATGTAAAAAAGGGCGATTCTACGGGAATGAAGATCTCACATGAGCTGGTTAATATTGTGAAGTCACTGGATACAACCCGCCCGATCACTACAGGAAATAACGAAGTGCGTGAATGGAATCAACTCATTTCTTCCAATGCATTTGATTTGGTGGGATATAATTACAACCACTGGAAATGGGAAGATTTTCCTAAAGAACATCCGGGCAAATCACTGATCATTACGGAAAGTGTTTCTGCATTGGAAACAAGAGGTTATTATGACCTCGTGAATAGTGATACCATTCGCCGGTGGCCCAAGCGTTGGGATATTCCATTTGAAAGACCGGATGATAAAGGAAATGTGGTATCTGCCTATGATCATGTCAGTGCACCATGGGGTTCGCTTCATGAAGAAAGTCTGAAGTTGTTACTCAAGCATGATTATATCTCGGGCATGTACAACTGGACCGGCTTCGATTATCTCGGTGAGCCCACTCCATACAAATGGCCTTCAAGAAGTTCATATTTCGGAATCCTTGACCTGGCGGGCTTTCCAAAGGATGTGTATTATCTCTATCAAAGCCTGTTTACCAATAAGGATGTATTGCATATCTATCCTCACTGGAACTGGAATATTGGTGACACGGTGGATATAGTTGGATATTATAACCATGCAGATAAAGTGGAATTATTCCTGAACGGACAATCACTGGGACCTAAATCAAAATCAGGTGATGACCTGCATATCAAGTGGCGCATACCTTACCAGCCAGGAACGATCAAAGCGATCGCTTACAAAGATGGAAAGCAGGTGCGAGAGAAACAGATCCAGACCGCGGGAAACCCAGCGCAGTTAAGTCTTTCAGCAGATCGAGCTACCATCAAAGCTGACGGTAAAGATCTTTCTTTCATTACTGTAACCATTCGTGATGCAAAAGGAAATATGGTTCCGACTGCCAATAACCTGGTGAAGTTTTCAGTGAGTGGTGCAGGCTTTCTTCGTGCTGTAGACAGCGGTGATCCAACTTCGCATGAATCATTCCAGGGCAATAGTCATACAGCTTTGAACGGACTGGTGCTGGCCATCATTCAATCGAATGGTAAGCCGGGTAAGATAAAACTTACTGCCAGTGCTGAAGGAATGAAAGATGCGGTCACCGAGATCAGTTCCCGATAAGTGCAGCCATCTTGTTGTATTTGTTTCGGTATTCAACAGGAGTGAGTCCTGTTATCTTTTTAAAGGTTACACGGAACGCTTTGGTGTCCGTGTAGCCAACATCATACATTACTTCATTGATGTTTTTGCGACTGTTCTCGAAACTTCTTTTTGCAGCTTCGATCTTTACACGTTGAATGTATTCGAGCACTGAATTATTGGTTGCCTGTTTGAATCTTCTTTCAAAACTTCTTCTTCCTAAGGCAACTTTATCAGCGAGACAATCAACAGAAATTCTTTCATCAATATTTTTTTCGATGTACTCCTGCGCTTCAAGGATCTCTTTGTCGTTGTGGTCTTTTTGTCCTTTGAACACTGCAAACGACAATTGATTATCCCTGTCAATATCTATTGCGAAATACTTAGATGCAAGAATAGCAGTATCGCGGTCTGTATATTTTTCTACCAGGTATAAAAGCAGGTTCCAGTATGAGTTTGCGCCGCCACTGGAATAGATGCCGTTTTCTTCCGTGATGATGGTTCCATCCTGCACATCCACTTCAGGAAACATTTCGCGGAACTCACTGATGAAGCCCCAGTGTGTTGAACATTTCTTTCCATTGAGTAAGCCGGTTTTTGCAAGCAGGAAAGAACCGACACAAAGCGAAGCAACTTCAGCGCCTTTAATGTATTGATCATAGATGAATGGTACAGCGTCTGCATTTTTTTCAATGGCTCTCGACATATTTCCAAACAGTGGAGGAATGATCACGAGATCAGAGGATTTCACTTCATCAAATAATACATCGGGATGAATTGAATAAATTCCATCATCGGATACAATGGGAGATTTGTGGCCTGCAAGTTGTACCTTGAACAAAGGTTCCTTGCCGGCTACAACGAGGAATTGGTTAACTGCATTGAAGCAGTATTGAGGACCAGATATAGTCTGCATGACCGCCTGCTCGGGAACTATGATGGAAATTGTTTTCATAAAATAAATGTAGTATTTATTCCTGTCGCAATCACCCTCTGATTTGACGTTTTTGTACAGTGGTGTTTGTAAAAGTTCTTACTAGGTTTGTATTCGTTCATCAAATAACCTTTTCCATGACAACAGCCGAAAAAACAACAATTAAAGTAAGTGCAAACATCGATGCACCAGTAGAGAAAGTGTGGGAACTATGGTCCACACCAAAACATATCATGCAATGGAACAATGCCAGTGATGACTGGTGGACTTCCCGTGCTGAAAATGATCTTCGCACAGGGGGCAGATTTGTTTCAACCATGGAAGCCAAGGATGGCAGTTTCAAATTTGATTTTGAAGGTGTATACAGTGAAGTGATCCCAAATGAAAAGATCCATTATGCCATGGCCGATGGCAGGGAAGTAACAGTATATTTTAAATCGAAGGGAGATCAGACCGAAGTAACTGAAGTGTTTGATCCGGAGAATACGCATTCATTTGAGATGCAGGAGTCAGGCTGGCAGGCCATTCTGAACAATTTCAAAAAATATGTTGAGTACACCAATAAGTATCAACCGATCTATTTTTCTGAACAGATCAATGCATCAAAAGTGAAGGTCTGGAATACCATGATGGATGAAGAAACTTATCATGAATGGGTTAGTTCTGCCTGGCCGAATTCATTTTATGAAGGCATCTGGAAAGAAGGTGAGTCGCTGTTGTTCATCAACAAAGAGAACAGTGGAACCAGGGCAAAATTGTTGTTTCATCGTCCATATGAAATTTCTCTAGCTGAGCATATTGCAGTGATCAGTAAAGGAGTGGAGAAAGAGCAGGATGACAGTGGATGGATTGGCAGTAAGGAACTGTATTTGTTTTCCGAGAAAGATGGAGTAACTACACTTGAAGTGATCATGTATGCAACGCCTTCATGGCATGCGATGTTCAAGCATGATTGGCCGATCGCGTTGAGGAAACTAAAAGAAATTTGCGAAAGATAACCGGGCTGACGCGCGCAGCGCGGCTGAACGGACCCGGCTGAACAAACAGCGCAGCGGTTTGGGCTGAAGGGAATTTCAGTCAGCCTGCATCGCTTGCGATGCATTCAGCCTGGTGCATTCAGCCGACACCGCTTCGCGGGTCGTCAGCCTGCTAAACCAACCACCATGTCAAAAAAAATCTATCCATGCCTCTGGTTCAACCAGAATGCCCATGAGGCAGCAAAATTTTACTGTTCTGTTTTTAAAGATGCGAAGATCATCGAAGAGAATAATTTCGTTTCGAACTGGGAAAGTCAGGGACAAAGATTCATGTGCCTCAATGGCGGACCAGAATTCAAAATGAATCCATCCATTTCATTCTTCACACATTTCGATTCGAAAGAAGAGATTGATGAAGCATGGGCTAAGCTGAGTGAAGGAGGAATGGTGATGATGCCGCTTGATAAATATCCATGGAGTGAGCGATATGGTTTTGTGCAGGACAAATATGGAGCATGCTGGCAATTGTACACCGGTGATTTCGCTTCGGTAAAACAGAAATTTGTTCCATCATTCATGTTTGTTGGAGAGCAACATGGTAGGGCCAAAGAAGCGATCGCACATTACACCTCCATCTTTCCAAATTCAAAAGTGGAAGGGATACTGGAATATGAACCGGGTGAAGATCTTGCCGGAACGGTGAAGCATGCGCAGTTTATATTGGATGGATATGTGTTTATGGCGATGGACAGTGGGATGAATCACCATTTTCAATTCAATGAAGGAGTTTCAGTCTCTATTTTATGTGACGACCAGGCGCAGGTGGATCATTACTGGTCGAGGTTAACCGACGGTGGACAGGAATCGCAATGTGGTTGGTTGAAAGATAAGTTTGGAGTATCCTGGCAGGTAGTTTCTTCCATGTTAGTAAGATTGATGAATGATCCTGAAAGATTTCCAAGAGTTGTACAGGCATTCATGAAGATGAAAAAGTTTGATATCGCTGCGTTGGAGAATGCATAAAGTATTACTATGAAGAACATCCAGAGTTATCTCACTTTTAATGGGAACTGCAGAGAAGCGATGCATTTTTATCAGCATTGCCTGGGTGGTGAGCTGTATATCCAGACGATCGCTGAAACCCCCATGGGTAGCCGGTTCCCGGACAACATGAAAAATGCAGTACTGCATTCCAGTTTGACAAAAGGAGATATGGTGATACTTGGTTCTGATATGGTTGGTCAACATGGATTGATAAAAGGCAATGCCGTATCGATGGTACTCAATTGCACCTCAGAAAAGGAAGTATTCGATTGTTACAAAAGTTTATCGGAAGGAGGGGAGATCCTCCATGAGATCGAGCTTACTTTCTGGGGTGCACATTTTGGTGATTTGAATGACCGGTATGGTAATCACTGGTTCCTGCATTATCATCCGGATATGTGAGAAAAATTTAATATATTACTGCATCGACCCCTAAGAATTCTTACCGCTGCTACACAAAAGAATATCACACCTTAAATCATCAACGATGCGAACCAACATTGTAGCAGCAGCCATTTGCGGCTGTATCATCTTCCTTGCATTTGCATGTGACAACGAAACTTCCGGCTCAAAGATTGATTCCTCGAATGCCGGTGCCAGTATTATTTCCGCAGTGAATTCAGAAAGTTTGGTAGAGAAAGGCGAGTACCTCGTGACCCTTGGTGGGTGTAACGATTGTCATTCTCCGAAGATCTTTAAAGATGGAATGATGGGAATAGATTCTTCCCGCATGTTCTCGGGCCATCCGGCGAATGAGAAACTTCCTGCTGTGGATCCTAAAAATATGCAACCCGGCAATTGGGTAGCGATGGCTCCCGGTGTAACGGCCTTTGTTGGTCCATGGGGAATCAGCTTTGCGGCCAACCTCACTTCAGATTCGGCAACCGGTATTGGTGCCTGGACCGAAGAAGCATTTCTTGCAGCAATGAGAACCGGCAAGCACCGGGGACAGGAAAATGCCCGTCCGATCCTTCCGCCAATGCCATGGTATAATTTATCCAAAGTTGAAGATGAAGATCTGAAAGCGATGTTTGCATTTTTTCAATCGGTGCCTCCGGTGAGTAATAGGGTGCCGGCGCCGGTAGCTCCGGGAGAAGTGAAGTAACACGATGGTGGGTGAATTTTTTTCACGCAGAGGGCGCGGAGGAGCAGAGGGGTTCACGCAAAGCCGCTGCCTTCGGCAGCTGCGCAAGGGAGCAAAGAACGCAAAGGGTGGATGATGAGCATCCGGGCTCTGTGCCTCTGTGCCTCTCTTGGGTGTTAACTCTTGAGCAATTCAAACATTTCCTCTGTGAAAAAATACGTGGGGTGGTTTTATAAAAACAAGTTTACCGGCCTGGAAAGCGGGTTCTGCCCGCGTCGCTTCGCTCGCGTTCAGCCCGGTTTCCATCCCGCCCACACCGCTGAAGCGGTGTGTTCAGTATGGTCCGTTCAGCCCAGCCCCTTCGGGTCTGGTCAGCCCGGTGAGCTCTGCGTAACTGTCGGCGGTTTCGAATAGTTTCAACTTTACCAAATGCACGCCGGATGGCAGTTTCGGCGCGATTCTTTGTTGCATATCTATCAACATATTCTCTGCGGAAGGTTCAAAATCCAGCACCCTCAAATTTTCTAAACCTTTCAAATGCGGATTAACTTCCAGGAAAGATTTTGATAAGAGGATCGCGTGATCATATCTACTCACCACTTCCTCCTGCACAATCTTCTTCAAATCTTTGAAATCGTACAATATGCCTGGGGAGGCGATAAATTCTCCAGAAAACGCTGTTGCACCGATGGTGACATGTAAAGTATAAGTATGCCCGTGAATGTTCCTGCATGGGCCATCATATCCATGCAGCGCATGCGCAGTCTCGAACCTGAAAATCTTGGTGATCGTCAACATAATTAGTGTTTGTTGATCCGATCATTGGGGAACGCAAAATTAAGGATTTGAATTAAAAGTAAATAAATACTTTTATTAAAAGGCTTCGTAGTTTTGCACTATGTCATTCAATCCCCACTCTAAAATTTCAGCAATCATCGCAGCACATCCGGATGCACTGGATGCGCTCGTTTCGCTGAGCCCGAAATTCCAGAAACTCCGCAACCCCATTTTGCGCAAACTCATGGCCGGACGAACTTCCATCGAAGCTGCTTCAAAGATCGGCGGATGCACCTACGATGATTTCGTTCAGAAACTTTCACCCCTTGGTTTGCAGTTTGAAAAGAATGGAACCTCCACTGAACAAGTGACCATTGCAGCACCTGACTGGCTCAGTGCAAAAGAAGGAATCTTTGACCTGGATGTTCGTCCAGTCCTGGAAACAGGGCAGGATCCACTGCGCATCATCCTGGATACTTTACAAACTTTAAAGGCAGGACAAATTCTTTGTGTCATCAACAGCTTTGAACCAACTCCGCTGATAAGCCTGCTCGGTAATAAAGGATATGAATCTTATGTTGAAAACACAGACGGTGTTTGCATGACTTATTTTCATCTTACCGATGATGCTAAACTTCCGGAACCCGCGCCACTGGAGATCTCTGAAGGATACGATGAAGTGTTTGCCCAATACAGGAATAGCATGACTGAAATTGATGTGCGGAAACTTTCGATGCCCATGCCGATGGTTCGCATCCTGGAAACACTCGCCACACTTCCCGAAGAAAAAGCATTATGGGTGCATCACCGCAAAGTGCCTGCATTTCTATTGCCGGAATTGAAAGACCGCAACTACAATTACCTCATCCGGGAGATTGGTCCTGAAGAAGTGGACCTGCTCATTTATAAATCCAAACCATGATCATCTCGCAGGGAAGTCAATCCAGTACCACCACCCACCATAACCTGGTGATCCCTTTCTACCTCTATGCTGCTGCATCTTTCCTGGTAGCATGCTCACTCTTATTTTCGCATACTCACGCCCTGTTACAGCATTTCTTTAATCCTCCCATCCTTGCCATCACTCACACCATGGCCCTTGGTTGGGGAACCATGATCATCCTGGGTGCATCTCATCAACTTATTCCTGTTCTCATCGAATCAAAACTATACAGTGCTGCGCTGGCTAAAATTTCTTTCTATACCTGTGCGATCGGTATTCCACTATTGGTATATGGTTTCTTTACTTTTCAGTTCGACTTGATCGCTATCACCGGTGCAACTCTTGTAAATGCAGGTGTGATCAGCTTTACAGCAAATGTTGGTTTATCGGTCAATGCACGCAAACAGGAAGATGTTCACTCCGTTTTTGCCTTCACTGCTGCCTGCTGGCTTTCTTTAACCACCTTGCTGGGTTTATTACTGCTACTGAATTTCAGGATGGATTTTCTTCCTGAAGGTTCTGTACATTATCTCTCGCTTCATGCCCACATGGGTATTGTTGGATGGTTCCTGTTGATGGTGATTGGAGTGGGAGGAAGACTGATCCCGATGTTCCTGATCTCAAAATATTCCAATAACAAATTGCTTTGGTGGATCTATGGATTGATGAATACAGGACTCATATTATTCATCGCATTCTATCTCTATGCACCCGGTGCGATCGCATTTTTCATACCAGTGATCTTGATTGCTTCCGCATTGATCTTATTCATCCGCTTTGTCAAACAATGTTATCGGCAGCGTATTCGCCGAAAGGTAGACAGCCAGGTTGGTTTGTCTTTGTTTTCCGTGCCATTAATGGTGTTGCCCGCCATCATATTATTGGTATTGATGATCTTTGGAAGCCGCATTGATCCTACACTTGGTACGCTCTATGGATTCGTGATCTTCTTCGGATGGCTCACTTCGATCATCATGGGCATGACTTTCAAAACACTTCCTTTCATCGTATGGAATCGTATTCATTCCAATGTATCAGACATGCATACTGTTCCTACTTTAAAAGAATTCATTGGTGAGAAATTATTCGCATCGATGGGTATCAGTTATATCACCGGGTTTATCTTATTCATTCCCGCCATTATTTTCGCATATGCATGGCTGTTAGATATCTCCACTGGCCTACTTTTATTATCAGCCATTCTTTATTGCTGGAATGTGGTCAAGGTGAATTATTTTCCACCTGTAAAAAAAGTATCATGATCACCAACAATGAAACGCTTGCAACAAAAGCTTTGCAATCGATGAAAACAGTGATCGATCCCGAGATCGGATTGAATGTGGTGGATCTTGGATTGATCTACCAGGTTGATTTTGATGAATCGATTCAAAAGATTTTTATAGCCATGACACTCACCTCAAGGTTTTGTCCAATGGGTGCATCGATCATCGACAATATCATTCATGCACTCAAGCAAACATTTGAAGGCTGGGAAGTGTTGGTAGACCTTGTCTACGAACCACGCTGGACCTCCGAAATGATTTCAAAAGAAGGAAAAGAATTTTTAGATAAATGAGTATCCTGAGTATCACCAGTCAATCGGCCATGAAAGCCGTCATTTTTCTTGCTTCAAAATATGAAGAAGGAACACGCTACAGCGTTCAGGAGATTGCGGATTATATAGGAGCGAGTCAGCATACCGTTGGAAAATTACTTCAAACTCTCGTAAAAGAAAATGTGATCAATAGCAGCAAAGGCCCGACCGGCGGCTTTTTCATCACCAAAGAACAAATGAAACTTCCCCTCATTAATGTTATTTATGCCATTGATGGAGAGATGGTTTTTCGAACCTGTGGTTTAGGTTTGAAACAATGTTCTTCCACACATCCCTGCCCGATTCATTTCGAGTATAAAAAATCCAGGGATGCGATGGAAAAACTATTTTCAACGAAGAAGATCGCTGACCTGCGAAAGAATGTGCAGGAAGGTCTCGCGCATTTGAATGTTTAAAAGAAGATCTCACCGATAAGATAAGTCTGCGCTTTACCACTGATCTCCACGCGATCCTCTAAATATTTACAATGCAGCCATCCTTTTCTTTCTGATAATTGAATGGCCGACATGATATTTTTTCCCAACCTCCTACTCCAATAAGGAATCAAAGAAGTATGTGCCGAACCGGTAACAGGATCTTCATTGATGCCCGACTGGGGACCGAAAAATCTTGATACAAAATCAACTTCATTTCCTGGAGCCGTGATGATGAATCCACGTGCAGGAACTTTTCCTATCTCCAGGAAATCCGGTTGCATATTGGCTATATCTTCTTCCTTATCATAAATAAAAATATAATCGGTCTTTCCTTTTAAAGCCTTTACAGGAGCGATGTTCAGGCCCTTGGTCAGATGTTCAAATTCGGTTACTTCATTTAAAACATCTGTTGGAAAATTCAGCGTCAATAAGTTGCTTTCTTTTTTAACTGTCAGTGGCCCGCTTCTGTGAGAATGAAAACGAACAATATTTTCAGAATAACCTTCATGCTCAAATAGAACATGTGCAGTCGCTAAAGTAGCATGTCCGCAGAGATCCACTTCAACGGTTGGCGTGAACCACCTGATCGCGAACTGGTCATTTTCATGAACAATGAAAGCCGTTTCAGCAAGGTTGTTTTCTGCAGCGATCTGCTGCATGGTTTTCTCTGGAAGCCACTCGGTCAGTGGACAAACAGCTGCAGGGTTTCCTGCAAAAACTTTATCGGTAAACGCGTCGACCTGGTAGATTTTCAATTTCATGGGATGAAGATAGTCGACCAGTTGAGTAGATTTATCAAGATTTTTAGGAACGGCCAATTACCTTTGCCAACGTCAAATAGGAATATATGAGGATCATCATTGCGTTAATATTAGGATTTATTGCCAATCAATCAACGGCGCAGGTATTGCCCAATAAGGTTTACCGCGCGCAGGTGACCAGGCCCGATCAGCAGCAGATCGTTTTCAATTTTGATGTACAGCAGAAGGATGGAAAGCAGGTGCTGTATATCTGGAATGGGGATGAAAGGATGCTGGTGGATAATATCAGTGCGGAGAAAGATTCCATCATCATACAACTGCCTTTTTATGAATCATCCTTCAGAGTGAAGAAAGATAAGTCGGGAAACCTGGATGGAATTTGGATCAAGCGACTGGCCGACCGTGACCAGGTATTGCCGTTCAGGGCACAGGTGAATAATAAGACCAGGTTTGCATCGAAACAAAAAGCAGCAAAAAATATTGAAGGAAGATGGGCAGTGAAATTCATCAGGGATTCCAGCAGTAGTACGGGCATTGGTGAATTCGAGCAGGAAGGAAACCGGCTGACCGGAAGTTTCCTGACTTCCTCCGGAGACTATCGATACCTCGAGGGAATCGTGTATGGCGATTCATTGGTGATGAGTGGATTTGATGGAGGCTTTGCATTGTTGTTCAAAGCAAAGATCGAGGATGATGGAAAGATTGGTGGAGGATATTTGTATTCAGGAGCCGGTGCTCCTTCAAAGTGGGTAGCGGTGAAAGATGCGAATGCAGCCTTGCCGGATGAATTCGAGCAGACACATTTGCGAGAAGGAGAGAGCGAATTGAACTTTGCGTTTGAAGATCTGAGTGGAAAAAAGGTGTCGATCAAAGATGAGCGCTTCAAAGGAAAAGTAGTGGTGGTGCAGATATTGGGCTCATGGTGTCCGAACTGTATCGATGAAACCCGCTACCTGATGGAGTTGTATGAGAAGTATAATAAGCAGGGACTGGAGATGGTAGCATTGAGTTATGAAAGAACTGCAGAGAAAGATCGTTCCATCGCAGCGCTGAAAAGGTTGCAGGAGAAGCTGAAGATCCCGTATCCTGTTTTATGGACTGGTGTATCGGTAAGTGATCCGCAGAAGACAGAAAAAACATTACCGCAGATCGATAATATCAAAGTGTTCCCGACCAGTATCATTATTGGGAAGGATGGAAAGGTGAGGAAGATCCATACGGGATTTAGTGGTCCGGGTACGGGGGTGCATTATGTGGAGCACAAGAGGGTGTTTGAGAGGTTGATGGTGGAGTTGTTGGGGGAGTAGTTGTTCTACAATGAAAAATGAAAAATGAAAAATGCATTTAGTGGGGTACTCCGACTAAATGCATTTTTCATTAGATAACACCATTCAGCCAGGCCGAAGGCCTGTCAGCCTGGGTTGAACCCGGCGTTCAGCCCGGCCTTCAGCCGTTCTGCCCGTTAGAACGGCAGATCATCATAACCGCCGCCATCATTGGATGGGCGATCGATTGGGCCGTTGTATTCGTTGAAGTTTTGTTGTGGAGGCATGCCACCAGGAGCAGCTGAACCATCGGCTGGTTCTACTTTCCAGGCTTTCACATCAGTGTACCAGCGACCGTTGTATTCGCGGCTTTCTACGTCAAAACTCACTTTCACTTTATTGCCAGGTTTCAAAACTGATTCATTGATCTTGTCGCCCCAAACAGAAATACAAACTTTCTTTGGGTACTGTCCCTCAGTTTCCACGATGAACTCCTGCTTGCGCCACTGTCCATTCTTTCCTTGTCCTGTTTGCAGGGGTAACAACTGTACCAGGGTTGCGGTCAATTCCATTGACTAAAAATTTGCGCTAAAGTAAGGATTTCATGGGGAAGTTTGTTTCACGCAGAGTCGCCGCCTGCGGCGGCTGCGCAAAGGAGCAAAGGGCGCAGAGGACGGATGCTTCGCATCCGAAAGATATGCTATCATTCACTCCTTTGCGAACTTTGCCACTTTGCGAGCTGCCAGTAGGCAGCGGCTTTGCGTGAAACCTCTGCTCCTCCGCGTCCTCTGCGTGAAATAAACCTCTGCGTGAAATATTCCCTCAAGCATTTTACATTTTTCATTTTCCATCCCTCCCTGACCTACTTTTGCATCACAACCGAAAATCATGTCATATCGTTCCCTAGAAGAATGTCTAATTGATCTTGAAAAAAACGGGCAGCTTGTGCGCATTAAAGAAGAAGTGGATCCATACCTCGAGATGGCCGCTATTCACCTGCGCGTATACGAAATGCAGGGACCCGCACTTCTCTTCGAAAACGTGAAGGGTAGCCGCTTTCGCGCTGCTTCAAACATCTTTGGAACACTCGATCGAAGCCGTTTCATCTTCAGGGATACCCTCAAAAAAGTTCAGCAGATCATTCAACTTAAAAATGATCCGATCAAAGCAATCAAAAGCCCGATCGTCAATGCCGGGGCCGGACTCGCTGCTATCAAAGCACTACCGCTGAAGAACCCGATGAACAAGCCGGTCATGTACCAGCAGATAAAGATCTCCGACATTCCGCAGATCCAGCACTGGCCAATGGATGGCGGCGCTTTCGTGACGCTTCCGCAAGTGTATACCGAAGACATCGATCAACCCGGGATCATGAAATCCAACCTGGGTATGTATCGCATCCAGTTATCGGGCAATGATTATGTGCAGGATAAAGAGATCGGTCTGCATTATCAACTGCATCGCGGCATTGGTGTTCATCAAACCAAAGCAAACAGGAAGGGACAACCTCTGAAAGTTTCCGTATTTGCAGGTGGACCTCCTTCGCATACGGTATCGGCTGTCATGCCCTTGCCGGAAGGCATCAGCGAAATGACATTCGCCGGAGTGTTGGGTGGAAGAAGGTTTCGATATACTTATGATGATGGCTTCGCGATCAGTACCGATGCGGATTTCGTGATCACGGGTGAAGTTTATCCTGGCGAGAACAAGCCTGAAGGCCCCTTTGGTGATCATCTGGGTTATTATAGTCTTACGCATCCATTCCCATTGATGCGCGTGCATAAAGTATTTGCGAGAAAGAATGCGATCTGGCCATTCACGGTGGTTGGTCGTCCGCCGCAGGAAGATACCAGTTTTGGGCAGTTGATCCATGAGATGACTGGCGATGCAATCCCTGCAGAAATTCCCGGTGTGAAAGAAGTGCATGCGGTGGATGCGGCAGGAGTGCATCCATTGTTGCTGGCCATCGGAAGCGAGCGATATACACCATATTTGAAAACAAAGCAGCCAGCTGAATTACTCACCATCGCGAATCATATTTTAGGAACAGGACAATTGAGTCTCGCGAAATTTCTATTCATCACTGCCGACGATACCAATCAACTCAGCACGCATCATGAACAGGAATTTTTTGAATATATGTTGAAGCGGATCGTGTTGCAACGCGATGTGCATTTTTATACTAACACGACGATCGATACACTGGATTATTCCGGAACAGGATTGAACAGTGGAAGTAAGGTAGTTTTTGCGGCGTATGGAGATGAGGTGCGCGAGCTCGCTACTGAAGTTCCTTCGGTGCTAATGGAAAATGGAAAATGTAAAATGGTGATGCCGGGAGTTGTGGCGATGGAGTTTTCATCTTTCGATGAGATCAATGAAAAATTGAAAATGAAAAATGATAAGCTCAATGGTGTTCCGATTATAGTTTGGTGTGATGATGCAGAATTCACGGGTGCGAGTATGCGTAATTTCTTATGGGTGACGTTCACGCGATGTAACCCATCTCATGATATTTATGGAATTGATTCCTTTGTTGAGCACAAGCATTGGGGATGTAATGGTCCGCTGGTGATTGATGCAAGAAGAAAACCGCATCATGCGCCGCCGGTTGAAGTAGATCCAGCAATAGAGAAAAAGGTCGACCGGTTTTTCCAGAAAGGCGGAGTGCTCCACGCAGGCTGACAGGCCCAAAGGGACTGGCTGAATGCACTGGGCTGAACGAGCGCCGAAGGCGGTCGGGCTGACCAGAAATGTAGCACCCTATTTCACGCAAAGCCGCTGCCTATCGGCAGCTAGCAAAGGAGCAAAGTTCGCAAAGGAAGGAATGGTAGCCCGTTCATCGGATGCAAAGCATCCGTCCTTTGCGAGCTCTGCTCCTTTGCGCAGCCACCGAAGGTGGCGGCTCTGCGTGAAATAAGACTCTGCGTGAAAAAAATTCTGCGTGAAATAAGGCTCTGCGTGAAAAGCAATCTACCTCCCGTTCAGCCTGACCGCCTTCGGCGTTCGTTCAGCCCGGTGCATTCAGCCAGCCCCTTCGGGTCTGTCAGCCTGCGAGCTTCTCCACAAACAAATTCACCACTTCCACTAAAATCAATATGATAATGATCCACTCCAGGAAAACACTGTTGCGGTGTTGCATGATATCCTTGAATAGGTCGAGGTTTTCCTTCACGATTCCCAGGTTCTCCTCAATACTCCGAAACCTTTCCTGCAGATCAAAAGTTTTCTTCAACCCAACATCCACCTTATTCAACTGCTCATCTTCCCAGGTCTCATCCGGAGAATCGAAAATGTAGAGATTCTCGGAGATGCGGTTCTTCAGGTTCAAGGTCTTTCCGATATACTTTCGAAGATTCACGCCGGAGATAAACAGCTTGCCGCGCTTCTCAAGCGACAAAGTATGCTGGTTCGTTTCTTCCATCAACCTGAATGCCTGCTCACTGTAATAATCGAGTGCAACGGATTGCGAAACATTCAGCATGATCAACCGGATCGTTTCAATATTCGAATCCTTTATCTGGATGCGGTTGAAGCCGAAATTATTGTTTGGAGCATTGGTCTCCACTTCAAATTCTTCACTTAATTTCTCCGGTAAAATATTGCGGCAATAAGGAAAAAGTTTCTTGATCAGCACATCCACTTCTTCATCCTTATAATTACAAAAGCAAACGATCCCATAGCGAAACACATAGAGATAGGTGCCCTGCCCGGTGATATAGAACACTTCATGCGTATCATAGCTATGCGGCTGCATACCTACACTCGTTCGGAAGGCTTTGATATCGATGCTTTCAGCGATCTGGTATGATAGAATTTTGAACATGGGGGACAATGTAAAATGATCAATGAAAAATTCGTGCATCAAAGGGAAAGGGTTCAACGGATTCCAGTTTTATTTTGCTGAAATCTTTATGGGCAGGAGTCAATAAAAGATTTTGCTCCTGTGGAATGATAGCGGAGGGTACTGATAATACAGCTGATCTTCCTTCAGAGATCCATTGATCTCCTAAATTTCTCGTGTAAGGATATTGCTCATATTCGTTCCAACCTGGCTTTAAATCTTTTATTGAAATCCTGTCAATTTTAAGAGTGTCCGGTATGTTAATCAACATTACTTTGAAAATTTCAGACAATCCAAGGTTTGTTCGATGTACAATGTTTTCGAGACAGGCCAGTGATCTTGACGATGCTGTATAGATCATAGGAACATCTTTTGAATTCCACCTCGCTGCATTTCCTGAAGCAACCAGTGAACCGGAATATTTCTCCAATGTGATTCGATACACTATCATCAGGCCAAGTCTCCGTATTCAATTCTTACCAGTTCTTCCATGACCAGTTCAATGCCGGTGATGGTATCCAATAACATCAAGGGCTGCCTGTTTCCTAAACCAAATGCCGGTCTGACAAGCCATTCAGAAAATGCATCGCCTGATCCAAATACGCTGATACCTTTTTTATACAACCTGAAAAGATGCAGGATCTTTTCACTGGTGGTACTATCGAGTAATTGTTTTTTATCCAGGTAGTTTTGAAAGGTCTTCATGCTTTTGTTCAAAGCAGTTTCCATGTCGGCAGGGGATAAGCCGGAAACGCTGGCCAGGTCGAATGCTGCTTCGGCCGACAAGCCTTTTCTTGCCTTATTGAACAGGGCGATCTTATCCTGGTAATAAGATTCGTACCGGTTCAGTACCGCATTGCGCCTGGATTCTTTGGTAACGACTTCCTTCATGATGTTTGGCTTATCTACAATTTATAGAAAAAATTCTAGAAATTCCAGAAAAATTTCCCGAAGCAGTAGGAATTAAAATTTTCCCGCCGCATCATTTTCATCAACCAGCCCCTAACTTTAATGTTGTACTGCCAAACTACATTACTGCCATGAGAAAAATATTTGTCCCTATTTTCCTATTGTTGTCAATTCATACCATCGCACAGCAAACACAGAAACCCCCATTACACGGAAAGAACTGGATGGCCATCACCGGGAAGCCGCTTGCAGCAACGGCCGGTGCCATGATCTTCTCGAAAGGAGGCAATGCCATTGATGCATCCTGCGCGATGCTGGCCGCCACCTGTACTATGTGGGATGTATTGAGCTGGGGCGGGGAAACCCAGGCGCTGATCTATCATCCCAAAACAAAAAAAGTTATTGCCATCAACGCATTGGGCATTGCGCCAACCGGTGCGACGCCTGAATTTTTCAAGAGCAAGGGATATGCATTTCCGCCGGAGTATGGTCCGCTGGCTGCAGTAACGCCGGGTACTCCGGGTGGACTGATGTTCATGTTGGCAGAATATGGAACGATGAGTTTGAAGGAAGTGCTGGAACCCGCGATGCAATTGGCTGCGGGATACCCGATCGATGCGGAGACGGCGAACAGCATTGAGCGACAGAAAAAGCGCATCAAGGAATGGCCTTATTCCAAGTCGGTTTTCCTTCCGCATTTGGGGGAAGAAAGAGAGGCGCCCAAAGCTGGAGAGATTTTCGTGCAGAAAGATTTGCTGGCCACTTTGCAAAAACTGGTAGATGCCGAGCAGGCAGCGCTGAAAAAGAAGAAGTCGCGCAAAGAAGCCATCATGGCGGCTTACGAGCGTTTTTACAAAGGAGATATAGCTCAGGAGTTTGTAGCTGGGAGTTCGGAGCAGGGTGGGATCATCACAATGGAAGATATGGCGAAATGGAAACCATTGGTTGAGGAGCCGTTGATGTCGACCTACAAAGGAATTGAAGTGTACAAACTGGCGCAGTGGACCCAGGGACCGTCGATGTTGCAGGCCCTGAACATCCTGGAGAATTTTGATCTGAAGGGGATGGGATACAATTCCGCACGCTATATCAATACGGTGTACCAGGCGATGAGTCTCGCGTTTGCCGACCGTGACTTTTATTATGGCGATCCATATGTAGCGCCTGAAGAACCCATCAAAGGCTTGCTCAGCAAGGATTACGCGAAAGAACGTGCGAAGCTGATTATGGATGATAAGAATAATGCTGCGATCAGGGCAGGAGATCCCTATCCATTCGAAGGCAAGAGCAATCCCTATGCGCAATACATGGAGAAGCAGGTCGCGAAGCTCGAGAAATTGCCGATCGATGATGAGTATAATGATCGTTTATGGCGTGGCACCACAACGGTGGAAGCGGCCGATAAGGAAGGCTGGATCGTATCGATCGTTCCCAGTGGCGGCTGGATCCCAGCGACCATTGCCGGCAAGACCGGGATCGGGATGAGTCAGAGGATGCAAAGTTTCGTACTCGATTCAGCGATCAATCCATTCAATGTGGTAGCGCCGGGTAAGCGACCAAGGGTAACGCTCACGCCAACGATCGCGATGAAAGATGGCAAGCCCTTCATGAGTTTCGGCGTACAGGGCGGCGACACCCAGGATCAGAACCTCTTACAATTTTTCTTGAATGTAGTTGAGTTCGGCATGACCGTACAGGAAGCCACCGAAGCCGCGAACTTCAACACCAACCAGCTTTGGCTCTCCCTCGGCGGAACGAAGATCGAAGACCGCAAGCCAAGGCCAGGCAGTATTGTATTGAATGATAAAACGCCTGAGTGGGTAAGAAAGGAATTGCGCCGCATGGGATATCAAATGACTTTCGATGACAGAACGAGTGGTCCGATCAATGCGATCCTATTTGATTGGGAGCATGGAAGTTTTTGGGGAGGAAGTTCGAATCATGGAGAGGATTATGGGGTGGGGTGGTAGGACTTGGTTTGGTACCAGAGGGTCGCAAGTTCGAATCGTCTCTTCCTAAATGAATTGAACGATGTGGCATTTGTACCACCTTGTTCATTTTATATCTTCATTTGAAAGACTGTTAAGTTGTGCCTTTACGGAAGAAACTCAATTTGTTTTTTCGGTTCGAAATGCCTCATTTTTGATGCAATAGGTAGTTCCTGAGTAGAATACCAGTTTTTGAAAGTTTTCTTTCAATTTGACAGGGCTGTAATTCCATCCTGTAGCGACTTGAGAAGAAAAAGTGATCACATTTTCCAGAAAGTTTTCAGGTTCGAACTACTCCCAGAGCAACTTCCCGCCAATTCTTCAATTGCTTTGCGTTGCCAATCCAGACTTAAATTTTTATCATGTTGCTCCTTGGATGAAAGACGGGTGTATACCACCGCTTTTTTTAACTTCAGTAAAATAATTAGGACGCTCAGGATAAGCCAATAATATTGCATATGTCATTGGGGCTACATTGAATTGGCCGATATAATATTTTTCAGATTACCCAAACAAACTGCGGATATGTTTTCCGCAGTTGCACCTAACCAGTCAAATTTCTATTATTTCAAACTTGCAAATTTTTTCCTGTTGAAAAAGTTGTGAATAACTAATGTTCAATATATTGCACTAATGCTACATTTTTTAGTAGTTTGCGGCAAAAGCGGGGGCAACGCTATACAAACTGCACATTTATTATGAATACTCAAGCAAATCAAGTAATCAAAGTTGGCGATAAGGTGGCTTTTGACAATGGGCAAGTAGAAATTTTCAAAGCGGAAACTAATCTCGACAACAAGGAAATTCAGCAATTTAGGAAACTTGTTTTGACAGGAGTTTACCAAGTAGGAATTCTGAGAGAGCTCGGCCTAACCATGGCCACAGTAACTTATCCCTAATGGCTGGGATTTACCATACCAATAAAATACCTCATTGTACTGCCGGAAGTATAATGCTGTGTAAAAAGTTTCCGGTTTTCAGCATGAAAGCAAAATCCAGATTTCCAGACAATTACATTCAAGATTACCGGGAAAAGGTAGGAAAGGACATTCGCAGATTAAGAGAAGAGAAAGGCTTTAGTCAGGATGAACTTGCAGAAATTATGGATGTTCAGCGTTCAACAATTTCAAAAATCGAAACGGGAAAATTTGCTATATCCATTGACTACCTCGTAAAGTTTGCATGGTACCTGGATTTTGATATTGCCTTTGTGGATAAGGAAAATGAATAGTTACCTATGGCAGATGTTCACAGTGCTGAAGTGAGAAGCTATAACATGCGCCGGATTAGGTCAAAAGACACGAAACCTGAACTGCTCCTTAGAAAAATTCTTTTTGCGAACGGGTTTCGATTCAGGCTGCACGATAAATCACTGCCTGGAAAGCCTGATATAGTTTTAAAAAAGTACAAAACTGTAATTTTTGTGCACGGTTGTTTTTGGCATGGTCATAAAGACTGCAAATATTTTGTTGTTCCAAAAACAAGGACAGAATGGTGGTTGAACAAGATAGAAGGTAACCAGAGAAATGATTGGGTAAAGAAAACCGAACTGAAAAAGGCCGGCTGGAATGTAATTGAGATTTTTGAATGTGAGTTGAAAAAATTAAAAGTTGAAAAAACTGTTACAAAAATAATTTATAACATCAAAAAGCAAATACAATGATAGAATGTATTGCATCTAAAGACGATGTTGAAGCTTTTCTAAAACTGCTGATTGCTGAAGGTGTGAGCTTTCATCCCGACGACGATTTCAACGACTACTATATACCAAGGAGAATAAGCCCTGTTATACGGAGGATGAAAACGAAATAAGGAACAGCCTTAGGCAACAATGCTTCTATGTGTGTGTGAAGAATGAGGTAGACGTTTATTCGGTAATGCGTAATGTGACATTGATAGAGACCGGAATGGATCAGTACTTTCCTTTATCATCTTGATCTGTTTTGAAGAAATTAAGCAAATAAATTGTTTGTTCAACATAGAAATTTACACGGCATGGTTTACCAGTTGGTCAAAGGAACAATTCAAAACTATTTTTTCTGCCCAGGATGGGATATGTGTGGCAATCTTGCTGAAATCCCAAAATTGGTTTTATATATACTAACTAAAAAGCTAATTTTTGCAATATGGAGCATGTATTGATTGAAAGTAAAAAGGTTAGGAAGAAATCAAACGATGATCAGCTAATAAGGAAAAAGTTAAATGGTGCTTTAACCAGAGGCTATTTCAAGACAGTGGATCTCTTTGCCGGATGTGGTGGAATGAGTTTGGGATTTGATAAGGCCGGATTTTCGTCTGTAGCAGCTATAGAAATTGACGATAATGCAAGAGCATCACATGAACTGAACTTCGGTGGTAAAATGGATTACAGGGCTTTTTCTGATGTTACAAAAGTTGACCCAGAACATGCTGTTCAACATTTAGGTCAATCTCCTGATGAAGCAATTGATGTTGTAATTGGTGGGCCTCCTTGTCAGGCCTTTTCAAGGCTAGGACGAGCAAGACTTTGGCAATTGGCTGGTAAAAAGATGGCTCATGCCGAAGATGAACGTGCGACAATGTACCAATATTACCTTGAATATGTGCACAGTTTAAAGCCTGTCGCATTTGTTATGGAAAACGTAAGGGAAATTGGAAAATATTGTAACAGGAATATTGCGGAGGAAATAGCTATTTATGCTGAAACATTAGGATATAACGTACGCTATTCTTTACTAAATGCTGTGTGGTACGGAGTACCCCAACTTCGTGAAAGAGCTTTTATTATTGGAATTCATAAGTCTATTGGTACAATACCAAGCTTTCCGGCTATTACACATGATCACGTAATTCCTACAGGCTATTCTACATCACGAGAAGGGAAGAGTGGACTGCAGTTTTTGGCTCCGAATGAACATTTTCTGGATAATCATGAAAACAGGAAAATTACCCGCACTGCAATTACATTAGGAGAAGCGTTTGCGGATTTGCCTCCTATTGTAAGTCACCTTGAAAGTGCTTCTAGTTCAAAAAAAGCACAAGACCCAAACACGGCCTCCAAGTACTTATCTGTGGATAATGACTTTACAAAAAAAATGAAAACGTGGGAGCATTTTAAAACAGAGTCAAATTTGTTTACAGGTCACATCATCAGAAGAACGCCCAGGGATTATATGATTTTCAAACATATGCCTGAAGGTGGAATGTATCCTGATGCAGTTAAAACTGCACTTGACTTGTTTAATAAGAAAATAAAAGATATAGAGAAAACCGAGAATAGGAATATCATTGAAGGATCTGAAGAGTGGAATGCTCTTTATAAACAGATAGTGCCTCCCTATCCCACGGATAAATATCCAAATAAGTTCAGAAAGCTTTGGCGTGATCAACCTTCGAGAACAATTCCTGCTCACATTGGCAAAGACGGCTATTCGCACATTCATTTTGACAGTAATCAGGCCAGGACAATATCTCTTAGAGAGGCTGCAAGAATACAGTCTTTCCCTGACGCGTTCAAATTTTCAGGCAGCATGAATGCATGTTTGAAACAAATTGGCAATGCGGTACCTCCACTACTTGCATTTGCTGTTGCTAATCATTTACGTACTCTTTTAACTAATAAGTCCACAAAATGACATTTGAACAATTTGAAGAACGGGTTGAACAAATTATAGGTACAAGAACCACAAGTATTTTAGGTATTTCAAACATCGCCAGAATGATGGATGGTTTGATTTTTCTGGGTGGGCCAAATTTGCAGCGATATGATGGTACACGGAGGTATTCCTTTTGTTCTAAGATTTCCTTTTCTCCCTTTACTCATTTATTCTTTTGTATCGACTTCGGAAGGTATTCCACGGAGTTGGCGAATGCTGTACAGAGGCTTGATCCAACGAGAATTAATAACTGCAAAATTCTGATGGATGAAACAGGCCTTTTTGTTTCAACAAGTGGTGAAATTAACACCGGTGCCTATACATTCAATCCTCAGATTGATGTCCGTATAAATGCTGAAACATTCATTTTTTTTACAAACGGTGATGTAAGAACCACAACCGAAGTAATAAACTGGATAAGAGGAAGATTTAGCGGTGCAATAAACAGGATAAGTCCTGAAGGTGCCGTTATTCCTGCAGTTTCACAGAGTACAAGGCAATATCCGCTGAACCAAATTTTGTACGGCCCCCCAGGCACAGGAAAATCCCATAATGCGATCAACCATGCTCTTGCAATCATTAGGGACTATGACATGCAGGAGTTGATACGAACTGAAAAAGAGAACGCCTTATTAAGGGATGAAAGGAAAAGAGAATTTGATGATCTCGTTGAACAGGGGAAGGTGCAATTTGTGACTTTTCATCAGTCTTATTCTTACGAGGAGTTTGTAGAAGGAATAAAGATCAAGCTCAACTCTAATAATGACGTGTATTATGAAGTAGAAGACGGCATCTTTAAAAAAATGTGCACCGCAGCTATCAACGATCCCGATAACAACTACGTTTTAATAATTGATGAAATTAACAGAGGTAATATTTCGAAGATATTTGGCGAGCTGATAACATTGATAGAGCCCTCTAAACGTCTTGGCAATACCGAACAATTAAAAATAAAACTCACCTACTCGGGAGCAAATGAGGATGGGCCATTGTTTGGAGTACCTAAAAATCTCTATTTGGTAGGTACTATGAACTCTGCCGATAAGTCAATTGCATTAATCGATGTTGCCCTTAGACGCAGATTCACTTTTTTTGAATACAACTCAGATCCTTCATATTTAAGTGAGAATGTTGAGAACATCAATCTTAAACAATTGCTTCAGTGTATAAATTCAAGAGTGGAGTTTCTTTTAGATCGGGATCATTTAATTGGTCATGCTTATTTAATTGACGTTACATCTAAAAATAAACTTTGCGAGGTATTCAGAAACAAGCTAATTCCTCTATTAAAGGAATATTTTTACAATGATTTGGAAAAAATACGTCTTGTTTTAGGTGATCATAAAAATTGGAAGCAGCAATCATCTTTATATCTGATTTCTACGGAAGTGGATATAGATCAAAGAAATATTTTCGGAAAAGAGTTAGATGGATTTGAGGATAAAGAGCTTTATTCAATCACTAAATATTTGCAGGAAGGAGATTTTGGTAATGTTCCACCGGAGGCATTTACTTCAATTTATGATAAAGATGTGCAAATTCAATCAGTTGAAGAACCAGAAAACTCCTAAACCTTGGCTAAGAATGTTTATACTATCAGGGAATTTGGAGTGATCAAAAATGCCTCACAATACGAAGGCATAAAGACTTCTTCTTTTGATGAAATATATATACCCGCAAAAGCATTTAATTCACTTTTCAATTTTGTATTGGAATGCCAAGGAGCAAATCAGGATAGTGAGGTTCCATTCACATTATCAATCAAGTCCGGCCGGCAGTTCATAAAAGCAAAAAATCTGGTTGGTATTGTTGAAACGAATGATGGTGTCTGTATCGAAATCCTTCCAAAAATCTATCTGAATTACTCAAATGATACTGTAGAGAATACAAAAAAATTATTTCTCAAAATGCTCAGTCATTTAAAGGACAGTGCATTTGTTTCTCTGCAACAAGCGCATATTAAAGAAAAGAAGGATTTTCCCATTCTTGAAGTTTTTATAAGATCGTTTATACAGGAAACGGAATTATTACTTTCTTCCGGTTTGAAGGGCTCCTATATTTCCAAAGAAGAGAGTGCGAGTTATATGAAGGGGAAAGTACTTACTCCTGAAAATATACGGATCAACAGTACAAAGAAAAATAAATTTTATTGTCGCTTTGATGAATTTTCTCAAAATAATCCCCAAAACAGATTAATTAAAACAACTTTACTTAAGCTAAAAAGAATATCTAAAAGCTACATCAGTACTTCACTATTAGTCAAATTACTATCATATATGGATGGTATTGATGCCTCATCAAATATCCATAATGACCTCCTTCGAAGCCAGCAAAACAAAGGATTATTTTCAGGATACAATAATATATTAAAATGGGCTGAAACTTTTCTTTTGAATAACTCATTTACAAATTTTAGAGGCACGACGTTGAATGTTGCAGTTCTGTTTCCAATGGAAAAAATCTTTGAAGATTATGTTACCTTTTTGTTCTCAAAATATGCTGAAGGATTCAAAATAAGAGCTCAGGATAAAAGCTACTTTTTGGTGGAGAAACATTTTAACAGCGGGAAATTTCAGCTTCGGCCAGATTTGTTTCTAAAAAAAGAAGCAGTCAAACAAATTATTATTGATACAAAATGGAAGCTTATTGATGAATTAGCGCCAAGTAAGAATTACAAAATTACTTCAGCGGATATGTACCAGCTTTTTGCATATGGTAAAAAGTACAACGATCATAATAACAATCTTCAATTGGCATTAATATATCCTAAAAATAACAATTTCAGTAATAAACTTGAACCATTTTATTATGAAGGTGATCTAAAGCTTGAAGTGTTTCCATTCGATTTTGAAGTGGATCCAAAAGTTCAAGTTGATTATATTCTTCAAAGGCTTTAGCTGGGAAGTAATTAGGGGTCCACTCCTGAATCAAAAGCTTTTGGAATTTAAGGGTTGGATATTGACCAGAGGGTGACTATGAATAATTTCAAATTTTTGACGTGTTGATACACGATTTTTGTTCATTACACCAGCTGTCGGTTTTACCAGCTAAATAGTTATATTTGTAGATGTTGACACATGCCAGATAAACGACCTTTTAACTACATCGACTTATTTGCCGGTTGTGGCGGGCTTTCTTTGGGCTTGCATAATGCTGGCTGGAGGGGACTTTTTGCTATCGAAAAAAGCCCCGATGCTTTTAAGACACTTAAGCACAACCTGATTGATAAGAAGAATCATTTTGACTGGCCCAGTTGGCTCAACCAATCGGAACACGAAATTGATGAAATTATCCAAAAGCACAGAACCCAGTTGTTAGCCTTGCGGGGTCAGGTAGATTTAGTGGCTGGTGGTCCTCCATGCCAGGGTTTCTCAACCGCAGGGAGAAGACAAGAAGATGATGTCAGAAACGGATTGATCAATTCTTATTTGCAATTTGTTGACCTAGTAAGGCCAAAAATTATTTTTTTCGAAAATGTGAAAGGATTTACTCTACAATTCAAAAAAAATAAGTCAATGGGTCTGGTTTATGCTAACTATGTAGTTGAGCAACTAGATAAACTTGGATACGAAGTCCATGGCAAACTTGTAAACTTTGCAAAGTTTGGTATCCCACAGAAGCGAACAAGATTTATTCTTGTTGGTATACAGAAACAAATAGCATCGAATAGAAGTGTCAGCGCCAAATCTTTCTTCCGGTTCATTTCAAAGAATAGAAAACAGTTTTTCGAAAGCAGGAACCTTCCCAAGCAGCCAAATTTAGGAAGTGCGATTTCCGATCTACTTAAAAGTAATGGCACAAAATTAACACCTGATCGTGGTAAAAAGTTTAAAAGTGGCGTGTATGGTGTCCCTAAATCAAAGTACCAACAATATCTTCGAAGAGGCGTACAATCTCCTATTCCTGATAGCCACAGTTTTGCTAACCACAGGGAACATATCGAGGCCCGTTTCCGCTACTTGATTGAAACATCAGAGGGGACAAAAAATATTAGTGAAACAATAAAAAAGAAACTTGGCCTAAGTAAACACGTTATTATCCCCCTTTCAGGATCGGATAAAGCGCCAACCATTACGACACTCCCTGATGACTATATTCACTACAGCGAAGCTCGTATTCTAACTGTAAGAGAATATGCAAGGATCCAGAGTTTCCCTGATTGGTATGAGTTTAAAGGTAGGTACACTACTGGCGGCCAACAAAGAACCCAAGAAGTTCCTCGATATACCCAAATCGGAAATGCAATACCTCCATTGTTCAGCGAGCAGAGTGGTTTTATTTTAAAACAACTGATAAGTTAATGAGAGAGGTTTTCTTCAAGGTAAGTTCGGGTCTTAAAGACTTAATTGGCGGGCAGTTAATAACTGATAAGTTCGCTGCTGTTTTTGAGCTTGTCAAGAACTCGTTCGATGCGGACGCAACCGAAGTTAAAATCAGGTTTGAAAACATATACTCCAGTGGGTCAAAAATCATTATCCAAGATAATGGTAAAGGAATGGATTATATCGACATCAAGGATAAATGGTTGTTTGTAGCATATTCTGCGAAAAAAGATAATACAGAAGACAAAGGCACAGATTATCGAGATAATCTAAAGTTTAAAAAGTACTACGCTGGTGCAAAAGGAGTGGGTAGGTTTTCCTGTGATCGACTTGGGCAGTGCCTAGATTTGTATTCTGTTAAGAAAGGAACCTCACATATAGAACATATAAAGGTCAATTGGCGAGAATTTGAAAAGAATCAAAAAGTTGAATTTGGCAAAATAGCTGTCGAAAGAGACACGCCATCAAAGATTAAATATAAACTCAAACAAGGTACGGTCCTCGAAATTTCCGAAGTTGACCAGGAGGACTGGAACCGGAGAGCATTCCTTGACCTTAAAGACAAGTTATCAAAGCTAATTCGCCCAAATATATCGGATGGCACAGTTGAAGCACGGCAATTTAAAGTTACACTAGAGGTGCCTGAAGAATTGAAAAATGATCAAGAAGCTGTTGCCAAATACTGCAAGGAAGGCGAGGGAACGGTATATAGAGTTACAGTAAATGGCGATATAAAAAATTTCATTTTTGAAGAGCTGGATATTCGAACAACTAAGATAATTACAACTATCATCAATGATGGAAAGGAAATCAAAACGAGTTTGATAGATCGCAATACTGAAATTTATTCGTTAACTGAGATAAATAAATACCGCTACCTATACAACGTTACTGTAAGTCTTTACTTTTTAAACCAGTCTTCTAAGGCAATATTTTCAAAGAAAATTGGGGAACAACCAATAAATTATGGGAACGTTTTTGTCTATAAAAACGGGTTTCGCATATATCCATTTGGTGAACCAAGAGATGACTCAATGGGTATTGACGCGAGAGGGACGCAGGGTTATGCCCGTTTTCTTCAAACGCGAAACCTTATTGGCCAAATAGAGATATACCAAGAAAAAGACAAATTGATTGAAAGCACCAGTCGAGATGGAGGGTTCATAAAAAATCACGCATTTGCAGAGTTGAAAGATTTTTTCTTCGAAAAGACGCTAAAGAGACTCGAAAAATACGTAGTAGATGTAGCTGAATGGGGCGTCGATGATGAATCTCTTCGCGAACTATCAGAAGATAAAATCAAGCAAAACCTCGTAAAGTTCATTTCAAATATCTCCGCTGACGACTCCATAATTGGGTTAAGTTACAACGACAAAATAATTAAGCTAGTTGGTTTGCAAGAAGAAAAAAGTGCAAAAAGAATAATTAAGAATTTTAAACGTATTGCTGCGGAATCCAATAACCAAAAGCTTTTGAAAGATGCTGTTCGTTTGGAGAAGAGATTTGAACAGTATCAAGGGTTAAACAACGAAAACAAAGCCCTTATTGATCAAAAGGAAAAAATTGAAAAGGAGCTTGAAAAAAAGAAAGAGCAATTAAGCATTACGACCTCTATTGCTTCCCAAGATCTAGATAACGTAACTAACCTGCATCATCAGGTTCGTGTAATAACAGACGTTATTAAAACTGAGCTGATTCTCTTTGCAAGAAGACTTGAAAAAGGTGAGAAGGTTACGAATCAAGAAATGAAAGATTTTCTTGACAAAATCGCTTTCGAGAACAATAAGATTGAGTCAATTTCAAAATTTGGTACCAGAGCAATTTTTGAAAATTTTACTGATAGCTCGAAAGCAGATATTGTTGGTTTCATTGACAATTACATAAAAAAGATTTCCAGCTATTTTTCAAGTAGTACCACTAAAGTAAATTTCACGACCGAAATTGAAAAAGCGTTCACTGTAAATTTTCGACCCCTGGATGTTTCGATCATTATAGACAATTTGATCAGCAATTCAAAAAAAGCGAAAGCAAGTTTAGTTACAATTGAGGCAGTTCAAGAATCCGCAAAATCAGTAAAGTTTATTTTCAGAGATAATGGTAAGGGGCTAGATAAGGGAATCAAGGATAAAAACGAAATATTTGAAAAAGGTTTTTCAACTACGAAAAGTACAGGGCTAGGACTATATCACATTGACAACCTTATAAAGGATTACAAGTGGGAAATTGATGTAAATGCGGATGTTGCTAAAGGTATTGAGTTTATTTTAACCATTACAAAATGAGACTTGACTATAATATACTTTGGTTTGAAGATATAAAGAGCTCGTTCGATACGAAGAAAAAAATTGTTCAAGCAATTGTCGAAGACCTCGGCTTTGCTTTCCCAGAACCGCAATTGGAAATCAATGGAGATAACATTGACAACATTCAATTTGACGACTTCGATTTGATAATTGTGGACTTGAACCTCGGTAAAGAAAAGGGTTCTGCACTGATTGATCGAATTCGCAACCATGACGTTTACACTGAGGTGGTTTTTTATTCTTCTGAAGGTGAAAAGGCTGTAAGGGAAGAACTTAGGAACTTTGAGATTGATGGTGTTTATTGCGCAGGCCGTGAAAACGATGACTTTGAAGAAAAGGTTACAAAGGTGATAAAAACCACCGTGAAAAAAGTACAAGACTTGAATAACATGCGTGGCCTGATAATGGCTGAAACGAGCGACATTGACTCAAAAATGCACGAGATTATTCAAGTCATTCTCCAGAAATACCCTCAAGATATTCATAACCCGTTGATTGATAAAATATTCAAAGAGGTTGGCAGTAGTATAAAAGAAAAAAGCGAAAAATATACTAAATGGGAGAAAGCAAGGAACATCTCCAAGCTAATGGGCGATACTTTAATGTTTGATGCTTCGAAGAAACTTGGTGCTGTTCAGCACATCATTGAAACAATCGAACATGATATTTTCCATCCTCACCGAGAAGGTAAGTTTGCAGAATCTTATAAGGGAGAGATTGGCGAAACACGAAATGTTTTTGCCCATGTTTCGGTAGTAGTAGAAGAGGGTGTCAAAAAGCTTAAAAGTAAAAATAAGGAAGTTGTTTTTACTGATCAATATTGTAAAGATGTTAGAGATACCCTGCGAAAATACACCACTTTACTTGACCAAATAAAAAGCATTATTGAAATTGAAGCAGCCAAAATCAAAAAGGTGAAAGCTTAAGCACCAATATTTATAAATGATGACTCTACTGAACGATTTTTTCCTTTAGGATATCATAATAATTAAACTTCTCAAATAACAGTAAGATGATTTTTTATTCCTTTATAAAATCGAAATGTATTAAAGGGATAAAATAAAAAGGCCAGCATTCATCTGCTGACCCCGTTTAGTACTAAACTGTGACTCACTGAATCTAAATGTCTCAATAATTTTTAATATTGCAAAATTTGATTATTGCTTTAAATTTTAATCTTAAGTTTTACATTAAATTATGTATTTCCATCAATCTCAAATCCATCTCCCCCCATTCCCCCGCGGTTTCCACCTCATTACCTCCCAAATTCTCAAATCCATTGCTAACCACCAAATCATCACAGGCCTCTGCCAAATCTTCATTCAACACACATCCGCTTCTCTAACCATCAACGAAAACGCTGACCCTACGGTCCGACAAGACTTTGAAATGTTCTTCAATAAAACCGTCAAAGAAAATGACCCGGATTATATCCACGACTATGAAGGGTCCGATGATATGCCCGCACACCTGAAAGCTTCGCTGCTGGGTGCTTCGGTGTTGATCCCTATCCGGAATGGTGAACTGGCATTGGGCACATGGCAGGGTATCTATCTCTGCGAACACCGCAACCACGGTGGTTCGAGGTCAATCGTGATCACCTGCTGGGGTGAATAGAATCCTGGCATAGCAGGTGAATAAATTAATCCCTTCCAGCTTTTAGTTTCAACCCGCGATGTATATATTAGCTCTCTAACCTCAATCTACACCCTATGCCTCCTGCTATCTCTGCCACAGCTTCTGCCGACCTGCTGGCGCCATCTGCACAGTACAAACGTGAAGCGCTTAAAGCCGTGCTATCAATCCTGTTATTCATCATCGTCTACTTTGCGCTCTTTCTGCTCTCTATCGGGTTGGTGGCCCTATGTGTTTACCTGGGTGTGATGCTCATGCTGGTGAAGATCCATTGGCTCACTATCCTGCTGGGACTTGGTCTCATCGGTTGCAGTGTGATGGTGCTGGTCTTCCAGGTCAAGTTCCTGTTCGCTTCTTCTAAAACGGATGAGAGCGACAGCATCGAGATCAGCGAATCGGATCATCCGAAATTGTTTCAGTCGATCCGTTCTCTGTCGGAGAGGATCGGTACGCCCATGCCTAAGAAAGTATTCCTTAGTCCTGATGTGAATGCATGCGTATTCTACAACTCTTCTTTCTGGAGCATGTTCCTGCCAGTGCGCAAGAACCTGAAGATCGGGATGGGACTGGTCAATGCAGTGAATGTATCGCAGCTGGAAGCCGTCATCGCGCACGAGTTCGGTCACTTCTCCCAACGCAGCATGAAGATTGGATCCTGGTCGTACCAGGTAAACCGTATCATCTTCGATATGCTCTACAATAACAATGGCTTCGCTGATAAATTATCCACCTTCGCAAGTATTCACCAAATCCTGTACATCTTCGGAAAGATCACCATCAAGATCATCAGCGGCATTCAATGGATCTTGCGACAAATGTATAAAGTAGTGAACAAGGCTTACCTGGGACTGTCGCGACAAATGGAATTTCATGCCGACCTGGTAGCCGCTTCGCAATGCGGTACCAACAATATCATCGGCGCACTCAGGCAGATCCAGTTTGCAGATGAATGTTACGATACTACCATGAATGCCTGCAATAAAGCATGGGAGAAGAACCAGGTGCTTTCTGATTTCTATAGCGCTTTCTCAACCGTGCTGCAGAAAAGAGGGGAGCAGCGACAGTTCTCTTTCAATGGACCGATTCCGGTCGTGAGTCAACTGAACGACAATGGCAGTCGTATCAACTTTAAAGACCAGTGGAGTTCACATCCTACCATCACTGAAAGAGCGGATTACCTGGAACCATTTGGATTGAATGCAGGCGAGAATAATGAATCGGCCTGGAGCCTGTTCAGTCAATCAGATTTGGTGAAAGCATCCATCACGGAAAAGATCTATCGCAATATTCCGCAGAGTGAAGTGAAAGAAGTATTGAAGGATCGCGATATTTTACAATTTATCCAGGAACAGCTTGAGCATCGCGTGTTTCCTGCAGTCTTCCAGGAATATTATGATGATCGTGTGATCGTTGCTTTCGATGTGGATGATGCATTGAAAGTGCCGAATAAGGCTGCTTCATTCGAGGAGATCTTTGATGAAGAGATCGCATCGCTTCCAAAGAAGATCAGGTTATTGTCGAATGATATCGCGGTGTTGCAGGCCATTGCTGATGGACAGATCGATACCATGAGTTTTGATTTTGATGGGAAGAAATATAAGAAGTCAGATGCAGGGGTGGTGCTCGAACAATTGAATATTGAGTTGAAACATCTCGAAGAACAATTGAATGATTCGGATCAAAAACTGCTGCGCTATTTTCATGCAAACTTACCGTCGGACCAGGCTGAAAAATTGAAACAGGATTATATTGATTATTTCGAACAACGCACTGCCTCAGAGAAATTCTATGATTGCGTTCAGCGCATCATGACGCATATGGATCCATTGTACCAGGGTACCAATTCGATCGAAACGATCAACAGCATCATTGGTCATCTCAAAGGTCAACTGGAACCTGAACTGAAAGAAATGCTAAAGACCTGGATGCATGCTTTCGCACATGAACCAGGTCTTACAGAATCAGTGGAGAGTTTTATATCAAAAGATTACCAGTATTTCTTCGAAGACAGTTTCTTTGAGCATGAGTTGGAAGAGTTGAATACGGTGATGAGAGGAAGTTGGATAAGGGTTTGTGATATGTTATCTGAGAAATTTTTGTGCATTATTGAGAAGCAGGCATCCATTATTAAAATCGAGGAAGGTGTTCTATTGTAAGGCAGTAATGCAACTTTTGAATTTACAATTTACAAATTGTAAATTTGGCATATATTTGGGTTATGGAACGGAGTAATGGAATGCGACCCCAGGATGTCGTAATACTTTTAAAAATCTTGTTGAAAAAACATCAACCCTGGTTAAAAAAAGACCTGGCAGCAGAACTGTATTTAAGTCCAGCAGAAGTTGGACACTCACTTAACAGGTCAGCTTTGGCAGGTCTAGTTGACCCATCACAAAAAAAACTGATGAAGAAGGCGTTTACAGAATTCCTAATTCATGGATTTGCTTATGTATTCCCAGTAAAGGTTGGAAGTGTAACAATTGGTATTCCTACCGGTTACAGTGCACCGGTTTTAAAAAATTATATCAACAGCAGCGAATATATTGTTTGGCCATATCCTGAAGGAAATCAAAAGGGGCAGGCTGTTGAACCACTATATAAAGGAGCAGTTAAGGCAAGTTTGATAGATCCGAAATTGTACGACCTTCTTTGTTTGTGTGATGTATTGAGGGTTGGGAAGCTTCGGGAAAAAACTAAGGCAAAAGAATTATTGGAAAAACAAATAAGCATTCTTTAATGGTTCTTATAGTTTAAATATAACTCGAATCAGAGCGGTGGCAAATGCCTCAGTCATCACAAAAAAAGATGAATGGGAAGAGGGATTATATGCACATTTATCCCCCTTTCATTCATCTTATCAATTAGACCGAATTCAAAGAATTATTCAATCCTTTTTATTTGCTTAAATTTAAATGGTCAGCAATACTTTTATCGCCTTCTCCTTCGCAGCATGTTGAAACGTATCATACGCTTTCATAACATCATCCAGTTTGAAGCGATGCGTGATCAGTTGTGTTGGATTTAATTTCTTGGATTGAACAGTTTTAAGCAGGAGCGGAGTGGTGACGGTATCTACCAGTCTTGTAGTGATGGTGATATTATGCGACCATAAATTTTCAAGATGAAGCTCAGCACTCTTGCCGTGAACGCCAATATTGGCAATGGTTCCGCCTGGTGCCACCAGTGACTGGCAGAGTTCAAATGTTGCAGGTATACCCACTGCTTCAATCACGGTATCAGCGCCTTTGTTAGCAGTAAGTGATTTCAGCGTATCGATTGCATTGAGCTTGCTATTGTTGATGGTATCTGTAGCGCCGAATTTTTTGGCCACTTCAAGCCTGTTATCATCGGGATCGATCTTCAATGATGCCAACGCCTTCATGCCCGATCGTTGTTCCCGGTTTTACTTCAGGAACATCGCCTTTCAGGATATGAAGATCCGTTCCGCAAATCGTTGTCTTGGTGATTTTCACCAGCGCATCGGTGGGCTGCTGAATGGTAGGCATGACTTTGTCTTCCCAGGATTTTTTGCCAGCACCATAATATACCAGTGCTTTCATTTTTTTGTGGTTGCCATTGGCTGACTGAGAGGCTATGAGTTTCTTTGATTTGGTTAGTGCAGTAGTAGACATAACAGGAAGGTTTAATGTTTTTCAATGTAGCATCTTGCCAAACTAAAAAAGGGAGATGGTGGTCAGGGTACCAGCTGATGGGTATCAATATCAAATGCATCAATCCATTCCCTCGCAATTACCGGATCGGTAAAGAAGCGTTCATTCAACCGGCTGAAATTTTCATCGTAGTTTTTGATCTTGGATTCGTCCTGGTGCACGTGTACTGCTGCCAGGCATCGGATCCCGCGGGTATTGTGAAGAGTAATGGAAGCTTCGGGAAACATATCGATATAGCCTACACGCCATCCATAGTTAGCCAGTGTTGCTGGTATGATCGTTCTGAATTGTTTATGCACTTCAAAATTCTCTGCTTTGAATCCATACAGATCAACCATGATCTTGAAAACCCCGTTATCCGGGATTTCATCCAATGCATCCATCAAAGTATTTTCCCAGTTGCTTACATCCAGCGCATTCACCTGGCCACTGATCCTTGTTAGTATTAACTGTTGTTCAGGCAGCCAGGTAGATGCGGTTATCGTCATTTCATTCATTTTTGGAATGTAAAATGACCTAAGATTTTTATACTTCTTAGAGAATTACAGGAACGGTGGTAATATGATAAGACAATCGATTGCACTGCATTTCTCTTTAGGGTTGACTATCTTAGTAGCTTATCATTTCAACCCATGATCAAAAAATTCTTACTGCTATTACTCTGCTGCCCGCTTTTGCTGACAGCACAGGAGATCAACATCATTCCGCAGCCTGTTAGCCTGGTGAAACAGCATGGTTCATTCAAACCGGATAACAAGACTTCAATCAATTATAACTCTGCAGATAAAAGTTTGAAAGCTGCAGCTGATCTGTTGGCAGAATATGTGCGATCCGGATCAGGGATCAAACTGTTACAAAACAAACCGGCTACAAAGGTTATTTCACTCAAGCTTGCAAAAAATGATGAGATAGGAGAGGAAGGATACATTCTGAATGTTTCCAACAATGCGATCAGCATTACAGCGAACAGTTCTAACGGTGTCGTATATGCGCTGCAGTCGCTCATGCAGGTCATGCAGGCTGATCAAGCATTACAGGTTTCTGCGATGCAGGTGAAAGATTACCCGCGGTTCAAGTGGAGAGGCATGCACCTCGATGTGAGTCGTCATTTCTATCCTGTATCGTTTGTAAAGAAGTACATCGATTTTCTCGCGCTGTATAAATTCAATCGCTTTCACTGGCATCTTACGGATGACCAGGGATGGCGCATCGAGATCAAAAAATATCCTGCTCTGACTACCAAAGGGGGTTATCGGAATGGTACGATCAACGGGCATTTCCCGGGAACGGATAATAACAACCTGCGTTATGGAGGTTTCTATACACAGGATGAAGTGAAGGAAATCGTTGCCTATGCATCGGCACGAAAAGTAACGGTGGTTCCTGAGATCGAAATGCCCGGGCATGCTTCTGCTGCTATCGCTGCATATCCTTTCCTGAGTTGTTTTCCGGAGAAACCAACGCATATTCCTGGTCCGGCATCGGCGATGACGAGACTGTTACAGTCGCAGGGGGATATCAAATTTGTACAGGAAACCTGGGGTGTATTTGAAGATATTTTTTGTGCGGGTAAGGACAGTACGTTTCTTTTCCTGCAAAATGTTTTGGATGAAGTGTTACCATTATTTCCTTCGAAATATATTCATGTCGGCGGAGATGAAGCACCAAAAGATCACTGGAAGATCTGTCCCAATTGCCAGGCGCGCATTAAGTCGGAGAAGTTGAAAGATGAGCACGAGCTGCAGAATTATTTCATCACAAGGATGGAAAAATACCTGAACAGTAAGGGAAGGATTTTGATAGGATGGGATGAGATCCTGGAAGGTGGACTGGCGCCAAACGCAGTGGTGATGAGCTGGCGCGGAGAAGCCGGTGGAATTGAAGCAGCAAAGATGATGCACGATGTGATCATGACGCCGGGTAATCCTGTGTACTTCGATCATTACCAGGGCGACCCAGCATCGGAACCATTGTCGATCGGTGGTTTCAACACCTTGAAAAAAGTTTATCACTACGAACCTGTTCCAAAAGAATTGAATGTTGAGCAATCGAAATATGTATTAGGCGCGCAGGCAAATCTCTGGACTGAATACATTCCAACTACGCAGCATGTTGAGTACATGGTCTTGCCACGCATGCTGGCGTTGAGTGAAGTAGTATGGAGTAAAAAAGATGCAAGAAACTGGGACAGCTTCAATGCCAGGCTGCAGGCGCATTTCAGGTCGTTTGAACAAAAGGGTTGGAATTATGCTCCGGGAAATTTCAGGGTTGATATCAAACCTTCATCATCAGCGGGAAAGTTAGCAGTTGATCTTTCCACCGAAGCCTATAATGGTGCAATCTATTACACTACGGATGGTTCACAGCCAAATATCAACAGCAATAAGTATGGAGGCCCCGTTAACATCGATCGCTCGTTAATATTGAAAGCTGTTGCTGCGGTGGATGGGAAAGTGATGAGTGCAATTCCTGCACAGCAAAGTTTCGTGATGCATAAAGCGATTGGAAGAAATGTGCAGTATGCAAATCCGGTGAGTAAGTATTATCCTGCGGATGGACCAAACTCACTCACAGATGGCATTCGTGGAACAGAAGCTGCAGGAAAATCATGGCATGGGATATCAGAGAAAGAGTTGATTGCAACGATTGATTTGGGAGAAGAAATGAGTGTACAAAAGATCACGCTGGGTTGTTTGCAATTAAACCGCGACTGGATCCTGTTGCCGAAGTCGGTGAAGTTTGAAGTGTCTACTGATGGTAAGAATTATAGTTTGATAGAAACCGTTTCGAATACAGTTCCTGCATCTGAAGTAAAAGCGACCATTAAAGATTTCTCTGCATCTTTTAGTGCGCGCAAGGCGAGGTATGTGCGGGTAACTGCTACTCCGAATGTTTTACCGGAAGGTCATGCCGGGGCGGGGAAAGGTGCATGGGTGTTTGTGGATGAGGTAGTGGTGGAGTAGCGGGCTGACGCGCGAAGCGCGGCTGAACGCACCCGGCTGAACAATCAGCGAAGCTGATTGGGCTGACCGGAATTCCGGTCAGCCCAAACGCCTTCGGCATTTGTTCAGCCCGGTGCGTTCAGCCAAGCTCCTCCGGAGCTTGTCAGCCCGCTACAAAGTATTAATCATCTCAACTTCCTCTTCCTTCACCAACTCCTCACTCGCCCGAACAATGATCTTTCTTCCAATCACAAAAACGAGGAAGGCAGTCAGCGAACAGCCCGCCATCACACCAGTCATCGGTAAGGCAGTCCTGTTTTGCAGCATACTCACCAATGCGGAAGCGCCCGCACCAATCCCCATTTGAATCGATCCCATCAAAGCAGATGCACTGCCTGCATTGTGACCAAAAGGTGCCAGCGACAAGGCCGATGAATTTGGAAAGATGAATCCCTGGCAACATAGAAACAAAAAGATCATCACGATCATTCCGTAAACATTCAGGAGCTGGTAATAAGTCAGCACGGCAAGACTAATAGCAATAATGCTTTGTGATAAGGATGCCACCTTAATAATTTGCTCACTCTGGTATTTACGCAAGGCAAAATTATTCAGCTGGCTTGAACCAATAATACCCACCGCAATGATCGCAAAGATCCATCCGTACTGCTTTTCATTCACCCCATAAATTTCCATGAACACCGATGGACTGCCACTGATATAGGCATACAATCCCGATGCGGCAATTGCACCAGTAAACGCATAGGTGTAAAACTGCGGATGTCTCAACACACTGAAATAACTTCTTGCAATGGCTCCAGCCTTGAGAGAAAAATCTTTATTAGGCGGGCGACTTTCCGGCAATAAAAAATATACTCCTGCAAGGATCACCAGTGCAATCACCACCAATGCAATGAAAACTGATTTCCATCCAAACAAATGCGTAATATATCCTCCAACTGTTGGTGCAATGATCGGCGATACCGCTACTACCAGCATCAGCGTTGAAAATATTTTTGCTGTTTCCTTTCCTTCAAAAAGATCTCTCACGATTGCTCTGGATGCTACCATTCCTGCACATCCTCCCATCGCCTGGATTAATCTGAACCAGATCAATCCATCAACAGAGGTCGACATAGCACAACCTATTGATGCAATAAAATAAATCAGCAATCCAATATACAATGGCTGTTTCCTGCCAAATCGTTCCAGCATGGGGCCGTAGATCAATTGTCCTACAGAGATCCCAATGAAGAAACTGCTCAACGACAGCATCACTTCCGACACTGTGGTGTTAAGGTTCTTCGCAATATCCGGGAATGCCGGAAGGTACATGTCAATAGAAAATGGGCCGATAGCCGTAAGTAACCCGAGTATCAGTATGAGGTAAAATCTGTTGTTCTTCATATTAATAATTCTCTGCAGGCAGGTACACATGGAATACGGAACCCTTGCCAGGCTTACTTTCCACGCGAATATTTCCCTGGTGATTCTCCACCACTTTTTTCACAATGGAAAGTCCTACACCCGTTCCGCTGTACTCCTGTTTCCCATGCAATCTTGCAAACATCTGGAATATCTTGCTGAAGTAAATATCTTCAATTCCGATACCATGATCTTTGATGGATACAATGTGGAAGAGTTGTCCATTTTCTTCCTGCTCATCCGATACGATCTCAATTTTTGGTGGAACATCTTTGTGAGAATACTTCAAAGCATTGCTTACAAGATTCTGAAACATTTGCTGCAGCTGCCTTTCATAGCCTTTGATCATCGGCAGTGAATCAATATGGATCTGTGCATTCTTTTGCCTGATATCAAGTTCAAGATCTTCCATCACCAGTTGCAGTTGCTTGTTGAGATCAACATTTGTTTTTTCTCTTGGCTTCTGACTTACTTCAGAATATTGCAACAGGTCATCAATCAGTTGACCCATTCTCATCGATGATCTTTCAATTCTATCAAAAGAATTTTTTTGCAATTCCTTCAAATGCGGATCCAGCTGTTCTTTGAGATAACTGGTATAGAATTGTATTTTTCGAATCGGTTCTTTTAAATCATGTGATGCTGCATGTGCAAATTCTTCGAGTTGTGCATTGGAACGTTCGAGATCATTGTTGGTTTTCTTCAATGCATCATTCGACTGACGAAGTTCTTCTGTTCTCTGTTCAACGATCTGTTCAATTTTAAAACGGGCCAGCATTCGGTCGGTAATATCGGAAAACAATAGAGCAACCTGTTTTGCTTCAGGTTCTCCATGCCGGAATGCATATACATCAAACCATTTACCCATGGCTTCGGATCCTTCTTCAAATCTTTCTGCTTCACCGGTCAATGCGATCTTTCCATAAAAGTCGAACCAGTGCTGTTCCAATCCAGGAACCAGTTCCCTGGCGGTTTTCCCGATAGCATTCTTTAGTCCTGATTGTGCTTCAAATACCGGGTTGATCTCAAGGAATTTATAATCAACCGGATTATTGACTTCATCAAACATCATTTCAATCACACAAAATCCCTGGTTCATGGAATCGAATAATGTGCGATATTTCTTTTCACTCTGCTCAATTTTCTTTCTTGCCACTACCTGTTGTGTTACATCTGTTGCGACAACAAGTACTCCGTAAACATATCCATGCCTGTTTATTCTTGGTTGATAGGTCAGGTTGACATAGATCGTTTCAATCTTTTCATTCCGAAAGATCTCAACTCGTGCTTCATTGGAATGAAAGGCAACTTTAGTTTCGATCACTCCTTTTAATAATTCATTGAAGCCCTGGCCGGCTATTTCAGGAAGTGCTTCCAGCAGGGGTTTGCCGATCAGTTGATCAGGAGATCTCCCCACCAGTTGGCCATAAAATTTATTTGCGGTGATAAATGTAAGGTCTTCATCTGCACTCAAACTGGCAATGGCTGCAGGTGATTCTTCAAAAAGCGACAACAATTCCTGCTGGGAATGTTCACTGCTTAACTGGCTTTCGATCATGTCAGTCGTTTCCAGGCAGGTGACCAGGATTCCTGCAATCGAACCTTCTTCATCGAGCACCGGACTGTAACTGTAGGTCCAGTAAACATTTTCAATTATTCCATTCCGGTTGATAGGAAGCACCTGGTTTTTTTGGAATATGCCCTCACCGGTTGACCGGATGGTTTCAATGATAGGTGATACGCGATGCCAGGTTTCTTTCCAGCATTCACTTCCACGCTGACCTAAAGCCTTCGGATGTTTCCCTTCAAAGCCCAGAGATGGCCTGTAGGCATCATTATAGAACTGGATAAGCTCGTCTCCCCACCATAGAAACATGGGAAATTTTGAGCGAAGTAAATTGCTGAGCGTGACCTTAAGATGAATGGGCCATGTAGCGGGTGTACCTAAAACAGTTTCAGACCAATTGAATGATCTGATCAATCTTCCCATTTCACCACCACCCTGGAGAAAAGAAAAGTTGTTTTCCTGAAACAACACATCAGCCATATAAATAAGATAAGGAACGTTCTAAAAGTAAGCATTACAGCTGAATTGGTTTTACATTATATTTCCGCAAAATTACTTTTTATGAGATCTGGTTTATGGTCGTTGCTGCTGTTACTGTTGTTTGCTGGTACAGTGCAGTCGCAACAGTCGTTCAAAGTTCCCTATACAAAATTCACTTTACCGAATGGCCTGCAGGTGATCTTTCATGTTGACAGATCAGATCCTGTGGTTGCAGTTGCCCTTACCGCGCATGTTGGTTCATCGCGTGAAAAGCAGGGCCGTACTGGCTTTGCACATATGTTTGAACACCTGTTGTTTTTGGAATCGGAAAATCTTGGAAAAGGTGGGCTTGATGCCATGAGTGCACGTATCGGTGGCTCTGGCGCGAATGGTTCTACGTCGAGAGACCGTACCAATTATTTCCAGACTGTTCCAAAAGATGCGCTGGAAAAAATGTTATGGGCGGAAGCTGATAAGCTTGGATGGTTCATCAATACTGTTACGGATCCCGTGCTGGCAAAGGAAAAGCAGGTGGTGAAGAATGAAAAGCGCCAGAGTGTCGACAACAATCCTTACGGACATACTTTTTATGTGATCGATAAAAATCTTTATCCTGAAGATCATCCATACAACTGGCAGGTGATCGGTTCACTGGAAGATCTGCAGAATGCTACACTCAATGATGTGAAGGAATTCTTCAAACGTTGGTATGTGCCGAATAATGTCACGCTGACAGTTGCCGGCGACTTTGACGAAGCCCAGGCAAAGAAATGGGTGGAGAAATATTTTGGTGAGATAAAGCGCGGTGAAGACATAACGCCCATGCCTAAACGAAGTGGTGTAGTGAATGAAATTAAGAAAGTGTATCATGAAGATAACTTTGCGAAGCTTCCTGAGTTAACTATGGCCTGGCCGATCGTGGAGAACTATCATCCCGATGTATATCCGTTGCAGGTGTTGACTCAATATTTAGCAGATGGAAAGAAAGCGCCGCTGTATAAGGTTTTGGTGGAAGAAAGAAAATTGACAGGAGATGTAAACATGTACACTTATACTTCAGAGCTTGCCGGGCAAATGCATGTGCAGGTTCGTGCATTTAATGGAAAGGATTTGGATGATGTGGCGAAAGGAATCAACGATGCATTCGCTATGTTTGAAAAGAATGGCATTTCGCAAAAGGATCTTGATAGAATCAAGGCTGACCTTGAAACCCAGTTTTACAGGGGATTGTCGAGCGTAGAGAGAAAAGGATTTCAACTTGCACAATACAATATATTCACTGGTGATCCTGGGTTCATTCAGAAAGATATTGCCAATGTATTGAAGGTGACTACTGCAGATGTGATGAGGGTGTATGAAAAGTATATTAAGGGAAAGAATTATGTGGCAACCAGCTTTGTTCCGAAAGGTTCATTGCAGCTGGCTTTGGAAGGATCGCAAAAAGCAGATGTAGTAGAAGAAAAGATCGTGCAGGGAGCGGAAGACCAGGTGGATCCCAATGCAAAAGCAAGTTATGAAAGAACTCCATCTACTTTTGATAGAACAAAGGAACCGCCTTATGGAGCAGCACCAGAAGTTAAAGTTCCTGCGGTATGGAACCAGAAGATGTCCAATGGATTGAATGTTTATGGTATAGAAAATAATGAGATCCCGTTGGTGCAGTTCGACCTGATCATTGATGGAGGATTGCTGATGGAAGACATCAACAAAGTAGGTGTAGCCAACCTGATGGCGAGGATGATGACACAGGGAACAAAGAACAGGACGCCGGTTGAATTGGAGGAAGCCATTCAACAATTAGGTGCATCGATCAATGTAGTGGCGGGTACAGAAGACATCAGGATCAGGGTAAGTACACTGGCCAGGAATTATACAGCGACACTTGCATTGGTGAAGGAGATCTTGCTGGAACCAAGATGGGATGCAAAAGAGTTTGACCTGGCGAAGGAAAGTGTGATCAGCCAGATCAGGCAACAGCAGGCCAATCCAAATGCTATTGCACAGAACCAGTACAATGAATTGATCTATGGAAAAGAAAATATCAGGTCGAGGAACCTGTTAGGAACTATTGAATCGGTGCAGGCAATTACATTAGATGATTTGCAAAAATTTTATGCAAAAACTGTTTCACCATCCATAGCAAGAATGCATGTGGTAGGAGCGATCAACAAAGATGCGGTGGTGAAGTCATTGGCTTCGCTGAATACTGCCTGGAAATCGCGCTCGGTGCAGATCCCAGCCTGGAAGACACCTGCAGCCCCAACAAAGCCGGTAGTATATTTCTATGATGTGCCTGATGCAAAGCAGAGTGTGTTGAGGATCGGGTATCCTGCATTGGCGATGACTGATAAGGATTATTATCCTGCAACTGTGATGAATTATATTTTAGGTGGTGGAGGATTTGCTTCGCAGTTAACGCAGCAGTTGAGAGAAGGCAAGGGATATACTTATGGAATCGGTTCCGGGTTCAGTGGAACTACTGTGGCTGGTCCATTTACAATTTTTTCTGGAGTGCGTACCAATATTACATTGGAAGCAACACAACTCGTGAAAGAGATCGTGCAGAATTTCGGAAAGAATTACAGTGAAGAAGATCTTGCCACTACAAAGAGTTTCATGATCAAGAGCAATGCGCGTGCATTTGAAACTGCAGAAGCGAAGTTGAATATGCTGAACAATATCAGCAAGTACAAATTCAAACCCACCTATGTAAAAGACCAGGAGCAGGTGGTGAAGAATATGACCGTTGCGCGTATCAAGGAACTATCCAATCAATACCTGGATGTCAACAAAATGATCTGGCTGGTAGTAGGTGATGCGAAGACGCAGAAGGATCGATTGAAAGCATTGGGATTTGATGTGGTGACGATAGGGGAAGGGAAGAAAGGATTTTAAGCGGCTACCGGGCTGACCAGCTCCGGAGGAGCTGGGCTGAACGGACCAGGCTGAACAAACTGCGAAGCAGTTTGGGCTGACTGGAAAACGGGCTGAACGCCGGGAGGGCGGGCTGAACGCTAGGTGTAACACTCATCGCTCAGCCCGACTCCTTCGGAGTCGTTCTGCCCGTTTTCCGTTCAGCCCAAATGCCTGCGGCATTTGTTCAGCACGGTGCGTTCAGCCCACTTCGCTTCGCTACGTGGTCAGCCCGCTAAAGCCCGCAATAAATCTTTATCTTCCCAAAAACTAACTGCATGCATGCTGTACTGGGTGTTATCTTTCACTTCATCGGGGGATTTGCCTCGGGAAGTTTTTATATCCCGTTTAAAAAAGTCAAAGGCTGGGCCTGGGAATCTTACTGGATCATCGGTGGATTGTTCTCTTGGCTTATCGTTCCGCCACTGGCCGCATGGCTGACCATCCCCAATTTCACAGAGATCATTGCAGGAGCATCTGCATCAACACTGCTCTATACTTATATCTTCGGATTGTTATGGGGCATCGGCGGTCTCACCTACGGCCTCGGAGTTCGTTACCTGGGTGTATCACTCGGATCCAGCATCATACTTGGGTTGTGCATGGTATTCGGAGCTTTAATTCCTTCTATCTATTACCAGTTATTTCCTTCACCAGGAAAAGACACCATCGGGCAATTGATCAACACAAACTGGGGTCAAATTGTATTGACCGGTCTGGCGATCTGCGTGATCGGTATCATCATTTGCGCGAAAGCAGGCATGCGAAAAGAAAAAGAACTTACCATTCAAACTGAATACAAATTTGGATTGGGCTTATTGGTCTCCATCATTTCCGGAGTGCTCAGTGCCTGTTTCAATTTTGGTCTCGAAGCAGGAAAGCCAATGGCAGAGCTGGCTAATAATTTATGGAAGTCAGCACATGCAGGTCAGGGTGAATTCTTGTACCAGAACAATGTGACTTATGTTGTAGTACTCTGGGGCGGACTCACCACCAATCTTATCTGGTGCATGATCCTCAATGCACGAAACAAAACATTCGGTGATTATACCAACGATCGAACACCTTTATTACGCAATTATATTTTTTCCGCACTGGCCGGCACCACCTGGTTTCTTCAATTCTTTTTTTATGGAATGGGTGAAAGCAAACTCGGCAATGGTCCAAGTTCCTGGATCCTTCATATGGCATTCATCATCCTTATCGCAAATATGTGGGGACTGGTCCTCAAAGAATGGAAAGGCACTTCCCGCAAAACTATTGCGACGATTGTGTGGGGGATAGTGGTGATTGTGGCGGCGGTGGTTGTGGTAGGGTATGGAAATTCTATTAAATCATGAATCGGGAATGGTGAATGGAGAATCGGGAAAGTGCTGCATTATGTAATTTTAAACAATTAGCATGTTACACTTTCCCGATTCCCGATTCCCGATTCCCCATTCCAAAACAAACATACATGGTAACTCAACATTCCTGGTCTCCTAACCTCTCCTCCGAAATCGATCTCCTCATCTACCGCTCCAACCTGTTGGGGTCGGATCTGAGGCTGACGAATTATGGTGGAGGAAATACATCGTGCAAGACAATTGAAAAAGATCCGCTGACGGGTGAGCCTACTGAAGTGATGTGGGTGAAAGGTTCGGGCGGTGACCTCGGTACGTTGAAACGCAGCGGGCTGGCGGCTTTGTACATGAATCGATTGTTATCACTCAAGAATATTTATCGAGGCATTGAACATGAAGATGAAATGGTGGAACTCTTTAATCATTGCATCTATGATCTTTCTTCCAAAGCTCCATCGATCGATACGCCGCTGCATGCATTTCTTCCTTTCAAACATATTGATCACCTGCATCCCGATGCTGCCATTGCCATTGCTGCTGCAAAAGATGGAAAGCGCATCACGCAGGAATTATTCAATGGTTCCATTGGTTGGGTCGACTGGCAACGACCAGGATTTGACCTGGGGTTGAAGTTAAAAGCATGTCTTGACCAAAACCCCGGCATCCGCGGCATCATGCTTGGCTCTCATGGTTTATTTACCTGGGGCGATACTGCACAGGAATGTTTTAATAATACCATCGAGGTAATTGAACAATGCGAACAATTTCTTGCAAAAAATATTGGTAAGAAACCTGTTTTTGGTGGACAAAAAATTGATTCGCTCTCAAATGATCAACGCCTCAAACAGGCTGCAGACCTGGCTCCTGTGCTGCGTGGCTATTGTTCTTCCCATCAAAAAATGATCCGGCATTTTACAGATGATGATCGTGTATTGGAGTTCATTAATTCAAATGATCTCGATCGTTTGGCACCGATGGGTACGAGTTGTCCTGATCATTTTCTTCGTACCAAAATTTCACCATTGGTGCTGAATCTTGCGCCGGGTGAGGATCTCAGCGATCTTACTGCAATAAGAGCAAAACTTTCTCCACTCTTTGATGAGTACAGGAAAATGTATGAAGGATACTACAATTCATGCAGGCATGAGAACAGTCCGGCCATGCGTGATCCCAATCCTGTTGTGATCCTGTATCCCGGCGTTGGTATGTTCACCTTTGCAAAAGACAAGCAGACAGCCCGTGTAGCCGCAGAGTTTTACATCAATGCGATCAATGTGATGAAAGGTGCAGAAGCCATTTCTGAATACACGTCATTGCCACGACAGGAAGCTTTTGATATTGAATACTGGTTGTTGGAAGAAGCAAAATTGCAGCGCATGCCGAAGCCAAAATCATTGAGCGGTCGCATTGCACTGGTAACAGGATCTGCAGGCGGAATCGGCAAAGCAATTGCGAAAAAATTTGCTGATGAAGGTGCCTGCGTGATTGTCAATGATAATGATGCTGATAGATTATCCGGAGCAGATGAAGAGTTTCAAAAGAAATATGGCAAAGATGTTTTTACCACCGCCTTGCTGGATGTAACAAAGCATGATATGATCAAAGCCGCATTCGATAAGGCTGCTGTTGCTTTTGGTGGAATTGATATCGTGGTGAATTGTGCTGGTCTTTCGATATCAAAACCTTTGGAAGAACATACTGAGAAGGATTGGGACCTGTTGTATGATGTATTGGTAAAAGGACAGTTCCTGGTAACACAGTCAGCTGTTGAAATCATGCGCAAACAGGAGATGGGAGGTGATGTGATCAATATTGTATCGAAGAATGCATTGGTATCAGGACCGAATAATGCGGGATATGGATCTGCAAAAGCTGCACAGTTGCACTTGAGCAGGTTGAATGCTGCAGAGCTCGGAAAAGATCATATCCGCGTGAATACGGTTAATCCTGATGCAGTCATTTCAGATTCCAAGATCTGGGCAGGTGCATGGGCGGAAGGTCGCGCAAAAGCCTATGGTGTTTCGGTAGAAGAACTTCCTGCCTATTATGCAAAACGCACTTTGCTGAACGAGATCATTCTGCCGGAAGATATTGCCAATGCATGTTTCGCGCTAGTAGGCGGATTGCTCAATAAATCAACCGGAAATATCATCAATGTGGATGGTGGTGTTGCCATGGCATTTACCCGATAAAATAATTCTATGCTGATAAATAAATCTCATATTGAGTCGCATAATGAATCGTTGATCAAAGATCATCAGAAGAGGTTTGATTTTGTAAAAGATGAAGTAGGTGAAGTAGAATCCATCGTTGAAAAACTGGTTCGCTTCAACATCGCTATTCCAAGCTGGGCGATGGGTACAGGCGGTACGAGGTTTGGAAGATTTCCCGGTGGGGGTGAACCGCGCAGCCTGGAAGAGAAGATCGAGGATGTTGCATTACTTAATTACCTCAATGCATCTTCGAATGCGATCTCCTTGCATATTCCATGGGATATTCCCAAGGATGCGGCGAGTATAAAATCTCTCGCAGCACAATATGGACTTCGTTTTGATGCGATGAATTCGAATACCTTCCAGGATCAGCCGAGACAGGAAAAGTCATACAAGTTCGGGTCGCTGCAGAACGTCAATAAAGACATCCGCAAACAGGCCATCGATCATAACCTGGAAGTGATTGAATATGGAAAAGCATTGGGATCAGAATCGATCACAGTGTGGCTGAGTGATGGATCCTGCTTTCCTGGTCAGTTGAATTTCAGGCAGGCATTTCAACATATACTTGAAGGATTGAAAGAGATTTATGCTGCACTTCCTGCGCATTGGAAAATGTTTGTGGAGTATAAAGCATTCGAGCCGAACTTTTACTCCATGACGGTAGGCGATTGGGGACAGTCATTGTTGTATGCAAATAAATTAGGACCACAGGCTTATACATTGGTGGATCTTGGCCATCATCTTCCCAATGCCAATATTGAACAGATCGTTGCTTTATTGCTAATGGAAGGAAAGCTGGGAGGATTTCATTTCAATGATTCGAAATATGGTGATGATGATCTCACAGTAGGTAGCATTAGACCTTACCAGTTGTTCCTGATCTTTAATGAACTGGTGGAAGGAATGGATGCAAGAGGAATGGATCATACCAAAGATCTTGGATGGATGATTGACGCCTCACATAATCTGAAAGATCCTTTGGAGGATCTGCTTCAATCTGTTGAAGCTATTATGATCGCGTATGCACAGGCATTGTTGATCGACCGTAAATCCTTACAGGATGCACAACAGAATAATGATGTTGCAAGTGCGCAGGAGATCCTTCAACAGGCATTTCGTACAGATGTGCGTGCATTGGTGGCCGAAGCAAGATTAAGGTCTGGTGCGGCTTTGCAGCCATTGAAATTATTCCGTGATCAAAAATTTCGTGCGCAATTGGTCAGCAAAAGAGGTGCAAACAGTTTTGCAACAGGATTATAAATGAAGCAGGATGTAATAGCCATATTCGACATCGGTAAAACGAATAAGAAAGTATTCTTGTTTAATAAGGAGTATCGTGTGGTGTACGAACATGCTGAACGATTGGAAGAAACAGTGGATGAAGATGGTGATGCCTGCGAGAATATCAACCTGTTAAGATCTTTTGTACTGAATACATTGAAGCGATTGCAATCCATGGAACCGTTCAGGATATGCGCGATCAATTTCAGTACTTATGGTGCAAGTTTCGTATGGGTGGATGAGCAAGGGATTTGCCTGGGTCCATTGTACAATTACCTGAAACCTTTTCCTCCTAATATGCAGGAGTCGCTGTATGAGCAATACGGAGGCATAGAAAAAGTTTCATTGGAAACAGCTTCACCTGTTTTAGGTAGTTTGAACTCTGGTATGCAGTTGTTCAGGATGTCAAAGGAGCAGCCGTCATTGTTTGAAAAAGCAAAGTTTGCATTGCATCTTCCTCAATACATCAGTTCATTATTGACGAAATCATTTTATTCTGACATCACCAGCATAGGTTGTCATACAGCCTTATGGAATTTTTCCAACATGCAGTATCATCCATGGGTAGAGCAGGAAGGGATCGCTTCCAAACTCGCACCCATCCTGTCTTCCAGCCATGCTGTACAAGTGGAAAACATACCCGTTGGTATTGGGTTGCACGATAGTTCTGCAGCATTGATCCCATATCTTCTTCAATTCAAGGAACCATTTGTTTTGATCTCTACAGGTACCTGGAGTATCAGTTTAAATCCATTCAATGATCATCCGCTCACAATTGAAGAATTACAGCAGGATTGTTTGTGCTATTTAAGTTTTGAAGGAAAGCCGGTGAAAGCATCGAGGTTGTTTTTGGGGCCGGAGTATGAGAAGGGAGTAGATATTTCCACCCTCGTTAAAAAACAAATTCAATCCACTCAACTCGTTCTTAAAGGCACCAACATTAAAAAAATATTCGTCGACGGAGGCTTTAGTAAGAATATGCTCTTCATGCAATTATTAAAACTATACATGCCTGGTTTTGAGATCTGCTCTGCTTCTATCGCACAGGCTTCAGCACTTGGTGCTGCGCTTGCCATTCATCATCACTGGAATGAAACAGCCATTCCAAATCATATGATCGAATTAAAATATTTTTGAAAAACAACATGCGTGGTAACAAACAGATAATATGATCTAACCCTTCGTGCTGGCTAATTTCGCGGCACGGGAGGATTAGTATGATAGATCATTTGTTACTTATCGATGGTGATGAAAACTCATTTAAAAAGTTTTACGAAAAGTTCAGTGCGCAGGTTTTCAACTTTTTTTGTCAGCGTACAAAATCGCTGGTCTCCAGTGAGGACCTTACGCAAATCACCTTTATTAAATTCTGGAAATACCGTTCTTCCCTCAAAAAAGATATCGCGCTGAAGGCTCAGCTGTTTCGCATTGCGCGAACAACACTCATTGATTATTTACGCATGCGATCCAAACAGGAGGCACTCCTTCTTCAAACAGAACAGGTAGAACATATTGCCGAACAGACCTATTTCGATCCGGCAGAGGAGATCATTTCTTCCATCGAATTACTTCCGGAAGCAAGAAAGAAAGTCATTCATCTTAAACTGGAAGGACTCAACAATCTCGAGATCGCAGAAGCATTATCCATCTCCAAACGCACAGTAGAGAACCATTATTACCGTGCGATCATTGATCTCAAAGAGCTTGCATGTTAAGTAATTATTACCCATGAGTAAATCCATCATCTGCTCCGTATTAGATGTGTAGAGAACAAAGTATAAACCATTACTACATCTATTATGAAGAGAATGCTGCTTAGGGGAAGCTTCCTCGCAGTTGCTTTGGCCGGTTCCTGTATGGCCTTGCATGCACAACAGAAAGATTCGACTGATGTCAACGACACGACCAACAAAGTATTCAACAACTCACTCAATGAAGTGGTAGTGGTTGGATATGGAACTCAGAAAAAAGTAAACCTTACCGGCGCCGTTAGCCAGGTTACTGCACAGGTGTTTGAAGACAGGCCTGTGGCCAATGTTACACAGGCCTTGCAGGGTGCAGTGCCCAATCTTAATATTAATTTCGGTGATGGTCGACCAGGTGCAAGCGGTAACATCAACATTCGCGGTTTTGCATCCATCACCAACAGCGGCGGATCTCCACTGGTGCTGATCGATGGTGTGCCAGGAAGCCTAGACCTGATCAATCCGCGTGATGTGGAAACCATTTCTGTATTGAAAGATGCAGCGTCTGCAGCCATCTATGGGGCCCGTGCTGCTTTTGGTGTGATCCTCGTGACCACCAAGAAAGCGAAGTCTGGCAAGATGCGCATCGCATACGGAACCAATTACAGTTTTGCTACCCCAACTGTCTCCACAAATTTTATCACTGATGGATATACTTCTGCCAAACTCAATGATGATGCATTCCTTCGTGCTGTAGGTAAAACATACACCGGTTACAATGAACAGGATTATGAGGAATTGAAAAAGAGACAGACCGATAAATCTCTTCCCAACTACATCATCGATAACCGCAATGGTAAGGATATGTATGTTTATTATGGGAATACAGATTGGTGGAGTACCATGTTCCGCGACTGGGAGCCGGCATTTGAACACAACCTCAGCATCAGCGGTGGTAACGATAAAACGGATTACCTGATCTCCGGAAGATTTTATAAGAAAAAAGGGATCATGCAGATCAACCAGGATGAGTACAATTCGTACAACTTCCGCGCGAAGATCAATTCGAATGTGAACAAATGGCTGACTGTTTCCAGCAATACACAATTCAATTCAACAGATTACAATTACCCGGGATGGGGTGTGAACAGCAATTTCGTTTCTGTAACGGTGCATGCCTTGCCATCTTATCTTCCTGTAAACCCCGATGGTACTGCAACCTATCGAACAGAACTTAACAACTACACCATTGGCGATGGTATTTATGCTGACCTGCTTCATGGTAAATCAAAAGGCATTGAAAGAAGATATGATCTTACACAATCATTTGGCGCTACCATCAAGATCAATAAGGATCTGTCGTTGGTAGGTAGTTATGCATTCAATATGTACACAACTTCGAACCAGTCGAGAAGAACAGTGGCTCCATGGTCAATATTCCCCGGCGTGATCAGTACGGTTGGATATGATCAATTGAATGAAAGCACTTCACTTGAATTATATCATATAGTGAATGCTTATGCTACCTACAATAAAAAACTCGGAAATCATTCCTTCAAGATCATGGGCGGTTATAACCAGGAATTGAAGAGAAGAAAATCTTTGTCGGGATTGAGAAAAGAAATCCTTTCCGAAGACCTGAATGATGTGAACCTTGGTTCTGGCGACCAGGAGATCAATGGCGGACAAAGTGAGTGGGCATTGATGGGATTCTTTTCACGCATCAACTATGATTACGATGGAAAATATTTGCTGGAGCTGAATGGCAGGTACGACGGGACTTCCAGGTTTCCTAAAGGTGACCGATTCGGATTCTTCCCTTCTGTTTCTGCAGGATGGAGGATCAGCCAGGAAAATTTCTTCGACCCTATCGCACATGTATTGAATGATCTGAAATTCAGGGTGTCCTATGGTGTACTCGGTAACCAGCAGGTGGCTGATTACGGGTATATCTCTACGATGAACAGGGGTACTTTGGGTTATATCATGAATGGATTGCGTGCAGAATACCTGAGCGCGCCAAATCCTATCTCACCATCACTCACCTGGGAACAGGCAAGTACCATTGATTACGGTGTGGATATGGCATTCCTCAAAAACAGGCTGGTGGCTTCTTTTGATTATTACGAGCGTTCCACTAAAAATATGCTCACAAAAGGAAAAACACTTCCACGTGTATTTGGTGCAACAGAACCAAGAGAGAATGCAGCAGATCTTAAGACAAAAGGATTTGAATTATCGATCGGATGGAGAGACCAGTTCAAATTGATGAATAAGAGTTTTTCATATGATCTCAATTTCGTGTTGGGAGATTATCAATCCTATATTACCCGATTTGATAACCCGAATAATTTGTTGAGTGATTATTATGTTGGTCAGCGTTTGGGTGATATGTGGGGTTATGTGATTGATGGAAGATTTGCAACCGATGAAGAAGCAGCTGCATACCAGGGGAAGCTTGCTGCATTATCCAGCACAGCGGTGTACCGGCAGATCTCTGGTGCTCCGGGCGAATGGGGTAAATTAAGAGCAGGTGATAACCGTTTTGCAGATTTGAATGGTGATGGTACCATTTCGCAGGGAGCCAATACCCTGGCGAATCCTGGCGATCAGCGCATCATTGGAAATTCACTTCCACGGTATTCATTCGGTATGACCGGTGGATTCAACTGGAATGGATTTGATATGAGTTTTGTGCTGCAGGGAATCGGAAAACAAAATTGGTATCCTGGTGCAAATGCGGATAAATTCTGGGGACCCTATTCAAGACCTTACTATTCTTTCATACCAACAGATTTCAATGAGAAAGTATGGAGTCCTGAAAATACTGATGCTTATTTCCCGGTGCTGAGAGGATATACTGCACTGAATGGTGGAGGAGATCTCAATGCAAGAAATAATAAGTACCTGCAGGATCTTGCTTACCTGCGTATTAAAAACCTGACTGTTGGTTATTTATTGCCTGCATCACTGATGAATAAATTCAAATTCGAACGTTGCAGGTTCTATGTAAGTGGAGAAAATATTTTCGCAGCAACCAAATTGAAGACCGATTACATCGATCCGGAGCAGGCTGCCGCTGAAACCAATGGTCGTGTATATCCATTCAGCAAAACATTCTCCGTAGGACTTGATATTTCTTTCTAATCGAACAACATATTTCTATCATGAAAAAAATTATGTCAATTATAGTGATCGGCACCGGTATATTGATGGCTGGTGGCTGTTCAAAATTCCTCGACAGGGAACCATTATCTGAGATCTCTCCCAATTCATTTTTCAGAAGTGAGAAGGATCTGAAACTATATACCAATTCATTTTATTCTGTGATTCCAAGTGCAGAAGGAATTTACAATGAAGACATCGACAATATCGTAAAGACGACACTTCCTGATGTTGTAACCGGCAAAAGGATCGTACCAACATCCGGCGGAGGCTGGGATTGGGGCGAGCTTCGGAAGATCAATTATTTCCTGGAGAACTATAGATCCCAGGGCATCAGTGAAGAATTGGCTTCAAAATATGTTGGACTTGCAAAATTTTTTCGTGCATGGTTTTATTTTGAAAAAGTTGCACGTTTTGGCGATGTGCCCTGGTACAGTGGTGTGTTGAGCCCGGATAACACAGAAGAACTGAATAAATCAAGAGACTCCCGTGTGTTGGTCATGGATTCAGTATTGAATGATATCAATGATGCGATCAGTAGATTGGGAACAACAAAAAGCGTGGAGGAAGTTACCAAATGGACTGCCTTTGCACTGAAGGCACGCATATGTTTGTTTGAAGGAACATTCAGAAAATATCATCCTGAATTCAGTTTACCGAATGCAAATAACTGGTTGCAGGAAGCAGTGAATGCTGCAGATTCTGTGATGACGAAGAGCGGATATACGATCTATATGGGTGATCCATCTACTGCCTATCGAGATTTATTTGCAAGTTATACAGCGATCCCTTCAGAGATCATCCTGGCAAGAAGGTTCAGTAATAATCTTCAGCTTTATCACAATGTGAATTACTATACCATTACTGCATCCTATGGCAGGCCGGGGCTGGAGAAGAGGCTGGTCAACAGTTACCTGATGAAAGATGGTTCAAGGTTCACCGACAAGCCAGGTTTCAATACCATACAGTTTTATGAAGAGATGCAGGATCGTGATCCAAGATTGTCTCAAACAATCCGTACCCCTGGTTATAAAAGAATAGGAGGCGCTACCACACAGGTTCCTGACTTTGGTGCAACAGTAACCGGTTACCAATTAACTAAATTCGTGACCGGTACATCCGAAGATTCCTATAACAGGTCGATCAATGATATTCCAATCTTTCGTTATGCCGAAGTATTGCTGGCATATGCAGAAGCAAAAGCAGAACTCGGTACATTGGAGCAATCGGATATCGATCGTTCGATCAAATTGTTGCGTGACAGGGTAGGGATGCCAAACCTTGATATGGCCTATGCGAATGCGAACCCCGATCCATACCAGGCAAACCTCAATAAAAATGTTGGTGGAGCAAATAAGGGAGTGATCCTTGAAATCCGCCGTGAGCGCAGGATTGAGCTGGTGATGGAATCTTATCGCTGGCAGGATATATTGAGGTGGAAAGAAGGCAAGCAATTGTCGGAGCAATTTAAGGGAATTTATTTTCCAGGGCTCGGATCATATGATCTTGATAAGAACGGAACCATTGATGTGGTGATTTATGAAGGAACAAAACCAACAGAGAAAGGTCCTCAGTATTTAAAACTGGGTTCTGAAGCGGTATTAGAGAATGGAAAAAATGGAGGATTGTTGCTGGTGAACAGTAATATTGTGAAGGAGTGGAATGAGGATCGTGATTATCTGTTTCCATTGCCAACCCAGGAAATGTTGCTCAACAAAAATCTTACACAGAATCCAAACTGGTAAAACATGATGGTCAAATGGTTGTTGTTATGGGTGTTAATGGGAAATGTATCGACTAACGGTGATGTATACCCGAAGAAGAAAGGCGCATTGCGTGTGATGAGTTATAATGTGCGGAATGGGAGAGGGCTGGATGAGAAGACTGATTTGTCGAGGATCGTGAATGTATTTCAACGCACCCATCCGGATGTAGTAGCTGTGCAAGAACTGGATAGTGCTACGCAGCGAAGCAATGGAGTATATGTGTTGAAAGAAATCGGTGAGCAGGTAAAGATGCACTATACCTATGGACCTGCGATTGAGTACAAAGGCGGAAAGTATGGGGTTGGGATCCTGTCAAAGGAAAAACCTTTGTCCGTGCGACAAATTCCTCTCCCCGGCAGGGAAGAGAAGCGAACTTTATTACTGGCGGAGTTTAAGAATTATGTACTGGCCTGTTCGCATTTCTCCCTAACGGAAGCTGATCGACTGGAAAGTATTGAGATCATTCGTTCACAGGTAAAAGGTTTTGATAAGCCGGTGTTACTTGCAGGCGATCTCAATGATCTTCCCGGATCGAAGATGATCGAAAGCTTATCAGGTGATTGGAAAAACCTATCAGGTACAGCATTTACTTTTCCAGCCAATGAACCCAATAAGTGTATTGATTATATTTTCGGATCCGGCAAGATGAAGTTAATTCAGTCTGTTGTAGTGGATGAACCTATTGCTTCCGATCATCGACCATTATTCGTTGATGTGAAACTGAAATAACAGATATTAAGATATGATTATGAAAAATACTCCTTCGGGAGTATTTTTTGTTTTGAGGATATGAGCTTTATTTGATTAACCTTAACGACTATTAATGCGAAAAATAATTTCATATTACTCTAAAATAAATCAAATGAAAATTAAATACCCTGATGAATGGGATCCTTCTCAAATGAATGAGATGAGTTGGTGGATGTGGATATTGGTTGTGATAGTTGTAGGTGTTTTATATATGATATATTACTATTAAGAATAAAAAATATGATTAAGAGATTATTATTAGTTTCAATTTGTTTGGCATGTTTTACATCTTATAGTCAACTTTACAAGAATAATTGGATTTTGGGAGGGTCTGGAAGTTTTAAGCAAAAGGATGTTACCTATTCTTCTGCTTCAATTGAGTATGATTCAAAATTTACAGAATTCATCATTTCTCCCAATGCATATTACTTTGTTGCAGATAAATTCTCAATTGGAGTAAAGTCTACATTTGATTGGTATAAAAGCAAAGCATATCCTCCTGGTGGCGGCGTTACAAATATGACCCGAATTTCCGGTGGTCCATCTTTACGATACTATTTGCTTGAAATTGATAAACAATATAATATAGTTACACAAGCAAGTTTGCAATATGGAATGTTTAAATCAGGAATTGATAAGGGAAACATATATCAATACTCATTTTTAGGAGGACCAGTTATATTTTTTAATTCATCAGTTGGCTTAGAAATTTTATTAGGATATACCTATAATAAAGAAGATGTCAAAGATAGGTTTAATGATATAAATAGAGGATTTCAGCTTGAGATAGGTTTCCAATATTATTTAGAGAATAAAAATTAATTATGAAAAAATATATTTTACAAATTTTAATTTTCTTTAGTTTAAATGACAGCTTTTCACAATCTATATCACCTTTGGAATCTTCTGAATTATGTCCAAATGTAGATTTTGTTTTTACTGTTACTGTCCCAGGAATAAACCCAAACGTAATTCTCTTGTAAGCTTCCCCAACCTTCGGCCATTTGTAAGTTAGGTTAACAAAATGAATGTTAACTTTAATCTTTAAAACATGAAAAAGAGATTTAAGGAAAGCTAGATTGTGGCAGCCATCAAGAAACATGATCCAGGTACTAGCATTAAAGAAGTTTGTCACGCGATTGGTATTAGTGAAGTTACATTTTATAACTGGAAGGCAAAGTATGGTGGTATGGAAGCTAGTGATTTTGCCAGGATGAAGGAGTTGGAAAAAGAGAATGCCGCAATTAAGAAGATGTTTGCTGAAGTGAGCATTTAAATCCTTACAATGAAAAACTTCATCGAAAAAAAGTTGTAACGCCCCAAGAGAAATGGGAAGCTGTAGAATATTTTGTTTCTCAGGAACAGCTAAATAACAGCCAGCCCTGTAAAATGGTAGGATTGTCCCTAACCACTTATCAGTACAAAAAAATTACCAGAGATGATAGTGAAGTTCAATAGGCATTAACCATGCTTGCTACTAACCATGCTGCATAGAATTTTGGCAGTGCTGTTATCGTCTTTGGAACAGAGGTCATTGGTGAAATCACAAAATAATTTACAGAGTATACACCGGGATGAAATTAAACATTAGAAGGCGTGCAAAGAAACGTTTGCCTCAACGAGTGAAGCAATCACTCAGTGCGCCAGTAGCACCTAATCAGTTTTGGAGCATCGATTTTATGAGTGATAGCTTAACGGATGGCAGGCGCTTCCGCCTGCTTAAGATTATGGATGATTATTACCGAGAATCATTAGCCATGGAAGTGGATACATCGTTGCCTTCATTGAGGATGACCAGGGTAGTGGATAGAATAATAGCTGAAAGAGGTTGTCCGGCAAACATAAGATGTGAAAATGGCTCTGAGTTCATCAGTCATAAGTTAGACGAATGGTGCTGTCATGAGAGCCGCAGGATCACACTTAAATTTATTCAGTCAGGAAGGCCAATGCAAAATGCGTACATAGAAAGAAAGAATGGAAGTATACGAAGAGAATTACTGAATGCCTACCTTTTCAATAGCCTTGCTGAAGTCCGAATAATGAGTGAAGAATGGAGAATGGATTATAACATGGAAAGACCGCATAAATCCTTAGGTTATTTGTCTCCATTAAAATATGCAGATCACAAGGAAGGAAAGGTAGCTTTATCCACACCGGCAAGCGAAACATTAAAAAAAATTGAAGCGAAGCCGATTGTAGCTAAAGCGGTTGATCAAAAGAAAATTAAATTTGAAAACCCTAACTAACAAGTGGCATTAAAAAAGGGGGAGCTTACAGAAGAAGCTGGACTTCTAAACAGATAATTATTGCACATTAACTATTGTACTGAATAATAGAAGCTGTATCAAATGGTTGATGCAGCTTCTTTTATTTTACCCTATAGCAAATTTTCCATCTCCCCCAATTTCTTTATATTTATCCAGTAGCTATTGTATATGAAGAAACTTCCTGAGATCATTACCGACCCGGTTTACGTGAAACCAGCTTCCTTTAACGCACTCGATCGGTTCTTCCTGAAACTGATCAGGGATGAACGCGATCTGCCCTTTATCCGACTCACACTGGCTTCTTCACTGGTGCTGATTCCATTGGGCATCTCGCTGTACTTTCTGCAAGCCGGAACCTGGATCTGGTGGACAATCACCATCATCTATCTCTTCGTCAACAACTTTGTGTACAAGGGTCCCTTCGGGTTGATGCTTCACTGTACCAGTCACCGGGCGCTCTTCAAAAAGGATTACAGCATCCTCAATTATTATATTCCCTGGATCCTTGCACCTTTCTTCGGTCATTCTCCGGAAACCTATTTTGCACACCATATCGGTATGCATCATTCGGAAAATAATATGGAGGAAGATGAAAGCTCCACCATCAGCTACAACCGTGATTCCCTCCGGGGCTTCACACATTACTTCCTGAAGTTCCTGTTCTTTTCCATCTATAATTTGCCAGCTTATTTCATTCGGAAAAGAAGAAGGAAATTTCTGAACAAGTATATGCGCGGTGAGCTGCTGTTCTTCACATTCTGTATTGCCTTATGTTTTATCAGTTGGCAGGCGACCCTGGTAGTTTTTATCATCCCAATGTTTACATTCCGGCTGGTGGCTATGATGGGTAACTGGGCACAGCACAGTTTTGTGGATCAGCAGGAGCCCGACAATGAATTCAAGAACAGCATTACCTGCATCAATACCAAGTACAATGTCAAGTGCTGGAACGATGGTTACCATATTAGTCACCATGAACGTCCTGCTATGCACTGGACCGAACATCCTGTACACTTCAAGAAGACACTTAATGAGTATGTGGAAAATAAGGCCATCGTGTTCGATTCCATTCACTTCCTGCATGTGTTCATCTACCTGATGCGCAAGCGCTACGACCTGCTCGCGAAACATTATGTTGATCTCGACGGGCGCTTTGCCAATGATAAGGAAGTGGAGGCCTTCCTGGTTAGTCGTACCCGAAGAGTTGAGCCACAGGCCCGACTCTCTATTGCCGGCTGACACCAAACCCGCCTTGTATGATCAAGGAATCTTATAAGAAGGAGCTGTCGATCACTGCTCCCCTCAAACTGCAGGCTGCTGCTTCCAAAAAAGATGTTTTGAAGCTGCAGTCGTGGATCGTTCTGCATGAAATGGCCCGACCGGGCTCGTCTTCCATGATCGCCATCGACGGCGATTTCGGATCTGCTACCGACCAGGCTGTCAGGAATTTCCAGCGAAACAAAGGCCTTCGAGCTACCGGCGTGGCAGATCAGAAACTCTTCGACCTGCTATCTGCACCTTTAAAAGAAGCATTTACAAAAAGAATGGAAGGAGCAGGAATCAGGGAGTTGGTAGTGAATGCAGCAGAACAGCACCTTTCCAGCCATCCCTTCGAACTAACGATTAAGCTCCAGGCTAATAGCGGTCCCTGGGTTCGGGCCTATATGGACGGAAATGAAGGACAATCCTGGTGGTGGTGCATGGGTTTCGTTCAGACCATCATCGACCAGGCATTTTCCCAGCAGGGAAGGAGTTTTAAGGAAATCATGCCGCTGACCTACAGCTGTGATACCGTGGGCATGCATGCACTGAATAAAGGAAAATTGATCCGGTTCTCACAGGTGAGGTCAAACCCGGGTAAGGTTCAACCTGGAGATATTTTCCTGGTTCAAAAATCGCCTTACGACTGGATCCACACCGGGATCATCACGAAAGTAGGCAATGATACCTTCGAGACCATCGAGGGAAATACCAACAGGGAAGGATCCGCAAACGGAGACAGGGTTTTCAGAAGGATCCGGAATTTCAGGGCCGGGAAACTGGACGTTTACAGCTGGGAATGATCAGCCTGCGATGTTTGGAGAGCTGGCATCTTCCTCGTAACGGCCACTTTTCTTATCCAGCAGGATTTTGTAAACCACCCCGTTCACTTCATTGCCGCCATTAGTGAATGGCCAGATATCTGATAAATGGACGGTCTGACCGGTAGCCATCGGTAATACCCGGTTGTTCAGGATCCTGATCGCTTCTTTCCGTTCCAAAGGATCGGTGATCTCTTCAAACCTGCCCCAGGCAATAATGCTTTTCCAGTTCGCCATATTATCGAGAGAATCCACTTCAAAACAGACATCTGGGTTTTTCCGCATCATCTCGATCTTCTTTCCTTCTTCGGAATGACAATAAACATACTGACCATCATAGGCATAACTGGTTGGAACTACATAAGTTACATTGTCTGCATGGCAACCGATGCGGGCTACCACATGCTGAAATAGTAGATCTTCTATCTGCTGGGGAGTGAGTTTTCCGATCATGACAAATCATTTCGCTCAAATTAAAATTTTCACTATTTACCCACAATGACCTTGCTCAATGGAAGACCTGTAGTTGCCCCTTTAGGAACTTATAATTGGAAATACTTAATTGAAATAGATTGATTTGTTAAGAATTAGGTAATATTACTTACGGAATTTCGTTTGTAATCAGTAAATTAACTGGTAAGCGAAAAGTAAAATTACTGTTCCGGAGGTTGTCAGGTATTTGTAAAGTTGGTGCTATTGTATTTACTTAGCGCGATCTAAGTAGTATCGTACCTAATTCGCCCGTTTATGAAAATGTACCCATATTCCTCCATGGAGCACTCCTTTTCGTATATCAGTAACAATCCTAATTTACTGGTTTCGTAAGAACTAATTTTATTAACTCATTAGTATGAACCAACTAAAAAGATGCCTGGGCATCCTTCCGTACCTGTTAGTTGCAGCCTTATTTGGCACTTCCTGTAAAACAACTAAGGCTCCCATTTACTTTAATAATGTAAAGGACACTTTGTTCAAAGGAACCAACCAGGACATAGAGCCGGTGATCCGTCCGAATGATGTGCTGAGCATAACTGTGACCAGTCTGAACCCTGAAGCTACCGCACTTTTCAATGCTCCGAATGTTGCAGGCGGAGGAGGTGCGAATACTCCGATCAGTGCAGCTGCCTCCCCTGGAAGTGGTAACTCCGTAAGCGGATACCTGGTGAATCCGGATGGTAACATCCAGTTCCCGATCCTTGGAAATGTTAAGGCTGCAGGCTTTACAAAGCGTGAGTTGAAAGACTTCCTTACCAAAACCCTGATCGACCGCAAGCTCCTGGTTGATCCCATCGTAAATATCCGCTTCACCAATTTCCGGGTAACGGTTTTGGGAGAAGTGATGCATCCTACCGTGGTAACCGTTCCAAGTGAAAAGATCTCGATCCTGGAGGCTATTGGCCTTGCAGGAGATATCACTATTTATGGAAAGAAGGATAACGTGGTATTGATCCGTGAAGAAGGTGGAAATAAGATCATCCGCAGGTTGAACCTGAATTCGACAGCCATTTTCAATTCTCCATATTATTACCTGAAATCCAATGATGTCATTTATGTAGAACCAAATGAGAACAGGATCACCAGCACTTCAAGTGTTAGAACCTGGGCACCGGTTGCAGTAAGTGCACTGACCCTCGTGGTGATTGTAATTGATCGTTTATTCCAGTAATTAAAACATCTTGTATGAGTGCTTTGCAGGTAAATAGAAAAAATAAATTTGAAGAGTCGGGAAGTAATGTGTTCAATAAGATGCTGTTCAGGTATCTTCCTTACTGGCCATTATTCCTGGTGATGCTCATCCTCAGCATCGTTGTTGCGACCATCTTCCTGAGGTACAGCATTCCAATTTTTGAATCAACCACCACCATCCTGATCAAGGATGAAAAGAAAGGTATGGATGATTCACAATTGCTGGAAGGCTTGAATATGCTGGGTTCCAGCAAGATCGTGGAGAACGAGATCGAAGTGATCAAGTCGCGCGGACTGGCTCGTGAAGTAGTCAAGAAACTTGGTTTGTATGCACCGATCACGCAGGAGGGAAATGTGATCTCGAAGCAGGCATATACTATTTCTCCAATTCATATCCGTCATAAAAATCCGGATTCACTGGTAGAAGCAGCAAAGGTTTACTTCAGCTATGATGCCAAATCAAAGCAGGTAAATATTGGTGATAAGAACTATCCAATGAATAAATGGTCGGCTACTCCTTACGGTGAGCTGATGTTCATTCCGAATCCATATTATACTGCAGGTGGTGATGATAAGGAAAGTAAATACCCGCTGTTCTTTTCACTGACCCGTGTTAAGAAGGTTGCGAATAACCTGGTTGGAAGGTTTGAAGTAACGCCTGTTTCAAAGATGGGAACTGTGATCCGTTTAAGATTGAAGGATGCAGTGCCTCAAAGAAGTGAAGATGTATTGAATGCACTGGTTCAGGAATACAATAAGGCGAATATCAATGATAAGAATGCTTTGGCAGCAAATACCCTTGCATTCGTTGAAGACCGTTTACATTATGTGGTTCGTGAACTGGATTCAGTTGAAAGCCGCATCCAGCAATATAAAACGCAGAAGAATATCGTTGACATCAGCGAGCAGGGAAGACAGTTCCTGCAAACTGTAGGCGTAAATGATCAGCGTGTGAGTGAACTGAATGTGCAGATGGCGGTACTCGACCAGGTTCAGCAATATGTAAATGCAAAAGGTGCTGCGGAAGGAATTGTTCCATCAACACTTGGTGTGAATGACCCAACACTATCGCAGTTGCTGGATAAATTATACACTGCAGAATCGCAGTATGAAAGAATGCGCAAGACCACTGCGGAGAATAACCCATTAGTGGTGACTTTGAGCGATGAGATCAACAGGCTGAAGCCTAGCATCCTGGAAAATATTGCTGCACAGCGCAGGAACCTGGAAGCAAGTAAGCGCAATATCTCTTCTACCAACCAGCAATATTCATCGATGCTGAAAACCATTCCTACCAAGGAAAGGGAATTGCTGGAGATCAGCAGGCAGCAGTCGATCAAGAATAATATCTACACCTTCTTATTACAGAAAAGAGAAGAGACCGCATTGTCATATGCTTCAACTGTTCCAGACAGCAGGCTGATCGATGAAGCAAATTCAACAACAGCACCTGTTAGTCCAAAGAAGCCTTTTGTGTATATGATCGCTGTATTACTTGGACTTGCACTGACCACATTGATTGTGTTGATCAAGGAAGTGTTGAACAGGAATATCCTTTTCCGCAAGGAGATCGAGGACCTGACCACAGTTCCTATCATCGGTGAGATCGCTTTTGATGGATCAAAGCAGCCGATCGTGATCGGAGAGGGCAACAGGAATTTCATTGCAGAGCAGTTCAGGCAGTTGAGAACTTCCCTTGGATACTTAGGTATCAATACCAGGAAGAAGAAATTGCTGATGACTTCCACCATTTCAGGAGAAGGAAAAAGCTTTGTGACCGGTAATCTTGGTGTGAGTCTCGCATTGACCGGCAAGAAAGTAGTACTGATCGAATTGGATCTGCGCAAACCTAAGCTGGCCAATATGTTTGGCATTACCAGGGAAGTAGGGATCTCGAATTATTTTATTGGAGATAAGGAGCCGGATGAGATCATCAAGCGTACGGAGATCAATCCAAACCTGTTTTTGATCCCATGCGGACCGATTCCTCCGAATCCATCAGAATTGATTTTGAATGGAAGGATGGAAGAGTTGCTGGCTTACCTGGATACTGTGTTTGACTATATCATTATCGATACCGCGCCTGTGAGCCCGGTTACCGATGCATATATTTTATCACCGATGTGTGATGCTACGTTGTATGTTGTACGACACGGATATACTCCAAAATCGTATGTACAGATGCTGGATCACAACAATGCGGTGAAGCCGTTGAAGAACCTGGCGATCGTGTTTAATGGAGTGAAGTCGAGGGGTATTGGAAGATACGATTACGGGTACGGTTACGGGCAGAGTTATGGATATGGCTACGGCTATGAGGAAGGCAAGGGTCAGAAGAAAAAGAAGAGTGTATTGAGTTTCGCGAAGAAAAGCTAGGCGGGCTGACAAGCTCCGAAGGAGCTTGGCTGAACGCACCGGGCTGAACAAACGCCGAAGGCGGTTGGGCTGACCGGAAGCAACAGTTTTTTCACGCAGAGCACGCAGAGGAGCAGAGGTTTCACGCAGAGCGCCTCCTGCGGAGGCTACGCAAAAGAGCAAAGGACGCAGAGGGATGGCTTCGCCATCCGGGCAGAACGCCCGAAGGGCGGGCTGAACGAGGGAAAATGCAGGAGTTAGGAGTTAGGAGTTGGGAGTTTGGAGTTAGTAGTCGGGTCTCGCACCCTTCACGTCTCCAAGTCTCCATGTCTCCACCTCTTCAAGTACTCAGATGTGACTGAGCTGGCGAAGCCATGCAAAATATCGAACGATCAACGCTGCCATATTAGAAACTTGTTTAACTTGAGTGTTCATTATTGTTGATCATACCAGAATCGAACCTTATGCCTGAAAATGTGAATTGGTACGCAGTCTACACAAAACCCCGCTGGGAGAAAAAAGTAGCGGAACTCCTGGCGAGGAAAAAGATTGAGACCTATTGCCCCCTGAACCGGGTTCACCGTCAATGGAGCGATCGTAAAAAGATCATCCTCGAACCGCTATTCACTTCCTATGTTTTTGTGCGCATCTCCGATGCAGAACAATTACAGGTCCGTATGACCGACGGAGTGCTCAACTTCGTTTACTGGCTCGGCAAACCCGCAGTGATCAAGGATGAAGAGATCGATGTGATCAAAAGATTCCTGAACGATCACGATAATGTACAGGTTGAAAAAACTTTGGTCAACGTAAATGATCACGTTCGCGTGATCTCCGGACCGCTCATGATGCGAGAAGGAAACGTGGTTGAAGTAAAACATAAAACGGTTAAGGTTTCCCTGCCTACACTGGGTTATACATTGATCGCCGAGGTCGACAAGCAGAATCTTGAAAAACTCGACGGCCAGTCTTACCAGGTAACAAATCCATAATGTTTACAGGATTTATGCAAGCAATTCTCCGCACAAGCCTTATGGGTGTGGCCTGCCAACTGTGTGTTTTAACCGGCTTACTGCTGATCTTTAAAATAATTATTAACCATACCACCATCGTATAACCACTTTCTTTTCATGGAAAATAAGATATGTATCATTGGCCTTGGATATGTGGGACTCCCACTGGCTGTAGCTTTCGCTAAAAAGTACCCTGTTGTTGGATTTGATATCAATGCAAAACGTATCAGTGAGTTGATGCAGGGGAACGACTTCACCCTCGAAGTTTCTGACGAAGAACTCAAAGAAGTGATCAAGGCAGATGTTTCTAAAGAAACCGGGCTGCTTTGCACCAACGAAATTGATAAAATCAAGGATTGCAACTTTTATGTTGTAACCGTTCCTACACCGGTAGATAAACACAACCGTCCTGATCTTACTCCACTGTACAAAGCCAGCGAAACAGTTGGTAAAGTGCTGACCAAAGGTGATATCGTGGTTTTTGAATCCACCGTGTATCCTGGTGTAACAGAAGAAGAATGTATCCCTGTAATTGAAAAAGTATCTGGATTGAAATTTAATGTTGATTTCTTCGCAGGATATTCTCCTGAAAGGATCAACCCGGGTGATAAAGAACATACAGTAACCAAGATCAAAAAAGTTACTTCAGGTTCTACTCCGGAGATCGCTGAAAAGGTTGACAGTCTCTACCGTAGTGTGATCACCGCGGGTACACACAAAGCATCCTGCATCAAAGTAGCAGAAGCAGCGAAAGTGATTGAGAATGCACAGCGCGATATTAACATTTCATTCGTAAATGAACTGTCGAAGATCTTTAATAAACTCGGTATCGATACCCATGAAGTACTGGCAGCTGCCGGAACCAAGTGGAACTTCCTTCCGTTCAAACCCGGACTGGTAGGCGGTCACTGTATCGGTGTGGATCCATACTACCTCGCGCAGAAAGCACAGGAAGTAGGATATCATCCCGAGATCATTCTTGCAGGAAGAAGACTGAACGACTCCATGGGTCCTTATGTGGCTGATGAAGTGATCAAGCTGATGGTAAGAAAAGGTATCCAGGTGGTTGGAAGTCGTGCGCTGGTGATGGGCTTTACTTTCAAAGAGAATTGCCCTGATGTGCGCAATACCAAAGTGATCGATATCGTAAAACATTTGCAGGAATACCATGTGAATGTTGATATCTATGATCCATGGGCAAACCCTGCAGAAGTGAAACATGAATATGGTGTGGAATCAACACAGGAATTGCCAAAAGATACTCACTATGATTCAGTGATCCTGGCTGTTTGTCACAATGAATTCACTGTTGATATGATCAAAGGTCTTTGCAACAGCAAGTGTGTGATCTTCGATGTGAAAGCTAAGCTGGATAAGGAATTGGTAGATGGCCGACTGTAAAAAATGACTATGTACGAAAGAAAATATCATGATGGTGACCTCAGCAAAAGCAGCTTCCTCATTACAGGAGGTGCAGGCTTTATTGGTTCACACATTGTTGAATACCTTTTAAAAAATAATGCAGGAAAAGTTCGTGTGTTCGATAACCTGGCAACAGGATCGAAAGATAATATCGAACCATTTCTTTCCAATCCTGCATTTGAATTCATGGAAGGTGATATCCGTGACCTCGAAGCATGCAAGAAAGCAGTGGAAGGAATGGATTATGTATCTCACCAGGCTGCTCTTGGTTCTGTTCCAAGATCGATCAACGATCCTATCACGACCAATGAAGTGAATATCTCTGGATTTCTAAACATGCTTGTAGCATCCAAAGATGCAGGCGTGAAGAGATTTGTATATGCTGCGAGTTCCAGCACATATGGTGATCATCCCGGTCTTCCTAAGATTGAAGACAGGATCGGTAAACCTTTGTCTCCATATGCTGTAACCAAGTATGTGAATGAAATGTATGCTGATGTTTTTTCACGAGTATATAATTTTCATTCAGTGGGATTGAGATACTTCAATGTATTTGGTCCTCGCCAGAACCCGCATGGGGCCTATGCTGCAGTGATTCCTTTGTTTATGAAGGCAGCACTGGAAGAAAAGGATCCAACCATTTTTGGTGATGGTGAACAATCTCGCGATTTCACTTTTGTAGAGAATGCAGTGCAGGCAAACCTGCGCGGATTTTTCTGTGACAAGATCGAAAAACATGAAGTGTTCAACATTGCAGTGGGTGATATCACCACGCTGAACCAGATCTGGAATACGATCCGTGATCTCAGGAAAATTCAAAACAATCCTGTGTATAAAGAGCCTCGCCGTGGCGATGTTCGTTTTTCACAGGCAGATATTTGTAAGGCAAGAACGATCCTCGGATATGATCCTGCCTTTACCGTACAGGATGGATTAGTGATCAGTCTCGACTGGTACATCCGTTCTATGTCGGGAGTAACATTGTAATCAACTTTTAATTATAACCTTCAGTCTTATGCTAGATCTTAATCATAAGAGTTTGCTGATCACCGGCGGAACCGGTTCACTCGGTAAAGCCCTGACCAAGCACATCCTTACTACCTGGCCCAATGTAAAACGCCTTGTTATCTTCTCAAGAGATGAGCAGAAACAATTTCAGATGGCACAGGAATTTCCTGCGCACAAATACCCGATGCTGCGTTTCTTCATCGGTGATGTAAGAGATTTTGAACGTCTGAAAAGAGCGTTCAAAGGTGTTGAATATGTGATCCATGCTGCTGCAATGAAACACGTGCCCATCGCGGAATACAACCCGATGGAATGTGTGAAGACCAACATCATGGGCGCAGAGAATGTGATCAACGCGTGCCTTGAAACTGAAGTGGAAAGGGTAGTGGCCCTCTCAACTGATAAAGCTGCTGCACCGATCAATTTATATGGAGCTACCAAACTGGCTTCTGATAAATTATTTGTTGCCGCTAACAATATTCGTGGATGGAAAGAGATCCGTTTTTCAGTGGTTCGTTACGGAAACGTAATGGGTTCAAACGGTTCAGTAATTCCTTTCTTCCTCAATAAAAAGAAAGAAGGTGTATTGCCGATTACAGATCCAACCATGACACGTTTCAATATTTCCCTGCAGGGTGGTGTTGATATGGTGTTGCATGCGCTTGATAGTGCATGGGGTGGAGAGATCTTCGTTCCAAAAATTCCTTCTTACAAGATCACCGATGTTGCAGAAGCGATAGGACCTGAATGTGAACACAAAGTGATCGGTATTCGTCCGGGTGAAAAGATCCACGAAGAAATGATCACTGAATCAGATTCCTTCTACACTTATGATCTTGGAAAATATTATGCGATCATTCCATCACAAACAAGATGGAACCTGGATGAATTTATCAAGAATTTTGATGCGAAGAAAGTTCCTTACGGTTTCAAATATAACTCAGGACAAAACGATGAGTGGGTTAGTGTGGAAGAACTGAGAGAACTGATCAAAGATCATGTTGATCCAACATTTAAAGTAAACACGAATGAAAGCAATACCGTACGGACGCCAGCATATAACGGATGAGGATCTGCAGGCAGTCAACGAGGTATTGAAAGGTGAATACCTCACCCAGGGCCCTGCTATCAAAAAATTTGAAGACGAGTTTGCATCATATGTGCATGCGAAATATGCAGTGGCAGTATCGAATGGTACCGCTGCATTGCATTTGTGCGCGATGGCACTGGATGTTCAACCCGGACAAAAAGTAATTACTACTCCGATCACTTTTGCTGCCTCAGCGAATTGTATTCGCTATTGCGGTGGTGAAGTGGAGTTTGTAGATATTGATCCTTCCACTTATTTAATCGATATCAATAAGGTGGAAGAAAAGCTTGCTGCTGCAGCGCCAGGCACCTATGCAGGTGTGGTGGCTGTTGATTTTGCTGGCCGACCAGTTGATCTTAAAAAGCTTCGTGAAGTTGCTGATAAATATGGTATCTGGATCATTGAAGATGCCTGTCATGCACCAGGTGGTTACCTTCCCGGTAACGACATGAAGATCTATTGTGGTTCCGGTGAACTGGCTGAACTGGCGATCTTTTCTTTTCACCCTGTAAAACACATTGCAAGCGGTGAAGGTGGAATGATCACCACCAACAGTGAAGAACTGTACAATAAACTGATGGTGTACAGAACCCATGGTATCACGCGCGATGCATCAAGGTTTGTGAACTCCAAAGAGTGGGCTGCAGGTAATGCTGCCACTGCTCCGGAACAATACCCTGGATGGTACATGGAAATGCAGGAGCTTGGATACAATTACAGGCTGACCGATTTCCAGGCTGCACTGGGTTCATCACAATTGAAGCGCGCAGATGATGGTCTTGCAAGAAGAATTGAGATCGCTCAAAAATATGAAGCAGCATTCACCGGTGTTGATTGGCTGAAAGGTCAGTCGGGATATGTTGAAGGACATGCTTACCATCTTTATGTAATTGAAGTGGATGATCGTTTGGGACTGTATAACTTCCTTCGTGAAAGAAAGATCTTTGCGCAGGTGCATTATATCCCAACGCATCTGATGCCTTACTATCGTGATTTTGGTTGGAAGGAAGGCGATCTGCCGCTTGCTGAAACTTATTACAGCAGGTGTTTGAGCTTGCCGATGTATCCAACACTCACCGATGATGAGCAGCAGTATGTGATTGATTCCATCAAAGAATTCTATTCAAAATAATGTCGTCGATCGCGATCATTACTGCACGCGGCGGAAGTAAAAGGATTCCCCGCAAGAATGTAAAACCATTCTGCGGAAAGCCGATCATTTTATTTTCCATTGAAGCTGCATTGCAATCGGGTGTATTTGATGAAGTAATGGTCTCAACGGATGACCAGGAAATTGCAGAGATCGCGCTGAAAGCCGGTGCTGCTGTGCCTTTCATGCGTTCGGAAGCAACGGCCAGTGATCACGCAACTACTGCACAGGTGATCGAAGAAGTGCTGGTGAGATACAGGGAAAAGGGTCAGCATTTTGATACTTTTTGTTGTATCTATCCAACTGCTCCCTTTATTAATGATGAACTCTTATCGAAAGCCATGAAGAAGCTTGGAGATTCCGGTTCACATACTTTGATCCCTGTAGTAAGATATGGTTATCCTGTGTGGCGTTCGGTGAAGATGGATGAGAACCATGAGATCCATTTCAACTGGCCGGAGAACCTGAATGTAAGGTCGCAGGATCTTCCACCGGTTTACCATGATGCCGGACAGTTCTATGCCGGAAAGACTGAATTGTTTTTGCAGGAAAAGAAATTATTTACAGAACATACTTTAGGACTGGAGATCCCTGAATCGGAGACCCAGGACATTGATACGGAGGAAGACTGGTTACTTGCCGAGATCAAGTATCGCTTCATCCAGGAAAGGAAAAAGAAAGATTAGTGTCGCGGATCATTTTCAGGTGTAACGGAAGCAGTAAGATCGGGTACGGACATTTCATCCGTTCACTCGCGCTTGCAGGAAAAGTTTCTGATAAGCATGAAGTGATCTTTTGTTGCGCTAGTCCCGGTGAATTCATTCATCAGCAATTGAAAGATCGATTTCAATTGATTGAGCTTGCCGAACAGGATGATTCCCTTCCAACAGCCAATGAACAATCGGAACTTCCTTTTGATTTGGCCGAAATTGCAAAGCCAGGCGATCTGATTGTACTGGATGGATATCGTTTCGGTACAAATTACCGCAAGGCCGCAAAATCAACAGGAGCAAGGGTTTTGTGCATTGATGATCTTCCATACGGATCATACCCGGTGGATGCCATATTGAATGGAGATCCTTCTGCAAAAGATTCAGACTATATCGCAACCCAGCATACTCAATTCTTTCTTGGTTTGAAATATGTGCTGCTGCGTGATGAATTTTTCGCAACACCAACGGTTCAAAAAAGAGAAGGTGTATTGGTGTTGATGGGTGGTGCAGATCCTTACCAATTGAGTCTTGTGTATACAGAACAATTGTTGAAAGGAACGCCGATGAATGTTCATGTGGTGATCACTTCTTCTGCGAATGATCAAATGGTTTCATCACTCAAAGCTTTGCAGTCATCCGGAAGGGTGAAGATCCATGAAGGATTGGATGCTACGCAGATGGTGCAATTAATGGACAGCGTTGAGTTTGCCATTGTTCCATCGAGTGGTGTGCTGATGGAATGTATCAAAAGAAAGATCAAGCCGGTATTTGGCTATTATGCCGATAACCAGCTTCGTTATTATAAATTTTTCGAACAGAAAAAGATTGGTTGTGCCATTGGAGATATGCGTAAAAAAGAATCAGGAATTTCCTGTCTTTTTAGTGTGCATGCATTCAATGATTCAGCCATTGCTGCATTGAGTGAGGAACTCGGTTCAGCAAATTTCAAAAACTTATTTGATGGTATCCTTGATCAATAAACATGGACTGAAAGTTCGCCCAGCGCAATTATATGATGCCATGATCACTTACAAGTGGGCCATGGATCCTGTGGTGCGTGCGAATTCCATCAATAAGGAGGAGTTTCCATTCCAGCAACATGTGGAATGGTATTCCAGGAAGATCATGGATCCAAAATGCACGTACCTGATCATGGATACGTTTTGTCCGGCAGGACAAATCCGCCTGGATCACTACCCTGATCACTATCTCATCAACTTTCTCATCGATTCCAATTTTCGTGGATTGGGTTTTGGAAAAGAGATCGTGCGCATGGCTATGGAAGTACAGGGAGAAGGCGTTTACCATGCATTTGTGAAGGAAGATAATATTGCTTCACTCAAAGTATTCAGGGGACTTGAATTTGAAGAGCTGGGCATCGACCCATCGAACAACCTTATAAAATTTGTATATGAAGCCCGTTAATATTGGATCATTCAGGATCGATGAGCAATCGCCTGTTTTTATCATAGCAGAATTATCTGCCAACCACAATGGCAGCCTGGAAACCGCGCTGGAAACCATTCGTGCTGCAAAGCGCACCGGTGCCGATGCGATCAAGATCCAGACCTATACAGCGGATACCATTACACTGGATAGCCGCAAGGATGATTTTAAACTAAAGCAGGGAACTATCTGGGATGGTAAATACCTGTATGATCTTTACCAGGAAGCCTACACACCATGGGAATGGCATGAAGCCATTTTCAAGACAGCTGAAGAAGAAGGACTGATCTGTTTTTCTTCTCCGTTTGATTTTACGGCGGTTGACCTGCTGGAAAAACTTAATGTACCTGCATACAAGATCGCTTCATTCGAAGTAACTGATATTCCATTGATCGAATACGTCGCGAAGAAAGGAAAGCCCGTGATCATCTCTACTGGTATTTCTGAAATGGAAGATATTGAACTGGCGATCGAAACCTGTCGTAAAGCGGGCAACGACCAGATTGTTCTCCTGAAATGTACTTCATCCTATCCTGCTCCGATCGAGGAAGCAAACATGGTGATGATCCGTGATTTCAAGGAAAGGTTTGGAGTGTTTGGCGGATTATCGGATCATACCATGGGCAATATTGTTCCGATCGTTGCAACTTCTATGGGTGCAAAAGTGATCGAGAAACATTTTATCCTGGATCACAGTATTGGCGGACCTGATGCTTCTTTCTCGCTGGATGTAAAAGAGTTTACCGAGATGGTGAAAGCGGTACGTGATGCGGAAAAAGCAATTGGTGTAGTTGATTATCATCTCACCGACAAGCAGAGAAAAGGACGTGATTTTTCACGTTCATTGTATGTGAGTGAAGACATCCGTGCAGGAGAAGTGATCGATGAAAAAAATGTACGTTCAGTAAGACCGGGATTTGGTCTTCATCCAAAATATTACCCTACCATTTTAGGAAAGAAAGTGAACCAGGATCTTGAAAAAGGAACAGCGTTCAGCCTTGATTTCGTGGACAGTGAATCATAGATGTACTACTTAAAAAAAGCTACGCTGGCCCTGAAGCCCCGTAAATTCAAAGTTGGTGAGTTTGGTAAAGTGCTGATGAGGTTTGCATCCTCGCAGCTGCTGTCGAATTTCCTGCGCATGGTTGCAGGTTTCGTGGTTGTGCGGATGGTGGAACCTTCTACTTATGGACAATTCGCAGGTGTAGGTGTATTCCTTGGTTATATTTTGTTGGGTCATGGCGGGATCCTGAACGGGATCAGTCGCGAGTTGCCTTATGAATTAGGAAGAGGTAATAAAGAATATGCAGTGCAGCTTGCCAACTCTGCAAATTTCATCACGTTTGTGATTGGAATTATAGCAAGTACACTGTTCCTTGGATTCGGTATCTATCATTTGTTTACAGGCGATACGGTAACCGGAACCATCTTTATTTCTTATGCATTACCTGCATTTCTTTACCTGTACAATAAGCAATACCTGCCTTCACTGTACAGGACGAATAAGGATTTCGATAGCTTATCAAGACAAAACATCCTCACAGGAATCGGGAATGTGCTTTCTGTGATCTTCGTATACCTATGGGGGTTATGGGGACTATGTATCAGGCAGATCTTCATTTTCGTATATGAAACCTGGCTGCTGCATAAAAAGAAGCCATACAAGATCACGCTTGAGTATAAGAAGGATGACCTGAAAAAGCTGCTGGGAACTGGTTTCCCGATCTTTGTGGCAGGGAATATCAACCCGTTGGTGACCACCGTGATGAACAACGTGTTGTTCTCATTAGGGGGTGCATTGAATTATGGATATTACGCATTGACCAATATCGTGAGCTCAGCCATCGGAATCATTCCTAACTCTTTCAGCCAGGTGATCTACCCAAGGATGTCGATCATGTATGGTGAAGGAAAGTCGGTACAGCATATTTTGAAAGTGAATGTGAAGCCACTCATCTTTCAATTCTTTGTATTGTTTGGAATGGGACTGGTAGGAGCAGTATTGCTTCCATGGTTAGTTCCTATCTTTCTTCCGAAATATTCACCCGGTATTGCTGCTGCGCAATGGATGATGTTTGTTCCTGCAACACAGGCATTCGGATCCATGCTGAATATTTTCAGCGTGATGAAAAAGATGAAGCCTTATATCATTGCAAATATTACCGGGGGTTTGATCAGTATAGGATATGCTGTGGTTATGATCAGCAGTTTTGGTTTCAACCTCGTATATTTTCCACAGGCTTTAATGATCGGAAAGCTGTTCCAGCAAGCAATCTCTTTTATACAGCTTTATTATATTTTAAAAAACGGGCAAGATGACCGAGAGAACTCCTGATGCAGCAAGTTTATTTACTGCAGAAGAGAAGTTGAATGAAATGAATTTTGAAGGAATGCCCCTGGGTGGATTGCTGGCTTATGCTTTCAATTACCTGCATAAAGGAGCATACAAACCTGCTGTAGCACCCAAGAAAAAATTGCTACAGAAGATCTTGTTGAAGTCGTTGATCAAACCATCTGCAGGAAGTTGTTCTTCTAAAATATTCTATTACCAGACCGGTTCGCACCTGCACTATCGCAGGCTGAAAGACGTAGTGGCCGGGAATTTCAGCGAAAATGATTATGTAGTATACCAGGCTGATGCCAATGCATCAGTTGGTATCAACCCAGGCATTTCAAACTACTTTAAGATCGCTTCTTTTTGTAAGCAAAACAGGGAGAAGTTTATTTCCATCTTCACAAATTCTGGTATTGCTGGTGATTTGCATGAAGTATTGATGCTTGACCTTCGCATTCAATTGTGTCGTGCGATTACCTGGAAAAGATATTTCTCTGCGTCAAAGAATTTGAAACTGGTTGTGGGCGATTATGATCGTGGAAACGAGACCAGTCCTTTGTTTACAGCTGCTAGATCCTTAGGAATTCGCACCATCGTATTCCAGCATGGAGTGATCAATCCACCTTATGGATTCTTTCCATTGATTGCAGATAAAGTATGCGTATGGGGAGAGATTCAGAAGGTTCAGTACAAAGCTATGTCGACCGACGAACAACGAGTGGTTGTGACCGGAACGCCATTGATTGAGAAAAGAAACGGATCTGTATTCAATGCATCAGCATATGGATTGGAAGATAATAAGAAGAAGATAGTACTGGGCGTCAATCCACTCCAGTTGCATCATAATAAAATACTGATTGAAGCTTTTGCAGAATCCTGCAATGATTTCAACAGTGATGCATATGATTTCTATTTAAAACTGCATCCAAGCCAGAAGCCGGAGCAGTTCCCGTTTTTACAGGAATATCCAAAGTTGAAGATCTGGGATAAACGCATCACCAATGATGAATTCTTCCAGGTATGTAATGTGCTGATCACGCATAACAGTGGTATTGCCAATGAAGCTTTGTTTCATGGAATACCTGTTGGAATCCTGGATATACTTCCGATCTCTGCAGGTAATGGGGTGGAACTGAATAAGTATATGTCGGTTCCGTTATTGAAATCCTCTGCCGAGCTTACACATTTTGTTAGAGAAGCAACAGCCGAAAATTATGATCTTCATTCCAATATCGATATAACGAAGTTCTATTATCGCACCGGCAGGGAAGCGGCGGAAACCATGAGTAAGGAACTGGCAAAACATTTGGCATCATGAGTGCGATAGCGATCATTACAAGCGATTATATCAACGGGATCAGCATCTGGAATTCACTCAAAAAGTTGCAATTCCAGGGTGATGTGGTGTTCCTGAATGCATCGGGAAGAAATATGGTGGGCTCTATCTGGCCAGGAGTGCAGGTGATTGATTTTGTGAAGCGTGATCCGGCAGATATCATGGAGATCATTCACAATTATGGTCACTATGATGAGAAATTTATTTTCCTTACCAGCGAGCTGTTTCATAATGTGTTGTATGCAAACAGGGAGGAGCTTCAAAAGCTCAACGCTATTGTTTATTTCGGCGACAGCGATCCTATGCTGATCCTCGACAAAGAAAGATTTTTAAGTCATTTAAGAAATAATACTTCTGTACCTGTTCCGGAAAGTTACCAGTATGGAGAGGTTATCAAGTATCCCATCATTTTAAAATACAGGCGATCATTTAATGAAGAGGAGCGTGCTCCAAAGCCGGTAGTGATCAACAATAAACAGGAACTGGATCAATACCTCCACGAAAAAAAAGTGAGTGCTGAGGATGTGCAGTTACAGGAATTGTTGAGTTCTGAAGATGCGGATAATGTTTCCATCTGTGGTTGGTACGATGAAGAAAAACCGGTCCTGTTCCGTACCCGCAAACTGATCCAGCATCCACCTAAAGTGGGTAATGGTGATGTGGTGGAAGTGCTGGAAAGAGATGCCCAGCTTGAGCAGCAGGCGATCGACATATGCAAGGCCATCAAATACCGCGGTCCTTTTGAAATTGAATTCATTCGTGAACTGAATGGCAACAAATTCAAAGTGATCGAAATGAACCCACGCTTCTGGATGCAGCATGGGTTGGTAGAAGAATTATCTGGCCATTACCTGGTAGCAAAATATATTGGTCAGCAACCTCTTGCTCCAAAGCAGGAAGTTAAATACTGGATCTATCCAATGGTCAGCATTTACAAGACCCTGCTGATGAATTTTAAATACATGCCATATCTCTTTAAATCAAGAGTGCACTGGCCGGTGAATGGTACAGGGGCTACCAAGTTCTTATTGAAACATTTGCTTTCAAAATTTTAAACGCTGAATGTCATTGCAACAGAAACTGAAAAAGCAGTTCAATTCATTTGTCAGGAATTATATCGACCTCACTGATCGCGACCTGCGCAGAAGGGAAGAACTGAATCCACATAAAAATACATGGTCGCACCGTAACCCTGAATCAAAAGTATTGCTGGGCATCATTTACGATAAGCACCAGTATCATAAATTCTTTGTGAACGCTGCACTCGAGATGAATATCTCTTTTGATGTGATCGATATACACAAGAATGACTGGTGGGAAAAGGTTCGTGCCGAAAACTATGATGGTTTTCTTGTATGGCCGAATGGCATGCGTGAGAGTTTGAAATCAACATACGACAGTCGCATTAAAATGATCGTTGACTACCTGCACAAGCCGGTATTCCCTGATTATCTCGCGATTTGGTTGTATGAAAATAAGATGCGCTCGATCGACTGGCTTCGTGTCAATAATTTTCCAACAGTTCCTACCTGGGTATACTACTCAAAGCAGGAAGCATTGGAGCATACAAAACATCATCCATTGCCTGTTGTACTCAAGACCAATCTTGGTGCCTCAGGAAAAGGTGTGTATATCGTGAAGAATGAAAGTGATTATCGTTCATTGATCAATAAATGCTTTGGTTCAGGATTGAAGAGTTATGGTATGAGTCCATACGCTGAATCCCGCGGCTATGCTTATGTGCAGAAGTTCATACCTGGAATGGAAGAGTGGCGCATGGTGCGGATCGGTGATGCATTCTTTGGTCATAGAAAGGTGGAAGATGCAAGCACAGGTAAGCACTCAGGTTCGATGTTAAAAGGATGGGATAATCCTTCCAAGGAATTACTTGATCTTTTATATGAAGTAACGGAGCGTGGTGGTTTTAGAAGTATGAATGCAGATATGTTCCGCGATAAAGAAGGCAATATTTATATCAATGAATTGCATGCGGTGTTCGGGCAAAGTACCGACCATCTCATGATCGTGGAAGGTAAGCCGGGAAGATATCTTCGTAAAGATGGTCAATGGGTATTTGAAGCCGGTGATTTTGTAAAAGGCCACAGTGCAAGAGCAAGAATTGAATACTTTATTGAAACGATCTTGAATGGCAGGTAAACGTTTCTTTATTGTAAGCTATAAACCTTCCGGGGAGCTGGTTTGCAAGGGACTGAAGAAGAACAATATTGACTATGTTCCCTTCATTGCTGAAACGCCGAAGTACTTATCCTACGGCCCTATGCAGCGATACCTGGAGAATATCCGCGGATTTTTCTATAACAGGAAACTGAAGCAGGCTCTGAAACAGGTGAGATCTTCTGATGTATTGCTGATGATTAAGGGAAATCATTTGTATGATTCAACCAAGAAGTTACTGTCGAAGGCTGATTGTCGCAAACTGGCCATGACACTGGATTCCCTCGACCGTGCCATTGTACAGAAAGATATTTGTGATTTTGCAGATGCCCTGATCCTCCAGGATGCTGGCGATATAAAAAAGTATCCCTCCAAGAAATCTGTTCATCTTCCACTGGGTTATGATGAAGATGTTTTCTTTCCTATGGAGATAGAAAAGGATATTGATGTTTGCCTGGTAGGAAATTTCTACCCAGGTCTTTATAAGAACAGGCTGGAACTGATCAAAACTTTGGGTTCGGATCAGCGGTTTGCAGGAAAAAAGATCGTAGTGATCGGCAGTTCCGGCAGTGCATCCATGAATGAATCGTTAAAGAACGAATTTCCCAATATAGATTTCCTTGGAAAACTCAATTTCAGGGAGATCAGTAATGTACTGAACCGCAGCAAGGTAGCGGTGAATCTTCACCAGAATGATGGGATCGAACCAGTGAATCCATGGTTGTTCATGATCGCGGGAACCAAGACCTGCCAGGTGACTGACCATCGTACATACCTTGAACAATATTTTAAAAACGGAACTGAGATCCTGATGGCAGCTGTTTCCGAAGTGCCTTCATTGGTGCTTGATTTACTGAGTGATGCAGCCAGGCGCGATCAGATCGCAGAAAATGGTTACATGCGAGCTGTTGCAGATCATAGCTCTGGTTCAAGGGCCAGGATGATCGGTGCAATGGCTTAATAAAAGATTGTAGTGGCTCAATTCTATATTTATCGTAAAGACAGTTCGCAGGATCTATCATCTGCACAAAAAGTATTTGAAAAAATGCATTTGTCGCAGTTTGATGAATTCGAGACCAACACACATGTGATCAGGTTTTACCCATCACTCAGAACAAGAAAACTGTTCAGGTATCTTGATGCTGTGTTGATGGTTTGCGGACCTGCGCTTTATAAAAACAATGATCTTGACAACAGTGGTTATGAATTGTTGAAAGATCTTGTTCGGGATGATGTTTCATGGAACCAGCTAACAGGTTCTTATGCGCTGGTACTGGTGCGCGACAATATGATTCGCATCTTCAATGATCCCCTGGGAGTGTATCGTTTATTCGGTAATAATGGAAAGAGTTTTATCTCTACTTCATTCCTTGCAACGGTATTTGCGTCACCTGATCCTTTGGAAGTGAATCAATCGGCGCTGAAAGAAAAGATCTGTCATGGTTTTATTCTTTATCCTGAAACACTGGTACATGGAGTGAAGGATATTACTTACGAGAATATCATCCTTTCCGACCTTCAAAAAGTCTATAGAAATAATCCTGAATTTGTTGCCGATAATGTATCGGTTCAGCAACAGGGAGTCGAAATAAAAAAATACCTGGATCGATACCTTCAGTCAGTTAAAGGAAACCTCGTGTCATTGGGCGTTTCAGCTGGTTTTGATTCAAGGTTGTTATTAAGCGGAATAAAAGATTATCATCCTAAATATCTTTTCACGCACAGTACCGGAAAGGTTCATGAGAAAGAAAAACAGGTTGCCACCAAACTTTGTGCAGTAACAGGTGATCATCTTCAGATCATTTCAACTGAAAAGCCTGAAAAGCTTTCTGATGAAGATGAAAGCAAGATGCTGGATGACCTGCTTTATTATTATGATGGCCGTACAGCCAACAATTCCGGTGCATATTCCATGACCGGAACCTTTGATTATAATTTTCAACACCTTCAACATGCAACACTTGGATTGAATGGAAAGGGTGGAGAAGTATATAGGAATTATTACAATCTTCCGCCATGGAAGATCAGTTATGATGATTTCTATGAATTGCATGTCACCTACAGCTCAACGCCGTTTGTATTAAATGAAACTGATACCAGGCAATTGAAAGAGAAATTTTTCAATGCTTTGAAAAGCAGGGTGAATGAATGGGGAGCAACTGTAAACAAATGGACTGTCCAGCGTTATTATTCTGAAGTGCGACAATCCGATTGTGAAGGGAGCATCATTACAGCCCACAACAAGATCACAGACTACCTGGCACCATTCCTTGATAGCCAGCTGTTGCAGCGATCGTATGGATCTTTCAGGCAGTTGGGGCTGACCGATAGTTTCCAGGCAGCGCTGATCCAGGAATTGTCGCCTGAACTGGCCGCAGTTCCCAGCAAATATGGTTATTCATTTAACAGCCGTGGACTATCAGGATTATTACGTTCGAATGCCAATGTATTCATCCCGATTAAGTCAAAGAAATCACGCCTGCACAGCTATTTCAAGAAAGCGGTAGCAGCAAAGAAGCCATTGAATCAGAGGGAATCAAAGGCATTCGGGATTTTGGAGTCGCTGGATTCTTCAGTAAATTGGCGCAATGCCTTCATACATTATGCCCAGAAAAACGTGGCTATGTATGTTGCCAATTTTTTTGATAAGGCTGCTGATAAAATAAAAAAACAGTGAGATGGGGATAGACCTGACCAGTGAATTATTCAACGACAAAATAGAAACCAGGAAGAGGTTCATCGATTATGTGTTCGCAGCACTGATTGCTACCTTCCTGTTTTCATTATTCGGTTTACAGAAATTCGCGATACTGCTTATTTTAAATAAGCTGTCTGCGGGATTGATCATCCTCATCAGTATAGTATTTGTTAGGAAATTCTATTTCACCGATGTTCATAAGTGGTACCTGCTGTTCATATTCGTTACCCTGATAACAGGGGCACTATTTGCAGCAGATCTTGATCTGCATTTCGACATGGTTGCGCAGATTGTTCAATTGTTTTTATTGTTGGTGGCCATTGCGCAATTTTATATATACAGGGGAAATATTGAATTGTTCCTGATCGCACAGATCACGGTGGGAATCCTGCTTTGTGTGGCAGGAAGATTCCTGGATCCTGAAATGGTTTACCAGGGTAAACTCTCAAGATATTCTTCTATCAGTGCCAACAGTAATGGATTTGCATTCCAGTTGCTGTTCTCCAGTCTGTCGGCATTGTACTTTTTCCGAAAACCATCACTGCTGATCAAGATTGGAATATTGGCATTGGTCGGCTTTTTCAGCTATTATATTGCATTATCCGGTTCGAGAAAATCATCTTTGGCATTCGTGATACTGATCGTTAGCTGGGTATTCTTTTCGTTTCCACTTAAGAAATCAGTTCAGATAGGTATTGGTATGTTGTTCTTTGCATTACTTGCCGGATCATACCTCTACACTGTTTTTGAAGATACCCCCGTAATCCAGCGATTTGCACAACTTGAAGAAGACAGCGGTGGAACCGATATCAGGACCATGTTGTACCGGGAAGCATTCGGAGTGTTCCAGGATTACCCGGTGTTTGGGGTTGGACTGAATAATTTCAGGGTCTATTCTTCCAGTGGATTGTATGCACACTCTAATTACATGGAAATACTGGCAGATACCGGGATAATCGGATTTGCTATCTATTTCTTCATCTATTTTATGATCTGGCGTAAAGGTTCCAGGATCCAGAAGATTCATGAAGCAAATGAATCCTCAGTATATGTGTCAGGTTTATTCAGATCCCTGGTTGTGCTTGCACTGGTGCTTGGACTTGGAGCTGTATTCTACAATAACATTTCACACTGGATCATGCTTATGTTCCCCGTGATGCTTTACGAAAGAGAAAAGCTGCTTGCTGAAGAAATTGAAGAGGAAGAAGAAGCAGCATTAGAAATGGTTTCAATGCAGGGGGAAGTATAATTATGAATATCCTTTTTTTTGTAAATGCTTTTCCGTCTCCTGATAAGCCTAAGGCATCGCCTTTCAACCTGCGTGCTGTAAAGCAGTTGATGAGCTATGGAATGAATGTGGTGGTAGTGCACTTCAGGTCATGGGTGCCGAAAAGAAAATTCATCACCCGTCATGAATTTGAAGGGGTACAGGTCGTAACAGTATCATTACCTTATTACAATAATTTTTCTCCTGCATTCCAGGGAATGTGTTTGCTTCTGTACAAGAAGATGTTTGCAGGACTATTTAAAAAACATTTTCGTGAGCATTACGATGTGATCCATTCCGTTGGAACCGCACATGCTTCGATCATCGCCTCACATATATCAAAAGTTTCAGGCATTCCGCATATCGCACAAAGTATCGGAACGGATGCAAACATATTGCTGCCGGCCATTAAAAATGTTGCCGGTGTTAAGGGCTTTGAGAAGCATGTGAAAGTATTTACCAATAACAGCCTTGAGCTGGAAAAGCAGGTGGGAAGCCTATTCCCGGGTTCAGTTCAAAGAACCATTTATCGTGGAGTGGATACTGAAAGTTTTTACCCGGATCCGGAAAAGCGTCCAAAGGATCATATCCGTGTTTTGTACTTCGGTGGCTTGTCTCCCAAAGAAACAAAGCCTTTCAGCTATGATCAGAAGGGTGGACTCACACTACTCAAAGCATGGGAGTTGTTCAAAGAACAAACATCAGATCATTCTGCAAAACTTGTTTATGCAGGACCACATATCAATGCAGATGTGCTGCAATCTGCAGTTAATAAGCCTTTACATAAACTGGATATAGAAATTGCCGGTCAGTTAACCAAAGACCAGGTAAAAAGTTATATGCAGTCGGCACATATTGTCATCATCCCAAGTATGTTTGAAGGCATGCCCAATGTAGCGATGGAATCTTCTGCATGCGGTTGCGCCATTATCGGTACAAGGGTTGGTGGAATTCCCGAGATCATTGAAGATGGAGTGAATGGATTGCTGGTCGACCGAAAAGATCCTGTTCAGTTAGCTGATCGATTACAAAAACTCATCAGTAGTCCGCATGAAATGGAAAGAATGGGTCGCGAAGCAAGAAGGGTAGTGGAAGACAGGTTCGATTACCGACAGTTTCCTGAACAATATATTTCCCTTTACCAATCGGTATCTAAAGCAAAATTACCAGGTGTTGAAGTTGAAGCTGGAGCATAATCAATCTTTCAAAAAATATTTTCTTTCCGGATTGACTGGCTTTCTGAAAAACAGTCGATCATCGGAACAGTTTATTGTGAATGTAATCCGCAATAAGATCTTTGATTCGAAAGGCGAGCTCTCTTTGTTTAAATCCGGGCGTTCCGCACTGAATGCAGTTTTGAAGGATCTTAAGTCGCAGGGGTTTGAACATGTCTTCATTCCAAACAGGATCTGCAACCTGGTCACTAAAGTGGCCGAGCAGCTAAATCTTTCTGTACATAATTATTCGCTGGAGAAACTTCAGCGATTTCAGCAGGATACATTTCGTGATCTTCCAAACTCTGTAGTGATCACTGTTTCCATATGGGGTAAGGAATTCAATTCAAAAGAATATATTCAATTCATCAGGTCATCTTTCAGTGCTGCACCTGCACTGGTGTTGGATGAATGTCAGAACCTTTACCAGTCATCTTCATTGGATCATTCAGTGCTAAGAGAAAATGATTCTGTGATCTTCAGTTTCAACGATAAGACCATCCCGGGATTTATGGGTGGTGTTGCATGGAATATTGCTAAGAAATATGCATCAACACCATTGTCGTCAAAAGAAGAGCTCACTATGATGCTGTATTATTTGTCGGAGCTTCGCAACATCAACAAAAACAAAGCAGGCTTTAAAGGAGAATTTTCCAACTGCCAGGGACTGAGATATGGCATCGATGAAAAATCGATGTCAAAAGTTTCACTTGCCGTAAATGCCGCGATGTTAAAGCACTGGTCTGAGATCGAATCACAGCGGACAAGGAACTACCAGGTTTTGTCCAGGCAGAATAGTTTATTCAAACAACAACCCGAGAACCAGCTTACACCGTACATCCCTATTGATACAACAGTTCAGTTGAATGGGGGTATCAAATTAAAAGGACCGTACCTAAAGCATCCGGAAGAAACGCTCCAGGCAGCGATGGCTGATGGTGGACAGGTTTGCGCCGTTAATTCTTTCCGGTATAAAATAACCAGCAATGAGCAAAGGGGATAGAATAGATATACTTCATTTATCAACCTCGCACCGTGCAGAGGACAATCGCATTTTTCATTCCCAGGCAAAAACACAGGCCAAAAAATATAAAGTTGCTATTGCAGGATTGAATCCTCCTGCTGATGAAGTCGATGGTGTAAAATTTTTCAAAGTTCCACAGATCAGCATATTGAAAAGGATCCTGTTTGCCATAAAGCTTGGCATGAAGATCAATCCCAGGCTGGTGCAGATCCATGATCCCGAGATGATGGTTCCTGCTTTATGGTTCAGATTGCTTGGAAAAAAAGTTGTGTATGATCTTCATGAAGACTATGAAATGAAGTTCAATACCAACAGGAGCAGTGGAAAGCTTGCCGGTAAAACCTGGTTCTGGCTTGAAAAGATCTGCATATTCTTTTTCAATTATATCATTGCTGCGGATTCACATATCCAGCGAAAATTGAACAAGAAGAAATCCATTGTGATCGGAAATTTTCCTCCAATAAGTTTCTTTTTAAATAGTTCAAGAAAGATCGATAAACCCATTGAAGAAGAATTTCGATTGGTGTATGTTGGTACCATTCATGAACTAAGAGGATTAAGAAAAGCAGTGGAAGTGATGGATAATCTGAACATTCCTAACGCAAGATTGCATGTGATTGGAGATTGCCGTTATCCTGATCTGCTCGAGTTGTTTCAGTCGCACCCAAAAGTAAAATTCCACGGAAGGATCGCCTGGGAAAAACTGAATGATGAATTATCAAAGTGTCACCTGGGGTTGATTCTTTTTCAACCTGTACCGGCATTTACATATTATCCGGGAGAGAATATTGTAAAGCTGTTTGAATATGCGAGCCTTGGAATTCCATTCCTGATCTCTGATTTCCCTGGCCTGGTAAATTTTGTACAAACAAATGGCGGGGGAGTGAATGTGGATCCAACGGATGCGCCTTCCATTGCAAGAGCCGTGGAAAGATTGTACAGTGATAAAGTGTTGTATGCAAGATTGAGTGAAGAAGGAAGGACCATGGTGCGGGAGAAATTCAACTGGGAGAAGCAGGAAGAAAAGCTGATGAAACTGTACGCTGAACTATTAGACTAACATGAAGATCATTGTATCACATGATGTAGACCATCTTTACATCACTGAACATTTTACCGATACTTTTTTACCCGGGAGTGTACTACGCACTGCCAAAAGCCTGCTGCGTTCCTCCATCAATATGAAGGAGGCACTGAAGCGGTATTCGTTCAAAGTCAACCGGGTAAAGGAACTGCACGAATTCAATGCATCGCATGGTGTTCGTGAGACTTTCTTCTTTGGCATGCGCAATGGATTGAATCTTTCTTATAATCATACCAAAGCCTATCCATTGATAAAGTATCTATTGGATAACGATGTATTGGTAGGTTTGCATGGACAGGGTTACAACTCCATTGAACTATTGCAAGTAGAGCAGGAAAGGATTCAAAAGATTCTACCAAACGGATATCCTCTTGGTATCAGGAATCATTACCTCCGCCAGGATGAAAATACTTTCAACATCATGTCGCAACTGGGTTTCCTGTATGATTCTACCGATTATTTTATGGAAGCTCCAAGAATGATCGGTGAAATGTGGGAGATCCCAATCAGTGTGATGGATGCAGGTTTCATTTCTCATTATTCAAATGATATGGACCTGTTGAAAGAACGCACTGCAGAGAAGATCAATGAAGCACTCAAAAAAGATCTTCCATTCTTCGTTATTAATTTTCATGATATCTTTTTCAATGAAGGATATCCTGATTTCTATAAATGGTACAAGTGGCTGATACCTTTTCTTGCAGAAAGGGATATGGAGTTCATCAATTTTTCACAAGCGGTAAAAGAGTTGAATGCGCATCCTGTACATCAGTAAATACACCATTCTTCCTGAATACGGCGCTGCAACCAGGCAATACTTTTTGTCGAAAGGTCTGAGTGAGCAGGGTCATGAAGTAATGCTTGTTGGTTCAAGATCTACTTTAGGAAAAGTTCCTGAAGTGAATGGATTGTTTCGTTCCAGCAAAACAGGAAATCTTCAACTGATCACCTTGAATGGTCCAACCGTTACTGCCGGCTTCAATTTAAAAAGATTAAAAAGCTGGTTCATTTTTGAACGTCAGATCGTTGCTTTTCGTAAATATATCAGGCAGTTCCAGCCCGATGTTGTGATAGTATCTTCCTTATCTATACTTACATTTTTATCTGGTGTGTTTTTAAAAAAGTGGCTAAAGATCCCGCTGGTACTGGAAGTGCGCGATATCTATCCGCTTACATTGGTGGAAGTGGGTGGATATAAGAAATCACATCCTGCAGTAAAGTTTTTATCATGGGTGGAGAAGTATGGTTATCAACATGCCGACCTCATCATGAGTACTTTGCCGAATGCAAAAGAACATGTGCAGAAAGTGCTGAAGCGCCCATTTAATTTTAAATGGCTTCCGATGGGAGTGGATCCCGAATATTTTGATCAACCTTCCAAACCATTTCCTGAGTTCAGGAAAGATGGTGAATTCTGGATCGGGTATGCAGGAACCATTGGTGTGGCAAATGCATTGGATACTTTATTTGAAACGGCTGCAGAAATGGAAGCTGAATATCCCAATATCAAATTTGCGGTCATTGGGGATGGACCATTGAAACAGTCGTTCAAGGATAAATATGGTCATCTTAAGAACCTGGTATTTTTTGACGCGGTTCCAAAAGTTGCCCTGCAGGATTTTCTGACCAAAATGGATGTGCTGGTAAATACCTGGCTGGATAAGCCGATCTATAGATATGGGATCAGCCCGAATAAATGGATCGACTATATGCTCTCAGGACGCCCGCTGCTGGTGGCTTTCAGCGGATTCCCCTGCATCGTGGATGAGGCCGGCTGTGGTAAATTCGTTCCCGCAGAGAATAAAACCGCGCTCAAACAGGGAATTTTGGATTTCTTTGCAATGAATAAAGAACAGCAGGACCAGATGGGAGCCAATGGCAGGAAATATCTTTTGGAAAACCTTGATTACCGGATTCTTTCCACGCAATTAGAAGAATCTTTATCCCGTTTAACAAACAAGAAAAAATCGCTCGTTAATGAATAAGATCAGATTTGCCGTAGTTGGCTGTGGCGCAATCGGCAAACGCCATGCACACATGGTACTCGGTACTCCCAATGCAGAACTCGTAGCACTGGTAGACCCAATCCCTTCCAAACTCAATGGGTTCGAGGCTTTACAGCCTTTTCCTTTATTTGCTTCGATTGAAGAATTCTTTGAATCAGGTATAGAAGCTGATGTAGTGAATATCTGCACGCCAAATGGCTTGCATGCTCCACTTGCTATCAAGGCTTTGAAAAAAGGTTTTCATGTCGTGATCGAAAAGCCGATGGCATTATCGAAGAAGGATTGTGAAGACGTGATCTTTACTGCACTGCAGATGTCGCGCCAGGTATTTGTTGTGAAGCAGAACCGTTACAGTCCTCCTTCAAAATGGTTGAAAGAAGTTGTGAGCGAAAAGATCGTTGGAGAAGTATTGATGGTACAGGTGAACTGCTACTGGAACCGCGATGATCGTTATTATACACCAGGTAACTGGAAAGGCACGCTGGCACTGGATGGCGGTGCACTCTTCACCCAGTTCTCTCACTTCATCGATATCATGTACTGGGTATTTGGTGATGTTAAGAATATCCGCAGCACATTTGCCAACTTCACTCACCAGAACAATACGGAGTTTGAAGATTCAGGATTCGTTCAGTTTGAATTCATCAACGGCGGAATGGGTTGTATCAACTTCTCAACTGCAGTATGGGATACCAATATGGAATCATCCATCACGGTTGTTGGAACAAAGGGATCACTGAAAGTAGGCGGACAATACATGAACGAGATCGAGTATTGCCATATTGATAATTATGCAATGCCTGAACTTCCTCCTACTAATCCTCCGAATGATTATGGTCCTTTTAAAGGAAGTGCAGCGAATCACCATTACGTGATCGAGAACGTGATCAATACTTTGAATGGACAGGATACCATCACTGCCAATGCATTGGAAGGATTGAAAGTTGTAGACATCATTGAGCGCATCTATGAATCCCGCAACATTGATCAACTGATGGGAAAGAACAAACTTAAACTTGCTAACTAATATGAGTTATTTCGCACATGAAACTGCGGTAGTTGATGAAGGATGTGATATCGGGGAAGGCACAAAGATCTGGCACTTCTCTCATATCATGCCGGGATGTAAGATCGGGACATGCTGTAACATAGGACAGAACTGCGTTATATCGAGCGATGTAGTGCTGGGAAATAATGTAAAGATCCAGAACAACGTGTCAGTTTATACAGGCGTTACCTGTGATGATGATGTGTTTCTCGGTCCGAGCTGTGTATTCACCAACGTGACCAATCCAAGAAGCGCCGTGAACAGGAGAGGGCAATATGCCAAAACTCATGTTGGTAAAGGAGCTTCTATCGGGGCAAATGCAACTATCGTGTGCGGACATGATATTGGTGAGTATGCATTCATTGGTGCAGGTGCTGTTGTGACCAAGAACGTTCCTCCATATGCATTGCTGGTAGGAAATCCTGCTAAACAATTAGGATGGATGAGCGAATTTGGACACAGGCTGGAATTCAATGCTGAAGGCATTGCCACCTGTCCGGAAAGCAATCAACAATACCAGTTAAAAGAAGGAAAGGTTACAAAGCTGAGCTGATTATATGTACAAACATTTTTTCAAGCAGGTACTTGATGTAACAGTCAGCCTGCTTGTTTTTATTTTATTATCACCCATCTTTCTTGTGGTGACCATCCTGTTGGCGATCGCCAATAACGGAAAGCCATTCTTCTTCCAGCCAAGGCCCGGAAAGAATGAACGCATCTTTAAAGTGATCAAGTTCAAAACCATGAACGATCGGAAAGATGCACAGGGAAATTTATTATCTGATGCGGAAAGATTGACTCCTGTTGGAAGTTTTGTTAGAAAGACTTCGTTGGATGAGATCCCGCAATTACTCAATGTGATCAAAGGAGATATGAGCCTGGTTGGACCAAGACCACTGTTGGTTGATTATCTTCCGCTGTATTCAACTGAGCAAAAAAGACGTCACCTCGTGAGGCCTGGAATCACCGGCTGGGCTCAGGTTAACGGTCGCAATGCCATTAGCTGGGAAAAGAAATTTGAGTATGATGTCTGGTATGTAGACCATATCAGTTTCCTGCTTGATCTCAAGATCATGTGGATGACCGTACGAAAAGTAATTAAATCTGAAGGCATCAGCTCTGCTACTTCAGCAACCATGGAAAGATTTACAGGAAGCCTGAAATGACCTTGATCAATAATAAAAACAGGAACGAACGGCTATTTGCCATTTTTGTGATCCTTTACCTGGTCATGGTTTTCTTTATTGGATGGAACCCTCGTGGATCTGATCAATACTGGAGTCTTGCAAATGTTGAGAGAGTTACAGATGTAGATGGATTGTACAGGACCAATAATATATTTCCCGTTGGACTTTCCGAAGATCTCTCTAAATTACCAAGGCCATGGGTGCAGAACAGACCTGTAGTTTACCTGGTTTCCTGGGTAAATTTTATCTTTCATCATGCCCAGTTATCCTGGTTAATCTGTAACAGTCTTTTTCTGTTGCTCAGTTTCCTGCTGATGCGATCTGTGATGCAGAAGGTAAGCATCAGTGATCGAAACAAATATTTTGCAGCAGTACTGATATTTTTATTTCCACTGAATTTTTACCTGTCGATGCAGGCCCTGCCCGAACTGTTCAACCAGTTGCTGGTGATGCTGCTGGTAGCCATTCTGCTATTGGTCGATAGCAGGGTGTATAAACCTTTACTCAGTGCACTGGTAGCAGGTTTGCTGATGTACCAGCGTGACAATTACATTTTGTTGTTATTGCTGATCCCATTGTATTTATTTCTTACCAATAAAAGAAAATACAGGGGATTGCAGGCCATCATATTTCTTGTTGTGATGGGATTTATGGCACTCATCAAGAACTTGTTATTGCCATCTCATAGTGTTGAACATCTTTCCACCTTATCGATTATTTCGGAAGTGGGAGTGAAGAAACATAATATGGTCAACTATCTCTATACTGACCTACCCGAAAGAAGTATTGGTGAGTTCGCAAAGAGGTTAGTCTATAAAACCGGGAATTCTATAGGGAAGCAGTTTGCATTGAATGCAACAGCGCTCTTTAATTATACTATCAATCTTTTGCTGATCCCTTTCATCATCCTGTTATCCAGGATTCGAAGATTGGGTTCATTTCAGAAAAGAATGGTGTTGCTGACTTCAATCTTTGTAGGGATACATATAGCCACCATTATTTTGTTTGAGAACCAGTACAGGTTTTCTGCAACACTGATCCCTTTATTACTTGTTTGTGCTGCATGGCAATTGCAGACGGTCTCATTCTCAAAACTGGCCTGGATCATTCCTTTAGGATTGGTGGTTATTTGCGTAGCAGCCGATGCAGGAATTGCCTGGTCGAATATCAGGGAAAGCAAGGAAGATAAATTATCAATAGCGGAATTCAGACAGCTAAAACAAAATAAGATCGGTAATAAAACAGTGATGGTCATGTGGGCAGATGGAAAGCAATTACTGCCTTCCTATGCCTGGCTTCCAAACTATTGCTATTATTATCCTACGGATGCAAATGCAAATTCCTTGATCAACATCTCAAAGAAATTGAATACCGATCTTTTCCTTTTGAAGAAACCCGGTAAAATCTATAGCGAATTACAACCTTTCATCCAGGAAGAAACAGTGATTCAACACGCAGTTAAAACAGTGCTTGTAAGGATTAAAAGATAAATGATGAATATTCTGATTACTTCGGCAGGACAAAGAGTATCGTTGGTACGTGCCTTTCAAAAGGAGCTAAAAGCATTGTTCCCCGGATCAAAAGTTTTTACCGTGGATATGCAGCCGGAACTAAGTGCAGCATGTAATGTATCTGATGGATATTTTAAAGTAGACAGGGTAACGGCTCCAAACTATATCAGTGACCTTTTAAAATTATGTGCTGATCAAAATATCCGGATGATCATTCCAACGATCGATACGGAGCTCAAGGTTTTGTCTGACAATATGGATTTGTTCAAAGAAGCAGGCATTCACTGCATAGTTTCCAGCAGGGACTTTGTATATGCCTGCAGGGATAAGCGACAGATCAATGAATTTTTTGTAGAGCATGGGATCGATATTCCACGTGCTATTGATAAGAATGCTCCAACCTTTCCTTTATTCATCAAACCATATGATGGTAGTTTAAGTGTTGATACATTTCTTATCAATAAAAAAGAAGAGCTTACCGAGTATCATCTTACCAATCCCAAGCTAATGTTCATGGAATATCTTGGTAAAGATGCTTATGATGAATTCACTGTGGATATGTATTATGGAAAAGATCACCAGGTGAAATGTATCGTTCCAAGAAAAAGGATCTGGGTGAGGGCAGGAGAGATCAATAAAGGTTTGACCTGTAAAAATTTTATCATAGACCTATTAAAAGAAAAGCTTGGATATATTGATGGCGCTGTGGGTTGTCTAACTACGCAGGTCTTTGCATCAAAGACTGATGAAGTCATTAAAGGTATTGAGATCAATCCAAGATTTGGCGGAGGATATCCGCTCAGTTACAGGGCTGGCGCCAACTATCCTGCATGGCTTATCAAAGAATATTTTTTGAATGAAAGCATATCGTATACAGATAGCTGGGAAGACAGGCTGTTGATGCTTCGATATGATGATGAAGTTTTAGTGCATGACTATAAAAATTGATCAACAAAGTGTCTTTGTTTTCGATTTGGATGATACCTTATTCAGGGAAGTTGATTACCTGAGATCGGCTTACCGCCAGATAGCGGGTTTTATCTCGGAAACAGATGCGAAACAACTATATGAGGAAATGTTTTCCCGTTACAGCAATAAGGAAAATGTTTTCGACTGGGTTCTTTCCAAGTATGGGAACCTCATTCCTGATTTGAAAAAAGAAACCCTCTTGAAAATGTACCGGGAGCATATTCCTGAAATAAAATTATCTGATGACACCAGGATTTTTCTAAATAAGCTGAAAGCGCATGGTGGTGGCATGGGATTAATTACTGATGGTAGAAGTGTGACTCAGCGAAACAAGCTGAAAGCATTACAGGTACTGGACCTTTTCAACGACCTGGTGATATCTGAAGAATTTGGCTCTGAAAAACCTAACCCTGCCAACTACAGGTTTTTTGAAGAAAAATATCCGGGCAGGAAGTTTTATTTCTTCGGAGACAATACAATTAAAGATTTCATCATACCGGTTCAGCTAGGTTGGACCAGTATTTGTATAAAGGATGCGGGTGAAAATATTCACGCACAGGATTTTAGTAGTTTAAGCCCTGAAGTATTCATTGTAGACCGATTAAGTGACATTGAGCTGATATAACCATTAACGAATGAGACCTAAGATTTACTTATCCTCTCCTCATATGGGAGGCAATGAGATCAAGTATGTGAACGAAGCTTTTGAGACCAATTGGATTGCTCCACTCGGTCCAAATGTAGATGGATTTGAAAAAGACCTTTCTCAGTTTTTGGGTGAATCAACTCATGTGGCCGCGCTAAGTTCTGGAACTGCCGCACTACACCTCGCACTGATTTTATTAGGCGTTAAAGCCGGAGATGAAGTGATCTGCCAGAGCATGACCTTCTCTGCATCTGCCAACCCGATCGTTTACCAGGGTGCAACCCCTGTATTCATAGATAGTGAGCCGGATACCTGGAATATGTCGCCCCAGTACCTGGAAGAAGCCATTGTTGACCGGATCGCCAAAGGCAAAAAGCCTAAGGCTGTGATCTGCGTTCATCTTTATGGCATGCCAGCAAAAATGGACGAGATCCAGGAGATCTGTGACCGATTCGATATTCCATTAATTGAAGATGCGGCAGAAGCCCTGGGTTCTACCTATAAGGGCCGTGCAATGGGCACATTTGGTGCCATGAGCATACTTTCTTTCAATGGAAATAAGATTATTACAACCTCCGGAGGAGGTGCACTCGTATCTAGGAAGGAAGAATTTATCAGTAAGGCAAGATTTCTTGCTACGCAGGCAAGGGATGCTGCACCGCACTACCAGCACTCACAGATCGGTTACAACTATCGTATGAGCAATGTGTGCGCAGGCATCGGAAGAGGCCAAATGGAGGTACTTTCCTTGCGGGTTCAAAAAAGAAGAAGTATTTTTGACACCTACAAGGCATCACTGAAGGACGTTGAATCGATCAAATTCATAGACGAACCGTCCGGATTTTATTCTAACAGGTGGCTGACAGCTGTACTGGTAGATGGAGATGTGAGCCGCGAAGACATCCGGATAGCTCTTGAAAAAGAGAATATCGAGTCCAGGCCCCTTTGGAAACCCATGCATCTGCAACCTGTTTTTGCCGGTACACCGTTCTACGGCAATGGAACCAGTGAACACCTTTTTGATAGAGGTCTATGCCTGCCATCAGGATCCAATCTTACTGACGAAGAACTTTTCACCATTATCCAATTGGTACATAAAGTCTGCAATAAAGTTGCAGCTGCTATATAACTGACCTTATCCAAATCCTTCGAATTTCTCCAGCCTGTCCGCGGGACCGGCATTCCTACCCCTATATCTATTGAATCCCCCTAATCCGAGAGTGCGATGAGCATTCCAAATCCTATGTAGCCGAATTAATCATAAACCTATTAATTATGGTTTTAAACGCTACTATGAAGCAAATGCTGCTTGCAAACAAAGCAGTTCCAAGGTGGGTGATTCTGATTTTAGACATGGTGATCCTTACCGGCTCATTTACCCTGTCCTATTTCATTATCAAACAATTCGAGTTTCCTGAAATTCTCAGGGGCCACTTCTTTATCTATACATGCCTGTATGCTATTACAGCTTGTGCCGTTTTTTATGGGATGGGAATTCATACCGGGCTGATTCGATACTCGAATACGCACGATATGTTCCGCATATTTTCTGCTGTAACCGTGATCAGTCTCAGTTATCCTGTGATGGTCCGTTTTGTTGCAGTCAATATCTATGGTATTCATTCCCTCAATACCGTTGCCGTTTTACTCGTGAACTTTTTCATCGCTTCCTCCCTGCTGATCATGTTCAGAACAGGCGTGAAGGGTGTGTTCTATTATGTAAAAAGAATTCATTCTGATTCGAAAGTTAAAGTGCTGATCTATGGCGCAGACAACAACGCCATCCTTATCAAAAAAGCACTTCAGTCTTCCAATAAAGACAATTTCATCATTGTTGGTTTTATCGATTCCAACAAGAACAGGGTGAACAGCTATATCGAACAGATCAAGGTTTATCATATCAAAGACCTTAAGAAACTTAAGGAGAAAAGAAATGTTGAGAAACTGATCCTGATGAATGAGCAGCTGGGTACCGGCGAAAAACAGCATGTGATCGACGAATGCCTGGTGAACGGAATCAAGGTATTGACCGTACCACCATCCGATCAGTGGATCTATGGAAGACTGAGTCTTCGCCAGATCCAGGATCTGAAGATCGAAGACCTGCTTCAGCGCGATCCAATTGTGTTGAGCAATAAGAATATCAGCCACGACCTGAAAGGCAAACGCGTACTTATCACAGGGGCTGCAGGTTCTATCGGTTCAGAGATCGTTCGACAGGTACTGCATTATCAGCCTGCCATGGTGATCCTTTGCGACCAGGCTGAATCTGCCCTTCATGATATCCAGCTTGAAATGGAAGAGAAGTTTCCAAAAGCAAGCATCAAAACTTTCATTGGAAGCATCCGTGATCTGAACAGGCTGCAGGTTCCATTCAGGGATTATCAGCCACAGATCGTTTACCACGCTGCTGCTTACAAGCATGTTCCGATGATGGAAAATCATCCGGTTGAAGCGATTCAAACAAACGTACTAGGTACAAAGAATGTGGCAGACCTCTCCGTGCTGTATAACGTGGAGAAATTCGTGATGGTATCAACTGATAAAGCAGTGAACCCAACGAATATCATGGGAGCTTCCAAGCGCATCGCAGAAATGTATGTGCAGTCGTTGAACAACGCTCCCGAACTGATGTTGACCGATTCCATGCTTGATATCATCAAGCCTGAAAATAACTACATGTTGCAGAACCTAAGAAGCAACAATACCAGGTTCATCACCACCAGATTTGGAAACGTGCTGGATTCAAATGGTTCAGTGATTCCAAGGTTCCGTGGCCAGATCCAGAAAGGTGGACCGGTTACTGTTACCCATCCTGAGATCACCAGGTATTTCATGACCATTCCTGAAGCGGTACAACTGGTACTGGAAGCGGGTTGTATGGGTAAGGGCGGTGAGATCTTTGTGTTTGATATGGGTTCTCCGGTTAAGATCATTGACCTCGCAAACAAGATGGTACAACTGGCTGGACTGACTCCTGGAAAAGATATCGATATCGTATTCACAGGATTGAGGCCAGGAGAAAAATTGTACGAAGAATTGCTGAATGAAAAAGAAACCACCATTCCAACACACCATGAAAAGATCAAGATCGCCAAGGTGATGGAATGTTCCTTCAAGAAGATCACCAATGGAATTGAGGATCTCTCGATCATTGCTGAAACCGATGACAGTTATATGCTGGTCGGTAAGATGAAAGACCTGGTTCCTGAATTCGTGAGCAATAATTCGATGTTTGAAGAACTTGATACTGTTCGCAAACAGGAAGCGGATAACCAGCAAGTAGAAGCGGTGTAAGAACTGTTTTTAAAATAAAGTAGACCCTGCCATCTGGCGGGGTTTTTTTATATGCTTATTTTCAAGGAATTGATATAGACTATGAGAAAATGGATTGATTCAGGATTGAAAAAAGCCGGAGCCATCCTGGCCCTGGTGTCGTTTGAACTGGTTACCGTATTGTTGCTCTTCTTTATTTCAGTTGCAGCATTCGCATTGCTGGTGAACCGGGTGATAAGACCTAACGAAACGACGATCGATATGGCAGTTTTCGATGCCATCAGGCCGTATATCTCTTCATGCCTTACCGGTTTCATGAGGTTCATTACTTTCCTGGGAACACATCTATTTCTGATACCAGCCAACCTGGTTTTGATCGCTTATTTTTTATTTATCAGGAAGCACAGGTGGTATTCCATCAAAGTTCCTGTGGTAGCTATTGGAAGTGTGAGTTTGATGCTGGGATTAAAAACTTTATTTAGCAGGTTAAGGCCAACGGATCCTTTGTTGGCCGAGGTGAAAGGGTTCAGCTTTCCCAGCGGTCATGCCATGTCGGCCATGACGTTTTATGGACTGCTGATCTACCTGGTCTATCGATATATCAAGGATCCGGTGTGGAAATGGGTGCTGATAGTCTTGTTATCCCTCTTAATATTGTTGATAGGAGTGAGCAGGGTTTACCTACGTGTACACTATGCCACCGATGTGGTCGGTGGTTTCGCGATGGGTATCATCTGGCTGGTGGTAGCTTTATGGGCTACAAGGAGGATTGAGATGTTGGTGCGTTCAGCCCGGGCTGAACGGCCAGAGGCCGGGCAGAACGTTGGGTGATACACCCTGCGTTCTGCCCCTTTGCTTCGCTCGGTTCAGCCCGGCTGTCAGCCCGCCATCTTAATCTCATCCATCGAGATCGACATATGGCTTTCATCATACACACATTCCCCATCTTTGATCACCAGCACCTGTGGAGATTCATGGTACACTTTGAATGTATCTGCCACAGCATTGGAGATCTCCCTATAGTTGATAAGGTCTAGATAATAAAAGTCCATATTCTCCGGGGTACCTGACTTTTCCAGCCTGTTTTTGGCTACAGAACTGATACTGCAACGGGTACTGTGCTTGAAAATCACTTGCGGACGTTCAAAGGAAGCCTTCACAATCTCATCCAGCTGTCCCGCATTATTCAATATTTTCCAATCCATAGTTCATTTATTAAAGGTGCAAAATTAAAAAAGGTTACCCTTGTTAGAGTAACCTTTGCAAACCTTGTGCAATTATTTCAAATTATTTATAACCAACATATCCTTTGGTCATTGCACAGCCTTTCTGGGTCGTGCAGGAACTAACTGTTGCGATCGTGATAACGGCCAACATCAATACTAATAAAGTTTTCATTCTGTGGTGATTTAATTGAAGAATTGTGTTTCCAGATCTCCAACGGATAATGACCTGGCCATTCAAGGGAAAGGATTGATGCGGTAGACGTAAAAATAATCAAAATCCTGTTACTTTACACCCCTAACAAAGAAAAAATGAAGGTTCACTTTATAGCGATCGGTGGAAGCGTGATGCACCAACTGGCCATTGCACTGAAAAGAAAGGGTTACCAGGTTACAGGAAGCGACGACGAGATCTTCGAACCCGCCCTGTCAAACCTGCAACAGGAGGGCATTTTACCAGGATCTTTTGGATGGTTCCCGGAAAAGATCCATGAAAACCTGGATGCTGTGATCCTGGGAATGCATGCCCGTGAAGACAACCCGGAGCTGAAAAAAGCCAAGGATCTGAACCTGAAAATCTATTCTTTCCCGGAATATATCTACCAGGAGAGCCGGAACAAAACACGGGTGATCGTAGGTGGCTCCCATGGAAAAACGACCACCACCGCAATGATTATGCACGTGCTCAGGTCGAACCAGCTGGATTTTGATTACCTCGTAGGTGCAAGACTCGAAGGTTTTGATCAATCGGTGAACATTACAGAGGCACCGGTGATCATTTGCGAGGGCGATGAATACCCGGCCAGCACCCTCGAGAAAAGACCTAAATTCCATTTTCTCTTTCCACATATTGCCATACTCACCGGTATTGCCTGGGATCATATCAATGTATTTCCCACATTTGATTTCTATCTTGAGCAGTTTGTGATCTTTATTAATAAGATTGAAACCGGCGGTGTGCTGATCTATAATGAGACCGACCAGGAACTCAATAAGCTGGTGAATGCACACAAAAGAGATGATATCCGCTACATACCTTACGGAATTCCGGAAAACAGTATTGAAGCGGGAAAGACCACGGTTACTTTGGGAGGACAAACCACTGCTTTGAAAGTATTCGGAAATCATAACCTGCTTAATATGAATGCAGCTTTCCTGGCATGTTCAGAGCTGGGATTGAGTGCAGAAAAATTCACTAATGCCATTCATAGTTTTACTGGAGCTTCGCGAAGACTTGAATTACTTGCTGAAAACGATCAAACTGTGGCCTACCGTGACTTTGCGCATGCACCATCTAAGTTAAAAGCAACCACCCAGGCGGTTAAGCTGCAATTTCCGGATCGTAAGCTCATCGCAGTGTTTGAATTACATACATTCAGTTCATTAAATGAAAAATTTCAAAATGAATTTGCCGGTGCACTGGATCTTGCCGATGAAGCGGTGGTGTATTATTCAAAACATGCACTTGAATTAAAAAGATTGCCTGACCTGGATCCTGGTAAAGTGAAAGCTGGTTTCAATAAAGATGGCCTTATCGTCATGAATAACCGGGAAGATCTACTCATTTGGCTTCATAGCCGAAACTATAAAAATGCATGTTTACTCCTGATGAGTTCTGGAAATTACGACGGGATCGACGTGATTAAACTTGCACCCGAGTTGATAAACTCATAGAAGGCTGGAACTATTTACTGATATTTGCAGCCAATCAGAAACTTATAGAGAATTCATGTTACAATTAAGCAGGCCGCTTGCGGTGATTGACCTTGAGACTACAGGTATCAACCTGAGTACCGACAGGATAGTAGAGATAGCGATCGTCAAGATCATGCCCGATGGAGAAAAGAAAGTGAAGCGCAAGCTGATCAATCCTGAAATGCCCATTCCGCAACAGTCTTCTGATGTTCATGGCATCACCAATGAAATGGTGAAAGATGCACCAACCTTCAAACAGGTGGCAAATGAGATCAAGCAATTTATTGAGAATTGTGATTTGGGAGGATATAATTCAAACAGGTTCGATATTCCGCTGCTTACAGAAGAATTCCTGAGAGCAGGGATCACGATGGAATACAAGGGCGTGAAGCTGCTTGATGTTCAGAAGATCTTTCATATGATGGAGCAGAGAACACTTTCTGCAGCCTATAAATTCTATTGCAACAAATCACTGGAAGATGCTCACAGTGCAGAAGCTGATGCCTCTGCTACACTGGAGGTATTACAGGCGCAGGTGGAACGATACCCGCAATTGGGAACCAGCATCGACAGCATCCTGCAATGTGTGGGAGATGATAAGATCGTGGATTTTGCCAGGAGAATGGTTTTCGATAATGGGGTAGAAGTATTCAATTTCGGAAAATATAAAGGCAGGCCGGTTGCAGAAGTGCTGAAAATGGAACCATCATATTACGACTGGATGATGAAGGGCGATTTCCCGCTGCATACCAAACAAAAACTAACTGAAATCCTGAATCGTACCTTATTAAAGAGGAGTTCTTGATAAGTAATGACCATTTTCTAACAATTCAGCTATCTCAATTATATTAATTTAGCGCTCTAGACTTCAGATTTGGAAAAGTTAGTCATAATACCCACATACAACGAGATAGAGAATATCAGCAACATCATTAAAGCCATATTTGGCTTGCATGAACAGTTTCATATTCTGGTGATCGACGACGGTTCTCCTGATGGAACTGCTGATATTGTGAAGCAGTTGCAACTGGAGTATCCTCATTCATTGTTTATTGAAGAAAGAAGAGGTAAGCTGGGCCTGGGAACCGCCTATATCCACGGTTTCAAATGGGCAGTCAACCGTGGCTATCATTTCATTTTTGAAATGGATGCAGATTTCTCCCACAATCCAAAAGACCTGAATCGATTGTACGACGCCTGTAAAAGAGGTGGAGCAGATGTTGCCATCGGTTCAAGATATGTGAAAGGAGGAGGAACGATCAACTGGCCTAAAGACAGGATCATGCTATCCAAAGGCGGATCACTTTATACCCGTATCATAACCTGGATGCCTGTTAGAGATACTACTGCCGGGTTTATGTGCTACAAAAAAGAAGTGCTGGAATCCATCAATCTTGATGAGATCAGATTCCTTGGTTATGCATTCCAGATCGAAATGAAATTTGCTGCATGGAAACTTGGATTCAAAATCAAAGAAGTTCCAATCATATTTGAAGATCGCAAGCTCGGCGTTTCCAAAATGCACAAAGGGATCATTAAAGAAGGTGTGCTCGGAGTGCTGAAGCTGCGCTGGTACAGCCTTTTCAAAGATTACCACAAACGTGTAAAGAATCCTTCCGAACAACAAAAAGCAATGGCTGATTCAAAATAATTAGCCATGAAAAAAGCTTTCTTTCAACTACATGCGGCGGTATTCCTTGCAGGATTTACCGGGATCCTTGGTCGTTTGATCGAACTCAACGAAGCTTTGTTGGTTTGGTATCGACTTATCATTACCGTTATAGCCCTTTGGTTGATTCATTATCTCTCAAAAGACCGTGATAAACTGGCCTGGAAAGACCGTTGGGCAATTTATGGTGTAGGACTTATTGCCGCTCTGCACTGGATCACTTTTTACGGAAGCATCAAGTATGCAAATGTTGCGGTGGCTCTTGTATGTTTTTCTTCCATAGGATTTTTTACCGCGATCATGGAACCCATCCTTTTGCGGAAAAGATTTCATTCAGTGGAGTTATTACTGGGGCTGCTTACTATTGCAGGGATCTCCATTGTGTTTCATTTCGACCCTCAGTATAAAACAGGGATCATTATCGGGATCATATCGGCATTCCTTGGATGCCTTTTTCCCATTTTTAACAGGAGATTTTTGCAGGTGCACGGACCTGAAACTGTGACCAGGCATGAGCTAACGGGCGGTTTGATGTCGGTAACTATCATACTTCCATTTTACCTGTATTTATTTCCCACAGAGAAATTATTACCTACCTGGTCAGATCTGGGCTGGTTAATGGTGCTGGCATTGGCCTGTACGGTGCTTGCATTCAACCTTTCCATGCAGGCATTAAGAAAGATCTCTGCATTTACGGTAAATCTTTCTTTCAATCTTGAGCCATTGTATGGGATCATACTGGCTTTCATCATCTATAAGGAGAATAAGTATTTATCCGCCAATTTTTACTTGGGACTTGCACTGATCATGTTATCCGTGGTACTGCAAATACTGATCATTTATCGTCAGTCGCGCAAGGAAAAACTCAGGCAGCAGACGAGCTGATATACCGCACCAGCGTTCTTTTTGCAATGGGCAGAAGAGTTTCATCTACCGGTAATGCAAGTTCTGATTCAATGGAATAGACTGCAGGATTTGGAAGATCTTTCTTGGCGCGAATTAGATCAGTTTTGATGGATTCATAAGTGTGTACAATGGATCGTTGCCTTGATTCAATGAATTCGGTTTTCATTGACCGGTATTTTTCATCATGCCTGGTAAAAATGCTCAACCTGTATTGATAAATCCTGATGGATTTATTGGTTGGAATAGATAAAAAGAAAAATCCTTCCTGCACATCCAGTGGTATCAATCCAACCGGAACGATCGAAAGCATTTCCTCCACTTTTTCATAGATCTCTGTACCATTGTGAATGGTAGTCTTGATGCGGCTTTCGGCGTAATGGATGATATCTTCCAACTCCTTCATCAGGTCATCATCTTCGATCATCTGTTCGTAGAGTAGCTGAAGTTTTTCCATCTGCATGCCGGTAAGTTTTTTAGGAAACTGTTCCTGCAGGTAGCGTTTGTTTTCACGGAATGCGACCAGGTTATTATAGTGAAAGATCACATCTGAAAGCTGTGGGTAGAGTTTGCTTTCGTTAAAATACTTATTGACTTCTTTCAGGTACGCGAGCAGGGTATATTTCTTCAGTTCGAAATCAATGTAGCCATCCGCGAACCATGTTTCCGATAGAGACTTCATAGCACTGGGTTTGTGTTATGAATTTAAAAAATTATTCCAAATGCGGGCTGACTGGCTCCGAAGGGGCCAGGCTGAACGCACCTGGCTGAACACCGACTGCAAGTCGGTGGGCTGACAGGAAACAAAAAGCCAGAGTGTATCACTCTGGCTTTAATATCATCTCAGCCCAAACAACTTCGTTGTTTGTTCAGCGCTGTGCGTTCAGCCTGACTCCTTCGGAGCCAGTCAGCCCGCTACTAAATCTCCCTATTCGGATCAAAGTTCTCCAACTCCTTCGCTACTGCATTCAGGAAGGTAGATCCCAGTGCTCCGTCAATAATTCTGTGGTCATAGCTCATGGACAGATACATCATGTGGCGGATCGCAATACTATCGCCCTGCTTGGTTTCAATCACCACAGGCTTTTTCTTGATCGCACCAACGGCCAGGATCGCTACCTGTGGCTGGTTGATGATCGGTGTACCCATGATGCTTCCAAAGGAACCTACATTGGTAAGCGTGAAAGTTCCACCTGCAGTATCATCCGGCCTAAGCTTATTATTTCTTGCGGCATTGGCCATGCCATTAACTTTCTTGGTCAATCCTACAAGGTTCAGTTGATCTGCATTCCTGATCACCGGAACGATCAGGTTTCCACTTGGTAATGCAGTGGCCATTCCGATATTAATATCTTTCTTGATAATGATCTTATCGCCGTCGACACTGCTATTCAGCCATGGATATTTTTTGATGCATTTCGCAATTGCTTCAATGAATAATGGAGTGAAGGTGATCTTCTCGTTCTCTCTCTTTTCGAAATCCTTTTTCACACGCTCTCTCCACAATACCATATTCGTTACATCGGCTTCTGCAAAGCTTGTAACATGCGCACTGGTTGCCTTGCTGTCGGTCATATGCTTCGAGATCATCTTGCGCATACGATCCATCTCGATGATCTCCACATTATCTCCGTAAGAAGTTACCGGTGCAGATTCCTGCTTGCGTTCAGGTAGTTGCTGCATTTCTCTTACCGGGGCAGGACTCTGCTGTGGTGCCGCACTTGCCGGCTTACCACCTGCATTCTTCCTGTCTTCCACGTATTGCAGGATATCTTTCTTGGTAACCCTTCCATCGTTCCCGCTGCCTGGAATGGTTTCCAATTCTCCCATACTCACCTGCTCACTTTGTGCAATATTCAATACCAATGGTGAATAGAACCTGCTGCCGGTGGAGGCCGCTGGTTTGAATGCCGGGGCTGACTGTGGCTGTGGAGCCGGTTCTATAGGTTGCTGAACCGGTTGCTGCTCGTGCATTTTATAGGATTGTTCCTGGACAGCACCCAGCTGTGTAGCAGGACTTACCGCTGCTTCACCACCTGCCGTATTGATTCGTGCAATGACTGCACCGATCGGAACCACATCATTTTCTTTGAATAAAACTTCCTGGATAGTTCCTTCCGCAGTCGACGGAACCTCACTATCTACCTTGTCTGTTGCAATGTCCAAAACGGTTTCATCCAGTTTCACTGTATCACCCGGACGCTTATGCCATCTTAGGATGGTCGCTTCCATGATACTCTCTCCAAGCTTTGGCATTACGAGGTCTACAACAGCCATTTTCAGTCTAAATTTTATGTAAGATAATCAGGCCTAAGCAATTGCCGCCTTAAAACATTCATTGAACGGCACAAATGTAGGGAATTTGCAATAAGCAATACTAACGGTCGTTAGTTTTCATTTTCAAGTACCAGTTTTCGCAACATATTCAATGCCTGGATGGCCGTCATTTCAATATTGCGATTTCTATCAAACCGGAAATTAAAATGCTGCGATACGATCTTTCCCTGTTTACCAACTGCAACCCAAACGCTTCCCACCGGTTTTTCAGGTGTTCCACCATCCGGTCCCATAATTCCTGAAACTGCAAGCGCATAATCCGTTTTCATGAGATCCAATGAACCCTGTACCATTTGTTCAACAGTTGGCCTGCTCACTGCACCATTTGTTTCCAGTGTTTCATTAGAAACCTTCAAAACATTTTCTTTCACGTCATTCGCATAACTTACTACACCACCAAGAAAAAAAGCTGAAGCTCCTGGTTCTTTTGTCAGCAGATGCGCAATATAGCCACCCGTGCAGCTTTCAGCAGTGCTCAGTGTTTGTCCTCTTTCTTTAAGAATGGATGAAACTACTTGTGGCATCGACCTGTCTTCATCAATCACCAGCCACTCTTTTACTAAGTTTTTCAGTTTTAAAAATTCTTCATCGAGTTGAGCTTCCAGTAATCTTTTATCGGTAGCTGTTCCTGTTATCCGTAACCTCACCATTCCATAATTCGGCAGGTAGGCCAGTTTGATATTGGAAGGAAGTTGTTCTTCCCATTGTTGAATATGATCTGCAAGAAATGATTCGCCGATACCAGCAGTCAGTAACGTGCGGTGTGAAATGATATTACCCGGAAATCTTTCTGCAATTTTTTGAAGGATGATATCACTCATCATTCCCTTCATTTCATGTGGAACACCGGGCATGGAAACAAAGATGGTATCATTCTTTTCAAACCACATTCCCGGTGCAGTTCCTCTTGCATTATGAATCACTGTGCAAACAGTTGGAACCTCGGCCTGTTTCCTGTTCCTGTCTGTAAAAGGCCTGCGGTAAACGGTTTCAAAAAGATGCTGAATATGAGCAAGTACTTTTTCATCCGTCTTCAATTCACCTCCAAAATACTTACACAGTAAAGGTTTGGTGATATCATCAGCAGTTGGACCTAATCCTCCAGTTATAAGAATTACATCAGCCTCTTTACTTTCTTCATCGAGTGTTTTCCAGATCTCATCCCATACATCTCCTACAGAAACCCTTCGCTTCACCCAGATCCCGATCTTGTTCAATTCCTGTGCTATCCAGGCACTGTTGGTGTCAATCACCTGTCCGATCAGTAATTCATCTCCAATGGTAACAATAGTTGCTTTAATGGAACGCTGCATGTACACTGATTTAAAATCCAGTAAATTGGGTGCAAAGTAAAGAATGGCGTAGTATGAAAAAAGTTTGTTTGACCGGCCTGATGATGTTCATGATCTGCTTACAACAAATCATGGCACAGGATGTTGCAGCGAAGATCAAAAAACAGGTTGATGCATTGCTGAAGGAGCCCCAGATGAAGCATGGAATTCTTGGTTTGTATATCATAGAAAGCAATGGCAGTAAGGTTTTTGGACATAATGAACAAATGGGTCTTGTACCTGCAAGTACTCAAAAAATCTTTACCAGTATTGCAGCATGGGAAACCTTGGGAAGTGATTTTACCTATACCACTACTTTGGCATACGAAGGAAATATTTCTAATGGTATATTGAAAGGAAACCTGCTGATCATTCCTTCAGGAGATCCCACACTCGGTTCTGATAATTATTCCAGCACTGATGAAAAGTTATTGTACAGGGAATGGATGAATGCACTGGCAGAAAAAAATATTCAATCTATTGATGGTTCTCTAAAGATCATCACGAGAGATTTTTCTGCCATGAAATATCCTTCGGGATGGATATGGGAAGATATCGGCAATTACTATGGTGCATCACATGGAGCCCTGAACTGGAAGGAAAATAAATTCGATCTCTATTTCAATACAGGTATTAAGACAGATGACCCGGTAACATTAAGCAAGATAAGTCCCTGGTATATTAAAGATTTTTCCATCAATGCATCTGAATTACTGACGGCAGCGAAAGGCAGTGGTGACAATGCTTTCGCGTTCCTTCAGCCTGCAGATTCCCAGGAGATCTTTGTGCAGGGAACACTTCCTGCCGGGGAAAAGAATTATTCGATCAGTATCAGTCATCCGGATCCTGCCCAATACCTGTCGGCTTCTTTGAGATCGCAAAACAAAATCTTCCAGATCCCTGTGAAGAGTGAAACCACAACGGCTGCAATGGAAATTCTGCATATCCATCATTCTCCAACACTGGATAGTATCAATCATTTCTTTCTGAAAAAAAGTATAAATCTCTATGGAGAAGCATTGATCAAAACCCTGGGTGCAAAAAAATATAGGACACACAGTACAGATAACGGTGTAAAGTTTCTTCAGGAGTTCTGGCAATCAAAAGGAGTTGAATCATCTGCTTTGCAGGTGGTCGATGGAAGTGGATTGTCGCCCCTGAACCGTGTCACTCCCGAATCACTGGTGTCCGCATTAAAATTTGCAAGATCTAAACCCTATTATTCATCTCTGAACAATGCATTTCCACTCATAAACGGGATCCGTATGAAGAGCGGAACCATCAGTGGGGCCAAGGCTTATGCAGGTTTTGTGAAGTCGGCTTCGGGCAAAGAATACATTTTTTCGATCATGGTCAATAATTACGATGGATCTTCCGGTACAATTGTAAGAAGGATGTTTGCTATCTTGGACCAGTTAAAGTAAACCTATGGCCCAGAACTATAAGAATCACCGGCAGGTTCCGGTATTGTATTATCTCGTAATGTTTTTCTGTATTGTTTTGCTGATCGATTCGATCTACAACATCATGCATGCAAAGGACGGACAGTTGCCAATGGCCCAACTGATCTGCTTTATCGCCTTTATACTTCCACTGATGCTGATCATTACAAGATCCAATGGATTAAAGAACCAGGATCGTGCTATCAGGGCTGAAGAATCACTCCGGTATTACATTTTGACAGGAAAACAATTTCCTTCATCAATATCCTTATCGCAAATCATTGCATTGAGATTTGCGTCTGATGAGGAATTGCCTTCATTGGTGGAAGCTGCTGCCAGGGAAAATTTAAACAGTAAGCAGATCAAGGAACGTATCAAAAACTGGAAAGCGGATTATCGCAGAGTATAAAATATTTCTATGTATTTAAGTGAAGTGCAGGTTAGAGTAAGATATGCAGAAACTGATACCATGGGAGTTGTGTATCATGGCAACTATGCCCAGTATTTTGAAGTTGCAAGGGTGGAAGCCATGCGTAGTTTAGGAATAGCTTACAAAGACATGGAAGCAATGGGAATCATCATGCCGGTGGTTGAATTGCATACCAAATTCATTCGTCCTGCAAAGTATGATGACCTGCTTACCATTAAAACCAGTTTAAAGGAATATCCGGGTGAACACCGGATAGAATTCCATCACGATGTGTACAATGAAGCAGGAAAACACCTGACCATTGGCAAAGTGGTATTGTATATTTTGAAGGCAGCCACTATGGAAAGGACCTCAATTCCTGAGCAACTTGCCGAGAAACTGAGGCCCTTTTTTGAAAATGTTGAGTAATTATTTTCCTATCATGCCATCAACGCTGGCCTTACCAGGACCAACCAGCAGGATGGTAGAAAATATCAGGATATACAGTGCTGCATGTTCTCCATCTCCCAAAACCTCCCAATTATGTGCTTTACCCAAAGCAACAAACATGGCGATGATCAGTGGAATGGAAACAAGTCTTGAGAAGATTCCAAACAATAGGAACAACGCACAAAAGAATTCAGCAAAGATGGCAAGCGCAAGTGAAGTTCCGCTTCCAATGCCGAATAGGTTAACAAAATTAGGTTTGTACTTTGCAAAGTTCACCAGCTTATCGTAGCCATGAGGGATCATTAATGCGCATGATCCAACACGCAAAAGGAAGATCGCGATATTGAATGAAGCAGCAGTGTACTTTGTCGAGGTAAGTTTTGCCATAGATGATATTTTTTCAAAAATAAGGAACGGCAAATATAACTTACAAGGTTCTGTTAATCCTTGTTCTTTTCCACAGTTGTTTGGAATGACTTTTGGATGTAGGGAAAATATTTAGAAACTTTACCCGTTACCCGGACTAAGATCAATACCATACAATGAAAAAAATCTTTCTTGTAAGTACTCTTGTCGGCTGCTCATTATTTGCAGACGCACAGCAAACAAGATATCTCAGTGATCCTAACGGGACCTTTAACCAGGCCCGGGAATATTTCCAGAAAGAGCAATACAGTTTAGCCTATCCTTTATTGAAGGATCTGAGCCTTTCTTTAAGAGAAACTGACCGAAGCAATTCCGCACTCAATTACCAGGAGATCAGGTATTACACCATTGTGTGTGCATTGAAACAGAATGAAGAACGCGCTGCATTCCAGGCGCAGGAATTCATCGATCTTGAAGACAATGCACCCAGGGTCCAGATGATGGGATATCACCTGGGAGATTATTATTTCCGTAACCAGGATTATTCCAAAGCCATTGCTGCATTCGAATCAGTAGATGTTTCCAATCTCAGCAATGATGAAGTATCTGACCTCAAATTCAACCTCGGTTATTCATATTTCACTGTTCAAAGTTTTGATAAGGCAAAGCCTTTGCTGAATGCCATCAGGGCGGATCAGAAGAACAAGAACTATATACCTGCAAACTATTATTTCGGATATATTTCATTTTACGACAAGAATTATTCGGATGCATTGAATGCATTTCGTGTAGTTGAAAATGACCCGGAATATGGTAAGCTGGTTCCATATTATATCTCAACCATTCTGTATACCAATAACGATAAGCAGCGTGCACTTGATTATGCAAAGCAGCGTATCGGAAAAAATGGTATGTATTATGAAAATGAAATGAGGCAACTGATCGGCCATGCCTTATTCGAGCAGCAACAATACGCACAGGCGATCCCTTATCTGGAAACTTATGTGAGCAAGGCCGAAAAAGTAAAGCGTGAAGACCTGTACGAGCTTTCTTATTCATATTACCAGACCGGTAATGCTGATAAAGCGATCCAGGGATTTAAACAACTTGGTGGTAAAGAAGATTCACTCGCACAAAATGCGATGTACCTGTTGGGTGATGCTTATTTAAAGAAAGGAGAGAAGCAGAACGCAAGAAATGCTTTTCTTTTCTGTGCAAACAACAGCAGCAACCAAAAGCAGAAAGAGATCTCGCAGTTTCACTATGCTAAACTTTCTTATGAATTGGGATACCAGGATATTGCATTGTCCTCTTTCCAGGATTTCATTAGGTCCTATCCTAATTCTTCCTATGCACCAGAAGCAAAGGACCTGCTGGTGGGCGTTTTGGCCAATACAAATAATTATAAGGATGCACTTTCGCTGATCGACAGTATCGGTACAAACAGCCAGGTGGCAAGACAGGCTTATCCAAAGATCCTGGTTGGAAGAGCAACTGAACTGATCAATGATGGAATGCTGGTTACAGCAAATGAACTATTGACGAAAGCAGAACAGCAGCCAACCAATCAATCAGTAAAACCTTATATCAATTTCTGGAAAGGAGAGGTTTCATACAGGTTGAGTAAGATCGATGATGCAATACGTTATTACTATGAATTCCTGAACAACCCGGTTACAAACGGAGAAGTTAGTCCTGTTCATGCGAGGTATAACCTTGGATATTGTTATCTCAAAAAAGAGAATTACAGGCAGGCATTAGGTTTCTTTGAACAGGTGGTTTCCAATCCTTCCATCAATGCTAATCCAATTCAGCAGGATGCTTATGTAAGGATCGCGGATTGTCATTATATGAACAGGGATTTCAAGAGAGCCCTTGCGATGTATGATAAAGTACTGGATTATACATGGCCTTCTTCTGATTATGCTACTTTCCAGAAAGCCATGGTGACCGGTGTAAATAATTCAAGAGAGAAGATCAATCTTCTGAATGCTTTGAGCAGAAGATATCCTCAATCATCCCTTATTCCGGATGCAAACATGGAGATCGCGAGTACCTATCTTTCCAATGAGCAATATCGTGAAGCGATCCCATACTTAAAGAATGTGATCAATGATCCAAATTCATCATTGACACCACGTGCATTGCTACGTTCCGGTATTGCATATTACAATATGGAGAACAATGCAGAAGCATTGAAGCAATATACTACGCTCTTAAAGCAATTCCCGAATTCACCTGAAGCACAGGAAGGATTGGATAATGCAAAGGCAATTTTTGTTGAAGAAGGAAGATCGGGTGAATATGTAGCATTTGCGCGATCCATGGGACAGGAAGTGACCACTTCACAGGAAGAGCAACTGGCATATGAAGAAGCAGAGATCCAGTTTAACAATGGAAATTTCCCTGCTGCTGCGAAAAAATTTGAAGATTACCTGGCCAAGTTTCCAGAAGGTAAGCACAGTATTGAGGCACTCTATTACAAGAGTGAGATCTATGCAAACCAGAAGGATCTTCAGAAAGCAGTTGCAGGCTATGAACAACTGAGTGAGCGTGTTCCGCATAAGTTTGGTGAAAAATCATTGCTGCAGGCTGCACGTATCAATTTCTTCGATCTGAAGAATTATGATAAGGCTGAAAAGTATTTTTCGAAGCTGAAAGATTTTTCTTCTTCACAGGAAACTAGGATGGAAGCCATGCGCGGTTTATTGAGAAGTCAGTACCAATTGAATAAATGGACTGTTGCCGTTCCAAATGCAAAAGATCTTTTGCAGCAAAAAGGTGCAGGAACAGATGATAAGATCCTAGCTGGAATGGTTATGGGAAAGAGTGCACAGGAATCTAACCAGTGTGCTGAAGCCATCACGCATTACAGGAATGTAGCGGCATTGAGTAAAGCAGCTTATGGAGCAGAAGCACGTTATCGTATTGCAGAATGTTACCTCAGGGAAAATAAATTGAGTGATGCAGAGAAAGCAGCATTTGAAGTGATCAATAAGGCAGGTTCTTATGAAGAATGGGTAACACGTTCATACCTGTTGCTGGGTGATGTTTATTTTAAACAGAAAGACCTGTTCAACGCTAAAGCAACTTACCAGAGTGTTGTAGACAATGCAAAGATCGAATCACTCAGGCAGGAAGCAATGGAGCGATTGAAAGAAGTTGCTGCAGCAGAATCAAAAGAAAGCAAGGTAGATAATCAATAATCAAGGATTCAAACAGGTACAATGACAATAAAAGGAATTGCACTTTCAGGATTACTGGCGACCGTTGGCTTAACTACCATGGCGCAGGATACCACGAAGAAAAGAAGCATCGATATTACTTCATCCTTCAAACCTGTATTGAGAGAAGCGTCGAAGTTGAATTTCAATGCAAGCGCCCCTGTAACTGATACAGGCAGGCCAAAGCTTCAATACAATCTTCCGGCTGAGAATCTTTTGTTCCCATACCAGGCAGGAGAATTAAAGCCGCTTGCATTTACACCGGATACCGGAACAGCATGGACGAACAGTAATTATATCAAGGTTGGAATAGGAAATATTCATCAGCCATTGGTGAAAGCAGGATTTAGTTTTGGTGATGGAGAATATACTTTCTTCAACATTTTTGCTGATCACGTAAGTTCAAAAGGAAGTCTTCAATACCAGCAGCATAGTGAAAGTAAGATCGGCGGAGCACTCACGTATCGTACTCCCAAAAATCTCGAGTGGACAGGTAATATCGGCGTGGTAAACAGCACCTATTATTTGTATGGAGGTGCTGATTCATTGCCTTTCACCAAATCAGATCTTCGTCAGCGTTTTCAAACCATTGAAGCCAAGATCGGCTTAAGAAATATTGTTCCGACAGAATTTGGTTTAACCTATGAACCAACGTTGCGGATCTCTGCAATGGGTGATAGTCGAACAAGAAAAGGATCTGAAACCAATATGGTGCTCAATGTACCTGTAACAAAAACGCTGGGTAAAGCTACGGCGTTCAGTTTGGGCGTATTGGCCGATATCACGAATTACAGGAGGGAAGATGAGGATAATATCAATAACAATATCATCCAGATCAATCCAAAGCTTGAATTCAAAACACCAAATTTTTACCTGAATGCAGGAATAACACCATCATGGGATAATGGAAATTTTTATATGCTGCCAAACCTGATGGCTGATATCATCACTAGTGATCAGCGACTGACCCTGCAATTAGGATGGATCGGTTATTTCAATAAAGGAACCTATCAAAGATTTGCAGGAATCAATCCCTGGCTGGCGCAACCAGACTCATTAAGGAACGATCGGGTGAATGAGATCTTTGCAGGATTCAAAGGATCATCCGGCAATCATATCAGTTATTCAGCCAAGATTGGTTTCCAGAAGCACCGTGATATCGGGCTCTTTGTAAATAACCCGATCGATGAAAAGGATTTCCAGATCAGGTATGAACCCGAACTGACTATCATTAATACGCATGCTGAAGCGCAGTATACAAGAGGAGAGGAGTTTAGTGCAAGAGCTACATTCGACTGGAATAAATTCACCAAGCAGGAAAAATATTCAGAAGCATGGGGTTTGTTGCCACTTGAATTAAGTGCACAGCTAAGATGGCGTGTATGGAAGGATCTTTACTTAAGAACAGAATTATGGGCATTTGATGGAGCAAAATACCTTGGACAAAACGGACTTAGTTATAAAGGTGAAACCGGGTTTGATGTGAATGCCGGTGCAGAATTTAAAATCACAAAGAATCTGAATCTTTGGGCACAGTTCAATAATATTCTGAACAACAGGTATGAGCGCTGGCACAGGTATGAAGTTTTTGGATTCAATGTGTTAGGAGGTGTTACTTATACATTTAATCAGAAGTAGATCCCGTAAGGTCAAAGAGGTTTTTTTAAGTCGGCTGAATATTGTTCCTTCGCGTTGAAATCAACGGCGATGTTCGAAGTACTAAACAGCTATCTTGTTCAAAATAAAAGTATCAGCATACCCGGGCTGGGAACCATCCATGTGGACAGGATTCCCGCCCGGTATGATTTTGTGAACAGGGCTATTATTCCTCCTGCATTCCAGTTCCGCTTTGATAAATATTTTGATGCTCCTGATAAGGAGTTCTTCACTTACCTGGCAACTGAAAAGCAGGTCGCGGATTTTGAAGCCATCAAGATCTATAATGAATGGGCTTATGAATTCAGGAACCGGATCAGGGCTGAGCAATCGGTAACCTGGGAAGGAGTTGGGGTAATGCAGCAGGATGCTTCAGGAGAGATCCTGTTTGAATCCATTTCTGCACTCCAGAATGAGGTCTTTCCGGTTCATGCTGAAAAGATAGTTCGGGAAAATGCGGCCCATACCATGTTGGTTGGCGACAAGGAAACCAACACCATGGAAATGACTGAATATTTCCAGGAAGAAGAGCATTCGGGTAAGGGAAAGGTTTGGATCATTGCGCTTGTCATTGCCATCATCGCGATAGCAGTGCTCTTCATTCGTTTTTATAATGAAGGATTTAATATAGAGTCCACTTCAAACCAGCAAAGCATCGACATACGCTGATAGAAAAATCATCACTGTGCCATCTACTATTCATTATACCAGTTGCCCTATCTGCGGATCTGAAAATATCCGTCATTACTTATTTGCCAAAGACAATACAGTTACACAGCAGCAATTTCCAATCTGGCAATGCCTTCAGTGTACAGGCATGTTCACACAGGATGTTCCGGATGAAAGCAGCATAGGAAGATATTATCGTTCTGATGCTTATGTGTCGCATTCCAATACAAAGGAAGGATTGATCAACTCTCTTTACCATCGTGTAAGAAAGATCACCCTGGAACAGAAGAGGAAATTGATCATGTCTGCCTCAAAGAAAAAGCAGGGAACATTGCTGGATATTGGTGCAGGTGTTGGTGCATTTGCCCATCATATACAACATCATGGATGGAAAGTGACTGCTTTGGAACCAGATAGTACAGCAAGGAAGAATGCACAGATTGAGTTTGGTATCCAGATGCAGGAATCATCCAAATTATTTCACCTTGAACAAGGCAGTTTTGATGTGATCACGATGTGGCATGTATTGGAACATGTTCATCGTTTGCATGATTATATCGAGCAATGCAGGAAATTATTAAAGCCGGATGGGATCCTCATCATTGCAGTGCCAAATTTCACTTCCAAAGATGCGCAGCATTACCAGCAATACTGGGCTGCATATGATGTACCAAGGCATCTCTACCATTTTTCTCCGGCCTCCATCAAGCATCTTGTGATGGCGCATGGAATGAAAGTCAGGAAGATCAAACCCATGTGGTTCGACAGCTTTTACGTCAGTCTGCTCAGCGAGCAATACCGCACCGGCAAGCAGAATCTAGTGACCGGTTTCCTAAATGGATTGTCTTCGAACTGGAAGGCGTTGTGGGAGAGGGAGAGGGGGAGTTCGGGGGTTTATATTGTAGACTTGAAGACGTGAAGACATGAAGACATGGAGACATGGAGACGTGAAGACATGGGTTAGGGAAGATTAGCATTTAACTTTATAGTCTTTACATACTTATTCATCATTATGCCAAGCCTGTGTAGATCTTGCTTTACTTCATCTGTGTTGGCGTATTGGAGATCTTTGGAAAGGATTGACAGGTATTTACATTCTTCCAATGAGCCTCGTGAAATGGAATAGAACCTTAATTTTTCTTTGACCGTATCTCTGCCAAATCCTTCAGCAATATTTGCGGCAATTGATACTGCCGCTCGTCTGATCTGGTCTTTTAAACTATATTTTTCTTCGAAGGGAAATTGTGCACTTAGTAAATAGATCTTCTTCACAATAACATGAGCTTCCTGCCAAATCCTCAAATCTTCAAATGATTTTGCCATAAGCGAAATTACTCATGGCAGTATTGGTAAAAATGGTGATTTAAACATTTAAAAATGTTTTTTCTCCACGTCTTCACGTCTCCACGTCTCCATGTCTCCATGTCTTCACGTCTCCATGTCTAAAACTTCACCTCATACATCACCGGCCAATTCTTTCCTGTCACAAAAACCTGTTTAGTGGCCGAATCATAGGCAATTCCATTCAGGGTTTGATTGGAGAAATCAAGGTATGGATGCTTTTGCTGAAGCTCGTCCTGGATCCTTTTGAAGTCGAGTTTGCCGACTACCTTTCCTTCCGGATTGATCTTTAAAATATACGGCGTCTGCCATTGGTTGGCATAAATGAATCCATCAATATACTCCAGTTCATTGAGGTTTGGAACCGGTCCGTAATTGTCGGTAACGGAAATTGTTTTGACCAACTTAACAGTGTCTGGAGTATAATAAAAAAGATTACTGGTACCGTCACTAACGATCAGGTGCTGTCCATCATTGGTGATTCCCCATCCTTCCGTTACGTAGGGAAATTCACCGATCTTTTTAAATGTTTTGGCATCGTAAATAAATCCTTTCTTATTCTGCCAGGTTAACTGGTAAATCTTTCCATTCAAAACGGTGATACCTTCTCCAAAAAAATCACCGGGTAAAGAAACTTTGCGATCGATCGAACCTTTCGATTTATCTACAGGTCCCAGCCAGCTGGTATTTGGCATCCCTGTACTTTCGATCAACTGGCCGTCATGGATGACCAAACCTTGTGTGAAGGATGCTGTGTCATGCGGGTATTCTTTCACTACCTGGAACTGGATCACAGGAATGGGAGGGTTGGGGGAAATGTTTCCCTGGTCCTGGTCTTCATCATTGCATGCGCTTAATATCACAATCAATAGTATGAATGGTATGGATAGCTTTTTCATCGATCTAAATAAGTTTCAAAAGTACATTTCTGATGTTTTAATTTGAAAAATATCCCACAACTCTTTGTAAAACAAGAAATTTTAACTTGCTTTATGGCTGCTTATCTCCAGATCATCACCATCCTTACCCCTTATACCCCGGTGAATCGTAGATAAGAAATACGAAATCGTTTTCTATCCTTTTATTGAAACCCCCTATCCTGCAAGTACTGCATTATTCAATCCGTATGAATGCCCCATCCATCGCCTATGTAGCACCAGCTCTAAAAGAATGCTGCTACTATGAGGACAATAACTTTGATTTTTCTACTTATTGGATTCTGTTTCGCTGGTAATGCTCAAAAGGATTGCCGTTCCCAAGATTATTTTCAACAACTGGTTTCTTCCGACCGGTTGATCAGGGAGTCTGTAATGGCTAAGCAGGATTTTATATCCCGTCAACTTAATAATCCAAATAAGATCTTCGGATCCATAGAATCTAATGCTCCACAACCCAGTGTTATCAGAATTCCGGTGGTGGTTCATATTCTTTACAACAACCTGTCTCATAATATTTCTGATGCGCAGGTTCAATCACAGATCACAGCACTGAACCGCGATTTCAGAAAATCAAATAATGATATTGCCAGCATACCACAAGCATTTAAAAATCTTGCTGCAGATTGCCAGTTCGAATTTGTTCTGGCCACCAGTGATCCAAATGGATTCTCAACCAATGGAATTATAAGAAAGAAAACATCTATCCAGGTCTTTGGTCTCGACGACAGGATCAAGTATTCCAGCCTTGGAGGTGACGATGCCTGGGATGCCGCATCCTACCTTAATATCTGGATTGGAAACCTTGCTGGTGGACTGGTTGGTTATTCCAGCCCCTTAGGAGGTCCTGAAGATAAGGATGGAGTAGTGATCAGATACACTGCATTTGGAACGATGGGTACTGCTTCTTCTCCATTCAACATGGGAAGAACCGCCACTCATGAAATCGGGCACTGGCTTGGCTTACGGCATATCTGGGGTGATCAGTACTGTGGTGATGATGATGTGGAAGATACTCCAAAGCAACAAAGTGCCAGCAGGGGCTGCCCTTCAGGAATTATTACCAGCTGTAATAATTCAGGGAATATGTATATGAATTATATGGACCTCACCAATGATGCATGTATGGTAATGTTCACATCGGGACAAAGAGCCAGGATGCGCGCTGCATTTGCACCGGGAGGACCAAGATATAATATGCTTTATTCAATGGCTTTGAATGAAGGAGCTGTGAAACCTGAGATGCCTGAGGAAAAGCCGGTGGAAACAAAATTTTCTCAGATCAGGTTATATCCTAACCCGGTCCAGGATCGGCTGATCATTGAGAACCTTTCGGATGAAAAAATGAATTATTCATTGCTCAACCAGTTTGGCCAGGTCATCAAAAATTTTCAATCGGGATTAAAAATCACAGAGGTCAATGTACAGTATCTTCCTTCGGGACTGTATTTTATAACTGATCAGCGAAGAAGGAATATTCTTCGATTTATCAAGAAATAATTTTGAATACTCATAATTGTTATATTGTAGGTCAAACCAACTATCTATTATGAGAAGATTTCTTGTTCCTACAGATTTTTCTGAAACATCCAAGAATGCTGCACATTATGCCGTGCAACTGGCGTCTACAGTTCCAGATTCAATCGTTATCCTGTACAATGCGTACGATAAGATCCCTGCGGGTGTTGATGGATCTCCATTAAACATAGAAGAAGATGATCGAAAAGCGATCCTTAACCAGGCGCTGAAAAATATGGAGATTGAACTGCATGAAGATTCCACTGTAAGAATAGAATATGTGGCTGAAGTTGGAACCAACCTGGTGGAATCAATGACAAGGTATGTAAGATACCAGGGAATCGACCTCGTGATCATGGGGATCACTGGTGCTACCAGGCTCGAGCAGATCATGATCGGAAGTAACACTTTAAATTTTGTGAATGAAGGTGTTTGCCCGGTTATCATTGTTCCACCCAATGCAAAATTTGAAAAGATTGAAAATGTGATGTTGCTCAGTGATTTTAAAAACGTTGAGTATACTACACCGGTAAATGCCATCAGGAATTTTCTTCAGATGTTTCGTCCCGTTTTGCATATCGTGAATGTGGATACAGAGCATTATGTTGAACTGACTGAGGAATATAAAGCTGAAAGAAATAAGCTGGAACGCATCTTCCAGGAATTCGATCCACAGTTTTCATTCATGAGATTGTACGATTTCCTTGATGCGATCAACAGCTTTGCGCATGATAGAAATATTGATGTGATCATTACCATACCAAGAAGTCATAGCTTCCTGAGCGGATTGTTCAAACCTAGCCATACCAAGAGACTGGCTTATCATAGTCATGTTCCGTTGTTGGCGATACATGGGTGATGCCCGGCTGACCAGCGACGAAGGAAGCTGGGCTGAAGGGGAGACGTGAAGACGTGAAGACGTGGAGACGTGGAGACTTGAAGACTTGAATAGAAAGAGGCTGCCTGTTGGTAGCCTCTTTCTATTATAATAAACCCATTTAGAATAATTTTTCCTGTGGTGGCTTAACACCTTTTAACCTGAGATACACAGTGGTTTGTCCGCGGTGGTGGGTTTGATGTTCGAATGCTTTATTGATGGCTTCCATCTTGGATAATTTATGTCCGAACATGTCGATCTGCTCGGCCTGTTTGGATGCATCAAAATCTTTAAGAGAATTGATCACAAAATCATAGCTGTCTAATACCGCTTTAGATGTTGCAGTCTTCGATTTATCGGTTGATTTTTCGAGGGCTCCCCACTGAACAGGACTTTGTTTTCCTGTTGCCATTGCCCCGATTCCATAATTTGCTTCGGCAAGGTGCATCATTTGTTCAGCAAAAGATCGCATTTCCGGAGTTGGCTTTGCGCTGTAACCTTCATCCGGCATGGCATCCAGGTATTCCTTGGTATATGCTTTAGCCCTTTCCCATTCAGCAATAATTTTTGAATTGTCGGACTGGCTAAAACCAGCCTGTAAGATCAACATGCATAAGATGATTGCAAATAATTTTTTCATATTATAAGTTTTGGTGATTCAAGGTAAGGAAAAGAGAAGACATAAAGACATGGAGACGTGGAGACATGAAAAAAGCCGCCCCGAAGGCGGCCTATAAGTATTTAATTATTGTATTTCTACTCAACTCCTCAACTCCTCATCTCCTCATCTCCTCATCTCCTCCTTCCAACTCCCAACTCCCAACTCCTAACTAAGCATTCCCCATCCTCTTCAAAAAATTCACATGCGAAGCTACCGCATATCTTACCCTTGGATATTCGATATAGTTGATACCGTAATCCTGGCAGGCCTTCTTGATGATCTTGCTGATAGCAGGATAATGAATATGAGAGATCTTTGGAAACAGGTGGTGTTCGATCTGGAAATTCAATCCACCTACAAACCAGCAGACAAACTTGTTATGTGTCGCAAAGTTTGCGGTTGTTTTGATCTGGTGAATGGCCCACTCATCTTCAAGTCTGCCTGTGTTAGTATCAGGTACAGGGAAAGATGTATGTTCAACTGTATGCGCCAATTGAAATACGATGCTGATCACGAAACCGGTCAACACTGTGATCAATAAAAATCCGATCAACCAGGCTTTGAATCCTACCATAATGATCGGGATCACTACAAATAAAGCAAGGTTCAGCATTTTGGATAACCAGAAGGTAATATGATCCTTCAGATCCATTTTCTTTAATGGTACTAGACCGATCTGCTTTTTAAAATATTTACTGTAATCCAATACAAAGATCCACAGAATGTACAGCAGTGAATACAGTACCCAGAAATAATAATGCTGGTATTTATGAAACTTGTATTTCGGTTGAGTAGAACTCATTCTCATCCATGGCTGGATATCGATATCATCATCATATCCATCAACATTGGTATAAGCATGATGGATCACATTGTGTTTAACATTCCACATAAAAGCATTTCCACCAAGAATATTAAGTGAAAAAGCTGCGAGTTTGTTTAAAGTCTTGTTGTTACTGAAACTGCCGTGTCCGCCATCATGCATGATGTTGAAACCGATTGCAGCTATCACCATTCCGAATAGGGCACATTCTACCAGTGCAATCCATACAGGTGGTGTAAAGAAAACGAGGTGAATGTACAGGCCTATAAAAGCGACCATCAGAATAGTTGCTTTTGAAAAAAGCTCCCAGTTTCCGGTGGGACTTTTCCCCTTCTGCTCGAAGTAAGCATTAATACGTCTTTTCAACTCTGCATGAAAAGATTCCTGTACATTAGAAAATTTTGGTGTTGCCATTAATCAAACTAAAATTAAAAATAAGAATCGCGAAGTTACGGGAATCACAGGCCGATCGGTGTTAACGATTTGCCTTTTTATCATGAATTCCACCTGATCTTAGTCAGGTTTCCACCTGGATCAGTGCATCAAGGTTCCTGATTCCCAGCTTCTTTTCTGTTACAAAACCCTCGGCGTACTTTACCCCAATTCTTTTGCCAAACATTCTTGCTCTGGCAATAACACTGTCTAAAAAATCTGGGGTAGATATATAGGTAGAAGGTTCATTGTCGTTTTCCTGCCCGCTGAAAAACTGTGTTCCATAAGCCTCCACAGATTTCATCCTCGCTTCAAAAACATCCGTGATATCAACCAGGAAATCAGGTTCATGGTACCAGTCCTGGATATAATGGAATAAATGTTTGGGTCTCCATTTTTCCTGTTGTTTACCATGCTCATCGAAAGTGATGATCTTTGATAATCCTGAAAGAAAACATGCTTCCTTGATCAGTTTACCTGCCCGACCATGATCCGGATGACGGTCTTCCAGGATATTTCCAATCACTATTTCTGGCTGGTATTGTCTTATCTTTTGAATCAACTGCAGTTGGTGCTCTTCATCATTCTTAAAAAAACCATCCCTCATTTTGAGATTTTCTCTAACCGATACACCAAGGATCCGGGCGGCAATGGAAGCTTCAGAATACCTTGTTTCAATCGTGCCCCGGGTACCAAGTTCTCCCTGGGTAAGATCAATAATTCCTACTGATTTGCCATTTCTTACTTCGTTGAGAATAGTGCCGGAACAACCGAGTTCTACATCGTCGGGGTGAACGCCAATAGCCAGGATATCTAGTTTCATGGCGCAAAAATATGAATTCGCAATTCCAAATCCATGCACTAATTTCGCCCTGCTCTTTGCATTATTTATCTAAATTATTAAGAATGTCCTACGATGTAATTGTATTAGGAAGCGGACCTGGCGGCTATGTTGCTGCAATTCGCGCTTCTCAGCTAGGTTTGAAAACAGCAATCATTGAAAAGGAAAGCTTGGGTGGTATTTGTTTGAACTGGGGTTGTATTCCTACCAAGGCATTGTTGAAGAGTGCATCTGTATTTGAATATATCAAACATTCAACCGATTACGGAATTGAAGCAAGCGGTACACCGAATTTTGGCAACGTGATCAAGCGCAGCCGTGGTGTTGCTGATAAAATGAGTAAAGGTGTTCAGTTCCTGATGAGGAAGAATAAGATCGATGTGATCATGGGCTTTGGTAAGATCGTGGGTAAAGGCAAGATCGAAGTTGCAGCTGCCGACGGATCAAAGAAAACTGTTGAAGGTGCTAACATTATTATAGCAACCGGTGGTCGTGCAAGACAATTGCCAACCATGCCAATTGATGGCAAGAAGATCATTGGCTACCGCGAAGCAATGGTGCTTCCTGAAATGCCGAAAAGCATGATCGTAGTTGGATCTGGTGCGATCGGTGTTGAATTTGGATATTTCTATAACAGCATGGGAACAAAAGTGACCATCGTTGAATTCCTGCCAAGGATCGTTCCTGTTGAAGATGAAGATATCTCTAAAGAACTCGAGAAGAGCTTTAAGAAGAATGGTATCGATATCATGACCAATTCCGAAGTAACTAAAGTGGATACTTCGGGAGCTGGTGTGAAAGCAACCATCAAAACCCAGTCGGGTGAAGTAACCCTGGAAGCCGATGTACTGCTGTCTGCAGTAGGGGTTCAGGCTAATATCGAAGGTATTGGACTGGAAGAAAATGGCATTAAGACAGATAAGGGTCGTATTACAGTAGATAAATACTACCAGACCTCTGTTCCGGGAATTTACGCGATTGGTGACTGTGTACCTGGACAGGCGCTTGCACACGTTGCCTCAAAAGAAGGTATTATCTGTGTTGAGAACATTGCATATAACCTGAAGAAATATAACCATCAGCCTGAACCGCTGGATTATGGTAATGTTCCAGGCTGTACTTACTGTACTCCTGAGATCGCATCTGTTGGCTTCACAGAAAAGCAGGCAAAAGAAGCAGGTTACGAGATCAAAGTTGGTAAATTCCCACTGAGCGCTTCCGGAAAAGCAAGTGCTGCAGGACATACCGAAGGTTTTGTAAAAGTGATCTTCGATGCGAAATACGGAGAGTGGCTTGGAACACATATGATCGGTTATAATGTTACTGAGATCATTGCCCAAACTGTTACTGCTCGTAAACTCGAAACAACTTACCACGAAGTATTGAATTCGATCCATCCACACCCAACTATCAGCGAAAGCGTGAAAGACGCGATCGAAGTGGCTTATGGAGAGGCGATACACCTTTAGTAGGAGATAGGAGTTGGGAGTTAGGAGTTGGGAGTTAGGAGGAGAAGAGACGTAGTGGAGAAGTAAGAAGGTATCCTTTTTGCTTCTCCACTTTTTTTAAATAATTACCATAACATATTAATCCATTGTTTACTATGAAAGCTAGACTTACCGTTATTGCACTTTTTTTAGTACTGGGTGCTTCTGCACAATCAACAACAAATTTTATTGCCAAATGGGCGCCCGGAGCACTTGCTGCGGGAAAGATCACTGTTGGCGGTGAATACAATTTCAAACCAAGAAAATCAGTGACCCTCCTGGTAGGGATTCCAAGTGCCCGCACTTATGAAGTGGAATATGACGGCAAAAACAGCGATGTAGAAACCAAAGGATATTCTGTTGTGGCTGGTTACCGATATTACCTGAGTAAGCGACAGGTTTCAGGGTTCTATATTGAATCATTTGCAAAATACGTTAACCAGGAAGGTTCGGGGATTTTGCAGGGCGAGCTGGTAACCGAGCAGGCCGATTTTGATACTAAAGTTTCTTACAAAGCATACGGCGTGGGTGCTCAACTGGGAGTTCAGTTCCTGGTAGCAAAACGACTGGCCATTGATCTTTACCTCCTGGGACCAGAGGCAAATATTGCAAAGTTTCGTTCGACCGCAGTAGATGTTTCTTCAATTTTTCCATGGACTCCGCAAATGGCTTCTGAAGCTAAGGCTGATATTGAAGAAATAGTTCAGGATATTCCAATCATCGGTGATAAAGCAGAAGTTAATGTAAATGCTGCAACTAAAACAGTTACTGTTGATTATGATGGATTTTTACCTTCTCTGAGGGCTGGTATTTCCATTGGATGGAGATTTTAGGGCAATTGGCTATCTTGCCAAAAACCCCGATATGGATCATCGCAATCAGACAGGAAAAACAATTCCGCTATCGATCTGGGAAAAGGAAAGCTTTTTTGCGCCTTCCGATTACCTTATTATCGGCAGCGGATTTGTTGGTTTATGGACTGCCTACTATCTCAAAAAACAGGATCCCAAATGCAGGGTCACCATCCTGGAAAGGGGAATGATCCCTACCGGGGCAAGTACACGGAATGCAGGATTCGCTTGCTTTGGAAGTATTACCGAACTGCTTTATGATGCCAGGACCCTTGGGCTCGACAATACACTGGAACTGGTGGAGATGCGGTACAAAGGCATCCGCCGGATCGAAAAGACCTTTAAAAAGAAAGATATTGACCTGGAGTTTTCAGGAGGGTATGACCTGCTGACTGAAAAAGAACTCTCCGCCCTCCCTGATCTAAAGCAGCAGGTTAAATGGATGAATGATGAGCTGGAGAAAATGACAGGTGAAAAGAAGGTCTATTCAATTTGCCCGGAAAAGATTCAAAATTTTGGGCTCTCCGGGATTGAAGGACTGGTTGAGAACCGGATGGAAGGCGGACTGCATTCAGGTAAGCTGGCCCTTCAGCTTCTTAGCCTGGTTCAGGGTATGGGGGTAGTGATCCTGAATAATATCGATGTTCTTCATATAGAAAAAGGATCAGAGGGTTTTAACTTGCATACCGACCGGAATCTGGTGTTTAAGTCGGGCAAGGTGATCGTTTGCACCAACGCTTTTGCCCGCAAACTGCTTCCCGAACTGGATGTGGTACCTGCACGGGGGCAGGTCCTGCTTACATCTCCCATTGAAGACCTGAAACTTCATGGCACTTTTCATTACGATGAAGGATTCTATTATTTCCGCAACCTTGGAAACCGGGTACTTCTAGGAGGAGCCAGGAATAAGGCCTTTGAAGATGAAAGGACCGAAGTCATGGATACTTCTTTTGCAATCCAGCAGGAACTCGAACAATTCCTTTCCACCCATATTTTACAAGATAAATCATACACTATTACCGACCGCTGGAGCGGCATCATGGCCATGGGCTCCGAAAAACTTCCTATCATCAAAGAAATTGAACCTGGCCTCATCTGCGCCGTTCGTATGAGCGGGATGGGAGTGGCTCTGGCGCCGGAGGTAGGGAAAAGAGTAGGGGAGATGAGTAGGTGAGGAGTTGAGGAGGTGAGGCTCCATTCTCACCTCCTCACCTCCTCATCTCCTCATCTCCTCCTGTGAATAACTCCCCCTTTCATTCTCCCTCTCAACCCCTATATTTGCCTTCCTGTAAAATCTAAACATAGTGCGTTTAAAGAGTCTGGAAATCAAGGGTTTTAAAAGTTTCGCCGATAAAACGGTTGTGAACTTTGATGAAAATATCACCGGTATTGTGGGACCGAACGGTTGTGGAAAGAGTAATATCATTGATAGTATTCGCTGGGTGATCGGCGAACAGAAGATCAGTCATCTTCGTTCCGAAAACCTTGAGAGCCTGGTATTCAATGGCTCTAAAACCCGCTCTGCAAGCGGGCTTGCTGAAGTAAGCCTGACTTTCGAAAATACCCGCAACCTGCTTCCTACAGAATTCAATACCGTTACTATCACCCGTAAATTCTATAAAAGCGGGGAAAGTGAATACAGGTTGAATGATGTCAGCTGCCGACTTAAAGATATCCAGAACCTCTTTATGGATACCGGTGTCTCCACGGATTCCTATGCCATCATCGAACTTGGGATGGTGGATGATATCATCAAAGACAAGGAGAATTCGCGTAGAAGAATGCTGGAACAGGCAGCAGGAATCACCATCTATAAAACCCGTAAGAAAGAGGCCAAACAGAAATTAGACGCTACAGAACAGGATCTTGCCCGTATCGAAGACCTTCTCTTCGAAATTCATAACCAGCTCAAGAGCCTTGAGAACCAGGCGAAAAAAGCGGAGAAGTACTACGAGATCAAAAAAGAATATAAGGAATACAGCATCGAACTGGCCAAAGCTGCGCTGGAAGGATTTAACCTGAACTACCGCAGCCTGAATGAACAGGCCGAAGCTGAGACAGATAAAAAAGTCCGCCTGGAAGCTATCGTTGCCAACGAAGAAGCAACCATCGAACAAGAAAAAGTTGGTTTCATTGAGAAAGAAAGGGCATTGCAATCCATGCAGTACCAGTTCAATGAATTGCTGCAAAATCTTCGTACCAAAGAGAATGAGCGCAACCTGGCATCTCAGCGACTTAACTTCCTGAAAGAAAAAGAACAGAACCTATCGGAGTTTCTGGGAAAAAGTGAAGGACAGTTGAATGGACTTGCTGAAAGCATTGAATTCACGCAGCTCCAGGTGGAGGAGGAAAAATCAAAACTCGAAGGACTCGAAGAACAACTGGAAAACCTGAAAGATAATGTGGAAGAGACCCGCAAGGTCTTTGATGAAAAAAGATCCGACGTTGATAAGCTTCGTTCTGAAACATTAAGCATTCAGCGTACGCAATTTGATGCGGAAAAGAAAGTGGCGGTTGCCGACACCTCCATCTCCAACATGCAGCAGACCATCCGCAGGCTGGAGGAAGAAAGAGAAGCGCGTGACAGTCAACTGAAACAACTCGAAGAAGAGAGATATACCAGGGAACAGGAACTGGAAAGTCGTAAAACCGACCTCCGCCAACTCCAGGAGCATCATGAAAGGACCCGTGAGCAGATTTTCCAGACCCAATCGGAGATGGAAAGACTACGCCAGGAACTGGCAGAAGAAAACCGGAAGCTGGATTCCAAAAAAAATGAGCACGACCTGTTAAAGAGCTTGATCGATTCCATGGAAGGTTACCCGGATTCTGTAAAGTTTCTTCATAATAATCCAAATTGGAATCATACATCCCCGGTTCTTTCTGATATCATTTATGTGAAGGAAGAATATCGTGCGGCAGTAGAAAATGTACTTGAACCATACCTGAACTATTACGTGGTGAACGATCTGCAGGAAGGTATGCAGGCAGTTCATTTACTGGATGAAGCTAAGAAAGGGAAAGCAAATTTCTTCCTTTTAGATAAAGTCAGCGGAAGCAGTGCCAGTGCGACACAACCTTCGGGAACCATTCCTGCCATGGATGTGATCGAAGTGGATGCGCAATACCGCGACCTGGCTATCCAGTTGCTGGGTAACGTTTTCATTGCAGAAGATGAAGTTGCCCTGGAAGATACCAATGGTGCAGTGATCCTGGAGAAGCATGGAAAGTTCGTGAAAGGTAAATACTCTCTTACCGGTGGTTCTGTTGGTTTGTTTGAAGGAAAGAAGATTGGTCGTGCCAAGAACCTGGAAAAGCTTCGTAAAGACATTGCAGAACAGGAGATCGTGGTAACCGACCTGAAGCTGACCATCCAGGAGCGACATAATGAAGTGATCGGATACAATGAGCAGCTAAAAGACAATGCGATCAAGCAGGCGCAGGAAGACATCAATCGATTGACGAATATGGTCTTCTCGCTTCAGAATAAAATTGAGAATCTTCATGGTTTGCAATCCAGCTCACAGAACAGGCTGGAAGAAATGCAACTGAACCTCGAAGAGACCATTGCTTCCATTGAAGGAACGCGGACAGAATGGAACAACCTCAATGCACAGCTGAATGAATTGAAAGATAAACTGGCAACTGTTGAGAATGATTTCAGGAACGCAGAGCGTGCTTACAGTGATGTACAGCAGGGTTATAATGAATTCAACCTGCAGGTAACACGCCAGCAAAGCCGCATCAATGCGCTAACCCAGGAGATGGAGTTCAAGAGCAAGCAATTGCAGGACCTGAAAGTACAGATCGAAACGAACCAGTCGCAACTCAAGCAGACTATCGAAAGCATTACAGAAAGTGAAGATGCGCTGGCCACTGCGGAAGCAAACCTGGTAGACCTGTTACGCAGGAAAGAAGAGGATGAAAAAGCTTTGAATGAAGCAGATCAGACCTATTATAATATACGCAACGCGCTGAATGAAAAGGAGAGTGAGCTCAGGCATAAGGTGAAGGAGAAGGAAATGATCGAGCATTTGCTCAGTGAGATCAAGGACAAGCTCAATGAACTTAAGCTTCAGCTTGCCGGTATGAAGGAAAGGTTGAGTGTTGAATTCAGGATAGAGCTGGATGATATTCTGGACCAGGCGAGAACTACGGAAACGCCGGTGGAGGAACTCCAGGAGAAGTGTGACAGGATGAAAAAAAGGCTGGAAAACCTTGGGGAAGTAAACCCAACGGCGATCGAGGCTTTTATGGAAATGAAGAAACGCTACGAATTTATCCTGGAACAGAAAAATGACCTGGTAACTGCTAAAGACAGCTTATTACAAACTATACAGGAAGTAGAGGCAACTGCGAACCAGCAATTCCTTGATACCTTCAACAGGGTAAGAGAAAACTTCGTAAAAGTATTCAAAGCCTTGTTTACCGAAGATGATACCGCTGACCTCGTTCTTGAGAATCCGGAGAATCTTGCTGAAACAGGAATTGATATCATTGCCAAGCCAAAGGGCAAGAGGCCTTCATCCATTACACAATTGAGTGGGGGAGAGAAGACGCTTACGGCAACTGCCCTGCTGTTTTCGATCTACCTGATCAAGCCCGCACCATTCTGTATCCTCGATGAGGTGGATGCGCCACTGGATGATGCAAACGTTGGTAAGTTTACCAATATGATCCGCAGGTTCAGTGAAGAAAGTCAGTTTATCATCGTTACACACAACAAACAAACCATGAGTGCAGTAGATGTTATCTATGGTGTTACCATGCAGGAGCCAGGAGTAAGTAAACTCGTCCCGGTTGACTTCAGAAACCTCAGTAATTAAATATTTACACTTATTGATATGTTGAAAGCCCCGACCATCGGGGCTTTCGTCGTTTTTGCCCAAAATCCTAAAACATGATCTGTGCAATATTTTTTTGTTGAATTATAGTCGACCAATCAGGGCATAGCTTAAACTTTCATCACTTGCACTCGTGACTTTAATCACCTTTCCATTTATGCTATGTCATAATTGTTAAAGTTTCGTTGGGATAGTTTTGTGTTATCAATCAACGCACAACACTAAAAATATATCAAGATGGAAAGCATGATGAGAGCAGGGTTTAAAAAAATAATTTTACCTGCAGGATTATTCCTCGCTTCAATTTCATTTTTCAATTCAGCATCAGCACAAACCAATTTCAAATCCAGCGCAGTAAAAACTGTTCTCGAAGGAACCTCAAATATCCACGACTGGGAAATGGTTTCAGATAAAGGAACTGTATCTGCAGTAGTTACCCTGAATGGAAATACCGTAACTGCAATGACAGGTTTACAATTCAGTATGCCTGCAGAAAGTCTGAAAAGCGAACACGCACAAATGGATAAAAATACTTACAAGCAGATCGAAGCTAAAAAGTATCCCACATTCACTTATGCATCCAGTAACTGTACTGTGAAATCAACCGGCGGATCAAACTTCCAGGTAGTAAGTAAAGGAAAGCTGACCATTCACGGGGTTACTAAAGATGTTGACCTGGTGGCAAACGGAACTGTGAATGCCGACAAGAGCATCAGCTTCAATGGAGCATATAAATTCAAGATGACTGATTTTAAAGTTGAACCCGTAAGCATCATGTTGGGAGCAATCAAAACTGGTGACGGTATCAATGTGAAATACAACCTGACCCTTAAAGCACTCTAAACCTCACAATAATTAATAATTTTTCAAGCGACTACTTATGAAATATTCATTCAACAGAAAAGCATCTAAACTTTTCATCGCAGCACTCGCTTTGGCACCAGTATTAGGTTTTAGCCAGAGCAAATTCGGAGAATTCTATGGCCGTCCAAGTTATTTCAGGCCACACGACAAAACTGGTATCAACGTATTTGAAACAACCAAAACTCCTGATTCAATTCCTTATGAAGGTCCAAGAGTTAGGATAGGAGCAGGTTTCACTCAACAGTACCAGAACCTCGATCATGAAACTACTTCAGGCCTGGCATTGTATGAAATGGGTCCTGGTTTTAACCTGGCACAAGCTAACCTGTTCCTGGATTTCCAGATCGCAGATGGTATCAGAGTAGATGTGACTTCATATATGTCTGCCCGTCACCACAACGAATTCTGGGTAAAAGGTGGATATATCCAGTTCGATAAACTTCCTTTCAAAGGAGCTTTCTGGAGCAAGTTGATGGAAGTAACAACTATCAAAATCGGTCACTTCGAAGTGAACTATGGTGACCAGCACTACCGCAGAACTGATGGTGGTAACGCGATCTACAACCCATTCATCGAAAACTACATTGCTGATGCATTCTCAACTGAGATCGGTGCTGAAGTAATGTTCCAGAAAAAAGGTGTATTCGGATTGTTCGGAATCACTAACGGTACTATCAACGCTTCTACCGGTAAACAAGCCATAGACGCTACTGGTGATAACAAGAAATATCCTGCACTGTTAGCTAAAGTGGGTGTTGATAAAACTTTGGACAATGGCTTGAGACTTAGATTCTCTGGTTCAGGATACTACAACCAAAATTCACAACGTAGTGTACTGTATGCGGGTGACCGTACCGGTTCAAACTACTGGGGTGTTATTGAACCAAAAGGTGCAGATCTGAAAGCAAACTTCTCTTCAGGACGTTTTGCTCCTAACTTCACCAGGGACGTAGCATCAGCTATGCTGAATACTTTGATCAAGTACAAAGGCGCTGAATTCTTCGGTACTTATGAAACCTCAAAAGGTAAAGCACCAAATGAAGTAACCAGCCGTTCAATGAACCAGTTTGCAGTAGATGCGATCTATCGCTTCGGAGCAAAAGAAAATGTTTTTGCTGGTATCAGGTACAACACTGTAAACTGTGAACTTCCTGGATTGACTGATAAAGTTGATATCAAGAGAACTGCACTTGCAGCTGGTTGGTTCCTTACTAACAACGTTCTGCTGAAAGGTGAATACGTTTGGCAGAAGTACAACAACTTCGCAGCATCTGATATCCGCAATGGAGCTAAATTCAACGGATATGCAATCGAAGCTGTGATCGGATTCTAAAAAGCAGTGATGATTCAAATAAGAAGAAATGCCGGGTATTACAGAGGCCCGGCTTTCTTTTTTTACATTTGAAGCCAGTACAATGAAAGCTTTGTTTTTCTTTTTTATACCAGTCTTCTTTATACAGGCATCGAAACCCTCCATAGAAAAATGGGTCATCGAAAAGAGCAGTGTATTCTCTATTGAAGGACGATCCAATGTTGCTCCCTACCAATGCAAGACCTCCGCATATTTAAAGAATGATACTCTCTTAATGATCAGGGAAGAAAACGAGTCGAAGCCACTGGTATTCCAGGGTGGACTTGAACTAATGATCAAATGGTTCGATTGTGGTCAGCAATTCATGACCAAAGAAATGCATAAGACTTTAAAGGCTGATAAAAGACCGGAACTTAAGATCAGTATTGTACAGCTTGGTCGTTTTCATGATGAAGCACAACCCGTGAAAGGCCTTGTTGATGTTGAGATAGCCGGTATCACCAAAAGAATAGATATTAATTTCCTGGTTAAACAACCTAATTCTTCCAATCTGTGTTTCCTCGGTACCAGGAAATTGAAATTTTCTGATTTCAACCTCGTTCCTCCTGAAAAGCTTGCCGGGCTTGTAAAAGTTGAACAGGAGATACTTGTCAAATTTCAAATTAACTTACGCGCTGCTCAATAGATCAATATGAAAAAAGTGATCCTATCCATATTTATTTCTTCGGTGATCCTAACCATCATGAGTTTCGTGATGCTGAAATTATCGATCTACCTCTTTCCCGGCATTACAATGGAATACCTGAGCCCAGTGTTCAGGTCGGCTGGAAAAATGGATTGGTTGTACTATGTTCATCCGGTGATCATCAGCATTGCCCTTAAATGGTTTTGGGAAAGATATAAATCAATCTTTGAAGGACATTTTATCTGGCGCGCATTTGAAGTAGCCCTGGTATATGGCATCGTTGCCATGGTTCCGGTTCTATGGTTAACTTTCAGTGCTATTGATGTATCAGTGCAAATGATCCTGACATGGCTGCTGTATGGGTTCATACAGGCATTTTGTGCAGGAATTGTATTTGCTAAAATGAACCCTTAAGCATAGCAATTCTTCCATTACCACCTGCAAGCACAACCAGGTCTCCTTTCTTTGCTTTTCTTACCACGTGAAAACCGGTGGATGAAATATGCTTCCAATTATTTCCTCCGTCATTCGAAATATCTACTCCACTGGTACCACAGGTTAGCAGTTTCTTTTTTGATAAAAATTCTACGGAGCTTTTATAACCTTTTGGAGGTGTTGATGGAGCCATCCAGGTATTTCCACCATCGTGGGAGTATAAACTGTTTTTATAGGATGAAGTATCAGCAGCAAAGTCACCCCCTACAATGTAAATATGCTGTCCGCCTTTTCTTTTTTTCCAATCCAGAATGGCTACCGAATTTGCACCCGTGGTTTCTTTTCCCTGTATAATATCAAGCTCAGTTGGTTTGCCTTTGCTGAAGAATCTTGATTTGGTACCACCGGTTACAAAGCAAGCTTCATCAAGATCAAGCGCTCTGATATTTGTGCCGCTTGCAGCAAAGCATGCTTCCCCCTGTTGCACTTCTGGAAGATTTTCAACCAGTAATTCTTTCCAGGTATCTCCTCCATCAAATGTTCTTGCAACAAACATTCTTCCATCAATCGGATCGCCCAACACTATTCCACTGCTGATGTTCCAGAATTCCATAGCATCCAGGAACATTCCTTTCTTTTCATTTCGATAAACTTCCTTCCAGTTCTTTCCGCCATCAACGGTTTTTAATATGATAGCAGGTTCTGCCACCGCAATGATCACTGCAGTGTTTTTATCAAATGCTTCAATGTCGCGGAAGTCTCTCTTTTCATGACCTTTCACCTGGTCATATTGCCAGGTTTTACCACCATCAACAGACCTTCCAACTGTTCCTTTGCTTCCACTGATCCAGATCACTTTATTATCCACCACGCTCAGGCCTCTTATGGAAACCTTTGAAGAAGAATCCAGCATGGTAACCGTTTGCGACTTACCGACTGATACAAAGCTGATCAGTATTAATGTCAATAGGATCCTCATTTCAATTGTGCTTTAAATTCATCCATGCTAACCAGTCCCTGCTTTCTCCAGGTTTCCTGTCCTTTCTTGTAAACGATAAAAGTTGGCAGACTTTCCACCTTCAACTCTTTCATCAGTGAAGTGGTTTCATCGGCATTCATTTTTACTATGTAAACAGCAGTTCCCTGCTCTTTTTCAAGTTCTGCGATGATCGGGTCCATTTTTTTGCATGGTGGGCACCAGGGTGCTCCAAAATCAACAAGAACAACATCTTTTGAATTGATCAATCCTTTGTATTCTGATGAACTCACTTCCTTTGTTACTGTGGTAGATTCAAATGGTTTGTCATTGGCTCTCCAGGAAACAAATCCTCCCTTCAGCTCAGTAACATTATATCCTTCTTCCCTCAGCTTTTTGGCAGCTGCAGCACTTCTGCCACCACTGGCGCAATAAATATAAACAGGGGTTGATTTATCAAGGTATTGGGTTCTTCTTGCAAATTCCTTTTTATCCATCCAGTCGGCCAGCAATGAATTCTTTATAAATCCTTTCTTGTGTTCTTCAGGCGTACGAACATCCAGCACCTGGACCTTCTTTTCATTGATCCCTTTTTCAAATTCACTGGCATCAACTGATTGCTGTGCATTACCTGTACAGGAATACAGGAATGCCATTAAAATGATGATCAGATTTCTCACGGTATCTTTTTTTTCAAATATAAGCTTATGACCAAATACAAAATAAAACCCCCTGCAGTGCAGGGGGCAATTCTTTCAGTCGACCAACCAGTTGTGTTTCTTCATCGGTAACGGACATTACTTTTTCAAACTCTTATCCGGTCTGGGTTTTTAGGATATCGACTGGATCTTTCATAGAGATAAATGGTTCTGGTCTTTCATAAGATGCTTGGTCCAAACTAAAAAACGGTTGTTCGATATTGGTGGCTGATCTGTGCAACCTTTTGCCGGGAGATCGCCTGGTTCTCGTTTCATGGATATTGGAAACGGAATTGGATTTCTAGTTCTGGTTTTTCGTATGATATTGAATCAACTGGTACAAATGTACAATCCTCTGAAATACTGTACCAGAGCAGATTTGCTAATTTATTACACTTCATTTTTTACCCTTCTGAAATCGTAATTGGACGATTTGACAACGTTATATTCCCATAAAAAAATAGGAGATCTACGATGGCAGATCTCCTATTGTCCACAAGTTATTAAGAATTTTAAAATCCTTTTTTCGCTGATTTTAACTTTGGTAGGTTGAAATCATCAAGCGCACTCTTTTCTGCGATCATCTTCTCAATATCCTCTGCTTTTCTTGGTGCAAAAACTGAAAGCAGTTCATAATCCTTCTCCTTGATCAGCAGATCGTCTTCAATCCGTACCGCAATACCCCACCATTTTTTATCGCAAGGACTATTTTCTGGGATATAAATTCCTGGTTCAATGGTGATAACCATGCCTTTTTTCAGCTTGCTATAAGTTCCCCTGTCGTGAACATCTAGCCCGATATGATGGCCCAAACCATGAGGATAATACTTATTCACTTCTTCTTTCTTGCTGATAATACCAAGTTTCAGCAGGCCGTTGGCAATGACTTCAGTAGCGGCCTTATTGAGTTCAGCCCAGCTTGCACCTTCCTTGGATAATTTAAATGCAGCTTCCTGTGCGTCATACACCAGGTTGTAGATGGTTTTCTGGTCGGCACTGAATTTTCCATTCGCTGGAACCGTGCGTGTTACATCTGCAGTATAACCATGATATTCAGCACCAACATCCATCAGCAGTAATTGCTGCCCGATCTTTGTCTTGTTGTTTTCGATATAATGCAGGATACATCCATTATTACCTGCACCCACGATTGAAGGATAACCTACATATTCAGCACCGTATTTCTTGTGCACATATTCATGCAGACCCTGGATCTCAGTTTCCGACATGTTCGGATGAATAGCTTTCATCACTTCCTGCTGACCAATACAGGAGATCTCAACCGCTTTTCTTAAAAGGTCGATCTCTTCTTCAGTTTTGATCTCACGGAGTTCAGCGGTATGTTTTAAAAACAGGTTGTCTTTGTAACGTTCGTCTTTTTTGAGATCAGCAGGCACTGCTGCTTTTTCTTTAAACTGCTGGATCAGGTCGTATAGGTCTGCATTGTCCCTGGTATCGGCAACATCGTTTGGAAGCCTGTCGATCAGGACTTTGCTGAATTTTGAAAAATCAAGTGGGAAGCTTTTGAATTCATTTCCATTATAGGCTGCTTCAAATCCGAGTTTGGTTTTTGCTCCTTCTGTTCCCAACCTGATGCCTGTCCACTGTTCAGCCCTGGCATCTTTCTTCTGAACAAAAAGGATATCCTTCACCATCTTGCCATCAGGAGTCTGTTGAGGTTCCTTGAAAATGAGCAACATGGAGTTTGGTTCTTTATATCCGGAGAAATAATACATGTCCGGGTTCTGATGATAGATATAATCAACATCATTTGAAAAATTTCTGACAGGGTAGGAGAACACCACCGCCACTGAGTTATCGGGCATCCGGTTCCTTAATGAATCCCGCCTGGTAGCATGAAATTCTTTCTTCAGATAGTCTTGTGGAAGGTCCTGGTCCTGCGACTGTGCCATAACCGGCAAGGCCAACATTGCCAGGGCAAAAAGTTTTATTCTCATGTGTATGATTGGTTGTAACTGCAATGTAAAATTCCCGACGTTAAATAAGAAATGTGTTTATAACAAATTGATAAGCGGCAAATAGTATTTTCCGAAGCACGGTTAGTAGAATTACCCTTTCTATTGTTAAACAGCAATATTTATCCTGTTCTACCGATTTTTAGGGGCTAATTGCATTGACCTTGAAGGAGAATATTTCCATACTAACCATTTTAACCATCATATTTTTCCTGGCTCCTGCCATCGTGCTGACAATTAAAAAATTCTGGAGCGACCGGTTTCTGCAGCTTTTTGGCATTTACGGAATTCTTGCAGCATTGCTTAACCTGATGGATATTTTTAAAATTCCTTATCCTTTCATTGAAAAAACCAATGTCCTTTACAACATCCTTGATATCCCTTTTGTGATCCTGATTCTTTACCAGATCACAAGGAGTTCACTTGTAAAGCAGATGATGAAGGGATCCATGATCATTTATTTGATCCTGCAGGTTGGAAGCCTGGTAAAATATGGCTGGTCATATGAATCCATCAAATACAGCCTTGGCTATGGATTGGTCATGATCATTATGTTCTCGGGATATCTTCTTTCCACCTATGTGAGAAAAATGAAACTGGGCAAACTGCATATTGCTCATATGATCCTGCTTGGTTCACTCCTGTTCAATTACGGATCATTTGTAGTGATCTACATATTTGATTATTATGTTGAGAATTATAATATGGCAGATAACCTGATGCTGTATTATGTTTCTTCGTGCATCTCAATGGCCATGGTTACTGCAGCCTTATTGATACCGGCTAAACTTGAGGTTTCTCACCAGGCCTGAGTTCCCGTTTCTCCACTGAATGATATAACTCTTTCCCTGCTGAATGGATAATGGGATCTTAAGATTAGTATTTCCTCTGCGTAGTAAATACTCCTGCTGGAATAAGATCCTTCCTGTAAGATCCATGATCCTCAGCTGATCGGCGGATGCCTGTTTTTTCTGAAACATTAAATTGATCATCGAACTGTTGATGGATTGTATCTGGAGAATCTCATCGTATTGATTGATGCTGAACCGCGGCCTGTCGCGCGGATTTAGTGGAACAGAAACGCAATTAAGTATGCTGAAAGTCAACGCCTGGAGATCGCATCCATCCTGGGTTTCAACTACTACTTTGTATAATCCCGCATCAAGGTTCATTAGTTCAATATTTGTGGGAACTGAATCAATGCCGCTGCTATATGAATCATATTGATTATAGATAGAATTGCTGTCAACATCCTTTGCCAGCGAATACCTCATTGGAAACACGGTGGAATAATTTGCATTGAGTATCTGGATTGATGCTATTCCTTTTACGGTACAATCGACCGGTTGCACTGTAGTAACGGATGCAGTGAACTGGGGTGTGTTTCCGGTGGTGTTATTGTCTTTACCAGGGCTCTGCTGTGTATCTTTTAACCATCCGCAACCTCCGTTAACTTTTCGGGCGAAACTATTTGCTCTGCCCTGCGATTCGCCCACTCTTTCATACTTCACAGCCATAGTATTCAGGTTGAAGGTTTTCGATCCACAACCGTTGGAAGATGATGTAGTGATAGTAGAAGAACTTTCGGGAATATCTCTCACAATGGCATCAATAATGTTGAGCGCCGGATCCAGTAATACAAGTTGTTCACTACCTCCACCTCCATCTGTCATAAATCCATCACCGGTGGTTGGAATAGGAGAGCTGATGCAATTGGAGCAGTTATTCCAGTTAAGATTTACCGGAACTGAAGGATTGGCTGAACCACAAACCAGTGGAATTGTGCTCTGGCCGGCTATAAGGTAGAATTGTCCCGGAAGTAATATGGTATTGGCAGGGATGGTAATGGCATAATCTCCATCGGTCAGGATATAACAGCCGATATTCATCGGACCCGGGCCGAAGTTGTATAATTCAATGTATTCTGAAGTGACCGGACAGCTATTTCCTGGCCAGGCGAGGTATTCATTGATCAACACCCGTCCTTGTCCCTGGGAAAGGGATGATACCAGGAGGGTTATCAATACCATTAATACAGGCACTGATCTGTGTAATATAACAGATACGGCTTTCATAATGAACAGGATCTTGGAATAGCTATACTAAGTACGTCAAAAAAGCCCTGAAACTTACTTGGAATGCAGGTTTTAAGAGGGAAACAGGTATAAACCCTTAAGAGCTTATCTGGGTTTTCATGATCACCCTTCTATGATGGCAAAAGCTTTTTCTTTTACGTAAGGACCGCCGGGATACCTGGCGCTGTAGTCGAGGTTCAGCCAGTACTGGCCGTTATTTTCGTGGAAATAGATATTGTCGGCAACTTCCTTTCCGAATAATTCCACGATAGCTTCCTGGGTCTTTTCAAACTGTGCTTTGTCGCCGCAGTACAATTCGGGATAGATATGACCTTCAGTAAGTACCATCCTGGTTTTTGCTCCGATGGCTTTAAGCGCTGATACCATCAGGATGGAATGGTCGTCGCAATCTCCACCCATTCCGTTGAGGATGGTTTCCTGCGGTGATGCAAAGTATTCATCTTTCTGGCTGTCGCTGACATATTTGAAGTTATTGTTGATAACCTTCCAGAGTGAGAGCATTCTTACTGTTGCGCCGTATTTATGGTGGTATTTGTCGAAGTATTTAAGGCTGTTCTTTACAGCGAAATTTCTTACCACAGAATCCTTATGATCAACTTTTGAATGAATTTTTTTGATGGTTTTGGTAAGTGGGCCATCAAATATGGAAGGAGTGAGTTCAAGGCTGGAGGTCTTTTCTGCTTTGTTATCCCAGTTCTTTTTAACCATGGAGCTGTAGTCGTTCAGCATCCTTCCAAAACCGTATCCATTGTTGAATTTATTATAGACCACTACGCCTGCCAGCAAGATGAGGGAAGGGATCACCAGGAAATCACAAAGCCTTATAATGGCAAATATGATAGCGGCAGAAAGTATTATGGAGATCACCAGATCCAGATTTACATCACCGATCATGATCGGTGGAATGGCCTGGTTTACCAGCGGAGCAAGTGGTAAAAGAGTGAGCAGTCCAACGAGGGCAACCAAAATCTTTTTTATCTGAAGAAATATAGGACTTGAGGTGTTCATGATACCTACAAGAAACGACGTTTTGAAAGGAATTGGTGTTTATGGAATGTGAAAGTGGGGGAGGGATTTTGGGAAATAGAGATTTCTATTTAGAGGGAAATCGGAAATCGGAAATCGAAAATCGGAAATGGTACTTTCCTGATTCTTTATGGTCTGTATTCCTTTCCGATTACCGATTACCCATTTCCGATTTCATCCCCCGAATCACTCTTCCCCTTCCTCATAATTATACGCATCCTTATTATACACCGCTTCCCATTCCTTCACCGCTTCATCACTGAGCAGTTCAAGAATATCGAAGATCGGATCGGATTTTTTCTTCCATTGGTAAGTTTCCTCATCACCGTACTGCGACACATACATGCAATGATCAGTTTCCACATTTACCTGGATAAGGGTGATGGGGCTATCTTCCTTTTCCTGGATCAGATAGTAACAACCAGACTCTAACAACGCAAAAGAATACATACTAACCAATTTTAAATTGTTACGTTAATCAAATTCAGTCAAGAAATCGTATGGGTCAGTGAAAGTAATGGGCCTTTGGGAGTAAGGGTCGCAGGAACTGATCATCCCCGCTTCCGGGTCAAAAGTAGGGTATTTGGCCGGCCCGGCACCCTGTAAATTTGCCAGTTTTTCACCATTTCGTGGCAGTGTTTTTCGGCAGTAACCCTAATTAGTTGGAAACCAAACCAGAAGAGGCGAAGTGGGGAAGTGAGGAAGTGGAGACGAGGGTTTTTCCACATTCGCCACATCGTCACTTCCCCACTTCACCTCTTCTTCTCCGCATCCCCTATCTTTGCCCCTCTCAAACAACCCTATGGCTGAAAAGCAGATTTTCGACAATAATTATACGGAAGAAAGCATCCGGTCGCTCGACTGGCGGGAACATATCCGCCTGCGACCCGGTATGTATATTGGTAAGCTGGGTGATGGTTCAAGTCCCGACGATGGTATTTATGTCCTGATCAAGGAAGTGGTCGATAACTGTATCGATGAACATACCATGGGACATGGCCGCCATGTAGAGATCAAACTGGATGAGAAATCAGTGACAGTCCGCGACTATGGCCGCGGCATCCCCCTGGGTAAAGTGGTGGATGTAGTGTCCAAGATCAATACCGGTGCGAAATACGATTCAAAGGCTTTCCAGAAAAGTGTGGGATTGAACGGTGTTGGTACCAAAGCTGTAAATGCCCTGAGCACCTATTTTAAGGTTCGCTCCATTCGTGAAGGGAAAGAAAAAGTGGCTGAGTTTGAAAAAGGAATCCTAACCAAAGAACACAAAGAAGCCGCTACTAAGGATGATAATGGAACCATGGTGACTTTCATCCCGGATGATTCCATCTTCAAAAACTACAAATTCGTCCAGGAATACCTCGACAACCTGCTGTGGAACTACTGTTACTTGAATGCAGGATTAGTCATTTCTCTTAATGGAAAGCGCTATGTTTCCAAGAATGGATTACTGGATCTTCTTCAACGCAAAACTAATGCTGATGAGATCCGCTACCCGATCATCCATCTTAAAGGGGAAGATATTGAGGTTGCCATAACACACGAGAACCAGTACGGTGAAGAATACTATTCTTTTGTGAACGGTCAATATACAACCCAGGGTGGAACCCACCTGGCTGCCTTCCGCGAAGGTTTTGTAAAGACCATCCGCGAATTCTTCAAGAAAGATTACGAAGCAACTGATATCCGCGGAAGTATTTGCGCAGCCATTTCAGTGCGTGTGCAGGAGCCGGTGTTCGAATCGCAGACCAAAACCAAACTCGGTTCACAAACCGTGTATGAAAATGGTCCGAGCATGAAGAATTTTGTGGGTGATTTCTTACTGAAAGAGCTCGATAATTTTCTTCACCGTAATCCAACTGTTGCTGATGCGATGAAGCGTCGTATCGAACAGAATGAGCGGGAGAGAAAGGAACTTGCCGGTATCAAAAAACTCGCAAACGAAAGAGCCAAGAAAGCAAATCTTCATAATAAAAAACTTCGCGATTGCCGTTATCATTTGAATGATGAACCAACCGGCAAAGACAAAGAGAAAATTATTGAGAAACAAAAAGAGAGTACCATATTCATCACCGAAGGTGATTCTGCAAGCGGTTCCATTACAAAAGCCAGGAACGTTGAAACGCAGGCTGTTTTTAGCTTACGTGGTAAACCTTTGAACTGTTTTGGCCTTACCAAGAAAGTAGTGTACGAAAATGAAGAATTCAACTTATTGCAGCATGCATTGAATATTGAAGAATCATATGAGGATCTTCGATACAACAATATTGTATTCGCAACCGATGCAGATGTGGATGGTATGCACATTCGTTTGTTGCTGATGACTTTCTTCCTTCAATTCTTCCCTGATCTTGTAAAGAACCAGCACATCTATATCCTGGAGACTCCTTTGTTCCGAGTAAGAAACAAACAGGAAACTATTTACTGTTATGATGAAGCTGAGAAACAGAAAGCGATCAAAAAGCTGGGTGGAAAACCAGAGATCACACGATTCAAAGGATTGGGTGAAATTTCTCCGGATGAATTCAAGCGCTTCATCAGTACTGATATGCGGAAACGTCCCGTAATCATTGAGCAGGGTGAACACGTGCAACAGATCCTTGAATATTACATGGGAAAGAATACTCCTGACAGACAGGAATTCATTATTGATAATCTTAAGATTGAACTTGACCTCGCCGATGAGGTGATCAAATAATCAGCCATATCATGATCCATATTGTTTTTAATGAGCCTGATATTGAAGTATTGCAAAAGGCTCTTGAACTCGACGAAACACTGCAGGGAGAAATAAAGATCATACGCGACGATTACGCTGTTGGTCCAGTTAAAAATATTTATGTTGGTGAAGGTATTGAAGCCCGCAAACAATGGTGGAGAGAGGTTTTGGAAGGATCAGAGATCGAAGGAAAAGTTGACTCGGGAGAAGTGGATGATTATAAGACCATCGCTGAAATAGTTGGTACACTTCGCCGCAATCCTGATGAGATTGTATGGATGTGGGTAGCTCAAAACAAACACGATGTATGCGGCTACTACTGGATGCTGCATTACATGAAAGAGTTCCAGGGAAGAGTGTTCATTCTTTATTTAAACAACCTTCCTTTCATCAATGAAAAAGGATTAATATTCTATCCTTCGTGGTTATCACAGATCCCGCCAAAGGAATACCTGAAGGCAAAGAAACTCGCGCGTCCAATTACTTTGAGTGAATTTGAAGTTGACCCCGATGAATGGACTAAACTCTGCAATGAGGAGAAGGGAGTTCGTTTATTGGAAGGGGGTAAAAAACTGGTTCAGGAGGATTATGATTTCTATGATGCTGAATTGAAAAAATTCATCACAGGCGACTGGCAGAAAGCATCCAAGATCATCAACCAGTTTTTATCGAAAGCAAAGCATACAACAGGAGATATGTACATTCTGTGGAGATTGAAACAACTGGTGTCGAATGGAGGATATGATGTTCAGGGCAACCTGAAAGGGATGAAGGACTTCGAGATCAAGGCTGTGTCTGCTCCAAAAGAAGATGTTGTAGCATAAAACAATTCCTATGAGCCCTAAAGAGATAAAAGATGAGATGAAGAATAACGAATCGGGTGTATCCGGGCAATACCGTGAATGGTTCCTGGATTATGCTTCTTATGTTATTCTTGAAAGAGCTGTTCCTGCTGAAGAAGACGGCCTGAAACCAGTTCAGCGACGCATCCTTCATGCCATGAAAGAAATGGATGACGGACGCTTCAGCAAAGTGGCCAATATTATTGGACAGTCGATGCAATACCACCCGCATGGTGATGCAAGTATCGGTGATGCGATCGTAAATCTTGGACAGAAAGATCTGCTCATTGAAACCCAGGGAAACTGGGGTGATGTAAGAACAGGTGATGATGCGGCTGCTGCACGTTATATTGAAGCTCGTCTTTCAAAGTTCGCCCTGGAAGTGGCTTTTAATGCCAAGACAACTGAATGGCAACTGAGTTATGACGGAAGAAAGAATGAACCTGTTACCCTTCCGATGAAATTCCCTTTGCTGCTCGCACAGGGTGCTGAAGGTATTGCAGTTGGTTTGGCAACAAAGATCCTCCCTCATAATTTCTGTGAACTCATTGAGGCTTCCATCAAATATCTGAGAGGAAAGAAATTCGACCTGTTCCCGGATTTTCAGACAGGTGGCATGATCGATGTGACCAACTACAATGAAGGAAAGCGTGGCGGTAAGGTTCGGGTTCGTGCACATATTGAAGAAGTAGATAAAAAGACACTCATCATTCGTGATGTTCCTTATGGATCCACCACAGCACAACTGATGGATTCCATTGTAAAGGCCAACGACCAGGGAAAGATCAAGATCAAGAAAGTAACGGATAATACCGCAGCTGAAGTAGAGATCCAGGTTGATTTGGCTCCCGGAATTTCTCCTGATATCACCATCGATGCACTGTATGCATTCACTGATTGTGAAGTGAGCATTTCACCAAACACCTGTGTGATCGTTGATCAGAAGCCGCGGTTTTTAAGTGTACATGAACTGCTACGATTATCAACTGATCATACCAAGGATTTACTCAAACGGGAATTAGAAATTAAACTTGCCGAACTCCAGGATAAATGGCATTACACCTCTCTTGAAAAGATCTTCTTCGAAGAAAAGATCTATAAGGAACTCGAGAAAAAACATGATACCTGGGAAAAGGTTATCGAAGCAATTGCCAAAGCCTTTGCTCCGTTCCGGAAACTTCTTAAGAAAGATATCTCAAGGGAAGATATTCTCAAACTAACGGAGAAGCCTGTACGAAGAATTTACCGACTGGATATTGATGAACTCAATGCACAGATCAAGGGGCTTGAAGCAGAAATGAAGCAGGTAAAATTTGATCTTGAGCACTTGGTTGATTTCACGGTTAGTTATTTTGAAAACCTGCTGAAGAAGTATGGGAAAGGCCGCGAACGCAAGACGGAGATCCGCCAGTTTGAAGCGATCCAGGCAAAGCAGGTTGCAATTGCAAATATCAAGCTCTATGTGAATCGTGCAGATGGTTTCGTTGGTACTTCATTGAAGAAAGATGAATTCGTTGCCGACTGTTCCGACCTGGATGATGTGATTGTATTCACCAAGGCAGGGAAGATGAAGGTCGTTCGTGTGTCCGATAAAACATTTGTTGGGAAAGACATTATTCATATCGCCATTTTCCGCAAGAATGATGAACGTACCACTTATAATATGATCTATGTGGATGGTAAGTCGGGAGTTTCTTATGGCAAGCGTTTCAACGTTACCGGCATAACCCGTGATAAAGAATATGATCTTACCAAGGGTGAAGATAAATCACGCGTACACTGGTTTTCCGCAAATCCAAATGGTGAAGCGGAAGTGGTGAAAATCATTTTGAGTCCAAACTGTTCTGCAAGGATCAAAGAACTTGATTTCTACTTCGAAGAACTCGACATAAAAGGAAGAAGCAGCCAGGGTAACCAGGTAACCAAGTACCCGATCAAGAGTGTCAAGTTCAAGGATAAAGGCCGCTCTACATTAAGTGGAGTAAAACTTTGGTTTGATGATAAGTTTGGCAGACTGAATTCGGAAGAAAAAGGCCAGTACCTCGGAAGTTTTGAAGCAGATGATCGTTTGCTGGTAGTGTATGAAGATGGTAATTACGAGATCACGGATATTGAACTGTCGCAAAGATTTGATGCGGATAAAATGGTCAGCATCGAAAAATTCAATCCTGATAAAGTGATCACTGCGATCTATGTCGATATGGATAAATCGCAATTCACTGTGAAGCGATTTAAGATCGAAACATCTACCATGAAAAGTAAATTCATGTTCATTCGTGAAGGCGATGGCAATAGGGTAGAAGCAGTTACCACACATGAAGAACCTGTTGTTTTGATCCGTTCCGGACGTGGCACCCAGGCTCGTGAACAAAAGATAAAGATCGCAGAATTCGTTGAAGTGATGGGATGGAAGGCAATAGGAAATAAGCTTGCTGATTTTGCTAAGAGCACCGAAATTGAATGGGCTCATAAAGCAGAGGAAAATCCGCAGACAGAGCTCTTCTAAGCTTCTTTTTTAATACTGAAATTATGAACCCTTACTGAAAGGTACTTGCCTTTAGTAAGGGTTTTGTTCTATAAAACTCATAATATCAACCATGTATTAGTTCCTTTGATATATAGAAGTGATCTTGTGCACAATACAAGCAGATTTTGTGAAAAGCCCCGGATCCCTACATATTCTATTGGTGGAAGATAACCCTGTCGATGTTTTTCTTGTGCAGGAAATGTTGCTCAGTGCGGGCCTGCCAGTCGCTGCCATTCCGAATGTATATATGGCTAAAGATGCAGCTTCATTTCTTAAAACCACAGAAGTAGACCTTGTGTTGCTTGATCTAACCCTCCCGGGTAGCCATGGCATTGAATCCTATACTATTGTTCGTGATGCAAATCCCTCCATCCCGGTTATTATTCTGACTGGAAACAGTGATTCCTCTATTGCGCTTGAAGCACTGAAGTATGGTGCGCAGGATTTTCTTGTTAAGGGAGAATTCAATGAAAGCATGCTGAAGCGATCGATCACTTATAGTATTGAGCGCAAAAAATTTGAAGAAGCCCTTAAAGAAAGTGAAGCAAGATTTAGCCGGCATGTTGCAGAGTATGAACGCATGAAACGCATAGAAGTCACCAAGGCAACCATTGCAGCCCAGGAGTCAGAAAGAAAAGCAATCGGGGAAGAACTTCATGATAACATTAACCAGATCCTTTCTTCAGTTAAGATCTATATGGAAGTGGCTATGGCAGATCCTGCCGGTTCTTATCCATTACTTGAAAAAAGTCATGAGCAGATCTGTAATGCCATTAAAGAGATCCGGTACCTTTCAAACCAGTTAATAGCTCCCGGTGAACAGTTACTGGAATTGTCTGATATGATCATGCAAACTGCAAATGAAATGTTCCTGGTCAAGGGTATTGAATTTGATATCGACTTGGATAATTTCAATGCAAACACATTGTCGCCTGATCAACGAATTGCCATATTCCGCATAGTACAGGAGCAGTTCAATAATATCATCAAACACAGCAAGGCGAATAAAGTCAGCATGAAAATGGAGAATGTTTCTGATTCCATTCATCTTTCAATCTGCGATAATGGAAATGGTGTTGATCTTACCGTTAAGCACAGTGGGCTTGGATTGAAAAACATCAACAGCAGGGTTGAATTATTTAATGGCAATGTGTCGGTAGATTCTGCACCTGGTAAGGGTTTTAGCCTGAAGGCGAAAATGGATTTAGTTAAACAGTCAATATGAACAGGGAACAGGTTATTAAAACTTTCAACATAAAATTCTATGGAACAGGAAAGCAGGAAATGCTTTTTGTTCATGGTTTTGGTTGTGATCAGCATATGTGGCGCTTCATCACAGGAGCTTTTTTGAATGACTACAAATTAATTCTTGTAGACCTTATGGGCTGTGGTAATTCAGACCTTGCTTATTACAATTATGAAAAGTATGATTCATTGAATGGACATACAGAGGATATCATTTCTATTTGTGATGCTCTTCAGCTAAAGAATATCATCTATGTCGGACATTCAGTGAGTTGTATGATCGGCGCTTTGGCTTCTATAAAAAGACCTGAACTTTTTGAGCAGATCGTAATGGTCTGTCCATCTCCACGGTATATCAATGATGAAGGATATAATGGTGGATTTACAAAAGAAGACATTGAAGGCCTGATAGAACAAATGGAATACAATTACCTGGGATGGGCAGAATTCCTTCCTGCCATGATTGTAAATGATCCAATGCGTACGGACATATCCAATGAACTTCGCGAAGCATTCTGCAGAAACAATCCTGAGATTGCTTTGCAATTTGCCAGGACAACTTTCTATTCAGATAACAGGAACGATATTGAAAAGATCAAGGTCCGTTCACTGATCATTCAATGTCATGATGATATTGTAGCTCCAATGGAGGTCGGTTACTACATGAATAAAAGAATTGCAGACAGCGAGCTGGCTGTAGTTAAAGCGATTGGACATTGTCCGCATATGAGCGCCCCCGAAGAAACCATAACTGTTATGCGTTCATTCTTATATAACTGATCATGTTTGAAATACCGCTCGAAAGCGCTGAAGACCTCTACAACTTTGCACCATGTGGGTATTTTGATATGACCCGCGACAGGAAGATCGTTCGAATCAATGATACCCTGCTTGGCTGGTTAGGATATTCACGCGAGGAAGTGCTGGGAAGGGCTTCTTTCAACGATTGGCTGAATACAGGGACGCGACTTTATATTGAAACACATTTTGTACCCACGCTCCATACACAGGGATTTGTAAGCGATACTGCTTTTGTTGTTAAGCGAAAGGATGGAAATGAAATGTATGTGCTGATCAATTCTAAGTTTGTCCAGGTTAATGAAAATCTTACCATCATCAGGTCAACAGTGTTTGATGCATCGCACCGCCGTTCATTTGAAAAAGAGTTGTTGTATTCAAAACGTCAGTCGGATACATTGACCAAAGAGCTTCAACTTGCCAATGATGAATTAAGAAAATTCGCCTATGCAGCTTCACATGATTTAAAGGCACCGCTCACTAATATTGTTTCACTTCTGGATCTTATTAAATCAAGGTTGAGTGAATCGGAACAAGGCCAGCTATTACCCCTGATCGATATGGCTGGTAGTGCAGCTTCACGAATGTCCGTACTGATCCAGGATTTGCTGGAACATGCTGTGCATGGAAATACAGGAAGCACGCAGGTTGTGTTTTCCTGGAAGGAAGCGATGGAAGAAGTTATGTTCAATCTTAATCAACTCATCCTGGTGCACAGGGCGAAGATTGTTTTCGACGGAAGGATCACAACTATCAAAGGTGTACAGACTGATATTGTTAGATTGTTTCAGAACCTTATCAGTAATGCAATCAAGTATACTGCAAAAGATATAAGGCCCGTGGTTATTGTGCGTTCCAAAGACCAGGGCGATCACTGGGAATTTATAATTGAAGACAATGGCATAGGGATCGATCCGCAATACCAGGAACAGATCTTCAAACCCTTTGTAAGATTACATTCAGTAAAGGAATATGATGGTTCAGGAATAGGGCTCGCAACCTGCAGGAATATCGTGGAACAACACAAGGGTTCAATCTCTCTTGAGTCAGAGGCTAGTAAGGGCAGCAGGTTCATCGTCAAACTTCCAAAATAAAGTTTACTTCTTTCGTCGCAATCTTACTGTAGCATTGGAGGTCATACTGCTGGAGAGATATAATTCATACCTGTTCACTCCATCATTCACCACCATCAAAGCCGTATTGGGCGGGAACTTTCCAAGGTTCTCTGCGAACATGCTCAGCTCGTTGATATCTTTGGTTTTATCGAGAACCAGGTATAGGTTTGTTGAGCGACTGTTTAATTCCTGCTTTACCATTACAGGTTGATTATTGAGAAATACACTGATACTATCCCCATCAATTTCACCATTATCAAAAAAGCTGATACGAATAGAATCGGATTCAACTTCAATATCTTTTGAATAGGAATTCTTTCTTGCGATAAATCTTTTTACGAGATTATCTTCATCAAGTCTTCTCTTATTGATTTCCTCCTCGCTAAGATTTCCTGTTTGAATGATACTTCTTGGAACATTAGGATCAACCTGCGATACAATAAAATCTTCCTGCTCTGGTCTCCAGTATCGCTTGCCAACCGAATTCACAGCCAGGGAGCTATCGGTATTCTCACTGTCATCTATTTTGTAAGAAACCCTGAGTTCAGGACAGGTGTATTTGTATTTGCTATCGGAAATTAAAGCACCTTTCAATGTACTTCCGGCTTTGCTTACCATCAAAGTTCCTAAGAAATGCATGGGACATTCAATGCCATTGCGTGTTCCTGAACCATAGAATAATACAGGCAGATTTTTGATCAGTACTTCACGGGTTGATTTATTATAGGTACCGCGAATGAAAAAACTTTGATAAGTGTCTTTAAAATAATATCCAAAGATCCCTTCCACTTCATCGCCTTTTTGTTTGATGATGAGTTCAGTTAAGTAATTGCTTTGATTGGCGCCGCGCAGCGCAACATCTGCTCTTCCATACCAGGAGCCAGTGGCATTTTGTGCAATGGAAGAAAAAGAACTAACCAGGATGGCAATAACCGCTGCTAATTTTTTCATGTAATGATGGCTATTTGATGAAGCGTTTCATTTCTCTTTCGGTATCTCTTTGTTTAATGGATTCACGCTTGTCGTATAATTTCTTACCCTTGCCCAAACCAAAATGAAGCTTGGCCAGTCCTTTGTCGTTGAAATAAATATTCAACGGTACCAAAGTGTATCCCTGCTCCTTCAATTTTTGCTCCAGTTTTCGAAGTTCTTTTTTCTGAAGTAATAATTTTCGGTCGCGTGTTGGAATATGATTATTCGAAGTGCCATGAGTGTACTCTGCAATGTGCAGATTCTTGATATATAATTCGCCTTTATGCATGAGGCAATAGCTATCGTTAAAAGAAGCTTTGCCTGCTCTTAATGATTTCACTTCTGTTCCCTGCAATACAATGCCTGCATCATAGGTCTGTTCTATGAAGTACTCGTGATATGCCGACCTGTTCCTTATCTCTGCCATACAACTACAATAAAAAAGGAGGTAAATTTACCTCCTTCATTCCTTTATCAAAAATTAGTTTTTGAATAGGGACAGCACAGTGGCAATCCTTTCTTTTAATTCTTTTCTGTGAACGATGAAGTCAAGGAATCCATGCTCGAGCAGGAATTCGCTTCGCTGGAAACCAGGAGGAAGATCCTTCTTGATGGTTTCCTTGATCACTCTTGGTCCTGCGAAACCTATCAGCGCTCCGGGTTCTGCTATGTTGAGGTCGCCAATCATTCCGAAAGAAGCTGAGATACCACCAAAGGATGGATCTGTGAGGAATGAGATATATGGCAGACCTGCATCTGTTAACTGAGAAAGTTTACCGGAAACTTTTGCGAGTTGCATCAGTGAGAATGCGGATTCCATCATTCTTGCACCACCAGATTTACAGATGATGATCAATGGGGTTCTCGTTTCAATGCAAAGATCAACAGCCCGGGCGATCCTTTCACCCATAACACTTCCCAGTGAACCGCCAATGAATTCGAAATCCATACAGGCAATTACCAGGTCCTGGTCTTTGGTTTTACCTTTTGCCACGCGAATGGAGTCAGTAAGATCTGTTTTGCTCCAGGTTTCCTGCAATCTTTTTTCGTATGATTTCAGGTCGGTGAAACCCAGGTAATCTTTTGCCCTGATCTCTTCAAAAAATATTTCAAATTCATTTTCATTAAAGATGATATCGAAATATTCTGAACTGCCGATACGGTGGTGGTAATCGCATTTAGGGCAAACAAACAATTGCTCTCTTAATTCTGTAACGGTACAGATATAACCGCATTCAGGGCATTTGCTCCAAAGTCCTTCAGGAGTTTCCTTCTTCTCCGCGGTGCTGGTCAAAATTCCTTTTTTGATCCTTTTGAACCAACTGCTTTTTGTTTCTTCCGACTGTCCTTCTTCTCCTGCCAGGTTTGCGTCAAAGTCCTCGTCTTGTCTCATTTGGTCGTTGTTTTCGGGGGCTAAGATAGGGATTTATGGAAAATGGGAATGGGGAATGGGGAATGGAGAATTGAGAATGAGCAAATTTCAAGGATTAAATATTGGCATGTTACACTTTCCCGATTCTCCATTCTCCATTCTCCATTCAAAAATAAAAATTCATATTTCCTAACCATCCCTGCCGTAAATTTGCCCCCACTAAGCATTCCTATAACAAAAACTTGCACATGAATTGGTCAGCAATCTTTACATCGTCAGTCGGTAAGAAAATCGTCATGGCGATCACAGGACTTTTCCTCATTTCGTTTTTAGTTATTCACGCTGGGTTAAATGCTTGCATCTACGCTATGGATGGTGGCGATATGTTCAATCGCGCCGCACATTTCATGGGCTCTCACTGGGTGATCCGTGCTATGGAAATCGTATTGTTTGCCGGTATCTTATTGCACGTTTTCCAGGGCTACGCACTGGAAGCAAAAAACCGTTCTACCCGTAAGCAAGGCTACCAGGTAAATCTGGGTGAGCGTGGAAGTAAGTGGTACAGCAGGTCCATGGGACTGCTGGGAACCCTTCTTTTATTGTTCCTCGTAATCCACATCAAACATTTCTGGGTTCCTTCAAGGATCACAGGTCTTCAGGAAGTTGCCGGTACAGATTACCACAACCTCTTTGCTGAAATGGTGGAAGTATTTCATAACCCTATCGTAGTGCTCATCTATGTAGTAGGTTGTATCTCTCTTGCCTACCACCTGATGCATGGCTTCACCAGTGCATTCCGCACACTCGGAGTGCATAACAGTCGCTATGTGAAACTGATCCGCGGTATCGGAAATGGATTTAGCATTCTTATCCCGCTGTTATTCGCTTCCATGCCCCTCGCGATCCATTTCGGTTGGGTGAAATAAGCCAGGATCAACCTTAGAAACAATTTTTATTTAACTCTGTTATCTACATATATATGCTCAACTCAAAAATTCCGGCTGGACCACTAGAAACAAAGTGGAACGACTATAAAGGGCATGTGAAGCTGGTGAACCCGGCCAATAAGCGCAAACTTGAAATTATCATTATTGGTACCGGTCTTGCAGGTGCTTCGGCCGCTGCATCGCTGGGAGAACTGGGATATAAAGTGAAAGCTTTCTGCTTCCAGGATAGCCCACGCCGTGCACACTCTATCGCTGCACAGGGTGGTATCAATGCTGCCAAGAATTACCAGAACGACGGTGACTCTGTGTTCCGTCTTTTCTACGATACAATTAAAGGGGGTGACTACCGCGCACGCGAAGCAAACGTTCACCGCCTTGCTGAAGTTTCTGTAAATATCATCGACCAGTGCGTTGCTCAGGGTGTTCCTTTCGCACGTGAATATGGAGGACTGCTTTCTAACCGTTCATTCGGTGGAACTCAGGTACAGCGTACATTCTATGCTGCAGGACAAACAGGACAGCAATTGCTGATCGGTGCATACCAGGCACTCGAACGCCAGGTTGCCCTCGGTAATGTGAAGATGTATGCCCGTCATGAAATGCTCGACATCGTGAAAATCGACGGGAAAGCACGTGGTATCATCGCACGTAACCTGATCACAGGTGAACTCGAGCGTCATTTCGGTCATGCTGTTTTATTGTGTAGCGGTGGATACGGAAACGTATTCTATCTCTCCACAAACGCAATGGGATCGAATGTTACGGCTGCATGGAAAGCACACAAGAAAGGTGCATTCTTCGGTAACCCTTGCTTCACCCAGATCCACCCAACCTGTATCCCGGTAAGTGGGGATCACCAGAGTAAGCTGACCCTGATGTCTGAGTCTTTGAGAAATGACGGACGCATCTGGGTACCGAAAAAACAGAACGATACAAGAAAAGCATCGGATATTCCTGAAGAGGAGAGAGACTACTACCTCGAAAGAAGATACCCTGCTTTTGGTAACCTCGTTCCTCGCGACGTAGCATCAAGAGCTGCAAAAGAAAGATGTGACGCAGGTTATGGAGTAGGAGCTTCCAAGATGGCTGTTTATCTTGATTATGCTGCTGCAATTGAAAGATATGGAATGGGTGAAGTGAACAAGCGTGGATTGGATAATGCTGATGCAGCAACCATTCGCAACCTCGGTAAAGAAGTTGTAAAAGAGAAATATGGTAACCTCTTCGATATGTATGCGAAGATCACCGGTGAGGATCCATATGAAACCCCGATGCGTATCTATCCGGCAGTACACTATACCATGGGTGGATTGTGGGTAGACTATGAACTCCAGACCACTGTTCCAGGATTATATGCACTGGGAGAAGCGAACTTCTCTGACCATGGTGCGAACAGGCTTGGAGCATCAGCGCTGATGCAGGGTCTGGCCGATGGATACTTTGTAATTCCTTATACACTGGGTAATTACCTGGCAGACGATATCAAGACCAACTCAATTCCAACCGATCATCCTGCATTTGTTGAAGCAGAGAAAGAAGTGGCTGAAAGGATCAACAGGCTGATGAGCATCAAGGGTAAGCAAACTGTAGAAAGTTTCCACAAGCGACTGGGTAAGATCATGTGGGATAAATGCGGTATGGCAAGAAATGAGCAGGGATTGACTGAAGCGATCGAAGAGATCCGCGCATTGAAAAAAGAATTCTGGAGTGATGTAAGAATTCCAGGCGATATCAAAGGAGTGAATACTGAGCTTGATAAGGCACAAAGAGTAGCTGACTTTATTGAACTGGGTGAATTGATGTGTATCGATGCACTCAACAGGAAAGAAAGCTGCGGTGGTCACTTCCGTGAAGAAATGCAGACTGAAGAAGGTGAAGCGCTGCGCGACGATCAGAACTTCGCATATGTTTCTGCATGGGAATTTGCGGGTGAGCACAATTGGAATCTTCATAAAGAAGAACTCAATTTCGAGATCGCAAAACCAAGTCAGCGTAGCTATAAATAATTCAATAACAGATTAACACAATATCAAATATGGAACATACTAATATCAGTCTCAATTTAAAAGTTTGGAGACAGAAGAGTTCCGGAGATCAGGGTCAATTCGTAACCTACAAAGTGGATGATATTTCAACTGAAATGTCGTTCCTGGAAATGTTTGATGTACTGAATGAAAAACTGATCCGTGACGGAGAAGATCCGATCACTTTTGATCATGATTGCCGTGAAGGTATTTGCGGTGCATGTTCAATGCATATCAACGGAAAGCCGCATGGTCCATGGCATGCAACAACAACCTGCCAGTTACATATGCGTGCCTTCAAGGATGGTGAAACTGTAGTGGTTGAGCCATGGAGAGCGAATGCATTTCCTGTTATCAAGGATCTGATGGTAGATCGTTCTTCATTCGACCGTATCATTGCTGCAGGTGGATATATTTCAGTGAATACCGGTAATGCGGTAGATGCGAATGCAATTCCGATTGATAAGAACAATGCAGATGCGGCATTTGCTGCGGCAGCCTGTATTGGTTGCGGAGCTTGCGTTGCAGCCTGTAAGAACAGTTCTGCAATGTTGTTTACAGCAGCAAAAGTATCTCACCTGGCATTGTTGCCACAGGGATCACCTGAGCGCAAAAATCGTGTACTGAACATGGTGGCTCAAATGGATAAGGAAGGATTCGGTAGCTGTACCTTCACCGGTGCCTGCGAAGCTGTTTGTCCGAAAGAGATCTCCATTACCAATATTTCCCGCCTGAATGCCGAGTACCTTGGTGCTGCATTAACGGTGGAAGCGTAGACCCGGGTTGAACGCCCGAAGGGAATGCAAAATGGAAAATGAATAATGTAAAATGCTTTTAGTCGGGATAGCCGATTAAAAGCATTTTACATTTCAGGCAAAGCTATTTTTCACGGAAAGCTTTTTTTTCACGCAAAGTCGCCGCCTGCGGCGGCTGCGCAGAGGAGCAAAGATCGCAAAGGGGATGCTTCGCATCCTTAAAAACAATTGGAATTCTCTGTGCCTCCGTGCCTCCTTTTCCTCTGTGAATACCGTTAAGGGATCCTTGTAGTTTAACTTTTACCTGCGAGTTCAATGGTTTAATAATATTTCACAGAGGAATATGAGGCACAGAGGCACAGAGTGAGTAGTTGTTCACGTCTCCATGTCTCCCCGTCTCCATGTCTCCATTTTTTAATTACCTTTCCCCCTCAACAATTCCAACCATGAACCCCATAAAATTCATTGCAATTGTAACCATCTTTGTTTCATGTCAACAATCATCTAATTTGTCTAAATCACCAGAATGGCCGCAGAATGTGACGCCGCCTAAAGCCGAAAAGATCGCTAAAACATTCACCGCACATGGCGATACCAGGACCGATGATTATTATTGGCTCAATGAACGTGAAAACGAAAAAGTGCTGAACTACCTGCGCGCGGAGAATGCCTACGCAGATACCATGATGGCATCAACCAAAGATCTTCAGCAAAAACTCTTCGCTGAAATGAAAGGACGCATCAAAGAAAAAGATGAATCAGTTCCTTATAAGAAAAATGGATACTGGTATGTGAGCCGCTTTGATGAAGGCGCGCAGTATCCTGTTTACATCCGTAGAAAGGAATCACTTACTGCTCCTGATGAAGTGCTCCTTGATCAAAACGTTATGGCAAAAGGCTTTCCTTATTATGCTATCGGGAACTTCTCTGTTTCTGATGATAATAAAACCCTTGCTTTCACCGTAGATACTGTTAGCCGCAGGTTGTATGGTGTTCGCTTCAAAGACCTTGCTACCGGCAATTTCTATCCTGAAACTATTGCCAATGCGGAAGGACGTTTCATCACCTGGGCTGCAGATAATAAAACTCTTTTCTATGTAAAGAAAGATGTGAAAACTTTACTGGGATACCAGGTATATCGCCATGTACTTGGAACAGATCCAAAGAATGATGTTCTTGTTTACGAAGAAAAAGACAATACTTTTTCGGTGCAGGTGAAAAGAAGCCGCAGTGATAAATACATTTTCATTGTATCAGAACTGAACCAGGTTTCAACAGAATATAAATACCTGGATGCATCAAATCCTACCGCTGCATTCAAAGTGTTCCTTCCACGTGAAAGACAGGTCTATGAAGTAGATCATGCCGGAGATCGTTTTTATATTATGACAGATAAAGATGCTCCGAATTTCAGGATCATGACCTGCGATGAAACCAATACTGCAGCATCCAACTGGAAAGAACTGATTCCTCATCGTGATAATGTACTGATCTCTGATTTCACTTTATTTAAGGATTACCTGGTGATCCAGGAAATGAAAGATGCACTGAACCAGGTTCGTGTGATCAAACAGGGTGGAGGACAGGATTACTATATTCCTTTTGAGGAAACAGTTTACACATCCCGCATCAACAACAATCCGGAATACAATACCAACCTGCTTCGTATCAGCTATACTTCACTGACTACTCCCGCTTCCATCATTGATGTGAATATGGTAACAAAGGCCCAGGAAGTGAAGAAAGTAACTGAAGTTATTGGATATGATAAATCAAAATACCAGGCTGAAAGAGTATATGCAACTGCACGTGACGGTGCAAAAATCCCTATCTCGATTGTTTACAAGAAAGGAGTGGAGAAGAATGGTAAAAGCCCGCTATTGCTCTATGGATATGGTTCTTATGGGTATAGTTCTGATCCCGGATTCAGTTCTACCAACATCAGTTTACTCGATAGAGGATTCATCTTTGCGATCGCACATATTCGTGGCGGTCAGGAAGGTGGGCGCAGCTGGTACGACAATGGTAAAATGGGTAAGAAGAAAAATACTTTCACGGATTTTATTGATTGCGGAGATTTCCTGATCAAGGAAAACTATACATCAAAGGGCCATATCTATGCCAATGGCGGATCTGCCGGTGGTTTGCTAATGGGTGCAGTGATCAATATGCGTCCTGATCTTTTCAATGGCGTGATTGCCGAAGTTCCTTTCGTGGATGTGATCACCACAATGAGTGATGAAACCATTCCTTTGACCACCCAGGAGTACAAGGAATGGGGTAATCCAAATATCAAGGAAGAATATATGTATATGAAGTCTTATTCTCCATATGATAACGTTGAAAAGAAAGCGTATCCAAACATGCTGGTAACAACAGGGCTGCATGATTCACAGGTTCAATATTTCGAACCGGCCAAATGGGTTGCCAAACTGAGAGAATACAAGACCGATAACAATGTATTGCTGTTCCGCACCAATATGGATGCAGGTCACGGCGGCGCCTCCGGAAGATTTGATTACCTCAAGGATGAAGCTGTTAACATGGCTTTTCTCCTTGCACTGGAAGGTATCACCGAATAATAAGGAATCACCGATAAACTAAAAGGGCTGTACCTACAGCCCTTTTTTTATAAACTATATAATGAAAGGTATTTTTTCCGATTACCGATTACCGCTTTCCGAATTCCTTCCCCATTCTCCATTCCCGATTCCCGATTCCTCAATGCAAACTAATCCTTACCTTCGCGCCTCAAATTTTGAATGAATGATCTCAGTAAATAATGTTACGCTCTCCTTTGGTAAACGTGTGTTGTTTGATGAAGTGAACCTGTCTTTCAACAAGGGCAACTGCTACGGTGTGATCGGGGCCAATGGTGCCGGTAAATCTACTTTCCTGAAGATCCTTGCAGGTGAAATTGAACCAAGCAAAGGAAACATCCAGATCACACCCGGTGAGCGTATGGCTGTTCTGAAGCAAAACCAGAATGAATTCGACGAAATAACCGTTCTCAATACCGTGCTGATGGGCCACAAGAAAATGTGGGAGGTAATGCACGAACGTGATTCTATCTATGCTAAGGCTGATTTCACCGAGGAAGATGGTTTACGTGCAGGTGACCTGGAAGCTGAGTTTGGCGAAATGGGCGGATATACAGCTGAAAGTGATGCCGGTACACTTCTTGGTGAACTCGGAATCCCCGAAAACCTTCACCAGATGCTGATGAAGGACCTGAACGGTGCCCAGAAAGTTAGGGTGCTCCTGGCACAGGCGCTTTTTGGTAACCCGGATATCCTGATCCTGGATGAACCGACCAACAACCTTGACGTTCCTACCATTTCCTGGCTGGAGAACTTCCTGGCTGATTACCAGAATATCGTGATCGTGGTGTCGCACGACCGTCACTTCCTGGATGCGATCTGCACGCATGTGGCCGATGTTGACCGTCAGAAGATCAGGATCTACACCGGTAACTATACCTTCTGGTATGAGTCTTCACAATTAGCAGCACGCCAGGCAACCGATAAGAACAAGAAGATGGAAGAGAAACGTAAGGATCTCCTCGACTTCATCGCCCGATTCAGTGCGAATGCGTCGAAATCCAAACAGGCTACTTCCCGTAAAAAAGCGCTTGAAAAACTGGTTATTGAAGATATCACTCCATCAAACAGGAAATACCCTGGTATCGTATTCAAGCAATTGCGTGAAGTTGGTAACCAGATCCTGAATGTGGAGAACCTTAGTTATTCTTTGGAAGGAAAAACTCTTTTCAAAAATATCAGCTTTACCGTTAACAAGGGTGATAAGATCGCTATTGTGGCTGAAGATCAGCTTGCAATAACAGCTTTCTACGAGATCATCAATGAAAAGCTCCAGGCAGATTCAGGTAAATATGAGTGGGGAAGCACGGTAACTAAGGCTTACCTTCCGAATGATAACTCAGAATACTTCACCGAAAGCCTTCCACTGATGGACTGGCTTCGTCAGTATGTTCCGGCACATGTTACCGACGCGGATGAGCCCTTCCTGCGTGGGTTTTTGGGCAAGATGTTGTTCAGCGGCGATGAGATCCAGAAGAAAACATCTGTATTGTCGGGAGGAGAAAAAGTACGCTGTATGATCAGCCGTATGATGCTCCAGGATCCAAATGTGGTGATCCTCGACGAACCAACCAACCACCTCGACCTGGAATCCATCCAGGCATTTAACGAAAGCATGGAAAACTTTAAAGGAATTGTACTGATCAGTTCCCATGACCATACCTTCCTTCAGACCGTAGCCAACCGTGTCATCGAACTCACGCCAAACGGCGCAGTAGATAAACTGATGAGCTTTGATGAGTATTTGGAGGATAAGATGAAGCAGAAGGCGTTTGCATAAGGAGAAGGGAGAATAGAGAATCGGGAATCGGGAATGGCTGATTCCCGATTTTTTATGTCGGGTATTAAATATTCCCGATTCTCTATTCCTCATTCCCGATTCATCAAAATAATCTTCCCTCCCCCACGTTTCCTAACTTCATCCCAAACCGGTTTCATTGCGCGCAGTTTCCCTGATAATTCTCTTTCTTGTTGTCTTATCTCATTTGCAGGCACAGGTAGGCGGAAAAAACCGCTCGAACCTTCGCCAGAAATGGGTTCGAACCCAGGGGCCGGCGCAATCCTTCGATACCCTGAGCATCATCCCAAATACTGTTGTTATCAATGGTGTGGCCGACAGCCTGTTCGTGCTGGATCCCATCAAGGCAACCATAAGTTTCCGCCCGGGATTACCCTTCGATAGTGTTCTTGTAAAGTACCGAGTTTTTCCGTCCAGGCTTAATGCCTCCGTTCAAAGGATGAGCTTTGATACCGTCATGGATAAGTTTATCGGTCAACCTTTTATCCCTGATTTTGGTGTGGCTTCTGAAGACCGCTTCTTCGATTTTGGAAACATCACCTACAATGGTAGTTTTGGCCGTGGTATATCATTCGGAAATAGCCAGGATGCGGTAGTTACTTCCAACCTCAACCTCCAGTTGAATGGATACCTCGCTGATAGCATCGAGATCCTGGCAGCGATCACGGATAATAATATTCCTATTCAACCGGATGGAACCACACAACAATTGAATGAATTCGACCGCATCTTTCTTCAATTCAAAAAGAAAGGATGGGCACTGAGTTTGGGAGATATCGATATCAGGCAGAACCAATCGGCCTACGTAAACTTCTATAAGCGATTGCAGGGAATCGCTTTTGAGCAGACCACCCAATTTGGAAAAAAATCTTCCAGCAAAACATTACTGAGCGGATCTATTGCAAAAGGAAAGTTCACAAGGAACGTCTTCCAGGGACAGGAAGGAAACCAGGGTCCATACCGGCTCACTGGAGCTAACAATGAATTCTTTTTTGTGGTACTTGCCAATACCGAAAGAGTGTACATCGATGGAGAACTGATGCAGCGCGGAGAAGACCAGGATTATGTGATCAATTACAATACAGCTGAAATAGCATTTACGCCAAGAAGGATGATCACCAAGGATTCCAGGATCCAGGTTGAATTTGAATATTCTGACAGGAACTTCCTGAACTCAAATCTATATGCATCAAATGAAACGAATCTGAATGACAAACTGAAATTACGAGTGAGCGCATTCACTAACAGTGATGCAAAAAACTCATCGATCAACCAGACACTGGATCCAAATCAGAAACAATTTCTTGCAGCGCTCGGAAACAACACTTCGCAGGCTTTCTATCCTAATGCCGTGCAGGAAGAATATGTTGCCGGAAAGATCATGTATAAAAAAATTGATACGGTTATCAATGGAATGGTTGATTCCATTTTTGTGTACTCCAATGATCCTGATAGTGCTCGATACAGTTTGTCATTTATAGATGTTGGACAGGGAAATGGAAATTACGTTCCTGAACTGAATGGCGCTAATGGAAAAGTGTACAGGTATGTTTCACAAATCAATGGTGTACGACAGGGAAGATATGAGCCCGCGATCTTTTTAGTTGCTCCCAAAAAATCACAGGTGATCAGTGTGGGTGCTGATTATGCAATTTCAAAAAATACAACGGCCACCACTGAGCTTGCCATGAGTAATTATGATCCGAATACATTTTCTGCAGTTAATAATGATTTGAATAAAGGTTATGCAGCAAAGGTCGGATTAAAGAATACATCAAAGCTTGGTCGATTATCGCTGATATCAGACCTTTTTGCTGAACAGACAGGTGAAAGGTTTCGTCCATTAGAAAGACTTCGATCTGTCGAATTCTATCGCGACTGGGGATTGCCACTCACGGTGCCACAGGATGCCGAAACATTGATCATTACCGGGTTTCAGCTGGCTGACAGCAATCTGAATTCAGTGAAATACCAGTTTTCAAGATTTGCCAGGGGTAATCAATTTACAGGAATCCGTAACAGCATTTTTCATGTGCAGGATATCAAGGGTTGGAAATTCAACAACTTCATTCATCTAACCAATATGGACGGAACTTTGGAGAAAGGATATTTTCTTCGTCCAACCATCAGCGTTAGTAAGACCTTTCCAAAACTGAAGAATTATAACCTGTTTTCCAATTATAGTGTAGAGCATAACGAGATCAAAAGAAAATCCTCTGATTCAATTGCTGCACAAAGTTTTTCCTTCTCAATATTCCAGGCAGGATTTAAATCTCCTGATACCAAACCAAACAAATGGTCGCTCACTTACTTTACCAGGACGGATGCCTATCCATTTGCAAAAGAATTACAGCGTGCGGATCGAAGTCAAAACCTGAATCTCCTGGTTGAATTGCGAAAGAGTGATAAGCGACAATTAAGATTGAATACAACTTTCAGAACATTGAAAGTACTCAATGATAATATTTCAAATCAGCGTGCAGATAAAAGTTTATTGGGCCGTGCAGAATACCAGTTCAACGAATGGAAAGGTTTTGTAACCGGTGAAGTATTGTATGAAGTAGGAGCAGGGCAGGAGCAGAAAAGAGATTATGCTTTCCTTGAAGTTCCCGCAGGCCAGGGAGAGTACACCTGGAATGATTACAATACAGATGGCATCCAGCAATTGAATGAGTTTGAAGTGGCATTATTTCCGGACCAGGCAAAATACATTAGGATCTTTACGCCAACCAATGAATTCATCAAAGCAAACTACAATACACTCAATTACAGTGTAGCATTCAATCCAAAAGCAGTCATTGCGCAGGGTAATGTAAAAGGATGGCGGAAACTCGCTTCCCGACTGAATTTGCAGTCATCCATGCAGATCACTAAAAAGGAAGTTTCTAAGGGACTGGTTTCATTCAATCCATTTGCCGATCCTGTCAGTGATTCATCATTGCTGACACTGAACCAGGCCTTGGTGAATACTTTTTCATTCAATCGTTTCAGCACGAAATGGGGATTGGATCTGAATAATACCAGGAATGGCAGTCGTTCCTTATTGACCTATGGATATGAGACCAGGAAGATCAATGAATGGAGTGCAAAGCTTCGATACAATATTACAAGAACCATTTTGATCGATCTTACAGGAAGGAGAGGAACGAATGTGTTATCAACTTCCAATATCAAATTTGATAACAGGAATTATAATATCAAACAATATTCACTGGAACCCAGATTGACATTTACCAAAGGTTCTAACTTCAGATTCATTACAGGATATCGTTTAGGGAACAGGCAGAACCAGGTTGGTAATATGGAGAAAGCTTTGTCTCATGCCATCAATGTGGAAAGTAAATACAATATCCTGCAAAGCACTTCCATACTTGGAAAATTCACATTCAATAATATCAGTTTCAAAGGTGTAAATGGCCCGGCAAATGCCAACAGTACAACTGCCTACATGCTGCTGGAAGGCTTACTTCCCGGAAAAAATTTCCTGTGGAACCTTGATCTCACAAAGCGTTTATCCAACAGCCTTGAAATGAATATTCAATACGAAGGTCGAAAGCCCGGAACTTCAAGAGTGGTGCATGTTGGAAGAGCTTCAATCCGCGCAATTTTATAAGGGTATTCATAAATCGATTATATTCGTTTTAGAAGAAAAATTTTGTTGATGAGCATGGAGCCTATCCTGAAGAAAAGAGTGATCCGCGGCGGCACAATTGCCCTTATTTTAATAATAATTATTTTGATCGCTACCAGCTGGGATACCAGGAGTTCGAAGTTCTGGATGATCGTACCCCTTGTGCTGGTTACTCTTGCCGGAGGAATTGGCGGTTATGCATTCCATCACTTTGATGAAATGCAACAACGCCAAAGGATCAGTGAAACACTGGCATTTATTCTCAGCGTACTCATATACATTATACTGCTGATGATCGCTTATATTACCGGAACCATTTTCTGGGATTAAGAAATTTTGTACTTTATCAACATGGAAAATGTTGATGAATACATCGCGCAATTTTCTACTGATATCCAGAAAAGATTGCAGCAGGTCAGGAAAGCTATATTGAAGATCGCTCCACATGCCCAGGAGTATATCGGTTACCAGATGCCTGCATACAAATGGCATGGCGCATTAGTGTATTTTGCTGCGTGGAAAAATCATATTGGATTTTATCCGGCAGGCAGGGTAGAGCCATTTGCTAAAGAATTAAAAGATTACAAGTTTGCCAAGGGTTCTATTCAGTTTCCACACGATCAGCCATTTCCTTTAGACCTGGTAAAGAAAATTGTTTCTTACCGATTAATGGAAAACGAAAAGAAAGCAGGCGTAGGATTTCTTTCGTCATTACCTGCTCCTGCAAAAAGGGCTCTTCAAACCGCGGGTATCGACAACCTTAAGAAACTTTCAAAATATTCTGAAGAAGACCTGTTAGCTCTGCATGGGTTTGGTAAATCATCTTTACCAGTAATTAAAGAAGCACTGACCGAGGCTGGGCTTTCTTTAAAAAAATAAGACCGGATCAAATGACCCGGTCTTTACTTTTATATATAATCTTGATTAAGAGAACAATCCACCTTTCTTCAAAGTTCTTACACCTTCTCCGATCTTGTATCCATTGTGGTAAATCTCGATCTTATAGTTTCCTCTTTTGAAATCACTGTTTTGTCTCCATGCAAATTCAACATGCTTCTTTTTGCCGGTTTCAATTTCTACAGGAACTTTAGCAGTGTAGAAACGATCACCTTCTTCTCTTGAAGTAAATGTACCTGAACCAAGTGCTTCAACAGTTACAGGCTTACCATCAGGATCAGTGATTGCAACGTAAACATCAGTAGGACCAGCTTTAGCGATACGGTTGTCAACATCAAATGCAATCACGAGTTTGTCAACACGCTTTGCAGTGGTGGTAACTTTTTCTTTGCCGCTGCTCTTTTCATTGATTGGAGTGATAGAAATTGAATAAGCATTCAAAGTAGATGCTACATCAACAGTTTCTTCCAATCCTTTCTTTACTGTTTCCAGGGTATCCTTCTGTGATTTGATATAATCTCTTTCAGTGATCACTGCAGCTTTTTCAGTGGTCAATGTCTGGTTTTCCTGGGTGAGTCTTGCTACTTCCTGCTCAAGGTTAGCGATCTTATCATTTAATTCAGCGATCAGTGACTGAGCCTTTCTCTTTTCAGCATCAGTAAGCTTTTGCTTGCTGAGGATCCCTTTGATCTGGCTTTTGAGTTTTGAAACTTCACTGTTACGGTCAGAGATCTTTCCTTCCAGTTCGTTATTATATCCCGTTAATGAATCAAGTCTTGTAAGTGCTGCATCGAAGCTCTTCTGCAATTCATTTTTGCTGGAGTCCACAGCAACATACTGACTTTGCAGTTTTTCCATGCTCTGCTCATTCTTGTTTTTATCCCAAAGGAAATATCCCCAGGTAGCAAGAATTGCCACGGCAAGAATTCCGATGATAAGGTTTTTTGAATCTCTTTTTTCAGGCTGGTTTTGAGGGTTTGCCGATGGATAGTTACTAGTACTCATACTGTTTTGTTTTCGTTTAGTTGTATATCTCACTCCAGTTGTTTACTGGCTGAAATGGGCACGCTCTAAAACCGTGCCAAAACGAATTTAAGAATTCCGTATCATTGCACCATGTCGCTGGAAAAAATACTTGGGGACTTGAAAAAAGGCCTGTTTAAACCCATTTACTGGTTGGAAGGAGAAGAAGAATATTTTATTGATAAGCTGGTAAATTATGCCGAAACCAGCATACTTCCTGAAGCTGAAGCTTCCTTTAATCTCACGATATTTTACGGAAAAGATGCTGCCTGGTCTGATATAGTGAATGCCTGTATGCGTTATCCCATGTTTGCTGACAGGCAAGTGGTGATTCTGAAAGAAGCTCAGCAGATGAAAGACATCGACAAGCTCGAACCCTATATCAGCAAACCACTTCCTTCTACTGTTTTCGTGGTAGCACATAAGGAAAAAAAGATCGATGGTCGAAGCAAACTGGCGAAGTTGCTGAAGGAAAAGCATGAACTATTTACGACCAAAAAATTATACGATAATCAACTTCCCGACTGGACCACCGAAATGGTTAGGGGAAAGGGATACACAATTCAACCAAAAGCTGCACTGCTTTTGATAGATCATATTGGTAATGATCTGAGTCGGTTAGAAAATGAGATTGAAAAAATGACCATCAATCTCGGTAGTAAGAAAACCATTACTGAAGATGATATTGAAAAATTCGTAGGCATCAGTAAAGAATACAATGCTTTTGAATTGAATAATGCCATTGCAAGAAAGGATCTATCAAAAGCAATGCGCATCATTCAATATTTCGAACACAATCCAAAAGCAGGACCCATTCAATTAATACTTCCAACGATCTATGGATTGTTCAGTAAAGTGTACATGATCTTCGGGCAAAATTCTCCGGATGAAAAATCAATTGCAGCAGCAATTGGAGTACAACCATTTTTTGTGAAAGATTATATCACGGCTGCCAGGGGTTATGGATATGAAGGAACCGAGCGCGCCCTGATGTTACTGCATCATTATAATTTAAGAGCGATCGGGATTCATGAAGCCGGTGCAAGTCATGCGAGTTTGCTGAAAGAAATGATCGGGAAGATGATGGGATAACGGGCTGAACGACCCGAAGGGTCGGGCAGAACGCCGGGTATTACATTCATCGTTCAGCCCGACACTCAACTCCTCAACTCCTCATCTTCACAACTCCTCTGTCTTTATCCAGTTGTTCCTTCAACTCCTCCAACCCCTTAAACTTTTTCTCTTCTCTTATAAAAAAATGAATATTCACCCTCAACACCGCATCATAGATATCTTCATCAAAATCTAAAATATTCACTTCAATGCGGCGAGATGTTCCCTGTACAGTTGGTCGCATCCCGATATTCATCATGCCCTTCAAAATCCTTCCCTGGTAATTGACCGTCACTCCATACACTCCATTGGCAGGAATGATCTTGCCTGCCTCACTCAATTCCAGATTTGCCGTAGGAAAACCTATTGTTCTGCCTAATTTATCTCCCTGCACCACGATGCCTGAAAAAAAGAAATCATATCCCAGCAGATCATTCGCTTCTTCAATTTTTCCTGCCAGCAATGCATTGCGAATCGCAGTGGCAGAAACCGTATTGTTATTGATCAGGTGTTCAGGGATCTCTTTTAAATGAAATGCACCCTTTGCCTGGTAATCTTCCAATAAATGATAATCACCGGATCGGCCATGTCCAAACCTGTGATCATACCCGATGATGATAGTATGCGGGTTGAAATTCTTGACCAGGAATTCTTCTACATATTGATTTGCTGATAACCTCGAAAATGATTCTGTGAAAGGAACGATCACTACATGATCAATACCGGCTTTCGCCATTAGCTCAATTCTTTCTTCTATAGTGTTGATTAGCTGTATCGATGATTCAGTATTGATAACTTTTCGAGGATGCGGATGAAATGTGATGATCACAGATTCTCCATGGATCCGCGCAGCTTCCTCTACCAGTTGGGCAAGGATCTTCTGGTGACCAAGATGCACGCCATCAAATGTTCCGATGGTGAGTACCGTTTTCCTGAATGGCTGCAGCGATGCACTGTAATGATGGACCTTCATAATTAGGCTGCCAAAGATATGCCGTTGTTTAATACCTTCGCACTTCCAAAATTCATCCATGAGTCTATACAATAAGAGAGGTGTCTCCGCCCAGAAAGAAGAAGTTCATAAGGCTACAGAAAAGCTCGATAAAGGACTTTTCCCGAATGCTTTTTGCAAGATCTATCCTGATTACCTGCTGGGCGACGACAAATGGGTGAACCTCATGCACGCTGATGGTGCAGGCACAAAAAGTATCCTGGCCTATCTGTACTGGAAGGAAACCGGAGATATTTCAGTTTGGAAAGGAATCGCGCAGGATGCAGTGGTAATGAACCTTGACGACCTGCTTTGCGTGGGCATCCATGATAATTTCCTGTTTTCATCAACAATCGATCGAAATAAAAAACTTATCCCTGGTGAAGTACTGGAAGTGGTGATCAATGGCACCCAGGAGATCTTTGATGAATTGCGCAAATACGGCGTAAATACCTATTTCCTTGGTGGAGAAACTGCTGATGTGGGAGATGTGGTGAGAACAATTGCGGTGAATGGTACCATGACAGCCCGCTGGCCAAAGGATCAGCTGATCACCAATGATAAGATTGCACCAGGTAATGTAATTGTTGGATTTGCAAGCTCCGGTAAAGCTGTTTATGAACATGCTTACAATAGTGGAATCGGCAGTAATGGACTGACCAGTGCAAGGCATGATGTGTTAAATAAATTCTATGCTGAAAATTTCCCTGAAACATTTGAACCTTCACTGGAACAGGATGTAGTATATATCGGGAAGTATCGCATGACAGACCCTTCAATAGAAGGATTGAATATCGGTCAGCTACTGTTATCTCCAACACGCACATATGCACCACTGGTGAAACAACTGTTCACCGAGTTCTTTGATGATATCTATGGTGTGATCCATTGCAGTGGGGGAGGACAAACCAAGTGCATGAAATATCTGCCGGGCAATATGAAGGTGGTAAAAAACAACCTTTTTGAATCGCCTGAAATTTTTAAACTGATCAAAGAAGCATCAGGAGCCGACTGGAGAGAAATGTACCAGGTATTCAATATGGGCCACCGACTGGAGATCTTTACCAATGAAAAAACAGCAGCAAAAATGATCGAAATTTCAAGGTCATTGAATATCGATGCGCAAATCGTTGGTTATGTGGATGCTGCAGAAAAAAAACAACTCGACCTCCAATTGGGGGGTGAAAGCATCATTTTTTAGGAGGTTAACTGAATTTTAATCTGTTGTTTTAAGGTATGTTTATTTTGTAGAGACCTCATTATAAGTGCGTTTACGTACTTAATAATAAGATGCTTTATCCACTAAAAGATAGTTTTATCCACAAAGTCTATGAATTTAGGACGCTGAAGATTACTTTTGCAGACGGTTCCGGGCTCTGTAGGTGGTTTGTAGCATTCGCCTCATTGCAACTTCTCCTGAACTATAATTGTCTATTACGTTGATCTGTACCTGCAAAGGCACACAAACTTTTATTATTCAATATGAGACAGCTCAAAATTGCAACCCAGATTACGAATCGTGACTCCCAGGCGGTAGAAAAGTATCTCCAGGAGATCTCGAAGATTTCGATGATCACTCCTGAAGAAGAAACCGTACTGGCGCAGCGAATCAAAATGGGTGACCAACGGGCGTTAGACAAATTGGTGCAGGCGAACTTACGTTTCGTGGTATCTGTGGCTAAGCAGTACCAGCACCAGGGATTATCTCTTAGCGATCTGATCAACGAGGGTAACCTCGGTTTGATAAAAGCAGCCCAGCGTTTCGATGAAACCAAGGGTTTTAAATTCATCTCATACGCTGTTTGGTGGATTCGCCAGTCCATCCTGCAAGCGTTGGCAGAGCAGGGCAGATTAGTCCGCCTGCCTCAAAACAAAATTGGCACCTATAACAAAGCAAACAAAGCCTATATGGCTTTTGAACAGGAGCACGAAAGAGAGCCTTCTACCGAAGAACTCGCTGAACTCCTCGAAATGAGCGAAACTGAGATCAACAACATTTTCCAGTCAAACACCCGTCACACTTCCCTCGACGCTCCGGTACACGAAGCTGAGGATGTAGCCATGGGCGACTTGCTGGAAGGTAGCGATGATACAGATGATGATGTAATGAAGGATTCCCTCAGAAATGAGATCCGTCGTGTACTGAAGTCCCTGTCTCCGCGTGAAGCTGAGATCGTTAATGCTTATTTCGGACTGGACGGCGAAAATGGTGTGACCATCGAACAGATCGGTCAGAAATACGACCTTACCAAAGAGCGTATCCGCCAGATCAAGGAAAGAGCGATCAAGCGCCTGCAAAAAGCACGTTACAGCAATGCACTCAAGGCTTACCTGGGTTAATTGCTGAAAGTTCAACTTTTAAATCCCTTTCTTTGTATGAAGAAAGGGATTTTTTTATGCTATCAACCATGCGAACCTTTTTCATATTACTCTCACTTGCTTTTTTCGCCTCCTGCGAAAAAGCGGTGGACTTCGACCTGGAACAATCAACCGATAAAATAGTAGTGGAAGGCGTGATCGAATCGGGAGCAAACCCGGTGGTGACTATCTCAAAGTCTCTAAATTATTTTAGCGCTATTGATCCTTCTTTATTGATCGGTTCCTTTGTTAGAAATGCTACTATTGAGATCTCAAACGGAACGGAAACCCGCATCCTGAAAGAATTTGCTGATACGATTGGTCTCGATGTTGTTTTCTATCGATATACCATTGATACGGTCAACGAAGCACCATTTTATGGGGAGGAAGGGAAGCAGTACAGCCTCAAGATCCTGTCAGATGGAAAAGAGTATGGAGCAATAACCACTATTCCGCGGCTGACAAAAACCATGGACTCTATCTGGTGGAGACCTTCTCCCAATAACCCTGATACCAATAAAGTCTTGGTTATGGGAAAATTCACAGACCCAAAAGGCTTTGGAAATTATATCAGGTATTTCACACGGACGAACGAGGAGCCTTTCTATCCGGGTCTGACTTCTGTGTTCGATGACCAGATCGTGGATGGGAAAGTATATGAATTCCAGGTCGACAGGGGCGTGAACCGCAATGAGGAACTGGATATTGATGAATATGCATTTTTCAACAGGGGTGATACGGTGACCGTGAAATTTACCAATATTGATAAAGCTACCTTCGATTTCTGGCGTACGCTGGAATATAGCTATCAAAGTATCGGTAATCCATTCTCTTCTCCAACAAAGGTTTTGGGTAATATCAGTGGTGGCGCTCTGGGTTATTTTGGCGGATATGCCGTTCAATACCGCACCGTTGATATTCCTAATTAATCCACATGTGATATAAGTCGCGGATAGTAACAGTTTATCAGGTAATTTTGACAAATTTTAGTTTACAGTATGGAATCAAGTGCATCAGAAAGAATACATTGTTTGATCATTGGGTCGGGACCTGCAGGATATACCGCTGCTATTTATGCAGCAAGAGCAAACCTCAAACCAGTACTGTACCAGGGTATTCAGCCGGGTGGTCAGTTGACCATCACCACTGAAGTGGAGAACTATCCTGGTTACCCGGATGGGATCCAGGGTCCTGAAATGATGGTAAATTTTGAAAAGCAGGCTACCCGTATGGGTGCGGATATCCGCTATGGCCTTGCTACCAAGGTTGATTTTTCAGCTAGTCCTTATAAAGTTTGGATCGACGAAGAGAAACTGATCGAAGCAGATGCGGTGATCATTGCAACCGGGGCTTCAGCTAAATGGCTGGGACTGGAAAGTGAGCAGCGTCTGAATGGCTTTGGTGTGAGTGCCTGCGCTGTTTGTGATGGATTCTTCTTCAGAGGAAAAGAAGTGGCAATCGTGGGAGCTGGAGATACTGCAGCAGAAGAAGCATTGTACCTTTCAAAGCTTTGTACCACAGTGCATATGATCGTGCGTAAAGACCAGATGAGGGCTTCGAAGATCATGCAGGAAAGGGTGCAGAGGACACAGAATATCAAGATCTACTGGAATACCGAGACTGAGGAGATCCTGGGTGAAAAGAAAACAGAAGGGGTGAGGTTGAGGAATAACAAGACCAACGAGATCACCGAAGTTCCTGTCAGCGGTTTCTTTGTAGCGATCGGGCACAAACCAAATTCTGATATCTTCCAGGGTTGGCTCGATATGGATGATGCAGGTTACTTAATTACCCAGCCAGGAACTGCAAAGACAAATATTGAAGGAGTTTTTGCCTGCGGTGATGTTCAGGACAAGATCTATCGCCAGGCGGTAACAGCAGCCGGAAGCGGTTGTATGGCTGCGCTGGATGCGGAAAGATATCTTGCAGCAAAAGAATTAGGAATATAATGTTCACGATCCGGTTAAAGGATCTTAAGATCCATGCAGGGCATGGAGTATACCAGGGAGAGGCACTGGTAGGAAATTCCTACCAGGTCGATCTTTGGGTAAGGTATCCCGACCAGGGTGCCGGCTTTGAATCTCTCCACGAGACAGTTAATTACGAAGAACTTTTTGGTATCCTCAAGCAACGAATGTCTGTGGATACTGCTCTTCTGGAAAAGTTATGTAGTGATGTATTGAATGATTTCAGGTTAAAGTATCCCCAAATTATTGATGCTGAGATCACGATATACAAATTACAGGCTGCAATCCATAATTTAGAAGGGAAGGTAGGCGTTACCTTATACAAGAAGTTCGATGATCAGAATACTCTTTAGCCTAATTATAGTTTTGTTGATCGGCAGCCAGGGAATGGCGCAGGATATTGCTGTATTGTTGAAGGAAGCTCAGCAATCCGAATCGCAGATGAAGGATGCCGATGCCTTATCAAAGTATCAACAGATCTTATCAGTTCAGCCCAATCATATTACTGCACTTTGCAGAACCAGTGAACTGCTCAATGTGCTTGGCCGCAGGCAAGCTACCAAAGAAAAGCAGCGCGAATATTATAACCAGGCTTTGCAGCTTGCGCAGCGGGCAATCAAAGTAGCTCCCACCAATTCAGAAGCAAATTTCGTGATGTCTTTAGCCATGGGTCGACTCGCGCAGAGTGGAGGAGGAGAGCAGCGCATCAATGCCGTAAGAGAGATCAAGAGTTATGCAGAGAAGTGTATTCAATACGATCCCAATAATTACAAAGGATATCATGTTTTAGGAAAATGGCATTTGGAAGTAAGTAACCTGAATGCGGTAGAGCGCTGGCTGGTGAAAGTAACTTATGGAGGTCTTCCGAAAGCATCCGTTGATGATGCGATCAGGTTATATGAAAAGAGCATGAAGCTCAATCCCGGTTTCTTATTGAACTACCTCGAACTCGCTAAAGCTCATCATAAGAAGGACGAGAATGATAAGTCTGTGGCTTATATCAGGCGTATGTTACCCATGCCGGTTGTGAATACGGATGATAACAGGATCAAAGAGGAGGGGAGAAAGTTTTTGAAGGAGGTGGAGTGAGGGTATAGTTACCTTATTTTTTTCTTTGTACTTTCTCAATGAATTCCATAGCCTCAGAAAAAGTGGTTATCCAAAAATCATTTTCATTCTTTTTTAGATATTGAAGAAACTCAAAGTGAGTGGTGCTTGATATCTGGAAAATCTGGCCTCCCACACCATGGATCTGGTAAATTCCCATTCCTCCTGATTTTTTTACCCTTTCGGCAAAATTGATCATTTGCTCAAGTGTTGTTCCAGTCCACACATGCCATGAAGGAACATTAATAAGATCAACAGTTTTATAATTGGTGATAATGCTGGAACTGTCTCCTCCGGCTCTTGCATAAGAAATTAAGTTTTTCTGTTTTAAGATTGAAGGGTAATTGAAATTTCCAATTAGATTGTTTCCGCAAGGAAATGCAAAGGATCTTGTTTTTCGCTTTGGATCAAGTTAAGCAAGTGGATTTGGGTGAGATAAATTACCACACAGCGGACAGGGCTGTGCGAAGCCCGTTAAATATATATGACTTTAGTTTAATGGCACCATTTTTAGGCATCCGGTTTTATACAGCTTTTTTTATTCTAATTGATATTTGATCGCGTAAGCAATATCTGCCAGCTAAGTACCAACTTAAGAGGTCTCCAAAAGTCATGTCAACAACCTCTCTTTGCCAATCGGGAAAAATCTTTACCTTATTCAAATCTAATTTACCGAATGTAATTGTCTTAAGCAGCCAAAATAAAATGGCAAATGGCAAACTGATTATTCGCAGTAGAGCGGCAAAGGAATCAAAAAGTTCGCCCTCTGATAGAAAATGTTTTGAGTATTCGAATCCAGTATTGTCCAGATTATATTTTGCAATGAACTTTTGAATTAATTCCCAGTTATCATCCCCGGCACAGCCAAGATCATCTACAATTTTTGATTTGATCAATATTTCGTCTTCACCTACCTCCTTCGCTACAAATGCTTTTATATTAAGGTAGGCTTCCCTTAGTGTTTTAAAATCAGACTCGATGATAATGCGTGTCATAAAAAAATCAGTATAACAGAATACGGCTTTGCGATGTGGTGGCATTCCGTGTTCCGTCAGTTTAAATTTAGTACATAAGTTGAATAATGTTCTTTTGTTCAGCACTTGTTAGTCAGTCACCATATTGCAAACCGATGTTGTGTGTAGCCTTTCGTGTCTATCTTGTTTTTATCGTCACTTAAAGAGGCTGAAATTTTTTGTTTTTAGGAAAGCCATGCATGTAAAATACTTCTATACTAAACCCTTCTGCACCTTTCAACTTCTTCAGGTGTGAGAAACCTAATTTTCTAAATAATGCTTCAGCTTGAGAAAAAACAAGAGTGTCCAATGATGAAGGCAGTCGAAAGTGAGTCTTATTATAGTTCTCAGGCAGTTTGTCAAACAAAAGCCTATAACCAACTTGTTTAGCCAATTCTTCAGTCTTTAGAATTATGTCAGGATAAAAACTGTAGAATATTCGTGTGCCGTTACTATCAACGTCAGCATACACCTTTTTAATGGAAGAATTGTCATCTTTAGCAGAAACTGAATAAAACTTTATTCTTCCATATTCAGTTTGAGTTTTTCCAATTAACTTTTTGCTACTTGAGCAACTAAACAGAAGGAATGTCACCAATAGAAAAAGAAGTATATGGTTGAACTTTCGCGAAAATGCTATTTGTGTCAAAGTAGTTGTCATTTTGAAAAAAGGAAATGTCTCCCGAAATGGTCATAATGTAAGGCTGTGTTCTAAGGTTAACTACAACGGAAAGGGGTTTTCGAAGCCAGGGCCAAATATTTTAAAAGCTTCAAATTTTTTCTGTTGATGACTAAAGATATATCGCCCAACCTATATTCCCAAGCCCTGGTTTAGCAAACCTAATGTGCTTGTTGCACAACTAAGATATAAACACCCTGTGAATATCCAAATCCCAGTACAATGTTTGTGATCAAAGTGTATGCAAGGCAAGAAACTTTATTCCGAAAAACTATTCACTTCTTTCCAGTTAAGTGATCGGGTTCCTGAAGATTGTTTTTACAGAAGGTTATCAAATGTGCTGGATCCGCGTTTTGTTTATGCATTAACTGAAAAGTATTATGGGAAAGAAGGGCAGCAAAGCATTGATCCGGTTGTGTTCTTTAAACTGATACTGATCGGATACCTTGAAAATCTAAACAGCGACCGCAAGATCATTTCACATTCCCGGTTAAGATTAGATATACTGTTTTTCCTGGGTTATGATATAGATGAAGAACTCCCCTGGCATTCCACTATTAGCAGAACAAGGGCTTTGTATGGTGAAGAAGTTTTTCAATCAGTGTTTCAAAAGGTACTTTCACTGTGTGTTCAGAAAGGAATGGTTGGAGGGAAACGGCAAGCTATTGACAGTGCTTATGTCAAAGCCAATGCAAGTATGGATAGCCTTGTGGAAAAGGAGATCCTGGAAGATGGTGCTGAATATTTAAATGAACTTGAACATGAGGATGTACCAAAAGATATCATTCGACATGATTCTGTAATGAAAGATGATCGCGATAACACAACCTCATCTCGATCTAGAAAGAAAAGTACTGATAATCATCACAAATGGAAAGCGAAAGAATATAAACACATGCCTGGAGGCAGAACAAATAGAGATCCGGAGCATGATCATGATGATCATCTTAGACCCAAGTTCGTTAGTAATCATACCCATTTCAGCACAACAGATAAAGATGCACGGGTAAGTGTTAAGCCAGGGAAGCCACGGCAATTGAATTATAGCATGCAAACTTCCGTTGATATGGATAGTCATGTCATAACCAATGTGGAAGCGCATTTTGCAGATCGCAGAGATAGTGAGTGCCTTGAAAAAGTATTAGAACATACTATTGAAAATCTTTCAATAGAAGGATTGCATGTTGAACAAATTGCTGCAGATACAGGATATAGCAGTACTAATGCATTGAAGGCTTGTGAATCTAAAAATATAGATGCATACATTCCGAATTTTGGTCAGTACAAACCGGTTAGGGAAGGATTTACCTACGACAAAGAAAAAGATTGTTATCGATGTGAGAGAGGTGTTGAGCTTCCATACAAGAAAACATATGAAGACAAGAAGGGTTACTTTAAAAAGCAATACCGAAGCAGTTCAAAGGACTGCAAAAGTTGCCCATTAAGATCTCTTTGCATTGGTGGTCGGGTTGATTATAAAAAGATAGAAGATACATTGGAAAAACATCTTTATGATAAAATGCACGAGAAACTAAAATCCTCTTATGCCCGAAAGATGAAGAAACTCAGGCAGTCAACTGTTGAGCCAGTGCTTGGTACATTGATCAACTTCATGGGTTTGAGAAGAATCTGGACTCGTGGAATAAAGCAGGCTAACAAGTTCATGATTGGTGCTGCAATAGCTTACAATCTGAAGAAATGGCTCAATTACAATGAAAAACGTGGAATTCTTCTGGATATGGCGCTAAAGGGAAGATTGGCCCTTATTATGGACCTATATAAGCTAAATTGGATTAGTAATTTTTAAATGCAGCATTTAAATAGAGTTTCCTTTCTAAAGCTTTAAAAGGGCTTCTGCGCGATTTTTTAAAGAAGGTTGTGCAACGGCCACCCATGTTAGCGGCAGTGCGGTTAGTTTAGGACTGGCCGATCCTTTAATGCTGGCTCAGGCAAGCCCGCGTAGGATGTCCAGCCGGTTCGCCGGTGCATCCTGCGCCATGAAGTTCGGAATCGTACTGGCTGTGCGCCTAGGCCTACGCAGAAACTCTACGGGCCATTCTGTGATACGCTCCTCCTTAATATGTACAAAAGTGCCAGCCTCCGGCTCGTCGATATACTCTTTCTGCAGGACAAGGGCAAGCGGCTCTTCGCAGCCAGCATTTTCCTGTGAATATGCAAGCGCGTCTTCGTAATTGTCAAAGGCGTAGAAGTAGTCGCTCCCCTCCTCATCTTCAGCCGGCGCCCCGTCGTGTGGATGGCACCAAACCCGGTACTCAAGTACAGCATCCCAGACGTACCCACCTCCGGAAAATACGTAGCCTGGATAATCTCCGACTTTATCGGGATCCAAAACAGAAGGAAAATTCAAGTCACTCATCTATTGTCGGGTTTAGGAGAAAGGTAGCATTGCCGCTAACGTCCGGAGCTTTGGGAAGGTTGGGAAATAGAATTCCTACTGCTTGGCTTGGCCGTATCTTTTGTATTTATACGGCCAAAGTACAAAAGCTCAACAGAATTACAAAAGACGAAGGCATATTCTCAAACCCAACTTTACCAAAGCTCTTGTTGTAGGCAGTTATAGAATAGTTATGCTACACCATTTACTGAGAAGTTGTAAAGGCTACCAGTTGTCAGGTCAACATTGACACTCCAGTACCGGTAACCTCCATCCATAACAATTGAGTAGTCAGAAGTAAAATCCAATCGACTATCCCGATATCCTTTAAGTCGGTCTAAAGCAGTGTACTTGTCCCAGTGCATGTTGATACGGATTACCTTATGCCCCTCTTTATTTAAAAAACCTACGTATTGCCTGAAGTACTTATTTAAGTTTCGATCAATGTACTCTTTTTGGCTAAACTGATTGGGCTTTCGTTCATTTGCCTTCTTTATCTGGTTCTTTAAGATGCGCTCCGCAGCATCAATATCTTGTTTTGTCGGTGTAAACTTGCGTACGGCTATATGATTGTGTATAAAAAGCTTTTCGTCATCGTATGTACTATCAAAAGCTGTCCCTCTGAACTTCCCTGTCTTGACACCAATTTTTTGTAAATCACTGGTCTTAAAAGTGGCAACAGAAGATTTGCAACTAGTCAGCCCTGTCACTATACTCACTATGAATAAAACCTTTCTCATATAATTGTCTACAACGGATTAGCGCTTGCCGATGTACCGGCATTCCATGTTCCGTCAGCCTCGGTAA